>NZ_JCATZN010000002.1:0-807162 GCF_059694505.1 Leisingera sp. ANG49
GCGATAGAGAACGGCCCGAAGCACCTGCTTCAAGGGCCGTTTTTGTTTGCCCCAATGCTATCAGTCCCGCAAGTTCGCCAACCAGTTCAATGGCCAGAGAACCATCTTCCGGGATCAGTCGCACCTCGGACAGGAGGCTGCGGAGGATCGTGCCAGCTTCGCTCTTGGTGGCAGGATCGTTCAGTGCGGCGGTAAGACCGGCGACCTGCTCCCGGTAAAGACCGGCAAAGGTAGCTGCGAGCTCTCACCAAGCTTTGTTGGTTAAATACGACAGCTCAGCCGAGTTCTGCAACGCTGGCTGCGTGCTCCCGCAACCAACTTCCGCGAAAATCGCACCACGCACGGCGTCGAGATCCCTCGGCGCCGATTTGCGTAGCATCTCCAGCAGGTTGCCCTCGATCGAGAGCCAGTGGCCCGGCGCCTCTTCGTCCCAATGCACCACCACACGCTCGACGAGCTCATGCAGCTCATCTGCGGCCCGGCCGGCAACGGCCTCGGATTTCTACCCATCCGCTGCGGCCGGAGGTCGTCGATGAGATGCATGAGGACGCCGAAGAAGAGGAGACCGAGGCGGCTGCGGACGCAGAGGAGTTGGCCGCAGCATCGAGCCAAGGCAAATACGGTCAGGGTGCCACCGACGGCGCTTCGCCGGAAACGGCCTCGACTAACTGACATGCGCCTGTCGGTCCTGTGGTGGGCGACTCCGGTATGCGGTGTATCTTACCTGCGAACAGGGGCGAAGATCTTTCTTTTCGCCAAAGTCCAATGCGCGCTCCCGCAACCAACGTTTCCGACCAAGCCCTCGCCGCCAGCGGGGGCTCTTTCGATTCAGGGCTCCCCAAAGCCATCAGCCCCGCCAATTCCCCAACAAGTTCAAGCTGATGCCCGCCCGGCGCATCCGCGTCCGGAACCATCCGAACTTCCGAAATCAGCACCCGCAGCGACGCCGACGCCTCCCGCCGCACTTCCGGTGCATTTAGAGCGCCAGCAAGATCCTCGATCAGCTCCCGGTACCGCGCCGACAGGCCCGGGTGCAGCCGCAGGGCAGGGGGCTCCGGATTGTCCGCGATGACCGCCTCAAGGCGGGCCTTCTCACCCTCCAGCTCAGACATCTTGTCCTTCATCGATGCGGTATACATGCAGTCCTAGATAGCTGTCAGGATGTTTGCGATCCGGCTTTCCACCTTCTTGAGGGAGTGTTCGGCCTTCTGCCGGTCCTGGCAGGCCCCGCGGCGGCGTCGTTGAACGCCTTGCGGAATTCCTCCGCAAACTGCGCCAGCAGGTCCGGTGCCAGGAGGCGCTGTTTCAGCCCGGAAAGCACCCGCTCTTCCACTTCTGTCCGGCCGATGGTGGCGCGGTTGGTGCAGACCGCAGCGCCCTTGTTCCGGGCACCAGCGCAGCCGTAGCTGTCCTTGGAGATCTTGGCAAAGCCGTCGCCGCAGCAGCCGCAGCGCAAGAGGCCTGACAGCAGATAGGTTGGGCGGCGCGCGCGTTCAAGCTTCGGCCGTTCCGTCAGAACACCCGCCGGGTTCATCGCCTGCCGCACCTCACCCTGACGCGTCTTCACCGCCTGCCAGAGCTGGTCATCCAGAATACGCAGGCCGAGGACATCCTCCGTGATCCCGTCTTCCGGCGGATTGAGGCGGGACAGCCGTTTCCCTGTGTCGGGGTTGGTGTCGTAGGTCAGCCGGCTCCAGACCATGCGCCCGACATAGAGCTCATTGTTCAGAATGCCGGTGCCCCTCCGGCGGTTGCCATGGATGGTGGAGGCGCCCCATTGGCGGCCGGGCGGGGACGGCACGCCTTCAGTATTGAGCGCTTCTGCGATCTTCTTGGGGGGCAGGCCCTTGGCATAATCCCGGAAGATCCTGTGCACGACCGCGGCCTCCTCCGGGTTGATCTCGCGCTCCCCGCGGATCTGGTCGCCGCTTGTTGTGAGTTGCGGCTTCAGATTGTAGCCGAAGCCTTGCCGCTTGCGGATTTGCCCGCCAACGCACGCCCTTTGAGGCCGCGGTGGGCCTTCATGGCAATAGCGTGATTGCACAGATCGCCGATGACGTGGCGGTGATGTATCTGGGTACAATCGTAGAGCGGGGCCCTGCCAAAGAAGTGATCCGCAACCCGCAGCACCCCTATACCCAAGGGCTGCTGGCCGCGATTCCCAGCTTGGATCATCTGTACGACCGCCTGAAGCCGGTGCCTGGCGATTTTCCCAGTCCCACGGCGCGTCCGAGGGGCTGTCCGTTCCACACCCGCTGCGCCCAAGCCATCGCGGGCACCTGTGATGCGCAGGAGCCGGCGGAAACCTCAACAATACCCGGCCGCGCGGTGCGCTGCTGGCTGCACACAAACAAGGGCCGGAGCACAGCATGAGCAAGCACAAGGACTCGCTGATTGAGGTCAAGGATCTAGCGGTGCATTTCCCTTTCAAGACCCGCACGCTGTTCAAAACCGAAGTGCAGATGCTGCGCGCGGTGGACGGGGCAAGCTTTGACATCAAGCGGGGCGAAAGGCCTGGCAACGATCATTTGCCGTTGTAAACCAAGCCGCCGTGACGATCAGCCGCCAAACCGTTTGCGCTTTCGCCTGTCTGGGCGCTATCCGGGCAATGCAGCGCAGGCAGGCGCGGGCCCATGTCCGCCATCCCGGAACAAGGACCGGGATGGCGGTTTGCGGGGTCAGTCGCTGATCGCGCCTTCCTCGTCCTGGCGCTGGTGCATCTTGGCCCTTACCCGCGCACCGACGATCAGCGGCAGCACAAAGCCGATGATCGCTATCGCCCAGAGCGCGATGGACAGCGGGCTGTCCACAAGGGTCCACCAGTTGCCGTTGTCGATGGTCACCGCACGGCGCAGGTTGTTCTCCATCGCGTTGCCCAAGAGCGTGCCCAGAATGACCGGCACCAGCGGCACATCCAGCTTGCGCAGCACCCAGCCCATGACCCCGAAGCCGATCATCACCAAGAGGTCGAAGGTGCTGCCGGAAATGCCGTAGATGCCGACGAAGCTCACCATCGCCACGATCGGCATCAGGATGCGCGAGGGGATCATCAGCACGCGGGTGAACAGCCCCACCATCGGGATATTCATCGCCAGCAGCATGATATTGGCGATGAACAGGGCGGCGATCAGACCCCAGACCACGTCCGGGTTCTGGCTGAACAGCAGCGGACCCGGCGTGATGTTCAGCGCCAGCAGCACCGCCAGCAGCACTGCGGTTGTGCCCGATCCCGGCACCCCCAGCGCCAGCATCGGCACCAGGGCTCCGCCGGCCGCGGCATTGTTGCCGGCTTCGGGCGCCGCCACGCCGCGCGGGTCGCCGGTGCCGAAGGTGCCCTCCTTGTCGACCAGCTTCTTTTCCATCGAATAGGAGATGAACGATCCCAGCGAAGCGCCGGCGCCGGGCAGCACCCCGGCAATGAAGCCCAAAAAGGAGGTCCGCAGCATGGTGGGCGTGGTCTGCCGGATCATCGCCATTGGCGGGTAGAGCTTGCCGATGGTCAGCTTGCGCCCTGCCGCGTCCGATCCGCCGTGCCGGGTTTCCAGGAAGATGAAGACCTCGGACAGGGCAAACAGGCCGACGATGGCGACCAGGAAGTCAAGCCCGTCATACAGATGCACCTCGCCGAAGGTGAACCGCGGCACTCCGGTCTGGGTATCGACGCCGATGGTTGCCAGTCCCAGCCCCAGCGCCGCGGCAAAGGCCGATTTCGCCTGGTTGGTCGAGGACACGCCGCCCAGCGTCATGAAAGCAAGCGCGAACAGGGCGAAATACTCGGCCGGGCCGAACAGCAGGGCGATCTTCACCAGCTGCGGCGCCAGCAGGATCAGCCCCCAGGTGGCCAGGAACGCACCCACGAAGGACGCGATGCCCGACAGCGACAGGGCTTCGCCCGCCAGCCCCTTCTTGGCCATCGGGTGGCCGTCCAGGCAGGTCATCATGGCCGGCTCGTCGCCGGGAATATTCAGCAGGATCGAGCTGATGCGCCCGCCGTACATGGCGCCGTAATAGACACTGGTCAGCAGGATCAGCGAGGGCGTCGCCCCCAGCCCCATGGTAAAGGCCAGCGGGATCAGGATAGCGACCCCGTTCGACGGCCCCAGTCCGGGCAGCGCGCCCATGATGGTGCCCAGGAAACACCCCAGCAGCGCCAGGCCTATGTTCTGCCAGCTGAGCGCGATGGCAAAGCCGTCGCCAAGATTTGCGAGAAGCTCCATGTTCCGCCCTCCTCAGAAGCCAAGCGGACCCTTGGCCAGCGACAGGCCCAGGATCAGGTGAAAGGTGACATAGATGCCAACGGAAGTGCCCGCGCCCACGGCTGCCGCCTCCAGCGGTCCCGACCCCAGCCGCCAGGCCAGATAGGCGGCGGCAAAGGCGGTGGCGATGACAAAACCCGCGACGGGCAGCATCTCGGCATAGAGGATCAGCACCACCACCGCGGCAGCCACTTCCGCCAGCCGTCCCAGGGCGGGCCAATGCGGTTCCGGGTCCGGGCGCAGCGCGATCACGGCGCTCGACAGGCCGAGGATGGCAGCGATGATCAGGGGAAAGGCCTTGGGGCCGACGGCATCGGAGAGAAAGCTTTCCTCGATCGCAAGCGCGGCAAAGACATAGCCGGCGGCAAGGATCATGCCGAAGACACCGAAGATACGATCGCTCATGGCGGTCTCCAGTTCAGGTGTCAGGCGGGGCCAGCCCGCCGAAGGGGCCGCATGGCTGCGCGGCCTCCCCCGGGCTGGCCCGGCGCAGGTTACTTGATGATGCCGATCTCTTTGGAAATCGACTGGATCTGCGCAACCGAACCGGCCACGAAATCCTGGAACGCGGCGCCCTGCAGGTCCAGCGGCGCCAGGCCGTTGGCGGCCATTACGTCTTTCCACTCGTCAGAGGCATAGAGATCGCCGATCTTGGAAACCCAGGCTTCATAGGCCTCGTCCGACATGCCGCCCGGCGCATAAAAGCCGCGCCAGTTGGCGCCGATGGCTTCAACGCCCTGTTCCTTGGCGGTCGGGAAATCCGCGAACTCACCCGGCAGGCGCTCTGGCGACAGCACCGCGATCACCTTGATATCGCCGGAATCCACGAACCCCTTCGCTTCGGAAATGTCGCCGGTAAAGGCCTGCACCGACCCGGCCAGCAGCTGGGTCACGGCCTCGCCGCCGCCGTCAAAGGCGATGTATTTCACGGTGCGCACATCTTCGATGCCATAGGCACTGGCCGCGATCAGCACCTTCAGGTGATCCCAGCCGCCAACCGCAGAGCCGCCGGCGACAGAGACTGAGGACGGATCGGCCTTGATGGTGTCCAAGAGCTGCGGCAGCGTCTCGATGCCGCTGTCAGCGGCAACCGCGATCACGCCGTAGTCGGCGCCGATGGAGGCCAGCCAGCGCACCTGGTCCATGCTGTTGCCCGGATAGGCGCCCTGCGCCAGGCGGGTTGCGGTGGCGCTGGAGGCGGCGACGATCAGGTTGCCATCGTCCACGCGCTTGTTGACCACCTCGGCAAAGGCCACGCCGCCGCCGCCGCCGGCCAGGTTCACGACCTGCATGGTCTTGTCGATCAGCCCCAGATCCTGCAGCGACTTGCCGACCTGGCGGCAGGTGAAGTCCCAGCCGCCGCCCGGGTTGGCCGGGGCGATGCACTCGGGGTTTTCCTGCGCGCCGGCGGCAATGGCAGACAGTGACAGGGCGGCAGCGGCAACCAGGCCGCGGGTGACGGTGAATTTCATATGTTCCTCCTCAGGTCATGGCCGGCGCACTCCCAAGCGCCGGAAATTCCTCTGCAAGAAATCGCTTTGGCAGCCCCTTTCCTGCGGGTTAGACATGTTTACCCATTGAAGCTGTCACCAACCTGTCGCCGGTTTCAGCAACGCGGAGTGCCATAAGATGCGGGTCCTGATGGTCGAGGATGCAGAGGATCTGGCCGAGGGCGTGATTGCTCATCTGGCCCGCTGCGGCATTGTCTGCGATCTGGCGCCGGACATCGAAAGCGCCCGCGACTGCCGCGCCGTGCAGAAATACGACGCGGTGATCCTCGACATCAACCTGCCGGACGGATCCGGTCTGTCGCTGCTGCGCGAAATGCGCCTGGCAGGCGACCCGGCGCCGGTGCTGATGTTGACCGCCCTGACCTCGGTGGATGACCGGGTGGCGGCGCTGGACCAGGGGGCGGATGATTACCTGGGCAAGCCCTTCGACCAGCGCGAGCTGGAGGCGCGGCTGCGGGCGCTGGTGCGGCGCCAGGCAGACCGCAAGGACGAACAGATCGTCCTTGGCTCGCTGGTGTTTGCCCCCAGCGACCGCAGCGCCCGGCTGGACGGGCGCCTGCTGGAACTGACCCGGCGGGAGGCGGCGCTGTTGGATATGCTGATCCGCCACCAGGACCGTTATCTCTCCAAAACCCGGCTCTATGACTCGCTTTATGGATTTGACGATGCCGATGTGGGTGAGAATGCGATCGAGCTTTATATCGCGCGCCTGCGCAAGAAGATCGCGGGCAGCGACGTCAGCATCGCCACCCAGCGGGGGGTCGGCTACCGGCTGCATCTGAATGGCTGAGCCGCGCCCGCCGCTCACCCTGGCGGCCCGGGTGCTGGGGGCGGTGCTGCTGATCCTGCTCCTGGGCGGGCTGCTGGTCTCCGGCTCTGCCTGGCTGAACGGCCAGCAGGCAGCCCGCCAGGCCTATGACCGGATCCTGCTGGGCGCGGCAAGCGACATCGCGGAGTCGGTCCGTGTGCAATCGGGCGCCCCGGTCGCCGATCTGCCGGTTTCGGCCTTCCAGCTGCTGGCGCAGGCGCCCGAAGACCGCATCTATTACGCGGTGCATGGACCCGGTCAGGTGTTTATCACCGGCGTTGACCCCGGAACCGGAATCCACGCGCCCGCACCCGGCAGCAGCGGGCCGGAGTATTTCGAAGCCGAACTCAATGGCGAGCCTGCCCGGTTCGTGCGGGTCACCCGCCGCTTTGCGGAACGCGATTTCTCCGGCCTGGTCGAGGTTGTGGTCGGCCAGACCCTGCGGGCGCGCAAGGCGATGACGGCGGAACTGATGCTGGACGCGCTGCTGCCGATGGCGGCGGCGGGGTTGGCGCTGATGGTGATGGCCTGGCTGGTCATCCGCACGGCTCTGCGGCCGCTTGACGCGATCACCGAGGATCTGGCCCGCCGTGATCCCTATGACCTGACCCCGATCGCCACCGGACGCCTGCCGCGGGAGCTGCAGGTGGTGCTGGGCGCCATGAACCGCTTCATGGGGCGGCTGGACGGGCAGGTCGAGGCAATGCGCAACCTGATTTCCGACACTGCGCACCAGCTGCGCACCCCGGTGGCCGCGATCCGGGTGCAGGCGGAAACCGCCGTTGCCGAACCCGGCGAAGCGGCCCGCCGCCGGGCCATGGACCGGCTGCTGGCACGCACCCGGTCGCTGGGCACCCTGCTGGAGCAGCTGCTCAGCCGGGCACTGGTGGTGCACCGCACCGACAGCGCCCCGCGGCTGCCCGTCGACCTGCGCGAAGTCGCGCTCGAAATCATGGAACGCAACGATCACGCGCTGCTGGCGCCCGGCACCGACCTGCGGCTGGAAATCGGCGAGGATCCCGTGATGGTGCGTGCCGATGCCTTTTCCCTTGGCGAGGCCGGCAGCAACCTGCTGGGCAATGCACTGCGGCACGGCACCCCGCCGGTGGCCATCGGCGCGGAGCAGCGCGGCGGCGACGCGGTGTTATGGGTCCGCGATGCCGGCCCCGGCCCGGCGCCTGCGGTCACGGCGCAGCTGGGCAGCCGGTTCAACCGCAGCGCCGGGACCCAGGAAAACAGCACCGGCATCGGCCTGTCGATCGTGGCCTCCGTGGCGGCTGCCTTTGGCGGCAGGGTGGAGATGGCGCGCGAAGAGGACGGTTTTCGCGCGGCGCTGGTCTTGCCCGCCGCGGAGGAGGGGGCATGATGCGGATCCGGCGCCTGCTGATGTTGCTTGCCGCGCTGTGTCCTGCCGCGGCCGCCGCGCAGGAGGCGACCCATCAGTACGGCAGCGGCCCGGTGCCTTTCCTGCTGCGCTCCACCACCGACAACAGCATCATCCGCCCGGTTATCGAACGTTTTGCGGAACTGAACCCGCGGCTGACGATCACTTACGAGCAATGGGGCTCCAATGCGCTGTTTGCCCAAAGCCGCGCCGATTGCCAGCAGGGCACACCGCCTGCCGATGCGGTCCTGTCCTCCGCGGTGCAGCAGATGGTCTGGCTGGTCAACGCGGCCTGCGCCCATCCGCACCGTTCGCCCGCTGCGCTGGCGCTGCCGCCGTCGCGGCGATGGCGCGATGAACTCTGGGGGATCACCACCGAGCCCGCGGTGATCGTCTACAACAAGCAGCTGCTTGACGGCGCCGATGTGCCGCGCAGCCGCTTTGCCCTGCTCGACGCGCTGCGCGCCGAACCCGGCCTCTACCGCGGCAGGATCGCCACCTATGACATCGCCGCCTCCGGCCTTGGCTACCTGTTCGCCTACAGCGACAGCCTGGAGGCCACGACCTTCGGCGCCCTGATGGAAGGCTTTGCCCGTGTCGACGCCGTCGCCACCTGCTGTTCCGCCGAGATCATCGCCGGCGTGGCGGATGGCCGCTTCCTGATCGCCTACAACGTGCTGGGGTCCTATGTCGCCAGTGCCTCCGCCCCCGAGGTCGGCACCATTCTGCCCGAGGATTACACCCTTGTGCTGTCGCGCGCCTATATGATCCCCGCAAAGGCCCGGCAAAAGGCAGCGGCTGTGGATCTTCTCGATTTCCTGCTGAGCCCGGACGCGCAGGAGCTGCTGGCCAAGGCGGGCCTCGTCACCGAGATTGCGGCAGCGGACTCCGGCCTGGCTCCCAGCGCCCGCCGGTCGATCCCGCTTGCCCCTTCGCTGCTGGTTGCGCTTGATCCCAACAGGCGGGCGTTGCTGCTCAAATTCTGGAGCGACACCTTCGGGCGCGGCGACGGTCGCTGAGCGCGGCCTGTTGCCGTTCACACGGCAGCTTCAGCCGGTTCCCGGAACGCGCTTCCAAGCCGCGGCGGCTGCCATCGCGGCATTTGCCGGACAGCTGAAACTCTGTCATTGCCACCCCCCGGCGTGTCTGTTAAACGCCATCCATCCTGAAGACCCCGGATTCGTTTCCGGGGTCCTTATGTTTGTCAGGATGTTCGAACTCGGGGACCTTCGGGGCCCTATAAATCGGCCACCTTCGGGGGGCTTTCAACATAGCTGGGCCAAAGACAAGAACCTAAGGCCTGGCACGCTAAACGGAAGACAGAAAGCATGGCACTCAAGTCGTATAAACCGACGACGCCGGGCCAGCGTGGGCTGGTTCTGATCGACCGTTCGGAGCTTTGGAAAGGGCGTCCGGTCAAATCCCTCACTGAGGGCCTGACCAAATCGGGCGGCCGGAACAACACCGGACGGATCACTGCACGCCGCCGTGGCGGCGGCGCAAAGCGCCTCTACCGGATCGTTGACTTCAAACGGAACAAATTTGATGTAGCGGCCACCGTTGAGCGGATCGAATACGACCCGAACCGGACCGCATTCATCGCGCTGATCAAATACGAAGACGGCGAGCAAGCCTACATCCTGGCGCCGCAGCGTCTGGCTGTTGGCGACAAGGTTGTCGCGTCTGCAAAAGCCGACATCAAGCCGGGCAACGCAATGCCGTTCTCGGGCATGCCGATCGGTACCATCGTTCACAACATCGAAATGAAGCCCGGCAAAGGCGGCCAGATCGCCCGTGCAGCCGGTACCTATGCTCAGTTCGTTGGCCGTGACGGCGGTTACGCTCAGATCCGCCTGTCCTCGGGCGAACTGCGCCTGGTCCGTCAGGAATGCATGGCCACCGTCGGTGCCGTGTCGAACCCGGACAACTCGAACCAGAACTTCGGTAAAGCCGGCCGTATGCGCCACAAGGGCAAGCGTCCTTCCGTGCGTGGTGTCGTCATGAACCCGATCGACCACCCCCACGGCGGTGGTGAAGGCCGGACCTCCGGTGGCCGCCACCCGGTGACCCCCTGGGGCAAACCGACCAAGGGCAAACGGACCCGCAACAAAAACAAGGCGTCGCAGAAGCTCATCGTCCGCTCGCGCCACGCCAAGAAGAAAGGCCGCTAATCCATGGCACGTTCCGTATGGAAGGGCCCCTTCGTTGATGCTTACGTCCTGAAAAAGGCCGAAGCAGCGCGTGAATCGGGCCGCAATGAAGTGATCAAGATCTGGTCGCGCCGTTCCACCATCCTGCCGCAGTTCGTCGGCCTGACCTTTGGTGTGTACAACGGCCAGAAGCATATCCCCGTCAACGTCTCGGAAGACATGATCGGTCAGAAGTTCGGTGAATACTCGCCGACCCGCACCTATTATGGCCATGCCGCAGACAAAAAAGCGAAGCGGAAGTAAGTCATGGGCAAGGAAAAGAACCCCCGCCGCGTGGCAGACAACGAAGCAATGGCAAAACTGCGCATGCTCCGTACCTCCCCGCAGAAACTGAACCTGGTGGCTCAGATGATCCGCGGCAAGAAAGTCGAGAAGGCCCTGACCGACCTGACTTTCTCCAACAAGCGGATCGCGCAGGACGTGAAGAAATGCCTTCAGTCCGCCATCGCGAATGCTGAAAACAACCACAACCTGGACGTCGATGAACTGATCGTCGCCGAGGCATGGGTTGGCAAGAACCTGACCATGAAGCGCGGCCGTCCGCGTGCCCGCGGCCGGTTCGGCAAAATCCTGAAGCCGTTCGCGGAGATCACCATCAAGGTGCGTCAAGTTGAGGAGCAAGCCTAATGGGTCAGAAAGTCAATCCGATCGGCATGCGCCTTCAGGTCAACCGCACCTGGGACAGCCGCTGGTACGCCGACACCAAAGACTACGGTGATCTGCTGCTCGAGGACCTGAAAATCCGCGAGTTCATCAAGGAAGAATGCAAGCAGGCTGGCATTGCGCGCGTCATCATCGAACGCCCGCACAAGAAATGCCGCGTGACCATTCACACCGCCCGTCCGGGCGTCATCATCGGCAAGAAAGGCGCGGACATCGAAGTCCTGCGCAAGAAAATCGCCAAGATGACCGACTCCGAGCTGCACCTCAACATCGTTGAAGTGCGCAAGCCGGAACTGGACGCTCAGCTGGTCGGCGAGTCGATCGCCCAGCAGCTGGAGCGCCGTGTGTCCTTCCGCCGTGCCATGAAACGGGCCGTGCAGAACGCCATGCGCATGGGCGCCCTGGGTATCCGGGTGAACGTCGCCGGCCGTCTGGGCGGTGCGGAAATCGCGCGTACCGAATGGTACCGTGAAGGCCGCGTGCCGCTGCACACCCTGCGTGCCGACATCGATTACGCACACTCCGAAGCGATGACCCCCTACGGGATCATCGGGATCAAGGTCTGGATCTTCAAAGGCGAGATCATGGAGCACGATCCTTCGGCGCGTGACCGTAAAGCACAAGAAATCCAGGACGGCCCTGCACCCCGTGGTGCTGGTGGCGGCCGTCGCTAAGGAGGATTTGAGATGCTTCAGCCAAAGCGCACTAAATTCCGCAAGATGCACAAGGGCCGGATCCACGGCCTGGCAAAAGGCGGTTCCGACCTGAACTTCGGCACCTATGGCCTGAAGGCGACCCAGCCTGAGCGTGTGACTGCACGCCAGATCGAAGCTGCCCGCCGTGCCATGACCCGCCACATGAAGCGTCAGGGCCGTGTTTGGATCCGTATCTTCCCGGACACTCCGGTGACCTCGAAGCCGACCGAAGTCCGTATGGGTAAAGGTAAAGGCTCCGTGGACTACTGGGCAGCCAAGGTTAAGCCTGGCCGCGTGATGTTCGAGATCGACGGCGTCAGCGATGAAATCGCCCGCGAGGCCCTGCGCCTGGCGGCGATGAAGCTGCCGGTCAAGACCCGCGTCGTGGTCCGCGAAGACTGGTAAGCCCGGTTCTGACAAGATCAAAGACCCCCGCTGAGCAATCGGCGGGGGTTTTTCGTTGTGCGGTCAGGGAGAAGTGAAATCCCCAACGCCCCAGAAGTCACAGGTTTCTGCGTCGGCATAAAAGCCTTCGAAGTAGTCTTCAGGCCTGGCTTGCTGCCAGCTCCCGCGGGTTTGGCAGATCAGGTAGTAATGATAGTCGATGTAGATCGTGCAGTAGAGCGACCGGTCTTCCGGCCATAATTCGACCCAATCGCACTCCTGCTGCCTGTCCAGCAGGTCCCGCGCCAGCAGCGAGGACCGGGAAACACCGAAGTGACCGGCAGCCGTGACGTGCTCGTGGCCAAGCACTCGGAGGAAGGTGCCCATGGCAAGCTCGAGCAGTGGTGATGCACAGCCCTCATCAGGCGGGTAGATGCTGCGGGAGGCGCAGACCTCCAGCATCCTTTCAGTGTCGCCGGGGCAAGCGAATTCAGGCGATAGGCGTCTTGACCCGGTGAGGCCGAGCGCGCGGTTGACGTGGCGGATGGAGGGGAAGCCGCAGTGATCTGCGATCTCCTGCCAGGACACGCCGCAGGATGGCCCCTGCATCTTGGCGGTCTTAACGGCGCTCTCAGGTGTCCAGTCGCCGTTCTTCCAGGGCGGGTGGCCGGGAAGCTTCAAAAAGGGGTTCAGGGCGACAAAGACGGGGTCAAACGCCCCGGAGAACCACTGCCGGTAGGGTGTCTCGTCCTTATCAGGGTAAAAGAACGGTGGTTTTTCCAAGTCAATCAGCCTTAAAGCAACGGGGCGACGGTAGCGGGCGGCAATCTGCCCTGCAAGCGGCCCGCATTCCTGGCGAAGTGCCTTGGATTTTAGGCGATTGCCGGATGTTAATCGAATGTACAGGCTTTGTTCCAATCATTACCCTGTGATTGTTCCGGCGCGTCTCCTTCCTCTTGGGGTGGAGGATTGCGTTGCTGACGCAGGCCGGACTGGTGTGTGATTTCAGTGCGAGGACAGCCAATGTTACGTCTGATTGTGCCTGTAACCCTGTGCTTGGGCCTGCCGGCCTGCGGTGCAGTGGAATTTGACCGCAACGACCTGTCGAATATGTACGGCCCCGCAACCAACTACCGGAACCCGGTGGCGAAACGGGAAATTGTGAACAGTTTCATCTCTCAGGGAAGCGTGTCGCGCGACGGCCGGGCGGCGCATTGGACCTCGCCGGACGGCTGCACCTATTCGCGCACCCAGGCGCCGGGGTATGCGCCGGTCTGGTACCTGGTTCAGAACCCGCATCATGTGGGGATGCCGAATGCGCACCGGGGCTGCCCGATGACGGTGGTCGACGGCTGAAACAGGCTCCCCTGGCAGGCGTGCTGCACCGGACCCGCGCGGGCCCGGCGCAGGGGGCGTGTCAGGCGGCGCGGGCCGGGTCTGCGGCGGCCAGGCCCGTTTCCGCCGCCGCCGGCGCGTCGGGGGCAAGGCGGAAACCGGCGACGGCGCGGGTCAGGCTGGCGGCCTCGTCCCGCAGCATCTGCCCTGCCGCTGCGGTCTCCTCCAGCATGGCGGCACTGCGCTGGGAATCCTTGTCCAGCGCTTCCAGCGCCACATTGACCTCCGAAATGCTGTTGGCCTGCTCGGTGGTGTTCTCGGCGATCTCGTTCACCTTCTCTGCCGCCTGGGTAACGGTCTGAAGGATGGCCGCCAGCGCCTCGCCCGCGGCATCCACCAGCTCCACCCCGCCGGTCACTTCGGCCTGGCTGCTGTTGATCAGCGCGCTGATTTCCTTGGCCGCGTCCGAGGACCGCTGCGCCAGCGCGCGCACTTCCGAGGCGACCACCGCAAACCCGCGGCCGGCTTCGCCCGCCCGAGCGGCCTCCACCCCCGCGTTGAGCGCCAGCAGGTTGGTCTGGAAGGCCACGTCGTCGATCAGGCTGGTGATCTTCGAGATGGCATCGGAGGAGTCCTTGATGCGCTGCATGGCGGCGACGGTCTGTTCGGCAACTTCGCGGGTGGCTTCCGCCTTGGTTTGGGCGTCATTGACGAATTGGCGGGCCTCCTGTGCGCTGCCAGCGGTATCCTGAACCGTGTCGTGCACCGTCTGCAGCGCCGCCGCGGTTTCCTCCAGCGCCGCGGCAGAGGATTCGCCGCGCTGCGACGCATCGGCGACCGAAGAGGCGATTTCCTGCGAGGTGTCGTTCAGCGTCTCGCTGCTGCCGGCCAGCTGCCGGACAATGGCGTCAAGGCTGCCGGCAAGATTGTCGATGGCTGCGGAGATATCCTTGAACACACCCTGCTGGCCGGACGGCATGCGCCGGGTCAGATCGCCCTCGGCGAGTGCATCCAGCACTGTCAGAACATCGCCCAAGCCTTTCTCGGCCACTTCGCCGATCATGTTGACGCCGTTGCCCAGCCCGCCGTCCCGGCCGCCGCCGGCCGCGATACGGCGCGAGAAGTCGCCCCGGCCGCAGGCGGCGATGACGCCGGAAATCTCTTCTGTCAGCTGCCGTTTGGCGGCTTCCGCATCGCGGAAATCGCCGACTGCGCCGGCAATTGCCGAAATTTCACGGAGGCGGGTTTGGGGGATCTCGGCGCTGAAATCGTTCTGCATCATTTTCTTCAGAGCGATGTCAACGCGCTTGAGCGGCCGGGCGATGCTGCGCGCCATGAGCAAGGCCACCGCCACGAACAGCACCGAACCGCCGATGGCCGCCCGCAGGGCGTTGGACCGGGCCTCTGCGCTCACGGTCTCCCCCTGGGCCCGCACCTGATCCAGCAGCGCGCGCACCTCCTCATGGACCGCAGCCAGCATCGGCTCGGCATCGGCATAGTGGCCGGACACCTCCTTGCGCAGCTGCTTTTCCTGCAGCGACTCCGCGACATAGGCGGCAAAGGACCTCTGGTAGGTTTCCATCAGCCCCAGGATCTCCTTCTGCTGGGCGGCGCTGTCATAATAGCTGGCCGGAAAGGCCCGGAACTCTTCCACCCGGGCGTTCAGGCGGTCCAGGTATTTCGGCGCCTGGCGCATGATGAAGTCCTTTTCATGCCGCCGCATCATCAGCATTTTCACCTGCATGACCGGCTGATCCAGCGTCTTCAGCGTGCCCTCGGCATTCTTGACTGCGGTGCGCAGCTGCCCCTCCAGGCCGCTGTTTTCATCCAGCCCCAGCCGGATGTTGCTGCCGGCCAATGCGCCGAAGCTGGCTTCATAGGCATCAATAGCGGTGCCGATGCCACTCAGCTGCCGGGCCGACCCGGACAGTTCCGCAATTTTCGGAAGCAGCCGGTCAAGGGTTTCATATGACGTCCTGATCCTGGCCATCGTTTCGGAGTGGCGGGCCGTGTACTTCTCGTCCCGGCGCAGCAGGAAATCCTTCTCGGCGCGACGGGCCATCAGGAAATCAAGTTCGATTTCGTCAAGGGTCAGGTAGACCGCCTCGATTGCGGCAACGCGCTGCTGCATCCCGTCACGCACATTGTGCGAATAGAGCAGGAGGCCGGCCAGGACGGCCATCAGGCCTCCGGCCAGGGCGATGATGGAGAGGATAGCAGTACTGACGGCAAATTTGAGCTTCATGCGACTGGGCCATTTCTCTGTGGTTTTGGAGGTGGTTTTTTGATCCACGATGGCTCGCAATCGTTAAAGCAGCGTGAGCTTTAGGATTGAAAATCGAACTTTTCTGCGCGGCAGCAGCTCTGGCCCGACAGGCGGGCCGGATGCCTTTCCGGAGCCGGCTTCGGAGAGGGGCTCGCGCTTGGCTGCGGGCTGCGCTAAGACGGCGCCATGGCCCAGATTGAATCGCTCTTCGTGACCCGCCTCTACCGCGCGCAACTGTCTGAATACGGACCCATGATTGACGCGCAGGAACTGGAAAACTCCTGCCTTGTCATCGCCGGCGACGACGATGCCGGCCAGGACTGGTGCGAGGACAACGGCTATCCCGGCTATACCTCCTATGCCTCGCTCACCGATCTGCCCTGGCGCTTTCCTATCTTTGCCGACCTGGTGAAATCGCTGGACCAGCACGTCGCCGCCTTTGCCAAGGATCTGGAGTTCGATCTGGACGGGCGCGAACTGAAGCTGGAGGACCTCTGGATCAACATCCTGCCCGAGGGCGGCACCCATTCCAGCCATCTGCACCCGCATTCGGTGATCTCCGGCACCACCTATGTGTCGATGCCCGAAGGCGCTTCGGCGCTCAAGCTGGAGGACCCGCGCTCGGCCCGGATGATGGCGGCGCCCACCCGCACCAAGGACGCCCGGCGCGAGCTGCAGCCCTTCATCTACATGAAGCCTGATGTGGGCGACGTGCTGCTGTGGGAAAGCTGGCTGCGCCACGAGGTGCCGATGAACATGGCCGAGGAAGAGCGGATCAGCGTCAGCTTCAACTACCGCTGGGACTGATCAGTATTCCAATGCCGCCCGCCTGCTCATGGACCATCGCCCGTGTATGACCATGCGCCGATCGTGCTCCATGAAGACGAGCAGCTTGTTTTTGCGGTCCACTCGCGCATTGCACCCACGCTGACCGAGGTTCTGGTTGTTGTTCTTTGCGCGCCGGTTGCACTGGTAATTTGGCTGTTTGTTCACCGGGCTTTCCGCTCAGCCACTTACGTGATCACCACCCGTCGGGTTTTGGCGGTTGATAAACAGGGCGCATTCGGTGAGGTCGCCATCAAAGACATTCAGCGTCTCAGGACCTTCCGCGGCGCCATGATGATCCATGCGGCAGGGCCCCGCCTCTGGCTCCCCCGCCTCCCGGACGGCTGGCAGTTCGAAACCATCCTCAACAGGGTGCGGCAATTGAAAAAGTCCCCAAACCCGCATAGCGTCCCGGAACGGTTCTACGGGAGGTATCTATGGCGCGGCGTTCTCCTTTTGAAATCGGCGGCTTTCACATTCCGCCCGGCACCCGCCGCACGGTGGATATGCCGGTCAGCGTGCTGTCGGACCACACGCCGGTCACCATGTCCGCCCATGTGATCCATGGGGCGGAGGAGGGGCCCGCGCTGTTTGTCTCCGCCGCGATCCACGGCGACGAGGTGATCGGGGTGGAAATCGCCCGCCGCCTGCTGCGCAGCCGCCAGTTCTCGCGGCTCAAGGGCACGCTCATCGTGGTGCCGATCGTCAACACCTTCGGCTTCCTCAACCACTCCCGCTACCTGCCGGACCGGCGCGATCTGAACCGCTCCTTCCCGGGCAGCGAGGGCGGCTCGCTGGCCAGCCGCCTGGCGCATCTGTTCATGACAGAGGTGGTGGCGCGCTGCGATCTGGGCATCGACCTGCATTCCGCCGCCATCCACCGCACCAACATGCCGCAGATCCGGGTGTCGCCCAAGTCGCAGGAGACGCTGGGTTATGCCGATGCCTTCGGCGCGCCGGTGGTGATCCGCTCTTCCCTGCGCGATGGCTCTCTGCGCAAGGAGGCGCAGAAGGCCGGCGTCGATATCCTGCTTTATGAGGCGGGGGAGGGACTGCGGTTTGACGAGCAGTCCGCCCGCGTCGGCGTGGCTGGCATCCTGCGGGTGATGCATGCCCTGGGCATGATCCCCGAGGACGGCGTGCCGCTGGCCGAGGCTGTGCCGGTCAAGGCCAGCGACAGCAGCTGGGAGCGCGCCCCCGCAGGCGGCCTGCTGCGCGCCTTCAAGAGCACCGGCGAGATGGTGGAGGAGGGCGATGTGCTGGGTATCGTCGCCGACCCCTTCGGGGAGGAGGAGATGGAGCTGACCGCCAGCCAGCCGGGCCTGATCATCGGCCGCGCCAACATGCCCATCGTCAACGAGGGCGACGCCCTGTTCCACATCGCCAAAGTGGCGACGCCGGAAGAGGCCGAAAGCCGCATCGAAAGCCTGAACGCCCAGCTGGACGGTGCCGCGATGTTCGATGAGGATGAGATCATCTGACCGCCCCCGGTGGCGTCCAATCTTTCCCTTGCCCCTGCACCCCTTCTCCTCTATAGGGACCCATCGCTTGTGCCCGGTCCGGCATGGATCAGGGGCAAGTGATTCTTTTTGCTGCCCGTTCCGGGCGGTTGACATAACCCACCAGGTAACAAGGTGACCCTCGGGGCCTTCTGGTGCTTTGGACAAGGAACAAAGGCGATGAACGCCAATGATCTGCGCGAGAAGACCGTGGATGAACTCCGCGATATGCTCGCATCCCTGAAAAAAGAGAGCTTCAACCTGCGCTTTCAGCAGGCAACCGGTCAGTTGGAATCGACCTCCGGCATCAAAGCGGCCCGCCGCAACGCTGCCCGCGTCAAGACCATCCTGAACGAAAAAGCTGCAGCAGCAGCCGAATAAGGAGCGACACAATGCCCAAACGTATCCTGCAAGGCGTTGTGACCAGCGACGCAAACGCCCAGACCGTCACCGTCTCGGTTGAACGCCGCTTCACGCACCCGGTTCTGAAGAAAACCATCCGTAAGTCCAAGAAGTACCGGGCTCACGATGAAAAGAACGCTTTCAAGGTCGGCGATTCCGTACGCATCATCGAATGCGCGCCGAAATCGAAAACGAAACGCTGGGAAGTTCTGGAAGCCTAAGAGTCTCATCCGAGACTCCTGGCGGCTAGACTTAACAGTCAGTCGAAACCCTGGGGGATACCAGCACGCATCGCTGCCCCATAGGTCGGGAGAAACCACATGATCCAGATGCAAACAAATCTGGATGTTGCTGACAACTCCGGCGCCCGCCGAGTTCAGTGCATCAAGGTTCTGGGTGGCTCCAAGCGTAAATACGCTTCCGTTGGCGACATCATCGTCGTCTCGGTTAAAGAAGCCATCCCGCGCGGCCGCGTGAAAAAAGGCGACGTCCGTAAGGCCGTTGTCGTGCGCACCGCCAAAGAAGTCCGCCGCGAAGACGGCACCGCGATCCGTTTTGACCGGAACGCAGCTGTCATCCTGAACAACAACAACGAGCCGGTCGGTACCCGTATCTTTGGCCCGGTTGTTCGTGAACTGCGCGCGAAGAACTTCATGAAGATCATCTCGCTGGCTCCGGAGGTGCTGTAATCATGGCTGCGAAACTCCGTAAAGGCGACAAGGTCGTCGTGCTGGCAGGCCGCGATAAGGGCAAGGAAGGCACCATTGCTTCCGTTGACCCGAAAGCCGGCAAAGCCGTCGTCGAAGGCGTGAACATGGCCATCCGCCACACCCGCCAGACCCAAAACAGCCAGGGCGGCCGTCTGCCCAAGGCACTGCCGATCGACCTGTCGAACCTGGCACTGCTGGACAGCAACGGCAAAGCAACCCGCGTCGGCTTCCGCGAGGAAGACGGCAAGAAGGTGCGCTTCGCCAAGACCACCGGGGAGACTGTCTGATGCTTGACGCTGCAACCTACACCCCGCGCCTGAAAACTCTCTACAAGGACACCATCCGTGGCGCCCTGAAAGAAGAGTTCGGCTATAAGAACGAGATGATGCTCCCCAAGCTGGAGAAAATCGTTCTGAACATCGGCTGCGGCCGTGCTGCTGTCAAAGACAGCAAGAAAGCCAAATCTGCCCAGGCCGACCTGACCGCGATTGCGGGCCAGAAGGCTCTGACCACCGTGGCAAAGAACTCCATCGCCGGCTTCCGCGTTCGCGAAGGCATGCCGATGGGCGCCAAGGTGACCCTGCGCGGTGACCGGATGTACGAATTCCTCGACCGTCTGATCACCATTGCGATGCCCCGTATCCGCGACTTCCGCGGTGTTTCGGGCACCTCCTTCGACGGCCGCGGCAACTATGCCATGGGCCTGAAAGAGCACATCGTGTTCCCGGAAATCGACTTTGACAAGATCGACGAAGCCTGGGGCATGGACATCGTGATCGCCACCACCGCGAAAACCGACGCGGAAGCAAAGGCGCTGTTGAAAGCTTTCAACATGCCCTTCAACAGCTAAGCGCGGGAAGGATAGAGACCATGGCTAAGAAAAGCATGATCGAACGCGAGAAGAAGCGCGAGCGCCTGGTGGCTAAGTACGCCGCAAAGCGCGCCGAGCTGAAAGAAATCGCAAACGACGAATCTCGCCCGATGGAAGAGCGCTTCAAGGCGCGTCTGAAACTGGCGAAACTGCCGCGCAACTCGTCGGCAACCCGTCTTCACAACCGCTGCCAGCTCACCGGCCGTCCGCACGCTTACTACCGTAAGCTGAAGGTCAGCCGTATTGCGCTGCGCGAGCTGGGTTCTGCTGGTCAGATCCCCGGCCTGGTGAAATCGAGCTGGTAAGGGAGAGACTGATATGAACGATCCTATCGGCGATATGCTCACCCGTATCCGTAACTCTCAGATGCGCGGCAAATCCACCGTCATGACCCCGGCTTCCAAGCTGCGGGCATGGGTGCTGGACGTGCTGGCAGACGAGGGCTACATCCGCGGTTATGAGAAGATGACTGGTGAAAATGGCCACCCGGCCATCGAAATCAGCCTCAAGTACTTCGACGGCGAACCTGTCATTCGCGAGCTCAAGCGGGTCTCCAAGCCCGGCCGCCGCGTTTACATGGGCGTCAATGACATCCCGTCGGTCCGTCAGGGCCTGGGCGTGTCGATTGTCTCCACCCCCAAGGGTGTGATGTCGGACGCAAACGCACGCGCAGCCAACGTTGGCGGCGAAGTGCTTTGCACCGTCTTCTAAGGAGGCCTCGCAATGTCCCGTATTGGTAAGAAACCGGTCGAACTGCCCAGCGGCGTCTCCGCCTCTGTGTCCGGCCAGACCATCGAAGTGAAAGGCCCGAAAGGCGCCCGCACCTTCACCGCAACCGACGACGTCACCCTCTCCGTGAACGACAACGTTGTCACCATCGAGCCGCGCGGCAAGTCCAAGCGTGCCCGTCAGCAGTGGGGCATGTCCCGCACTCAGGTGGCCAACCTCGTGACCGGCGTGACCCAGGGCTTCAAGAAAGAGCTGGAGATCCAGGGTGTGGGTTACCGGGCGCAGATGCAGGGTAACACCCTGAAGCTGAACCTGGGCTACAGCCACGACGTCGACTTCGTTGCACCCGATGGCATCACCATCACCGCACCGAAGCAGACCGAAATCGTTGTGGAAGGTATCGACCAGCAGCAGGTGGGCGAAGTGGCGGCGAAAATCCGCGACTGGCGCCGTCCCGAGCCGTACAAAGGCAAGGGTATCCGCTACAAGGGCGAGTTCATCTTCCGCAAGGAAGGCAAGAAGAAGTAAGGACCAGCAAAATGGCAAACAGCAAACGTACCCTGTTTCTGAAGCGCCGGCTGCGCGTCCGGAACAAGCTTCGCAAAGTGAACGCAGGCCGTCCGCGTCTGTCCGTGCACCGTTCGAACAAGAACATCTCTGTTCAGCTGATCGACGACCTGCGCGGCGTGACCCTGGCAGCGGCGTCGACCCTGGAAAAAGATCTCGGTGTTGTCGGCAAGAACAACATCGAAGCGGCAACCAAAGTGGGTGCAGCAATCGCCGAGCGCGCGAAAGCGGCTGGCGTGAGCGAAGCCTATTTCGACCGCGGCGGCTTCCTGTTCCACGGCAAAGTGAAGGCTCTGGCCGACGCTGCGCGTGAAGGCGGCCTGAAGATCTAATCCCATGCGGGCGGCCTCTCGGGGCCGCCCCGATGATCCGGGAGACCGGCCTCTGGGCCGGTTCTCACCAAGGATTGATAGAACAGGCGCCTGAGCGCCGCACTGAAAGGAATGTCTGATGGCAGAACGTGAAAACCGCCGCGGCCCCCGCCGCGAGCGTGAAGAGGCACCGGAATTTGCAGATCGCCTGGTCGCGATCAACCGCGTGTCGAAAACCGTAAAAGGCGGCAAGCGCTTTGGCTTCGCAGCCCTGGTTGTCGTTGGCGACCAGAAAGGCCGCGTCGGCTTTGGCAAGGGCAAGGCGAAAGAAGTGCCCGAGGCGATCCGCAAGGCGACCGAGCAGGCGAAGCGCCAGATGATCCGCGTGCCGCTGAAAGAGGGCCGCACCCTGCACCACGACATGTCCGGCCGTCACGGCGCAGGCAAAGTTGTGATGCGGACCGCACCGGAAGGTACCGGTATCATCGCGGGCGGCCCGATGCGTGCCGTGTTCGAGATGCTGGGCATCAAGGACGTGGTCTCCAAGTCGATCGGTTCGCAGAACCCCTACAACATGATCCGCGCCACCCTGAACGGCCTGCAGAAAGAGCAGAGCCCGCGTTCGGTGGCTCAGCGCCGCGGCAAAAAGGTCGCCGACATCCTGCCCAAGCGGGACGACGCACCGGCAGCTGCCGAAGCTGAAGCGTAAGGAGTAGAGAGACATGGCAAAAACCATCGTCGTCAAGCAGATCGGCTCGCCGATCCGCCGCCCCGCCAAACAGCGCGCAACCCTGGTTGGCCTGGGCCTGAACAAGATGCACAAGACCCGCGAGCTGGAGGACACCCCCTCCGTGCGCGGCATGGTCAACTCGATCCCGCACCTGGTTCAGATCATCGAAGAGCGCGGCTAAGCCCCGTTTCGAGCACTGACTTTGGAAAACGCCTCCGCTCCGCCGGGGGCGTTTTTCGTTGTGCGGGAACGGTCCGCATACCGGCCCGGGCTGGTTCCGGACGGTGCAGAAGTGTTGTGCCGCAGCCTTTACGTGGTATGCGTGTGTGCAACCTTCCAGCCAGCAGCAGTGAAACAGCAATGACCAGACCGGCTCGCGATCCAGTGAGAAAAGGCGCCAGATCGGCGGCCTGGGCGATTTTGGGCCTGTTCCTTTTATGCGCCGGGGGTTTCGGCCTCTTCGGGCGCAGCGAATGGAACCCGCTTGTCTCGGCGGCGGAGCGGACAGCGGAGGATATCGCGACGTCCTCAGTGGCCGTGTATGTCTCGCTGCGCGCGATCAATGCTGCGCTGTCCACCGCTCAGGAGATCGAGGTGGGCGCGTCGGTCGTCGGGCAGGCGAGCCTTCAGCCGCTGAAGGTACTGGAACCCGTTGACGATACGGTGGAACGCGTGGCCGATGCCGTCTTTCTCGTTGCGGCCGGGGCCGCACTGGCAACTGTCGGTTTGGCGCCCGTGGTTTCTGTCGGGCTTGTTGTTCTCGGCGCCGGACTGTTGGGCCGGGGCGCCGCCGGATTTTACCCCGGTCTCGCCGGACCGGTGACACCGTTTTGCAATCGGGGGATTGCTTTCGGCTTTGCAGTTGGCCTTGCCATGCCTCTGGTCTTTGCCATCGGTGTTTGGGCCGGAGAGCGCGCCACCGGAGCCCGGATGAGCGCTGCGATGGCTGAGCTTGACGGTGTCGCGCAGCAGGCGAAAATTCTCATCGGGGCAGAGCAAGCAGAAGCGGCGGAGACGTCCCGGGAAGAGGACAGGGAGGCCGGGGTTTTGGGATGGCTGAGCGGCCAGATCGCCGGCGTCAGCGATGGAATAAGCGGTGTCTTTGAGCAAAGCGGCCGGTATCTCGAGGCGGCGCAGGTCTTTGTGGAGGAGGCCGACTCTATTCTTCGCGCATCCCTGACACTCATCGGCATCTTCACGCTCCGCATGCTTGTATTGCCGGTCTTCCTGCTGTGGGGGGCCATGACGCTGTTCAGGGCCGTTCAGCGTCCCGGGGCCTGAAGCAGATACCCCGAACGGGACTTGCACGGCCGGCCTGGCAGGCCTGCGCAGATCGCGGACCTTCCCATTGAGCGCGGAGGATTGAGCAGGGGCAGGACGGCTGAACGGCCTGCAAGGCCCCTTGCAGCGCATGCATAGCGGGTTGCCGGTTGCGTCAGTTGTTCGACTCATCCCCTGGTCCTATCTCGGTGTCACAGCAAACGACCAAAAACGGACCGCCGGGAATAGGCCCGGCCCGCAACAGACAAGGACCTGAACGATGGCACATGTTATCTCCGCTGCACACACCGGCCACAGCCTCACTGCCCGCATCCGCGCAACCGTTGACGGGCTGATCGACTCCTGGGCCAAAGCCCGCGAATTCCAGCGCACCTACAACGAGCTGGACGCGCTGAGCGACCACGAGCTGTCCGACATCGGCGTCCGCCGCAGCGATATCGCCGACATCGCGCGCCAGCACGTCTACGGCTAAGAATTCCCTTTCTCCCGGGCGCTCCTCTCCTCCTCCTCTTCAAAGCCCGGGCCAAAGCGCCTCTGCCCCACGCGGGGCGGGGGCGTTTTCTTTTGCCGGCTTTCAAGATCCCTCACGCATTTGTGCTATGCGTGCCCGGCATAGCCGCCAGACCAAAGCGCCCGTTGCACCTCCGCCGGGCCATCCTTATTTCCCGTTCACCTCAGACGAACAGATCAAGCGACGCGCCGGAGGCACGCTCCGGCAGCGCAGCGAAGGAACAAGAACAATGGCTTATTCGACTCTCACCGCGCCGGTTTCCGCCGGCATCCCCGCCCGCCTGGCAGGCATTGTGTCCGGCCTGATCCGGAACTGGCAGCTGCGCCGCGAATACCGGCAGACCGTCCACGCGCTGCGCGCGCTCTCGGCCCGCGATCTGGCCGACATCGGCCTCAGCCGCTGCGCCATCCCGGGCGCCGCCCGCGAGCACGTCTACGGCAAGTGATCTCCCTGGCCGGCTGACGGATCCTCCTCCCTCTCCGAAAGCCCGGCCCCAAAGCGCCCCTGCCGATCCGGCGGGGGCGTTTTTGTTTTCAGGTTCAGCACCCCGCCCGGCCGGCAGGCCGGGCAGCGCCCGGACCTCCCCCGTCAAACCGAAGGTTTGCCTCTGGCAAAACGGGAGGGCGCTTTCAGCACCCGCCCCGAGGTCCGGCCGCTGCTCTCAGCGGCCTTCAGACCCGGGGTGTACTGGCCTGTTGCGCATCCACCGTACGCACCGCCTACTGCGTTTTAACCCGGCTCTGGCAATCTCATCCCCGGTCATGATCACCCGCCGGGCCTGACACCCCCGGCACCTGGAACTGGGCTCCGGTCTGGCACCCGGAGCGCGCAGACGCGTTTTCGCATGGGGGCAACCCCATCCCAACTCCACCCCGGCGGCGCCGCCACCCTTTAACGGACGGCCAGCAGCGGAACGGAACAGAGAGACAGACGGCAGGATGCGCAACCGGCAGGGCAGGGGCCTTGGCGGGGAGCGAAGACGTGTCGAGAAACTATAGATCGAATCTAGGCTTTTTCCTCACAGGGCTACTTTCGCGCGAAGATCGCCATCCCAGGTCCATTAGAGCCCGGAAACTGATAACCCATGTGAGTAACAACATTTACTACTGCGACGCATAGCTCAGCCGTAGCAACCTGAACTGTCCGAAGAAAATCTACATCAACTGGACCGTCCCAAACTTCTAGTCTTTTGTTGACATAGAACGGTGTGACCTTCCCGAAGGAGTCAGGCGCTGGCCAATGGGCGTGGCACAAAACGTTTCTCATCTCCGCTGCGCGCTCAAGCTCGGCTTTCAGCACGTCGATGTCGACTATCGACAAGTCCGGATGCCTCTTCGCGGCGGCGATGAACTCATCAACGAGCGGCTTTAGCGGGTTGTAGAGAGAGCGTTCGAGCTGTTTGAGCCACTTCTCGTACTCTTTTTCGATTTCGTCCTCTGGGTAAGATCTAGTTGCGGTAAGAGCGAAGATCGCACGTCCTAAAAAGTACTCTAAGGTTCCAAAACTTGCTACGGTTTTACCCAAAAGGCACCAGTGTTCATCGGTAAGTAGGTGGCATGGAAACCCTGATGGAAGGCGATCTTGATCTATAATGTGACGTTTCACTTTGTTCATGCCGGTGACCTTTTTAGGATTGTTCGCGAAAGTTATTCGCCATTGAGGTGAGCTGATCAAGGCACCTCTTGATCCCAACCCCCAACCCGTCTATAGGCACCCGGTGGCGTTCTGCGCCACGGAATCACCAATCAAGAAACGCCGCGGTTGGCCCATTCCGCTTCGGGGGTCACATCCGGCAAGGAGAAGCGACATGAAACTTCACGAACTGCGCGACAATGCAGGCGCCGCCAAGAAACGCACCCGTGTGGCCCGTGGCCCGGGTTCCGGCAAAGGCAAAATGGGCGGCCGCGGCATCAAAGGCCAGAAATCCCGTTCGGGCGTCTCGATTAACGGCTACGAAGGCGGCCAGATGCCCTTGTACCAGCGTCTGCCCAAGCGCGGCTTCAACAAGCCGAACCGCAAGGCATACGCCGTTGTGAACCTGGGCCTGATCCAGAAATTCATCGACGCAGGCAAGCTGGACGCAGCCTCCATCACCGAGGATTCGCTGGTTGCCTCCGGCCTGGTCCGCCGCAAGCTGGACGGCGTCCGCATCCTGGCCAAAGGCGAAATCACCGCCAAAGCAACCATCGCTGTCACCGGCGCATCCGCTGCTGCTGTTGACGCCGTGGCAAAAGCTGGCGGCACTCTGACTGTGGCAGCCCCCGCCGCCGCAGAGTAACGGCTTGTGAGCGGCGCCAATGCCGCTTACATAGTCTCCGAGTTTTCCTAGAACGCCGCCCGAGCCGGAAAACGGTTCCGGGCGGCGTTTCGCTAAAGAAGAGACCTTTTCATGGTATCAGCAGCAGAACAAATGGCGGCAAACACCAGCTGGGCTGCCCTTGGCAAAGCTACGGATCTGCGCAACCGCATCCTGTTCACCATCGGCCTTTTGATCGTCTACCGCCTGGGCACCTTCATTCCGGTTCCCGGCATCGACGCAGCCGCCCTGCGCCAGTTCATGGAACAGGCAGGCCAGGGCATCGGCGGCATGGTGTCGATGTTCACCGGCGGCGCGCTTGGCCGCATGGGGATCTTTGCCCTCGGCATCATGCCCTATATCTCCGCCTCCATTATCGTTCAGCTTCTGACCTCGATGGTGCCTTCGCTTGAGCAGATCAAGAAAGAGGGCGAGCAGGGCCGCAAGAAGATCAACCAGTACACCCGCTACGGCACCGTGGCACTGGCGACCGCGCAGGCCTATGGCCTTGCCGTGTCGCTGGAGCAGGGTGACCTGGCGACCGATCCGGGCATGTATTTTCGCATGGCGTGCATGATCACCCTGGTCGGCGGCACCATGTTCCTGATGTGGCTGGGCGAGCAGATCACCCAGCGCGGCATCGGCAACGGCATCTCGCTGATCATCTTCGTCGGCATCATCGCCGAGGTCCCGGCAGCGATTGCCCAGTTCTTCGCCTCCGGCCGTTCCGGCGCGATCAGCCCGGCGGTGATCATCGGTGTGATCCTGATGGTGATTGCGGTGATCATGTTCGTGGTGTTTATGGAACGCGCGCTGCGCAAGATCCACATCCAGTACCCGCGCCGCCAGGTCGGTATGAAGGTCTATGACGGCGGCTCCTCGCACCTGCCGGTCAAGGTGAACCCGGCGGGCGTGATCCCGGCGATCTTCGCCTCCTCGCTCCTGCTGCTGCCGACCACCATCTCGGCGTTCTCCTCGGGCGCGGCCACCGGTCCGGTGATGTCCTGGCTGCTGGCGAACTTCGGCCCCGGCCAGCCGCTGTACCTGCTGTTCTTCGTCGCGATGATCGTGTTCTTTGCCTATTTCTACACCTTTAACGTCTCCTTCAAACCGGAGGACGTGGCGAACAACCTGAAGAACCAGAACGGCTTTGTCCCCGGCATCCGCCCCGGCAAGAAGACCGCCGAATACATCGAGTATGTGGTCAACCGCGTGCTGGTTCTGGGCTCCGGCTACCTGGCGCTGGTTTGCCTGCTGCCGGAAGTCCTCCGCGGCCAATTCGCCATCCCGGTTTATTTTGGCGGCACGTCCGTTCTGATTGTGGTATCCGTCACCATGGACACCATTCAGCAGGTGCAAAGCCACCTCCTCGCGCATCAGTATGAGGGCCTTATCGAGAAGAGCCAGCTGCGCGGGCGCAACAAGAAACGGACAAAACGGGGACCCTCTCGCCGATGACCAACATTATTCTCCTTGGCCCGCCTGGTGCGGGCAAAGGTACGCAAGCGCGCTACCTGGTTGAATCCCGCGGCATGGTGCAGCTCAGCACCGGCGACATGCTGCGGGAGGCCCAGACCTCCGGCACCGAAATGGGCAAGAAAGTTGCCGCCATCATGGCTGAGGGCAAGCTGGTCACCGACCAGATCGTGATCGGCCTGATCCGCGAAAAGCTGCAGGGCGGCGCCGAGGGCGGTTTCATCTTCGACGGTTTCCCGCGCACCCTGGCCCAGGCCGACGCGCTGGCCAATCTGCTGGAGGAGATGGACCTCAAGCTCGACGCCGTGATCGAGATGCAGGTCGACGACGACGCGCTGGTTGCCCGCATCACCGGCCGCTCCACCTGCGGCGGCTGCGGCGAGGTCTACCATGATCAGACCAAGCCCTGGCCGGCCGACGGCAAATGCGCCAACTGCGGCAGCGCCGATGTGCAGCGCCGGGCGGACGACAATGAGGACAGCCTCAAGACCCGCCTGATGGAATACTACAAAAAGACCTCGCCGCTGATTGGCTACTACTACGCCAAGGGCAACCTCCAGCGCCTGGACGGCCTCGCCTCGATCGAGGAAGTCCGCAAGAGCATGGCCTGGATCATGGGCGAATAAGCCGCCCGTTTACCGGATCGAAGTGCCCCGTGCTGCATAAGCGCGGGGCATTTTCATTTCCGGAGGCCCCGATGCCCGCACCCCGCCTGCAACTGCCCGCCGCATGTGCCGCGATGATAGCCCTGTCCGGCCCGCTGTCTGCGCAACAGCTCTATCTCGATGACGCCGCTGCCTGCGACCGGGTGCTGATCAGCGAGGACGGCATACTGGATTATGCTGCGGAGGGCGGGCTGATCCTGAACAGCAGCGGCTTCAACTCTCTGGAGTATTTCTGCAGCTTCCAGCCGCCGATCCGGTTCGGCCAGCGCAGCTACAGCGCAACCGACCACACGGGCCGCTGCGAGCTGCCCGGCCCGCAGTATTTCCCGCAGCTGTTCACGATAGTTCTGGACCCTGAGGAACCGGGCACTGTATCCATCTGGATGGGTGAGGCCGAGCCGCTGCAGTTCTTTGCCTGCAGCAGCTGACGGGGCAGGGGGCGGCGTGCCCCGCGTTTTCTCAGATCACGGGTTGACCCCCGCGGCAATTCCACATAGGCAACCCCATCCCTTCTGGGAATGATTCCCGGCGGATGGATTCGTCTGTCTGCCTTACCACCTCGAAATGCTGGACCCTCTGGCCACACTGCCACGGTCAAGTGTTGTGAAAAAAGGTTCCGGCGTTACGGAACCGCAACGAAAAGGAAAGTGACACGTGGCACGTATTGCCGGCGTTAACATCCCGACTGCAAAGCGGGTTCCCATCGCCCTCACCTACATCACCGGTATCGGCAACACCTCGGCCAAAGCGATCTGCGAAGCCGTGGGCATCGACGCAACCCGTCGTGTGAACGAACTGTCCGACGCTGAAGTTCTGGCCGTGCGCGAGCACATCGACGCCAACTACACCGTCGAAGGCGACCTGCGCCGTGAAGTGACCATGAACATCAAGCGCCTGATGGACCTGGGCTGCTACCGTGGCCTGCGCCACCGCCGCAACCTGCCGGTCCGCGGTCAGCGTACCCACACCAACGCCCGTACCCGCAAGGGCCCGGCGAAGCCGATCGCCGGCAAGAAGAAGTAAGGGGGGCTTGATCAATGGCACGCGATAAAACCCGCATTAAGCGTAAAGAGCGCAAGAACATCGCCTCCGGCGTTGCTCACGTGAACTCTTCGTTCAACAACACCAAGATCCTGATCTCCGACGTGCAGGGCAACGCGATCTCGTGGTCGTCCGCCGGCACCATGGGCTTCAAAGGCTCCCGGAAATCCACTCCTTACGCGGCTCAGATGGCTGCTGAGGACGCGGGCAAGAAAGCCCAGGAACACGGTGTGAAGACCCTGGAAGTCGAAGTTCAGGGCCCCGGCTCTGGCCGTGAATCGGCTCTGCGCGCTCTGGCCGCCATCGGTTTCAACATCACCTCGATCCGTGATGTGACCCCGATCGCGCACAACGGCTGCCGCCCGCCGAAGCGCCGCCGCGTCTAATTCGAATTTTTTGCTGGGGCCCCGCTTGATTCGCAGGGCCCCAGTGCGTCATTTAAACCTCGGGCGTCCTTGGCCTTCCGGACATGGGGCAGGGACAGGAATGGAGGGAACGCATGATCCATAAGAACTGGGCAGAGCTGATCAAGCCGGCACAGCTGGAAGTGAAGCCGGGCAACGATCCTGCACGCCAGGCAACTGTCGTCGCAGAGCCGCTGGAACGCGGTTTCGGCCTGACCCTGGGCAACGCGCTGCGCCGCGTCCTGATGAGCTCGCTGCAAGGCGCGGCCATCACCAGCGTGCAGATCGACAACGTCCTGCACGAGTTTTCGTCCGTGGCCGGTGTCCGTGAAGACGTCACCGACATCATCCTGAACCTCAAGGGCGTGTCCCTGCGCATGGAAGTCGAAGGCCCCAAGCGCCTGTCGATCAATGCAAAGGGTCCGGCAGTTGTCACCGCTGGCGACATCGCCGAAACCGCAGGCATCGAGGTTCTGAACCGCGACCACGTGATCTGCCACCTGGACGACGGCGCCGACCTGTTCATGGAACTGACCGTGAACACCGGCAAAGGCTATGTTTCGGCAGACAAGAACAAGCCGGAAGACGCACCGATCGGCCTGATCCCGATCGACGCGATCTACTCGCCGGTCAAGAAGGTCTCCTATGACGTTCAGCCGACCCGTGAGGGCCAGGTGCTGGACTATGACAAGCTGACCATGAAGGTGGAAACCGACGGCTCCATCTCTCCTGACGATGCTGTGGCCTATGCTGCCCGCATCCTGCAGGACCAGCTGTCAATCTTCGTCAACTTCGACGAGCCGGAATCGGCCGGCCGCCAGGACGAGGACGATGGTCTGGAGTTCAACCCGCTGCTGCTGAAGAAAGTGGACGAGCTGGAACTGTCTGTCCGTTCGGCAAACTGCCTGAAGAACGACAACATCGTCTATATCGGCGACCTGATCCAGAAGACCGAAGCGGAGATGCTGCGCACCCCGAACTTCGGCCGCAAGTCGCTGAACGAGATCAAAGAGGTTCTGTCGGGCATGGGCCTGCACCTCGGCATGGACGTCGAGGACTGGCCGCCGGACAACATCGAAGATCTGGCCAAGAAGTTCGAAGACAGCTTCTAAAGGTTTCGAGGAGGGCTCCGGCCCTCCTCTTCAATGCCCGGGACTGCCGGGGAATGAGAGTGAGAAAGGCTCCAGTGGAGCGTTTCGAGCTTGAATGGGCACCCGCCCCAAGGTGAGCGGCTGACACGCATCAGCCGCCTGACAAAGCAAAACGCAAGATAAGGAATTGAAAAATGCGTCACGCACGTGGTTACCGCCGCCTGAACCGTACTCATGAGCACCGCAAGGCCCTGTTCTCCAACATGGCCGGCTCGCTGATCGAGCACGAGCAGATCAAGACCACCCTGCCCAAAGCAAAAGAACTGCGCCCGATCATTGAAAAACTGATCACTCTGGCGAAACGCGGCGACCTGCACGCCCGCCGTCAGGCAGCTTCCAAGCTGAAAGAGGACAAGGACGTCGCGAAACTGTTCGAGGTTCTGGGCCCGCGCTACAAGGACCGTCAGGGCGGCTATGTCCGTGTCCTGAAGGCCGGCTTCCGTTACGGCGACATGGCTCCGATGGCGATCATCGAGTTCGTCGACCGCGACGTTTCCGCCAAAGGTGCTGCCGACAAGGCCCGCCTGGAAGCAGAAGAAGCAGCTGCTGAAGCAGACGAATAAGACGCGCTGAACCTTTCGGGTTCACCTGTCTCGCCCCCGCTCCGACCGGAGCGGGGGTTTTTCTTTACGCCACGGCAGCTCCCGGCGTTCCGGATTCACTTTCCAAGCGAAAGGGAATCGTAATTTTCTTCTGCCTTAACGTTGTCATCCGAAATTTCCGGGACAGATGTGATGGCAAAGAAGAAGACGTCCGCGGCCAGGCGGTTCTCACTGGCAAATCTCAGCACCAAGGTGAAAATCGTATCCGTTGCGGTGCTGCCGCTGCTGCTGGTGCTTGGCGTAGGGGTGCTGGCGGTCTTCAACCTGGGCCGGATGGAGCAATCGGCCAAAGCGGTGGACCACACCCAGGAGATCCTGACCGGATCGCAGTCCCTGGCGGAGGCGGCCTCGCAGATGGAGGCGGGCCTGCGCGGCTACCTGCTGGCGGGACGGGAGGAGTACCTGGTCCCCTTTGAAGAGGGCAAGAGCCAGGTGGCGGAAACCCTTTCCAGCCTGCGCGGCCTGGCAGCGGGCGATGCGGACATGCTGGCCACCCTGGACGAGGCGGAGCAGATCCTGACCGGCTGGCAGGAAAACGTGGCGGTCGGCGCCATCGAGCTGCGCCGCGAGATCGGCGACGCCATGACCATGAACGACATGGCCGCCGAGGTGAAAAAATCCAAGGGCCGGGTCTATTTCGAGGAGTTCCGCACCGAGATCACTAAGGTGATCGAGGAGGAGGAAGTCGAGCTCAACAACCGCCGGAACACCTTTATGTCGCTGGTCAATGCCGGGATTGCCGATGCGGACTACCTGAACACCTCGCTGCAGGCGGTGGAGGAGACCCACAAGGTGATCAGCCGGGCCAAGGACCTTCTGGCCGCCGCCGTTGACATGGAAACCGGCATGCGCGGGTTCCTTCTGGCAGGCGACCGGGCGTTCCTCGATCCGTATATGGAGGGCAACGGGCGCTTCAACGAGGTGATGGCCGATCTCCGCCTGGCGCTGGCCGACAACCTGATCCAGACGAACCGGCTGAATGCCGTGGCCAAGATCATCGACAACTGGCGCAATGACGTAGTTGTGCCGATGCTGCAGCTGCGCCGGGTGATCGGCAGCGCCGCCACCATGGACAACATGGCCGACCTGGTGGCCGAGGGCCGCGGCAAGGAGTATTTCGACAGCTTCCGCGCCACTATGGCCGCGCTGCAGGCGGCAGGCACAGAGGCCATGGCCAGCCGCCGGGCCGCCAACGAGGAACTGGGCGCCCAGACCCGCACCATGATCCCCGCTGCCATCGGCGGCGCGATCCTGATCGGCGGCATCCTGGCGCTTCTGATCGCTTCCGGCATCGCCTCGGGCATCCGCCGCATCGTGGTGTCGATGCGCGGTCTGGCCGAGGGCAACAACGCGGTTGAGATCCGCGGCCAGAACCGCGGTGATGAGGTCGGCGACATGGCCCGCGCGCTGGAGAAGTTCCGCGATGAGCTGGTGCGGATGCAGGAGGCCGAACAGCAGAAGGCCGAGAGCAAGGACGCAGAGCTGGCCGGCGTGGTGCGCGAGCTCAGCGAGCGGCTGTCGCGCCTGTCGCAGGGCGACCTGACCGTCCGCATCGCCGAGGAGTTCCCGGAGGAATACGAACAGCTGCGCGCCGATTTCAACGGTTCGATCGACAATCTGAACGCCACCGTGCAGCAGGTGATCGAGGCGTCCTCGAGCATCCGCAACGGCGCCGCCGAGATCAGCCAGGCCTCCGACGACCTGTCGCACCGGACCGAGAGTCAGGCTGCGACGCTGGAGGAAACCGCGGCCGCAATCGATGAACTGACTGCCAGCGTGAAATCGGCAGCCGAAGGCGCCCGCAACGTGGAAAACACCGTGCGCGAAGCCCGTCAGGAAGCCGAGACCAGCGGCGAGGTGGTGCAGGATGCGGTCGCCGCCATGGGCGGGATCGAGGAAAGCTCCAGCAAGATCAGCCAGATCATCGGGGTGATCGACGACATTTCCTTCCAGACCAACCTCCTGGCGCTGAATGCCGGGGTGGAGGCCGCGCGTGCGGGCGAAGCAGGCCGCGGCTTTGCCGTGGTGGCCTCCGAGGTGCGGGCGCTGGCGCAGCGCTCCTCGGATGCGGCGATGGAAATCAAGACGCTGATCTCCGACAGCTCCCGCCAGGTGGATCAGGGGGTTGATCTGGTCGGCCGCGCAGGCCAGGCGCTGCAGTCAATTGTGGGCCGCGTCAGCCATATCTCGCAGCTGGTCTCCGAAATCGCCGAGGGCGCGGAGGAACAGTCCACCGGCCTGCATGAGATCAACACCGGCGTGACCCAGCTGGATCAGGTGACCCAGCAGAACGCGGCGATGGTGGAGGAAGCCACCGCGGCGGGCCACATGCTGAACACCGACGCAATGAAGCTCGCCGAGCTGGTGGCGCGGTTCCAGGTGGACGGTAGCACGGCTGCGCCTGCAGCTCCGGCGGCGGTCGCAGACGCTCTCCCCTCTGCCCATGGCGATGAGGATTGGGGCAGCGGCGACTGGGAGGTGGAGGCCAGCCCGGCGCCGGTTGCGGTGCCTGCGGGCGATGGCAATGCCGCCCGCGATCTGTGGCAGGACTTCTAACCGCTGCCTCCAGGAAAACGCCAAGGGCCCTCCCTCACGGGAGGGCCTTTTACTGTGCCGTGGGCGCATTTACGGGATGACAGCCCTGCGAATCTCCGCTAGCGTCCGGGCCATGACCCGTACCTATGCCGCATTCTGGTATTTCTTTTATCCGCGCCACATGGCGGACGGAGGGGTCAGCGCATTCCCGGGTTAAGAGACCGGAAAGCACCAGGATACCACCAACCGCCCGCAGCCCGCAGGCGGTTTTTTCGTATCCGCCGCAGCGCCAAGGGCCTCCCGCCAAGGAAGCTGAAACATGACACCCCAGACCGAAAACCTCCGCATCACCGGCATGCAGGAACTGATCTCGCCCGAGGATCTTGCAGCGCAGCTGCCCTCGACGGCGGCGGCCACGGATACTGTGCTGGCCAGCCGCACCGCCATTCAGGACGTGCTGCACGGCCGTGACGGCCGGGTGATCGCAGTGGTCGGCCCCTGTTCGATCCACGACCCCAAGGCGGCGATGGAATACGCCGAGCGCCTGGCGCCGCTGCGCGAACGTCTGGCAGGCGAGCTGGAGATCGTGATGCGGGTCTATTTCGAGAAACCCCGCACCATCAGCGGCTGGAAGGGGCTGATCAACGATCCCGGCCTCGACGGCTCCTTCCGCATCAACGAAGGGCTGGGTCTGGCCCGCCGCTTGTGCCTGGACATCAACGCCCTGGGCCTGCCGGTCGGGACCGAGTTCCTGGACACCGCGGTGCCGCAGTACATCTCCGACCTGGTCGCCTGGGCCGCCATCGGCGCCCGCACCACCGAAAGCCAGATCCACCGCGAGATGGCCTCCGGTCTCAGCTGCCCGGTCGGCTTCAAGAACGGCACCCGCGGCAATGTGCAGATCGCGGTGGACGCGGTGCGCTCCGCCGCCCACCCGCATCATTTCATGGCGCTGGCCAAGTCGGGGCGGGCGGCAATCGCGGCCACCAGCGGCAACCCGGACTGCCACGTGATCCTGCGCGGCGGCGGCGGCACCAACTACGACGCGGCCTCCGTCGATGCGGCCTGCCAGCTTGCGGAAAAGGACGGCATCCGCGGCCATGTGATGATCGACGCCAGCCATGCCAACAGCGGCAAGGATCCGATGAAGCAGCCCGCGGTGTTGCGCGATGTGGCGGCGCAGATCGCCGGCGGCGACAGCCGCATCACCGGCGTGATGGTGGAAAGCCACCTGGTGGCGGGCCGCCAGGACCTGGGCAAGGGCGAGCTGACCTACGGCCAGTCGATCACCGACGGCTGCCTGGGCTGGGAGGACACCGTGGCAGAGCTGGAGCATCTGGCCGAGGCGGTTGCCAAACGCCGCGCAGCGGTGGCGCAAACGGAGCCGGCTGAAGCCTGAGGCCTGCCAGGGGCGCGCGCTCCGCGGCGCGTGCCCCTCTCGCGCGGACAAGGGCGTGCACGGCGGCACTGCAGTTTCTGTTGCATGCCGCCGCGTCTTCCGCATCCTTGGGGCAGCGGCGCCGCAGCGGGGGAGAACAGCATGCTGGAACAACTGCCGGAACGGATCGAAGGCCCGGCGGCATGGACCGGGCAGGACATGCAGGCGCATCCCGGACGCTGGCTGGTGCAGCTGACGCCGGAGGACATCGCCGACCTGGAACAGGCCGCGCGCAATTACCTGAGCCTGGGCCGCGGCATCGGGGAGATCACCAAGGCGGATTTTCCGCTGACCCGCTTTGCAGCCCATCTGGAGGCGCTGAAGGACAAGCTGCTGCACGGCATCGGGTTCGAGGTGCTGCGCGGCCTGCCGGTGGCGGGCTGCAGCCAGGAAATGGCGGCGGCCATCTTCTGCGGCGTGGGGGCGCATCTGGGCTCCGCGCGCTCGCAGAACGCGGCGGGCCATATCCTGGGCCATGTGCGCGACATTGGCGCCGATGCCGCTGACCCCAACACCCGCATCTACCAGACCCATGCGCGCCAGACCTTTCACACCGACAGCGCCGATGTGGTGGGCCTCTTGTGCCTGCAGGAGGCGAAGGAGGGCGGCGATTCGCTCTTGGTCAGCGCCGAGGCGATCTATAACCGGATGCGCTCCGAACGCCCGGACCTGCTGGCGCGGCTGTTCGACCCGATTGCCACCGACCGCCGCGGCGAGGTGCCGGAAGGGATGCAGCCCTTCATGACCATCCCGCCGCTCAGCTGGCACGAGGGCAGGCTCACCGTGTTCTACCAGCGCCAGTATATCGACAGCGCCCAGCGGTTCCCCGAAGCGATGCGGCTGACGCCGGAGCATGTTGCGGCCCTCGATATGTTCGACGCGCTGGCCAATGACCCGGCGCTGCACCTGACCATGCGGCTGCAGCCCGGCGACATGCAGTTTGTCTACAACCACTCCCAGCTGCATGACCGCACCGGCTTCACCGACTGGCCGGAGCCCGCGCGCCGCCGCCACCTGTTCCGCCTGTGGCTGTCGCCGGAGGGCGACCGGGAACTGCCGGAGTGCTTCAAGCAGCGCTACGGCAGCATCACCCCCGGCTGCCGCGGCGGCATCGTCACCAGGGGCACCAGGCTGCACGCGCCGCTGGATTGAGCCCTGCCGGCCCTACCTTCATCTGGCCGGAAATATCCCGGGGTGAACCGGCCGTCAGGCCAAGAGGGGCAGCGCCCCTCCGCCCCTTGGGGCGCTCCCGTCTTGCATTCCGCCAGCGCACTCCGCATATCCTTCGGGCAACAGCTGCTGGAGAGCCCATGATCCGTCCTGCCTTGACCGCCATTGCCCTGTGTCTTGCCCTGCCGTCCCTGACGCTGCCCGCCGCCGCCGAAACCCGGGTGCCGCAGAGCCAGGCGGAGATTGCGCTGGGGTTTGCGCCGCTGGTCAAGGAGGCCTCGCCGGCGGTGGTGAACATCTATGCCAAGGTGGTGCGCCAGGTGCAGCAGCGCCGCCGCTCTCCGTTCATGAACGATCCGTTCTTCGACGATTTCTTCCGCGGCTTTGCCCAGCCGCAGCCGCGGGTGGAGAACTCGCTCGGCTCCGGGGTGATCCTGTCGGCGGACGGCATCGTGGTCTCCAACTACCATGTCGTCGGCAGCGCCACCGAAATCCGCGTGGTGACCAATGACCGGCGTGAGTACAATGCCCGGGTGATCCTGGGCGACAAGGCCAGCGACCTGGCGATCCTGCAGCTGGAAGAGGCCGCGGACCTGCCGCACCTCACGCTGCGCGACAGCGACGAGGTGCAGGTGGGCGAGCTGGCGCTGGCGATCGGCAACCCGTTCGGGGTCGGGCAGACCGTCAGCAGCGGCATTGTCTCGGGCCTGGCGCGCACCGGCATGGGGGCGGGCGACGGGTTCGGCTACTACATCCAGACCGATGCGCCGATCAACCCGGGCAACTCCGGCGGCGCGCTGATCGATGTGAATGGCGACCTGATCGGCATCAACACCCGCATCCTGTCCCGCTCCGGCGGCTCCAACGGCATCGGCTTTGCAATCCCCGCCAACCTGGTCAAACAATTCGTGGAGCAGGCGCAAAACGGCGCTGAGGAGTTCAAGCGCCCCTGGGCCGGCATGGCCGGGCAGCCGGTGGATGCGGATCTGGCGGCCTCGATGGGGATGGAGCTGCCGGAGGGCATGGTGGTCTCCGACCTGCACCGCGAAAGCCCCTTTGCCAAGGCGGGGTTCAGGGTGGGCGACGTGATCACCCATGTGGATGGAGAGGTGGTGAACTCTCCTTCCGAGATGGTGTTCCGCATGTCGGTCTCCGGCCTCGGCGGCACAGCTGAGATCACCCGCCTGCGCGGGACCGAGCGCGAGGTGGTCGCAGTGCCGATGATCACCGCGCCGGACCAGCCGCCCGCCAACCCGGTGCAGCTGGATGAAAAGACCGCGCTGCCCGGCCTTACCGTGGCGCAGATCAATCCGCAGGTGATTGCCCGCCTCGGCCTGCCCTTGTCGGCGGAGGGCGTGGTGGTCACCGATCCCGGCCCCTATGCGGGCCGCGGCGGGGTGCGGCCCGGCGATGCGCTGCTGGCGGTCAATGGCCAGCCGGTGACCAGCACCGATGATGTTTACGCATTCCTGGCGGGCAGCGGCCGCTGGATCCAGCTGGACCTGAACCGCCGCGGCCAGCACGTCACTCTGCGGTTCCGCACCTGATGGCGGACCTGTTCGGCAGCCCGGCGCCCGCGGGCGGCGATGCGCAGCAGCCCGCGCCCAACCGGCCGCTGGCCGACCGGCTGCGGCCGCAGTCGCTGGCGGATGTGATCGGCCAGGAACAGGTTCTGGGGCCGGAGGCGCCCTTGGGCGTGATGCTGGCCTCGGGGTCTTTGTCGTCGCTGATCTTCTGGGGGCCGCCGGGGGTGGGCAAGACCACCATCGCGCGGCTGCTGGCGCAGGAGACCGACCTGCATTTCGTGCAGATTTCGGCCATCTTCACCGGCGTGCCGGAGCTGCGCAAAGTGTTCGAGGCCGCAAAAATCCGCCGCCAGAACGGCCAGGGCACGCTGTTGTTCGTGGATGAGATCCACCGTTTCAACAAGGCCCAGCAGGACGGCTTCCTGCCGCATATGGAGGATGGCACCATCCTCTTGGTCGGGGCGACGACGGAGAACCCCTCGTTTGAACTGAACGCCGCTGTGCTCAGCCGCAGCCAAGTGCTGGTGCTGGAACGGCTGTCGCTGGCCGATCTTGAGCGCCTGACCCAGCGCGCCGAGAAGGAGCTGGGCCGCGCCCTGCCGCTGACGGGGGATGCCCGCGATGCGCTGCACGAGATGGCCGACGGCGACGGCCGGGCGCTGCTCAATCTGATCGAACAGGTTGCCGCCTGGAAGGTGGAGGCACCCTTGGGGCGGGAGGCGCTGTCCAGCCGGCTGATGCGCCGCGCGGCCAAGTTCGACAAGTCCGGCGACGAGCATTACAACCTCATTTCCGCCCTGCACAAATCCATCCGCGGCTCCGACCCGGATGCAGCACTCTACTGGCTGGCGCGGATGCTGGAGGGCGGCGAGGACCCGCGGTTCCTGGCCCGGCGCCTGACGATGATGTCGACCGAGGACATCGGCATGGCCGATCCGCAGGCCAACACGGTCTGCCTAAATGCCTGGCAGACCTACGAGCGCCTCGGCAGCCCCGAGGGTGAGCTGGCGCTCGCGAATGCCGCGGTCTATCTGGCGCTGGCGCCGAAATCCAACGCGGTCTACGTCGGCATCAAAGCAGCCCGGCGGCTGGCCAAGCAAACCGGCAGCGCGCCGCCGCCCAAGCACATCCTGAACGCGCCGACCAAGCTGATGTCGGAGCAGGGCTATGGCGATGGCTATGCCTATGATCACGACGCCGAGGACGGGTTCTCCGGCCAGAACTACTTCCCAGACGGGGTGAAGCGGCCGGTGCTGTATCAGCCGGTGGAGCGGGGGTTCGAGCGCGAGCTGAAGCGGCGCACGGACTATTTTGCGAACCTGCGGCTGAAGCGGAACAAGTGAAGCGGCTTTGCCCGCAAAGCCGCTGCCTGCGGCGCGAGTATTTGGGGAAAGATGAAAGGGCGGGCAACTAGGCTTCTTTTGGAAAACAATCCCAATCCAGCTCTGCAGCTAAATAGGCTTTGAGCAGCTTCGAAGCGCTTTCGTCCCCCATGAAGGCTGATGCAGTCAGTAATTGCAGGAATTTGAGCTCGTCCTGTTCAACTCCATCATCGCCGTGCCGGTAGAGCCATGCCAAGTCAAAGACAGCGCGTTTGTGTTTCAGTCGGGCAAGCGCCTTCAGACCCTCAGTCCGGCGCTTGTCAAAATCCGCTCCGCTCTCTTCGAGGGAAAACATAAGATTCAGATAGAGGGCGTCTTGATCTCCGGTTTCCACGAGTGGCTGAAGGATTTCGGAGAGTTTTTCCAGTTCGCCTTGTCTCAACAGGGCGCAGCAATGATTGTAAGCTTTGGCATCCATATTGTGTGCTCCTAAACCTCGGTTTGCCCTGTGTGAAGCTGTAGAGACTTAATTCAGCGCCATGCTAAGAACGCATGGCGGCGAAAACTTGACAATACACCCCGCCCGCGCGACAGGACGGGGATGATTTCTTCGGTTTCCATGGTGGCCCTTGGCGGCGCAATCGGGGCGGTGTGCCGCTATCTGGCCGGGCTGGGCATCATCCGGGTCCTGGGGCACCATGACTTTCCGGTGGCGATCCTGACGGTGAACATCCTCGGATCCTTCCTGATGGGGATGTTCGTGGTGGCGGCGGCGCTGCGGGACCTGACCTGGCTCAGCCCCTTGGTGATGACCGGGCTGCTGGGCGGGTTCACCACCTTCTCGGCGTTCTCGCTGGAGACCGCCAACCTGATCGAGCGCGGCGCCTTCGGGCAGGCGGCGCTGTATGTAGCTTTGTCCGTGGGCCTGTCGGTCGGCGGATTGTTTCTGGGCCTGATGGCAGCAAGAGGAGTGTTCGCATGAGCGGCGTTCAGATGATTACCGTCAGCGAAGACGACAGCGGCCAGCGCATCGACCGCTGGCTGCGGCGGCTGTTTCCGCATGTGAACCAGGGCCGCATCGAGAAGATGTGCCGCAAGGGCGAGCTGCGGCTGGATGGCACCCGGGTCAAGGCCAATACCCGCGTCGAGGCGGGGCAGGTGGTGCGGGTGCCGCCGCTGGCGGACAGCGACCTGAAACCGGCTGCGCCGCGCGAGATGAAAATCTCGGATGCCGATGCCAAGATGATCCAGGCCTGTGTGATCTACCGCGACGATGATGTGATCGTGCTGAACAAGCCCGCAGGACTGGCGGTGCAGGGCGGCTCCGGCACCACCAAGCATGTGGACGGGCTGGCCGAGGCGCTGAAGTTCGGGCTGGAGGACAAGCCCAAGCTGGTGCACCGGATCGACAAGGACACCTCCGGCGTGCTGGTGCTGGCGCGGAACCGGAAGGCGGCGCAGGGGCTGACCGCCGCCTTCCGCCACAAGAACACCCGCAAGATCTATTGGGCGCTGGTGGCCGGCGTGCCGACGCCGTACCTGGGCGAGATCAAGAACGGGCTGGTGAAGGCGCCGGGCCACGGCAAGTCCGGCGAGGGCGAGAAGATGATCAACGTGCATCCGCACGACATCGACGATACCCCCGGCGCCAAGCGGGCGCACACGCTGTATGCCACGCTCTACCGCGTCGCCTCCCGCGCCGCTTGGGTGGCGATGGAGCCCATTACAGGCCGTACCCACCAGCTGCGGGCGCATATGTCCGGCATGGGGCATCCGATTGCGGGCGACGGCAAATACGGCGGCTCCGGGCAGGAGAACCTGGGCGACGGCTGGGGCGCGCAGATCGGCGGGGTGATCTCCAAAAAGCTGCACCTGCATGCGCGCCGGATGGTGTTTGAGCACCCCGTCACCCGCAAGGAAATCTCCGTGGTGGCGCCGCTGCCGGAGCATATGAAGGAAAGCTGGGACACCTTCGGGTGGACCGAGGACCTGGCCGCCGATGACCCGTTCGAGGACCTGAAGTGAGCGCAGAGCTACGGCTGATCCTGTTTGACGTTGACGGCACCCTGGTGGACAGCCAGGGCGCGATCACCGGCGCGATGGCGGAGGCGTTCGAAGGCGCCGGGCTGGAAACGCCGCCCCGCGACGCAATCCTGTCCATCGTCGGCCTGTCGCTGCCGCTGGCCATGGCGGAGCTGGCGCCGGATCAGGACGCCGCCACGCTGGAGGCGCTGGTGGAGGGCTACAAATCCTCCTACATGCTGGCGCGCGAGGCGGCGGGGGCGGCGCATTCGCCGCTTTACCCTGGAACGCGGGAGATGCTGGCGGAGCTGAACGAGGTGCCGGAATACCTGCTGGGGGTCGCCACCGGCAAATCCCAGCGCGGGGTCGAGGCGCTGATCGCGGCGCACGGGCTGAGCTGTTTCGTGACCCGGCAGGTGGCGGATCATCACCCGTCGAAGCCGCATCCGTCTATGGTTCTGACAGCGATGGCGGAGACGGGCGTGAACCGGGACAGCACCGTGATGATCGGCGACACGCGGTTTGACATTGAAATGGGGCGCGCAGCGGGGGTCACCACCATCGCCGTGCCCTGGGGCTATCACCCGGCAGAGACATTGGGCGCCGATTACCTGATCCGCGATTTCGCGGAGCTGCGCCCGCTGCTGGCAGAGATCTGGAAAGGCTAAGAGATGAGCGGCTGGGCACAGAAACGGTTCTGGAAAGCGGTCACCGTGGCGGAGACCGCAGACGGGTTTGCGGTGGAGCTGGACGGCCGCCGGGTCAAGACCCCGGCCAAGGCGCCTTTGGCGGTGCCGACCCGCGCCATGGCAGAGGCGATTGCCGCGGAATGGGACGCCCAGACCGAATCAGTTGATCCGAAAACCATGCCCTGCACCCGCTCGGCGAATGCCGCGATTGACAAGGTGACACATCAGCACAGCGAAGTGGCGGCGATGCTGGCCGAATACGGCGACAGCGATCTGTTGTGCTACCGGGCCGGGTCTCCGGTTGAACTGGCGGCCCGGCAGGCCGCCGAATGGGACCCGGTGCTGGACTGGGCAGAGGCGGAACTGGGCGTGCGCCTGCAGCCCCGGACCGGGGTTCTGCACCAGCCGCAGGAGGCGGCGGCGCTGGCGGTTCTGGCAGAGAAAACCCGCGCGATGACGCCGTTCCAGCTGGCCGCATTTCACGATCTGGTAGGCATTTCAGGCTCTTTGATCCTTGGGTTTGCGGCCGCATCGGGCTGGCGAAGCGCCGAGGAGATCTGGCTGCTGTCGCGGCTGGATGAGCGCTGGCAGGAAGAGCAGTGGGGCGTGGACGAGGAAGCCCAGGCTGCCGCGGAAGTGAAACGGCAGGAATTCCTGCACGCCAAGCGATTCTACGATTTTTCCTGAGAGGACAAGAAATTACTTTTCCACAGGGGGAACCCGAAACAAAATTCCGCGCGCAAGCCCCGCGTGCGGAATTCGTACATCGAAATTCCTGATAGCACACTTGACGTTTGCTGATGAATGCGCCCAAACTCAGCGACGAATTAGGGGTAAACCCTTCTTCAGTCTCATATCCGGCGGGGGATCGCCGGAAAATAAGAACCGCCGAATGGCGGGCTATCAGGAAGAGGTAAATATGAAAAAATCCGTTATTTTGGGCGCAATGACCTTTGCCGGTCTTGCGGCTGGCGCAGCATCCGCCGGCACGCTGGACGACGTGAAGGCCCGCGGCAAGCTGAACTGCGGCGTCACCACCGGCCTGGTCGGCTTTGCGGCCCCGAATGCAAACGGTGAATGGGAAGGCTTTGACGTTGCCGTGTGCCGTGCTGTGGCTGCAGCCGTGCTGGGCGACTCCAATGCTGTCGAATTCGTGCCGACCACCGGCAAGACCCGCTTTACCGCGCTGGCATCGGGCGAGATCGACATGCTGGCCCGCAACACCACCTGGACCTTCAGCCGCGACGTTGACCTGAAGTTCGAATTCGTGGGCGTCAACTACTATGATGGCCAGGGCTTCATGGTCCCGAAAGAGCTGGGCGTGTCCTCGGCCAAGGAACTGGACGGCGCCACCGTCTGCATCCAGACCGGCACCACCACCGAGCTGAACCTGGCGGACTTCTTCCGCTCCAACAACATCAGCTACGAGCCGGTTCCGATCGAAACCAACGCCGAAGCGCAGCAGCAGTACCTGGCAGGCGCCTGTGACGTCTACACCACCGACGCCTCCGGCCTGGCCGCAACCCGCGCCACCTTCGACGATCCGGCCGGCCACGTGATCCTGCCGGAAATCATCTCCAAGGAGCCGCTGGGCCCGCTGGTCCGCCACGGCGACCACGAGTGGGGCGACGTTGTCCGCTGGAGCCTGAACGCGCTGGTCGCGGCAGAAGAGCTGGGCATCACCTCGGCCAACCTGGGCGAAATGGCAGCCGGCACCGAGAACCCGGAAATCAACCGCCTGCTGGGCACCGAGGGCACCCTGGGCGAAATGCTGGGCCTGTCGGCTGACTGGGCCAAGAACGCGATTGCCGCTCAGGGCAACTACGGCGAGATCTTTGCCAAGAACATCGGCGAAGACACTCCGGTCGGCCTGGCCCGCGGCCTGAACGCCCAGTGGACCGAAGGCGGCCTGCTGTACGCTCCGCCGTTCCGCTAACCACACCACCGGGAGGGGCGCAGGACATTCCTGCGCCCTTTTCCTATCTGAAAAAAGCTCCGGCAAGCTGCGGAGCGGGGACAACCCCGCCAGGATCAGGACGCCGGAGTCAGGGGATCACAATATATGTCAACGCTTACTGACCCGCCGGCCGAAGGCTTTCGGCTGTCTATGCTCATAAACGATACCCGCTATCGTTCCCTGACCTTCCAGGTGATTGCGGCGATCGTTCTGGCCCTGTGTATCTGGTATCTGGGCAACAACCTGATCCAGAACCTTCGCGCTGCCGGGCTCAATATTTCCTACACCTTCCTTGGCGACTCGGCCGGGTACGACATCAACCAGACCCTGGTTGAATACGACAGCCAGTCCAGCCACGCGCGCGCCGCGCTGGTCGGATTGCTGAACACCCTGCTGGTGGCCTTCCTGGCCTGTATCACCGCCACCGTCTTCGGGGTGATCGCCGGGGTTCTGCGGCTCTCCAACAACTGGCTCGTCTCCAAGCTGATGGCGGCCTATGTGGAGATCTTCCGCAACATCCCGGTGCTGATCTGGATCATCATCATCTTCACCATCATGACGGCAGTGCTGCCGGGCCCGCGGGCGTTCCGCGGCGACAATGCCACCGCCAGCATGCTGTTTGACTCCTTCGCCTTCACCAATCGCGGCATCTACACGCCGATGCCCTGGTTCCAGAACGGCATCTTTGCCAGCACCGCGATGAACTGGCTGCTGATCCTGGCCGGTTTCGCGCTGTCCTGGATTGTGGCGCATCAGATCAACGTTCGGGCCAGCCACAAGCAGGAAGCCACCGGTGTCCGCCCCAAGACCCTGCTGCCGATCCTCGCAGCCTGGCTGGTGCCGTTCCTGGCGCTGACACTGATCATGGGGCTGACCTGGGAATACCCGGAACTGAAGGGCTTCAACTTCAGTGGCGGCATCAAGGTTGGCGGCCCGCTGATCGCGCTGTGGTTCGCGCTGTCGATCTACACCGGCGCCTTCATCGCGGAAAACGTCCGGGCCGGCATCCAGGCGGTGTCCAAGGGCCAGACCGAGGCGGCATCCGCGCTGGGCCTGCGCCCGCGCCGGGTGATGAACCTGGTGGTTCTGCCGCAGGCGCTTCGGGTCATCATCCCGCCGCTGATCTCGCAGTTCCTCAACATCACCAAGAACTCTTCGCTCGCCATCGCCGTGGGCTATGCGGATATCACCGCAACCCTGGGCGGCATCACGCTGAACCAGACCGGCCGCGCCATCGAGTGCGTGCTGCTCTTGATGCTGTTCTACCTGACCGCCTCGCTGGTGATCTCGATGGTGATGAACGTCTACAACGCATCTGTGAAGTTGAAGGAGCGCTGAGGCATGAGCGATACACACGCACACACCGTCGCCTTTGTCCGCGAAACCGAGATCCCGCCGGCCCCGCCGCCGGCATCGGAAACAGGCGTGGTGAAATGGCTGCGCGAGAACCTGTTCTCCAACGCCGCGAACTCCGCGCTGACCATCGTGGCGCTGGCCGCGATATACATGGTGCTGAGCAACATCCTGCCCTGGGTGCTGAACGGGGTCTGGACCACCAACTCGCTGGCCGAGTGCCGCGAAGTGCTGCAGGGCAAGATCGGGGCCTGTTTCTCGGTCCTGACCGAGCGCTGGAACCAGCTTCTCTACGGCTTCAAGTACCCGGGGGACCAGTACTGGCGGCCGAACCTGGCGCTGGTGCTCTTCCTCGTCGCTGCGGCCCCGGTCCTGTTCTTCGATCTGCCGCGCAAACTGCTGGCCTTCACCGCTGTCTACCCCTTCCTGGCATTCTGGCTGATCTGGGGCGGAACGCTGATGGTGCCGGTGGTGGCGCTTCTGGGCTTCGTCGCGGCCGCGGCCGTGTTCCAGAAGTACGGCAAGAGCAGCTTTGCCATCGGCTTTTTCGGGGCGATCGCAGTGGCGCTTGCAGTCTGGGTTATCGGCGGCGAGCTGATCCCCGAAGGCGCGTCGGAGGATGCCTGGCTGTCCCCGGTGCCTTCGCGCGATCTGGGCGGCTTCATGCTGAACATGATGCTGGGCGTGACCTGCGTGTCGCTGTCGCTGCCGCTGGGTATCGCACTGGCGCTGGGCCGCCAGTCGGACATGCCGCTGATCAAGTGGATGTGCGTGATCTTCATCGAGTTCGTGCGCGGCGTGCCGCTGATCACCCTGCTGTTCGTGGCATCGGTGATGCTGGCCTACTTCTTCCCGCCGGAAAGCACCGTCGACCTGTTCCTGCGCGTGGTGATCATGATCACCATGTTCTCGGCAGCCTATATCGCCGAGGTGATCCGCGGCGGTCTCGCGGCCCTGCCGAAGGGACAGTACGAAGCAGCTGACAGCCTTGGCCTGGACTATCCCCAGGCGATGCGTCTGATCATCCTGCCGCAGGCGCTGAAGATCTCCATCCCGGGCATCGTGAACGTGGCCGTCGGCCTGTTCAAGGACACCACCCTGGTCTCGGTCATTTCGATGTTCGACCTGGTTGGCATGATCCGCGGCCCGATCCTCGCCTCCACCGAGTGGAACGGGGTCTATTGGGAGCTTCTGGGCTTTGCCGCGCTTCTGTTCTTCGTCGTCTGCTACGGCATTTCTCAATACTCACAGTGGCTCGAGCGCCGTCTCGCCACCGACCACCGTTAAGGAGTTCAACATATGTCTGAACTTATGTCCGACCGCGCAATCGACCGCTCCAAGATGACCGTGAGCGACGAGGTCGCCATTGAAATCAACAACATGAACAAGTGGTACGGGTCCTTCCACGTGCTGCGCGACATCAATCTGACCGTCAACCGCGGCGAACGGATTGTGATCGCGGGCCCGTCCGGCTCCGGCAAATCCACCCTGATCCGCTGCCTCAACGCGCTGGAAGAGCACCAGCAGGGCAAGATCGTGGTGGACGGCACCGAGCTGTCCAACGACCTCAAGAACATCGACAAGATCCGTTCCGAGGTCGGCATGGTGTTCCAGCACTTCAACCTGTTTCCGCATCTGACCATCCTGGAGAACTGCACCCTGGCGCCGATCTGGGTCCGCAAGACCCCCAAGAAGGAAGCCGAAGAGCGGGCGATGCACTTCCTGGAGAAGGTGAAAATCCCGGAGCAGGCCCACAAGTACCCGGGCATGCTGTCGGGCGGCCAGCAGCAGCGTGTGGCGATCGCGCGCTCGCTCTGCATGATGCCGCGCATCATGCTGTTCGATGAACCCACGTCGGCGCTCGACCCGGAGATGATCAAGGAGGTGCTCGACACCATGATCGAACTGGCCGAGGAAGGCATGACCATGCTCTGCGTGACCCACGAGATGGGCTTTGCCCGCCAGGTGGCGAACCGGGTGATCTTCATGGACGCGGGGCAGATCGTCGAACAGAACGAGCCGGAAGAGTTCTTCAACAACCCGAAGAGCGACCGCACCAAGCTGTTCCTCAGCCAGATCCTGGGTCACTGAAGCCCCATTTGGCGGCGGGCGCAAACGCCGCCCCTGCGGAACACCGCAAAACAGAAAGGCCGGGCACTGCGCCCGGCCTTTTTTGTTCCAGGGGTCTCGGTCAGGAATGGCTGGCGAACACTTCTGTCGTGCCGTCTGCCAGGATCAGCAGGGTGTCAAACGCCTCGCGCTCATCGCCCATTTCCATCCCCGGCGAGCCGACCGGCATGCCCGGCACGGTCAGCCCCAGCGCGGCGGGCTGTTCCGCCAGCAGCCGCTGGATGTCTGCGGCGGGCACATGCCCCTCGATCACGTAAGGCCCGGCCATTGCGGTGTGGCAGGAGGCCAGATCGCCGGTGACGCCTAGCCGCTCCTTCATCGCCCACAGATCCTCGTTCGGCACATTGCGCACCTCGGTCCGGAAACCGGCGGCGGCCAGGTGATCGGCCCAGGCAGTGCAGCAGCCGCAGGTGGGCGACTTCATGATCCGGATGGCCTCCGGTGCCGCGGCGAAACCTGGCAGGGCGGTGAGGGGCAGGGCGGCTGCGGCCAGCAGCAGTGAACGGCGGTGCATGACGGTCTCCAGTCCGGCAAATGTCTGTGCGGCTGACTATCTAGTCACGCCTTCGCGCGGGCGCCAGAGGCCTCCCGCGCGGGATGCGCCAGCTTGCCGCAGGGATCATTCGCCCAGAAGCTCCCGCGGGACGGCAAAGTCGATGGCCTTGCCGCTGCTCCAGGCCAGATCTTTCCAGCTGCTGATATCGAACTCCACCACCAGCGTCGCGCCGGTGGGATAATCGTCGAACCGGGAATGGTCCGGCGGGCTGGCGACGATGGAATGGGCAAAGGCGGCAATGCCGGGATTGTGGCCGATCAGCATGACCCGGTTCTGCTCCGCCGCGCTCAGTTCCTTGAACATGATGTCGGAATTGGCGTGATAGAGCCGCTCGGTAAATCTGGCGGGCACCCCCAGATCCATCAGCTCGCAGGTTTCGCGGGTGCGCTGGGCAGAGGAGCAGATCACCTGGTCCGGCAGGTAGCCGCATTCGCGCAGCCAGGCGGCGATGGCCGGAGCTGAGCGGCGCCCGCGCTTGTTCAGCGGGCGGGCGTGGTCGCTGGGCACATTGGTGTCCCAGGCGGATTTGGCGTGGCGGGTCAGGATCAGCGTGCAGGTCATTGCGGGTGAAAATGCCTCATGTGGTGTGCGGTTTGGTCTGGGTCGCGGCTGGCGGCGAAGCTCAGCGGGCAGGCCCGCCGGGCAAGGCAGCCGCCGGACATGCAGCCGGCGCCTGCGCTGGTGTCGAGATACGCATGGCAGGCCGCCAGGTCGTAGGGGCCTCCGTCGGCCAGGGCGCTGACGGGGCAGGCGGCAAGGCAGGGACGCGAGGGGCAGCTGTCGCAGGGCGACTCTGCCAAAGGCGGAGGGGGAATGTCAAATTCCTGTTTGAAATGAATGGCCCCCCGCAAGGAAATCATCATGCCGGCGCTATCATGCACCAGCATCTGTGACGGCGATGTGAAAAACCGCCCCGAGGCCAGCGCCCAGTTGATGAAGGGGGTGTAGGGCGGCCCGCCAAAGGGGAAATAGGGGGTGCCACCCAGCGTCTCCGCCAGCGCGCCAATCACCCGCACGGACCAGCGGTCGACCGGATCCGGGGCCCCGTCAAGGAATTCCGGGCTGGACTGGAACAGCGGCCAGAACGCGCCAGAGGTTCCCAGCAGCAGCAGGGTTCCACCGTCCAGTGCCTTGACCGGCTGGCGGGCGGGGTGCAGCGCACCCTGAACTGCCAGACCGGCCTGCGCGGCCCCGTCCTCGATCCGTGAGTAAAGATGCGCATCCGGGGCAGGATGGTCTGGCAGGTCAGTCAGGGTCATGTGCGGCGTCCGGTGTGGTGGCTTGGGGCGAGCCTAGCAGCCGGCCGGGGACGGCGCAGGGCAAAAACGCCCGACTCTGGCCTGCCGGCGTCTTCCTGCTGCCGGATCTCAGCGGCGGCGGAACGGCAGCAGCAGGCTCCAGCCCAGCCGTGCGGGCCGCCTGTCCTGCCACTCCAGCCCCACGGTCATGCCGTCATGCCCCTGGCCGGGCTGGGCAGTATAGGTGCCGAAGACCCGGTCCCAGACCGACAGCGCAAAGCCGTAGTTGCTGTCATGCTCGGCCCGCAGCTGCGAATGATGCACCCGGTGCATGTCCGGTGTCACCAGCAGCAGCCGCAGCAGCCCGTCCGCCCTGCGGGGCAGGGCCAGGTTGGCGTGGTTGAACAATGCGGTGCCGTTCAGCAGGATCTCGAACAGCACCACTGCCAGGGCCGAGGGCCCCAGCAGATAGACCAGCCCGCATTTCACCAGCATCGACAGCGCGATCTCCACCGGGTGGAAGCGCACCGCGGTGGTCACGTCCATGTCGCGGTCGGCATGATGCACCCGGTGCAGCCGCCACAGGATGGGCACCTTGTGGGTGATCAGATGCTGCAGCCAGATTGCGAAGTCCAGCACCAGCACCGCCAGCAGCACCTCTGCCCAGGCCGGCCAGCGCACCGCGTTCAGCAGCCCCCAGCCGTGCTCTGCCGCATCCAGCGCTGCGCCCACCGCCAGCAGCGGCAGCCCAACCGCCAGCGCCCGCAGGGTCAGCGTGTTGAGCACCGAAATCGACAGGTTGGTCAGCCAGCGCCGCTGCCGCGGCAGGCTGCGGGCGCGCCGCGGCGCCCGGGCCTCGGCCGCCGCGAACAGCGCAAACAGGCCCAGGAAGACCCCCAGGCGGATCAGGGTTTCATGCTCCATACCGCCAGCGATGCGCAATATCGGGCCAAAGGCAAGCCCCCGCAGGCCGGGCCGGGCTTCCTCATATGCCGGAAGCGTGATCCATGCTATGATCCGCGCGGGGCATGCAGGCCGGAATATCCGGCATCGTGCCTGCAGCCGGCCTGCATCTTCCGCCCCAGGGAGAGACTGAATGCCAAGATTTATCGTGACCGGGAACTACACGTCTTCTGCGATGAAGGCGATGATCGACAGCCCCAGCGACCGCGAGGCCGCGGCCCGTGCCCTTGTCGAAGCGGCAGGCGGCACGCTGGAGAGCTTCTATCTGACCACGGGGGACCATGATTTCGCGATCAAGGTCACGATTGACGACGTCTCCAACCTGCTGGCAGCCCTGCTGGCGACCGGCGCCAGCGGCGCGGTCAGCAACCTCAAGACCATCCGGGCGTTCACCGCGGATGAATTCAAGGAAATGCAGGAGAAAGCGGGCCGGTTCGCAGGCGCCTACAAGGCGCCGGGAAGCTGACGGGCGCATTCCCGTTCTTCTGACTGAAGATATCCCGAGGCGGATTGGCCCGGGAGAGCCAAGAGGGGCGGCGCCCCTCTTGAGTCCCGCCTGCCGCGCCGTCAGGCGCGGATCATCGAGCCTGCGCCGTGGTCGGTGTAAAGTTCCAGCAGCACCGCGTTCTGCACCCGCCCGTCGACGATGATGCAGGCGCGCACGCCGCCGCGGACCGCGTCCAGCGCGGTTTCGGTCTTGGGGATCATGCCGCCGGCGATGACGCCGCTGGCAGTCATTTCCTCGACATCCGCCGCCTTCAGCTCGGTCACCACTTCGCCCTCGGCGTTCTTGACGCCGGCCACATCGGTCAGCAGCAGCAGGCGGTCGGCCTGCAGCGCCTTGGCAATGGCGCCGGCGGCGGTGTCGCCGTTGATGTTGTAGGTCTCGCCGCCCCGGCCGGCGCCGATGGGGGCGATCACCGGGATCATGTTCTTCTCGAACAGCCCGTGCAGCACCTTGGGGTCCATTTCGGCCGGCGCGCCGACAAAGCCGAGGTCCGGGTCGGCCTGGTCGCAGGTGATCAGGTTGGCGTCCTTGCCCGACAGGCCGACGGCGCGGCCGCCCTGGCTGTTGATCGCCTGCACGATGCGCTTGTTGACGACGCCGGACAGCACCATCTCCACCACTTCCATGGTGGCGGCATCGGTCACCCGCTTGCCGTTGACGAATTCCGACTTGATCTGCAGCTTTTCCAGCATCGCGTTGATCATCGGCCCGCCGCCATGCACGATCACCGGGTTTACGCCCACCTGGCGCATCAGCACGATGTCGCGGGCAAAGGTCTCCATCGCCTCGTCGCTGCCCATGGCGTGGCCACCCAGCTTGATGACGACAATCGCCCCTGCAAAGCGCTGGAAATACGGCAGCGCGCTGGAGAGGGTTTCGGCGGTGGCAATCCAATCGCGGTTCATGTCTTGTTTCTTCATTGCTGCATCATCCCTTGGTCAGAATGTGTTACGGGGTTCCGGCGCCGCTGCCAAGGGGAGGCTTTGGCGCAGCCCGTTGCAGATGGCGGCGCGGATGCTAGGCTCGGCGCAGATTCTCTCATCAGGAGGGCGCCATGCGCCAGAAGACATTACTGCTGACAGGCGCCAGCCGCGGCATCGGCCATGCCACCGTGCGCCGTTTCAACGCCGAGGGCTGGCGGGTCATCACCTGCTCGCGCCAGCCGATCCCGCAGGAATGCCCCTGGGGCGGCGGCCAGGAGAACCATGTGCAGCTGGACCTGTCGGACCCGTCGGACACGATCAACGCGGTGGGCCGGATCCAGGAGATGCTGGACGGGCGGCTGGACGCCCTGGTCAACAACGCAGGCATTTCGCCCAAGGGTCCGGAGGGGGAGCGGCTCAGCACGCTCAACACCGACCTGATGGACTGGGGCAAGGTGTTTCACGTGAATTTCTTTGCTTCAGTGGTGCTCGCGCGCGGGTTGAAGGACGAACTGGCAGCGGCCAAGGGGTCGGTGGTCAACGTGACCTCGATCGCGGGCAGCCGGGTGCATCCCTTTGCGGGCGCAGCCTATGCCACCTCCAAGGCGGCGCTGGCGGCGCTGACGCGGGAGATGGCGCATGACTTCGGGCCGATGGGCGTGCGGGTCAACGCAATTGCGCCGGGGGAGGTGGAGACCTCGATCCTGTCGCCCGGCACCGAGAAGATTGTCGAGAAGCTGCCGATGCAGCGGCTGGGCCAGCCGGAGGAGGTGGCCTCGGCGATCTATTTCCTGTGCTCGGAGGGCAGTTCCTACATCTCGGGCGCCGAGATAGAGGTGAACGGCGCGCAGCACGTCTAGGGGGGGGCTAAGGTAAAGGCTGCGCGGCGCCTCAAAGGACGCAAGGGGCACCGCGCAGGTGCCGGCCTCGCCAAAGACGGGACAAGGCCGGACTAGGGGCATGTACCGCGGTCCTTAGCCGTCCGCAGGCTTCCTCAGGACAAGAAAGAGCCGTTGGCCGGGGGCAGGGACGCAAATCCGCAGCACATGCCTGCCAGATGCCCACCGGTGAGGGATTGGCGGGCATCTGATCCCGTGATCAGGAGACCGCGCGTTTCAGCACCGGTAAGTTGCCGAGCAGCAGCACGTCGAACGCTAGCGCGGCCAGCAGCGCCAGGCCGGTCAGCGGGAAGGCCAGCGAGACCAGAACGGCGATCAGTGCAGCGCCCTTCCAGAACGGCATCTCTGCCGGTTCCGGCGGCGCGGCCAGGCGGGCGGCACCGGCGGGGCGGCGCTTGACCCACATCACCAGGCCGGAGATGCAGACAAAGATCACCGCGATGCAGAACACCACGTTCAGGATGAAACTCCAGGTGCCCATCAGCCCCATGTGGAAGGGGATGCTGACGGCCATCGCCTTACCGGCCCAGGAGTAGTTCTCGTACTTCACGTCGGCCAGGATCCTGCCGCTGTACTGGTCGACATGCACGGTGCGGTCGATGAAGGGGCTGTCGCCGTCGCCGCTCATGCTGTCGCGGTTGAGGGTCCAGACGCCGGTTTCGCCGCCCGGGTAGGCGAGGCGGAAGCGGCCCTCCATCCCCAAGGCGCGGCCCAGGGCAATCAGGCTTGCAGCATCCACGGGTGCGCCCTCGGTCGTGCCGGTGATCCCTGCGTCAGAGCCGGAGGCGGGCATCGGCGTCTGCTCCAGCGCCCAGGGCACATCGTTGGTGGACCCGTGGTTCATGCTGGCGTGGATGTCGTCCGACAGGGGCACGTTGTCCCATTTTGCTGCCGGGAAGGTGCTCCAGGCCTGCATCATCTGGCCGCCCCAGATGCCGGTCCACGACAGGCCGGAGATCAGGAAGATGACCAAAAGCGCCGACATCCAGAAGCCGGTCACCGCGTGCAGGTTCTTCCACAGGGCGCGGCCGCGGGCGCGGAGGTTGGGGACAAAGGCGCTGACGGCATTGCCGCGCGGCCACCACAGGTAAAGCCCGGTCAGCACCAGCACGATGCCCAAACCGGCGGCGATTTCGATCAGCCGGTCGCCGGTGTCGCCGATCAGCAGGGTAGAGTGGATGTTGTCGGCCAGATCGTACCAGCCTGCGCGGCGGTCCCAGACCTCGATCACCTCGCCGCTGTACTGGTCCAGCGCTACCAGGCGCTGGCCGTCATCGGTTTTCACCCGGAACACGGCGGCCAGATCGGGGGCCTTGGGGCCGATCCATTCAGCGATGGTGCCGGGCTGCGCGGCCAATACGGCGGCCTCCTGCTCCGGCAGGCTCAGCTCGGTTGCGCCTTGGGTGACGGTGATTTTTTCGCCGTCGCGGCCGTCGAATTGGGTGATGAACATCATCATCAGGCCAGTGACGGCCAGCATGATCAGGAAGGGGATCACGAACAGGCCTGCATAGAAGTGCCAGCGCCAGACGGCGGCGTAAAATTTTTGGGAAAGCGGACGTGATTGGTCCGCGGAATGCGGTTGGCTGGTTGCCATTGGGTCTCTCCATACCGGAACGGGGCCGGACGCGCGGGGCGCCGGCGGAAATGTCAGTTTGTTCGGAAAATCAGGAGAGTGCGGGCGGGCCGCGGGCGTCATAGCGCCAGTGGAAGCCTGCGGTGTGATGGGTGAAGGCCTCGCGCGACCAGCGGTCGCTAAGAGGTTCGTTCAGGTCGAGATCAATCAGATTGTCCGGCAGCAGCGCCGCGGCACTAAGCGCGGCGAAAGGACAGCTGCGGTCCTCCATCTGCTCGGCGGGCGCATGGGGGTCGCCGCTGTCCAGATCGACCCAGGTTTCCACCGGCCCGTGGCCGGTACAGATCACCAGAAGCACCTTGCCGTCTTGCGCCGTGCCCGGCATCCAGCCGGATGGGATCAGCCCGGCGACGGCCAGGGCGATCACAACCAGCAGGGAGGGCAGGCGGCTGAGCACGGGTGTTCAGAGCCCCGCGATGATCGAGCGCAGGGTGGCGATGCCGTCACCCTTCTCGGAGGAGGTCAGCACGATCTCAGGGTAGGCGGCGGGGTGTTTGGCCAGCGCGCCCTTCACCTGCTCCAGCACCTTGGCGCGGTCCTTTTCCTTGACCTTGTCGGCCTTGGTCATCACGCATTGGAAGGTGACGGCGGAGCTGTCCAGGAGCTTCATGATTTCGTCATCCACCGCCTTCACGCCGTGGCGGCTGTCGATCAGCACAAAGGCGCGGCGCAGGTTCTGGCGGCCTGACAGATAGCGTTTCAGCAGCTTTTGCCATTGCTCCACCACCTTCAGCGGCGCGTTGGCATAGCCATAGCCGGGCAGGTCGACCAGATAGAGCTCCGGCCCTTGGGTGAAGAAGTTGATCTCTTGCGTGCGGCCCGGGGTGTTGGAGGCCCGCGCGATGCCCTTGGTGCCGGTCAGCGCGTTGATCAGGCTCGACTTGCCGACGTTGGAACGGCCGGCAAAGCAGACCTCCACCCGGTCGGCGTCCGGCAGGCCGTTCATCGCCACCACGCCCTTGAGGAACTCGGTCTCGCCCGCGAACAGCTTGCGGCCCTTCTCGGCGGAAATGTCGTCCGGCGCTTCGGCCAGGGAAAATTGCATCTGCATCACAGCACCTTTACCGCGTCGCCCAGGCGGATCTCGCCGCCGCGCACCACCTCGGCGTAGACCGAGAAATCCTGGTGGCCCCAAGTGTCCTTGAGGGTCTTGAGCGTATCGGCGTCGCGTTCGCCGGTTTCGGGGTTGGCAGTGGTCGCCTTGCAGCGCACCACACGCTCGCGCACCGCAAAGACGGCTTCGCCGATCTGCACCTCGCGGCCGATCCATTCGTTTTCGGCCCAGGGCTCATCCAGGTCGAACCAGATATTGCCGCGCCAGCGCAGGGGGGAGAGGTCATGGCCGATGGCCTGCTCCACCGCGCGGTGGGAGGCCCGGTTGCACAGGGTGACGGAGGGGAAATCGGTGTCGGTCATGCCGCGGCCCGGCACCCGGATGATGCGGGCTGAGGCCCGCGCGGTACTGGGCAGCAGCGGCTTTTCCCAATCGAGAAAGCGTTGCAGGTCCGCCGGGTCATCGGGGGCAAACGTGATTTCGGGCCGTTGCGGGTGGGTTAGCGTGAGAAGTCCGGTGGCGTCGTCCAGCCGCGCGTCGATTGCCATCAGGGCGGGGGACTGCGACCCGCGGGAGAAGTTGCCGCAGACCACCCATTTGCTGCCGTCGGCCTTGGACTGCGCGTTTGCAACCGCCCAAACGCGGTCGCCGGGCATGGTCTGCCCGGCGATCATGGTGACGCTATCCAGTGCCTCCCGCCCATGGGATTTGAGCGGGTGGCGCCAGATGTCTGTGACCTGTGCGGTCATTCCTTCTCAGCTTTCGGCTTCTTCTTGAAGCTCGACTTGATGTTGCCGAACACGTCCGGCGTATAGCCGTGGCTGCGCATGATCAGATACTGCTGGGTGAAGGTGATCGTGTTGTTGGCAATCCAGTAGACCACCAGGCCGGAGGCGAAGCCGCCGAGCATGAACATGAACACCCAGGGCATCCAGGCAAAGATCATCTGCTGGGTCGGGTCGGTGGGCGCCGGGTTCAGCTTCTGCTGCAGCCACATCGAGACGCCCAGCAGGATCGGCAGGATGCCGATGAAGACCAGGGCCAGGATGCTTTCCGGCGCCGGGGCCGCAAAGGGCAGCAGGCCGAACAGGTTCATGATCGAGGTCGGATCCGGCGCGCTGAGGTCCTGGAACGGGCCGAAGAACGGGGCGTGGCGCAGTTCCAGGGTGACGAAGATCACCTTGTAGAGCGAGAAGAAGATCGGGATCTGGATCAGGATCGGCAGACAGCCCGCGGCGGGGTTCACCTTCTCCTTCTTGTAGAGCTCCATCATCTCCTTCTGCATCTTCTGGCGGTCGTCGCCGGCGCGCTCCTTGAGCTTCTCCATCTCCGGCTGAAGCTCTTTCATCTTCGCCATCGAGGCATAGGATTTATAGGCCAACGGGAACACCAGGATCTTGATCACCACGGTCAGGCCAATGATCGCCCAGCCCATGTTGCCGATCAGGACGTTCAGGTTGTGCAGCAGCCAGAACATAGGCTTGGTCAGGAAGAAGAACCAGCCCCAGTCGATCACGTCCAGGAAGCCCTCGATGCCTGCCTTCTCGTACCCGCGGATGGCTTCCCATTCCTTGGCGCCGGCAAACAGCTGGGTGGTGACTTCAGACGACTGGCCCTCTGCCACGGTGACAGTCGGCAGCACGATGTCGGTCTGGTAGATCTCGCGGCGCTCGTCGAACTTGGCGATCGAGCGGAAGCCCTGGCCCGGCGCGGGCACCAGGGTGGACATCCAGTAGTGGTCGGTGAAGCCGATCCAGCCGTTGGCTTCGACCTGCTTGACGCTGGACTTGGAGCCGTCGCGCGGGTCCGGGTCGAAGTCGGCCATGTCGTCATAGTCGGTCTCGGCCAGCTCGCCGTCGGTCATGCCGACCAGGCCCTCGTGCAGGATGAAGAAGTTCTTCAGGCCCTCGGGCTGGCCGTGGCGGGCCAGGGTGCCGTAGGGCGCCAGCGACACGGTGCCGCCGGAGGCATTGGCAACCGACTGGGTGACCGAGAACATGTAGTCCTGATCGACCGCGATGGTGCGGGAGAAGGTCAGGCCCTTGCCGTTGTCCCAGGTCAGGGTGACCGGGCTGTCCGGGGACAGGGTGGCGCCGTCCGGGGCAGACCAGATGGTGTTGGCGCCCGGCACGTCGCTGAGCGTCAGGCCCGCACCCGGGGCCCAGCCGTAAAGCGCGTAATAGGCGCCGGCCTCACCCACCGGTTTCAGCAGTTTGACGATCGGGGAATCTTCATCCAGCGTCTCGCGGTAGTCCTTCAGCGACAGGTCGTCGATCCGGCCGCCCTGCAGCGAGATGCTGCCGGTGACCCGCGGCGTGTCGATGGCGACGCGCGGCGCGTCCGGCGCGGCGGCCTGTTCCGGCGCGGTATCGGCAACTGCATCGGCGCCGGCGGCGCTGGGTGCAGCGGCGGTGTCGCCGGCCGGGGCGGTTTCAGTGACCGCGGTCTCCGGCGCCTGTTCCGGTTCCGGCGGCGGGAAAAAGGTATACCACCCGAGGATCACCAGAAAGCTGAGTACGGTTGCGAGAATAAGATTTTTGTTCTGATCGTCCATTGGGGACTGCCACCTCGTGTAGGGAAGGACACGAGGGGTTCAACAGAGGTGGGCCGCAAAGGTCAAGCAGAATCGCGGCGCACCGGGGCGTCATGCGGTCCCGGTGCGGCAGAAAATCAAAGGAATTGAGCGTTCAGGGCGTCTGGCGGCCGATCACCGGGGCATCCTGCAGCTTGGCCTCATGGGCGGCGATCCAGTCCAGCGTCTGGTCGAACGGCATCGGGCGGCCGATGCCGAAGCCCTGCACATGGCCGCAGCCCAGCTGCGCCAGCAGCGCATGCTCGCCCGCGGTTTCCACCCCTTCGGCCAGGGTGTCGAGCTCCAGCCGCTCGGCCATGGTCAGGATGGCGGAGATCAGTTTCTGCTGTTCCGGATCCTGGTCCGCCTTCATCACGAAGGAACGGTCGATCTTGATGCGGGAGATGCTGAAGCGGCGAACGGCAGAGATCGAGGCGTGGCCGGTGCCGAAGTCATCCAGGTCGATCGGGCAGCCCAGCTCGCTGAGGGCGAGGATGTTGCGGGTGACCACGTCGTCGGGCTGGTCGGTCATCACGGTTTCCAGGATTTCCACGCACAGGCGGTCCGCGGGCAGGCCGAAACGCTCCAGCTCCCATTTGACGCGGTCGGCCAGCCCCGGGTTGCGCAGTTCCTGGGTGGCAAAGTTGACGCCGACGCAGGGAACCTTCACCCCGGCTTCGTCCCAGGCCCTGACGGCGACCATTGAGTTATAGAGCATCACCTGGCTGAGCCGGTCCATCAGCCCGGCCTCCTCGAGCGCGGGCAGGAAGGTGGAGGGCGGGATCAGCCCCTGCACCGGGTGCAGCCAGCGCGCCAGCGCCTCAAACCCCGAGACCCGGCCGGTGTCGGTGCAGATCTGCGGCTGGAACCAGGCCTGGATCTGGCCGTTTTCCAGCGCCGCCGCGGCTTCGTCGCGCAGGTTGGAGCGGGTGCCGGCGTGGCCCGGCATGTCGGCGGAATAGGCGCGGATGCCGCCGGGTCCGTTGCTTTGCGCCTCCGACAGGGCGGCGGTGGCGGCGCTGAACCATTCAGCGCTGGAGCCGCCGGGCGCCCGGCCCTGCTGGCAGAAGCCGATCGAGGAGGTCATGTAAAGCGTGGTGCCGTCCAGCGCCACCGGTTCCTCGGTTGCGGCCTGCATCCGTCCGGCCAGCTGAATGCACAGCTCAAGGTCCAGCTGCAGGGTCGGCGCCAGGCAGACGGCAAAGCGGCCGTCGCCGATCCGGGCAATGGTGTCATTCTGGCGCAGCACCGACACGATCTGCGCGCCGCAATGCTGCATGACACGGTCGCCGGCTTCCTGGCCGTGACGGTCTGTCAGTTCCTTGTACTCATCCAGCTCCAGCACGAACACGGCAGAGCGCAATCCGGCCTCGCTGCATTCGCCGAAGATCCGGGCGGCCTCCCGCTCAAACCCGTCGCGCAGCATCATGCCGGTGACGGCGTCGCGCGGCACGGCGCTGCCGCCCAGTTTGCTGAAGCCGCCGGCCGCGGCGATCAGCACCGGCAGGCCCAGGGCAACGGCCAGCAGCGCGGTTTCGCCGCCGAGCCAGAAAGTGGCGAGGGTCAGGGCAGGCAGAAAGGCAAGCATCGGCGGCCCCGCAAGCGCGGGGGCAAGGGTCCGCCGGAGGCGTGCCAGAAAGCCTGAACCCGTATTTGTCATTCCCAGACCTTTCGTCTGCAGCCGTTCGTTCCGGCATGAGACTAAGGCCCTGATATAACCCGGGAGTTAACGCAGCCGGGGAATTTCGGGTTTTTCGCCCGCGGAATCGGCATTCTTCAGCTCAAGACCCGCGAAATCGAATAGTTTCGGGTCCAGAAGATGCGAAGGCCGCGCATTCATCAGCGCCCGGAACATCACCTGGCGGCGGCCGGGCGAATTTGATTCCCACTGATCCAGGATCTGTTTCACCTGCTGGCGCTGCAGCCCGTCCTGGCTGCCGCAAAGGTCGCAGGGGATGATCGGGTAATTCATGGAACGCGCGAACTTTTCGCAATCTGCCTCTGCCACATGGGCCAGCGGGCGGAACACGAACAGATCTCCTTCCTCGTTCACCAGCTTGGGCGGCATGGTCGCCAGGCGGCCGCCGTGGAACAGGTTCATGAAGAAGGTTTCCAGGATGTCGTCGCGGTGATGGCCCAGCACCACCGCCGAGCAGCCTTCCTCGCGGGCGATGCGGTAGAGGTTGCCGCGGCGCAGGCGTGAGCACAGCGCGCAGTAGGTGCGTCCCTGCGGCACCTTGTCGACGACAATGGAATAAGTGTCCTGGTATTCGATCCGGTGCGGCACGCCCATTTTTTCCAGGAACTCCGGCAGCACTGTCGCCGGGAAGCCGGGCTGGCCCTGATCCAGGTTGCAGGCCAAGAGATCCACCGGCAGCAGGCCGCGCCACTTCAGTTCATAGAGAACCGCCAGCAGGGTATAGCTGTCCTTGCCGCCCGACAGGCAGACCAGCCACTTGGGCGTGCTGCCGTCCGCGCGGCGTTCGACCATGCCGTATTGTTCGATCGCTTCGCGGGCATAGCGCACGATGCGCTTGCGGAGCTTCTTGAACTCGGTGGTCGCGGGGGCGCCGGCAAACAGTGGATGGATTTCGTCCAGATCATCATCAAGCATGGGCGCGCCCTAGCCGAGGACGGGCGTTTTGCCAAGGAAAAAAGGCGTGCGGCGGCGGTCCGGGCCGTGCACCGCGCATGCAAAGTCATCCAAACCTGCGGCGGCTGCGTAGCTGATGGGAGATGCAAAATAAAAATCGCGGAGAAAGGGGCGTGGGATGACGGCTGCAAACAAACCCGAAACCCGGCGCCGGTGGGTGCGCTGGGCAGCACTTGGGGTCGGGGCAGCGGGGCTTTCGGCGCTGACTGCCTGCGGGCGGCCCAGCCTGTCGGACGGCAAGCTGAGCAGCAGGAGCCTGAACCTCGAGGAGTTTTTCGACGGGCGCACGGTGGCATACGGGCAGTTCGCGGACCGCTTCGGCACCGTGCGGCGGCGGTTTGTGGTGGATATCACCGGTGAATGGGATGGTGAGAGGCTGACCCTGACGGAGGATTTCCGCTATTCCGACGGCACCACCGAGCAGCGGATCTGGACCCTGACCAAGACCGGCGAGGACACCTGGGAAGGCGCTGCAGACGGCGTGCAGGGGGTCGCGCGCGGGGAGGAGCGCGGCGACACCTTCAATTGGGCCTACACTATCGACCTGCCGGTGCCGCGGGGCGGCACCATGCGGGTGTCCTTTGATGACTGGATGTGGCTGCTGGAGGATGGCCGCCTGCTGAACAAGGCCTATATGAGCCGCTTTGGCGTGACCTTGGGGGAGGTCACGATCTTTTTTGAGAAGAAGTAGCGGGGCTCAGCTGCCCGGGCGGTCCTGCGCGCTGTCTTTACGGATGGCTTTGGCGTGGTCATGGGACGGGTCGCAGCCAGGCACCGGGTCATAGCCGTCGCCGCCCAGGGGATGGCAGCGGCCGATGCGCCGTGCGGTCAGCCAGGCGCCTTTGATGGCGCCGTGTTTCTCCAGCGCTTCCAAGGCATAAGCCGAGCAGGTGGGCTGGTAGCGGCAGTTGAAGCCGACCCAGGGCGAGAACAGCAGCCGGTAGGCGCGCACAGGCAAGGCAAAGATATGGGCCAGCGGGGTCATGGCGGATAGATAGGGGCAGGGCGGCTGTTGAGCAATGGACAAGGCCCGGAACACGCCGAAAGCGCTGCCCCGCCTTACTGCCCGTGGATCTTTTTCAGCGCGTAGATCAGGTCGCGCTTCAGCTCCTCGAAGGGGCGCTGGGCGGTTTCCACGGCGCGGCCGATCAGCACGTAGTCCCAGCCGGGGCGGCCATGGGCTGGCAGAATCATCCGGGCGGCCTCGCGCAATCTGCGCTTGGCGCGGTTGCGGGCCACCGCGTTGCCGACCTTCTTGGAGCAGGTGAAGCCGATGCGGATGCCGCCATCGTCCTTGCGGTTGCGGCCCTGCACCATCATCGCCTTGGTGCCCTGCTTGCGGGCAGGCGGGCGGGCGCAGGCGAGGAAATCACGGCGCTTGGCCATGACCTCAAGCTTTTGCGCATCCGATGCGCAAACGGACACCGCCGGAGGCGTGTCCCCGCGGGCAGCGTTGCCGTCCTTGGGGGCCTCCGGCGGTGTCATGTCCGTCAGAACGGGAACTGAGCTTATGCGCTCAGTTCTTTGCGGCCGCGGGCGCGGCGTGCGTTCAGGATCTTGCGGCCTGCCTTGGTGGCCATGCGCGCACGGAAGCCGTGGCGGCGTTTGCGAACCAGGTTCGAAGGCTGATAGGTGCGTTTCATCGCTCCGGTCTCCACATTTTTTCTTCGGGTGCGCGGAATCGCCCGCCCGGGGTCTATCTCGAAGCCCGGTCTTTAGGAGGGAATGGCGGGTAAGTCAAACCCTGCGGGGCGGGAAATCACCTTTTGAGGTGAAAAATCATACCCAGCTATGATGGCAGCCCTGGGCAATATGCAACATTTCTGCCGAAAACTGCCCCCGGACGGCCTGTCCGGACAGAGCGGCTGTAACACGGGGGCGGTGATTCTGCCATAAAGCTCACGGAATCCGCAGTTGCGATCAAGCGCCTGTGAGGCGGGCGGAACCGCCCTCGCGAAAGAGCCATTTAACACGTAGCAACAGACAGAGCGGAACAGACACGGACCAGATGGGCGGCATGACAGATACACCGGAAACAGAATCCGAGGCCAGGGAACAGGACGGCGGAAAACCGGGCGTTGCGCGGCATCTGCCGCTGGTTGCGGTGGTGGCGGTGGCGCTGATCGGGGCGGTGGTACTGAAGGATTACCTGACCTTTGACACGCTGCGCGACAACCGCGAGGCGCTGATGGCGTTCCGGGACCAGAATTACCCGGGCCTGGTGGCGCTGTTCATGGGGATTTACATCGTGATTGTGGTGTTTTCGCTGCCTGGGGCGGCGGTGGCCTCTGTCACCGGCGGCTTCCTGTTCGGACTGGCAGCGGGCACCGCGTTCAATGTGGTCTCAGCCACCATCGGCGCGGCGGGCATCTTTCTGGCCGCGCGCATGGGGCTGGGGGCGGTTCTGACGGCACGAATCGAGGCCGCCGAGGGCCGGGTGCGGATGCTGAAACAGGCGCTGCGGGAAAACGAGATCGAGGTGCTCTTGCTTTTGCGGCTGGTGCCGGCGGTGCCGTTTTTCGTGGCGAACCTGCTGCCGGCGCTGGTCGGCGTGAAGTTCCGCAACTTCCTGTGGACCACCGCGGCGGGGATCATCCCCGGGGCCATTGTCTTTACCTGGATCGGCGTGGGCGTCGGCTCTGTCTTTGACCGCGGCGGCGATCCCGACCTGAGCCTGTTGTGGGAGCCGCATGTGATCGGGCCGATCCTGGGACTGTGCGTGCTGGCGGCGATGCCGATCCTGGTGAAAGCGGTGCGCGGCAACCTGCGCGGCCAAGCGAAGAGGGACAGCTGAACATGAACAGCATCACATGCGATCTTCTGGTGATCGGAGCGGGCTCCGGCGGGCTGTCGGTGGCGGCAGGGGCCAGCCAGATGGGGGCTGACGTGGTGCTGCTGGAAGGCCACAAGATGGGCGGCGACTGCCTGAACTACGGCTGTGTGCCCTCCAAGGCGCTGCTGGCGAGCGGCAAGGCGGCTTATGGCCAGGCGCACACGGCGGCGTTCGGCGTGGCGGACCAGGTGCCGCAGGCGGATTACGCGGCGGCCAAGGATCATGTGCATCAGGTCATCGAAACCATCGCCCCGGTGGACAGCCAGGAGCGGTTCGAGGGCCTGGGTGTGCGGGTGATCCGCGAGTTCGGGCATTTTGTCTCGGAAACCGAGGTGGCCGCCGGAGACTACCGTATCACAGCGCGGCGGGTGGTGATTGCCACCGGTTCGGCGCCGCTGGTGCCGCCGGTCCCGGGGCTGGACAAGGTCCCCTATGAGACCAACGAGACGCTGTTCGACCTGCGCGAGAAGCCGGAGTATTTGCTGATCGTCGGCGGCGGCCCGATCGGCATGGAGATGGCGCAGGCGCATGTGCGGCTGGGCTGCAAGGTCACCGTGATCGAGGGCTACAAGGCGCTGGGCAAGGATGATCCCGAGGCCGCGGCGCTGGTGCTGGATGCGCTGCGCGCCGAAGGTGTGGAGATTGTCGAAGGCGCCATGGTCTCCCGCGTCTCCGGTCAGGCGGGCGCGATCGAGGTCGAGACCAAGGATGGCAGCCGGTTCAAGGGCAGCCACCTGCTGATGGCGGTGGGGCGCAAGGCCAATACGGAGCGGCTGAACCTGGCTGCGGCGGGAATTGACACGCAAGGCAACGGCATCAAGGTGAATGAGAGCCTGCTGACCACCAACAAGCGCGTCTATGCCATCGGCGATGTGGCGGGGGGCATGCAGTTCACCCATGTGGCGGGTTACCACGCCAGCGTCATCATCCGCTCCGCCCTGTTCGGCCTGCCGTCGAAGGCGAAGACCGCCCATATCCCCTGGGTCACCTATACCGACCCGGAGCTGGCGCAGGTGGGTCTGACTGAATTGCAGGCGCGCGACCGCTATGGCGTCAAGCTGGAGGTGGCGCGGTTCGACTATCATCACAACGATCGCGCCATTGCCGAGCGCAAGACCAGGGGCTTCATCAAGGTGATGGTGGTCAAGGGCCGCCCGGTCGGCGCCACCATTGCAGGCCATCAGGCGGGCGAGCTGATCGGGCTGTGGTCGATGGCCATCGCCAGCAATCTGAAAATGAGCCAAGTGGCGGCAATGGTTGCACCTTATCCCTCGATCAGCGAGATTAACAAACGGGCGGCAGGGGCCTATTTCTCTCCGCGGCTGTTTGAAAGCAGCCTTGTTAAACGCGCAGTGCGCTTTGTTCAGCGCTGGATTTCATGAACTGAAGGCCGCTTTATGCTCAACACGCTCTCGGGCCGATTTCTGATCCTGACCACGGTCTTCGTGATGCTGGCCGAGGTGCTGATCTTTGTGCCGTCGATTGCGCGGTTCCGCGAGGATTACCTGGCCGACCGGCTGGAGCGGGCGCAGATCGCGTCGCTGGCGCTCTTGGCCGATGACATGCTGGAGACCGAGCTGGAAGCGGAGCTCTTGGAGAACGCAGGCGTCTACAACGTGGTGCTGCGCCGCGACGAGATCCGCCAGCTGATGCTGGCCTCGCCGATCCCGCGGGAGATCACCGGCACCTATGATCTGCGCATGGCAGGTGCGATGACCCTGATCCGCGACGCGATGCTGCGGCTGGCCCGCCCGGAGAATGAGATCATCCGGGTGATCGGCGCGCCGGTGCGCGAGGCCGGGCTGCTGATCGAGGTCACTATGGAAACCGCACCGCTGCGGACGGCGATGATCGACTACGGGGTGCGGATCCTGATTCTCTCCGCGGTGATCTCGATCATTACCGCGGTGCTGCTGTTCGGGGCGGTGCGGATCGTGCTGGTGAAGCCGATCAAGAGCGTGGTCGGCTACATGCAGCGCTATGCGGCGGCGCCGGAGGATGCGCGCGGCATCATCCATCCCAGCTCCAGCGTGGTGGAGCTGCGCGAGGCGGAGGAGGCGCTGATGCAGCTGCAGACAGAACTGACCCAGGCGCTGAAGCAGCGCGAGCGGCTGGCACAGCTGGGCGGCGCGGTGGCCAAGGTGAGCCACGACCTGCGCAACATCCTGACCTCGGCGCAGCTGTTCACCGACCGCATCGAGATGAGCGAGGACCCGCTGGTGCGCCGCCTGGCGCCGAAGCTGGTGAATTCGATAACCCGTGCGGTGTCCCTGTGCGAGGGCACATTGGCGTTCGGCAAGGCGGAGGAGCCGTCGCCCACATTCGGCGTGGTCTGCCTGCATGAAATCACCGCCGACATCGCCGAGAGCGAGCTGCTGGCGGCGGACAGCGGCAACGTGGAGATCGTCAACGCGGTGCCCAAGCCGATGATGCTGCGCGCCGATCCGGAGCAGCTGTTCCGCATCGTCCTGAACCTAGTGCGCAATGCCCGCCAGGCGATTGCCGCCGCCGGCCAGCCCGGGCGGATCACGGTGGACGCGCGCGAAGAGGACGATGCCTGGTATATCACCGTGGCCGATACCGGACCGGGCCTGCCGAAGAAGGCGCAGGACAACCTGTTCACCCCGTTCCAGGGCGGCGCCCGCAAAGGCGGCTCCGGTCTGGGGCTGGCGATTGCCGGCGAGCTTGCCCGCGGACACGGCGGCACCGTGAAGCTGCAGGCAACCGGCCCCGAAGGCACCGTGTTCGAGATCTGCCTGCCCAAGGGCGACGGCACGCTCTGACCCCGCTGGAGCCCCGGCGCAGGAAAGCAGCAGGCGGGTGGCACTATTTTTGTTTTTGGGGTTGCGACTCCCCGATGCTATGATTAAACCCCGCCGCAGTGGACCGATAGCTCAGCTGGATAGAGTACTTGACTACGAATCAAGGGGTCGGGGGTTCGAATCCTCCTCGGTCCGCCACTTCCCAAATGTCGGGCGACACATAGTTTTGCCATTTGCGACAAAACCTTTCCTTTTTCGTGTCTCCAACATCCCCGCTCGCGCCTCCTGTTCCGCCAGTGGCGAAGCCTTCCCTGATTTTCACTTCGGAAGACCTCGTGTCTTCCGGACTGCGGCCGGACGGTGATCTGACACACGGGGCCGGAGCGGTGAAATTGGGAGGGACCCGCGCCAGACAAGCGCGCTCCTTATGCCAATCCGGCCGTTGCGGAAGGGATGCCCCTCTCTCCCGGCCTGCTGACTTGGCCAGGTTGCCCGCTGTTTTGAGCGCAAGAACCCGGTAAATGGGCGTTTCGGAACAAGGAAGGGATACAGCAGATTGTCGAGCCGCTGATCGGCCTGCGCGTCAAGGCGATGGAGCTTGCCTTTGCGGCCGTCCTGGCGGGGCAAGGAGCGGACCTGTTACCGTCCTTGCCGACACAGGAGAATGTCCAGGCAGGCAATCTCGTATGCCTGATTTCTGACTGGTCTGCCGAGCCAGTGTCACTGACTTTGCTTTGCCGCCCAGAGCGTTTGGCCGCTCCGCAGTTGCGGCGGTACGGCGCCATATACTGGATGCATGCGGCAACAGCGGCTTTCCGGGGACAGAGCGTCAAGACGAGATAGTCTAACAGTTTGCCAAAGACCGGTCTGGCACCGTGGCGTCCAAGCCTGCTTCCCATCAGGCCTTCCAATGGGAATTGCCCTAAGATGGCATATGCGAAGATAGTGCATTGCCCGGAGGTGGTGCGATAAATGCACTTGGGGTGCAATATTCAGGGCGGTTTTGGGGGTAATATGGTACGCCCGGAAAAGACACCGGGCACTGGCCAATCCGCCGGCGCCACAATCAGGCAGAGGAGCCGGGCCATGAAAACCGTAGACAAGGCGATGCTGCTGCTGCGCCAGTTTTCATTGGAGAGCCTGGAAATCGGCTTGAACGATTTGGCCCGCGCCACCGGGCAGGACAAGGCGGTGACGCGCAGGCTGCTGCTGGCTCTGAGCAAGCACGGGTTCATTGAGCAGAACCCGGAAACCCGGAAATACCGGCTGGGGCACGAGTTCCTGGCGCTGGCGCGGCTGCGCGAGGCGACGGTGCCGATGGTCAAGGCCACCCAAGTGGTGACGCAGTGGCTGTCGGCGCAGGCAAATGAAACCGTGCATGTCGGCATCCCCGGCGAAACCGGGCTGGCGACGGCCTCCTTCACCCTGCCTGCGCGGGGCAACGTGATCAACCTGAGGCCTGCGGAAACCTATCCGTACCATTCTTCCTCATCCGGGCTGGCGTTCCTGTCGTTCTGTTCTTCGGAAACCCGCGAACGGCTGCTGAAACTGAAACGGGAGAAGCTGACGCGGTTCACGGTGACCGATGAAGACGAACTGAGGGATGTCATCCGTGAAACCCGCAGCCGCGGCTATGCCTGTGCCCGCAACACGGTCGAGATCGGGGTCGCCAGCGTTGCGATGCCGTTTTTCACCGGCGGCAAGGACCCGGCCGGCACCGTTGCCATCGCGGTTCCCGCCCTGAACCTGGACGAAGACCGGCAGGAGGAATTGGCCGGGCTGCTGAGAACGGCCATCGGGAAACTGGAGACCGCATTGACGGGTGCACCTTCCGGTCAAGCTGTCTAGGATGGTGCAATAAACGCACCATTGGTGCGGAAAATTTTGGGAAACCGATTCTCTCTGTCACAAGATCTGCAGCTGAGCGGCTGAAACCTGCCCCCGCAGTGCTTTCCTGCTTCCGGTCTGAAACCTGCGGATCGCCTGCACCGGCGGGCTGAAAGAGAGATTTGATGGCTCACAAACTCCCGGACCACGCCCCTGTGGTGATCATCGGCGGCGGTATCATCGGTGTCTCGACGCTATACCACCTGGCGAAACGCGGAGTGCCGACTGTTCTGATCGAACGGCGCAAGGTCGCCAGCGGCACCACCTGGCACGCGGCAGGGATTGTCGGCCAGCTGCGCGACAGCACCGCGCAGACCGAGCTGGGCAAATACACGGCCCGGCTGTTCCGCGAGCTGGAGGAGGAAACCGGCCAGGGCACCGGCTATAAGCCCAACGGCACCATCAACCTGGCCATCGGTGACGTCCGGCACGAGCAGCTGTTGCGCAGCCACGACCACGCCGTCCGCATGGGGATCGAAAGCTTCCTGCTGTCCCGCGGAGAGCTGCAGGAGAAATGGCCCTGGATCGAAACCGAAGACGTGAAATCCGCGTTCTTCGTGCCGTCCAACGGCCAGGTGAACCCGCTGGACGTGACCGTTGCCATGGTCAAGGGCGCCAAGGTTCTGGGCGCCCGGCTGTTCGAGGACACCAAGGTCACGAAGCTGGTTGTCCGCGGCGGCAAGGTCGCAGGCGTTGAAACTGATCAGGGCGTGATTGCAACGGACAAGGTGCTTTTGGCCGGCGGCATGTGGAGCCACCTGTTTGCCAAGGCGCATGGCGTCACCGTGCCGCTGCACGCAACCGAGCATTTCTACATCGTGACCGAGCCGGTCGACGCGCTGCCGAAGGATCAGCCGATACTCAACATCGCCGAGGAGCGGACCTATTGGAAGGAAGACACCGGCAAGCTTCTGATCGGCTCTTTCGAGAAACACGGCAAGCCCTATGGCGCTGACGGCATCCCCGAGGATTTCGAATTCGACGAGCTGCCTTTCGACATGGAGCATGTGGAGCCGAACCTGGAGAAGATGTTCGAACGGATGCCGGCGCTGGGCGGGATGGGTATCCAGACCTTCTTTAACGGCCCCGAAAGCTTCACCCCCGACGGCCGCCCCTACCTGGGGCCGGCCAGCGAGATCAAGGGGCTGTATGTGGCCGCCGGGATGAACTCCAACGGTATCCTCAATTCCGGAGGCGTCGGGCTGACGATGGCGGAATGGATGACCGGCGGCGAGCCGTCCCGCGGCATGGGGCCGATGCTGGCGCGGCGGGCGCATCCGTTCCAGCGCAACACGAAATACAACCACGACCGCAGCGCGGAATCGGTGGGCTTTCACTACGGTGTCTCCTGGGCGGGGCGCCAGGTCTACAGCGCCCGCGGCGTGCGCCGGGTGCCGCTGCATGACCGCCTGCAGGCCGCCGGCGCCACGTTTGCCGAACGGATCGGCTGGGAAATGCCCATGTATTACGATCCGGACCAGAAGGGCTGGAACGAAGAGCCGAACCTGTGGTGGAAGGACTGGTCGCCGCATGTCGAGGCGGAATGCCTGGCGGCGCGGGACGCGGCAGTGCTGATCGACCAGTCGATGTACGCCAAGATCCAGGTCCAGGGGCCCGGTGCGGTGCGCGCTCTGAACCGGGTCTGCGGCGCCGAGATGGACGTGGATACCGGCACCTCTGTCTATACCCAGTTCCTGAACAGCCGCGGCGGTATTGAGGCCGATGTCACCATCACCCGCACTGCGCCGGAGAGCTTCATGGTGATCACCGGCCACCCCAGCCAGATCCGCGATCAGGCCTGGATCCGCGACCACGCCGACCCGGAGTGGCGGTTTGAGATCTTCGACGCCACCTCTGCTTATGGCCTGATCTCCATCCACGGGCCGAAGTCGCGTGAAATCCTGTCCGCGATTTCTGGCGACGACCTGTCGAACGCGGCGTTCCCCTTTGGCGCGGCGCAGGAGATCGACATGGGCTATGCCCGCGGCTGGGCCATCCGCCGGTCGTTCCTGGGCGAGCTGGGCTATGAGCTGATGATGCCGACCGAATTTGTGGCAGGCGTGTATGAGGCGCTGATGGAGGCGGGTGAACCGCTGGGCCTGCGGCACATGGGCATGTTTGCGATGAACGCCTGCCGGCTGGAAAAGGGCTTCCGCCACTTCGGGCACGACATCGGCGAGGACGACACCCCCTATGAAACCGGGCTCGGTTTTGCAGTGGCGCTTGGCAAGGACGACGATTTCCTCGGCAAAGCCAGGCTCGCTGCGCAGAAGGCAGCCGGCCCGGCAACGCCTTACCGGACCGTCTCCTGCATCGCCGAAGGTGTCGGCGCCAAGGACGGGCCCTATCTGATCCACAATGAACCTGTGTGGAAGGATGGCGGGATCGTGGGCCATGTTACCTCGGGCGACTGGGGGTTCCGTCTGCAGGCAATGGTGGGGCTGGCAAGCCTCCACCGTGAGGGCGGCGTCAGCAGGTCCTGGATCGACGAGGGTGGATTCGAGGTGCAGATCGCTGGCAGGATGTACCCGCTGAAGGTGCAATTGGCACCTTTCTATGACCCTAGGGGCGAGATCATGCGGGGCTGAGCCGCGACTGGGAGGGAAGACGACATGACCAACAAGACCATTCTGGTCATCGGCACTTATGATACCAAGAACGCCGAGCTGGAATTTCTGGCACATAAGATCCGCGACCTGGGCGGCGGGGTTCTGACCCTGGATGTCAGCGTGCTGGGCGACCCGGAGCAGCCCACCGACTTCTCCAAGCATGATGTGGCCAGGGCCGGCGGCAGCTCTATCCAGGCTGCGATCGACAGCGGCAGCGAGCATGTGGCGATGAACATCATGTCGGCAGGCGCCTGCGCGCTGGCCCGGGAGCTGCACGGTGACGGCGGCATCGACGGGGTGATCATCCTGGGCGGCACCATGGGCACCGACCTGGCGCTGGATGTCTGCCAGGCGCTGCCGGTCGGGGTGCCGAAATATGTGGTTTCCACCGTCTCCTTCTCGGCGCTGATCCCGGCGGAACGGCTGTCGCCGGATATCCAGATGATCCTCTGGGCAGGCGGTCTCTACGGGCTGAACAGCATTTGCCGGTCCTCCCTTGCCCAGGCGGCGGGGGCCGTGCTGGGTGCTGCGCGGGCTGCCGAACCTGCGGTCAGCGGGCGGCCGGTGATCGGCGTCACATCGCTCGGCACCTCCTGCCTGAAGTACATCAAGATCCTGAAACCGGAGCTGGAGCAGCGCGGCTACGAGGTGGCGGTGTTCCACGCCATGGGCATGGGCGGCGTGGCGTTCGAGCAGATTGCGGCGCAGAACGGCTTTGTCTGCGTGATGGATTTTGCCGGCTGCGAACTGGGCAACCTGATGGCCGGTTCGGTGGTCAACGCCGGCCGTGACCGGCACCTGTCGGCAGGCCGTGCAGGCATCCCGCAGATCGTTGCGCCTGGCTGCATGGATCTGATCGACTTTGCCGGCTGGCAGGAAATCCCGGCCCAGTTCGAGGGCCGCCCGATCCACACCCATAACAAGCTGGTCAAGAACACGTTTTACAATGCCGAAGAGCGCCGCGAGATCGCCCGCGAACTGAACCGCCGGCTGGGCGAAAGCAAATTCCCGACGCATCTGATCATCCCCAAGGGCGGGATCGAGGAATGGGACCGCCCCGGCGGCGACTGCCACGACCCTGAAGGGCTGGCAGCTTTCATCAGCGAGCTGAGCGCCACTGTGGCGCCCTCTGTTCAGGCAACCGGATTGGATGCCCACATCAACGACACTGCCTTCGCGCATACAGCGCTGGAGATCCTCGACCGCTGGGTGGCGGAAGGGACTGTCCCGCCGGGCAAGGCATAACCGGCCGAACAAAATAAACATCAAAAGGGAGGACCAAATGAAACTCAAACTAGCAGCCGCTGCGGCCTTACTCAGTGCTACCGCCGCCATGGCGGAGTATCCGGAAAAACCGGTTTCCTTCGTGGTGCCCTGGCCGCCGGGCGACCTCGAGGACGTGCTGACCCGGATGATCGCCGACAAATTCCAGGAAATGTACGGCGTTCCTGCGGCGGTGGTGAACAAGCCGGGCGGCGGCGGCGGCCCGTTCCCCGGCGCTGTCGAAGTGGCCAACGCACCGGCGGACGGCTATACGGTCGGCTCCTTCGTGATCGGGGTGCCCGTGGTCGGTCCTGAGATCGGCATTCCGGAGCTGAGCCCGAACCCCTTTGATCCTGTCGGCATCTTCCTGACCTATCCGTTTGTGGTCGCGACCCTGGCGGACAAGCCCTATGACACCTGGGAAGAGCTGTCGGCCTACGGCGCGGAGAATGACGTCTCGTTGGGCCACTACGGCTCCTTCCTGGCACCGACCAAGGTGACCTTTGCCGCGGCCATCAAATCCGGCTTCGATTTCACCAGCGAAGCGGCCTACGACCTGTTGGACTGCAACGTGCTGGCCTCGGGCGACGTGGATGTGGTGAACGGCACCCTGCAGACCCTGCTGCCCTGTATGGACAGCATCAAGATCCTGGCCAGCATCGGTTCCGAGCGCACTGCGCTCACCCCGGATGTCCCGACCATGGCCGAGGTTGTTCCGGGCCTGGAGCTGTCGCTGTGGAACGGGCTGTTCGTGCACAAGGACACCCCGGCGGATGCGCGCGAAAAGATCGCCGCCGCCGCCCAGGCTGCGCTGGAGACCGAAGCCGCGCAGAACCTGATGAAGGAAACCGGTGTGCTGCTCTACTGGAAGGACGCTGAGGCCTCTGCCAGCCAGATCGAGAAGGACATCACCGACCTGGCCGAGGTCAACGCGCTGGTCGGCGAATAACAGGGACCGGGGCGCCGCGCTGCGCCCCGGCAACCGCCGCGGCTTGAGGAGGGCGCTGCGATGACACGCATCAAGTATTTTCAGGAGCTGTTTCAGCGTTACCGGCGGCCCGGCGACCTGGTCTTTGCCGTGGTGTTCCTGCTGTTCGCGCTGTTCCTGCTGAGCCAGCTGGGCGAGCAGACCAAATGGGTGAAACGCACCAAATGGTTCGGACAGCCGTCGCTGTGGCCCGGCATTGCGGTTTGGGGCATGGTGATCTTCGGCGCCTTCCATTTGCTGGGCTCGATCGTTTCTCCGCGCATTTACGGCCGGCTGAAGGAAGTCGTGTTCTGGCTGCGATCGCTTGAGTACGTCCTGTACTTCCTGGCCTATGTCACCATTGTCCCGCTTTGCGGCTACCTGCCGTCAACGATCCTGTTTGCCCTGTTCCTGACGTTGCGCGCAGGCTTCCGCCGCCTGCAGCACCTGACGCTTGCTGCGCTGTTTGCTGTCTGCGTCGCGCTGATCTTCCGCGGGTTCCTGCAGGTGAAGATCCCTGCAGGCGAAATCTACCAGTATCTGCCCGAGGCGATCCGCGCCTTTGCGCTGACCTATTTGTGAGGCCGCCATGGACACGCTTCTTTCCGGTTTTCAGATCCTGGCCCAATGGGAAGTCCTGATGGCGCTGGCCATCGGCTCCATCGGCGGCGTCATCATCGGCGCGCTGCCGGGGGTCGGACCCGCAGTCGCCATCGCCATCCTGCTGCCCGCCACCTTTGCCTTTGAGCCCATCGTCGGGCTGACCCTGCTGCTGGGTATTTACGGCAGCTCGATGTACGGCGGTGCCATTCCCGCCATTCTGATCAATACCCCGGGCACGCCGGTCAATGCGCTGACCACCTATGACGGCTACCCGATGACCAGGCGCAAGGAGGGCCACAGGGCGCTGTCGCTGGCCTATACGGCGTCGTTCTTCGGCGGCATCTTTTCTGTCATCTGCCTGATCCTGCTGTCGCCGCTGCTGGCGGTGATTGCCCCGCACTTCGGCAGCCGCGAGATCTTTCTCGCCGCGTTCATGGGCATCCTGCTGGTGGTGGTTGCGCACCGCGGTCAGACCTTTGCCGCCGGCATGCTGGCCTGTTTCGGCATCTTCCTGAACACCGTCGGGCTGGAGCCGGTAAAATACACCAAACGCTTCACCTTCGACCAGTCCTGGCTGTCTTCCGGATTTGACCTGATTGTCGTGGTGCTGGGTCTCTTTGCCCTCAGCCAGGCGTTCCTGCTGCTGATCGAAAAAGACCATGCCCCCGGCGATGCCCATGTGCAGGGCAGCATGCTTGCGGGCATGAAAGAGCTGCTGGGGATCAAGCGCATTGCCACCGTCTCCTCCTCCCTTGGTGTGCTGATGGGCATGATCCCCGGCGTCGGCGAGTTCACCGCGCAGTTCCTTTCCTACACCTATGCGCAGAAAACCTCGAAAAACCCGGACGCCTTCGGCAACGGCTCTCCCGAAGGCCTTGTCGCATCTGAGGCAGCAAACAACGCTGTTCCAGGTGCGGCAATGATCCCGCTTCTGGCGCTGGGCATCCCCGGCGAGGCGCTGACCGCAATGATGCTGTCGGTGTTCTATGTGCACAACGTGATCCCGGGGCCGCAGCTGTTCGAAACCCAGCTGGATTTCGTGATGGCACTGTATCTGGCGCTGATCCTGCTCAATGTGATCGTGCTTGTGTTTCTGCTGTTCTCCACCAACCTGCTGCTGAAGATCATTCAGATCCCGACCCGTTTCCTGGGCATGATGATCCTGACGCTGTCCTTCATCGGCGTCTATTCGCTGCGCAATTCGATCACGGATTGCGCCATCGCCGCGGGCTTCGGCGTGTTCGGGCTGATCCTCAAGCGGCTGAACCTGCCGATCGTGCCGATCATCCTGGGCATGGTTCTGGGCGGCATCATGGAGGTCAAGCTGCGCGCCGCGATGGCGGCGGTGAAAACCCCCATCGATTTCATCAGCCGCCCCATCGCCGCGATCATCTTTGTGATGATCATCGGGATCCTGGTGCTGCACGTCCGCACCCTGATCCGTGAGCAGAAGGCCAAGCAAAAGCCGGAGCCAGTCGGGCCTGACTACGAACATTCCAGCCAGCAAGGGTAACAGCATGCTGAACCAGAACGATATCAACGCCCTCCGCCAGCTGGAGGTGCTGGCGCAGGGCCATTTCATCGATGGCGGGCCGCAGGCATCTCTGACCGGCGGCACGCTGGAGGTGATTTCCCCGATTGACGGCCGGCCGCTGACCCTCCTGGCCGAAGGAACCCCTGCCGATATGGAGCGTGCCGTCGCCTCCGCCCGGGCGTCCTTTGAGGCGGGCCGCTGGTCCCGCATGGCCCCTGCTGCCCGCAAGAAGGTGCTGATGAAGCTGGGCGACCTGATCGAGGACCGGGCGCTGGAGCTGGCGGTTCTGGGGGTTCGCGACAACGGCACCGAAATCAGCATGGCGATCAAGGCCGAAGCGCTGTCGGCCGCCGCCACCTTCCGCTACTACGGCGAGGCAATCGACAAGGTCTATGGCCAGGTTGCCCCCACGGCAGAGAACGTGCTGGCCCTGGTGCATCACGCGCCGGTCGGGGTGGTGGGGGCCATCGTGCCCTGGAACTTTCCGCTGATGATCGGCGCTTGGAAAGTCGCCCCGGCGCTGGCGGCGGGCAACTCGATTGTCCTGAAACCTGCTGAAAGCGCCTCGCTCAGCCTGTTGAAGATCGCCGAACTGGCGGTCGAGGCCGGCCTGCCGCCGGGCGTCTTCAATGTGGTCACCGGCAAGGGCAGCGTGGTTGGCGAAACCCTGGCGCTCAGCATGGACGTGGACATCATGGTCTTCACCGGCTCCGGCGCCACCGGGCGGCGGCTGCTGGAATACTCGGCGCGCTCCAACCTCAAGCGCTGCTATCTGGAGCTGGGCGGCAAATCCCCCAACATCGTCTTCAGCGATGCGCCGGACCTGGCCGAGGCGGCCAAGGTTTCGGCAGCGGGCATCTTCCGCAATTCTGGCCAGGTCTGCGTGGCCGGGTCGCGGCTGCTGGTGCAGGAAGACATCGCCGAGGATTTCATCGCAGAAATGGCCCGCCATGCCGAGGCTTTCCGCGTCGGCGACCCGCTCGATCTCGCCAGCCAGATCGGCGCGGTACATTCGCTGGCGGAGCTGGAGGCCAACCTGGAGTTCGCCGCCCGCGCCGAGGCTGAGGGGGCCGAATTGCGCAGCGGCGGCCAGCGCATCCTGGAAGAGACCGGCGGCTTCTACATGCAGCCCACCATCATGGCCGGGGTGAAACCGCAGGACAATCTGTTCCAGAATGAGGTGTTCGGCCCGGTGCTGGCCGTCACCACCTTCAAGGATGAAGAGGAAGCGGTCCGCCTCGCCAATGCCACCACCTACGGCCTCTCCGCCGGGGTCTGGACCGCCAACCTCAGCCGGGCGCACCGGATGGTTTCGGGCATCCGCGCCGGCATCGTGCATGTGAACACCTACGGCGGCTCTGACCTGACGGTGCCTTTGGGCGGGGTCAAGCAGTCCGGCAACGGCCATGACAAATCCCTGCACGCTCTGGAGAAATATTCCGACCTCAAGTCCGCCTGGATTCAGCTTTGACACGAGGAAACGCCATGACACTGTCCCCCAGATCCCAGGATCTCATCAACCGGCGCGCCCGGCTGCTGGGGCCGAATGTCTCCACCTTTTATGATGAGCCGCTGCATATCGTCAGGGGCGAGGGCGTCTGGCTGTGGGATGCGGAGGGGCGCAAATACCTGGACTGCTACAACAACGTGCCGCATGTGGGCCACTGCAACCCGCGGGTGGTGGAGGCGATCTGCCGCCAGGCAGCCACGCTCAACACCCACACGCGCTACCTGCACGATGGCATTCTCGACTACACGGAGAAGCTGACCGCTACCATGGATGCCTCGCTCGACACCGCCATCCTGACCTGCACGGGTTCGGAGGCCAACGACATTGCCCTGCGCATGGCCGAGGCAATGACCGGCAAGCGTGGCATCGTGGCAACCGACGCGACATATCACGGAAACACTGCGCTGGTCAGCCAGCTCAGCTGCTCGAACACGCCAACGGTCGGGTTCGGGCTGGCGCAGTACTTCCGCTTTGCCGAGGCGCCGGACAGCTACCGGAACCCGGATCCGGACGGCACCAAATTCGCCGCCGCCGTGGCGGAACAGATCGCCGCGCATGAAGCGGCGGGCACCGGCTTTGCCGCGCTGGTGATCTGCCCCTTTTTCCTGAACGAGGGCTTCCCGAACCATCCCGGCGGATGGCTGAAGCCCACGGCAGAGGTGGTGCGCAATGCTGGCGGCTTGCTGATCTGCGACGAGGTGCAGTCCGGCTTTGGCCGCACAGGCACCCATATGTGGGCGCATCAGAAGATGGGTGTGGTGCCGGATGTGATGACGCTGGGCAAGCCGATGGCCAATGGCCATCCGGTCGGCGGTGTCGTCACCCGCGGTGAAATCCTGGCAACCTTCCGCTCGGGCTACCGTTACTTCAACACCTTCGGTGGCAACCCGGTGTCCTGTGCCGCGGCGATGGCGGTGCTGGAGGAGATCGAGGACAAGAACCTGCTGGCCCATGCCGAGGCTGTCGGCGCCCATGCCCGCGCCCGGCTTACAGCGCTGCAGGAAAAATATGATGTCATCGGCGATGTGCGCGGCTCCGGCATGGTGTTTGGTGCCGAAATGGTGCTGGACCGCGCCACCAAGGAGCCGGCCAGCGCCTTCACCGACCGGGTGATCAACGCCATGCGCCACCGTGGCATCATCCATTCCAAGCTGGGCCGCCACAAGAACACCCTGAAAATCCGCCCGCCGATGCCGTTCTCCAGGGAAAACGCCGACCTGCTGTTCGATACGCTGGACGAAGTTCTGGCCGAAATCCCGGTACAGCCGTGACCGCCGCAGTGGAGAAATCCCTGGCGCTATGGGGGATGGAGGGCGCGGCTGCCCGCCTGATTGCCACCCGCGAAAACCAGGTCTACCGGGTGGATCACGGCAGCCGGTCTTATGCGCTGCGCTTGCACCGCCCCGGCTACCGGACGGACGCAGAGCTGTGGTCGGAACTGCAGTGGATGAACGCCGCGGCGGAGGGCGGCCTGAATGTGCCCGCCCCAATCCCCTCGGCTTCGGGTGGCTTCCTGCACGTGGCCGGCGGAGTCCAGGTCGATGTGCTGACCTGGCTCTCCGGCGCCCCGGTTGGCAAGACGGGCGAGGATCTGGCCGCAGCCGACCGCGCCGGGCTGCTGCACGGCATCGGCCGGGAGATGGCGCGGCTGCACGCGGTCTCCGACCGCTGGACGCCGCCAGAGGGCTTCAGCCGCTGGTCCTGGGACCGGGACGGCTTGCTTGGCGAAAACCCGGTCTGGGGCCGGTTCTGGGAAAACCCTTCTCTGACGGCAGAGGACCGCGCGCTGTTCCTTGCCCTGCGCAGGGAAGCCGGTGCCGAGCTGCAGCAGCTGGAGGGCAAACTTGATTATGGCCTGATCCACGCCGATCTGGTGCGCGAAAACGTGATGGCGGACGGCGACAAGCTGCAGTTGATCGACTTTGACGACAGCGGCTTCGGTTTCCGGCTGTTCGATCTGGCCACCACGCTGCTCAAGAACATGCGGGAGGCCGACTACCCGGCGCTGCGCGGCGCGCTGATTGCCGGTTACCTGTCGGAACGGGCGATCGACCTGGCGGCGCTCGATCTGTTCATCGTGCTGCGCTCGGCAACCTATGCGGGCTGGATCATTACCCGCATGGACGAACCCGGAGCCGCCGATCGCAATCAGCGGTTCATCAGGTCCACCCGGACGCTGGCGCAGGAATATCTGGCAAGAAAGGGTATCCAGCCATGACGCGCTTTGAAGGCAAGGCCGCGATTATCACCGGCGCGGGCACAGGCATCGGTGCCGCCACCGCCCGCCGGATTGCGGCCGAGGGCGGCAATGTGATCCTGACCGGCCGCCGGCTGGAGCCGATCGAAAAAGTGGCGGACAGCTGCAGCGGCATTGCCGTGGCAGGAGATGCCGCCAGTGCAGAGCATATGGAGTCTCTGGTGGAGCTGGCCCGCGACCAATGGGGCGGGCTGGACGTGATGGTCTGCAATGCGGGCGGCTTTGGCTTCGGCACCCTCACCGGGATCAGTGATGAAGACTGGGGCGCCGCGGTGCAGGCTAATTTGAACACGGCAATGGTTTCTGCCCGCGCCGCCATGCCGGCGCTGAGGGAACGGCGCGGCAGCATCCTGATGATGGCGTCGATAGCTGCCCTGGCGGCCGGGCCAGAGGCTTGCGGCTATGTCACCATGAAACACGGGCTGCTGGGGCTGACCCGGTCGATTGCCCGCGACTATGGCAGGCACGGCGTGCGCTGCAACGCGATCTGCCCCGGCTGGGTCCGCACCGAAATGGCCGATGCCGAGATGGCAGAGCTGGTGGAGCGCCGGGGTCTTGCTTCCATCGAGGACGCCTACAGCCTGGTCACGCGCGACGTGCCGCTGGGCCGCCCGGCCACGGGCGAAGAGGTTGCCGCCGCCGTTGCGTTCCTTTGCTCGCAGGAGGCTGCCATGATAACCGGGGCCGCTCTGACGGTCGATGGCGGTGCGACGATTGTCGATGTCCCGACATTGGCGTTCTAGCACCGGTCCGCTTGCAGGCCTGTTGCGCCGCTGGTTCAGATACGGAGCGTATGGAATGGGTGCTGTGCCGGGCCGGCATCGCAGCCCGGATCTTGCTAGCTAACGGCAGTATAATTTTAGGATCCTTCATCGCTCATGGTGCTACGCGTATCAGACTGGTTGCGGGTAAAGCAGGTCCAAGTTCCGGGGCAGCGGTTCAGGTGGCTTTGGCTCCTGCCAAGTTGTCCAGCCCGGAAATAAGCGGTGCGTGTAAAACCAAGACCGCTGCGTCTGCGGCCTTCCGCGGAACCGCAACCTGGATGTCGACGTTGCGCGGCGTCTGGTCCGCACCGATCACATCGAAATTTGCTCAGTCAAAGGCAGCAAGGCCGCGGCGAGGGGCGTTCATCCCGGATAGATCCTGCCCGATCGCGGAGGCGATGGCGAGCGTGCGGGCGCCGACGTGGGCTGAGGAGTTGGCGGCCTCTAGGTCGTTCACAATACATCGCACCGTTTTCAGCGAGGCCTCGACATAGTGAGTGATGGTATTGGTGTTCGAACTTTTGGAGACGATCCGGACCCGGCGGCGACGCAGAGGCTTCAGCACGGCGGCATCATAGCCTTTAACACCGACCATTTCCTGTTTGAACAGCTCCAGCGCCACCACATCGATGCTGGTCACGATCTCGACACGTGGGGATCGGCCGGCTGGCTGTAGATGAGGGTGCCGGGGTCAGAAGGTTCGAAGGCGTTGGTCACGCGCAGAGCCACATTTGACTGAAGCAGGGTCTTGGCGGCAATTGGGTGGATGGCTTCCATCCCCATGTTCGATAGCCGGTCGACCACGTCGTAGTTCGTGTGACCCAGTTCGCGCACGGCTTCTGTGGCTACCATCGCTGGATCGGCGGAAGACAGGTGAAATCCCTTATAGATGATTGCCTCTTATGCCTTGGTATAGGCGGCGATGCTGGAAAAGGTGACCTCGAAATAGCAGCGGTCGTATGCCCGCATCAGCCCCCCGCGGCACTGGGCATAGCCGTCACGACAGGTAGCTCCGCGGCCAGGTCGAGATCGCGCAGGCCGGTGGCGACCCGTTCCACCAGCGTGCATTCGCTTTAGTAGTGCCAGCCGCTGAGGTCGACGAAACGGGCGTTCACGCCGGCGCGCTGAAGAAACAGCGTGGTGACAAAGGCGGAATGCGCCTTGTCCGGGCCGGACAGCAGCACGCGCACCAGCGTCAACTGGCTCGACAGGCGGAAATGGCCGTAGGAGGACAGGCGCTACAGGTCGAACAGGCAGCTGCGGGTACCCTCAATGCGGTAGCGCACGAATTCCTTCGCCCGGGTGCGGTCTTCCTGATTTTCCAGCACGCCGATGTGGGCCTCGGTCATGGCTTCACCCACGCGGATCAGCGCATCCAGCCAGCCGTGGTTGTTGACGTCATTGGCAAACAGCGCATAGACGCGGGGTTCGCCGGACTTCTTGTGCTCCAGCAACAGGTTTGTGATCCCGCCGAAGGCGGAGATCACAAATATGAGGTGATAGAGCGACGCGCTGTTGCGGCCGCCGATGATGAGTGTATCTCGCAGCTCGCGGATGCGGCTCGTCGACGTACGCCGATTTTTTGGACGGTGTGGTCAAAGAAATTCAAAATGTTTCACCCGGCTTCTGTTGGCGCCTCTTCAGGTGGTTTCCAGCGCGTAGGAGCCGTTATCACGGTGCACTTCGGTGCCGGTCACGGGCGGATTGAACACGCAGGCCATGACCAGCTCTTCCTCGGCCCGCAGGTTGTGGCAGTCATGCTTGTCCAGCGCATTCATAACGCCGGGCCGGATCAAGTGCGTCTCGCCAGTGGCCAGGTCTGCGATCGAGCCTGAGCCTTGCATGCAATAGGCACTCTCCAAGTTGTTCTTGTATTCGAACGTGTGTTCGGACCCGGCTTCGAGAAAAGTGATGTGGAAGGAGAATCCCATCCCGTCTTCGGCCAGCAGCATCCGCACCGAAGACCAATTTGCGTCCTATACGACGCGGCTGCGGTCACTTGTAATAGTGTCGTTGTAGTCACGAACATTGATTTCTTACTCCGCAGCAAATTTGCTGGAAACTGTCACGCCGCGGATTGCGCTGCGCAGGATGTTCAGGCCTTTGATGAAGGTGTCCTGGGGCGTGGTCAGGGGGCAGAAACTTGACCACCTGAACCTCGTTTCCGGAGGTCTTGATGATCAGTCCGTTGTCGAAGGCGTGAGCCAGATGCTGGCAGCAAGTTCACCTGAGCCCACATCCAGCCCCTGCATCATACCACGGCCCTTAAGCCTGGAGTCAGGGATCAGCCCGGACATTTCCTCCAGCGCGGCGGTCAGCAGCCGGGCCTTGGCGGCGGTGTTTTGCTGGAAGCCGGTGTCCGACCAGAACTTTCGGATTGCCGTGGTGGCGGTGATGATGGCGTGGGTGTTGCCGCGGTAAGTGCCGTTGTGCTCTGCCGGACCTAAGATGTCGTGCTGCGGGCGGGCCAGCATCAGCGCTAACGGCAGGCCGAAGCCCGAAACCGATCTCGCCATCGTCACGATGTCTGGCGTCACTCCCATCTCCTCGAAGGAGAAAAGCCGCTGGTGCGGCCGCAGCCGGCCTGGATTTCGTCGATGGTCAGCAGGGCGCCGTGCTCCTTGGCCAGCGTGGCAATGCACTGCACCCATTCGGGGCTTGCAGCATTCAGGCCACCTTCACCCTGCGCGGTTTCCAAGAGGAACGCAGCTGGGCATCGGCACCGCTGGAGTCGTGCAGGATAGTTTCGAGATAGCGGGCGGTATCGGTGTCCGTACCGAAGTACCCGTTCTAGGGCATCCGGGTGACGCCGTGCAGCGAAGTCCCGGCATCGCCGCGGTGGCAGCTGCTGCCGGTGGCTGCCAGGGGGCCTAGGGGGGGCGCCGTGAAAGCCGTTGGTGAAGGCGATGACATTGCTGCGCCCAGTCACCTTGCGGGCCAGAATTAGCGCCCAAGGCTGTCTTTCAGCTCGGTACCTTGGGCCTAGGAGAAAACCGTGTCACAGCTGTGGCAATAGCTGCGCGCCTCAGACTCGCGGCGTTTTTAAATAGAGATTTTGGCTGACGTGTCAGTCGGCATCGTATGTCCTTTTGGAATTGTGCAGATCAGAGCAGGCATGCAACACATCGGATAAACCGGCCTCAGGCTGCCCAGCTGGGCGCCTTCGAGAAATCGATCGTGACCATATGTTCGGTGCTCTGCCGGTCCCGGAAATGCTGGCCCTGAGTGAAGTGGGGCTGGCTCTTCAGCGGCGCGCCCTGGTTGGCTGCGAATTTGTGGGACAATGCTCAGTATGCCTTGTTTTCCTGCGTGATGGTTGTTTGCAGCCGTTTGATTATTTCGCAGGCCTTGCGGCGCGGCAGTCCGGTCAGCATCAGCGAGCTGAGGCCGGTGCCGCGGGCCTTTTCCGACACCGCTACCTGCCAAATAAACAGCGTGTCCGGGTCCTCTGGCAAAACATTGGCGGACACCCAGCCTGCAATCTCGCCATTGAACTCTGCCACAACGCAGGTATCCCGGAAGTGATCGCACTGGATCAGATTTCAGTACATTGAGTTCTCGTCGAGCGGCTTGCAGGCCCTTACCAGCTCCCAGATTTCGGGGCCGTCGTTTGCCGCGGGCTCGCGCAGCGTGGGGCTGCTTTCCAGCATAACTCTTATGCATGTCGCATGTGTTCTGGCGCCTCCGTAATTGCTTCGCTAATCAAAGCATATTGGTGTTGAGGTAATTTCAAGTTGTCTGGAGTTTTTGCTTTTATTTAGTGGCGTGCTGCAAAAGGAGGTTCTTTGCCGCGATTTCGCTGGGCTTTATATTTTGGTTGTCGAATTAAATTAGTGTGTAAACCTTTACTGTCCCGTTGCGCTCTATCGGAACCGGGATATGGACCGCATTAATGCAAGCCTGATCGCCCTGCGCCGTATTCTGCGTGCAACTGACCTGTTTAGCCGAGAGCTATCACAGTCGGTTGAGCTGACTGCAGCGCAGTTCCGGGTGCTTCAGATCATCGCTGCCAGCGAGAACTGCACCGCCAAGGCGATTTCCCAGCAGATGCGGATTTCCCAGGCAACAGTCACCTCTCTGGTCGACAAGCTAGTCCGCAAGGAGATGGTGCTGCGGGAGAAGTCGCTGACTGACCGGCGGCAGACAAATATCCTTGTCACCGGAAGGGGGCGTCAGGCGATTGCCGAGTCGCCGGATCCACTGCAGCAGCGTTTCGTGCGTAAGTTTACGTCAATGGAGGGCTGGGAGCAGGCGTCGCTGATCGCGGCGCTTGAACGCGTTGCATCCATGCTAGATACAGCGGACATTGATGCGGCGCCGGGGCTGGTCACTTGAGAGCCCCTGACTACTCCCTGAAGCTGACTGTTCTGAGTGTGCTGTTGCCTGTGGCAAAGTTGTCGTGTGGATACAGGAGAATCGGCGCGGCATTGGTGCGGCTGCGCGGCAGGGGGGATTCAGAACCGCAGCGACAGGCAGGACATGCCGCCGTCCAGTTTGGCGCAATCAGTGTTGTCGATCTCGACGATCTGGTATCCCGCCTTGTCCAGCATTTCGGCGGTACGGGGGAAGCCGGCGGCCATCAGCACCAGATTGTTGAAGCGAATGGCGTTGGCAGCGGCTTCCTCGCCCTCGGCCACATGCAGCACCCGGTAGCCTTCGAAACAGCCGGAGGCGCCAAGACGTTTGGTTGACAGGATTGTCTCGGCGTCCATCAGTGAGCAGTCAGTTTTAAAATGCAACACGCCCTCGGGGGTGAAAACCTCACGCAGGGAGTGGCCCCATTCAGCAGCAATCTCCGCCAATTCGGCAACGCCGGCGGCATCGGTGCGGTCGGAACGGCCGACCAGGATCTCCTTGCCGGTCACCAGGATGTCGCCGCCTTCGATATGGCCGGGGCCGGTGATTTCGCGGACGTCGTCGTAGCAGGCGCGCAGGGTGGGGGCCATTTCCGCCACCTCGCCCAGACGGGACGGCGCACCCGGTCGCATCAGGATGGCGCCCTGCGGCAGGCAGAGGGCAGTGTCCTCGACAAACTGGGCGTCGGGGAAGGCCTCCAGCGGCTCAAGCTCGATCACCTCGGCGCCGGTGCTGCGCAGTGCGGTGGCATAACCGGCGTGGGCCTGCAGCATGCTGCTGAGGTTGGGGTTGCCGACGTCCTCGGCACGAAGGCCAGCAGCGATGGTTGAGGCTGGACGGCGGGTGATGGCGCGGGTGAATTCGAAGGTGGGGTTTCGCATAGGGGTTACTCCTGGTCCGGAGCGGGTCCGGTGATTTCGATTTCGAGGATGGAGGGTGTGCCGCTTTTGCTGGTTTCCCGCAGTGCGGCGGCAACTGCCTGAGGCTCCATCGGCACGCGGGAGTAAGGAATTCCAAAAGAGGCGGCTGCGGGGCCGAACTCCGGCGGGGTGGGGTCGCAGCCCACGACGGGGACGCCGGCGTCCTGCATCGAGGTGGCAATTTCGCCGTAGCCCCGGTTGTTCCAGATCACGAAGGTGATGGGCAGGTTTTCGTCCACGGCGGCCATGATCTCCGGCAGGGAGAACTGGGCGCCGCCGTCGCCCGCGATGCAGATCACCGGGGTGTCGGGGGCTGCAATTGCTGCGCCGATGGCTGCGGAGATGCCGTAGCCGAGCGCGCCGTAGCCGGTGGCGGCATTGAACCAGCCGCCGGGGCGGTCGTGGTCGTAGTAGAGGTTGCCGGCATAAATCGGCTGAGTGGAATCTCCCACCATTAGAGCATTTGGTACTGCGGCGCGCATGGCGTTCAGCACCTCGACCTGCGCGCGGTAGTCCGCTCCGATCTCTTCAAAGGCAGCGGCGCGCGTGTGCTCAGCGCGCGCCGCGCCCCGGCTTTGCTTCTGGGGTGCGGGCAGGGTAGCGAGCAGGGCGGAGATGGTGTCACCCGCCCGGCTGTGGATGGCGAGCTCCGTTTCGTGGCGGGCCAGTTGGTCCTGGCAAATGTCGACCCGGATCAGCCCGGCCATGGCTGGCATGCTGCCAGTGGCGTACATATCGTAGTCCGTCGGCCCCAGCTCCGTTCCCAAGGCCAACACGCAATCGGCCTCCTCGATGAGCGCTCGGACGGCTTGCAGGCTGGGGCTGGCCGGAACGGTCAGCGGGTGGCCGTGCATCAACCCGCGGGCGTTGACTGTCTGCACCACCGGCGCGTCGAGGCGTTCGGCAAGTGCTTGCAAGTCCCTGCCAGCACCTTTGGCGCCGCCGCCGCCAAGGATCACCACTTTGCTTGCCGCAGAAAGCCGACCTGCCGCTGCAGAGATCTGAGCCGGGTCGAGCGGCGGCTGGGCGGGGACCGAAACTTCGGGGCCGTTCTGGGAGGTGGTGCCTGCCACGTCCAGCGGGATCTGGACGTGTGTGGGACCTGGACGGCCGACGGAGAAGGGGGCAAAGGCGCGGTCGAGCGCGGCCTCCAGCTCTTCTGGCTGGGCAACGTGTGCCGAGATCAGTGCCACGGTTTTCGCCAGCGCGTGCTGATCCGGCAGCTCATGCAGGTGGCCGTGGCCCCTTCCAAGTGTGCTGCTGGTGTTGACGCCGGACACCACCAGCATCGGCACCGAATCTGCGCGGGCCTGGGCCATCGGGGTGAGCGTGTTGGTGAGGCCGGGGCCGGTGATGACAAAGGCCACACCCAGCTGGCCGGACACGCGGGCGTAGCCGTCTGCCATGAAGCCCGCGCCCTGTTCGTGGCGAGGGGTGATATGGCGGATACCAGAGGCGGCCAGGCCGCGGTACAGCTCAACCGTGTGGACGCCGGGGATGCCGAACACGCAGGAAACACCGCGCGCCTTCAGCCCTGCGACCAGGGCTTCGCCAACTGTCTTGCGGGTCATGCTGCACCTCGTGCCTTGGAGTTTGCGTGCGCCACGATCCGGTCGAGGGCGGTCGTAAAGCTGGCGTCATCAATTGTCAGGGCAACGCGCACCCAGTCCTTGAGGCCTTCGCCGAAGGCCGAGCCAGGCATCACGGCAACGCCGCTGTTCAGCAGGTCCCAGGCATAGGCGTCGCCGTCCATTCCGGTTGAGGATACATCAATTAGGGCAAACATGCCTGCCTCGGGGTGGTGGACGTGCAGCCGGGTCTCGCCATGCAGGCGCTGTTCCAGCAGGGCAGCGCGTGCGGCAAAGCGGGACGCCATGCCCGCGGCCACCGAGGAGCCCTCGCGCACCGCCCTTTCAGTCATGTCGGCGATGAAGGGCTGGTTGCCGAACAGCATAGTTTCCGAGACCGGCAGCAGGGCGGAGCAGAAGGCCTCTGGCCCGGCGCACCAGCCGCTGCGGAAACCCGGTGCGGCGTGGGACTTGGAGATCGAGGAGACCGCGATGACCCGGTCGGCCAGTTCTGGATCGGAGAGCGGCGAGGCAAATTCCGCACCCTCAAACACCAAGTGCTCATAGACCTCGTCGGAGATGACCCAGAGGTCATACTGCACTGCCAGCTCGCCGATTTCGCGCAAGTCCTGCGGCGTCAGGATGGCGCCGGTCGGGTTGTGCGGGGTGGTGAGCAGGATGGCGCGGCTGCGCGGGGTGATGCGGGCGGCAATATCGCTGGCCTGCATCCGGAACCCGGCTTCCGGGCGCAGCGGCACCGGCACCATGTCCGCTCCAGAGGCGCGGATCACGCCCTCGTAGGTGGCATACATCGGATCGCCTACCAGCACTTCGGTGCCGGGTTCGGCAACGCCCTGCAGCACCGCGTACAGCGCGGTCTGGGTGCCGGGGAAGCAGAGGATATTTTCCGGCCCGAAATCCCGCCCGCGGCTGGCGCTGTAGGATTCAGCCAATGCGGCGCGCAGATGCGCCTCGCCGCGGCCGTCGGAATAGCCGGTGCGGCCTGCGTGCATCGCCTGCGCAGCGGCTTCCACCAGTTCCGGCGGAGTGGGCACGTCCGGCTCGCCAATGGTCATTTCCACCAGGTCGGCACCGGCTGCGGCCATCTGCCGGGCCTTCAGATGCACTTCCCATTTGCCGCCGCCCAGTCCGGCCAGCCGTTCAGTGATTGCTGTCAGCCTCATGTCTTTTCAGCCTCCTGCTCCAAATTCAAACCAGTGATTGCGGCAACCGACTGCCGTCCGATGTCTGCCAGTTCACCCGGCGCAAAGGCATCCGGAAGGGCGCCGCCCTCCAGCCACAGCCCGTCGATCACCGCGTTGCAGGCAATCGCCAGCTGCCGCAGCCGGGCAGGAGCGGCGGGGCGGTAGGCTTCTTCCAGCGCGGCGTCGATCAGCCCTTCCAGAAAGTCGCGGAAATAGGCATAGGTGCGTTCGTGCGTGGCCTTCATCTGCGGGTCCTGCTGCACCTTGTTGAGGAAACTGGCCCAGAGCGCGATGGACCGCGGATCCACAACCGGCGGCGTCAGCGAGGCATTCACAAAGGCGGTGAGCCTGGCCAGTGCTGTGCCGTCCACCCCCGCCGCGGGGGCAAATGTCTGATCGGTCATGGCGGTCATGTGATGTTCATAGGCGGCGATGATCAGCTCTTCCTTGGAGCTGAAGTAGTGCCGGATCAGTCCCTGGGTGACGTCGGCGCGCTCGGCAATGCCCCGCACCGTGGCACCGCGCACACCGTTCTCCGCCACCAGTTCCAGCGTGGCGAGAATCAGCGCTTCCTTCCGGGCTTCGGCGGATTCGCGTTTGAATTTGCGGCGCTCGTCGGTCACCTCAGCTCCTGTTTTTGTGCTGGCGGAGAAATTATACACTTGCATAATTACTCGAGTCGCGGCTTACTGCAATCGGAAAATTCGGGAAGACGCAAAGATGGACACAGCCGCAGCAGCCGCATCAGTTCCGGAAACCGATACGCGCCGGGAGGCGATCCGGGTCGAGGATCTGCACAAGTCGTTCGGCAATCTGGAAGTGCTGAAGGGTGTTGATCTGACCGCGCATCAGGGCGATGTGGTGGCGATCATCGGCGGCTCCGGCTCCGGCAAATCCACCATGCTGCGCTGCATCAATTTTCTGGAGACGCCGAGCTCCGGCAAGATCGTGATCGGCGACGAGGAAGTGGCGATGCGGGGTGATGGCAGCCCGGCAAACCAGAAGCAGATCGAACGCATCCGGACCAAGCTGGCGATGGTGTTCCAGCAGTTCAACTTGTGGACTCACCGCACGCTACTGGAAAACGTGATCGAGGTGCCGGTGCATGTGCTGAAGGTGCCTAAGGCCGAGGCCGTCGCGCGGGCGCATGAGCTGCTGAACCGGGTGGGGCTGGGCGGCAAAGAGGACACTTATCCCGCCTATCTGTCCGGCGGCCAGCAGCAGCGGGCGGCGATTGCCCGCGCACTGGCGGTGGACCCGTCCGCGATGTTGTTTGATGAACCGACCTCTGCCCTTGACCCTGAACTGGTGGGCGAGGTGCTGACGGTGATCCGCGATCTGGCCGCCGAGGGGCGCACCATGCTGCTGGTGACCCATGAGATGAAATTCGCCCGCGAAGTCGCGAACCACGTTGTCTACCTTTACCAGGGCCGCATTGAAGAGCAGGGGCCACCTGCCGAGGTCTTTGGCAATCCGCAATCAGACCGGCTGAAGCAATTCCTGAGCTCGGTTGCCTGATCCACTACCACCAAAATAAAAACCAACTGGGAGAAGAAGATGAAACTGAAAGCATTGCTTGCCGCGGCAACCGCGGCTGCCGCTCTGTCCGCTGGTGCGGCTGCTGCTGAACAAGTGAAAATCGGCATCGCTGCCGAACCCTATCCGCCGTTTGCGTCGCTCGACAGCTCCGGCAACTGGGTCGGCTGGGAGGTCGAGGTGATTGGCGCCGTCTGCGCCGCGGCTGAACTGGACTGCGTGATCACGCCGGTGGCCTGGGACGGCATCATTCCGTCGCTGACCGGCCAGCAGATCGACGCCATCATGGCCTCTATGTCGATCACCGAGGAGCGGATGAAGACAATCGATTTCTCCGATCCCTATTACAACACCCCGGCGGTGATCGTGGCGGACAAGTCGATGGACATTGCGCCGACGCCGGAATCTCTGGCGGGCAAGATTGTCGGCATCCAGGCCTCGACCATCCACCAGGCCTATGCGCAGGAATACTTCAAGGATGCCGAGCTGAAGGTTTACCAGACCCAGGATGAGGCCAACCAGGATCTGTTTGCGGGACGTATCGACGCGACACAGGCGGACAGCATCGCAATGGCGGATTTCGTCGGATCCGACACCGGCGGCTGCTGCGAGATCAAGGGCGCGGTGGCGGATGACCCGGCGATCCTGGGCCGCGGTGTGGGTGCTGGCGTGCGCAAGGGTGACGACGCGCTGCGCGAAGCGCTGAACAAGGGCATCGCGGCGATCCTGGCCGATGGCACCCACGAGAAGATCACTGCCAAATATTTCACCACCAGCATCTACTAAGGCGCTGACGTGACCGGACTGTTCGAACTGCTGGGCTTCGGCGCCAGCGCGGAGCTGCTGTCGCTGTCGGGCTGGGGGGGCAACCTGCTGCGCGGGCTTGCCAACTCCCTGCAGATCGCCTTTGGCGCTTTTGGGCTGGGGCTGGTGATCGGGCTGTTCGGAGCCTATGGCAAACTCTACGGCGGGAAGGTCACGCGTGACCTTCTCGCCATCTACACCACGGTGATCCGGGCGGTGCCGGAACTGGTGCTGATCCTGATCCTCTATTACGTGGGCAGCGACATCATCAACAAGATCTCTGAGGCGATGGGCGGCGGCCGGATCGAAATCAACGGCGTTGCGGCCGGCATCTGGGTGCTGGGTGTAGTGCAGGGAGCTTATGCCACCGAAGTGCTGCGCGGTGCTATCAAGGCGGTGCCTGTGGGTCAGATCGAGGCGGCGAAATCCTATGGCATGCCCGCCTTCATGATCATGCGGCGGGTGACGATCCCGGCGATGATGAGCTTTGCGGTGCCGGGGCTGGCGAATCTGTGGCTGATTGCCACCAAGGACACGGCGCTGCTGGCGGTGGTCGGCTTTAATGAGCTGACCCTGGAGACCCGTCAGGCGGCGAGCAGTACACGGGCCTATTTCACCTTCTTCCTGGCGGCGGGTTTTCTGTATCTGGTGGTGACTTTGTGCTCCGGCGCGGTCTTTGCACGGGTTGAGAAATGGGCACGGCGCGGCCAGCCCTCGCTGAAGGGGGGCGCGCGATGATCAGCCTGAAGGACCTGATGCAGCCTCACCGCATCGTGATGATGCTGGGCTTTGCGGCGCTGGTGATGTGGTGCACTTTTGCGCTGCGCTGGGACTGGATCCCGAAATACGCGCCCCTGGCGCTGGAGGGGCTGTGGGCCACGGTCTGGATCCTGGCGGTCTCGACCTTTCTGGGCTTCCTGCTGGCGGTGCCACTGGGATTGGCGCAGGCGGTTGGCCCATGGTACCTGTCGATCCCGGCGCGCACTTTCTGCACTATCATCCGCGGCACACCGCTGCTGCTGCAAATCTGGCTGCTCTATTACGGGCTGGGCTCGCTGTTTCCGCAGTTTCCCTGGATCCGCTCCTCTGAACTGTGGCCCTATCTGCGTCAGGCCTGGCCCTACGCGGTGCTGGCGCTGACGCTGTCTTATGCGGGCTATGAGGGAGAGGTCATGCGGGGCGCGTTTTCCGGCGTGGCCAAGGGGCAGCTGGAGGCCGCGAAATCATTCGGCATGCCGCGCTTCACCATGTTCCGCCGGATCTGGCTGCCGCAGGCTGTGCGCAACGTGCTGCCGACCCTGGGCGGCGAGACTATCCTGCAACTGAAGGCGACGCCGCTGGTGGCGACGATCACGGTGATGGAAATCTATGCGGTATCTTCGCGCGTGCGGGCCGATACGTTCATTGTCTATGAACCGCTGTTGCTGCTGGCGCTGGTCTACATGGCGATTGCTGGCGTGATTGCCCTGGCCTTCCGGCGGCTTGAGAAAGGCTGAAATGCCGGAGGGTTAGGCTGTTCTGCGGGCGGCCGGAGAACGTTCAGAAAAAATCAGGTTTATCTGACATACATCAAATAACGGCACTGACGTTCCCTCTAGTGTCGGCGGCGAATGCAGCAAGAGAATCTTGTAACAGATGCCGCGCACCCTTTTCACATCTTCTGCCTGTCGCGCCGGGTTTGCCCGGCGGCTGGCGGGAATGTGCGCGGTTTTCATGCTGGTGCTGCAGGTGGCCTTCCCTAGTGCGGGGCAGGCAGCAGCTGGTGGCGAGTGGATCGAGATTTGCGGCGAATTCGGCGTGGTGGAGATTCAAGTCGTTGCCGAGGGCAGCGAAGAAAAGCAGGATTGCCCCAAGTGCAGCACATGCGCCCTCTGCGCGGCAGAAAATGGGGCAGGGAAGGTAAGCCTGCAGCCATCCGGCATCAGCCGGGCGGCAGATTGCGCCGTGCTATTGCCTGCAGGAACCGGGGTGCAGCCGAATCCTGCGCAATACTGGCATGACGGCCGCGGGCCTCCGCTGGTGACAGAGATAGAATCCGAACGCGCGTTCCGCGCGTCCGTGGCAGCCACTCAAGACAAAGGAGAGGCGCCATGGTCCTGACACGCGCCTTCCGGGGCTGGCTGACAGCCCTTGTGATGACATTCGCCGCCCTTTTTGCAGCGGTGGCTGAGGCAGACAGCCTCGACTCCTTCCTGACAGAACTGACACCCAATGATCTGATGCCCGGCGCCGAGGCGTTCGGCCCAGTTCGCGCCGATGTGCCGGTGGCGCCGGTGCTGAAGGCAGGCGAAACGGTCGCCTATGCCTTCCTGACCTCCGATTTTGTCGGCACCACCGGATACAGCGGCAAGCCGATCCATGTAGTAGCGGCGATTGACACCGATGCGGTGCTGACGGGCGTGAAGCTGGTCAAGCACTCCGAACCCATCGTGCTGATCGGCATCCCCAATTCCAAGATGGTCAAGCTGACCGAAAGCTATGCCGGGCTGGACCTGAAGGCCGAAGCGGCGGCAGGCGGCGATGCTCATGATCTCGACATCATCTCGGGTGCGACGGTGACCATCATGGTTATCGACGACAGCTTGGTCCGGGCCGGCATAAAAGTGGCCCGCGCGCTGGGGCTGGGCGGGCTGTCTCCGGTGCAGCCGGACGGGCCGAAGCGCGAGGTCGACATGGCCCGCGAGGAGGTCGCGGATTGGACCACGCTGGCCGGCGACGGCTCTGTGCGGCGGATGACACTGGACGTTGGCCAGATCAACGCAGCATTTGAAGCCACCGGCGATCAGCGCGCGATCCGGCGGCGTGAGCGTGGCGCGCCGGATGAGACCTTCATCGACATGCAAATGGCGCTGGTTTCCGTGCCCTCGATTGGCAAGTCGCTGCTGGGCGAAGCGGAGTACCAGAACCTCAAGGCCTGGCTGGACAAGGGCGAGCACGCCATTCTGGTGCTGGGACGGGGCAGCTACAGCTTCAAGGGCTCCGGCTATGTCCGAGGCGGTATCTTTGACCGCATCCAGCTGATCCAGGGCGATGCTTCGGTGCGCTTCTTCGACCGCCAGCACAAGCGGCTGGGCGAGCTGGCCACTGCGGACAGCCCCAGCTTCGGTGAGCTGGACCTGTTCAAAATTCCGGCGGATGCGGAATTCGATCCGGCTGAGCCGTTCCGCCTGCAGCTTTTGGTGCAGCGGTCCGTGGGCGCGCTGGAGCGGGCGTTCCTGACCTTTGACCTGGGCTACAAGCTGCCGGAGCAGTACCTTCTGCCCGCCGCGCCTGCACCCAAGGTCGTGGAGGACGACACCGGCGAAGCTGCGGCCAAGGCGGCGCTGTGGCAGCGGATCTGGAAGGACCGCACCGTCGAGATCGGTGTGCTGGGCGTGATGCTTCTGGTGCTGACGGGGGTATTTTTCTTCCAGTTCCAGGCGACCGTGAATGCGCGCACCTTCTACTGGTTCCGTGTCGGATACCTGACCGTCACCCTGGTGTTCCTGGGCTGGTACGCCAATGCACAGCTGAGCGTGGTGAACCTGATGGCGCTGGCTGGGTCCTTGCGCAGCGGTTTCTCCTGGGATGCCTTTCTGCTGGATCCGCTGGTCTTCATCCAATGGTTTGCTGTTGCCGCAGCACTGCTGTTTTGGGGCCGGGGCGCCTATTGCGGCTGGCTGTGCCCGTTCGGTGCCCTGCAGGAGCTGACCAACAAGATCGCCCGTGCCTTCAAGGTGCCGCAGATCACCCTGCCGTGGGGCCTGCATGAGCGCCTGTGGCCTGCAAAATACATGATCTTTCTTGGTCTGTTCGGCATCTCGATGGTCTCGATCCCGCTGGCGGAGACTTATGCCGAAGTGGAGCCGTTCAAGACCGCGATCATCCTGAAGTTCGTGCGCGACTGGCCGTTTGTGGTCTTTGCTGTGGTGCTGCTGCTGGCCGGCCTGTTCATTGAACGGTTCTATTGCCGCTACCTGTGCCCGCTGGGCGCCGCGCTGGCGATCCCGGCCCGGGTGCGCATGTTTGACTGGCTGCGCCGCTACAAGGAATGCGGCAGCCCCTGCCAGACCTGTGCCAACGAGTGCCCCGTTCAGGCCATCCACCCCACCGGTGAGATCAACCCGAACGAATGCGTGAACTGCCTGCATTGCCAGGTTCTGTATCAATCCGAAGCCAAATGCCCGGTTGTGATCAAACAGCTGAAACGCCGGGCCAAGACCGGCAGCCCTGCGCCAGACGTAACTTTGGGCCGACCGCCGACCAATCACCCCAACGCGAACAGGATCAAAGTTTCCTGAAGGAGGACATCATGTCTGAAGACCTGAAAAACAAACTGCCCGTCACCCGCCGCGGCCTTCTGGGGGCCACTGCCTCTGGTGCCGTTCTGGCGGCCACCGGTGCCGGCTCCGCCCTGCTGGGCGCCAAGCCTGCACAAGCCGCCGGCGTCAACCTGGCGCCAGGCGAACTGGATGAATATTATGGCTTCTGGTCCTCGGGCCAGACCGGCGAGTTGCGCATTCTGGGCGTGCCGTCGATGCGCGAGCTGATGCGGATCCCGGTGTTCAACCGCTGCTCTGCCACCGGCTGGGGCCAGACCAACGAATCCAAGAAGATCCTGACCGAAGGCCTGCTTCCAGACACCAAGGAATTCCTGGCCGCAAACGGCAAGGAAACCTACGACAACGGCGACCTGCACCACCCGCATATGTCGTTCACCGATGGCACCTATGACGGCCGCTACCTGTTCATGAACGACAAGGCCAACACCCGCGTCGCCCGCGTGCGTTGCGATGTGATGAAATGCGACAAGATCATCGAGATCCCCAACGCCAAGGACATCCACGGCCTGCGCCCGCAGAAATTCCCGCGCACCGGTTATGTCTTTGCCAACGGCGAGCACGAGGCGCCGCTGATCAACGACGGCCAGATCCTGGATGATCCGTCGCAGTATGTGAACATCTTCTCCGCCATCGATGGCGACACCATGGAAGTCGCCTGGCAGGTGATTGTCTCGGGCAACCTGGACAACACCGACTGCGACTATCAGGGCAAATACGCCTACTCGACCTCTTACAACTCGGAAATGGGTATGACCCTGGCCGAGATGACCGAGAACGAGCTGGACCACGTTGTTGTCTTCAACATCGCAGCCATCGAGGCAGCGATTGAGGCCGGCGAGTATGAGGAGCTGAACGGCGCCAAGGTGGTTGATGGCCGCAAGGGCGCGCCAGGCAAGCTGACCCGCTACATTCCGATCCCGAATTCGCCGCACGGCATCAACACCGCACCGGACAAAAAGCACGTCTGCGTCAACGGCAAGCTGTCGCCGACCGTTTCGGTGATCGACGTCGAGAAGCTGGACGCGCTGTTTGATGCGGACGCCGATCCGCGCTCGGCAATTGTGGCGGAACCGCAGCTGGGCCTTGGCCCGCTTCACACCGCCTTCGACAACCGCGGCTATGCCTACACCACCCTGTTCCTGGACAGCCAGGTGGTGAAATGGGACATCGCCAAGGCGATCGAGGCCTATGCGGGCGCCGACGTGGACCCGATCCTCGACAAGGTCGATGTGCAGTATCAGCCGGGCCACAACTCCACCTCGATGGGTGAAACCGCCGAGGCGGACGGCAAGTGGCTGATTTCTATGAACAAGTTCTCCAAGGACCGGTTCCTGAACGTCGGTCCGCTGAAGCCCGAGAACGAGCAGCTGATCGACATCTCCGGCGACAAGATGAAGGTGGTGCACGACGGGCCGACCTTTGCTGAGCCGCATGACTCGATCATCGTGCACCGCTCTAAGGTGAACCCGGCCAGCATCTGGGACCGCAACGACCCGATGTGGGAAGACGCTCGTAAGCAGGCAGAGGCGGATGGCGTCGATCTGGACGACTATCAGGACACCATCGTGCGCGATGGCGACAAGGTAAGGGTCTACATGTCCAGCCAGGCGCCGAACTTCAGCCTTGAGAAGTTCACCGTCAAACAGGGCGACGAGGTCACCGTTTATGTCACCAACCTGGATGATATTGACGACCTGACCCACGGCTTCTGCCTGTCGAACTTCGGCATCGCGATGGAAGTGGGCCCGATGGCCACCGCCTCTGTCACCTTTGTGGCTGAGCGTCCCGGCGTGCACTGGTACTACTGCCAGTGGTTCTGCCACGCGCTACACATGGAGATGCGCGGCCGGATGCTGGTCGAGCCGCGGAGCGCGTAACCATGAAACGGCTCCTGCCCATATCTCTGGTTGCGGCCCTTGCCGGCCTGGCGCCCGCCTGGGCGGCGGATTGGGATGTGCCCAACCGGGCAGGGGCCATCGCTGAAACACTGGCGCAGGCAGCGGATGGCGACACCCTCCGCCTCGCCCCCGGCGACTATGCCGAAACCCTGGTGCTGGACCGGCCTGTCATTCTGGACGGGCAGGGCCACGCCACGCTGGACGGGCAGGGCAAGGGATCGGTGATCACCGTGACTGGGCCGGGCGTGACCGTTCAGAACCTGACCGTTGTTGGCTCCGGCTCTTCGCATCAGGAGATCGACAGCGGCATTAAGCTGACCAAGACCGCAAAGGCGCCGCAGATCCTCAATAACGTGCTGCTGAGCAACCTGTACGGTGTGGATATTCACGGCGCCCGGGACAGCCTGGTGCAGGGCAACCGGATCGAGGGGCGCCTGGACCGGCACATGAATGCCCGCGGCAACGGGGTCTATGTCTGGAACGCGCCGGGTGCGGTGGTGGACGGCAACGACATCCGCTTTGGCCGTGACGGGATCTTTGTGAACAGTTCCAAGAAGAACAGCTTCACTAACAACACTTTCCGCGATCTGCGTTTCGCGGTGCATTACATGTATGCCGATAATTCCGAGGTGTCGGGGAATGTCTCGATCGGCAATCACCTGGGTTATGCGGTGATGTTCTCGAAACGGGTCAAGGTGACCGGGAATGTCTCGCTGAATGACCGCGATCACGGGGTGATGCTGAACTATGCCAACCAGGGCGAGGTGCGCGGCAACTATGTGAAGGGCGCCAAGGACAAATGCACCTTCCTCTATAACGCGCACAAGAATGATTTCTCCGGCAACTGGTTCGAGGGTTGCGGCATCGGCATTCACTTCACCGCAGGCAGCGACGGCAACTGGATGGTCGGGAACGCCTTTGTCGGCAACCGGCATCAGGTGAAATTCGTCTCCACCAAATGGGTGGAATGGAGCGAGGAAGGCCAGGGCAACTACTGGTCTGATTTCGCAGGTTTTGATGTGGACGGGGATGGCATCGCCGATGCGCCCTACCGTCCGAATGACAGCATGGACCACGTGCTGTGGACCCAGCCGGCGGCGAAGCTGCTGATGGGATCGCCCGCGGTGCAGCTGGTGCGCTGGTCGCAGTCGGCGTTTCCCGCGCTGCTGCCCGGCGGGGTGATCGACAGCCACCCGCTGATGCGGCCAGAGCGGCCCGGGGCCGCCAGAAAGGTTGAACAGGATGGATAACTCTCCCCTGCAAATCCGCACGCTGGACAAATTCCGCGGCAAAACGCAGGTGCTGCATGGCATCGACCTGGACATTGCGCCAGGTGAGCGGCTGGCGCTGCTGGGGCACAACGGCGCGGGAAAGTCGACCTTGATCAAGGCGGTGCTGGGGCTGATCCGGCATGAGGGCGGCAGCATCCGCATCTGCGGCGCGGCGCCTGGCAGTGCGGCGGCACGGGCGGCCACGGCCTTTCTGCCCGAGGCAGTCAGTTTTCACCCGGCGCTGACCGGGTATGAACAGCTGGCGCTGTTTGCCCGCCTTGCCGGGGAACGCGCAGACATCGAGGTCCTCCTGGAGCGGGTCGGGCTGGGCGAGGCGATGCACCGCCGCATCGGCGCTTATTCCAAGGGGATGCGGCAGCGGCTGGGGCTGGCGCAGGTGTTGCTAGGCCGCCCGAAACTGGCGCTGCTGGATGAACCCACCAGCGGGTTGGACCCGATCTCGCGCCAGGACCTTTATGCCATCATCAACGAACTGGCAGAGCAGGGTGCGGCAGTGCTGATCGCCTCCCACGCGCTGACGGAGGTGGAGGCGCGCACCGACCGCATCGCGATTCTGCGCAAAGGCGTGAAGGTGGCGGACGACACGCTGGCGGGCCTGTCGGCGCAGGCCGGGCTTCCGGTCAAGCTGCGGGTGCAGGCCAGCGGCGCGCAAGCTGACCGGATCGCGACTGAAACGGGCGGGCGGCGGATTAACGGCGCCTCGGTCGAAATCCTGTGCGCGCCGCAGGACAAGATGACCGAGCTGCGCAGGATTGCCGCCATGGGTGACGCAGTAGCCGATATCGACATGGTCCCGCCGCGGCTGGAAGACCTATATCGCCATTATTCAGGGGAGGACCGCAAATGAGACGTGCCTTTGCCATTGCCCGTGCCGAGATGCTGATCCTGCGCCGCAACCGCTGGCTGGTCATGGCGACGCTGATCATGCTGGCCTTCGCGCTGGCGCTGTCCTTTGCCGGCTCTGCGCCGACGGGGACGCTGGGGGTGGACATGCTGACGGTCTCGGTGGCCTCGATGACTACCCTGTCAGTCTATCTGGCGCCGCTTCTGGCGCTGATGATGGGGTTTGACGCGGTGGCGGGCGACCGGGACCGGGGCAGCCTTGCCCTGCTCCTGGCCTATCCGGCGGGACGGGCCGAGATCCTCTTGGGCAAGCTGATGGCGCATCTGGCGGCCCTTGCGGTGGCAATGTGCATCGGTTTTGGCGCAGCCGGAGCCGTGGCCGCCTGGTTTGGCGGCGCCGGTCCCGAGAGCCTGCTGGCGCTGGGGCGGCTGGTGCTGACCTCGATCCTGTTGGGCGCGGTGTTCCTGGTGCTGGGCTATGCTTTGTCGGCGCTTTCCAGCGGAGCCACGGCTGCGGCCGGCCTGTCGGCAGGCGTGTGGCTGGTGTTTGTGGTGCTCTATGACCTTGGCCTGCTTGGGGCCGTAGTGATGGACACCGGCGGGCTATTCACCCAGAAGATTTTCCCGTGGGTGATGGTTGCCAACCCGGCGGATGCGTTCCGGCTGTGGAATGTAGCGGCCTCGAAAAGTGTGGCCTTGTCCAGCGGCATGGCAGGGGCGGCGAGTGCGCTGCCGGGCTGGGCCGCGCCTCTGTCGCTCCTGTTATGGCCTGTGCTGGGTTTCCTGCTGGCCTGCGCCGCATTCCGGAGGGTGGAGCCATGAAACGTCTGATCCTTGCTGCCGCATTGGTGGTGTCTGCCTGCCAGGAGGAAGAGTCAAAAGCGGCGCCTGCGCCGGTGGAGCTGACCGAAGTTGCGCTCAGTTACTTCTGCCAGATGAATGTCGCTGAACACGGCGGCCCGAAGGGGCAAATCCATCTGGACGGCTTCCCGGCACCTCTGTTCTTTGCCCAGGTGCGCGATCTGGCGGCCTACGTGAAAAGCCCGGAGCGCGATGCGGAAATCACCGCCATCTACGTGAGCGACATGGGTGCGGCACCAAGCTGGGAACATCCTGGCACCAAGAATTGGATCGATGCCAGGCAGGCGCATTTCGTGGTCGGCTCCAACGTCGCCGGCGGCATGGGGGCGCCGGAAGTCGTCCCCTTTGCTTCGCCTGAGGGCGCCGCGCGGTTTGCTGAGCGCTATGGTGGCTCTGTCGCCGGGTTCGAGGGGATTCCTGACGAGGCGGTGCTGGGGCCGGTTGATCTGGACCAGCAGCTAGAGACACCGTCCTGAGACGAGCGTCTCTATAGGGCCTCAAACCGTCTCCGGATGCAGCCGCATCTCAGCGGCGATGGCGTGGCCCTCCATGCCTTCCATCCGGCTGATGCGGGCTGTTCGCTGGGCCAGCTCATGCGAGGCGGCGGCGTTGCAGCGCTGCCAGGTAACGGTCTTTGTGAACTTGTGCACCGACAGCCCGCCGGTATAGCGCGCAGCACCGCTGGTGGGCAGCACGTGGTTGGGACCTGAGGTCTTGTCGCCGAAGGACACCGTGGTCTCCTTGCCCAGAAACAGCGAGCCATAGGCGGTGAGGCGGTCCAGCCACCAGTCGAGACCCTCGGCCTGCACCTGCAAATGCTCAGGCGCGTAGCGGTCAGCCACCAGAGCGGCCTCTTCCCGGTTGCCGCACAGGACCACCTCAGCGCGTTCGTGCCAGGCGCGGTGGGCGGCAGAGAGGTTGGGTTCCGGAAGCCGGTCAATCAGCGCCTGCGCGCGGGCCATGACGCCCTTGGCCAGCGCTTCGCTGGTGGTGACCAGCCAGACCGGGCTGTCAGCGCCGTGTTCGGCCTGGCTGACCAGATCCCAGGCGACGGTTTCCACATCGGCGGTGTGGTCGGCGATGACCAGAGAGTCGGTGGGGCCTGCAAACATGTCGATGCCGACCTCGCCGAACAGCATCCGCTTGGCCTCTGCCACATAGGAATTGCCGGGGCCGACCAGGATGTCGGCTGGCTGGGCGCCAAACAGGCCCCGGGCCAAGGCGGCAATGCCTTGCACCCCGCCGAGGTTCAGGACCAGATCAGCACCGCACAGGTCCATGGCATAGACGATGGCGTCGGGAATGCCGCTGCCGGGGCGCGGCGGGGAGACCGCGGTGATATGCGGCACGCCGGCCACCTTGGCGGTGGTGATGGTCATCAGCGCGCTGGCGATATGACTGTAGCGGCCGCCCGGCACATAGCAGCCGGCACTGGACACCGGAATCTGCTTCTGGCCCGCGATCAGGCCGGGGATCACTTCCACTTCGCATTCACCCATCGTGGCCTTCTGCGCCTCGGCAAAGCGGCGGATATTGGCGTGTGCGAACTGGATGTCTTCCTTGGTCTGCTGCGAAACCCGGTTGCAGGCGGCCCGGCGCTGGGTGTCTGTCACCACGATCGGGCCGGTCCAGCCGTCCAGCTTTTCCGCATAGCGGCGCACCGCTTCCTCGCCTTCGCGCTGGATGTTGGCGAGCATCACGGCGACGGTGTCACGGATGTCGCTGCTTTCAGCGGCGGGGCGCGCCGGTGCCTGTTTCAGATAGGTGATTGCCATGTTTCCAAATTCCTCGAACAGCCGCCGGATGCGCGGGAAGCGCACAGCGCGGATTGCGCCTAAGACAGCGGCTGGCGGGCCGGACGGTCAAGCCGCGACCCAAGGGTTTCGAAAAACACGGATGTTTGTTTCTAATTGCCCTAGCGGTCAGCCTGCGCCTGAGGGCAGCGTCCGGAATTCCTCGCCCAGCCAAGGAAAGCGCTGGATGATCGGGTCGGTAAAGTGATGCCGCAGGGACTTCTGCAGGGCCTCGTGAATCAGCTGCGACGTGGCAGCGGGATAGACGCTGGTGGTGAACAGAGACACTGTTCGGGCAAAGCTTTTCCCCGGAAAGCGCACCACTTTGACTTTTTCGTGGAAGCGCTGGGCGCGGTGGTAGCTGGCGGCGGTGGTGACGGTCCAGCCGCTTCCCTCGGACACCAGGCCGATGATCGACTGGTTGCATTCCAGCTCAAACCTGTTGGGCAGCGCGATTTTGAGCCGGGTCAGCTGGGTCTCGATCTGCTTGCCGATGGTGTGATCGCGGGAATAGCGTAAGAAGGGCAACGGTGCTCCGTGTTTGGTCAGTTCATCGACGCTGCCTGTGTAGCCTGCCGGCACCACTAGAATGAACGGGTCGCGCATCAGCGGGTATTCGATCAGATCGGGCAGCAGCCCTGACGGTCGGGTGGCAACGCCTGCGTCCAGCTTCTGCGCCTGCAGCTTTTCGATGATCTCGTGGCTGGGGCGGGTGTAGTGCCGGAAACTGCAGCGCGGCAGAGCAGTGGAGAGGAACTGGAACAGTTCCGGGCCGACCTCATTGTCAAAATCATCCAGCAGCGCCATGCGCAGGTCGGTAGCATGCTGCCAGCTGCCGGAACGCATTTCCGCCTCGCCGCGCCTTAGCGTCATCAGCCCGTCGTAGACATAACGGGCAAAGACCACCCCTGCGGGAGTCAACCCCATCGGGCGCCGGGTGTGGTCCACCAAGTCTACGCCAAGCGCGTTTTCAAGACTTCGAAGATGGTTGGACACAGTACTGATCGAGAGCCCGGTTTCCGCCGCGACTTTCTGTATCGACCCGGACTTCGAGATCAGCTGGAAAACTTCCAGCCAGCGCAGACTCAGCGTCTTTTGCATTTTCAGCCCTCCCTAGCGGTTTGCTTATGCTATCCACAGAAATGCGCCAATACATGCGAAAAAATCGAAACTGAGTTTTACTTTCTCTGCAAGAGTAATTTTATTCTACAGCGAATTCTCTTCCCGGATAAGGTTTGCCGTGCAAAAATCAGAGCCTTAAGGCCCGCATGGAACGAGCCAGGCGTGACAACTGGGAGAACGATTAATATGATCAAAAAGTATCTGCTTTCAACAGCCTGCGCAGCCGCTGCTGCGTTTTCAGCGACACAGGCCTCGGCCCTGGATGAAATCACAGTGGCCTATTTCCTGGAATGGCCGATGCCGTTCCAGTTTGCCAAGGCCAATGGCACTTATGAAGAAGAAATGGGGGTCAAGATCAACTGGGTCTCCTTTGACACCGGTACCGCGATGTCTGCGGCAATGGCCTCGGGCGATGTGCAGATTGCGGTAAGCCAAGGTGTGCCGCCCTTTGTGGTTGCGACCTCTGCCGGGCAGGACATCCAGACGGTAGATGTGGCGGTCAGCTACTCCGACAACGACAACTGCGTGGTGGCTGAAGCGCTGGAAATCGACAAGGACAACGCCGGCGAGCTGACTGGCAAGAAAGTGGGTGTGCCGATCGGCACCGCTGCGCACTACGGCTTCCTGTCGCAGATGGCGCATTTCGGTGTTGATGTCGGCTCGATGGAGATCGTCGACATGGCACCTGCGGATGGCGCGGCGGCATTTGCCCAGGGCAACCTGGACATGGTCTGCGGCTGGGGCGGTGCGCTGCGGCGGATGCTGGAGCACGGCAATGTGCTGCTGACAGGCGCCGAGAAGGAAGAGCTGGGCATTCTGGTGTTCGACGTAACCAGCGCGCCGGCGGGCTTTATCGCCGATGAGGGCGCTCTTCTAAGCAAGTTCCTGAAGGTGACCGCAGATGCCAACGCAATGTGGAATGCAGGCGACAGCAAGGACGAGATGCTGCCGGTAATTGCCAAGGATGCGGGCATGGATCTGGCCGATGCCGAGGCCACCATCGCAACCTTCAGCTTCCCCTCCGCTGAGGACCAGCTGTCCGAGAAATGGCTGGGCGGCGGCGCTCAGAGCTTCATGAAAGGCGTGGCGGATGTGTTCGTGAACGCAGGAAGCATCGAGGCTGCGCTGGATTCCTATGACGGCGCTGTGGACAGTGCACCGCTGGCAGCCGCGTTGAACTGAGCCAGAACGATCTGGCAAAGACGGACGGCTCGGATTCCGGGCCGTCCGCATCCGCCGTTGCAGGCCGGCTGCAAACGGGCGCTAACAGGAAGGGGAAGCGATGTCGGGACTGGACATCAAGAGTGTCTCCATGCGTTTTGACCTGCCCAACGGCAGTTCGGTTCAGGCGCTGAAAGACGTTTCTTTGAATTTGCAGGCGGGGGAGCTGCTGTCGGTGCTGGGCCCGTCAGGCTGCGGCAAGACCACGCTGCTGAACATCCTCGCCGGGTTTCTGGCTCCTACCGAAGGCAAGGTGGAGCTTAATGGCCATGTGGTGACCGGCCCTGACGCCGAGCGCGGCATGGTGTTCCAGAAAGGCGCGCTTTTCGAATGGATGAACGTGCGCGACAATGTCGAATTCGGCCCCCGGATGAAGGGCATGGGCCGGGCAGAGCGGGAGAAAATTTCCAACCATCTGCTGGAAATCGTTGGTCTTCAGGACTTCAAGGAAAAGGCGGTCTATGAGCTGTCGGGCGGCATGCAGCAGCGTGTGGCACTGGCCCGCTGCCTGGCCAATGAGCCGGACGTGATCCTGATGGACGAACCGCTGGGCGCGCTGGATGCGCTGACGCGCGAGAAGATGCAGGGCTTGGTGCTGAAGCTTTGGAAAGAGACCGGCAAGACCATCATCCTGATCACCCACTCCGTTGAGGAGGCGTTGCTGCTGGGCGAGCGGCTGATCGTGATGGCGCCGCGGCCCGGCCGCATCCACCGCGAATACAACCTGCCCTTTGCAGAGCGCGGCGTGAATGCAGACCTGCGCGACGTCAAGAAATCTGAAGGCTTTGCCGAAACCCGCGATGAGATCCTCTCGATGATCTGGGAAATGGAAGAGGAGATCATGGGCCGGACGGAGCAAGTGGCATGAGCGTTCTTCTGTTTTATATCGCGCTGTTTGCCGGCGCCTTCTTCCTGGTGCAGATAATCCGTAAGGGGATGCAGTCGCGTCAGGATTTCACCAGCCTCAAGACCGTGACCTTCGGTGACGAAAGCGCCGTGAGCCCGGACCGGGCAGCTTCGATCATCTCGGTTCTGGTGATCTTTGTGATCTGGGCGGCCTTCACAGGCTCCAAACTGTTCCCGATCCACGTGCCAGGGCCGTTCACCGGCGAGACCACCTTCACCTACACGCTGGAAGACGCCGATGGCGCCACGGATAACGCGGATGTCACCGTGCGGGTCTTCGGATTTGGCGAGGACGTCCAGAAGTTCGAGGTCGAGGGCGGCGGCGGCTTTGCCATGAACGACGCGCTGGCAGCACAGGCCGGGCGGTCTACCACGCTGCTGTTTGACAAGAATGACGAGGCCAAACGCAGGGATGGCGCAAAGATCGTTGCGATCAACGGCGAGCCGATTGCGGCTGGCGGTGCGGTGGATACCGGTGATGGCACCGTGACGCTAACCGGCAAAGGCGCGATCAGTTTTACCCCGCATGGTGGAATGCAGATGAACCCGATCTGGCTTCCGGCACCTGAAACAGTCGTGGCGCGGTTCTTTGAAATTGCCAGCGAGGGTTATCAGAATTTTTCGCTGTGGCAGCACTTGGGCTGGTCGCTCTTGCGGGTTGTGGCGGGCTTTGTGACCGGCGCCATAGTCGGTATCCCGCTGGGCTATGCCATGGGCCTATCCGGCTGGTTCCGCGGCTGGTTCGATCCGATTGTCGAGTTCATGCGCCCGGTGCCGCCGCTGGCATTGATTCCGCTGGTGATCATCTGGTTCGGCATCTGGGAGACCGGCAAGATCGTTCTGCTGTTCCTGGCGGCGCTCTGGATCATGACGATTGCGGCGCGGGCCGGGGTGTCCGGGGTGAACATCTCGAAAATCCACGCGGCCTATTCGCTGGGCGCCTCCAAGTGGCAGATCATGCGCCATGTCATCGTGCCGAACTCGCTGCCGGAAATCTTCACCGGCGCGCGGGTTGCAATGGGCGTCTGCTGGGGCACAGTTGTGGCGGCTGAACTGGTTGCCGCGCAGAAGGGCGCGGGCATGATGATCATTGCCGCGTCCAAATTCCAGCTGACCGATATCGTGATCATGGGCATCGTGCTGATCGGCATCATCGGCTATGGCATCGACATCCTGATGCGCAAGGCCGAGAACTGGCTGGTGCCGTGGAAGGGCCGCAGCTGATCTGACGCTGAGTTTCGCAAGGAAGACGCCCGGGGAAAGCCCCGGGCGTTTTATTGTTTGGGAAGAGCTCAGCCGCGGATGCGGTCGAAGCCGGGATCATAGGGAGAGGGGGCGATGACCGTTGCACCAATCAGATCGCCGCAGAGGTCGAGCTGCATGGTGCTGCCCTCCGCCGCCAGTTCCGGCTCAACAAAGGCATAGGCCAGGTTCTTGCCCACCCGGTGGCCTCAATCGCCCGAGGTCACGGTGCCTACGACCTTGTCGCCCTGCATCAGTGAGGCACCGCCGTGGGCTGGGGAGTGGGTGGCGTGGATCTGCAGCGTGACCAGCTTCTTGCGGGCGCCTTCGGACTGACGTTTCAGCAGAGCGTCGCGGCCGATGAAATCGCCTTTTTCCAGCTTCACGAACCGGTCCAGCCCGGTCTCGAAAGGATCGAACTCGGTGATCAGGTCGGCCTTCCAATGCAGGAAGCCTTTCTCCATGCGCATCGACTCGACCGCGCGGGCGCCGAAGAGTTTGAGCCCGTGCCCCTCACCGGCCTTCCGCAGTGCCAGATAGGCGGCGTAGAGCGAGGCGTTGGGGACGTGGATCTCATACGCCAGCTCGCCAGAGAAGCTGACGCCCATCACCGTGGCCGGGGCAAAGCCAATGAAGCATTCGCGTACCGACAGCCAGGGGAAGGCCTCAGCCGACCAATCGCCCCGGGCGCCGGCAGAAAGCACGTCCCGGGCCCGGGGACCGGCCAGGACCAGAATGGTTTGGTCATTGGTGAGGGAGCGGACCTGAACCTCCTCATCCGCGCGGATCTGGCCTTGCAGACAGCCCATGTCGTGGAATTCGCTTGCGGCGGCCGAGCCGTACCAGACCGGTTCCGGCCCACGGTCCGAGGCGGGGAGGTTGGCCACGATGGCCTTACACTTGATCATGCCGTGGTGGTTCAGCAGGTATCCAAGACCCACGCGGTTTGCGCGTCTGGTGACGGTGCCGCAGAATATGCGGTCGAGAAAGCTGTTGCGGTCCGCACCCGTGATTTCAAACCGGTTGAAACCGTTGGCCTCTGTCAGGCCCACGTTCTCCTGCACGTTCTTCACTTCCGCCGCGACCACGTCGAAGGCCTCGTCGAAGGTGAAGCTAAGCGTGGGATGGAAGTCCGTTGACGGCTTGATGTAGTCCATCCTTTCCCAGCCGTTTACCACCGTGAACTCCGCACCCTCGGCTGCCAGCACAGGAGTGAGCGGCGTGGTCTTGGCCGGGCGGCCCGCCGGGCGGTGCTCATGCGGGAAGTGGAAGCGGAATTCGTTCTGGTAATCCTCGATCGCCTTCAGCGCAGTCAGCTCCACATTGGTGTGGCCGGTAAAGCGGCGCGGGTCGATGCACCAGGTGTCATAGCAGGCCTCGCCATGCACGATCATCTGCGCCAGCAGCCAGCCGTGACCGCCGCCTTCACACAGTCCTGCGCGCAAACCGATGGCGCAGAAAGCGTTGCGCTTGCCCGGGATCGGGCCGATCAGCGGCGCGCCCTCGATGTTATAGGTGATCGGGCCGTTCACGATGGATCGGATGCCGGTTTCGCGCAACGCAGGCATCCGCTCGAACGCGCCCTCCAGCACGTCCATCACCCGTTCAAGATCATCGGGGCAAAGGGCATTGACGAAATTCGGGTCAATGCCGTCCATACCCCACGTTTTGCAGTCCTGCTCGTAGAATCCGATCAACAGACCGTTCTTTTCTTGGCGGCATTAGTAGTCTGAGATCGGGCAGCGGATCAGCGGCATCCGGTGGCCTGCCTCTACAATGCCTTGGATGTCTTCGGTCAGGAAATACTGATGCTCCATCGAGGCGACCGGATGGTGCACATCCATCATCGCGCCGACCTCATTCACCCGGTAGCCGCAGGCATTGACCACGATATCGCAGTCGATGTCGCCGTGTTCCCTATGCACTGTCCAAGTGTCATCCTTGTGCTGGGTGAGGGCCGTAACCGGCGTGTTGCGGTAGACCTCAGCGCCTGCCTTGCGCGCGTGATAGGCCAGCGCCTGGCATAGCTGCGCCGGGTCGATGTCGCCATCCAGCGGATCCTACCAAGCACCCACCAGATTGTCCGTTGAAATCAGCGGGTGACGGCGGGCGCATTCTGCCGCGTCGATCATCTCAAAATGCACCTCTATGCCGCGCCATCGAGGCGAAGTGGCGGTACCCCTGCATCTGCTCCGGCGTGTTGGCGAGCCTGATGCCGCCATCGCCGTGGTGGTAGTTGATCGGATATTAGGGTTTTCAGCCAGCTTTTTGTAGAGCGCGATAGAATGGCTTTTCAAACCGCCCATGGTCTGGTTCATGCCGAAGTTCGTGACCTGCGCCGCCGAGTGCCAGGTGGTACCGCGGGTTAATTCATTGCGTTCTACCAGAACGACGTCGCTCCAGCCTTCCTGGGTGAGGTGGAAAGGGGTGGAGCAGCCGGCAATGCCGCCGCCAATGACCACAACCTTGGTGCGCGATTTCATGAAACGGACCTCCTGACAGTTCCCTATTAACTAAGCGGCGGGATGGCAGCGTCGGCAAGACGGAGGAACGCATTTCGCAAAAAATCGAAAGCGCGGTTGAGCCAATTGCGAGGATGCCGCTGGAACGCGCGGCGGCGGGAGCAACAACGGCAACGGCGGCCGCCCGATGCGCCTTTACCTGCGGGGGCGTCTGTTAAAACCCAGCTGAGTCACGATGTTTTACCTGACTGTACGTTGCAGCTTTGTGCTGGCTGGAGGCGCAGGAGCGTTGACGGCCCGCGCCACGGCGCGCACAGTGCTGCTAAAGGAATAGTTTCTCATCGCATTTTGTCGCGGGAGTTCTCAAACTGTGCCAAAACTGGCACCATGTTGCGCAGGTTGATGGGTGATCTGGTCTTATCGTTTTCTAAAACTGTCACTGTTGGATGCGGGCAAGCCTTCGCAAGGTTTCACCGTTGAAACAACAAGAATAACAATTTGCAGTCCAAAGGGAGAATTGGATCAATGACAAACACTGGTAAGCTGACGCGGCGGAGCATTTTGAAGAGTGCCGGCGCCGCTGCACTGGCGGCGCCGCTCTACTCAAAAAGCGCGCTGGCGTCTTCGGGCGAGATCAACATCCTGATGTGGTCGGACTATTTGCCACCGGAGTTCATTTCGGGCTTTGAAGCCAAGACCGGCATCAAGGTAAACTACACCGGCATCGGGTCGAACGAAGAAATCATCAACAAGATGAAGGCCACCAAAGGCCAGGGCTTCGACATCGTTTCGCCGACCAACAACCGCTCGCTGCAGTGGGGGCCGCTGGAACTGCTCAAGCCTTTCGACATGAGCAAGGTCAGCATCGACGCAGTGAACCCGGCGATGGCCAAGATCGGCACCGATGCCTGGAACTTCGGCGGTGCAGGCGTGCACTGGCTGCCGCACATCTGGGGCACCGAGGGCATCGCTTACCGCACCGACCTGTGGCTGCCGGAAGGTGATGCGCCGTCTTATGGCGATGTCTGGTCGGAAGAGAATGCCGGCAAAACCATGGGCCGGGCACATTCGATGATGCTGGGTGCAGGCCTTTACATGGAAGCCTCGGGCGAAATGGAGCCGGGTTCGATCTGGGCCGCCTATGACGACGAGGAAACCATGCGCAAGGTCTGGGGCCAGGTCACCGACTGGTGCGTGGCGCGCAAGGACCGGATCAAGCTGATCTGGAACGATGCCGACACTCAGAAGAACGGCCTGCTGAACGAAGGCGTGGTGGTCGGCCAGACCTGGGACGGCCCGCCGCTGGCCCTGAAATCCGCCGGCGAGCCGGTGCATTACCAGGCGCCGGTCGAAGGGGCGATGGCCTGGGTCGACGGCATGTCGATGCCAGTGGGTGCGCAGAACGAAGAGCAGGTCTACGCCTTCATCTCCTATGCCTACGAGCAGGAGCCGGCAGGCAAGGCGATTGACAGCCACGGCTACAATTCGCCGGTGCTGGGTGCCGACAGCTTCTCGGGCGATGTCTACAAGAAAAACTTTGCAGAGGCCTATCCTGGCAATTCACTGGCCAACCTGAACCCCTGGCCGGCCGAGGCGCCCTGGTATGCCGACGTGCGCACTGAGTTCGTCAACAAATTCAAGAGCGCTTGAAGCCTAAGCGCCTGAAACACTTGGCCCCCGGGATTTTTCCGGGGGCCAGTCATGTGCCGTCCGGCGCAATCAAACACGAACAGAAATAGGAAGCAGGCCTAGCGGGGCCGGTGGCATGCCACCGGAATGGGGACCTGTACCTTAGGGAGAAGCCAAATGAGTGCTGGGGTCGGCGTTGATCTCGAGAACCTCTGGATCCGCTTCGGTGACTTTGTCGCCGTGCGCGATGCCAATGTGAACATCAATGGGGGGGATTTCTTCTCCTTCCTGGGCCCGTCGGGCTGCGGCAAGACGACGATTCTGCGCGCGGTTTCGGGTTTTCTGGAGCCAAGCGACGGCAAGGTGCTGATCGGCGGCAACGACATGAAGGGGATCGGGCCGAACAAGCGCCCCACGGCGCTGATCTTCCAGAACCTGGCGCTGTTCCCGCTGATGAAGATCTGGGAGAACATCACCTTCTCGATGGAGATCAAGGGCGCCTCTGCCAAGGAGCGCCGCAAGCGTGCCGATGAGCTTCTGGACATGATTGCGTTGCCAGGGCAGGGCGACAAGCTGCCCTCCGAACTGTCCGGCGGCCAGCGCCAGCGGGTGGCGATTGCGCGCGCCCTTTGCGCGGAGCCGGACGTGCTGCTGCTCGATGAGCCGCTGTCGGCGCTGGACCTCAAGCTGCGCCAGCACATGCGGACTGAGCTGCGCGAGATCCAGCAGCGGGTCGGCATCACCTTCATCTACATCACCCATGACCAGGGCGAGGCGCTGACCATGTCCGACAGCATCGCGGTGATGAAGGCGGGTGTGATCGACCAGATCGCGGATGGCAAGACCATCTACAACGATCCCTCCACTGCCTTTGCCGCCTCTTTTGTTGGCGAAAACAATGTCTTCCGCGGCCGCGTCAAGCGTGTCATGGGCAATGAGGCGCTGATCGCGACCAACCGTTCGGGCGAGTTGGTGGCGCGGATTTCCACCGCCAACCAGGGCAAAATGAAGGAAGGCGACGAGGCGATGATGTTCATCCGCCCGGAGGCCTTTGCGCTGGCGCCGCAAGGCGCGTCCGGCGACCATTTCGTGACGGCCAAGGTCAACCACGAAGAGTTCGAAGGCAATGTCTTCAACATCTTCATGGAAGGCGAGGGCGGCAAGGAGCTGAAGGTTTCTATCCCGAACCTGGGCCAGTCGTTTGAGGACCACACAGGCCAGAACATCACCCTGGAATACGAGGCGAACAACGCCGTCATCGTGCCCGCGGGCGAGCTGGCCGCGGAATGAGGAGGCCCAAGCCATGCCAAGCTTCCTGAAGGAGTTTTTCAAACGAAACGGCACCGGCATGGGCAGCCTGATGCTGGGGCTGGTCCTGTTCTGGACCATCGGCCTCATCATCCTGCCGCAGCTGTCGATGCTCGACTTCTCATTCCGGCCCAACCTGCCGCCGCCGGAGATCGGCGGGCCCAAGGACGTCTACACGCTGGAGAATTATAAATACCTGATCTACGGCCCCGAGGGCGGCAGCCAGGACTATAACGCGGTCGACCTCAAGGTGTTCTTCCGCACCCTGGTGGCGGCGGTCTGCGTCACCATCTTCAACCTGATCCTGTGCTATCCCATCGCCTATTACCTTGCCCAGACCAAGGGCAATCACATCCGCATCTTCGCGCTGATGCTGATCATCCCCTACTGGATCAACGAGATTCTGCGGGCCTTTGCGCTGCGCATCATCTTTGGCGAGACCGGGGTGCTGAACAATATGCTGGTGGGGCTGGGGATATTCGATACGCCCTTCGACTTCATCCGCAACGACATCGCGCTCTATGCGGGCCTTGGGTATGCCTACATCCTGCTGATGATCTTCCCGATCTACAATGTGATCGAGAGCCTGGACCGCAACCAGATCGAGGCCGCGCGGGACATGGGCGCGAGCTGGCCGATGATCCACCGGCGGGTGGTCATACCCTATGCCAAGCCTGGGATCTCCTCGGGCTGCACCATGGTGTTCATGCTGTCGGCCGGTGCCCTGGCAGCGCCGCAGATCCTCGGCGGGCCTTCGTCCCTGTGGTTCACGCAGCTGATCTACCAGCAGTTCAATGACAACTCAGACTGGCCGCAGGGCGCAGCCTATGCGGTGGTGCTGCTGGTCACCTGCATTCTCTTGGTGCTGGCCGTCATGCGCCTGTTCAAGGTGAACATGGGGGATATCGGCAAATGAAGAACTTCACCTTTATGCGCCTGAGCCTCTGGGTTTATTTGGCGATCTTCTTTGCCTATCTGCTGGGCCCCTTGGTGATCATGTCGGCAACCGCCTTCAACTCACCCTCTTTCCCGCGGATGACTCCCTGGGAGTGCCTGACGTTTGAATGGTTCTCGGCCCTGTTCCAGGACGAGCGGATTTTGAACGGTATCTGGAACTCGATCCTGGTCGGGGCGGGCACGGTCGTGCTGTCGGTAGCGATGGGCCTGGCAGGGGCGCTGATGCTCACCCAGATCTGGCCCAAGCTGCGCGCGACCTATTATACCATCATCATCGCGCCGATCCTCATCCCCGGTGTGGTGCTGGGGATCTCGACCCTGGTGTTCTGGGACCGGATTAACCGGATGCTGGGCCTTGGTGCCGACAGCTTCCTGTCCAATGGGCTGTTCCTGACCATCATCGGCCAGTCCACCTTCATCGCCAGCTACTGCATGCTGGTGCTGGTGGCGCGTCTCCAGCGTTATGACATCGCGCTGACAGAGGCTGCGCTGGACCTTGGCGCGACCCATGCCCAGGCCTTCCGCAAGGTGCTGCTGCCGTTCATGCGGCCTGCGATCGCGTCCGCCGCGGTGCTGGCGTTCCTCGCGAGCTTCGAGAACTACAACACCACCACTTTCACCTTCGGCGAGTATCCGACGCTGACCATCGAACTGGCGCAGAAGGTCCGCTATGGCATCACCCCGGCGATTTCGGCCCTGGCCTTCATCATTGTGGTGCTGACGGTGTTCGCGGCGTTGTTCAACGAGGCCAGCATCCGCCGCAAGCAGCTGGTTGCCGAGGCGCGCAAGAAAGCAACCGTGGAAGAGCTGGAAAGCGGCAAGCTGCGGCTGCCGGGCTTCCTCAGCTCCAATGTGGCGGCGGTGGCGCTGGTAGTTGTGGCCTGTGCGACTGTGGCAGTTGTGGGTACCGCGACGGTCTACAGCCCGCAGCAGTGTATCGCCAACGTGCAGGAGCAAAAGCGCCTGGAGACCGAAGAGCGGATCAAGGAACTGCGCCGCCAGCGCGAACTGCGCCGCCAGCAGCAACTGGAAGAACAGGGTGAGGCCGCCCCGGCCCAGACCGCTCCAACAACAGGCTCCGGCAACAACTCCGGCTTCGGCGGTGTTTTTGCCCCGGGCAGCCTGTCGGGCGAGGGTGAGGCAGAGTCTGAAGCAGAGCAGGAGCCGCAGGGCAACAACTCAGGCTTCGGCAATGTCTTTAACCCGAACGCCCTGTCGGGCGACGGTGAGGACAGCGGTTCCGGAAACTAAACCGCACCGCCCTGAAACAACAAAGGCGGCCCGAAGGGGCCGCCTTTTGCGTTGCCTGAACCGGCCGCTGTCAGGCCAGGGAGCCAGCCGGATGGCGGTCCGCGTAATACTGTTTGCGGAAGGCCTGCGGACTGGTCTTGTACTCGCGCTTGAACCATTCCGTCAGGCTGCTGCGGGAGCCGAAGCCGGTGGCGGCGACGATCTCGGCCAGCGGCAGAGTGGTGTGCAGCAAAAGCTGGCGCGCCTTCTCAATCCGCAGCTTACGGTAAGCCGCCAGCGGGCTGGTCTGCGCCTTCTGCTGGAACCGGCGCTCCAGTTTGCGCGGCGACACTCCGGCCTGCTGGGCGATGTCGCGGATCAGAAGCGGCTCTTCCAGGTTCTGTTGCATCAGGTCGAGGATCTTGACCACCAGCGCGTCGCCGCCGGCGGTCTGGCGCAGCTGCAAGGAGACCTTCGACTGCTCCGAGGCCGGGCCAAAGGCGAGGCCCAGATAATCGCAGACCGCATCTGCAATAAAGGCACCGCGGTCGGTGCGGAGGAAAGCGGCCAGGACGCGCAGAGCAGCGAAACTGCTGACAGCGGTGCTGATGCGGCCCGAGGAGGTGGTCAGGGTGCCAGCCGGGGCGCAGATCATCTGTTCCTCTTCCGCAGCAGCAGCGAAGTTCGTGTGAACGGCGGTCTCGACCGCGGCGTTCAGGCCGGTTTCCGGCAGGAGGAAAATGGCGCTGCCGGCGAACAGGCAGCGCTGCGCCTGGCGGCAGATCCGCTGCAGGCTGGCTTTCTCACCGGAGTTCAGCGGCCAGCGGCTGGAAATGCCGCCGAGGAAGATCACGGTTTTAGGGTTCCAGCCTTCCGGCACAGTGCGCATCTGCGATGCCAGGTTGCGCACGGCGGTGCGGTAGCCGCTGTCGGGGAACAGATCGTTGGCGGCGCGGAAGACTTCGCAGATCATCTGGGCCGCGGCGGGCGAGTCCGGCTGCGGCAGAATGATTTCGACATCGTGGAAGCGGGCCAGGGCCGCGCCGTAAGCAGTTTGCCGGGAAGCTGGCACGGTCAGCGGTTCGAGACGGGACATCATTCTCTCCTCTGAGCGGGACATGCAGGGATGCAGCGGTACAGGAGGGGCTGCGGGGATGCCCCGCCGGACGCACCGGCGGGGCAGTAAGCCAGGAAGTCCTGGGCTTACTCTTCTTCGTAGTCCGACATCGGTGGGCAGGTGCAGACCAGGTGACGGTCGCCATAGGCGTTGTCCACCCGGTTCACCACCGGCCAGTATTTGTCGACGCCGAGGTTGCCCGGCGGGAAGCAGGCCTGCTCGCGGCTGTAGGGACGGTCCCATTCACCGACCAGGTCACGCACCGTGTGCGGCGCGTGCTTGAGCGGGTTGTTCTGCGCATCGATCTTGCCCTCGATGATGTCCTGAGCCTCCTGACGGATCGACAGCATGGCATCGCAGAAGCGGTCCAGCTCATCCTTGGGTTCGGACTCGGTCGGCTCGACCATCAGCGTGCCGGCCACCGGCCAGGACATAGTCGGGGCATGGAAGCCCGAGTCGACCAGGCGCTTGGCGATGTCATCCACGGTGACGTGGCCTTCTTCGTCCAGCGGGCGGGTGTCCAGGATACATTCATGCGCCACACGGCCCGTTTCCGAGGTGTAGAGGATCTTGTAGGCATCCTTGAGGCGGGCTGCGATGTAGTTCGCGTTCAGGATCGCAACCTTGGTTGCCTGTGTCAGGCCCGCGCCGCCCATCAGCAGGCAGTAGGCCCAGCTGACCGGCAGGATCGAGGGCGAGCCGAACGGAGCTGCCGAAACAGGACCCACTGCGGTGCCGTATTCCGGGTGGCCCGGCAGGTGCTCTTCCAGGTGCGCCTTGACGCCGATCGGACCCATGCCGGGGCCGCCGCCGCCATGCGGAATGCAGAAGGTCTTGTGCAGGTTCAGGTGCGAAACGTCGCCGCCGATCTTGCCCGGCTGGGCCAGGCCCACCATGGCGTTCATGTTGGCGCCGTCGATATAGACCTGGCCGCCGTGATCATGCGTGACCTGGCAGACTTCCTGCACGGTTTCTTCAAACACGCCGTGGGTCGACGGGTAGGTGATCATGCAGGCCGCCAGGTTCGCAGAATGCTCCTCGGCTTTGGCGCGGAAGTCGGCGACGTCGATATTGCCGCTGTCGTCCGATTTCACCGGAACCACCTTGTAGCCCACCATTTGTGCCGACGCCGGGTTGGTGCCGTGCGCGGAGGTTGGGATAAGGCAGATGTTGCGGTGCGCTTCGCCCCGGGCCGCGTGGTAGTTGCGGATGGTCAGAAGGCCCGCGTATTCGCCCTGCGCACCGGAGTTCGGCTGCTGGGAGATCGCGTCATAGCCGGTGATCTGGCAGAGCTTGTCGTTCAGATCGGCGATCATCTGGTGGTAGCCTTGCGCCTGGTCTTCCGGGCAGAAGGGGTGCAGGTTGCCGAATTCCGGCCAAGTGACCGGGATCATCTCGATGGTCGCGTTCAGCTTCATAGTGCAGGACCCCAGCGGGATCATTGCACGGTCCAGCGCCAGGTCGCGGTCGGCCAGGCGGCGCATGTAACGGGTGATTTCTGCCTCGGCCCGGTTCTTGTGGAAGATCGGGTGGGTCAGATACTCGCTTTCACGCAGCGCATAGTCGGGCAGGCGGTAGGCGCGGTTCTTGACGCTGTCGTCTTTCTTCTCGATGCCAAAGGCACCCCAGACCGCTTCGATGGTTTCCGGGCGGGTCTGCTCATCCAGCGAGATGCCGATGTGGCTGTCGCCTATCTTGCGCAGGTTCACGCCGCGGGCAACCGCTGCTTCCATGACGGTTTTCTGCAGCGGGCCGACCTCGACGGTGATGGTGTCGAAGAAGACTTCCGGCTGCACCTTGAAGCCGTGCTCTTCCAGGCCAGCAGCGAGGCGCGAGGTCTTGCGGTGCACCGACTGGGCAATTGCCTTGATGCCGTCAGGGCCGTGGTAGACCGCGTACATCGACGCGATGACAGCCAGCAGCGCCTGTGCGGTACAGACGTTGGAGTTGGCTTTCTCGCGGCGGATGTGCTGTTCGCGGGTCTGCAGCGCCAGGCGGTAGGCCTTGTTGCCGCGGGCGTCGACGGAGACACCGATGATACGGCCGGGCATGGCGCGCTTCAGCTTGTCGGTGGTCGCCATATAAGCCGCATGCGGGCCGCCATAGCCCATCGGCACGCCAAAGCGCTGGGTGGAGCCGATGGCAATGTCCGCGCCCATCTCGCCGGGCGACTTCAGCAGCGCCAGCGCCAGGATGTCGGCGGCGACAACGGCGATGCCCTTGTGCTCGTGGATGGCTTCGATTTCATTGGTGAAATCGCGCACATGGCCGTAGGTGCCGGGGTACTGGAAGATCGCGCCGAAGACTGTGCCCGGATCCAGATCGTCGGGATCTGCAACCACCACGTCGATGCCCAAGGGCTCGGCGCGGGTCTGGATCACGGCAACGGTCTGCGGGTGGCAGTTCTTGTCGACGAAGAAGGCCGCGTTGTTCGCCTTGGAGCGCGAGCCGCGGTGCGCCATCGCCATGGCTTCGGCGGCGGCGGTGGCTTCATCGAGCAGCGAAGCGTTGGCAATGTCCAGGCCGGTCAGGTCGCTGACCATCGTCTGGAAGTTCAAGAGCGCCTCAAGACGGCCCTGGGAGATTTCGGGCTGATAGGGGGTATAGGCGGTGTACCAGGCCGGGTTTTCCAGGATGTTACGCAGGATCGGCGCCGGGGTGGTGGTGCCATAGTAGCCCTGGCCGATCAGCGAGGTCAGCACCTTATTCCTGGAGGCCACCTGCTTCATGTGGAAGAGGGCGTCGCGCTCGGTCATCGCCGGGCCCCAGTCCAGCGCCTCTTTCTGGCGGATGGCGGGTGGCACGGTGGCGTCGATCAGCTCGTCCAGGGTCTTGAAGCCGATCACCTGCAGCATATCCCGCATCTCGGTCGGAGAAGGGCCGATATGGCGCCGGTTGGCGAAGTCATAGGCTTCGTAATCGGTAAGTTTGAAGGCCATTACATGGGTCCTTGTCTGGGGCAATAGACCCCGCCGGGCTGTTCCGGCGGGGAAGGGGTGCTTAGCCGATCAGGGCTTTGTAGCCGTCCAGATCCATCAGATCTTCCAGCTGGGAGGCGTCGGAGATCTTGATCTTGTAGATCCAGGCGTCGCCTTCCGGGCTTTCGTTCAGGGCGCCGGGGTTGTCGGCCAGGGTTTCGTTCACCTCGACCACTTCACCGTCCAGCGGCGCGTAGATTTCGGAGGCGGCCTTCACCGACTCGATGACGCCGATCTCGCCGCCCTTTTCGAACTCTTCACCCGCTTCGTGCTGCTCGACGAAGACAACTTCGCCCAGCTGGTCGGCGGCGTGCTGGGTGATGCCCAAGGTTGCCACGTCACCTTCTACGGTGATCCATTCATGCTCTTCAGAGTAATAGGTGGCCATGTTGACTCTCCTGATGATGTCTTAGCGTTTGTAGTTCTGAGTAACGAAGGGCAGGGCGACGATTTCAGCCGGCTGCGCCTTGCCGCGGATGATGAGGTTCACCTTGGTGCCGATGGCGCCTTGATCTGCCGCAACATAGCCCATGGCGACCGGGCCGCCGACGGTGGGGCCGAAGCTTCCAGAGGTGATGGCACCCAGAGTATCGCCGCTTTCGCTTTGAATTTCAACGCCTTGACGGGCGGGGGCGCGGCCTTCGGGCTTGATGCCGACCAGTTTCTTTGCTGCGCCTTCGGCCAGCTCTTTCTGGATACGGGCGGCACCGGGGAAGCCGCCTTCTTCCTTGCGGCGCTTCTGGATAGCCCAGGACAGTGACGCCTCGATCGGCGAGGTCGACTGGTCGATGTCGTTGCCATAGAGGCAGAGGCCTGCCTCTAGGCGCAGGCTGTCGCGGGCGCCTAGGCCTGCGGGCTCGCAGTCGTCATGGGCCAGGAACAGCTTCGACACGCGGATCGCGTCGGTTTCCGGGATCGAGATCTCGTAGCCGTCCTCGCCGGTGTAGCCCAGGCGCGAGATGCGGCATTCGACACCGCCGATCTCGGCAATGGTGGTTTCCATGAACTTCAGCTCACGGGCGGCAGGGCACAGCTCGCCCACAACGTCCTCGGCCTTGGGGCCCTGCACGGCAACCAGCGCGCGGTCGAAAATCTCAGTCACTTCGACGCCGTCCAGGTTGGCCTGCATGTGGGGGATGTCTTGATGGCGCAGGGCTGCGTTCACCACCACGAAGTAGTGGTCGCCTGCATTGGAGACGATCAGGTCATCCATGATGCCGCCGTCTTCGTTGGTGAAGAAGCCGTAGCGCGCTTTACCTTCTTTCAGGGTGGCATAGGCCTGTGGGCAGAGCGTTTCCAGCTTCTCGCCCACATTGTCGCCGCGCAGGATCACCTGGCCCATGTGGGAGACGTCAAACAGTGCAGCCTTTTCACGGCACTGCTTGTGCTCGCCCATGATGCCCATGGGGTACTGGACCGGCATTTCCCAGTCGGCGAAATCGACCATCTTACCGCCTAGTTCGACGTGCAGGTCATAAAGCGGGGTGCGTTTGGGTGCGTCGGTCATCCTGTGCAGCCTTTGAATTATTATGGTTTCGGGGTGGGGGAGGGCGCGGGGTGCGCCCTCCCGGAGAGCTTATTCGGCAGCCTGGCCGGCTTCTTCCGATTTGCCGCCAGTGGCAAAGAACTCTTTCGTCACCTTGAAGACGATCGGGCTCAGCAGTGCCAGGGCGATCAGGTTCGGGATGGCCATCATAGCGTTCAGTGTGTCAGCCAGCAGCCAGATGAAGCCCAGGTCGGCGGTGGCCCCGAAATAGATCGCGATGATCCACAGGATGCGGTAGGGCAGCATGACCTTCACACCGAACAGGAACTCCATGCACTTCTCGCCATAATAGGACCAACCCAGGATGGTGGTGAAGGCAAAGATCGACAGCGCGATCGCGATCAGGTAGCCGCCGAAGCCGGGCAGCGAGGTCTCGAACGCCAGCGAGGTCAGCGCCGCACCGGATTCACCCGAGGTCCAGGCACCGGAGGCGATGATCGCCAGACCGGTGATCGAGCACACGATAATGGTGTCGATGAAGGTGCCCAGCATCGCGATCAGGCCCTGGTTGACCGGGCCTTTGGTCTCAGCCGCTGCGTGAGCGATCGGGGCCGAACCCAGGCCTGCTTCGTTCGAGAAGACACCGCGGGCCACACCAAAGCGGATGGCTGCCCAAACCGCTGCGCCGGCAAAGCCGCCTTCGGCTGCGGACGGGGTGAAGGCGTGGGTGAAGACCAGGCCGAACGCGGCGCCGATGGCGTCTGCGTTGATGACCAGCACGATCAGGCCCGCAATGATGTAGCTGACCGCCATGAACGGAACCAGTTTACCAGCCACCGCGCCAATGCGGGTGATGCCGCCCAGGATCACGGCGCCGGTCAGCACCATCAGAACAACGCCGGTGATGGAGGTGTTGAAGCCGAAGTTGGTTTCCAGCACCTGCGCCACGCCGTTGGCCTGCACACCGTTGCCGATGCCGAAGGCAGCGATGGAGCCAAACACGGCAAAGGCAACGCCCAGCCAGGCCCATTTCGCGCCGAGGCCGTTCTTTATGTAATACATCGGGCCGCCGACATAGTTGCCTTCTTCGTCGCGCTCACGGTATTTCACAGCGCAGACGGCCTCGGAATACTTGGTGGCCATACCGACCAGCGCGGTCATCCACATCCAGAACAGCGCGCCGGGGCCGCCAAGGAACACAGCGGTGGCAACACCTGCGATGTTGCCGGTGCCGATGGTGGCCGACAGTGCGGTCATCAGTGCGTTGAACGGAGTGATTTGGCCTTCGCCGGTGCCTTCACGGCCTTTGAACATCAGGCCAAAGCCCATGCCCAGTTTCCGGATCGGCATGAATTTCAGACCGACCTGAAGGAAGAAGCCGACGCCGAGAATGAGGACCAGCATCATCGGCCCCCAAACCACGCCGTTTACGGCTCCTACGATTGAATTTAACGCTTCCATGGGTCTCCTCCCGCTTGCGTTAAGGTTAAATGCCCTTTGCCAAAGCCATCTGACGGGCCTTTTTCAGGGCGGCAAAATCTTCATCCGCGTGGAACGAAGAGCGGGTCAGCGGTGTCGCTGACACATGCAAAAAGCCCTTGGAGCGCGCGATCTGTTCCAGCTGCGCAAACTCCTCCGGCGACCAGAAACGGTTGATCGGGTGGTGTTTGGGGGTGGGCTGCAGGTACTGGCCCACGGTCAGGAAATCGACCTGGGCTGCGCGCAGGTCGTCCATCACCTGGCGCACGTCGTCCAAAGTCTCGCCCAGGCCGACCATGATGCCGGATTTGGTGAACAATTGCGGGTTGGCGCACTTGGCGTCGTCCAGCAGCCGCAGCGAGGTGTAGTAGCGCGCGCCGGGGCGCACACGCGGGTAGAGCCGCGGCACGGTTTCCAGGTTGTGGTTGAAAACGTCGGGGGCAGCCTCGAAAACCGCGTCAGCGGCCGCGCCTTTGCCCAGAAAGTCCGGGGTCAGCACCTCGATGGTGGTGCCGGGGTTTTGGTGGCGGGTGGCACGGATGGTCTGCGCGATATGCTCTGCACCGCCGTCCTCCAGATCATCCCGGTCAACAGAGGTGATCACCACATGGCGCAGGCCCAGCTTCTTGACCGCAGCCGCAACCCGGCCCGGCTCAAACGCATCCAGCGTGTCCGGCTTGCCGGTGGTCACGTTGCAGAAGGAGCAGCCGCGGGTACAGACCTCGCCCATGATCATCATGGTGGCGTGGCGCTTAGACCAGCATTCGCCTATGTTGGGGCAGGCGGCCTCCTCGCAGACGGTCGCCAGATCATGTTCCCGCATTAGCTTGCGGGTTTCATAGTACTCCGCGCTTTCGATCTTCTTCTTGCGGATCCACTGCGGCTTGCGAGGGATGGCGCTGTCGGCCTTGTGGGCCTTTTCCGGGTGGCGGGGGCGCAGCTGGATCGTCATCTGGCGGATCTCCGGATCAGGCATGGATGGCGCGGCCAAGCGCGTCGAGACAGGCTTCCTTCACGGCCTCGCCCATTGCAGGGTGCGCGTGGCAGGTGCGGGAAACCTCTTCTACGGTGGCGCCTTTGGTCATCGCCAGCACCAGCTCGGCAATCAGGTCACCGCCATGGGCGCCGCAGATATGGGCGCCGAGGATCTTGCCCTCCGGCGTAGCCAGCACCTTCACCGCACCGTCGGTTTCACCGGTGGAGCGGGCACGGGAGTTCGCCATGAAGGCAAATTTGCCGGTGATGTACTCGGCGCCGGCCTCTTTCAATGCTTCCTCGGTCTGGCCGACAGACGCAACCTCCGGGTCGGTGTAAACCACGCCGGGGACGGTGTTGTAATCCACATGGCCATGCTCGCCTGCCATGATCTCGACGCAGGCAACACCGTCTTCCTCGGCTTTGTGGGCCAGCATCGGGCCAGGCACGCAGTCGCCGATTGCAAAGATACCGGGGACGGAGGTCTGGAAGGTTTCATCCACCTCGATGAAGCCGCGGGTGTTGATGGAGACGCCCAGGTCTTCCAACCCTAGGCCCCGGGTGACCGGGCGGCGGCCGATGGCGACCAGCACCTTGTCGGCCTCGATCTGCTCTTCCTTGTCCTTGCCCACGCGGTCCAGCGTCAGGGTCAGGCCGTTTTCGCCCGTTTCAATGGCCTTCAGCGCGCGGCCCAACTGGAACTTCAGCCCGCGCTTGCTCAGCGCCCGCTGGGACAGTTTGGCGATCTCGCCGTCGATGCCGGGCAGGATACGGTCGAGGTATTCCACTACCGTCACCTTGGATCCGAGGCGTGACCACACCTGACCGAGTTCAAGCCCGATCACGCCAGCGCCGATCACCACCAGATGCTCTGGCGCGGCTTTGAGGGCCAGCGCGCCGGTGCTGCTCAGCACGTCCACCTCGTCGATCTCCACGCCTGGGAGGGTGGCGGGTTCCGATCCGGTGGCAATCAGAATGTTCTTCGCGGTGTAGGTGTCTTCGCCCACCTGCACTTGGCCTGCCGCGGGAATGCTGGCCCAGCCTTCGATTAGTTCGATGCCGTTCTTCTTGAACAGGAAACCGATGCCCTTTGTCAGGTCGCCCACGACCTTGTCTTTGCGCGCCATCATCGCGCCCAGGTCCAGGCTGGTATTGCCTGCCGAAATGCCATGTGCAGCGAGGTGCGATAGTTCGGCGTATTTACCTGAGGAGGTCAGCAGCGCCTTTGAGGGAATGCAGCCGACGTTGAGGCAGGTGCCGCCAAGGGAGCCGCGGCCTTCGACGCAGGCCACCTTCATGCCCAGCTGCGCGGCGCGGATTGCTGCGACATAACCGCCCGGGCCAGCTCCGATCACGATCAGATCATATGCGCTCATGTGGTTTCTCCTCTGAAAAGCGGTTCAGGACCGGCACGTATTCAGTCGTATACGACGTTGCGTCTCCTATAGGAAACTTTTTCCCTATTGCAAACAAAAAGTGCGGTCTCGGAAATTTTGACCTGCAGATACACCAAAGCTAAGCTGTTTGCGGATCAGGAGAATTCGCAGAAATGGAACCAATTCCCTCAGAAGAAACAGGGCTCGGCCCCGATGTGGTAGAAGCCCCGGACGGGGAAGTGCTGGGTAAAATGATTCGGGATGCCCGCAAGGAAAAGGGGCTGACGCTGGAGGAAGCCGCCAAGGCAGCAGCCATTGGCAGGTCCACTTTGTCCAAGATCGAGAACAACCAGACCCGGCCCAGTTTCGAGATCATCCGCCGCCTGATGCAGACCCTGGAACTGGAAACGCCGCAGCTGTTTGTGCAGTCCAGCCAAAGCGGCGTGACCGGGCGCAGGGATTTCACCCGCACGGGGGCAGGCGAGCATAAGGAAACCTCGACCTATGATCACGAGCTGTTGTGCAGCGAACTGACCAGCAAGCGCATGGTGCCTTATATCAGCACCATCAAGGCGCGCGATGTGACCGAGTTCGACAATTGGGTGCGCCACCAAGGGGAGGAGTTCATGTTCGTGCTGAGCGGTGAACTGATCCTCTACACCGAGCATTACCGGCCGCTGCGCATGGGGGCTGGGGATTCCGTCTATTACGACAGCGGAATGGGCCATGGTTGCGTTTCCGTCAGTGCGGACGACGCCCGTGTGCTTTGGGTCTCGTTGGAAGGGTAGCGCGTGCGCGAGGTCTGTCAGCGTGAAGGGCCGCGACGGTGGCCGCACCCATGTCGAAGTGTGCAGCCGCGCAAATCCCCCAATAGCCCAGGTGCACCGGATTCATAGATCAATTCCGTCCCGGCGGCAGATGAGGCCGGCAACACCTCCAGCGGATAGGTCGCTTCGGTGATATTCCGCAAAGCTGGAATGACGAAAGCACTCCGCCCATGACAACACACGCCTTCAGGCTGTCTCGCGGGCAGGCACGGGGTCCAGGCTGATCGTGAACCGGATTGTGGTGCCGGTTTTCGTTTGCGGATCGCACCAGATCAGGCCTTTGTGGCGCTTGGCGATTTTGGCGCAGGTCGCCAAGCCCAGACCGGTGCCGGGCTGCTCGCTGCCACGCTGCAGCCGCTTGAAGGGTTCGAAGATCTTCTCCCGGTACTCCGGCGGCACGCCAATGCCATTGTCGGCAACGGAAATCACCACCCCAGGCTGGGCAGGTTCGGCGGTCACAGAGATTTCTGGGATCTCGCCGCCGCTGTACTTGATGGCATTACTGATCAAATTCTGCAGCAGCTGGACGATATCGGGCGGGAAGCACAGCACACTCAGCCCGCCGGATTGCCAGTCGATCCGGGCACCGGATTCCGCCAGATCCTGCGCCAGAACCGCGCGCAAGCTGTCGAACAGGCTGTCGACAGTGACACGCTCCGCCCGGCCGTCGCTGTGCGGGTTGATATGGCTTGCCAGCCGTTCAATCAGCTCGGACGTTTTGTTCACCGATTTTTTCATCAGATCGAATTGCCGGGAAACCTCCTCCAGGTCGCCCTCCTCATATTCTTCCTGGATCTGGTCGCTCAGAAACTTGATGGCCCGCAGCGGAGCCCGGATGTCGTGGACCAGCACGTCCGAAAACAGCCGGAGCTCGTTTTGCTGCTCCTGAATTCGCCAGCGCATGTCTGCGACTTTCAGACCGTTTGCAATCATCCGCTTCAGCGCCTCCGCGCTCAGAGCCGACTTGGGGATGTAATCGCTGGCCCCGGCCAGGATGACGCTTTTGGCAATCTCCTCGTCCCCGTGGCCAGTTGTCATGAACAGCACGGCCTGCGGCCAGGATTCCTTGAGCCGGGTGATCAGGTCGAGCCCGGTGCCATCGGGCAGCAAGTAATCCAGAAAGATGATTTCCGCAGGAGACCCGGCAAAGCCAAGTGCATTTTCACCGCTGTCGGCCTCACTGATCCTGGCGTCCGGATGGTGCTGCTTCAGCAGCCGGAGCATCAGCTTCCGGTCGCCGCCGTCATCGTCAATGAGCAGGATGTTGAGTGCTGCCATCAGTCACCTGTTTGATGTGAATTTCGGGCAGCTCGACAATGCGCCAGTAGTTGTCGAGCGTTGACATGAGGTCGGCAAACATCTCGCCTGCCTTGGATTTCAGAATGTAGCCCGCAACATTGTTGGCATAAGCTTCGGAGATGTCCCGCTCGTCGTCCGATGTAGTCAGCACAATGAACAGTATGTTGTGCAGTACCGGATCGGCGCGGATTTCGCGCAGCAGCTCAATTCCGTTTTTGCGCGGCATGTTAATGTCGCTCAGCACCACGAAATGAGGCGGAGGCACCTGGCTCATTTCGCCCCGCAGGTAAGCCAGCGCCTCAACACCGTCCACGAACCGGGTAACCGGATTGGCAATTCTGGCCCGCTCAAAGGCTCGGTTCAGGGCTTTGGCGTCGCCGTCATCGTCTTCCACAAGAATGATGTTCAAGGCCGGCCGGCTGGCGGTTCGGGTATTCTGCATAATCTTCAAACTCCATTCTGCCGACTGGACCGGTGCTGCATGGCACGGATGCTCGGTCTGCCGGTTCCGGCGGTCATGGGCAGAGCCCGGCCGGGCCGCTACTGCAGCAGGTTCGGGGAAACCCGGGCGGTCACCTCGCGGGTGTCTTCGATCACGCTATCCAGATCATCCATGAACGCCACCAGATCCTTACAGCTGCGTTCGAGCATCGTCACATCCGACAGCACGGAAGGTGATACGCCCTCATCCTGCCGTGCCTGCGATTTTACGACCCGGACACCTGCCAGTGTGCGGCTCAGCAGCAGCCGCAGGTCGGGCCCGCAGCCGACGATGAAGCGCTGGAAGATCCGTTTCAGCTCCTTCTCCGACGCCCGCGCGCTGGACAGCTGGCCGTAAAGCGCCCGCCGTTCGATCGCAGAGGCAATCGACTTGATCAGCGCGTCCACGGACAGCTCCTCCTTGACGATATAGTCGGCGCAGCCGCGGCGCATGGCATTGACGGCGGTCTGATAGCTGGTGACGCTTGTCAGCATGATCGGAACCGCCTGCACTTGATCTTCGTGGGTCATAAGCAGCTTCAGGGCATCCAGGCCAGTGTCCATGCCCAGGTTGTGGTCCAGAAACACCAGGTCGAACCGTTCCTTGTCCAGAAGCCTGCGCATTTCTTCCAGATTGGCGGCCTCAAAAAACTCGGCCTCCATTCCAGCCTTGCGGCACAGCTTCTTCAGGCGCAGCCTGTCTATCTCATCATCATCCACTGAAAGGATGTTGAGGATCACGGGCTGCAAAAAGGGCGTTGCAGCTGCTTCTGGAAAACGATTGTTACTCATCCTGTTACCCCTTTGAATTGGCACGGCTCCTGGAATGGAGGCATCCGAAACAAAACACGCAAGGGCAGAATATTCAAAGCCGATACGCGCACTGGTTTATTATCTGAGGGGATTTCATTAATGAAAACTGAGTTGCGCGAAGGGGGCGGAGGATTTTGCGCTGCTGACACGCAAGCCTCTGCAATTTCCCGGAAGCTTCACGGTGCCGGCCGCCGCTTGGACCGGTGTCTAAGGTGTTCCAAGTTTGCTGAAAATTCGAGGCTGATTGCAGCATTTTGGTGCCGCGCGATGCAGCTTCCATAGGGAGCGCGACCAAGGCAGCTGCCGCGGAACCGGGCAGCAAGCGGGCGGTGTGCTGCGATATATGCGGGAGCCTGGCGCCATTCCTTTGCGGCGGCATTCCTGCTGCCGCGGGGCACGGTCTGAAGGCGCCACCGTTTTCGGCGGCGCCTCCGGTGGGTGTTCAGAAGTCCTGCCAGAGATCGCGGGCGGCATTGCCGCTGCTGGCCGCAGGCGCAGGCGCCGGGCTGGCCTCGATCTCCCAGTTGCCCCCGCCATGCGCCGAGGGCGCCGGCTTGGCGGCCGGGGCGGGGGCTGCAGCCGGGGCCGGGCGGGCGGACAGGGTGCCGCCGGAGACCCGGAAATGCGCCACCAGCTCGGCCAGCTTGCCCGCGTCGGTGTTCAGCATGTGGCCCGCCGCGGTGGCCTCTTCCACCATCGCCGCGTTCTGCTGGGTCACCTGGTCCAGCTGGGTGACGCCGGTGTTGATCTCGTTGAGGCCGGTGGACTGCTCCGCCGCGCCTTCGGCAATGCCGGAGACCAGCTGCGAGATATGGGTGACCTGCTCGACGATGCTCTGCAGCGCCTCGCCCGCCTTGCCGACCAGGTCGACGCCGCGCTCCACCTGTTTGGAGCTGTCGGAGATCAGCGTCTTGATCTCCATCGCCGCGTCCGAGGAGCGCTGCGCCAGCGCCCGCACCTCGCTGGCGACCACCGCAAAGCCCTTGCCGGCCTCGCCCGCCCGCGCCGCCTCGACGCCTGCATTGAGCGCCAGCAGGTTGGTCTGGAAGGCGATGTCGTCGATCACCGAGATGATCTGGCTGATGTGGTTCGAGCTCTGCTCGATCTCGGTCATCGCCGAGACCGCGCTCTGCACCACTTCGCGGTTGTTTTCCGCCTCGGTGCGGGCCGCGGCCATGGTCGCCTCGACGCTGCGGGCGCCGTCGGCGGCGGATTTGACGCTGGCGGTCAGCTCATCCAGCGCCGCAGCTGTCTGCTCCAGCGTCGCCGCCTGGCTTTCGGTGCGGTGCGACAGGTCGTCGGAGGCCTGGCTGATCTCGGCGGCGCCGTTGCGGATGCTGCCGGAGGCCTCGATCACCTGCTGCACGGTGCCGCTGAGATTGCTGACGGTGCTGTTGAAGTTCTGCCGCAGCTGCTCGTATTCCTCCGGGAAGGCAGAGGTGATCGGCTGCGAGAAATCGCCGTCGGCGAGCTGCACCAGGCCGGCGCTCAGGCTTTCGACCACCTGCTGCTGCTGGCGCTGCATCTCGGCGCGCTCCTCCTCGGCGGCGCGGGCCAGCTTCAGGTCGTCCTGCATGGAGACCAGGGTCCTGCCGATCTTGCCGATCTCGTCGGTGCGGCTTGCCGCTTCCACCTCGGTGTCGAGATCGCCGGAGGACACCGCCTCCATGTCGGTGCAGATCCGGTCGATCGGCCTGGTGATCGACCGTGCAAAAAGCCAGCCGAAGAAGGACACTGCCGCGGCACAGGCGAGGGAAATCAGGATCATGATCTGGCGCTGTGCTGATGCAGGCGCCAGAATTTCCGCCCGGTCCAGTTCGGCAATCAGCGCCCATTGCAAGTTGCGGAATGCGACTGGCTCCGCAACTGCGGCGACGATGCGGCCGCTGGGTTTTTCAACCGCCGGATAAAAAGTCTCCGCATGTCCTGTGCCGCCTTCCGTCGAATGTTCGGCAATGGAGGCAAAGGCATTTTGAATATGCGTCAGCCGGCCGACCTCATCGAGCAGGTTGTGGCCGCCGTCCTGGCGGGACGCAGTGCGGGCCTTGTAATCCTTACCGACAAGGTAAACGTCAAGAGTTTGCAGGTCACCCCCAAAGGTGGTTGTAATACCGGAAATCTCGTCGATCGCGACCTGAATGGCAAAGACACCGATGTATCGCCCGCCGCTGTCCTGGATGCGGGCCGCTGCAAAGGCCGCTGGAGCATCCCCACTGGGAGCATAAGGCGCAATATCGGAGAAATAGACCTGTTCCTTCTGTCCCTCTGCAGCAAGCTGGAAGGCCTGCGCCAGACCGGTTTCTTTGTAGGCGCCGGTATTCAAGTTGGTGGCGTAGTCGGCTTCCTTCGTGACCGAGAAGATCACATCACCCTCGGGGCTGATCAGGAAAATGTCGTAGTAGCCGAGCCGTTCCATCATCCCTGCGAATGCCGGGTGGTTGCGTTCGAAGTGAATATCATATGGCGACGAGGCCGAGGCAAACATCGACAGGTTCCCAACCTCTTGCTGTCCGCTACCGCCGCGGGTGGTCCAGGTCACGCCCAGATCTTTCATCGCCTTGGCGGTGGAGGGAACCGCAGAGACTGTCAGGATCGCCGCTTCAATGGATTTCAGGTAGGAATGCAGCGCAGCCTCGCGGTCGCGGACCAGAGATTGCAAGACAACCTCCGCATCATGGACGACGCTGCGCCGGAAGTAACTGCTGCTGAAGGCAATCAGGACGATAGTTACCGTCAGAGCGGTGCCGACGACCAGCATGGGAAGCTTTTGGGAAAGTTTAAAATTCTGCAACATTTTCAACGTAACACCTCCGGCAGATATCCGCCGGCTTGGCGCCGGGGATGGGGGACTGAGACTGGGTCACATACAACGTCAGATTGATTTTGAATCCGTTAATGCTCCAAAAAATCCAGAAGTAATTCCATACTGATTGTTTTCCCTGCGGCCGCTCTGCGCATTTGGCTGCGTGACCGAATAACTGGCGTTAAGGTTTCGGGCGGAGTTGCGCGGGCAGGGCGGGTTAACGGCTGCAGGCAAGCGCTCCGGCAGGACGGGTTGGATTCGTTAACCTTTTGCGGCCCGGATGGCTTCGAATCGCGACAGACCGGACCCTCCAAATCGGGATTCTGCCTGAAATTGACACCAAAGTTCTCTTTTGTTGTTCGCGGGTTGAAAAAAATATTTACGGTTTGTTTACTTTTTCTGGCCAAGCGGCAGGCTTTTTTGCCATGGTTAAGCATCAATAACCGGGGGGTTAGGGAATTGTTAACGCTGCCGTATTCTGTCCACCTTTTGGTCTCAGCCCGGCAACTTTGGGTCTCATTCCAGCCGCACGCCTGAATGACGATGCCCATGTGGGAAGCTGGAGTGGGTTATGAGACTAACTATTGCTGCAATTGCGGCATGCCTGTCCCTGGGCATGCCCATAGGCGCGGCTGCGGATGAGCCGCAGGCACGCGCCGAAACGATACAGGGGCTGGAAGCCGTCGGACGGCTGAACATTGCCAACAAAAACATGTGCACCGGGGCGCTGGTGGCACCCAATCTGGTGCTGACTGCCGCGCATTGCCTGTTCGATCCCAGGACAGGAGCCAGGGTTGATCCGCAGAGCATCTGGTTTGAGGCCGGATTGTCCGGGCGCCGGGCTGTAGCGCTGCGGCAAGTGGCGAAGGCTGTTTTGCATCCGCAATATCAGTACCGCCCGTCCGGAACCCATCAGGTCGGCAGCGATCTGGCGGTACTGCGGTTGGACCGGCCGATCAGCAGCCGCCAGATAGCGCCACTGGCGATGGATTGGGGGGCCGAGAGGGGCGATACCCTGGACGTGCTGTCCTATACGCGGCATCACGCGACACGGCCTAGGCTGAAACGCTCTTGCAGCGTTCTCGCCCGCAAAAGCCGCACCCTGGTGATGTCCTGCCTGGTGGACTTCGGGGCCTCGGGATCGCCGGTGCTGGAACTGCGCCCAGGCCAGGCGCCGCGGCTTGTTTCGGTGATTTCAGCCAAGGCTGCCATGGGCAGCCGCCGGGTGTCGATCGGCACCGCTCTGGATGCGACGCTTAACGATCTGATCCGCCGGGCCGGCTGATCCTCGTTTCCCGCATGTCAAAGCGGAGGGGCCGTTCCGGACAGGAGCGGCCTCTTGCTTCTTTAGGGCTCGCGCAGCGCCTCGCGGGATTTGTAGAGCGGTTTCAGCAAGTACTGCAGCACAGTCTTGGCACCGGTCTGAAGTTCAGCCGCGGCCCGCATGCCGGGGCGGATCTCGATCGATTGCTGGCGTTCGGTGAAACCGGATTTGTCGACCCGCACCGTTACCCGGTAGTAGGACTCGGCGCGCGGGTTGCGCTCATCCTCGAACGTATCGGCCGAGACGAAATCCACCTTGCCGCGCAGTGAGCCGTAGATGGTATAGTCATAGGCCGAGAGCTTGATTGTGGCGTCCTGGCCAGGTTGCACGCTTGCGATGTCTTCCGGCTTCACCCGCGCCTCGACAAACAACTCTTCACCCAGCGGGATAATCTCCAGGATCTCCTCGCCGGGGCGGATCACGCCGCCGATGGTGGTCACGGCCAGGCTGTTCACGATCCCCGCCATGGGGGAGGTGATGATGGTGCGGTTCAACTGGTCCACCGCCAGCCGCTGCTCCTGCCGCAGGGTGGTGATCTCCCGCAGGGTCTGGGCGTATTCTTCGGCTTGTTCCAGCTCCGCCTGGGTGCCGATTTCGGTGTATTTGGCGCGCGCATCGGTGGCCGTCTTGCGGGCCTTGTTTACCTCGATCAGGGCCACGATCTTTTGCTTGTAGAGCGTCTCCATATTCGCCAGTTCGGCGTTCAGCTGATCCATGATCTGCCGGGCGCTGTCGCGGCGGCTGGCAAAGTCTGTCTGCCGCGCGGTCAGCAGGCCGCGTTCAGAGGCCAGAATACCGGGGGAACGCTGTGCCAGCATATCCGGCACAGTGAATTCAAAGGCGCCCTTCATCTGCGCCTCCAGCCGGTGGCGCCTGATCTCCAGCGCGTCGATCTGGTTCTGCAGCTCATCCGCGGCGGTGCGAAACTTGGTGTCCTGCAGCTTGGCCAGCACCTGGCCGGCGGTCACGATATCGCCCTGGCGCACATGCAGCTCCGCAAGGATGCCGCCCTCCAGGTTCTGAACGATCTGAGCGCGTGAGGAGGAGACCACCTGTCCCTCGCCGCGCACGATCTCGTCGATGGAGGCAAAGGCGGCCCATATAAGGAACGTGGCCACAGCGGCCAACGCCAGATAGATGATACGGCTGGCGCTTCGCGGCGTCTCGGCATTTCCATAGGGGTCGTGCAGCGCCATGGTCATTTGCCTTCTCCTGCGGCCAGATGGGCCAGCACCTGATCGCGCGGGCCATCCACCACCATACGGCCGGATTGCAGGATCAGGGTGCGGTTGGTCAGCGACAGGATCGGCATCCGGTGGGTGGCGATCACCGCCGTGCGGCCCTCCAGCCAGTTTTCCAGGCGGCTGACCAGAGTGCGTTCCAGCGTCTGGTCCAGAGCCGCGGTGGGTTCATCCAGCAGCACGACAGAGGGATTTTGCAGCCACAGCCGCGCCCAGCCGATCGACTGGCGCTGCCCGATCGATAGGCCATGGCCGCCGTCGCTGATCTCCAGGTCCAGACCCTTGTGGTGATTGCGCACATGGGCGCCGAGGCCGGCAAATTCCAGCGCCTCCATCAGCCGGTCGTCGTCACGCTCCAGCTGGTTGAGGTTCAGGTTGTCGCGCAGCGAGCCGGCAAACAGCCGAACGTCCTGGCTGAGGTAGCCGATGTTTGCCCGCAGGTCACGCGGGTCGATCTGCGCCATGTCGGTGCCGTCCAGCAGGATGCGGCCCCGGTCGGGGGCATAGAGGCCGGACAGGAGCTTGAGAAGGGTGGATTTGCCGGAGCCGTTGACGCCCAGCACTGCAACCCGCTGGCCCGGTGTGACTGCCACCGCCTGAACATCCAGCGTCGGGGCCGCGTCATCCTCATAACGGAACAGGATCTCGCGCAGCTCGAACCGGCCCTCGATCTTCTGGCGGCGCAGGTAGGAGCGTTCTTTCTCTTTCTCCTGCGGCGCTTGGGCAATGGCATCCAGCCCTTCCAGCGCCGCCTTCACATTGCTCCAGCGTGCCAGCGTGGCGGCAAACTGAGTCAGCGGCGCCAGTGTCCGGCTGGTCAGGATGCCGGTTGCGATGATGGTGCCGACGGTGAATTCACCGGCGAATACCAGGAGCGTGCCCAGCACCACTGCGGTGATATAGGTCGCCTGCTGGACCCCCTGCGACCAGTAGGTAAGGGCGCTGGAAAGCTTGCGCTGCTCGGTCGCGGAGTGCGACGACAGCGTGTTCAGCTCATCCCACAACCGCAGCACGCGCTCCTCGCCGCGCTGGGTCTTCACGGTGTCCAGCTCGGTCACCACCTCATGCAGCAGCCGCCCGGCCTTGGCATTGGCGCCTTGGGTTTGGCGGGTATAGGTGATCATCTTCTTCTGCATGAAATAGGCGGGCAGCAGCATCAGGATGCCGCCTCCGATGATCACCCAGACCACCGGCCCGGCGATGGAGGCGACCAGCAGCAGGAAGACTGCGATGAACGGAATGTCCGCCAGCGTCGAGATGGTGGAGGAGGTGAAGAATTCCCGCACCGAGCCGAAATCGCGCATCGCTGCAAACAGGCCGGAGGGCGGCAGCGGTTTCTTGTCGGAGCGCATCCCAATCAGGCGGCGCATCAGGTTGTGCTGCACTGACAGCTCAATCTGGCGGCCGGCCGCATCGGTCAGCCGGGCGCGGGCCAGTTTCAGCATCGCCTCCAGCGCAATTGCCAGGAAGGCGCCCACCGCCAGCACCCACAGGGTTGCGTGCGACTGATGCGGCACCACCCGGTCATAGACCTGCAAGGAGAACAGCGCGACGGAGACGGCCAGGATATTGGCCACCAGCGAGCCCAGCATGATCTCGCCCACCTGGCGGCGGTACTTCGGGAACTCGCTCCAGAACCAGTGCCCGGGGTCGATCTGCGGTGTGTGCTTGGCTGCCATTTGGCTGAGCGAGGGGCGGACCGACAGCACAGTGCCGGTGAAGTAGGGGCTGAATTCCGTCAGCGGCACCTCGGTGCGGTTATCCGGGCAGGAAGTGTCATAGATCGTCAGCGCATCATCGGCCTGGCCCAGCACCAGCACGCACTGTCCGCCGGACATGATCGCCAGCGCAGGCCACAGAGCAGGGGCAAGGCTTTGTTTTTCCAGCACCTTGGGCTGCAGCCCGGTGGATTGCAGCGCCTTGGTCAGCGTGTGGAGGGACAGGTCCCCCGGCGTTTCCTTCCACAGGAAGGCTGCGACGTCGCTGACTGCCACCTCGCTGCCCTTCAGCGCAGCAAGGGTCGCAATCAGGCTGGCCCGGTGCTGGATGCGGGCTGCCGCCCCTTCCAGCAGCGAGCCGACTTCGGGCTGTGGATCCTGGGGCTTGGGCCGGTTGCTTGTCTTTGGTTTCAGCTTGGCACTAGGGCCGGGCGCCGGGGCAGGGGTGTTGGCTGGCTGCATCCTGCCTTGCGGTGCGGCCTGCGGGCCGGAAACAGGCACGGCCCGCAGCACCGGCTTCTTGCCGGCGGCGGGCATCGGGCGGGGCGGCTTTTGCGTGGTGTCAGTCAAATCTTGTCCCCATCAGCCAGAAGCCCAAGGTCGCGTGCCAGTGCCAGCTGGATCAGCACCACCTCGTATTTAGCGTCGATATGGGCCTGCTCGCGGCGCACCAGTTCCTCATAGACCTGGATCACCTCCATCACCGGGCGCTGGCCTGCCTCGAACTGCTTCAGGAACAGCTCGTAGGTCTCGCGGCTGCGGCGCACCAGCACGGCGGTCTCGCCCTCCTGCCGCTGGTACGACGCAATCTGTTGCACCTGGCGGCTGTAGGCGCGGCGGGCGGCCTCTTCGGCTTCGCCGACTTGGCGCGTCGCGGCCTCTTTGGAGGCCTCAAGCGCCTGGATGGCGGCTGGCGTGCCCAGCCCCAGCGGCTGGCCGACCCCCAGGGTGATCCCGGCGCCAGAGCCGTCAGTGGTCACATTGCCTGCGGCGGAGATCTGCGGCAGCAGCCCGGCGCGGCCGGACTTGGCCTGGGCAATGGTGCGCTCCGCTTCGGCTTCAGCCTTGAGCACGGACAGGAATTGCCCCTGTTCGGGCGGTGTGCTGATAGACAGATGCGAAGGCTTCTGGCCGAAAGTCTGCCCTGTCATCGCCTGCAACTCAGCGCGTGCGGTGGCGGCGGCGTCCCGGGCAGTGGCGGTAGCGGTGCGGATGCCGCTGATCTTGCTGTCCACCACATTGAGGTCGGCGCGGTCGGAGACGCCGCCATCGACCCGGCCCTGCACGATGCGGCGGAACTCTTGCATCCGGCGCAGTGCGCGGTCGCCATAGGCAGCCTTCTCATCACCGCGCAGGGCAGCGGCATAAAGCCCGACGGCGGTTTCCACCCGGCTGTTCATGTCCTGTGACAGGCTTACGGCGGCGACCTCCACATCGGCGGCGGCAAACTCGCGCTCTGCCTTGCGGCGGCCGTTGTCGAACAGCACCTGCTCGATCAGCAGCCCGGCCACCAGATCGCCCAGGTCAGTCAGGCTGACAGAAGGCCCCAGCGTCGGAAACCAATTCTTGGACGCCGCCTCCGCCCGCAGCTTGGCGCTGATCAGTTCTGCCTCGGCTGCGCGGGAGGAGGCGGCAATGGCGGCTGCGGCCACCTGTCCGTAGGCGCTGTCCTCCGCCAGCAGCGAGCGGCGCTCCATCAGGGCGCTGATCACTTCGGAGGTGGTCTCGCCCGTTTGTGTGAAATTGCTGTGCGGGCCGCTGGCTTCCGCATCGCCAAAGGGTGCCGGTGCGCAGGCCGAAAGGCTGCACATCGTTGCGATGGCGCAAAGAAAGCGTCCCGGTTGCATCCTGCCCTTTGCCCTTTTGTTCCAGGCTTTTGATATTTTGGGCCCGGCAGCAGAAGCCGCCGGGCCGGTAGATCAGATCACGGTGTTGACGTCTTCATCGACCAGGATCGTGGTGCCGTCGTCGCCCAAGGTGTAAACGTCGTAGGTCTCGCCGTCGATCGTCTGGGTGCCGCTGGCCGTTGCGCCGGTGATGGTCAGGGTGTCGTCCGAGCCGCCATGCACCGTCAGTGTGTCAGCGTTACCGGACAGCGCGTTGATATCGGCTTCGGTCAGAGTCAGATCGACATTGTCCGCGTGCACCAGGTTCAGCTCGTCGATGTTGAACTGCGACAGGCCTGCGTGATCCAGCACCGTGGCATCGGCGCCATCTTCGAACACAATCATGGTGCCAGAGCTGTTGCCTGCATCATCAACGCGGTTGACCACCAGGTGCGATCCGTCCGGTACCGTTTCGTCGAAACTGAAGAAAGTGCTGCCGCCGCCGAGGTCTGTTTCAGTGCCGGTGACATCCTCCACCGCGCCGCCGCTGGTCAGCTCATGGGTGGTGTCGCTGTCCTCGTAGTCGTCGCTGAAGAAACCAGTGACGCCGGAACCGGTGCTGATGACGCTGCCAACATTCGGTGCATCGTATTCGGTGTCGACCTCAAAAGTCTCAGTCAGGGTCGCGGTATTGCCAGCCGGGTCGGTCGCGGTGATCTCTGCCTGGCTGCTGTAGGTGCCCTCCGGCAGGTCGTCCGCGTCGAACTCCACGCTCCAATTGCCGTCGGCATCGACGGTTGCGGCCCGGGTCACGCCTTCGATGGTGATGTCGATCGTTGAGCCGGCCTCCACTGTGCCGGTCAGGGTCAGCCCAGCAGCGCGCTCGGCGATGTTGACGATGTCATCATCGGCAATGCTGTCCGCTTCGAACGGCACAACTTCAGTGTCGATAGTCAATGTGTCGGTGATTTCCGAGGTGTTGCCGACAGCGTCGGTGGCAGTGACGGTGATGTCCGCTTCATAGCTGCCCTCGGCAATGCCAGAGGCGGCAAAGTCCACGCTCCAGTTGCCGTCAGCGTCCACGGTCGCAGTTTCGGTGGCATCGCCCAGCTGAACCACCACGGTTGAGCCCGGCTCCACGGTGCCGGTCAGGGTGACCCCGTCGCTGCGCTCGCTTGCGTTGACGATGCCATCGCCCTCGACGCTTGCGGTTTCCACAGTGAGCGGATCGACCACCGTGTCCACATGCAGATCCGCCGTGGCGGTTGCGGTATTGCCCGCTTCGTCGGTCGAGGTGACGCTGATCGTTGTGTCATATTCACCGGCGGGCAGGGAGCCCGCTTCGAACTCTGCCGCCCAATTGCCATCGGAATCCACCGTGGCAGTCCGGGTGACGCCTTCAACCGTGACGCTGACTGTCGCGCCGGCCTCTCCGGTGCCGGTAAGGGTCAGGCCTGCTGCGGCTTCGGCGTTGTTGACGATGTCGTCGCCGCCCGACTGGCCGGAATCGATGTCTACGGTGGTGGTGGTGTCCACCCGGATCGTGCCGGTGGCCGTTTCGGTGTTGCCAAAGGCGTCGGTTGCCGTGGCCGTCACTTCTGCATCGTATTCGCCAGACAGGACTTCCGAGGCGGCAAAATCGGCGCTCCAGGTTCCGCCGTCGGTGGCGGTCACCGTGCGGGTCACCCCCTGGAAAGTCACTTCCACGGTTGCCCCGGCTTCGGCGGTGCCGGTCAGGGTCACCCCGTTGGCGGCCTCTGCGCCATTGATCATGTCATCGCCGCCGGCCTGACCGTCATCAATCGCAACTGCGGTTTCGGTGTCGATGCGGATGGTGGAGGCGGCTGTTGCCGTGTCGCCAGAAGCGTTCGTCGATGTGACGCTGATCGGCGCGTCGTACTCGCCGCCGGTTACTTCCGAAGAGGCGAAGTCCGCGCTCCAGGTTCCTTCATCGGTGGCTGTCACGGTGCGGGTCACACCCTGAAAAGTGACTTCCACTGTGGAACCTGCCTCAGCGGTGCCGGTCAGGGTCACTCCGGCCGCTGCTTCGGCTGCACTGATCGTGTCGTCTCCGCCTGCCAGCCCGCTGTCGATGGTCACAAAGGTATTGCCGTTGTTGCCGCCGCTGCCGCCGCCACCGCCGCCATCCCCGCTGCCGCCGCTGGCAATTGCGGCCGCGCCGACGACGCCCGCTGCGGCTCCAGCCGCGCCCAGGCCGCCGAACAGGGGCGCAGCCAGCGGTGCTACAACCGGTTCGATCCGGTCGACGTCCAGAAACACCATCTCGTCATAGGCGCTCCACTTGCCGGCCAGGTCGAGCGGCTCGTAAGTGGCAAACAGCATACCGCCGGACTTGTCCTCCAGCACCACTTCGATGAACTGGCCTTCCTGGCTCAGGAACAGGTTCTTGCCGCCCGTTGCGCCGAAGGAATAGTAATTTTCCAGCACCAGCTCCTGGCCGTTTGCCAGGGTGATGTGCAGGTTGCTGCCTTGCCGTGAATAGCTCTCGACGTCTGCTGGGCTGAGATTGAGTGAAATGTCCTTGGACTGGCTTGCATCAATACGTGCCGGGGTGCCTTCGGAAAAATTTCCATGCTGTGTAGTGCCCGCCATATCGCGGGTGATATATGCGACCGTGCTCATAGATTTACCGCCCATCTATTATATGCCGCGGCCCGGAATTCGGCCATCGGCGTATGGTTTCGTTGCCTGTTTTTTGCCCAGCGGCCGTCTTTTGCGGCCATTTTGAGGCCACAATGTGACAAATTTTGCTGTCCTGTCCAGTATGTGAACGCCGCATTTGAGGTAATTTTGTTACCAACCGTGTCCTGGTTGCCGCAGATTTTCTATGGCTTTTTATGGGGCTGTGATGCTGCGTCTGCTGCAACCTCACCCGGCGGCCCTGTGGCGCGCGCGCGGGAGAGCCCGCTCAGCAAAGCGTCCGCGCGGGAGCGGCGGGGATAGAAGAAAGCTGCCTGTGAAGTTTTGGTTTTGCGGGCAGTTTGATGCTGAAGCCCTTGAAATGCCGCGATGCAGAAGGGAGGTGCGGCTGTGGTGATCGCCGCGATGTGAAGAAAATTTCCCGCAAAAGTTTCTGGCAATTAATTAAAAGTACACCACTTTCAGATAGTAAGAAGTTCGTAATTGGTGTAAGCTCGAGAGTAAGTAACACGACGCCGATAGCCCTGGTTTCCGGGCGCAGGCCGCCGCCAAGAGCGGCCAGCCGGACGTATGACGCCAGTAGCGGCGCCGAGCAGAAATCAGAACTCAACACTGACGCGGACATCCATGCCCACGTGCTGGGCTCTCTGTCTGCGCGCGATCTTAAACGCCAGGAGGAACGGCGCGAGTTAACCAGGAGGCTTGATCCAAGATGAAAGACATTGCCGAACTTTTTGCAGAGCAGTACGGCGAAACGCGCGAGCAGGAGATGCCGCTGCAGGACTATTTGAACGCCTGCCGTGACGATCCAAGCCTGTATGCAAACGTCGCCGAGAGGATGCTGAAGGCAATTGGCCAGGAAGAGCTGGTTGACACCTCCAAGGACTCCCGGCTCGGACCGATCTTTCAGAACCGCACGATCAAACGCTACAGCGCCTTCCACGATTTCTACGGCATGGAAGACACGATCGAACGGATCGTTGGCTACTTCCGCCACGCGGCGCAAGGGTTGGAGGAGCGCAAGCAGATCCTGTACCTGCTTGGCCCGGTCGGCGGCGGCAAGTCTTCCCTGGCGGAACGCCTGAAGCGTCTGGTCGAGGATCAGCCGATCTATGTGCTGAAAGCCGGCAATCAGATCTCGCCGATCTTCGAAAGCCCGCTGGGCCTCTTTGACCCGGTCCGCATGGGCAAGGTGCTGGAAGAGGAATACGGCATTGCCCAGCACCGGCTGCCAGGTCTGATGTCGCCTTGGGCGGTTCAGCGGCTGGATGAATTCGATGGCGATATCAACAAGTTCACGGTTGTCCGCCTGTACCCGTCGCGCCTGCGCCGCATCTGTGTGGCCAAGGTCGAGCCGGGCGATGAGAACAACCAGGACATCTCCACCCTTGTGGGCAAGGTCGACATCCGCCAGCTGGAGCATTTCAGCCAGGACAACCCGGATGCCTACAGCTTCTCCGGCGGCCTGAACCGGTCGACCCAGGGCATTTTGGAATTCGTCGAGATGTTCAAGGCGCCGATCAAGATGCTGCACCCGCTGCTGACGGCGACCCAGGAAGGCAACTACATGGGTACCGAAAGCTTCGGCGCCATCCCCTTCAGCGGCCTGATCCTGGCGCACTCGAATGAGTCCGAGTGGCAGTCTTTCAAGAACAACAAGAACAACGAGGCGTTCATTGACCGGGTGTCGATCATCAAGGTGCCCTACTGTCTGCGGGTCTCCGATGAAACTTCAATTTATGAGAAGTTGATCGAGAACAGCGAGCTGCGCAATGCGCCCTGCGCGCCGGAAACGCTGAAGATTCTCAGCCGCTTCTCGGTGCTGACCCGCCTGAAGCCGCATGAAAACTCCAACCTCTATTCCAAGATGCGGGTCTACGACGGCGAGAGCCTGAAGGACACCGATCCCAAGGCCAAGACGGTGCAGGAATACCAGGACCGCGCCGGCGTGGACGAGGGCATGAACGGCATCTCCACCCGCTTCGCCTTCAAGGTTCTGTCCACTACCTTCAACTTCGACACCAACGAGGTGGCGGCGGACCCGGTGCATCTGATGTATGTGCTGGAGCAGATGATCAAGCGCGAGCAGTTCCCGCAGGAGACGGAACAGAAGTATCTGGAGTTCATCAAGACCGAGTTGGCGCCGCGCTATGAGGAGTTCATCGGTAACGAGATCCAGAAGGCGTACCTCGAAAGTTATACCGAATACGGCCAGAATGTATTCGACCGTTATATCTCCTACGCCGATGCCTGGATCGAGGAGCAGGACTACAAGGATCCGGATACCGGCCAGCTCTACAACCGCGAGGTTCTGGATGCGGAGCTGTCGAAAATCGAAAAGCCGGTCGGCATCGCAAATCCCAAGGACTTCCGCAATGAGGTGGTCAAATTCGCCCTGCGCCACCGTGCCAACACCGGCTCAAACCCGGCCTGGAATTCCTACGAGAAGCTGCGCGATGTGATTGAGAAGCACATGTTCAGCCAGGTGGAGGAACTGCTGCCGGTGATCTCCTTCGGATCCAAGAAGGACAGCAAGACCGAAAGCAAGCACCAGGAGTTCGTCGAGCGGATGCGCGGCCACGGCTATACCGACCGCCAGGTGCGGCGCCTGGTCGAATGGTACATGCGCGTCAACAAGGCGGGCTAAAGAGGAGCGCTGTGGAATATGCATCATTTCATCGACAGGCGCGCCAATCCGAAGGGCAAGAGCCTCGGGAACCGCCAGCGGTTCCTGCGGCGGGCCCGGGAGAATATTAAGGAGCGCGTCGATCAGTCGGTCCGGGGGAAGTCGATCCAAGGCGGAAGCGGTGTCCCGGATGAAGGCGAAAAGGTCACGATCCCGTCACGGGGGCTGAAGGAACCGCGGTTCTTTCATTCCTCCAAGGGGGGGCTGCGCCGCCATGTGCTGCCCGGCAACAAGGAATTTGTTGTCGGCGACACCATCAAACGGCCGCAGGGCGGCGCCGGGCAGGGCGGCCGCAAGGCCTCCGAGGACGGCGATGGCGAGGACGAATTTTCATTCACCCTGACCCAGGAGGAATACCTGGAAATCCTGTTTGAGGGATTGGAGCTGCCGGACCTGGTGGAAAAGGCCACGGTAGAAACCGAAACCATTGGCACCCGCCGCGCTGGCCTGACCACCGCGGGCACGCCCAACAACCTGAACCTCGTGCGCACCATGCGCAACTCGCTGGGCCGCCGCATCGCCCTGCAGCGCCCGACCACCAAATCCCAGCGCGAGCTGGAAGAGCAGATCGCGGAGCTGGAAGCGCTGGATGAGCGCACGCCGCCGCAGGAGGAATTCCTGGAGTCGCTAAAGAAGCGGCTGGAGGGCATCATCCGCAAGCGCAAGGTGGTTGGCTACATCGATCCGCTGGATCTGCGCTATGACACTTTCGTGCCGGAAAAGATCCGCAACTCCCGCGCGGTGGTGTTCTGCCTGATGGACGTCTCCGGCTCCATGCAGGAGCGCGAGAAGGATCTGGCCAAACGGTTCTTCCTGCTACTGCATCTGTTCCTGGAACGCTGCTATGAGCACACCGAGCTGGTGTTCGTGCGCCATACCCACCACGCCCAGGAAGTGGATGAGGAAACTTTCTTCTATGCCCGCGAAACCGGCGGCACCATCGTCTCCACTGCGCTGGAGAAGATGAAGGAGATCATCGAGGAGCGTTATCCGCCGGATGAGTGGAACATCTACGGCGCCCAGGCCTCGGACGGCGAAAACTTCGGCAATGACTCGGTGCGCTGCAAAAACCTGCTTTTGAACGACCTGCTGCCGGTCAGCCAATTCTACGCTTATGTGGAAATCGTCGATGAGGCGGCGGAGATGCTGTTGAACAATCCTGAAGCAGGCGAAGACCTGTGGCAGAACTACCGCGAGGTAAAAGCGCAGGCGCAGCATTTCGAAATGCAGCGGGTCTCGCAGCCGGGCCATATCTATCCGATTTTCCGGGAGTTCTTCCTCCCCAAGGTGAAAGGGGCGCAGTATGCAGGCAGCTGAAAAGGCGCGCGAGCCGCTGTTTGACGGGCCTGAGTGGACTTTTGAACTGATGGAAAAGGCGCGCGACGCGATCGAGGAGATCGCGCTCGAAGATCTTGGACTGGACGTCTATCCCAATCAGATCGAGATCATCTCGGCCGAGCAGATGCTGGACGCCTATTCCTGCGTCGGCCTGCCGCTGATGTATCAGCACTGGTCTTTCGGCAAGCATTTCGCCCGCGACGAGGCGCTCTACCGCACCGGGCGCCAGGGGCTGGCCTATGAAATTGTCATCAACTCCAACCCCTGCATCAGCTACAACATGGAAGAAAACACCATGGCGATGCAGACGCTGGTAATGGCGCATGCGGCCTTTGGTCATAATCATTTCTTCAAGAACAATTACCTTTTCCAGCAATGGACAGATGCCGCAGGCATCCATGACTATCTGGCCTTTGCAAAAAACTACATTGCCGCCTGCGAGGAGCGCTATGGCCCGATGGCCGTGGAAGAGGTGCTGGATGCCGCCCATGCGCTGCAATCCCAGGGGGTGTTCCGCTACGGCCGCCCGCCCAAGCCCACCAATGAGGAACTGGTGGCTATGCAGAAGGTGCGGGAGGGCTACGAAAGCGGCCATAGCGTGCTGGATATCTGGACCGACTCGACGCTGGGCCGGGACAAGCTGGAGCTGGTGGAGGACGCCGACTACAGTGCGCGGCGCAAGATGATGAACCTGCCGCAGGAAAACATCCTGTACTTCCTGGAGAAGCACAGCCCGGTGCTGGAGCCCTGGCAATGCGAGATCCTGCGCATCGTGCGGATGCTGGCGCAGTATCTGTACCCGCAGAAACAGACCAAGGTGATGAACGAAGGCTGCGCGACCTTTGTGCACTACTACATCATCAACAAGCTCTACGAGCAGGGCCAGATCACGCAAGGCGCCTATATGGAAATGCTGCACAGCCACACCAATGTGGTGATGCAGCCTGAATATGACGATCCGCGCTATTCTGGCATCAACCCCTATGCGCTGGGCTTTGCGATGATGCAGGACATCCGACGCATCTGCCAGGATCCGACCGATGAGGACCGCGAGTGGTTCCCGGATTTCGCCGGCAATCCGGACTGGCGCGGGGTGCTGCGGGATGCTTGGGCGAACTACCGCGATGAGAGCTTCATCCAGCAGTTCCTGTCGCCGAACCTGATCCGCAAGTTCAAGCTGTTCACACTGACCAATGACGCGGAGCTGCCCAATCTGGTGGTCAGCCAGATCCACAACCGGGCCGGTTACAAGGCGATCCGCCGCGACCTGGCGAAACAGTACGACCTTGCCTATCTGGAGCCGGACATTCAGGTCACCGATGCCGACCTGCGCGGCGACCGGGAGTTGAAGCTGACCCACACCGTGCGCGACGGCATCCATCTGGACGAGGATGACCAGGAGGAGGTGCTGAAGCATCTGCGCAGGCTCTGGGGTTATGACGTCCGGCTCGACGCGGTCGAGGCCACCACCGAAAGCTGACGGCAAAGCCGAACCTGTCCATCGTTCAAAAGAAAACGCAGGCCTTAAGGCCTGCGTCTCCCGTGTTTCACATGAATCCCGGGATCAGAATTCCACCACGGCGCGGATCGATTTGCCTTCGTGCATCAGGTCAAAGCCTTCGTTGATCTGATCCAGCGTCAGCTTGTGGGTGATCATCGGGTCGATCTCGATCTTGCCGTCCATGTACCAGTCGACGATCTTCGGCACGTCGGTTCTGCCGCTCGCGCCGCCGAAGGCGGTGCCGCGCCAGCTGCGGCCGGTGACCAGCTGGAACGGGCGGGTGGAAATCTCGGCCCCCGCCGGCGCCACGCCGATGATGATCGATTCACCCCAGCCCTTGTGCGCCGCTTCCAGCGCCGTGCGCATCACCTGCACGTTGCCGGTGGCGTCAAAGGTATAGTCCGCGCCACCGCCGGTCAACTCCACCAGATGCGCCACCAGGTCGCCCTCGACCTCCGCCGGGTTGACGAAATCGGTCATGCCGAAGTGTTTCGCCATCTCCACTTTGCCCGGGTTCAGGTCGACGCCGACGATCTGGTCGGCACCGGCCAGCCGCAGGCCCTGGATCACGTTCAGGCCGATGCCGCCGAGACCGAACACCACCGCGCGGGAGCCGATTTCCACCTTGGCGGTGTTGATCACCGCGCCGATGCCGGTGGTGACGCCGCAGCCGATGTAGCAGACCTTGTCGAAGGGCGCGTCCTCACGGATCTTCGCCAGCGCGATTTCCGGCACCACGGTGTGGTTGGCAAATGTCGAACAGCCCATGTAGTGGTGGATCGGGGTACCGTCCAGCATCGAGAAGCGGGTGGTGCCGTCGGGCAGCAGGCCTTGGCCTTGGGTCGAACGGATCGCCTGGCACAGGTTGGTCTTGGGGTTGAGGCAGTAGTCGCACTCGCGGCACTCAGGCGTGTAGAGCGGGATCACGTGGTCGCCCGGCTTCAGGCCGGTGACGCCTTCGCCCACCTCGACCACGACGCCCGCGCCCTCATGGCCCAGGATCGCCGGGAAGATGCCTTCCGGGTCGTCCCCGGAGCGAGTGAATTCGTCGGTGTGGCACAGGCCGGTTGCCTTGATTTCCACCAGAACCTCGCCCGCTTTCGGGCCTTCCAGGTTCACTTCCATGATTTCCAGCGGTTTGCCGGGGGCAACCGCAACGGCAGCGCGGGTCTTGATCATGCGACTGGTCCTTCGTTCTATCTGCGGGTTCGGGCACTGTTTGGCGCGCCCGGGTGAATTCTGTGCCTGCGGCGAGCCGCGGGTCTGACGGACCCAGCGTTACATTTGGGGACTGGCACGCGCAAGCTTTGCCTCGGCACCCTATCAGGGGTGGGCTACCGGGCTTTGCCCCGAATGCGACAGCTGAACGGCGGTCCGCGCCATCCCGGCACAATGAAAATCCTCCGATTTCCAGCAGCTTGCCTTCAGGCTTCCAGCTTCGGGAAGGAATTTCGCTGCCACCCCTTGACCTTCCCCTCGCTGGAACCCTCATATCCACTGTCAAAGGAACAGATTCCGGCGGAATTCCAATGTCAGATACGACTCAATTTTCCTTGCAGATCACCGGCCTCAGATGCGCAGGCTGCGCCGGCCGGGCTGAGCGCGCCCTGGCGGGGGTCGAAGGCGTTCAAGCGGCTTCTGTCAATCTGGCAAATGCCACTGGTCAGGTGGAAGCCGCGGCGGGGGTGCTACTGACGGATCTGACCGGCACCCTGGCCGCTGCCGGTTATCCGGCCGCGGAATCTCAGGCCTCGCTGGTGATCAGCGGCATGAGCTGCGCCTCATGCGTAGGCCGGGTGGAACGGGCGCTGCTGGCGGTGCAGGGGGTGCTGTCGGCCAGCGTGAACCTGGCCAATGAAAGCGTGCAGATCCGCTACCTGACAGGCATGGCCCGGGCCGCGGATTTGGCCCGCACAGTGACAGAGACCGGCTACCCTGCCCGCCTCAGCGGCGCGGCGGAGGATGAGGTGGAAAAGGCCAGCCGGCGCAAGGCGGATGAGATCTCCGCATTGGGCCTCCAAGTGCTGATCGCCGCGTTGCTGACGCTGCCGGTGTTCCTGATCGAGATGGGCGGCCATGTGATCCCGGCGCTGCACCACTGGGTGGCGGAAAATATTGGCATGCAGAACAGCTACTTGCTGCAGTTCGCCCTGACCACCGCTGTACTGGCGGGACCAGGGCGGCAGTTCTATACTAGGGGCTTCCCGGCGCTGTTCCGTGGTGCGCCCGATATGAACGCACTGGTGGCCCTGGGGACTTCCGCTGCCTATGGTTTTTCTGTGATCTCCACCTTCGCGCCGAGGCTGCTGCCCGAGGGCACTGCCAATGTCTACTACGAGGCCGCGGTGGTGATCGTGGTGCTGATCCTGACCGGCCGGTTCCTGGAGGCGCGCGCCAAGGGGCGCACCGGTGCCGCAATCCGCAAGATGGCGGGAATGCAGCCAAAGACCGCCATGGTCGTCTCCGGAGGCGATGCCATCGAAACCCCAGTTGAGGAGATCGGCACCGGCGACCTGATCCGCGTCCGCCCGGGTGAGCGGATTGCGGTGGATGGCGAGATCACCTCCGGTACTTCCTATATCGACGAAAGCATGATTTCCGGCGAGCCGGTACCGGTCGCCAAGTCCCGCGGCGATGAGGTAACGGCGGGCACCATCAACGGCAATTCTGCGCTAGAATTCCGCGCCACGCGCGTTGGCCGCGACACGGTGCTGGCGCAGATCATCCGCATGGTTGAGCAGGCCCAGGGTGCCAAGCTGCCGGTGCAGGGGCTGGTCGACCGCATAACCCTGTGGTTTGTGCCCGCCGTAATCGCGATTGCGGCGCTGACGGTACTGGCTTGGTCGCTGTTCGGCCCGGCGCCGTCACTGCCGCTGGCGCTGGTGGCCGGAGTCTCTGTGCTGATCATCGCCTGCCCCTGTGCCATGGGGCTGGCGACGCCGACATCGATCATGGTCGGCATCGGCCGCGCCGCGCAGATGGGCGTACTGTTCCGCAAGGGTGACGCGCTGCAGCGGCTGCAGGAAGTTCAGGTGGTGGCGCTGGACAAGACCGGAACCCTGACCGAGGGCCGCCCGGCGCTGACCGAAGTGATCTGCGCCGAGGGCTTCACCCGAGAGGAAGTGCTGTGCCTAGCCGGCGCCGCCGAGGCGCAGTCCGAACACCCCATCGCCCGTGCCATCACGGCGGCGGCAGGCAAGGGGCTGCCCAAGGCTTCAGGCTTTGAGGCGATCCCGGGCTACGGCCTCCGGGCAGAGGTCGAGGGGCGCGTGATGCTGGTCGGCGCCGCCCGCTTGATGGCGCGCGAAGGCATTGCGCTTGGCACACTGGAGGCGGAAAGCGCGCGGCTGGCCGAACGCGGCGAAACCCCGCTCTATGCTGCCGTCGACGGCCGGATTGCGGCAGTGATTGCGGTGGCGGACCCGATCAAGCCGGGCACCCCGGCGGCGATCAAGGCGTTTCATGAGCAGGGGCTGAAGGTGGCGATGATCACCGGCGATGCAGCCGCGACGGCGCAGGCGATTGCCAGGCGGCTGGGCATAGACGCGGTGAAGGCCGAATGCCTGCCTGCGGACAAGGTAAAGGCGCTGCAGGAGCTGCAGGCGGAACATGGCACGCTGGCCTTCGTCGGCGATGGCATCAATGACGCCCCGGCGCTGGCATCGGCGGATGCGGGCATCGCCATCGGCACCGGCACCGATGTGGCGATCGAGGCCGCGGATGTTGTGCTGGTCTCCGGTGACCTGCGCGGGGTGGTCAACGCGCTGACCGTCAGCCGCGCCACCATGCGCAACATCCGCCAGAACCTGGGCTGGGCCTTTGGCTATAACGTGCTGCTGATCCCGGTGGCGGCAGGCCTGCTCTACCCCTTTGGCGGCCCGCTCCTGTCGCCTGCGCTGGCGGCAGGCGCCATGGCGATGTCGAGCGTCTTTGTGCTTTCGAACGCGCTGCGCTTGCGCCGCCTGAAACCGGCCATAGATGAGGATCAGGCAGCATCGGCACCCAAGGCGGACACCAAGCAGGAGGCGCGCGCATGAACATCGGGGACGTTTCCAGCCGCTCAGGGCTTCCGGCCAAGACGATCCGCTATTACGAGGACATCGGCCTGATCAAGCCGCATCGCAGCGCCAACGGCTACCGCTGTTTTGCCGAGACCGATCTGCACAAGCTGGCGTTTCTGGGCCGCGCCCGGGCGCTGGGCTTCACCATCGAGGACTGCCGCACCCTGATGGCGCTTTACGAGGACGAAAGCCGCGCCAGCGCCGATGTGAAACAGCTGGCGCTGGAGCATCTGGCCAAGATCGAGGAGAAGATCGCGGATCTTCAGGCGATGCATGACACGCTGGGCGAGCTGGTCAAATGCTGCGCCGGCGACAGCCGTCCGGACTGCCCGATTTTGAAGGATCTGTCCGGAGAAAGCTGACCTGTCTGGCGTGCGGAGCAGGGACACCCGTGCCCGCGGCTGCCCTGCCGGTCCGCCTGGCGGCTTTGGGCATGGCTTCGGGTCGCTGGCCCGAAGCGGGCAGCCTCAGCCGGGGCGCAGCTCCAGGATCCTGCGGGCCTGCTGCCAGGTTGCGACAGGGCGCTCGTATTTTTCACACAGTTCTGCCGCCCGTTTCACCAGCGCCGCGTTTGAGGGCGCCAGCGTTTCGCGATCCAGCCGCATGTTGTCCTCCAGCCCGGTGCGGGTATGGCCGCCCGCGGCGATCGACCATTCGTTGACCAGGATCTGCCCCGGCCCGACACCGGCGCCGCACCACTGGGCCTCTGGCGCCAGCCGCTGCATGGTCTTGACGTAGTAGTCGAACACATCCTTGTCGACCGGCATCGCGTTTTTCACCCCCATCACGAACTGCACATAAAGCGTGCCGGGGATGCGCCCCTCGCGGTTCATTTTCACCGCCTGGTGGATGTGCGACAGGTCAAAGGCCTCGATCTCCGGCTTGACCTCATAGGTGCGCATCTCCGAGGCCAGCCAGTCCACCAGGTCCGGGGAGTTCTCATAGACCCTAGTGGGGAAATTGTTTGACCCAACCGACAGCGACGCCATGTCGGGCTTGAGCGGCAGCATGCCGCCGCGCTCGCGGCCCGCGCCGGAGCGGCCGCCGGTCGACAGCTGGATGATCATGCCGGGGCAATGTTTCTGCAAACCTTCCATCAGCCGCGCGAATTTTTCCGGGTCCGAGGTCGGCGTCTGGTCGTCGTTCCGCACGTGGCAATGAGCAATCGAGGCGCCGGCCTCGAACGCCTCCTGGGTGCTTTCAATCTGTTCCGCAATGGTGACGGGCACCGCCGGGTTGTTCTCCTTGGTCGGGACCGAGCCGGTGATGGCAACGCAGATGATGCAGGGTTTGCTCATGGAATTCCCCTTCAGATGTCGAAAAACACGGTTTCATCTTCGCCTTGCAGGCGGATGTCGAACCGGTAAACGGCCAGACCGTCCCGCAGCTCACGCCTGGCGATCAGGGTGGCGCGGCGGCGCTCCCACTCTATCACATTCAGCACCGGGTCAGCAGCATTGGCCGCGGCTTCATCCTCAAAGTAGATCCGCGTGCTCAGCCCCACGTTGATGCCGCGCGCCACGATCCACAGGTTGATATGGGGGGCCATCATCTGCCCGTTGCGGCCCATCACCGGCCCGGGCTTCACCGTGTCAAATCCCCATTCGCCGGTTTCGAAATCGGTGATCACCCGGCCCCAGCCGCGAAAACCGTCCTCCACCTCGCCTGGATGCTCCGGATGGGCATAGAAGCCGTTCGCATTGGCCTGCCAGGCCTCCAGCAGCACGTCCTTGACTGGCGAGCCGGTGCCGTCGGTCACCACGCCCTCCACACGGATGCGTTCGCCCCTGGCGTTGGGCCCGGCAATTTCCCAGCCGAGCTCCTGATCGTAGATCTCAAACCCCGCCGCGCCGGGGGCCAGGCCGATATGGACATACGGCCCGGCGGTCTGCGAGGGGGTCTCCTTCAGGTAGTCCAGCTTCTGGCGCATCAGTTCCCCTCCAGCCGGTTTTCAAACAGGGTGGACCGCCGCCCGCGCAGCACGATGTCAAATTTGTAGGCGATGGTGTCGAGCGGGATGGTGGCGTTCATGTCGAGCCGGGCAATCAGCATTTCCACCGCCTCCGGGTCCGGGATGGTGTTTACGATCGGGCAGCGCGAAATCAGCGGGTCACCTTCGAAATACAGCTGGGTAATCAGCCGCTGCGCAAAACCGGTGCCAAAGACCGAGACATGGATATGCGCGGGCCGCCAGTCGTTCACCCAGTTGCGCCAGGGGTAGGCACCGGGCTTCACGGTGCGGAAATAGTAATAGCCGCTCTTATCCGTCAGGGTCCGGCCGCATCCGCCGAAATTCGGGTCCAGCGCGCCGAGGTAGGTGTCCTTCTTGTGCCGGTAGCGGCCGGAGGCATTGGCCTGCCAGATCTCCACTAGCGTGTTAGGGACAGGCCGCGCGTTTTCGTCCAGCACCCGGCCATGCACGATGATCCGCTCGCCAATCGGGCTTTCTCCGGGCTGGGCAAAATTGCGCAGCAGGTCGTTGTCGCCGGGGTCGATGTCGGTGTGGCCGAACACCGGCCCGGTGATCTCGCTGGCGGTGTTTTCCAGGCTGATCAGCGGAAACTGCGGCGAGCGGGCGACCGAGGTCTTGTAATCCCGCGACAGCGCGGGCGGATGCCAGCGCCGGTCCCTCTGATAGAACTCCCCTGGCTGCGGTGGCTTGGTCATGGGGTTTCCCCTCCCTCGCTTTCCATTTCGGCATAGGTCTGCTTGGCCAGTTTCAGCGCGCGGTTGGCCCGCGGCACCCCGGCGTAGATGGCTACATGCTGGAAGGCCTCCAGCACGTCTTCCCGGCTGGCGCCGGTTCGGGCGGTGGCGCGGATGTGCATCGGGATCTCGTCGAAATTGCCGGTGGCCGCCAGCAGCGCCAGCGTCAGCATCGAGCGTTCCCGCAACGAGATCCGGTCCGAGGCCCAGACCGTGCCCCAGGCGCCTTCGGTGATCAGATCCTGAAACGGCTGGTCCAGCGCGGTCTTGGCAGCCTCCGCCCGGTCCACATGGGTATCGCCCAGCACCTGGCGGCGCACCTGCATGCCGCGGTCGTAACGGTCTTGCGTCATTCCAGCCTCCCTGTTCCGAAGGAGTATCGCATACCGCAAGTGGTCTGTATAATCCTCAGTCAGGCATGAACTAATACCCAATGCGATATGCGACTTTCGTCATCTTTGAAGCTGCGCCATCTGGAGGTCTTCGTCGAAGTGGCCCGCAAGATGAGTGTCACCCAGGCCGCAGAAGCGCTGGGCATGACCCAGCCTGCGGTCACCCGGGCGCTGCGCGAGCTGGAGGCGGTCTGCGGTAAGCCGCTGGTGGAAAAGCACGGCCGCGGCATCCGGCTCAGCAGCTATGGGGAGCTGTTCCGCGACCATGCCGGACGCAGCCTGGCGCTGGCTCGCGATGGGGTGGCGCTGCTGCGCGGCCTGGATGAGGCCGATGGGCCGCTGGTTGCAATCGGCGCCCTGCCCACGGCGGCGGCAGATCTGGTTCCGGACACGCTGGCAGAGTTGCGCAGAAGCGGCGCGCCAGGCCGGTTCATGGTGATGTCCGGTGACAACCAGTACCTGGTCGACCAGCTGCGCCGGGGCAGGCTGGATGTGGTGGTGGGGCGGATGCCTGCGCCGGAAACCATGGCCGGGATCGGGTTCGACCCGCTCTACCGGGAGCGGGTGGTTGCCGTCGCCGCACGGGATCACCCGCTGGCCGGCGCCGTCCGGATGCCGCCCGCGGCCTTTGAGGACTACCCGGTTCTGATGCCATCCGAGGGCTCTGTCATCCGGCCTCTGGTGGAGCGGATGTTCCTGGAACAGGGGCTGGCACTGCCCCGGTTCCCGGTCGAAACCGTGTCTTCCAGTTTCGGGCGGCGCTTTGTGCTGGCGCATAGGGCCATCTGGTTCATCAGCCAGGGCGTGGTGCGGCCGGACCTCGATGCGGGCTCGATGGCTGTGCTTCCACTGGACACCGGCAGCACCCTTGGTCCCGTCGGTCTGTGTGTTCGGCTGGAGCACCAGCAATCGGCTGCCGCGGCGCGGTTCTGCGCCGCTTTGCGCGCTGCTTGCATGGAGCAAGGGCTGGCATAGCCCGGCGCCCGTTCCGGACCATCAGGCCCGGCCGCCATTTGCGGGTCGCCTGAAAGCTTCGGGTTTTGCTACCAGGCGACAGGCAGGCTTGACGTGAATTTATTGCTCTTTTTGCGTGTAATTTATTATCTTCTTGTGACTTGGGAAATGGCTTTACGGCCGCGGAGGGCGTTGACGAATACCGCGTTCGATCCTTCAGTGCATTGTTATTTATGTCAAAATTTCTTGCATGATACCCGCTCTGCGCCGTGTTCTCTCGGTTGTAATTGTGAATTGAATCAATCTGTAATTGCATAACAACCTATAGGTGTGCATAATAACGATGGTTTAATAACGAATATAACAAGCGTAAAGTGGGGTTGCAGATGACAGTTTTTCTTAAGATCCGCCGGTTTGGTGCCTTTGGCGTGTTTCAAGCGGACGGAAAGGGCGTGCAGCTTGGGGCCAAGCACCAGGCGCTGATGGCGCTGCTGTCCACAGCCGAGGGCGGCATCCGGACGCGGGCCTTTCTGGAAAAAACACTGTGGTGCCTGGCGCAGCCGGAGCAGGCCAAGGCCAGCCTGCGCACCGCCCTGTCGACACTGCGGCGGCACTTGGGCCCGGACGCCGCCAGCCTTCTCTATGCCAACCGGGAGCGGGTCATCCTTGACCTGACCCGGGTCGACCTGGACAGCGGCACCGGCTCCGCGGTTTTCATGGAAGGGTTTGAGCTGCCGCATGAAGCCGTGTTCAACGCCTGGCTGGAGGAGGCGCGGGCTGACCTCTCGCGCAGGCCTGCAGCCCCGGCCCCCCGGGCAGGCACGCCGCCGGGCCGGGTGATCCTGGACGGGCTGCTGCCCTCCATTGCGGTGCTGCCCTTCGCGCACCGCTCCCCTGGGGAGGCAACGGCGCCGCTGGGTTCGCTGATATCAGAGGAACTGTCCCGCTATCTGTCGCGCAGCTGGGCGTTCTCCGTCACCTCCTACATGGCTTCCCGCCAGTTCAAAGCCGAAACCGTGCGTCCGGCTGAGGTCTCCTCGGTAGCCGGTGCAGACTATCTGGTGTCGGGGACCGTCACCTGCGGCGGCGGCCGTTTCCATGCCGAGATAGACCTGCATGATGCAGTGCGGGAAAAGGTGATCTGGTCGCGCAGCTTCGAAGGCTCCCTGGACAATCTGATGGAGGGCCGCAGCTCCGTCTTGCGCAACGCCACTCTGCAAATCGGCCAGACCGCCGCAGGGGAGGCCGTGCGGCTGGCGGATTTCAAACCTTTGCGGGATTTGGAGAGCCACACCCTTCTGATGGCGTCAATATCCCTGATGCAGGAAATGGACGTGCAGAAATTTCAGCAGGCTTACAGCATCCTGACGCATCTGCTGGAGCGTGAGCCGGGCCACGCGCTGCCGCTGACCTGGATGGGTTTCTGGCATGTGATGCGGGTCGAGCGTGGCCTGTCCCGCAACCGCGAGGATGACTGCCGCCTCGCCTGCCAGATGGCCGAGGCCGCGATCGAGGCCGCGCCAGGATTTTCCCTGGCACATACGCTGAAGGGGCTGATTTCCAGTCATCTGACTTTCCGTTTCGACCAGGCCCTGGACGCGTATGATCTGGCGCTGCGCGACAATCCGAACGAGGCACTGGCGCTGCTGCTGAAGGGCGCGACGCTGGCCTATCAGGACATGGCTGACGAGGCGGTGCAGATGACCGATGCCGCCCGGCGGCTGACCCCGCTGGGGCCGCAGTGCTATTACTTCGACGCGCTGTCGGCGCTGGCGAACCTGTCGGCGCGCAACTATGGCCGCGCCATAGAGCTGGCCGACCGTTCGCTGCAGGCCAAGGGCGCGTTTCCGGTCCCGCTGCGTTCCAAAGCGATTGCGCTGCAGATGTCGGGCCAGGACGCAGAGGCGCGCAGTACCGTTCGGAAGCTGCTGGAGGCGGCGCCGGAATTCTGCTTGTCGCAGTTCCAGCGCGACAACCCGGCGGCGATGAGCCCGGCAGGCCAGGAATGGGCCAGCGCCCTGCGGCAGGCCGGTGTCCCGGAGTAATCCCCGACGGACCTGCCCGCAGTTCGGTGGCAAGCGGGCGACCGCCGGACAGGAGCCGCAGGCCCGGCCTGCGGCTCCTATTTCTTGCGCAAGCGGTTCGCTAAAATCCGCAGCAAATTCTGCGGCGCTCTCATCCTTTTTTTACGTGTTGCGGCCCTTCTGTAAGTGAGAAGCGGCCTTTCTTGCGCACGAGCGGAGGCTGCACCACTTGAATTGCTTGGGTTGTTCGCGCCGGCAGCCGGGCCGGCATTGCGCCCGGGCCGGGCGCGGAAACAGGGCAGAAGACTTGGGTGAAAGAATGAGTTCGAAGAAAGACCTTCCGGCGAAACGCAGGTTCCGGCTGTTCTCCAGTATCGGTGCCAAGATCACCCTGATCCTGATGGCGATGGGTGCGACGGCGGCAATTGGCGGCACTCTTGTCACCTTGGTATTCGCCCAGGCCGGTCGCCAGATGGAGGTTCTGACCGGCGAAAAGGTCCCGCAGCTCGAGCTCAGCAGCCATATGGTCAACGCCGCAAGCCAGGCCAAGAACGCGATGATCGGCGTTCTGCAGGCCAGTTCGGTTGAGGAGCTGGCCGCGGCGGAGCAAACCGCCGAAGCAGCGGTTGCGAGGCTCGAAGGAAGCGTGTCGGAACTTCCGGCCGCGGAACAGGCCCAGTTCGCGCCTGAGGCTGAGGCAGCCTCTGACCGGCTCAGCAATCTGATAGCCGCGCGCCAGGCCGCGTTCCGCAACCAAGCCTGGATCGACACCCAGACAGCCGACCTGCAGACCCTCAGCCAGGCGGTGCAGGAGAAGCTCGTGCAGGTGGCAGCTGAGGCGCGCGACAGCCTGATGGGCGGTGGTGAGGAGACAATCAACCAGGTCGATGAGGTTCTGAACAATCTGGTGGACCAGCAGTTCGGCAGCCTGCAGACCCTGCTGGAGGCGCGTGCCGACATCAGCATCCTGTCCGGCGCCGCGCTGGCCTTGGGTCATGTGCGCGATGTGCCGACCAAGCGGGCGCTCAAGAAGATGGCCAAGGACGCCTTGAAACGGCTGGAGCCAGTGATGGGCCGGCTTGAGGAACTGGGTCTAGACGCGTTCCGCGCCAAGAAGGTGACCGAAGGGGTTGAGCTGTTCCGTTATACCCTGACGGCCAGCCGCAAAGAGCTGAAGGACAGCCGTAAAGAAGTGCTGAGCGCCCGCAATGCCAGCGTCCGCCCGCTGACCCAGGCAATGGAGCGGATGGTGTTCACCCTGTCGGTGGCTGCGACCCAGGCCAGCGCGGACAACCGCACTGCGATTCAAGGGCTTCTCGATAATCAGGTTGGCGTGCTGCTTCGGCTGCTGGAGATCAACGGTTGGATCAGCGCCTTCCAGGTTGCCGCGCTGGACGTGGCTGCAGCCCATAGCATTGAGGCCGCCAAGGCCGCTGCAGCGCCGCTGCAGGAAGCGGCGGCTGCACTTCAGGGCTACACCGGGTTCGGCGGCGGTGTTTTTGCGCAGGAGCTGGAGGGCATGATTGCGCTGGCTGACCCCACCCAGGGTCTGCCGGTGTTCAAGGTTGCATCGCTGGAGGCGGCGGCCGAAGCCGCGTCCGCATCCGAGGCCACGGTGGAAGCGGTTCTGCAATTTGCCCGCCGCGCAACAGCGCTTGGCAACGAAAGCCAGCTGGAAATCGCCTCTATTGCAAACGGGCTGGCGGCTGATGTGACCGCGGCCCAGCGGCAGCTGCAGATTTTGGCTGCAGTCTCTGCCGGGGTATTCGTGGCGGCTCTGATCCTGACCCGGATCCTGATCCTGCGCCCGCTGGCGGATATCAGCGGCACAACGGAGCGGCTGGCGGCAGGCAACCTGCGCCCGGTCGAAGGCTACGACCGCTCCAGCGACGAAATCCGCCGGATAGCAACGGCTCTGGCGGTGTTCCGCGACGGGCTGGTGGAAAAGGCGGAGGTGGAGGCGGCCTCGGCAGAGGAGCGCAATGCCCGGCTGGCCGAACAGACTGCCGCTGTGACCGCCATCGGCGACGGGTTGGAGCGGCTGTCCCAGGGCGACCTAACCATCCGCATCCACGAGGAGATGGGCGAGGGCTATGCCAAACTGCGCGACGATTTCAACGCGGCGCTGGAAAAGCTCGAAGCCTCGGTCCGCAGCCTCAGCGCCAATGGCCAGTCCATTGCCGGAGTAAGCGCCGAAATTTCCACCGCCTCCCACGATCTGTCGGAACGCTCTGAACGCACTGCGCAAACCCTGGCCGGCACCGCCGCTGCGGTGAACCAGCTCTCGGTGTCGATCGCTGGCACCGCCCAAGCCTCGGGAGAAGCCTCGGCTTCTGTCGAAGCTGCCCGCCGCAACGCAACCGGCAGCATCGAGGTGGTGAAGCGGACCTATGGCGCCATGGAGGCGATCAAGGAAAGCTCCGAGAAGATCTCCCGCATTATCGGCATGATTGAGGCGATTGCCCAGCAGACCAACCTGCTGGCGCTGAACGCCGGCGTCGAGGCCGCGCGCGCAGGCACCGTCGGCAAGGGTTTCGCGGTTGTTGCTTCCGAGGTCCGCACCCTGGCGCACCGTTCCAAGGAAGCGGCGACGGAAATTGCCGCCCTGGTCGATGAGGCCAGCCAGAATGTCGAGCTGGGTGCCGACCTGGTCGAGCAGACCCGCGCCGCCATCGGTGAAATCTCGGAATCTGTCGCCAGTGCTGCCGACCTTATGAAAACAATCTCCCAGGCCTCCTCGGAACAGTCCGGCAGTCTGCAGGAGATCAACTCGGCGATGGCCAATCTCGACGATGCCACCACGCGCAATGCAGGGCTGTTTGAGGAAGTCACATCCTCCAGCCAGGGGCTCTCGAAAGAGGCCCAGGCCATGGCTGGCGCCCTTGGCACCTTCCGCACCTATACGGCTGCGGCGGAACCGGCCTGGGATGAGGGTGCGCTGTCAGAGGAAGACGGCTGGCGGCTGCAAGCTTGATGGAAATATGGTTCGGCCGCCTCGCGGGGCGGCCGGCACAGGGGGGGCAAAGGGGCTGTTGCCAAGCCTCCGGAGCTGCGGACTGCAGAGCGGCACAGGTGAAATGGCCGGTCTTCGCAGGTGTTCAAAAGAAAAGATTTGGTGGAGCCTAGCGGGATCGAACCGCTGACCTCCTGCATGCCATGCAGGCGCTCTCCCAGCTGAGCTAAGGCCCCAAACCTGTCCGCTGTCAGTGTCCGTTCCGTCTCCGGTGCGGTCCGTCTTGCGGTGTGAGCGTCGTTTACGGGACGGCGGCGCGGGCTGCAAGCGGAAAAATGCGCCGGGTCCGAAATTTTTTGCCGCCGGCCAGGGCGGACGGTCCGGGGACGGCGGAACGCGCCCCCGAACCGCTTGAACGGCCTCAGGAATCGTCGTCCGGCGACGACATGTCGGCGATGTCGTCCAGCGAGACGTTGTCATCATCATCGTCATCGTCCAGGACATCATCGCCCAGATCGACATCGACGTCCTCGTCATCTTCCAGGACCACGTCATCCGCGTCCAGGTTCTCTTTGGCCTTCAGGGTGGCCGCGTCTTCGGCATCTGCTTCGATCATCCGGGTCTTGCCGGTATCCAGCTCGACGACCTCGCCCGTGTAGGGGCTGACGATCGGGTCCTTGTTCAGGTCATAAAAGCGCTTGCCAGTGGTGGGGCAGACGCGCTTTACACCCCATTCTTCCTTGGGCATGTGGATCCCCTTGATTTACTGGTGAGTCGTATCGACGATTCCGGTGCCTTGCCATATGAGGGGGGCACTGTCAAAGCCAAAGCCTGGAAAGGGGCGCATGCATGGCCGAACATCTCCTGCCCGGGAACCCGCCGGTGCCGCTGACGCTGCGCCGCTCGGCGCGGGCGCGGCGGATCAGCCTGCGGATTTCCTCGCTGGACGGGCGGGTGACGCTGACCCTGCCCAAGGGGCTGCCGGAGCGCACCGCGCTGGCCTTTGCCGAGGAAAAGGCGGACTGGATCCGGGCCAATCTGGAAAAGCACCCGGATGCCGTCGAGGCCGTCTTTGGCGCGGTGCTGCCGATTGACGGCCAGGACCGGGTGATCGCGCCGGCCCCGGGGCGGCGCATCCAGCTGGAGGCCGGCCGCGTTGCGGTGCCGGGGCCTGCACCGGGACGGCCGCTGCAGCGGTATCTGCGGGAGCTGGCGCGCAACCGGCTGGCGGAGGCCTCTGATTTCTACGCCGCCCGGCTGGGCAAAGGCTACAGCCGCCTGACCCTGCGCGACACCCGCTCGCGCTGGGGCTCCTGCACCGCGGACGGCGGGCTGATGTACTCCTGGCGGCTGATCCTGGCGCCGCCCGCGGTGCTGCGCTATGTCGCCGCCCATGAGGTGGCGCATCTGCAGGAAATGAACCACTCGCAGGCGTTCTGGGACACGGTGGAGCACATCCACGGCCGCTGGCAGGACCAGCGCGCCTGGCTGCGCGAAAACGGCGCCAGCCTGCACCGCTACCGTTTCGGCGAATGAAATCAGGACTTTGAGCCGGCGGGCGCGCGGGCTAAGCTGGCCCCAGTTGCAGTTGCCAGTTCCCCGGTTCAGAGGCCGCCCCGTGTCAGACAAGCCGCAAAGACGCCTTGCCGCCATCTTCATGCTGGATGTCTCCGGCTTCAGCCGGATGATGGCCGAGGACGAGGCCGGCACCCTGAACCAGGTGCTGGCCCAGCAGCAGACCCTGATCGCGCCGGCCATCCGCAGCCATGGCGGCCGCATCGTCAAGCTGATGGGCGACGGGGTGCTGGCGCTGTTTCCCAGCGTGATCTCGGCGGTGGAGGCGGCGGCGCATATCCAGGCGGATGCGGCGCGGACCCGCCACCTGCCGCTGCGCATCGGCATCAATCTGGGCGAGGTGCTGATTGCCCAGGGCGATGTCTTCGGCGACGAGGTGAACATCGCCGCCCGGCTGGAGAGCCTGGCGCGCCCCGGCGGCGTGGCGCTGTCGGCGGCGGCTTATGACCAGGTCCGCAACCGCATTCCCTATGATTTCGAGGATTTCGGCCGGCATGAGGTCAAGAACCTCCCCGACCCGGTGCAGGTTTATTTTCTGGGCGAGGAGCTGACCTCGCTGCCCTCCCTGCGCCGCAGCACCCAGCCGCCGAAACCGCCGGACCCGGCACCGCGCCGGGGAATGCGGCCTGCGATGCTGCTGCTGGCGGGTTGCCTGGGTGCGGCCGCCGCCGTTGCCGGGATCTGGGGCTGGCAGCAGGCGGCCCGGCAGAACAGCGCCGCAGTCCCGGCGGCAGGCCGTCCCGCCGCCACGGCATTTGAGGGCAGCCCGGTGATCGCGGTGCTGCCGTTCACCGCAGACGCGCTGCAGCCGGAAACCGCGCGGATGCTGTCGCAGGACGTGACCCGCAGCCTTGCCGCCGCCAGCGATGTCCGCATCATTGCGCCCAGCAGCAGCCGCGCCGCCGCCGGCCTGCTGCCGGGCGAGGCCGCGGCGCTCCTGGGGGCGGATTTCGTGGTCGCGGGCCATCTGCCCGGCACCCTGCTCGACGGGGTGCGCCTGGAAATCCTCCAGGCGGCTGCGGGCAGCGGCGGCGAGGCCGGGGCAAAGCCGCTCAGCATCCTGCCGCCGCAGCCTCAGGAAGCCGCTGCGCCCCTTGCTCAGCAACTTGCCGCAAACATCATCCGCTATTTCGGCAGGCCGCTGCCGGAGCTGGATGTTCCTGACGTGCCCGATGGCGCTTTGCTGCAGCTGTTCACCGCCCGCAGCCTGAGACAGCACGGCAACCGCGGCGGTGCGGAGCTGGCCCTGCGCCGGGCGCTGCGGATGGCGCCGGACTGGCCGGACGCGCAGGCGCTGGCGGCGCTTTGGCATCTGGACCTGCTGACCGGCCCGGTGGCTGACCTGCCGCAGCGCGCGGCAGAGGCGGCGGAGATCGCGGCCGGTCTGCCGCCGCAGTCTGCCGCCCTGCAGTTGCGGGCGCTGGCGGCGCAGTTTGCGGGCCGGTCCGATGCGGCGCTGCAACTGGCCGAACAATTGGCAGAGGCCTATCCCAACGATGCCCAGGGGCAGCTTCTGCGTGCCTGGCTGCTGCATCTGGCAGGGCAGGCGGGCGGTGCACAAAACGTGCTGGATCATGTCAGCCAGCTCGACCCGCTGCCGCAGCCTATGGTGCTGACGGTGCAGTCCGCCATCCACCTCGCGGCGGGGCATGATGCGGAGGCCGCAGCTGCCGCGGCTGAAGCGCTGGCGCTGGAGCCCGCGGCGCAGCTGGCCTGGGTGCTGCACTGCGCCAGCCTGGCTGCGCTTGGCAGCTTTGACGAGGCCGCCACCGCCTGCGCCCGGCTCAAGGGCGCGCCGCTGACGCTGGATCAGGCGGCGGCGGCCTTTCCCTATTCCGCCGCAGCGCCGCGGCGGGCCTTGCGCACCGGCCTCAGCCTGGCCGGTCTGGCGGGCCGCCCCTGAGGGCGCGCGCAATTGCGCGGTTGACCGCGGCGGGATTTGTGATCACATGACCGGATGAACCAGCCTGTCCGCCCCGCCCAGGAAACCGCCTCTGCCCCGGCCCATGACCGCGTCTACCGGGCGCTGCGCACCCGCATCATGCACGGCGAGATCACCCCCGGCGCCGCCCTGACCCTGCGCGGCATCGGCGGCGAATTCGGCGTCTCGATGACGCCTGCGCGCGAGGCGGTGCGCCGCCTGGCCGCCGAGGGCGCGCTGTTCCTGTCCTCTTCGGGCCGGGTGACCACGCCGGAACTGACAAACGAGCGGATCGAGGAACTGGCCGCCCTGCGCGCGCTGCTGGAGGTGGAGCTGGCTAGCCGCGCCCTGCCGCGCGCCCATATGGCGCTGATCGACCGGCTGCAGACGATCAACACCAACGTGGCGGAGATGGTCTCCAAACGCGATGCGGTCGGCTACATCCGCACCAATCTGGAGTTCCACCGCACCCTTTACCTGCGGGCCCAGGCGCCGGCGATGCTGGCGATGGCGGAAACCGTCTGGCTGCAGCTTGGCCCGACCATGCGGGCGCTCTACGGCCGGTTGCGCCGCACCGACCCGCCGCAGAACCACCGCCTGATCATCGCCGCGCTCAAGGCCGGGGACGAGCCCGGCCTGCGCCTGGCGGTGCGCTCCGATGTGACCCAGGGCCTGCGTTTGCTGGCAGGCTAGGGCGGTTTGCGACCCGGTTCCCAGGCAGGGCCCGAACTGGTACACTCCAAGCCTATGAAAAGCCCTTCAAATCGCCGCCTGGCAGCGATCCTGGCCGCGGATGTGGCGGGCTATTCCCGGCTGACCGCCGCGGATGAGGAAGGCACGGTGGCGGCGCTCCGCGCTATCCGCAGCGAAGTGGTCGGGCCGATCACGGAACAGCACGGCGGCCGGATCGCCAATACCGCGGGCGATAGTTTCCTGATCGAATTCCGCAGCGCCGTCGATGCAATGCGCGCCGCCCTCAGCATTCAGGACCGGCTGCAGGCCCGCAATGCCGGGGTGGCAGCGGACCGCGCCATCCTGCTGCGCATCGGCCTCAACGTGGGCGACGTCATCTCCAACGGCGATGACATCCTGGGCGACGGCGTCAACGTCGCCGCCCGGCTGGAGGCGCTGGCAGAGCCGGGCGGCATCACCGCCTCCGACGCCGCCGTCGGCTATGCCCGCAAGAGCATTGCCGCGCAGTTCATCCCGATGGGGCCGCAGACAGTCAAGAACATCCCCGAGCCGGTGGAGGCCTACCGGGTTCGCAACAGCGGACAGGCACCGGTGCGGAAGACCGGCATCAAGGCGCCGCGCACCCGGCTGGCTGCCGGGTTGGGCCTGCTCGCGGCCGCTGCCGCGGGCGCGGTTTTGTGGATCGCTCCCTGGCAGCCCAACCCGGACCAGGCCGTGGCGGCGCGGATGGCCTTCCCGCTGCCGGACCTGCCCTCCATTGCAGTGCTGCCGCTTTCCGACACCACCGGTGACAGCGGCAACGCGATGCTGGCGGATGGTTTTTCCGAGGACCTGATCACCGACCTGTCGCGGATTTCCGGCCTGTTCGTGATCTCCGGCAACAGCTCTTTTGCCTATCAGGATCAGCAGATCAGTCCCGCCCAGTTCGCCGAGGAGCTGGGCGTGCGCTATGTGGTCGATGGCAGCCTGCGCCGCACCGGCGCGGCGTTCCGGGCCACTGTGCGGCTGACCGACACGGCCAGCGGCCAGCTGGTCTGGGCAGAGCGGTTCGACGGCCCGCTGGAGGATGTCTTCGCGCTCCAGGACCGCATCGCGCTGGCCATCGCCCAGGCGCTTGGCCTGTCCTTGGACGCCGAAGAGCGCAGCGGCATCGAACAGCAGGACACCGCCACCATCGCCGCGCGCGAAGCCTTCCAGCAGGGCTGGGAGCTGTACGCGCGGTTCAACGAGCAGGACAATCTGGCCGCAATCCCGCATTTCGAACAGGCGGTGGCGCTGGATCCGGATTACGGCCGCGCCTGGGCTGTCCTGGCAATGGCGCATCTGCGCCCGCATATCCTGCACCACTGGCGGGGCTACACCCCGGCCACCGGCCAGACGCATATCGGCCAGTTCTACAAATACCTGCGCGAAGCCGTCCGGCACGACACGCCGCTCCGGCACGTGATCCGGGCGATGGTGCTCCTGAACCTGCCGGACTGGGAGGGGGTCTACGGCGGCAGCCGCGGCACCATCGAGGCCCGGCAGGAAGCTGCCAAGGCCATTGCCCTGCAGCCCAGCGACCCGGAGGCGCATCTGACGATGGGCTGGGCGCTGATTGCCGCGGGCGAGCTGGAACAGGGGCTGGCCTTTGTCCGCGCCGCGATGCGGCTCGATCCCAGGCATCCCAGCCACTACGCGCTGTTCGAGGCGGCAGCTCTTTTTGCAAGGGATGATCTGCCGCAGGCAGCCGCCGTGCTGCAGGCAGAGCTGGACCGCAACCCGCAGGCCAGCGAGCTGATGCCGGTTGCGGCCTCGGTCCTGGCGCTGCAGGGGGAGCTGCGGGCCGCCCGCGCCATGGTCGAGCGCTGGCACAGCGGCAGCAGCACCGCGTCGCTGCCGGCAGCGGTGCAGGACTATTTCTTCATCCTGCGCTGGACCGGCGCCAGCCAGCACCTGAACCGGCGGCTGTCGGACGGGCTGCGGCTTGCAGCGCTGCCGCCGGGCACAACGGTGGCAAGCCTGAGGGCCGAGCTGTCGCTGGCCGATGCCGGCACCCAGCGCCAGGCGGTCCGGGCGCTGGGCCTGTTCGGCCCGGCCGCCGCGCCCGCGGTGCCGGAGCTGACCGCCCTGCTGGACAGCCCCTCCGCCTTTGTGCGCAAGGAGGCCGCCAACGCCCTGGGCAGCATCGGTGCCGCCGCAGAACCGGCGCTGCCCGCGCTGGACGCCCTCGCCGGCTTGGGCCTTGCCGGCAAGCGCGCAGCGCTGGCGGCGGAACGGATCCGCAGCAGCCTGGCCGGGGAGGAGCTCTGACAGAGCGGAGATCCCCGGATTCCAGCACACCGCAGGGAGCCGGGGCAGCCCCCCTGCGGCCTTGCCGGGCGTCAGGCGGCCGGGCTGTAATAGGGCGAGTTCATCGCCCGGCTGGCGGTCTCCGTCACCGCGGCGTCAAACACCCGCGTGTAAAAGGCGCAGCCCAGCTCGGCGGCGGTTTCCGGGAACAGGTTCACCGCAAAATCCAGCGCCTGGTCCAGGGTGGCAAAGGCATCGAACCCGCCCAGCGTCCGGGTCTGCAACCCGCTCAGCCAGACCTTGTTCTGAAGCCCCGGCAGCATCTTCAGCGCCGTGTTGCGGGCCTGCCAGGGCGCGTCTTCAAAGGGCACCGACAATTGCAGCTCGGTATAGACAAAGGCGCCGGGGGTCGCCGAGGCGCCGCCGTAATGAACCGCACCCATGTCGCGGCTGGCGGCCTCGGTCGCCTCGGCATCAAACACCCGCGTGTTATGCGCCACGCCAAAGGCCCGGGGTTCCGACGGGAAATAGCCGGTCACGAATTTGCGCGCGTTCTCAATGCTGTCAAAGCCATAGAAGCCGCCCAGCGAATTGGTGCCGTGGCCCGACAGCCAGGTCTTGTTCAGGAATCCCGGCTGCTGCCGGATCTGCTCGTTGATCTCCTGCCAGGGTGCCTGATCGAACGGCACGGAGATGGCAACTTCGGTATAGACAAAGGCTTTGGGGGTCATAGCTGTTTCCTGTGCTTTGGGAAGGGAGGGCAGCAGCAGTGCGCCTGCAGAGGCGGCCAGCAGCTGGCGGCGGGACAGCCGCGATCGTTCGCGGAATTCCGCGTTCTTTAATGTCTTTTTCATGGTCACTCCTGGTTGCTTGCATTTTGCAAGTGATTCAATGGCTCGCATGAGTGCTTGCATTTTGCAAGTGAAAACTTTAGGCAGGCTGCATGACCCAATCGCGCAGCAAATACGACTCCGGCTGTCCCGTCGCCTACGCGCTGGATATTTTCGGCGACCGCTGGAGCCTTCTGGTGATCCGCGACATGGCGGTGAAGGGCGCCCGCACCTATGGCGAGCTGCTGGCAGGATGGGAGGGGATCTCCACCAACATCCTGGCGCAGCGGCTGAAGCAGCTGGAGGAAGCCGGCATCGTCACCAAGGCCAAGGACCCGGACAACGGCCGCAGCTATGTCTATGGGCTGACGGAAAAGGGCCGCGACCTGGCGCCGGTGCTGATCGAGATTGCCCTGTGGAGCGGCCGCCACAACCCCGCCGCCCATGCCATGACGGGGTTCCTGGACAAGATCGAAGCCGACCGGGCGGGCACCGAGGCCCGGATGCGGGCAGGGGAGCTGCCCTAAGGCTGGTCTCCTGGTTCCGGCACTTGGCATCAGTGCCGCCCGCCGCGGCCCTCATGAGACTTGCTTTTGCCCGGCCCCCGTCCGATAGGGCAGTATGTTCAAAAGCCGCGCCATTACCTTCATTCTGATAACGCTGATGATCGACGCCATCGGCATAGGCATCGTGTTCCCGATTATGCCGGACCTGATGGACCGGGTCGGGGCGGGCGGTACCGGGCAGGGCGCCTTTTGGGGCGGGTTGCTGATGGCCGCATATTCCGGCGCGCTGTTTCTGTGCGGCCCCGTCGTGGGCAGCATTTCCGACGCGGCCGGTCGCCGGCCGGTGCTGATCGCGGCGCTCGTCATGCTGGCCCTGGATTATGTGATCATGGCCCTTGCCGGCAGCTTCTGGCTGCTGCTCATCGGGCGCACGCTCGCGGGGCTTGCCGGGGCGACCTATATCACCGCGACCGCCTATATAGCGGACATTTCCACGCCGCAGGAAAAGGCGGCGAATTTCGGCCTTATCGGTGCGGCCTTCGGCATCGGCTTTGTGCTGGGCCCGGCAATCGGCGGGATCGCCACGGAAATCAGCATCGCGGCGCCGTTCTGGATCGCGGCGGGCCTGTCGGCGGCCAACGCCCTGTTCGGGATTTTCGTGCTGCCCGAAAGCCTGGCACCGAACAAGCGCCGCCCCTTCGGCAAGCGCGACCTCAATCCCTTCAAGTCGATCTTCGATGCCTTCCGCCTGCCGGGCCTTGCGGTGCCGCTGCTCTGCATCTTCATCTTCGAATTTGCCAATATGGTTTATCCGACGATCTGGGCCTTCTGGACCCGCGAAGTGTTCGGCTGGCCGACCCTCTACATCGGCCTTTCACTGGCGGCATACGGCGTGCTGCTTGCATTGGTCCAGGGCGGGTTGATGCCAAGCCTTATCAGATGGTTCGGGGATTTCCGGACGCTGATGCTGGGGATGGTTTCGGCGCTGATCGGCATGATCGGATTCGGCTTCACAGGGTCGCTCGCGGGTTTGGCGGTCTTCCTGGTTCTGGCGGCATTGTCTGATCTCGTGCCGGCCCTGATGACGGCCATGGCGTCTAACCAGGCGGATGAAGACCGGCAAGGCGTGGTGCAGGGGGTGATCGCGTCGCTGTCATCCATGGCGGCCATCCTGTCGCCCCTGGCCATGACCGCCCTGTTTCAGGCCGCGGTCGACGCTGACGGTGTCTACCTGCCGGGCGCGCCCTTCCTGTTTGCGGCCGTCCTGGTGGTTGCGATGATGCCTATGGCGGTGCGCTTGAAGGGGCATGCTTCCGTCTGACCGGCCCCGTGCCGGAACTGTTTGCTTCAGCCAGCACACAGACGCCCCAGGCAAAAGAAAAAACCCGGCCTCGCAGCCGGGTTTTCCTGTTGTTTGCCGAGGCGGATGCTTACGCCGCCAGACCCTTGGAGCCAATGGCCAGGAACTTCTGGCGCCGGTCCTTGATCAGTTCGGCGCCGTCCATGCCCTTCAGCTCGTCCAGCATCTCCTGGATGGCGCCGCTGACAGATTTGATCGCCGCCTTCGGGTCGCGGTGGGCGCCGCCCAGCGGTTCCGGGATGATCCGGTCGTTGACGCCCAGCTTGTTCAGATCCTGCGCGGTCAGCCGCAGCGCTTCCGCCGCCTCGCGCATCTTCTCGGCATCCTTCCACAGGATCGAGGCGCAGCCCTCAGGCGAAATCACCGAATAGATCGAATGCTCCAGCATCGCCACGCGGTTCGCCGTGGCAAAGGCCACCGCGCCGCCGGATCCGCCTTCGCCGATGATGACAGAGATCAGCGGCACGCCGATCTTCAGGCACATCTCGGTCGAGCGCGCAATCGCCTCGGACTGGCCGCGCTCCTCGGCACCCTTGCCGGGGTAGGCGCCTGCGGTGTCCACCAGGGTGATGACCGGCAGATTGAAGCGGCTGGCCATCTCCATCAGCCGGATCGCCTTGCGGTAGCCCTCGGGGCGCGCCATGCCGAAATTGCGCTCGATCCGGGATTTGGTGTCGCTGCCCTTCTCATGGCCGATCACCACCACCGGCTGGTCGTTGAAGCGCGCGAGGCCGCCCATCACCGCCAGGTCATCGGCAAAGTTCCGGTCGCCGGCCAGCGGCGTGTATTCGGTGAACAGCGCCTCGATGTAATCCTTGCAATGCGGGCGCTCCGGATGGCGCGCCACCTGGCATTTGCGCCAGGGCGTCAGATTCTTGTAGAGGTCCTGCAGCAGCTGGGCCGCCTTGGCGTCCAGCGCCTTGGCCTCATCCGCCACATCCATTTCCTCATTCGCGCGCGCCAGCGCCCGCAGCTCTTCCGCCTTGCCTTCGATTTCGGCCAGCGGTTTTTCGAATTCCAGATACTGGGTCATGTTGCCTCTGCTCTGCAGGTTTGCAGCTATATGGCCTTAGCGGCGCCAAGATGCAACTCAGCAAGATTTGTGATCTATGCTCATGCGATCACCTGAGGGCAGAGAGACACGAAGGAGACGCCGCAAATGGCCGCCAGCTACGAAGACCGGATCCTGCGGGTGCTGGCCTATATCCACGACAACCCCGGCGGCGACCTGTCGCTGGACCGGCTCGCGGATGTGGCGGCGATGTCGCGGTTCCACTGGCACCGGGTGTTCCGGGCGCTGACCGGCGAGACCTGTGCCCAGGCGGTGCGCCGCATCCGGCTGCACCGGGCGGCGGTCTGGCTGGTGATGGAGGAGATGCCCATCGCCCAGGTGGCCGCCCGCGCAGGCTACCCGAACCAGAACAGCTTCTCCCGCGCGTTCTCGGATGCTTACGGCAGCAGCCCGGCGGCCTTCCGCCGCGACGGCCAGGTGCGGCTGCCGAACCCCGCCCTCAGAACAGGAAGCTATCCCATGTATGACGTGATCACCCGCACCGACCCTGCCCGCCGCCTGGCCGGCCTGCCGCACAAGGGCGCCTACCATGAAATCGGCAAAAGCTTTGAGGCCTTCGGCGCCCTCTGCGAAACCCGCCAGCTGTGGCCGCATCTGGGCGCGGTGCTGGGGGTCTATTTCGACAGCCCTGACGAGGTGGCCGAGGCCGAACTGCGCAGCTTTGCCGGGGCGGAGTTCGCGGGCGAAGCGCTGCCGGAGGGCATGGAGGGGGTGAGCCTGCCCGGCGGCCGCGCCGCGGTGCTCACTTACAAGGGGCCGTATTCCGGCATCCACGCCGCCTACCACAGCCTGTTCGGCAACTGGCTGCCGCAATCGGGCGAAGAGCCCGCCGACCAGCCTTGCTACGAGATTTACCTCAACAACCCGCGCGAAACGGCACCGGAGGACCTGCTGACAGAGATCTGCTTGCCGCTGAAATAGCACCCCTCCGGACCACGGGAATGCCCAGCATCACTGCGGCCAGATCACCGGATAGAGCGAGGCCACCAGCAGCACCGCCATGGTCCAGTTGAACAGCACCAGGCGGCGCGGGCTGGTCAGCAGCCGCGCCATCTGCTGGCCCAGCACCGTCCAGGAGCCGACCGAGGGCAGGTTGATGGCGCCGAAAATCACCCCCACCAGCAGGATTGCCGTCAGGGTCTGATCCGGCGTGTAGGCGCTGATCGCCGTGAGGGCCATCGCCCAGGCCTTGGGGTTCACCCATTGAAACGCCGCCGCCTGCAAAAATGTCATCGGGCGGCCTTCCGCGCCTTTGGCCTGCACCGGCGCCGCATTGGCGATCTTCCACGCCAGCCACAGCAGGTAGAGAACCGACACCGCCTTCAGCACCGTGTAGCTGACCGGGAAGGCATCAAACACCTGCACCAGACCGGCGCCGACCAGCAGCACCATGAACACGAACCCCAGCGCCACCCCCAGCATATGCGGAATGGTGCGGCGGAAGCCGAAATTGGCGCCTGAGGCCATCAGCATCAGGTTGTTCGGCCCCGGGGTGATCGAGGAGACAAAGGCAAACAGCGCCAGCGCGGTGAGGAGTTCATAGGTCATGCGCAAAATCATTGCGCCAAACCAGCCAAATGAAATTGCGTTTTGCCAGAATATGCCCTTATTTTCGCAACCAATGGCGAAAAATGACAAGATAAACCAGCAGATATTGCAGGAACTTTCCCGCGACGGCCGGATCAGCAACCTGGAACTGGCGGAGCGCGTGGGCCTCTCGCCCTCCGCCTGCCTGCGCCGGGTGCAGGAACTGGAGCGCGAAGGCGTCATCACCGGCTACCGCGCGGTTCTGGACCGGCAGAAGCTGGGGGTGGGTTTTGCCACCTATATCGGCGTCGGCCTGGGCGAGCACACCAAGGAGGCGCAGGAAGCCTTCGAGCGCGCCATGCAGGCGGCGCCGGAGGTAGTCGAATGCCACAACATCACCGGCACCATCGAATACCTCCTGCGTGTCGAATGCGCAGACCTGCCGAGCTACAAGAAGTTCCACACCGATATCCTTGGCACTTCGCCTTATGTCACCGCGATCACCACCTATGTGGTGATGGGCTCGCCCAAGGATCTGCGGGCGTGATCCCCGGCCCGGTTGGAAATTGAGTATTTGAGCAAAGAAGAAGCACAGGTTCCGTCCCTTCTTCTTTGTCCAAATACTCATTGCGCCAGAGTAGCCTCAGGCGCGCGGCTGCAGGTGTTGCGCACCCTGCGTACGCTGGCCTCACCGGATATTAAGCCGCTTTTGGCAGTCTTGCTCCCGGTCGCGATCACCCGCCGGGGCTTGGCTCCCCGGCACCCTTGGAACCGGACCCTGCCTGGCAGCAGGGCCGTGCAGAGACAACGTTTAGCACGCTGGCGGATACGCCCGTCCATCTCCGCCATTCTGGCGGCGCCGTCAGTCCATAATGCTTCCGCTGAACCGGAACATGGAAACAGGCAGATACGGACCAGACACACCGGCAGGGCAGGGGCCTTGGCCGGGCTCCAACGGTTGCCCGCAGGGTGGGCGATCCCGCCCGCCGTCACCCGCCACGCAACAGCGCCCGCAGCGCTATCTCCGGCGAGGCCAGGACCGGCACCCGTGTCTGCTCGCGCAGCAGCTCCGCCGCCCCGGCCATCGAGGCCTGCGCCAGCACCACGCAGGCAAAATCCATTGCCGCCAGCGCCTCGGCCGCATCCGCCGCGATGGCAGCTGCGAATCCCGCACCATCCCCGGCTTCGAACAGCGGCCAGTGCTGGCCCAGCTCCAGGCAGGTGAGATCCGGATCGCGCGCCCCGAAGGCGCGGCGCAGCAGCGCTTCCGAGGGCTCCGCGGTGCTTCCAAGGCAATAGGCCATCAGCACCGGACCGCCGATGCGTGCGGCCTCCTGCATCATCGGCCAGTCGATGCGGATGGCGCCTGTCTCCTCCGCCGCCGGGCCAAGGGTGGTGCAGGTGCACAGGACCGGGCCGTCCGCCGCCGCAACGGCCGCGGCAATCTCGGCCTTAAGCGCGGCATCAATCCCGCTTTGTGCCCGCTCCAGCCAATCGGTGCGCACCTGCTGGCCCAGCACGGCCCCCGGCGCCAGCGCCCGGAAGGTTTCCACATGCACCTCAGCCGTATGCAGCAACGTCAAATCCGGCATTCTTCTCTCCAATCAAAAAAGGGCGCCCCGGCGGGACGCCCTTGGAACTTTCAATCACGGACCGGCGTCAGCTGCCCGCGATCAGCTCGGCCTGCGCCACAATCACCTCAGCCTGCTTGATCGAGGCGATATCGACAAGACGGCCCTTGTAGACGGTTGCGCCGGCGCCGGAGGCCTTGGCCTCTTCCATCGCAGCCAGGATCTCGCGGGCTTCCTGCACCGCTTCATCGGAGGGGGTGAAGACCTGGTTGGCCAGCGCGATCTGGCTGGGGTGGATCGCCCATTTGCCGACCATGCCCAAGGTCGCCGAGCGTTTCGCCTGGGCGATATAGCCGTCCTCGTCGGAGAAATCCCCGAACGGCCCGTCCACCGGCAGGATGCCATGGGTGCGGCAGGCGGCAACGATGGCGGCCTGCGCCCAGTGCCAGGGGTCGGACCAGTGCTTCTGGCCCTCGCGGATCATGTAGTAATTCTCCTGGGTGCCGCCGATGCCGGTGGTCTGCATCCCCATCGAGGCGGCGAAATCCGCAGCCCCCAGGCTCATCGCCTGCAGACGGGGCGAGGATCTGGCGATGTCTTCCGCATGCGCGATGCCCGCCGCCGACTCGATGATCACCTCAAAGGACACCTGCTTGGTGCGGCCCTTGGCGCGCTCGATGGCGGTGACCAGCGCGTCCACCGCATAGACATCCTCGGCGCAGCCCACCTTGGGGATCATGATCTGGTCGAGCCGGTCGCCGGCCTGCTCCAGGATGTCCACCACATCGCGGTACCAGTAGGGGGTGTCGAGCCCGTTGATCCGCACCGACAGGTACTTGCTGCCCCAGTCCACGCTGTTGATCGCCTCGATCACATTGGCGCGGGCCTGATCCTTGTCATCCGGCGCCACCGAATCCTCCAGGTCGAGGTTGATCACATCCGCCGCCGAGGCCGCCATCTTCTCGAACAGTTTCACCTTCGAGCCGGGGCCGAACAGCTGGCAGCGGTTGGGGCGCGCAGGGGCTGCGGGCTGGATGCGGAATGACATGCGGAGACCTCCCGGGGTAAGGAAATTGCAGAATTTTCGATCCTTGAGTTATTAAATTGCGCACCCCCTTGCAAGCGGATTTTGCACCTGCGGCAAGAGACGCCGCGTTGCGGCAATCCCGTTTGCGCCGTTTCCGTCGCAAACATGCGCGAATGTGCCGCCGCGGCCGCCTTAGGGGTGGGGCATGGCGCCGGCCGCAAGCCCGGTACGGGAAAGGAGTTTCATGAGACGCGCATTGATCGAGAACTGGGCCCTGTTTCTGGGCATGATGATGCTGATGGTCGGCAACGGGCTGCTGGTCACGCTGCTGACAATCCGGGGGGCCACCCTGGGGTTTTCCGAACTGGAGATCTCGATCATGCAGTCCTGCTACCCGCTGGGGGCGCTGGCCGGCACCATGCTGACGCCGCGGCTGATCGAGAAAGTGGGCCATATCCGGGTGTTCTCGGCGCTGGCGTCGATGGTTTCGGTCGCCGCAATTGCCCATCTGCTGACCGCGGACCCGGTCAGCTGGGCGCTGATGCGGCTCCTGGCGGGGTTCTGTTTCCCGGGGCTCTACGTGATCACCGAAAGCTGGCTCAACGCCAAGTCGGAAAACCGCATCCGCGCCCAGGTTCTGTCGGTCTATTTCATCATCCAGACGGCGGGGCCGGCGCTGGGCACCGCGATGGTCGGCCTGCCGGACCCCAGCGGCAACCTGCTGTTCGGGGTCACCTCGATCCTGCTGTCGGTGGCGATCGTGCCCTTGCTGCTGTCCAACAACCGGGCGCCGGAGTATTCCGCCCCGGACCGGATGCCGGTGACGCGGCTGTACAAAGTGTCGCCGATGACGGTGCTGGGCATCGTCATCATGGGCGCCGGGGTGGTGGCCTGGTACATCAGCCTGCCGCTGTATGCGCTGCAGAACGGTTTCAGCGAGGCGCAGGCCTCCGGCGCGCTGGTGATTGCGCTGATCGCCTCGGCACTGGTGCAATACCCGGTGGGGTGGCTGTCGGACCGCACCGACCGCCGCTATGTGGTGATCGCGCTGTCCGGGATTTCCGCGTTGGTGGCCTTGTGGATGGCGGTGGACACGGCGCCGTCGCGCATCGTGATCGGCTTCTCGGTGATAGCGGCCACCACGCTGCCGATCTACTCGATCCTCGCGGCCCATGCCAACGACCACCTGCAGCCGGGCCAGGTGGTGCCCGCCAGCGGCACTATGGCGTTCCTGCTGCAGCTGGGTCAGTTCTTCGGCATTCTGATCGGCCCGAACATGATCGGCCTCGCAGACGGGCGGGGCCTGCAGTACCTGCTGATCGGGGTCGGCATTGTCGTTGCGCTGATCGCCATTGCCCGCCGGGCCAGTTCCGAGGCGCCGGAGGACACCGGCGAGTTCCAGGCGATGGGCGTGATCGGCGTGGCGCAGCCCGGTGCCCTGCAGGCAGAAAGCTGGTCGCAGGAGGAGGAATCGCGAACAAGTCGCGAAGCGGAGGGAGAATCTTCGACAGTTTGACCGTTATTGCGAAGAAAGTCGCGCAAGCGAAACTTTCCTGCGCGATTTCGAGAGGACTTTGCGCGAAATTCGCCCGAAATTGACGCGACCTGTTATACTGGAAGGATGAGCGCGATGATCGAGACCCCTTATCTGCTGTTCCTGGGCGATGCGCCCGACATGCTGGCTGCCAAGGTTGCCATCGGCATTCGCGACTGGCGTCCCGACCACGCGGTCGGCCAGATTTCCCTGCCGGGCTGCGGCGCGGACCTGGGCCTCAAGGAGCTGACCCTGGCCGAGGCCAAGGAAGCCGGCGCCAAGACCCTGGTGATCGGCGTTGCCAACCGCGGCGGCGTGATCTCGCCCGCGTGGAAAGAGGTGCTGATCGAGGCGCTGGAAATGGGTTATGACCTGGCCTCCGGCCTGCACAACCTGCTGCGCGACGAGGGCGACCTGGTGGCCGCGGCCCAGACCCACGGCGGCACCCTGCACGACGTGCGCGTCCCCACCGTCGGCTACCCGATTGCCAATGGCGTCAAGCGCAGCGGCAAGCGCTGCCTGGCCGTCGGCACCGACTGCTCGGTCGGCAAGATGTACACCGCCATGGCGATGGACGCCGAGATGCAGAAGCGCGGCATCAAGTCGACCTTCCGCGCCACCGGCCAGACCGGCATCCTGATCACCGGCCACGGCGTGCCGCTGGACGCGGTTGTGGCGGACTTCATGGCGGGCTCCATCGAGTATCTGACCCCGGACAATGACGACGACCACTGGGACCTGATCGAGGGCCAGGGCTCGCTGTTCCACGTGTCCTACTCGGGCGTCACCATGGCGCTGGTGCACGGCGGCCAGCCGGACGCGCTGATCCTGTGCCACGAGCCGACCCGCACCCATATGCGCGGTCTGCCGGATTACGACGTGCCGGCCCTGGAAGAGCTGCGCGAGGTGTCGCTGCCGCTGGCCCGGCGGGCCAACCCGGCCTGCCAGATCGTCGGCATCTCGGTGAACACCCAGCACCTGACCGAGGACGAGGCGGTGAAATACCTGGCCGAGGTGGAAGAGCGCATGGGCCTGCCCGCCGTCGACCCGTACCGCCACGGCGCCGGCCGCCTGGTGGACGCGCTGGCCGCAGTCTGATCTAACAGCCCCGCCGGAGGCGCGTGCCGACAGGGCCGGTGCCTCCGGCGGGAGTATTTTTTGGAAAGATGAAAAGGCAGGTGCCCCGTTGGCCGGGCATCGCGCCAGGGCCCGCCGACTGCGGAGGGCCGCAGGAAAGGGCAGTTTCATGAACATCACCGTCACCCCGGACGTCTTCAAACTGGCGCAGGTCTTCACCATCTCGCGCGGCTCGCGCACCGAGGCCAAGGTGCTGACCGTGCGGGTCGAAAAGGACGGCGTCACCGGCTGGGGCGAATGCGTGCCCTATGCCCGTTACAACGAGACGCTGGACAGCGTGACGGCCGAGATCGAAGGGCTGCCCGCCGATTTCACCCGCGAAGAGCTGCAATCGCTGCTGCCCGCCGGCGCTGCCCGCAATGCGGTTGACTGCGCGCTGTGGGATCTGGAGGCGAAACAGGCCGGCAAGCGGGTCTGGGAGCTGGCAGGCCTGCCGGAGCCCAAGGCTGAGATCACCGCCTACACGCTGTCGCTGGATACGCCCGAGAAGATGCAGGCGCAGGCGGCGGAGAACGCCCACCGGCCGCTCTTGAAAATCAAGCTGGGCACCCCCGACGACATGCCGCGCCTGGAAGCGGTGCGCGCCGGCGCGCCCGATGCCAAGATCATCATCGACGCCAATGAGGGCTGGTCGGCAGAGGTCTATGCCGAGCTGGCGCCGCATCTGGTGCGCCTAGGCGTGGAGCTGGTGGAACAGCCTCTGCCCGCAGGTGAGGACGAAGCCCTGATAGGTATGGAGCGCCCGGTGCCGGTCTGCGCCGACGAGAGCTGCCATGACCGCGAAAGCCTGCCCAAGCTCAAGGGCAAATACGATGTGGTCAACATCAAGCTGGACAAGACCGGCGGGTTGACCGAGGCGCTGAAGCTGCGCGAGCAGGCGCTGGCCGAGGGCTACCAGGTGATGGTCGGCTGCATGGTCGGATCGTCGCTGGCGATGGCGCCCGCGACGCTTGTGGCGCAGGGTGCGGCGGTTACGGATCTTGACGGGCCGCTGCTTCTGGCCGAAGACCGCGACGAACCTTTGACATTTGATGCCGACGGCGTGCACCCGCCTGTGGCTGCACTCTGGGGCTGAGGAGACGACTATGACCCGTACCGTTTATGTGAATGGCGAATACCTGCCGGAAAACGAGGCCAAGGTTTCGATCTTTGACCGCGGCTTCCTGTTTGCCGATGCGGTTTATGAGGTGACTTCTGTCCTCGACGGCAAACTGATCGACTTCGAAGGCCACGCGGTGCGCCTGGACCGCTCGCTGAAAGAGCTGGATATGGCGTCGCCCTGCTCCAAGGAGGAGCTCTTGGAAATCCACCGCAAGCTGGTGGAGCTGAACGGCATCGAGGAAGGCCTGGTCTATCTGCAAGTCTCCCGCGGCTCCGACGGCGACAGGGACTTCGTGTTCCCCTCCGCCGACACCCCGCCGAGCCTCGTGCTGTTCACCCAGAACAAGCCCGGCCTGGCCGACAGCCCCGCTGCCGCGAAAGGTGCCAAGATCATCTCGATCGAGGACATCCGCTGGGGCCGCCGCGACATCAAGACGGTGCAGCTGCTGTACCCGTCGATGGGCAAGATGATGGCCAAGAAGGCCGGCGCCGATGATGCCTGGCTGATCGAGGACGGCTTTGTGACCGAAGGCACCTCCAACAACGCCTATTACGTGAAGAACGGCAAGATCGTGACCCGTCCGCTCAGCAACGACATCCTGCACGGCATCACCCGCGCCGCGGTGCTGCGGCTGGCGGCGGAAGCGCAGATGGAGATCGAGGAGCGCCTGTTCACCATCGAGGAAGCCAAAGACGCGGACGAGGCCTTCACCACCTCTGCCAGCGCCTTTGTGATGCCGGTGGTGGAGATCGACGGCGTCACCCTGGGCGATGGCACCCCGGGCCCCATCGCCAAGCGCCTGCGCGAGATCTACCTGGAAGAAAGCCGCAATAAAGCGGTCTGAGGCTGATTGCCGGACCGGATCGAAAGGCCGCCCTTCGGGGCGGTTTTTTGTTCAAAAGAGAATCAATTCCACTGTTCCGGGCTGTGCGGCAGAGCGCAAAAGCCTGGTTTCAAAGCGGATGAAACAGCGTATTTTCCAGCCCCTGGCAACAATGGGTGTCGGGTTGGGCGACTGTTCCCTGAAACCCGTCTTACGGCTCAGGATTTTAACTAATTTTACACAAAATGCGCCCGTTGGCGGCGGAATGCGGTACTCTGATTTCAGGTGATGGGAGCCGGCCAGGGGGGCCGCCAGCCAGAGCCGCAGACCGTGGAGGTTCCAGATGCAGCAGTGTTACCAGCCAGAGATCGGGGAAACCGTGAACAGCCAGGCCGCAGAGCCGAGCGACGCGGAAATTCTGGCCGCTGTCCGCCAGGTGCTGACCGCGGAAGTGGTGGAGCATCCCGATTATGCCGAGGCGCATGCCAGCCGGGGGTGGCTGGCTGGCAAGCTCCTGGCGCGGGAACGTCCGGCCTCCGGCGCACTGGCCTCCCGGCTTCTGGGCCGCTTCCGCGGTTAGGCGCACCGTCCGGGGGTGCGCGCCCTGCTGCGGACCGGCGGTCCGGGGATTTAAGAGAAGAAATTTGCAACGGCCGCCCAGAACGGGCGGCCTTTTTCATGGCCGCAGCAGCGCCTGTTGAGTGTGATAGGCTTGGCCGTGAACCGGACGGGAGAGGAGCGCAGATGCTGAACCGGATATGGATGCTGCTGGCAGCGGGGCTGCTGGCCGCGCCGGCAGCGGCGGCGGAGGGGGCCTCGGCGTGCGGCGGGGAGGCGCCGTGCCGGATTGACGGCGGCGAATACCATATGGCCCTGCCGGAGGCCTGGCAGGGCGGGCCGGCGGTGATGTTCCTGCATGGCTATGGCAGCAGCGGCGCCAAGGTGATTGCCAACACCGGACTGGTGGCGGGTTTCACCCGGCGCGGCTATGCGGTGATTGTCCCAAACGGGCTGCCCTGGAAAGAGGGCAAGCCCGCGGACTGGTCGGTGCGCGACGGCTGGAACACCTATCCGCGCAACGACCTGGCGTTTCTGCGCGATGTGCTGGCGGATGCCGCCGCCCGCGCCGGGGTGGAGGCGGACCGGCTGCTGCTGAGCGGCTTCTCCCGCGGCGGCTCGATGGTGTGGGATGCAGCGTGCCAGGCGCCGGAGTTTGCGGCTGCCTATGCGGCGGTTGCCGGCGGTTTCTGGCTGCCGATGGCGCAGGACTGCAAGGGGCCGGTGCGGCTGCTGCACATCCATGGTTTCACCGACAAGGTCGTGCCGCTGGAAGGCCGGGTGATCCAAGGTTCGGTTGCTGAGATCATACAGGCCGATATCTGGGAAGGGCTGCAGCTGTGGCGCCGCGAAAACAGCTGCCGCAGAAATGCCGCAGGGCATGAGACCGAAGACGGCATCTGGCGCAAGCGCTGGGACTGCGATGCCGGCGGGCTGGAGCTGATCCTGCACAAGGGCGGCCACGGCCTGCCCAAGGACTGGAGCGCCATGGCGCTGGACTGGTTCGAGGGGGTGGAGCGCTGAGGGGCGGGGCAGGGCTGCCCCGCCGCCCGTGTGATCAGCCGCGCTCCGTCAGCCGCTCCTTGAAGAAGCTGAGGATCTCATCCCGCGCGGTCAGCGTCGGGCTGCCCGCCTCATCCACCAGATGCGCGGTCACCACGCTGTGCGGGGTGGGGACGTGTTTGGCAAAGAACGGCGGCACGTCTGCGGCGGCGGCGCTGTCTGGCAGGGTGCGGGCGTCGAAGTGGTCTCCCAAAGCCTCGGCATAGGCGGCAAAACGCTGGGCCTGGCAGAAGGCGTCGCCCTGGAACCGGTAGGCCAGCACGGTGAGGTCCTCGCGCTCCAGCCGGTCGCGCACGGCGGCCAGCTCCTCCGGCGGGCTTTCGACGCCAGCGGGGTTGTCCAGCGGCAGCGAGGGCTGCGCCAGCACCGGCGCCAGCATGGAGGGCTCCAGCATCATCGACAGGGCGAAATTGCCGGTGAAACACATGCCGATGGCGCCGGTGCCGGGGCCGCCGCAGTCCTGGTGCGCCAGCCGCGCCAGCGCCCGCAGCCATTGGGTGACAGGGCTGGAGCCATTGCCCGCAAAGGCGCGGAACTCGGCGCTGACGCAGGCGCGGCGGAACACCTCTGCGCCGTCCTCCGCCGTGGCCAAGGCACCGTCGCGGCCGAACAGCGACGGCATGTAGACGGTGAACCCCGCATCACGCACCCAGCGGGCAAAGCGGGCGACATGCGGGCTGATCCCCGGCATTTCCGCCATCACGATCACCGCCGGTCCGCTGCCTGACACATGCACGGTTTTCTCAGCATCGTTGAGGCTGATCCGCCGCGGCTCGAAATCCTCCAGCGTGTCATCCTGGTCCAGCGGGCGCTTGGTCATCGGGTGTCCTTCCTGTCTGCGAATCTGAGTCTTGATTTTGAACTCAGATAGAAATCCCCTATCTGGGTCCGCATGTCAAACCCAGCCTCTGATTCCCGTGAAACCCTGCCCGCCATCCGCCGCCGCGCCCTGGTGCCCAAGGAGCAGTGCCCGATGGCGCTGGCCGCGGAGATCCTGGGTGACCGCTGGACGCTCTTGATCCTGCGGGAGGCGTTCTACGGCGTCTGCCGCTATGACGATATGCGCGAGGACCTGAAGGCGCCGCGCTCCACCCTGACGGACCGGCTGAACAGTCTGGTGGCGCGCGGGATCCTGGAAAAGCGGCCCTATCAGGAGGCCGGCGACCGCGTGCGCCAGGCCTATGTGCTGACGGAGGCCGGGCGCGGGCTGGCGCTGACCTTTCTGGCGCTGACCCAATGGGGGGAGGCGCATGTCACCGGCGGCGCGGCGCCTGTCGAGGTGGCGGACCGGGAAACCGGCGCACCGCTGCGGGTCGCACTGGTGGATGCGGAGGGGGCGCCGGTTGATCCGGCGCGCGCGGCGTTGCGGCTGAGAGGCTGAGGCGGCAGCCAGTCCGGCTCCTTTCACCTTTGGGCAAATACTACGGGGTGAATTGGCCGCCAGACCAAGAGGGGCAGCGCCCCTCCTGCAGGCTCTGCATCCGGCAGGAAAACGACGCAGCCGATGGCGGAAACGGGCCGGTAACTGGCGGCCGCCGCGCCTAGCCTTGCGGAAACCGGGAGGACAATCCATGCGGCCATTTGAAGGAGTGCGGGTTCTCGACCTGACCCATGTGTATGCCGGGCCCTTTGCGGCCTATCAGCTGGCGGTGCTGGGGGCCGAGGTGATCAAGATCGAGCCGGCGGCCCAGCCCGACATGACCCGGGGTGAGGGTGCCGATCCGGAACTGAATGCCCGGGGCATGGGGCTGGCGTTCCAGGCCCAGGCGGCGGGCAAGAAATGCCTGGCGCTGGATCTGGCCGGTTCCGAAGGCCAGGAGATCTTTGCCCGGCTGGTGGAGACGGCCGATGTGGTGGTGTTGAATTACACGCTGCCAGCGGTGCAGCGGCTGGGCCTCACCTATGAGCGGCTGGCAGAGCTGAAACCGGACCTGATCTACTGCGCCATCAGCGGTTTCGGGCAGCAGGGGCCGAAAGCGGAGCACCCCGCTTACGACACGGTGATCCAGGCCTTCAGCGGCATCATGGCCGCCAATGGCGAGGCTGGGCAGGACCCGTTGCGGGTGGGGCCCGCAATGGTGGATTACGGCACCGGCGCGCAGGCGGCTCTGGCCATCTCGGCGGCGCTTTACGGCCGGGCGGTGACCGGGCAGGGGCGCTATATCGACGTGGCGATGGCGGATGCGGCGCTGATGCTGCAGAACTCCGGCACCTGCCAGGCGCTGCACACCGGCAAGGGGCCGCGCCCGCATGGCAACCGGGATCCGTCGCTGGCGGGCTATGCCGCCTATCAGACCGCGGCGGGCACCCTGATGATCGGGGCCTATACCAGCAAGCAGATGGCGGCGCTGATGCGCACTGTCGGCCGCCCGGCGGAGGCGGAGGCGATTGCCAATACCCCTAGGGCAGAGATCGCCGCCCGCCGGATTTGGGACACCGAAGTTCTGGTAGATGTGATGCTGACCCGCACTGCGGCGGAATGGGAGGAGCTGCTGAACGCCCACCACGTGCCCGCGGCCCGGGTGCGGCATCTGGAGGAAAGCCTGGCCGAACCGCATTACCAGGCGCGCGGCGCAGTGCAGGAGGCCGAGGGGCAAAGACTGGCGGTTGCGGGATTCGCCTACGGCCACGGCAGCCCGGAGCTGGATCACGGCCCGCGCGCGCATGGCGCCGACAGTGCCGAAGTGCTGGCGGGGATCGGCATCACGCCGGAGGCTTTCGCAGCGCTCAAGTCCCGCGGCGTGGTGGCCTGACCGCCCGGCCCGGTCATTTCACAACCGGAGCGCTCCCGCCTGCCGGACCTGCATTGAAAATGCAGCCCCCGCAGTTGGGCCCGGGGCCGCGCTGTGCGCGGCGCCGGGCCGAAGGCCGTCCGGAAGTCCGGCCCTGGGCCGGGGTTTCGTGCGGGCGCGGGAGCGTTTAGTGGCCTCAGAGCCCATCCGCCCGCAGGCGCCGGGCAAGGCCTACTGCTTGTCGGTCACGTTTTCCTTAAACGCGACCTCGAAGGCCGCCTGTTTCTCGGCGCTGGCCTCGGTCTGGTAGTTGGCTTTCCACTCTTCCATGGTCATGCCGTAGTAGATTTCGCGGGCTTCGGTCTTGTCCATGTCGATGCCGCGCTCGTTGGCGGCTTCCTGGTACCAGCGGGCCAGGCAGTTGCGGCAGAAGCCGGCCATGTTCATCAGGTCGATGTTCTGCACATCAGTGCGGTCTTCCATCAGGTGCTTTTGCAGGCGGCGGAAGGCGGCGGCCTGGATTTCGGTCTCGGTTTGCTTGTCCATGGCGGAGGTCCTGAGTGAGTGCGGGGTGTTTGGCACAGGCCTAGCAGCCGCGGCGGGGGCGGGCAATGGCGGGGTGCGGCAGGGTCAGATCAGCTGCAGCGCCAGCCACGGCCCCAGCGCGGTGGCGAAAATCACGATCTTGTAGGTGCCGAGCCAGCGGTAGACGGTGAGGCTGACATCCGCGGGTGCCAGCCCGAACATGCGGGCGTGCAGGCCGGCCACCCAGTCCCGCATCAGCATCAGAAGGACGGCGGAGAGGGTGAACAGGCCGATGTGCAGCAGGGTCAGCCAGCCGAAAAAGGCAGAGAGGGTTTCCTGGGTCATGACTGCTCCTTTCCCGGAAAATCCCGCGTTTCCGTTACAGATATGGGGGTGCAGCGCTGGTTCTGCAACGCGGAGCCGTTTCCCGGCGCGGGGAACGGCCCGGAAAACACGCGTTTCCCGGGACGGAATTCGCGCCGGATTCCGGTACAGATTCGAGGTCAGAGGCCGGAGGTTTCCAGCGCCTGGGGCAGGATGCGGGCGAGGCGCTCGGCCCATTCATGCTGGCCCTTGTGCTCGGCAATCAGGTCATTCCTGAGCTCGATCAGCGTGTTGGGGCGGCCGGGCTTGGTGGCGTGGGTTTCGATCGCGTCGCCGGGCAGATAGCCGGTGTAAGGCTCATTGACGCCGACGCACAGGCCGTCCTCGCGGTTCAGCTCGTCCACGACGAAGGGCGAGAACCGCTCGCCCTCGGGGAACAGGATGCCGATCTCCCAGGGCCGCGGCGGCCGTCCGCGCAGCTGGCGGGTGAAGCTGTGCACCGAGACGATCACCGTGCGGGGCCGTTCCGCCAGCCGCGCCAGCGCCCGGTGGTAGGGGCGGTAGCAGCCTTCCAGCCGCTCCTTCAGCTCGGCTTCGCCCGCGTGGCGGTTGGCCGGGATGATGGTGCCGTCATAAAGCTTCATCAGCAGGGTGGGGTCATCCTCGCCGCGGTTGGGGTCGATCACCAGGCGGGAGAAATTCGACGCCACCACCGGCGCGTCCAGCATCTCGCCCAGGAGCTTGGACACCTCATAGGCGCCGACGTCATAGGCGATGTGGCGCTCCATGTCCTCGCGCGGGAGGCCGAGGTCGCCGCCGCCGGCAAATTCCGGCACATGGTTGGTTGCGTGGTCGCAGGTGATCAGCCAGCGGGCGGGGCGGTCTGCGCCGTGAACAAAAAAGGGAGTATATGTCATGAGCCTGATATGTTTTGCCGCAATCTCTTTACGGGAGTTGCGCGGAAATGGGAATTGGGGGATAAGCACCCCGAGCTGTTTGCGGTAACATAAGTCAGGTCCGGAGGAGAGGAACCCAATGAAACGATCGCGCAATGTGAAGATTGTCGCCACTTTGGGGCCGGCCTCGGAGACCTACGAGACCATCCGCGCGCTGCATGAGGCGGGCGCCGATGTGTTCCGCCTGAACATGTCGCACGGCAGCCACCCGGAGATCGCCGAGAAGCACAAGATCATCCGCCAGGTGGAGCAGGATCTGGACAGCCCGATTGCGATTCTGGCCGACCTGCAGGGCCCGAAGCTGCGGGTGGGTGTGTTTGCCAACGGCGCCGAGGAGCTGGAGGAGGGGGCGAAATTCCGCCTCGACCTGGATGAGGCGGAGGGCGACGTGTCGCGCGTGTGCCTGCCGCATCCGGAGATCTTCCAGGCGCTGGAGCCGGGCGCGCATCTCTTGGTCAATGACGGCAAGATCCGCCTGGTGGTGGATGACTGCGGCCCGGACTTTGCCGACTGCACGGTGGAGACCGGCGGCACGATTTCCAACCGCAAGGGGGTGAATGTGCCCGACGTGGTGCTGCCGCTGGCGGCCTTGTCCGAGAAGGACCGTGCGGACCTGGAATTTGTCTGCTCCCTGGGGGTGGACTGGCTGGCGCTGTCCTTTGTGCAGCGGGCCAAGGATGTCTATGAGGCGCGCGCGCTGGCCGATGGCCGCGCGGCGGTGCTATCGAAGATTGAGAAGCCGCAGGCGGTGGAGGATTTCGAGGCCATCCTGGATGCCTCCGACGGCATCATGGTGGCGCGCGGCGACCTTGGCGTCGAACTGCCGGTGGCGGCGGTGCCGCCGATTCAGAAACGGCTGGTGCGCAAGTGCCGGGCCGCGGCCAAGCCGGTGATCGTGGCGACCCAGATGCTGGAAAGCATGATCGAAAGCCCGATGCCGACCCGGGCCGAGGTCTCCGACGTTGCCACCGCCATCTATGAGGGCGCCGATGCGGTAATGCTGAGCGCCGAAAGCGCGGCCGGCCAGTATCCGGTGCAAGCGGTGCAGACCATGGACAAGGTGGCGGTCGAGGTTGAGGCTGACCCGACTTATACCCAGATCATCGCGTCGTCGCGCTCGGCCAAGGGCACCACGGTGGCGGACGGCATCGTTGCCGCGGCGCGGGAAATTGCAGAGAAGACTGAGATCAAGGCGATCTGCTGTTTCACCCAGTCCGGCACCACTGCGCTGCTGACCGCGCGGGAACGCCCTGGCGTGCCGATCATCGCGATGACCCCGGTCAGTACTACGGCGCGGCGGCTGTGCCTCAGCTGGGGCTGCAAATGCGTGATGACGCCGGAGCTGGACCGCTTCAAGGGCGCGGTTGTCAGCGCCGCGCGGGCGGCGCGGTCGGGTGGCTATGCCAGTGAGGGCGACCAGATCGTGGTCACCGCGGGGGTGCCCTTCAACGTGCCGGGCACCACCAACATCCTGCGCATCGCGCCCTGCGACGAGCGGCTGATCTACAGCACCGATCCGGAGTAAGCGGCCAGCCGGAGCAGGGGGCGGCGATTGAAATGCCGCTGCCTGCGCCTACCATTTCCCGTGTTGCTGTGTTGACGGGGGACGTGGTTCATGGATACGGATCTGGCGCTGATCCTGGGGCTGATCATTGCGGGTTTCACGGTGCCGTCGGTGATGTCCGCGCTCAGCGAACGCCGCCCGCCGCGGGCGTCGGTTTTGACCATCCTGATTGCCATCGGGCTGGTTACCTATGCGGTGATGACGAATCCCGGCGGCTACAGCGTCGAGGAGATCCCGGACGTGTTTTTCCGGGTTGTCGGCCGGTTTCTTTAGAGAATCCGCTTGCTCCCGGTGCAAGCATTGCGTAAAGGGCAGCTCTGTTCCGCGCGGCCGGCCTTTCTTAGGCATGCCGAGTCGCGCGTCTAGCGAACCTGCATTGAAGGAGACGGAAATGCCCAAGATGAAGACGAAGTCGAGCGCCAAGAAGCGCTTCAAGGTGACCGCGACCGGCAAGGTCATGGCTGGTCAGGCCGGCAAGCGCCACGGCATGATCAAACGCACCAAGAAATTCATCCGCGATGCCCGCGGCACCACCACCCTGTCGGCACCCGACGCAAAGATCGTCAAGGGCTTCATGCCCTACGACCGCTAAGAGGAGATCTGAGATATGTCCCGCGTTAAAGGTGGTACCACAACTCACGCCCGTCACAAGAAGGTCATCAAGGCAGCCAAAGGTTACTACGGCCGCCGCAAGAACACCTTCAAGGTTGCCCGTCAGGCCGTCGACAAGGCGAACCAGTACGCAACCCGCGACCGTAAGAACCGCAAGCGCAACTTCCGCGCGCTGTGGATCCAGCGGATCAACGCTGCTGTGCGTTCGCACGACGAAGCGCTGACCTACTCCCGCTTCATCAACGGCCTGACCCTGGCCGGCATCGAAGTGGACCGCAAGGTTCTGGCCGATCTGGCCGTGCACGAGCCCGAAGCCTTCGGTGCGATCGTGCGCCAGGCACAGGACGCGCTGGCAGCCTAAGGCTCCGGAGCTTTGGAATTCAGAAAAGGCCGCCCATCGGGGCGGCCTTTTTGCGTTTGGGGGATCAGACGGGGCCCGGGCGCGCTGGACCGGTGTCAGGCGGCACCCGGCCTTCCGGCCTGGAGGCCCGGGAGCTGGCCGCTTGCCGCCTTTTATGCCTGCGCTAGTTAGCCTGTTCAGCACGGCAGGAGGTTGAAAATGCCATACTCTCAAAGTCAGCTGGATGATCTTGCGCAACGATATACGGAGGCTTGGAACTCAAAAGTGCCGGAGCAGGTCGCGGCTTTCCATGATCCGGGCAGCAGTATTGTGATCAACCGCGGGGAGCCGTCGAGCGGTCACAGCGGCCTCACCGAGATGGCCGCAGGATTTCACGCGGATGTGCCGGACTTGCATCTCAGCTGCGATGGCATCCGCGGGGCTGGCGCCCATGTTTTGTACATGTGGACATTCACAGGCCACCACGCCGGGACCGGCAACCCGCTTAGCGTGAGCGGCTGGGAGGAATGGGAGCTGGACGACGGCATGAAGATCACGTCCTCCCAGGGGTGGTTCGACGCAGAAGACTACGAGCGCCAGGTCTCGGGGTAAGGTTCGGCAGCCGCGGCAGGGCAGGCCAGTTCGTCTGCGCGGCAACGCCGGCGCGCCTGCGCTGGTCAGCCCTGGCGCGGCATCCGCAGGGTGAAGACCGTCTGCACCTCATCCGACTCCGCCGTGAGCAGGCCGCCGTGCGCCTTGGCGATCTGCTGGGCGATGTAGAGGCCGAGGCCAAGCCCGTTTTGCGACTCGCGGGTGCCGGAGCGGGTGAAAGGCTCGAACAGCAGGGCCATTGTGCCTCCCGGGATCGGATCCCCCTGGTTGGCGACCGACAGCAGGAAATCGCTTCCGTCATCGCGGGCGGTCACGGTCACCGGTTTTCCTGGCGCGCCGTGGGTAACGGCGTTGGACAGGAGGTTGGAAACCAGCTGCGCGATGCGGTCGGTGTCGCAGTTCAGCGGGTCGGCGAAACTGTAGTTCTCGGTGATCGGGGCGGCCTGGTTCGCCAGCCGGATCTCCTCGACCGCTTGCGCCAGCACCGGCCGCAGCTCTGCGCTGGCCGAACGCTCAACCTCGATGCCGTCGCCCAGGCGCGAGCGGGCGAAATCGAGGATGTCGTTGATCAGCGCTGACATGCGGGTGACGGACTGGCGGCCCAGGGCCAGAATCTCCAGCGCCTTGGCCGATTGCGGCTCGTTCTCCAGCAACCGCAGCGCGGCGCCGACAGCGGATTGCGCAGGTCGTGGCCCAGCACCGCGATGAACTGCTCGCGGAAGCGGGCCTCCTGCTCGCGGGTGGCCAAGTGCAGCTCCTGCTCCTTGGCTTTGGTCACATCCCGGGCGTTGCAATAGAAGCGGTCGCCCTCCGGCACCGCGTTCCAGGACAGCCAGCGGTAGGTACCGTCCTTGTGGCGGTAGCGGTTCTCGAACTGCAGGACCGGCTCGCCGTGCTTGACCCGTTCAAAGGCGGCCTCAGTCCGGGACATGTCATCCGGGTGCAGAAAGTCGAAGAACTGGCGGCTCTCGATTTCTTCCGGCAGCAGGCCGAGGGTGCGGAACCAGGCCGGGTTGGTGTCCATGAAGACGCCGGAGGCGTCGACCACGCCCAGCAGATCGGGCGTGACCTTCCAGGTCAGGCTGGTGCGGTCCATGTGGGTAGGCATAGGCGCGGTCCATGAGCAGCGTCGGCGGACCATTCTGCACATGCCGCAAAGTGTCTGGCAAGCCTCAAGGTGTTGGGCTGGCGGGAAAACGCATCCTCTGCGTGCATCAGCTGCGCGCCGCGGCCCGCCGCCGGCTGCGGCGCCTACCACATCCTGGACTTGGCGTATTCCGCATAGCCGGAGTCATAGGCCTCGGCCTCGAACGCCGCCTCCTGCTCCTTCAGGAACTGGCCTGCTGTGGGGACGGCGGGGCGGTCTGCGTCCGGGTCCCACAGGCGCGAGCGCATCAGCGCCTTGGCGCATTGGAAATAGAGCTCCTGGATGGTGATCACCGCGACGGTGGCTGGCAGCAGGGATTTGCGGGCGAAATGGCTGCGCAGGCCCTCGTCCGCGGTCAGCACGGCGGTGCCGTTGACCCGCACCACGTTGTTGCAGCCCGGTACCATGAACATCAGGCTGACGCGCGGGTCGCGGACGATGTTGCGCAAGGAGTCGATGCGGTTGTTGCCGCGCCAGTCGGGCAGCCAGAGGGTCCGGTCGTCCGCCATATGCACCACCGGGCCGTCGTCGCCCCGCGGGCTGGCGTCGGTGCCTTCGGCCCCGATGGTGGACAGGACCAGGAACCGCGACGCCCCGATCCAGTCGCGGTAGAGCGGCGTCAGACGGCTGGTGACCTTTGTCAGCGACTGCGGCACCGGGGCGCCGTAGATCTCTTCAAGCTCATCGGTGGTGGTGAGTGTCTGCATCGGCCTGTCTCCTTTTGGTTGCGTTTTATCTTGCCCTTTTGGGGCGATGGGGCCAATTTTGGCGCAAATGGGCCAAATTCCGGAAATCATCCCGCGGAGCCAGACCTCTGCCGATGCGGTGCAGGAGCTGCCGCATGGGGTGGCGTCTTATGCCCGCCGCTACCCGGACGGCTATGTCTCCGCCTGGCACACCCACCCGCGGCATCAGCTGGTCTATGCGGTGGCCGGGCTGATGATGGCAGAGGCCGGCGGCACCAGCTGGGCGGTGCCGGCGGGGTCGGGGCTGATCGTTCCGGCGGGGATGCCGCATGAGATCCGCATGGCGGGGGAGGTGCAGCTGCAGTCCCTCTATATCGACCCGGCAGAGACAGGGGCGGAGATGATGGCGGAGTGCCGGGCGGTGACGGTCTCTCCGCTGCTGGCGGGGCTGATCGCGGCGCTGTGCGGGATGAACAACCCCTGGCCGCTGCCGACCCGGGCGCATCATCTGAGCCGGCTGATCCTGATCGAGCTGGGTGCGGCGGAAAAATCGCCGCTGGCGCTGCCGTATCCGGCGGATGCGCGGCTGCGGCGGGTCTGCGATGCGCTGATGGACAGCCCCGGCAGCGTGCAAACGATCGACCATTGGGCGGCATTGGCGGGGATGAGCCGCCGCAGCTTCACCCGCCGGTTCCAGCAGCAGACGGGGCTGAGCTTAGGCGCCTGGCGCGGCCGGCTGCGCTGCCAGATCGCGCTGCGGGCCGAGGCGCGCGGCGAGCGGATGGAGCAGGTGGCCCAGCGGCTGGGCTATGCCAGCCGCCAGTCCTTGCAGGAGATGATGCGGCGGGTGATTTGAACGGGGTCCGGCTGGTGTTACAAGCTCTTGCCATCGAAAATCTCCAATGGAAGGTGCAAGGTATCCACGCCGTCGATACATCCAAGGTTGACGCGGAAAGTGCCGGGCGACAGTCGCGGCTCCACAAAGGTATGGATGCCGCAGGTGCCGCAGAAGTGATGCTGCGCAGCCAGTGTGCCGAAACGGTAGGTCTTCAGCGCGTCACCGGCTGCGGTGATCTTCATATCGTCCTTCGGCACCTTGAAGGGGCTCAGGAAGGCGGTCTTGCGGATGCAGATCGAGCAGTCGCATTGCATTGCACTGGTGACTTTCGGCGCAAGGAAGGAAAAGCGGACAGCGCCGCAATGACAGCTGCCTGAATAGTTTCTCATGGCTTGCCTGAGCTGGTTAGGGGAACGTGGCAAGCTTGGCCGGGCCAGCGGGGTGCGGGCAAGCGGTTTGTGCGGATTTGACGCCCGTCGGCCTCAGGCGGCCACCCCATGGGGGCCGTGGCGAATGATGGCCCACTGGCCATAGCTGTCGTCCAGGTCCAGCTTGATCGCAGCATTGGATTTGGTGGAGGCGCTGCCGATTTCGGCCAGGGTGAACTCGATACCGCCGGGGATGCCGATCTGCACCCGGTGCTCGCCGTCGCCATGCGGGGGCCGGATCGGGCGGCCGGTGGACGTGACCAGCCCTTCGATGTCCAGCCTGGCGGTGCGGTTTTCGATGTCGGCCTCGTAGTCGATCCGCTTGATCAGCGTTTCATGCACGGTGTCGCACATGGCGCGGTAGACCCACCAGTGGGTGGCTTCCTCGTCCGTTTCGCCGCCCATGAGCACGGTTTCCAGCGCCGCCCGCTGGGCGTCGCTGGCGCGGTCGTCGATGATCGCCTGCAGGGCGCCCTTGCCCTCGAAGACCGGGCCGGGCCAGGCATAGAGCAGCGCGGCGCGGGCGCCCGTCAGGTCGGTGCCGCCGAAATGGCCCCTGTCGATGTGGATCACCTCGAACCCGGTGCAAAACCCGTGGGTGGGCAGGTCCTCGAACTGGCAGGGGCAGCCATAGTTGCAGTTGCAGTTTCCGAAGCTGGGGCCTTCGATATACCAATCCACATGTGCCATGGCTGTCCTCCGGTCGTTCTGCTGAGTGAGATGCGCTGTGCCGCGCACCGCAAGTATAGCATAAAACCGGCGCCCTCGCCGGGCGGCGGGTCAGGAGCGGCCAGCCTCCGCCGGGGCGAGCGGGAACAGGCGGTCGTAGGCGAGGGTGAAGCCGTAGGTGTAGACCACCACGAAGGAAGTCACCGTCAGGTCGGTCGCCAGCGCCTGCCAGAGGCCGAGGTTCAGCCACCAGATGTAGACCGGCAGCGAGGTGATCAGCAGCGTCGCCTCGAACCCGATGGCGTGCAGCACCCGGCCCAGCGGCGAGCGGTCGCTGGAAATCCGTCCCGCCCTGGCGTCGGCCTGATCGAAGAGCCAGTTGTAGAGGAGGTTCAGCAGCATTGCCTTCACCGACAGGAAGGCGCCCAAGAGGCCGATATCGCTGAGCGGCTTGTCGAAGAAGGCCGCGCCAACCGGCACCAGTGCCGCCATCAGCAGGATTTCGAAGCTGATGGTATAGCGCAGCCGGTCCCTTGCGGTGCGCATTGCAACTTTGCCTGCCATTCTGTGCCTCCTTTTGAAGTCAGGGCGTTGCCTTTGTTCTATCCCCGTTTCATGATACTTCCAGTTAGTATGTATCTGAAAATCTGATAGGTTGGCCATGATGTCTCCGGAAACCCTGCAGGCCTTTGTGCTGGCCGCCGAACTGGGCTCCTTCTCGGCCGCGGCGCGGCGGATGGGCAAGGCGCAGTCGGCGGTCTCAACCGCGATTGCCAATCTGGAGATCGACTGCGGGCTGCAGCTGTTTGACCGCAGCGGGCGCTCGCCGGTGCTGACAAGGGCGGGGCAGGAGATGCTGCCGCACGCGCGCGGGATCCTGCTGGGCCAGCGGGAGTTTGCCGCCAAGGCGGCGTCGATGGCGGAAGGGGTGGAGGACAGCCTGTGCCTGGTGGTGGAGCAGGGGCTGAACCTGGCACCGCTGCTGGAGGCGCTGCGCGGCTTTGCCGAAGCCTATCCGCATGTGGCGCTGGAGATCCTGTCGGCCGGCCCCAATGACACCGCGGCGCTGCTGAAGGAGGGGCGCGCCGACCTGGGGCTGATGACGGAGCAGGAGAGCTACCCGGAGGGGTTCCAGTTCCGCGGTGTCGGCCACACGGTGGCGGTGCCGGTTTGCGGGCGGGATCACCCGCTGGCCGCCCTTGGCCCGCTCGCGCACCGCGACCTGCGGGCGCACAGGCAGCTGGTGCTGCAAAGCCGCTCGCAGGAGGCCCGCTGGCTGATCGGTGAGGTCTACAGCGCCTCTGTCTGGTGTGCGGAAAGCCCGGGTATGATTATCGAGCTGCTGCAGCAGGGGCTGGGCTGGGCCGAACTGCCGCTGCCCGCGGTGCAGCCGCATCTGGACAGCGGCGCCCTGGTGCGGCTGCGCTTTGGCTTCCAGCAGAGCGACGCGCTGGCGGGCGTGGACGTGGTCTGGACGTCGCAGCGGGTGCTGGGGCAGGCCGGGCAATGGCTGCAGCAGCATCTGCTGAAGCTGCCGCAGGAGGCCTGGCGGTGTTGAGAAGGGTGTTCGAACAGTTTGCGTGAGACTTCCAGTTCAATGAATGATTGAAACGTGAAAATGCGCCGCTGTCTCTGCCGCGGAACTTCCAGGAGTGTCCAACTGAACATGAATTTGCACAAACAGCTTTTTTATCCGGTCTTTCTCATTGAGGAGACAGACACAAACAAATTTACGGGCTTCAACATAGTGAAAGGGCTGACTGGGTTTACAACTTGGACTCGCATCCCGGTCATCGGCAAATACTCCCGAGGTCAAGTGTTTGCCGCAGACGGAAAGATCTATTGGTACTGTGGTGATAGCGGATTTTTTCGTTTTAGCGAAAAGGTTTGCATGCTTTTGGAGATTTTGATGCTCCCTACGATCTTCTCCAAGATGTTCGAATCTCTTGTTTATCACGGACCCAAGCTGGCTTCAGTGGAAACCGTCGGACTTGTTGAGTTCAAAGAAGCAGTTTTGCTTGCCGTAAAACGATATGGTTCGAGCGATCTGGAGCAGCTTTTTGAGCTGGTCGAGCCCTGTGGGAGCTTTGAAGAGGTTATCAGAAGTATCGATTGGTGGAGGTTCCACGGTGGCCGTCATGACGAGGATGGGCATCCGCTTGAGAGTTAGCACGCAGAAGATAACGCGCGCTGGAGTGAGTGTTGGCAAGAGCCAACAACACACCCGCCCGCCATCCGTCCCCGCCCTCTTGCTTTCAGCGGCCCTTGTGGTAGCAGGGCACAAGCAGAATTCGAGGGGCCGTGATGGACGATCTTAAAGCCAAGTACCTGGGTCAGATTGCAGAGGCCGCCGACGAGGCGGCGCTGGAGGCGATCCGCCTTGCCGCCGTCGGCAAGAAAGGCGAAGTGGCGCTGAAGATGCGCGAGCTGGGCAAGATGACCCCGGAAGAGCGCCAGGTGGCCGGCCCGGCGCTGAACGCGCTGAAGGATGAGATCAACTCGGCCCTCGTGGCCAAGAAGGCCGGTCTGGAAGATGCCGCGCTGGATGAGCGCCTGCGCACCGAATGGCTGGACGTGACCCTGCCGTCGCGCCCCGCTCGTCAGGGCAGCCTGCATCCGATCAGCCAGGTGAAGGAAGAGATCACCGCGATCTTTGCGGAACTCGGCTTCTCCGTCGCCGAAGGCCCGCGGATTGACACCGACTGGTACAACTTCGATGCGCTGAACATCCCCGGCCACCATCCGGCACGCGCCGAGATGGACACCTTCTATATGCACCGGGCCGAGGGCGACAACCGCCCGCCGCATGTGCTGCGCACCCATACCTCGCCGGTGCAGATCCGGTCGATGGAGAAGATGGGCGCGCCGTTGCGCATCATCTGCCCGGGCGGCGTCTACCGTGCCGACTATGACCAGACCCACACGCCGATGTTCCACCAGGTCGAAGGCCTGGCGCTGGACAAGGACATCTCGATGGCGAACCTCAAGTGGGTGCTGGAGGAATTCGTCAAATCCTTCTTTGAGGTGGACGATGTCGAGCTGCGCTTCCGCGCCTCGCATTTCCCCTTCACCGAGCCGTCGGCCGAGGTCGATATCCGCTGCTCCTGGGAGGGCGGTGCGCTGAAGATCGGCGAGGGCGACGACTGGATGGAGATCCTCGGCTCCGGCATGGTGCACCCCAAGGTGATTGCCGCGGGCGGCATCGACCCGGAGATCTACCAGGGCTTTGCCTTCGGCATCGGCATCGACCGCCTGGCGATGCTGAAATACGGCATCCCCGACCTGCGCGCCTTCTTCGACAGCGACCTGCGCTGGCTGCGCCACTACGGCTTCCAGAGCCTGGACATGCCGGCGCTGCATGGCGGTTTGAGCCGGTAAACCCTCCATAGTTTCAGAACTTCCGCCCGGCCGGCAGGCCGGGCAGCGCCCGACCCGCCCCCACGGGGCGGGCGCTTCGCTTCCCACCCCGCCGGGACGGGCGCTGCCCTCGGTGGTGAAAAAACAGTGCGTGACCGCCGCCGCTCCGGGGGAAGGGAGCTATGCTCTGTGATTTGCGGAAACGACAGCGCCAAAGTACGGTTCAGTTTTTTGAAATGACCTAGCGCGGAATCAAGGCCGAGAGGCCGCCGCGCCATCGCCTGACCGCCGCACGGGCAGGCGATTTGGTGCCACCAGCGCACCAGCCAGACGCTGTACGGACTTGGCCGGCATAAACTGCCAAACACTATCGTTGGGTCGCCAGCCCGCGGTCAGGCGATGACGCGGCTTAGTCGCTGCCGCCCACAAACTTGTGACGTGACAGCTGCCGCACGGCAGCTACCCTAGGGCGAATGATCCGAGCTGTTCTTTCCCTTTCCGCCGCCCTGCTGTGGGCCTCAGCCGCTGCTGCCATGGGGCCGTCGAAACCCGGCGGGTGCCAGGACGCAACACCCTGCGAACTGGGGGACCGCTCCTATCACGTGATGGAGCCGGAGGGCTGGGACGGAGTCTCGCCGCTGCCGGTGCTCTTGCATTTCCACGGCTGGTCCCGCACCGGGCGCCATGCCCAGAAAAGCGAACGGGTGGGGGCCTCGGCCAAGCGCCGCGGCGTGCTGCTGGTGACGCCGAACGGACGGCGCAAGACCTGGGATTTCTGGTCGGCAGAGACGGAGTACGTGGCCTTTTCCGACGCGGTGCTAGCGGACGTCGCCGAGCGTTACCCTGTTGATCCCGAACGCATTTATGTCTCCGGCTACTCCTATGGTGCGGCCATGGCCTGGCGGTATGTCTGCCACAGCGGCAATGATGTGGCGGCGCTCTTGGCGGTGGCGGGCACCCTTCAGCAGAGCGAGGACTGCCCGGAAGCGCCGCGCGAGGTGAGGCATGTGCACGGGCTGAAGGATACGGTGATGGACTTCCCCTATGGCCCCGGCGGCGAGCGGACCTATCCGGTAGCGCTGTGGCGGGCGCGGCTGGGCTGCGGTGCGGCACGGGCGCTGGGGCAGTGGCAGGTGGTCGACTTCCTGAAGTTGGAGCGCACGGTCTGGGCGGGCTGCACGCAAGGGCAGGTGGTGCTGGACACCCATCCCGGCGGCCATTTCATCCCGCATGGCTGGATCGGGCGGCAATTGGATGAGCTTTTGAACCTCACTCCCAGCTATCCTTGAGCGCGGGGGCGCTGAACCCTTGAACCTTGGCGCATTCTTTGCCATTGCCTCGGGTCAAACACGCATGTCTGCCAAGGGGTCCCCGACCGATGAAATTCACGCTTTCCTGGCTGAAAGACCACCTCGACACCGACGCCTCGGTGGAAGAGATCACTGATGCCCTGACCGATCTGGGCCTTGAGGTCGAAGAGGTCGTCAATCCGGCGGACGCGCTGAAGGACTTTACCCTCGGTTATGTGAAGCACGCCGAGAAGCACCCGGATGCCGACAAGCTGCGGGTCTGCAAGGTGGACACCGACGAGGGCGAGCTGCAGATCATCTGCGGTGCGCCGAACGCGCGCGAAGGCATCACCGTGGTGGTCTGCAAGCCGGGCATGTATATCCCCGGCCTCGACATCACCATCGGCGTCGGCAAGATCCGCGGCGTTGAGAGCTTCGGCATGATGGCGTCCGAGCGCGAGCTGGAGCTGTCGGAAGAGCATGACGGCATCATCGAGCTGCCCTCGGGCGCGGTTGGCGACAAGTTCGTGGACTGGCTGGCGGAGAACGATCCGGCCAAGGTCGATCCGGTGATCGAGATCGCGATCACCCCGAACCGCCCCGATGCGCTGGGCGTCTACGGCATTGCCCGCGACCTGGCGGCGCGCGGCCTCGGCACCCTGAAAACCCGCGCGTTCGAGGCGATCCCGGGCGATTTCGCCAGCCCGGTCAAGGTGACCATCGACGAGGACACGCTGGACGGCTGCCCGCTGTTTGCGGGCCGGGTGATCAAGGGTGTGAAAAACGGCCCCTCGCCGCAGTGGCTGCAGGACCGGCTGAAGGCGATCGGCCTGCGCCCGATTTCGGCGCTGGTGGACATCACCAACTTCTTCACCTTCGACCAGAACCGCCCGCTGCATGTGTTCGACGCGGCCAAGGTCGCAGGCGACCTGCGGGTGCACCGCGCGGCTGGCGGCGAGACGCTGAAGGCGCTGGATGAGAAGGAATACACCTTCGGCGCTGGCCAGATGGTGATTTCCGACGCCAACGGTCCCGAGAGCATCGGCGGCATCATGGGTGGCGAGGAGACCGGCTGCACCGAGGAGACCGTGGATGTGTTCCTGGAGAGCGCGTTCTGGGATCACGTGCAGATCGCCATGGCGGGCCGGGCGCTCAAGATCAACTCCGACGCGCGCTACCGCTTTGAGCGCGGGGTGGACCCGGAATACACCATCGAGGGCCTGCACCGGGCGACCCAGATGATCCTGGACCTCTGCGGCGGCGAACCGTCGGAGGTGGTGATCGCGGGCGATGTGCCGGACCATTCCCGCGCTTACAAGCTGGACGCGGACCGGGTGCAGTCGCTGGTGGGGATGGAGATCCCGGAAAGCGATCAGCGCCAGACCCTGACCCGCCTGGGCTTCCGCCTGGAAGGCAATATGGCGCATGTGCCCAGCTGGCGCCCGGACGTGCAGGGCGAGGCCGACCTGGTGGAAGAGGTCGCGCGGATTGCCTCGCTGACCAAGCTGGTGGGCAAACCGCTGCCGCGGCTGACCGACGGTATCCCGAAACCGGTGATGACGCCGCAGCAGCGCCGCCAGCAGATGGCGCGCCGCACTTGCGCCAGCCTCGGCTACAATGAGGTCGTCAGCTACAGCTTCATCGACAAGGCCTCCGCTGCGCTGTTCGGCGGTGGTGACGATGCCACCATGCTGGCCAACCCGATCTCTTCCGAGATGTCGCACATGCGTCCGGACCTGCTGGCGGGCCTGCTGCAGGCCGCGGCCCGCAACCAGGCGCGCGGCTACATGGATCTGGCGCTGTTCGAGGCCGGTCCGGCCTTCACCGGCGGCGAACCGGGCGAGCAGGTCAATCAGATCGCGGGCCTCTTGGTGGGCCGCACCGGGCCGAAAGACGTGCATGGCGCCTCGCGCGCGGTGGACCTTTATGATGCCAAGGCGGGCGTTGAGGCGGTGCTGGCCGCCATCGGCGCGCCCGCCAAGGTGCAGATCCTGCGCGAAGGCGCCGCCTGGTGGCACCCGGGCCGCCATGGCCGCATTTGCCTGGGCCCGAAGAAGACCCTCGGCGTCTTTGGCGAGCTGCACCCGAAGGTGCTGAAAGCGATGGGCATCAAGGGCGCGGCTGTTGCCTTTACCATTTTCCCGGATGAGGTGCCGCTGCCGCGTAAATCCGGCGCCACCCGCCCGGCGCTGGCAATCAGCGATCTGCAGGCGGTGGAGCGCGACTTTGCCTTTGTGGTCGATGCCGATGTCGAGGCGCTGACCCTAGTCAATGCCGCCGCCGGTGCCGACAAGGCGCTGATCGAGGACGTACGCGTTTTTGACGAGTTCATCGGCGGCTCCCTGGGCGAGGGCAAGAAGTCGCTGGCGATCACCGTGCGGCTGCAGCCCAGCGACAAGACGCTGAAGGAAAAGGACATTGAGGCGGTGAGCGAGAAAATCATTGCCAAGGTGGCCAAGGCCACCGGCGGCACCCTGCGCGGGTAACGGCGGTTCCTGGGCTTTTTTTAAAGCCTTGGCAAAAGTTTTCAGAAAACTTTTGGGCAGCGCACCCTGCGGGGCGCTGCCCTTTTCATGTCACCTGGCAGAGAAGAACTCCGCCAGCAGATCGAACACCAGCCGGATGCGGCGGCTGGTGTGCAGCTCGCGGTGGGTGGTGAGCCAGACCGGGAAGGTGATGGCATCGCTGCCGGGCAGCACACGCTCCACTTCCGGCGCGGCGGCAGCGACCTCATCCGACATCGGGGTGATGCCGAACCCCTGCCGGACCAGTTCCCAGCACACCAGGCCGCTGTTGGAACCGATGCGGAAGTTCTCCGCGGTGACGGGGATTCCCATCGGCACCAGGTAGCTGATCATCCGCTCGGTGTCGCCGAAGCTGACAAAATCATGGTTTCCCAAATCCGCAAGGGAAGACGGGCGGCCGCGCCGGTCCAGGTAGGTCCTGGCGGCATAAAAATGCCCGGTCGCCTCCTGCACCAGCCGGGCGATCAGTTCGGGCTGCGCCGGGCGGACGTGTCGGATGGCGATATCGGCCTCGCGCCGCATCAGGTCGCGGATATCATTGGCGGCCACCACGTCGACGGTGAGGTTGGGCGCCCGCTGGCGCAGCTGCTGCAGCAGGGGCGGCAGCACATGGGCGGACATCACATCCGAGGCGGTGATGCGCACCGTGCCCTCGATCGATTGCGCCTGGCCGCTGGCGGCTAGGGCCAGCGCGTCCGCAGCCGCGCCCATTCTGCGGCTGTGGGCGCGCAGCTCATGCCCGGCTTCGGTCAGCGCCAGCGAGCGGCCCAGCCGTTCGAACAGCAGCACGCCCAGTTCCGTCTCCAGTGCCGCGACCTGGCGCGACAGCGTCGGCTGAGTCAGGCCAAGCTGCCGCGCGGCGGCCGACAGCGAGCCGGTTTCAGCGGTGGCGAGAAAGGCGCGGATATGGTTCCAGTCGGGTGCATTCATGCAAATATGTATATCAGCCTTGCGGATTTCGGCAATTTATCCTTGGTTCCTGCATAGGTAGGGTTTCGGCAACCAAGGAGACCCGCCATGACCGCCGACGCCCGCTTTTGGAACAAGATCGCCCCGAAGTACGCCAAATCGCCGATCCGCGACATGGATGCTTACCGCTACACGCTGGAGCGGACACGGTCCTATCTCAAGGCGGATGATGCCGTTCTGGAACTGGGCTGCGGCACCGGCTCCACCGCGATCGAGCTGGCACCGGGCGTGGCCAGGATCACAGCGACCGATCTGTCGGAGGCGATGCTGGAGGTCGGCCGCGAGCGGGCCTGGAATGCGGGCACGGCCAACATCGAATTCCACTGCTGCAGCGCCGGGCAGGCGCCGGAAGGCCCGTTTGACGCGGTGCTGGCGCATAACCTGCTGCATCTGCTGCCGGATCTGGAGCAGGTTCTGGATGGCGTTGCCGCGCGGCTGCGGCCTGGCGGGCTGTTCATCTCCAAGACGCCCTGCCTGGGCGAGAAGCGGGGCAGCTGGAAATACTGGCTGTTCACGGTGGCCATCCCGCTGATGCGGCTGGCGGGGAAGGCGCCCGGCTTTGTGGACTTCATGGACATCCGCAAGCTGGAGGCGGCGGTGCAGACGGCCGGGTTCGAGATCATCGAAACCGGCAACTACCCGGCGGACACGCCGGGGCGCTATCTGGTGGCGCGGCGGCGCTGAGTTTTGCCTTTGCCCCATCCGTGCTAGCTTACGGGGTGGAGGCTGACATGTTCGAGGACCGGATTTCCGCCGGGCTTCAGCTGGCCGGAAAACTGGCTGAACTGCCGATGACGGATCCCGTGGTGCTGGCGCTGCCGCGGGGCGGGGTGCCTGTGGCGCTGCCGATTGCGCAGAAACTGCGCGCGCCCCTGGACCTGGTCCTGATCCGCAAGATCGGCATGCCCTCCAACCCGGAGCTGGCGGCAGGCGCCCTGGCCGAGGGCAGCAATCCCATATTCAACGGCGCGCTCTTGCAGGCCACAGGCATGAAGCCGGAGGATTTTGCCGCACAGGTGGCCCGGGCGCGGGAGGAAAACGCCGCCCGCCGCGCCAGCTATTTGCAAGGGCGCGATCCGGTGGAGCTGGAAGGCCGCACCGTCATCGTGGTGGATGACGGGATCGCCACGGGCGCGACCTTCATGGCGGCGCATTTCTGGCTCAAGGAGCGCAAGCCGGCGGCGGTGATCCTGGCGGTTCCCGTCGCGCCGCCGGAAGCGGTGGACGAACTGCGCCCGCTGGTAGATACTCTGGTCTGCCTGCTGAGCCCCAGGGACTTCTGGGCGGTCGGCGCGCATTACAGGGATTTTATGCAAACCAGCGATGACGAGGTCATGGCCGCCTTGGCCGCGGCTCCGGAAGCTGGCGCAGGAAAGGACACGAAGTGGCATTGAACGTTTACCTCTCGGGCGAGATTCACACCGACTGGCGGGAGCAGATCATCGACGGCGCAAAGGGGCTGGAAGTGAGCTTCAGCGCGCCGGTGACCGACCATGACGCCAGCGACGATTGCGGCGTGGCGGTGCTGGGCGCCGAGGAGAACAAGTACTGGCACGACCACAAGGGCGCGATGGTCAATGCGATCCGCACCCGCAAGGGGATTGCGGACGCGGACGTCGTGGTGGTGCGCTTCGGCGACAAGTACAAGCAGTGGAACGCGGCCTTTGATGCGGGCTATGCAGCGGCGCTGGGCAAGTCGATCATCGTCCTGAGCCCGCCGGAGCATCAGCATGCGCTGAAAGAGGTCCACGCCGCCGCGCTGGCGGTGGCAGAGGAGCCGCGCCAGGTGGTCGAGATCCTCACCTATGTGCTGACCGGCAAGCTGCCTGCATGACAGCTCCGGCGCTTGAGACCGAGCGGCTGATCCTGCGCCCGCACCAGGCGCAGGATTTTGACGCCGTGGCGGCGCTTTGGGCAGAGCCGGAGGTGGTGCGTTTCATTTCCGGCACGCCCTCGACGCCAGAGGAAAGCTGGACCCGGTTGCTGCGCTACATCGGCCATTGGCAGGCGCTGGGATACGGCTACTGGGCGGTCACCCTGCGCGACAGCGGCCGGTTCATCGGCGAGGTGGGCTTTGCCGATTACCAGCGCAGCATGGATCCGCCGCTGGCAGGCGTTCCGGAAGCGGGCTGGGTGCTGGCGCCGGAGGTGCACGGGCAGGGCATCGCCACCGAGGCGGTCGGCCGCATTCACAGATGGGCGGCAGAGGCGACGGACTGGGCGGAAACCGCCTGCATCTTCGACCCGGCCCACACGGTGTCACATAGGGTGGCGATCAAACTGGGCTATGCGCCTGCGGGCGAGGCCCTGTACCGGGGCAACCCCACGCTGGTCATGAAACGGGCCATTTCCCGGCGCTGAGTCCGCGGCGCCTGGCCGGGTGTGCTGAAAACCTTCGCGCGTTCAGCGGCTTTGGGGGCGCGTTCCCCCTGCAGGAAGCCGCGCCGCTTCGCCCCCCCTCTTCAACGCTTCTTTAACGGGCGGCGGTCTAGTCTGCCGGTGACACCCGAACACTAAAAGGCACTGTCCTCCGCGGAGGGCGGTGTTCAGGACTGCCTTATGAAGAACCGCCGCCGCCCTGCCGCGCAAGTTACCCCGCTGATTGAGGATGCGGGGCTGTTCAAGCGCGAGGTGCGCGAGGTGCCGGTGGAGCTGGTGCCGGTGTTCAGCCGCAACAACCGCGGCGACCTGGTGGTGAAGGGGATCGTGCAGCCGAACACCGAGGTCGAGGTGGTGTTTGCCGGCCGCCGCCTGCGCGAGGCTGCGAGCCTGGTCGAGCGGATGAAGAAACTGCGGATGCAGGGGGCGCGGGCGGCCCTGAACGGCCACGAGGCAATGAACCAGATCAGCCGGCTGCGCCTGCCGGTGCGGGTGCGCGGCACCTGGCGTCTGCGGTTCGAGCCGGATGCCTCCGGCTGGGAAATGAAGAGCTACCAGCTGATCGCCGCGCAATGGGCCTTTACCGATCTCGAGGGGTATACCGTGCTTTGCGGCTGGCCGCCGGTTGAAGCGGAGGACAGGGTGCAGGACCGTGCCCGGGAAGCGCGGGCGCGGCAGGCGGCCGCCAAGGCGGCACAAGCGGCCCGGCAGGCCCCGGAGGCGTGAACGCCCCGCCGCAGGCGGGGCGCCGGACCCAACGGGATGCGGCCCCGATAGGGGCCAAAGACGGGCGGGAGCGCCTCAGCCCGCCTTCTTGATTTCCACAGAATGCGGATAGGGGATGGAGATGCCCTGGGCGTCAAAGGCCTCTTTCACGCCCTGGGTCAGGGCGAATTTCAGCTCCCAGTAGTCCTCCGCCTTGCACCAGACCCGCGCGGTCAGGTCGACCGAGCTGTCGCCCAGGTTGGTCACCCGCACCCAGGGCTCCGGGTCCTGCAGCACCCGGGCGTCGCCTTTGGCCAGGGCCAGGATGATTGCCTTGGCGGTTTCGGCATTGTCGCCGTAGTCGATGCCGAACACCATGTCGACGCGGCGGGTCGGGTGGTGCGAGAAGTTGGTGATGACCGAGCCCCAGGCCTGACCGTTGGGGACGATGATCTGCACGTTGTCCGGCGTCGCCAGTTCGGTCACGAACAGGTTCACGTCCTTCACCGTGCCGGAGGTGCCGCCGATGTCGACATACTGGCCGATCTTATAGGGGCGGAACAGGACCAGCATGAAACCCGCCGCCAGGTCGCTGAGCGTGCCCTGCAGCGCCAGGCCGATCGCCAGGGTGGCGGCGCCCAGCATCGCAACCAGGCTGGTGGCCTCGATCCCGAAAATATTGAGGATGGCGACCAGCACCACCGCCAGCAGCGCCCAGCGGATCATGCTGGCGGCGAAATTGCCGAGGGTGGGGTCGATCTGCGGCGTCTTGTTGATGCGGTTGCGCACCGCGGCGCTGATCCAGCCGGTGGCGATCCAGCCGAGGATCAGAACCACCAGCGCCTTGACGCCTGCCACCAGCAGCGGCCACAGCGCGCCGGCCTGTTCAATCAGTTGTTCCATATCCGCTGTCCCTATTCGCGTTTTTTGTGCGCCGGACTGTCGTGCAAGAGAGCAGCTGTGGCAATAGCGCGCAGCGGGGAAAGATCGGGCGGCTGCGGCTCAACTTGCAGGGGAGCTAGGGCTTGCGGCCGGGCACTGGCAGGCCGGACCAGCGGTGCGCGTGCCGGCTCAGGTCCGCGGCTACAGAACGACCTTCTTTGCGAATTCCTGCTCGGTCACGCTGCGGATGAATTCAGTGAGCTTCAGGAAACTGGCTGGCGTTCCGCTTGACTGCCGCCAGGCCAGTCCGACCTGGCGGTACATCCCCGGCTTCATCGGCACGATTGCAACGTCGCTCTCCCTCGGTTTGACTTCGGAACTGGCATAGAGCGCGGGAAGCAGCGTCATGCCCATCCCAAGTGAAACCATCTGGCGCAGCGCATCCAGGCTGGTGCCTTCGAAGTCTTCGCGCAGGTTCGCCCCTGAGGCCGCACTTAGGTCTGAAACCTGGCGGCTGAGCAGATAGGCAGAGTTCAAACTGATCAGGTTCTCGCCTGCCAGATCAGCTTTCCTGACATGGTCTTGGCCTGCCAAACGGTGTTCCCGCGGAACGGCCAGATACAGAGGCTCCCGGAACAGGAACTTGTGGCTGACGTCGTCCCTGGCGATTGGCAGCTGGGTCAGGACAAGATCGTGTTTTCCGGCCAGCAGGTCCTCGGTCATTTCGCGCGGCGTTCCGTCCCGAATGACAAGCTTCAGGTCCGGATAGGCCGTGTGCAGCTGCCGGAGCACCCTGGGCAGCAGGTACGGGCCGATGGTCGGGGACGAGCCGAGGCGCAGAGTGCCCGTGAGCCTGTTTTCAGACGGGCCGCTGATCCGGTAGAGCTTTTCGACATCCTGCAGGATCTTTTCGGCCCGCGCTGCGACCTCCCGGCCCTCAGGCGTCAGGATCAGGCCGCTGCGCCGTCTTTCTGCCAGGCGGGTGCCAAGCGTCTCCTCCAGCGCGTTAATCTGCAGGCTGAGCGAGGGCTGGCTGATGCCAAGCTGGCGCGCAGCATTGCGGTACTGCAGCGATTTGCTGAGCACGCTGAAGTAGCGGAGCTGGCGCAAGGTTATGGCAGCCAAAGGATCCTCTCTGTGCCGTTAGATAGGAAAAACCAATCTTTATACAAAGTAAGATTGGCTTCTAGCGGGGGCAATGCTTGCCTATCTGAAAATCGGGTCACCGATACACACAGCCCAAAGAACCGGAAAAGGAGGTAAATTGATGAAAGACAGTCCCCGGGTAAAGGCGTTTTCTCTCCAGGTACGGCTGACGCAGCTGCGTTTGAAGCATCAGGACGTGAAGGCGAAAATCGCGACTGAGCTAAAGCGGCCCGCACCGTGCAGCCTGATCCTGCGCGGGCTGAAACTGCGGCGTCTGCAGATCAAGGATGAAATGGTGCGCTGCCTGGCGCTGCTGCGGCATCATGGGCTGGGGCGCCTGTCGCCGCAGCACCGCGGTTCGGGAGAGCCGGCATGATCCTGCATTCTGATCTGCGGCATCCGGGAAGGCGGTTTATGCACAGCGCCGATCTGGACGACATGCGTGCGGCAATCCTTGATGATGAGGACGACGATGACGGCCCCGATGGAGGCAGCCCGCATGTGAGCGTCAAAACACGCCGCCGGGCGGTTCTTGTTGCCCGGATTGGCGCCGGCAAGGCCTGAAGGCGCCGGGGAAAGGCTGCCAAGTCTGGCAGGGAGACTAAGTGTGAAGAAGCCCCGCCGGAGGGCGGGGCTTCTGTCTATTGCGCTGAAAAGCGGCTTACTGCTTGAGCGCCAGTTTCGGCGACAGCACGTCGATGCCCAGGGCCTCGCCGACCGCGTAGTAGGTCAGCTGGCCTGCGTGCACGTTCAGGCCGTTTAGCAGGTGCGGGTCGTCCTCGCAGGCCTGGCGCCAGCCCTTGTTGGCCAGGTTCAGCATGAAGGGCATGGTGGCGTTGCCCAGGGCCTGGGTCGAGGTGCGCGCCACGGCGCCCGGCATGTTGGCCACGCAGTAGTGCATGATGCCGTCTACCTCATAGATCGGGTCGGCGTGGGTGGTCGCCTTGGAGGTCTCGAAGCAGCCGCCCTGGTCAATGGCCACGTCCACCAGCACCGCGCCCGGCTTCATCTCGGACAGCTGCGCGCGGGTCACTAGTTTCGGAGCTGCGGCACCGGGGACCAGAACCGCGCCGATCACCATGTCGGCCTCGCGCACCAGCTCAGCGGTGGCGCCGGCGGTGGAGTACTGGTTCTTGAAGGTGCGGCCGAAGACGTCGTCCAGATACTTCAGGCGGGTCAGCGAGCGGTCGAGGATGGTGACATCCGCGCCCATGCCGGCCGCGATCTTGGCTGCGTGGGTGCCGACGACGCCGCCGCCGATCACCACCACCTTGGCCGGGGCCACGCCGGGTACGCCGCCCATCAGCACGCCGCGGCCGCCGTTGGCCTTCTGCAGGGTCCAGCTGCCGACCTGCGGGGCCAGGCGGCCGGCCACTTCCGACATCGGCGCCAGCAGCGGCAGGCCGCCACGGTCGTCGGTGACGGTCTCGTAAGCAATTGCGGTACAACCGCTTTCCAGCAGGTCCTTGGTCTGCTCCGGATCGGGTGCCAGGTGCAGGTAGGTGAACAGCAGCTGGTTTTCACGCAGCATCTTGCGCTCAACCGCCTGCGGCTCCTTCACCTTGACGATCATGTCGGCGGTGGCAAAGATTTCCTCGGCGGTGTCCAGGATCACGGCACCGGCGGCGGCATAGTCCTCGTCGGTGAAGCCTGCGCCCATGCCGGCGCCTTGCTGGATGACAACCTCATGGCCGCGCAGAACGGCCTCGCGGGCGGCGTCCGGGGTCATGCCGACGCGGAATTCCTGCGGTTTGATTTCGGTGGGGCAGCCGATTTTCATGTGAGTATCTCCTCAAAACTCTCTGCGGTCATTTTGACGCAGGCAGCCCGAAATGTGCTTCTTTTTTGGGCGGAATAAAAACATGGCTTTCGAAGATTCTTCGCGTATAACGGCAAAACACAGCAAGGATCTTCGCAAAATGTCGCTGGACGAAACAGATCGTCGCATTCTCTCGGTGCTGCAAAAGCAGGGCCGCATCTCCAACGCCGACCTGTCGGAGCGCGTGAACCTGTCGGCCTCGGCCTGCCACAGGCGGGTGCAGCGGCTGGAGGCGGAAGGGTATATCCGCGATTATGTCGCGCTCCTGGATGCGCGCAAGATGAACGTGCCGTCGACGGTGTTTGTGGAGATCACCCTGTCCGGCCAGGCGGATGAGGTGCTGGACGCGTTCGAGAAAGCGGTGTCGCGGATTCCGGATGTGCTGGAGTGCCATCTGATGGCGGGGACGGCAGACTATATCCTAAAGGTGGTGGCGGAGAACACCGAGGATTTCGCCCGCATCCACCGCCAGCATCTGGCGCGGCTGCCGGGGGTGGCGCAGATGCAGTCGAGCTTTGCCCTGCGCACGGTGTTCAAGACCACGGCGCTGCCGGTCTGAGGCGGGATTCCGGGGGTGTCCTGCGTGCACCCCCTGTGCACCGGGCGGTGCCGGACCCTAGGCCGGACCGGGGTAGGTGAACAGCAGGAGGTGGGCGAGGTTGAAGGCAAAGTGCATCAGCACCGGCACGCAGAACCGGCCTGTTCCCCAATAACCCAGCCCGCAGGCCAGACCCAGCAGCGCAGCGAATGCGGCCACCGCAGGACCGGCACCGATGTGGGCGAGGCCGAACAGCAGGCTGGCCGCGGCGATGCCCGCGGCAGGCCCGAAGCGGCGGCTGAGGCCCTGCTGCAGGTAGCCGCGGAAGAAGGCTTCCTCTGCCAGGCAAGTGAGCAGCAGGTTCGATGCCATCCACAGGAGCGCCCATTCCGGCAAGCCGGGTTCCAGCCGCAGCGCGCCGGTCAGCAGGGCCAGCGGCAGCAGCGCGGCGAGAAGCAGCAGGCCGGACAGCAAGGCCAGGCGCTCCGCCGGATCATTGCGCCGCAGCAGCGCGGGCCAGGCGAGCAGCAGGGCAAAGAACACCAGCGGCTTGTCGAGGTTCAGATACAGCGAGTAGGGCGCGCTGGCGGGGCCGGTTTGCACCTGGTCGAGGATCAGCAGGTTCTGCACCCCCGGAACCAGATGCACGCTGAGCGCCAGCGACCACAGCACCAGCACCGCGTGGGCGATGAGCGCGGCCGGGGCGCGGGTGCGGGGGAGGAAGGCGGCAAACAGCAGGCCGGCGGCCAGCGCCATCAGCGCCAGCGGCGTCAGGTGCCCGATCGCAAGCGCGGCCCCGGCAAAGGCTGCAAGCATGGCAAAGGCCAGCCCGCGGTTCCCGGTCCAGCCGGCAGCCAGCGCCGCCATCAGGATCAGCCAGGGCCAGGTCTGGGGCAGGGAGTTCAGAACAAAGCTCATGGCCTGCACATAATCCGCTCATCCGGCGAGTTTCCAGCCGGTTGTGCGGGCCGCCTGCGGCTTTTGCGCTTGAACATGCCCGGGAATTCCGCTTGCCTTAAAGGAAGCTGCAGGCAGGCGGGTGACATCACTCCGTCACATGCCACCGCTAAAAGGCAGACTTTGCACCAGCTGACAAGGAAGGAACCCGCCCGTGACCCGCGAATTTGAGACCGCCTCCCTCGACTGGCTGGAAGCGGAGCTGCAGGACACGCTGGACGAGGACATCGAGATCGAGTTCGCCGAGCCGATGCTGAGCCAGGAGATCCGCAAGATCTACCGCGAGCAGCATCCGGAGATGCTCGACCGGCAGGTCTATTTCCGCAACCTCTTGCGGCTGCAGGCGGAGCTGATCAAGGTGCAGGACTGGGTGCAGCACACCGGTGCCAAGGTCTGCATCCTGTTCGAGGGCCGCGACGCGGCGGGCAAGGGCGGGGTGATCAAGCGGATCACCCAGCGGCTGGACCCGCGGGTGGCGCGGGTGGTGGCGCTGCCGGCGCCGAACCGCCGCGAGCAGAGCCAGTGGTATTTCCAGCGTTATGTGCCGCATCTGCCTGCGGGCGGCGAGATCGTGCTGTTCGACCGCTCCTGGTACAACCGGGCGGGTGTTGAGCGGGTGATGGGCTTTGCCACGGAAGACCAGGTTGAGCAGTTCTTCCAGGATATTCCCGAATTCGAGCGGATGCTGGTGCGGTCGGGCATCATCCTGCTGAAATACTGGTTCTCGATCACCGACGAGGAGCAGCAGTTGCGGTTCATGATGCGCATTCACGATCCGATGAAACAGTGGAAGCTGTCACCGATGGATCTGGAGAGCCGGATCCGCTGGGAACAGTATACCAAGGCCAAGGAAGAAATGCTGGAGCGCACCAACATCGCGGAGGCGCCCTGGTACATCGTTGAAGGCAACGACAAGAAGCGCGAGCGGCTGAACTGCATCGAGCACCTGCTGACCAAGATCCCTTATGAAGAGGTGCAGCACGAGAAGGTCGAGCTGCCGGACCGCAAGTACAATCCGGACTACGAGCGCCAGGTGCTGCCGGATGAGCTCTATGTGCCGAAGATCTACTGAGGGCTGACGGAAATGCAGAAAGGGGCGTGCCGCGGCACGCCCCTTTCTTGTTTGCCCGGTGGGAGTGTCAGAACAGGAAGTCGCCGGAGTTCAGCTGCTGTTCTGTAATGCCGGCCAGCAGCATGGTGTCGCCGTCGGTGTCGGTGATCAGCAGGCCGTTTGCGGTCTGGCTGACGTGGTTGTTCATCAGGTCGGAGAAGCTGGTGATGCCAGTGGCATCGCCCAGGTCGATGCGTTCGCCGCTGGCGCTCACGCTGAAATCGGTGACGGTGTCATTGCCGTCACTGAAGACAAACAGGTCAGCGCCGCTTTTGCCGGTCAGACGGTCATTGCCGGTGTCGCCGTCCAGGGTATCCTTGCCGCTACCACCATACAGGATGTCATTGCCGGTACCGCCCCACAGCTTGTCATTGCCGTAGCTGCCCCGCATGGTGTCGTTGCCGCCGCCGCCCCAGAGCCGGTCGTAGCCGGCACCGCCGCCGATGGAGTCATCGCCGCCGTTTCCGGAAATCTTGTCGTAGCCGTCGTCACCCAGCAGGGTGTCGCGTCCGGTGCCGCCGTACATGCGGTCGCCCTGGATGCCGCCCCGCAGGACGTCATTGCCGCCCTCGCCATAGATGGTATCGCGGCCGTCGTTGCCCATCAGATTGTCGCTACCGCCGCTGCCGGTCAGCGAATCGTTACCTCCCAGGCCGTCCAGAGTGCCGGCGCTGCTCAGGGTCAGGACGTCGTCGCCTGCGGTGGGGCCGCTGCCGGTGCCGCCGCCCGAACCGCCGCCGGATCCGGTGTCGAGCTGCAGCGGCGCGCTGGTCTTGGCGAAGTTCTGGGTGACCATCACGGCATCCCAGCCATTGAAGTTGCCCTGTTCGATGCCGATGCCGATTACTTCGACATTGGGGCTGAGGATGTTGGCGCGGTGGCCGGGGCTGTTCATCAGCGAATTGTGCAGGTCGATCACGTCATCGGCCAGGCCGGGGGCGCCGCGTTCGCTCTGCCAGGCAATGTTTTCGGCCCAGGTCCAGCTGCCGGAGAACACAAAGCCGGCATCTGCCATCCGGTCGCCGGCGCTGGAGCCGCCCGAACCGGTGTGCGAGAACACGTCCGCCTGCAGCATCCATTCGCTGTGATCCTCGGCGGAATCATTGAGCCGCAGCTCCAGCTGGACCGGGTTAAGCCCGCGCGAAGTGCGCTCGGCGTTGATCAGCTCGAGCATCTGCCGCTCGAGAACGCTTGCCTGTGACATCGTTAACTGCTCCATAAGTGTGCCGGACCTCCGGCGGTGCGCCATCCGGTTAAAGGAAATTGTTTGGGCCGAAAGTCGGAGAGGGCGGTTTTACGGTTTTACGGCGGAGCTCTGCCCGTTGGGCGGCGGATGGTACGCGGATTTCTGCGCGTTTTGCCAGTTTGGACCGTTGCGGCCCGGCCACGGAGGGCAGCGGCGGTTGTCCGCCGCCTTGCCGGCCCCTTGACGCCAGTCAGGGGATTCGCCTCGGCGCTGCGGCAGCAGGCAGTGTGGCGGGGACGGAATCAGAGGTCTGAAACGGTCCGGACGCCGCCGGGGGGGGGCAGCGTCCGGTAATATTGGAAACCCGGGAGAGACGAGCCTTGTTTGCAGGGACCAAGACCAGCGCCGGTAAAGGGGGGTAGCGCCGCCTGCCCAGGGTTTCGGGAAACCGGGTGTTCCAAGCCCGGCCGGCGGGGCAATGGTTAGGGAAACGCAACTGACTTGCCCTGCCGTGATCTCTGTATAGCAGAGTGCTGCGCGGAAATACACCCTAAAGGTGTAATTCTAATCAATTCGCGATCGTTGCATGCATCCCTTAGAGGCAGGACCGGCCCGCCCTGGAGCAGGACTACCCGAACGGGGTGCCCCAAATGACAAACCCCCGGGCGGGGCCGCGGGGGTCGTCTGAACGTATGTTCCGGCGGATCCGGGGATCTGCCTTAGTGCTGTCCAAAGCTGGAGAGCCTGGTCTGTTTGCCGCGCAGCTTGATCCGAAAACCGGTATCCACTTTTCGGGCTGCGCTTGGTGCTTACAGCAGACCTTCGCGCTGGGCTTTCTTGCGTGCCAGTTTACGGGCACGGCGGATCGCTTCAGCTTTCTCGCGCGCTTTTTTCTCGGACGGCTTCTCGAAATGTTGCTTGAGCTTCATTTCGCGGAAGACGCCTTCACGCTGCAGCTTTTTCTTCAGGGCACGGAGCGCCTGATCGACGTTGTTGTCGCGAACACTAACCTGCATGTGGTTTTCACCACCTTTCTAAGTTGAGTTGCAAGGATTTGCAGGAAGTGGCCGTATAGCAAAGCGCGCAATTTTTGTCTAGTAGGGTGTCAGCATGCCGCAAGCGGGAGGGTGAGATGACCAAAGACCACGATCACGCACAGGACGATATTAAGGACAAACTGCTGGAGGCAGCCTTGAATCATGTGCCGTTTGACGGCTGGTCGGAGGTGACCTTCCGCGCCGCCTGCCAAGATGCGGATGTGCCGGAGGTGCTGGCCCATGCGGTCTGCCCGCGCGGCGGCGTCGATCTGGCGCTGGCCTTTCACGCCCGCGGCGATTCGCGGATGCTGGAGCGGCTGCAGGCAGAGGACCTGTCGGGGATGCGGTTCCGCGACAAGGTGGCGGCGGCGGTGCGGTTCCGGCTGGAGGCGGTCGAGGACAAGGAAGCGGTGCGCCGCGGCACCACGCTGCTGGCGCTGCCGCAATATGCCGGCGACGGCGTCAAGGCGATCTGGAACACCTGCGACCTGATCTGGGACACGCTGGGCGACGGCTCCGATGACCTGAACTGGTACACCAAGCGCGCGTCGCTGGCCGGCGTCTATTCCGCCACGGTGCTTTACTGGCTGGGCGACGACAGCCTGGAGCATCAGGCGACCTGGGATTTCCTGGAGCGGCGCATTGATAATGTGATGGACTTCGAGAAGCTGAAGGCCGGGCTGCAGAAGAACCCGCTGCTGAAACCTCTGCTGGTGGGGCCGAACTGGCTGGCCGAACAGATCAAGCCGCCGAAGGCGCGCGATGACCTGCCGGGGTCGGTTGATCCGCGGCGATAGGGCGGCCGGCTGTGCCGGTTTGCTGCTTCCCGCTGGATGAGAGATCCGGTTCGCCAGCCGCAAGCGCCGTGTGTAGACAGAAGGCCGATGTGATTCCAGAATTGGTGCCAAGTTCCCTTTACTTGGTATTCCGGTTGGAGAGGAAACACGATGGCGGATATCTTTCAGTCGCTTGATCAGCTCGACAGTGAAAAACTGCAGATGGTCGTGGACCGTCTGGAGTACCGGGGAACCTATCCGCCATTTGCCGCTATGCGGGAGCGGTACTTCGGTCGGCTGCCGCTGGAGCAATGCCGCGAGGTGCTCGACATGGGGTGCGGGACCGGCGTTGTCACGCGGGCCCTGGCGGCAAGACTTGCGGACGGGGCCAATCTTACAGGGACCGACTTTTCTGCAGAGCTGATCGGGGTGGCCCGGCGGCTGGCTGCCGAAGAGGGGCTTGACGGCCGGATCTCCTTTGACGTTGCCGATAGCCACGGCACCGAGGCAAATCAGGACCAGTACGACCTCGTTGTGCTGCATACGCTGCTCAGCCACGTCACCAGCCCTGCACAGGTGCTGAAGGAGGCCGCCCGTGTGACTGCGCCCGGCGGCCATGTGGTGGTCTTTGACGGCGACTATGCCTCGATCATATTCGGCGCAGGCGATCCGGCTCTGAATGACGAAGCGCTGCAGGCCCTGCTGAAAACCGTTGTTGCCCACCCGCGGGCGATGCGCCAGTTCCCTGAACTGGTCCCCGGGTCGGGCTTGGAACTGGCGGATTTCCTGCCTGAGATTCTGGCTGAGGCCGGCAAGGCGGAGTTCTTCGAGAGCATGCTGGACAGCTACAGGCCCGCGATGGTGGCGGCGGGGCATATCAGCGAAGCCGCTGCGCGGCAGTGGTCGGAGATCCATCACGCGGCGTCCAAGGCCGGAACCTTCTTCGGCTCCTGCAACTTCGTGTCCTACATCCTGCGGAAGCCCTGACGGCGGCGAAACTGCCCTGATCATGCACGGCCCACGGATTGCGCTGTCCGCAAAGCGCGCCAACTGCGGCGCCTTTGCTGTTTGCGCTCACCCTGCCGGATGCTAGGCAGGTGGCAAGGATCAGGAGGACAAATTCCGATGACAGAGATGATGCGCGCGGTGGAGATCAGCAAACCCGGCGGGCCGGAGGTGCTGCAGCTGACGCAGCGCCCGGTGCCGCAGCCGGGCCATGGCGAGGTGGTGATCAAGGTGGCCTATGCCGGCGTGAACCGCCCCGATGCGCTGCAGCGCGCTGGCGCCTATGATCCGCCCAAGGGCGCCAGCGACCTGCCGGGGCTGGAAGCCTCGGGCGAGGTGGTGGCCGTGGGCGCGGGGGTCAGCGGTATTGCGGCGGGCGACCAGGTCTGCGCGCTGCTGCCGGGCGGCGGTTATGCGGAGTACGTGGCAACGCCGGCGGCGCACTGCCTGCCGGTGCCTGCCGGGCTGGACCTGAAACAGGCCGCCTGCCTGCCGGAGACCTTCTTTACTGTCTGGTCCAACGTGTTCACCCGCGGGGGCTTGAAGGCCGGGGAGCGGTTCCTGGTGCATGGCGGCTCGTCCGGCATCGGCACCACCGCGATCCAGCTGGCCAAGGCGTTCGGGGCACGGGTGTTCGCGACCGCCGGATCGGATGAGAAATGCCAGGCCTGCCTGGATTTGGGCGCGGAGCGGGCGATCAACTACCGCGACGAGGATTTCGTCAAGGTGCTGCGGGACGAGGGCGGCGCCGATCTGGTGCTGGACATGGTCGGGGGCGATTACATCCCGCGCAACGTCAAGGCGATGGCCGAGGACGGGCGGCTGGTGCAGATCGCCTTTCTGCAGGGGCCGAAGGTGGAGCTGAACTTTGCCCTGATGATGGTCAAGCGGCTGACGCTGACCGGCTCGACCCTGCGTCCGCAGAGCGACCTGGCCAAGGCGCAGATCGCCCGGGACCTGCGCGAGGCGGTCTGGCCCTTGATCGAGGCGGGCAAGGTTGGGCCGGTGATGGACAGCGAGTTTGCGCTGGAGGAGGCAGCCGCGGCGCACGCCCGGATGGAAAGCTCCGGCCATATCGGCAAGATTGTCCTGAAAGTGGGCTGAGACGCAGGATGCGCAAAACAGAAGGGCCGGCAGATGCGCCGGCCCTTTCTTGTTTCATAGCGCCTCTTACTGCACCGCGCGGCGGTACAGGTGCCAGGTGGCATGCCCCAGCACCGGAACCACGATGATCAGCCCGGCCAGGAAGGGGATGGATCCGACCACCAGCGACACGCCGACAATCACGCCCCAGGTCATGCAGATGACCGGGTTCTTGCGCAGCACCTTGATCGAGGTGGCCACCGCGACCGGCAGACCCACATGGCGGTCCAGCAGGAGCGGGAAGGACACCAGGCTCATCGCCAGCGCCGCAAAGGCAAAGACCGCGCCCACGATGCCGCCGGTAATGGCCATGATCCAGCCTTCGCGGGTGGTGACCACGGCAGCGGCGAAGCTGGCGATTGATTCCGGCGGCTCCGGCCCCAGGGTGCGGCTGTAGATCATGTCGGCTGCCACCAGCCAGATCACGAACAGCGCCGCCAGATACAGCCCCAGAACCAGGATCGCGCCGAAGGCGGGCGAGCGGATGACGCCGAAGGCGTCCACCCAGCGCGGCTCGAAGCCGGCTTCGCGGCGCTTGGACATCTCATAAAGCCCGACCGCGGCGACCGGCCCGAGGATCGCAAAGCCCATGATCATCGGCACGATCAGCGGCAGCAGGTTCATCGACAGGCTCATCACGATCAGCGCAATGCCGATGATCGGGTAGAACAGCACCAGGAACATGGCGTCCGAGCGGCAGGCGGCAAAATCCTCCAGACCCGCGGCCAAAGAATGGATGATGTCATCCATGCTCAGGTCGCGCGCCTTGGGCAGCTCCTTGACGCCGTCGCTGCCCATTTCGCCGACGGTTTCGCTGATATGGTGCCCGGTGGTTTCTGCACCCTGCAGAAGCCAGCTGAGCGGGTTACCGATTGTCTTTGCCATGCGCTTCCTCCTTCTCGCTGACCAAAACGGAAGTGCCGTTCAGGCAGGGCCGGGCGCGGCACAGGAGTCATTGTAGCACGAAACGCGGAAAAGTCTGCTTCGCAAGCCATTTGCCGCCAAGCGATGGGGAGGAGGCTTGGATGCGGCGGCTTTCGGCGGGGGGAAAACGGAGGTGGCAAGCAAATCTGCCTGCTGGTTCAAGGCTCTGAAAATTTGAGCTGCTATGGCAATGCTGCATCTCCTGCAGTGAGATGCCGGAGGGCTGCCGGCCGGGTAAAGGCATCCGGCCTAGTTTATCCCTCTCAGGCGGGCCAGAACCTCATCAACGGCGTCCACTTCCGTTTGGCAATGCAGGTTCGTGACCTGTATATGGTGGCCGCCGAAGAAGGTTTGGACATAGTGGCCGCGCCAATCGGTTCCGGAGCATTTCTTCAGGAAAAGCTGGTCGTTCCCGCTGTAATTGATGTGATGGCGGCCCAAGGAGAACTTGCGGTAATTTGAGCTGAACTCCGCCACGCCCGCAAAGGGGGAGAAGCCCCTGAAGCCCTGAGCCAGAAAAGGATCCTCGAAATAAACCGACTCGCGGTTTTCCTCCCTGAAGAACACCTCCAAGCGGCCGGAGTGATCAAGCATGTATTCAAAGATCAAGGCGGCCCCAGCCGGAAAACCGCTGTTCTGCCGGGTGTTCATGCGTGGCAGGGATCTGTCCGCGGCGACATAGTGGCTGCCGGCCGCAGAACAGGAAATGCGGCCTGCGATCAGGCCGTCCTGCGCCGAGGACGGAGCCGCAGCGACTGACAATAAAAGGGAAACGAGGACCCTCATCTTAGTTTCTCCCGCGGGAGATCTTACCAAACCGGCGCCGGATTGTCATCGGTCCCGCGGCGGCGCCCAGCGGGTTCAGCGCACCGGCGCAAACCGTGCGTCCTTCAATGTGCAGTCCCTGATCACATTGCGTCCGCAGGGCACCGGTTCCAATCCCTTGGACAGGCAGATGCGCGCCTCCTGGATGGCACCGTCCCGGCAGGTGATGGTCAGGCTGTCGGATGTGAGCGCCGGGTTTTCCTGCAGGAAGGCCTGTTCGACCAGGGACGCAGGCAGGGTCACGGGCTTGTCCAGCTTGCGGAAGGCGGCGGGGCGGGTGACGCGGGTGTAGGCCGCGCGCATGGCGGCGTAATAGTCCCGGGCGCTGAGGCCGGAGCAGGTGCCGTGTTTCTTCCACTGGTGCCAGGCGAGGCCCTGGCTGCCCATGATGTCCGCCATGCCCCGGCTCATCGCGCGGCTCGGCGGCGTCTCCGCGGTGCGGCAGTAGCTGGGCCAGCCGCGGTGGAACTGCGGCCACAGCCCGTGCAGGGTCCAGCCGTAATCGTGCCGGGCGTCGCATTGCTCCGCATTGCGGGCATCGCCCTCCTGCGCGCACCAGTTCGGCGACCAGCTGAGCGACAGCACGTAATAGTCGAACTCGCCCGCCGGTTCGCCGTCGGCCGCGGCAAGGGCGGGCAGCAAGGTCAGAACAGCCGCAAAAACACCTGTGAACAACTTGCGCATTGGCCTCTTTCCTTATGCAGTGAAGCCGACTATATAGGGCGGAAGTTCCCCGACAACGGAAACCTGCCCCGGATCGCCGGGGACGCCATTTCAGGCGGCGGGAGAGATGTATCCGGGGATCAAAGGTGTTTTAAGGAGATGAGCACATGGCAAAACCGTTGATGGCCAAGGCAACCGCCGTGTGGCTGGTGGACAATACCACGATCAGCTTCAAGCAGATCGCCGATTTCGTGGGCATGCACGAACTGGAGATCCAGGGTATCGCCGACGGCGAAGTGGCGGTGGGCGTCAAGGGCTTTGACCCGGTGGCCAACAACCAGCTGACCCAGGACGAGATCGACAAGGCGCAGGCCAATCCGCTGCACAAGCTGAAGCTCAAATTCAACCCGGCCGCGGCCGGCGAGGAAAAGCGCCGCGGCCCGCGCTATACCCCGCTGTCCAAGCGCCAGGACCGTCCCAACTCGATCCTGTGGCTGGTCAAGTTCCACCCGGAACTGTCCGACGGCCAGATCGCCAAGCTGGTCGGCACCACCAAGCCGACCATCCAGTCGATCCGCGAGCGCACCCACTGGAACATCGCCAACATGCAGCCGATCGACCCGGTGGCGCTGGGCCTGTGCAAGCAGTCCGAGCTGGACTCCGCGGTGCAGAAGGCGGCGGCCAAGAAGGCGGCCGAAGGCGGCGTGATGAGCGACGACGAGCGCCGCAAGCTGGTGTCCACCGAGCAGTCTCTGGAGATGGACGCCGAGCCGAAGATCCCGACCGCCATCGAGGGGCTGGAAACCTTCACCCTGGGCGGCGGCCTGAACGACGACGACGAGAAGAAGGAAGAGGACGTTCTGGACGCCGACAGCTTCTTCAACCTGCCCGCAGGCAGCGACGACGAGGACGACGACGAGGACAGCCGCTACTGATCCTGGCCGGTCCGGACTAGGCCTGCCAGGCCTTCCGGCAAGCGGAAAATCCTTAAAAAGCCGCAGATCCGATGCTCCGGATTTGCGGCTTTTTCTGTTAGAATTGAGTCTCAACCATACAAGATGTTGACTGCGCGCTGGTTGCTCGCGCAGCATGATGTTGCGGTGCGGCTGTGTTCCAGGCCGCCCGCGGGTTTGAGTGACGCGGAGCAGGCCTCTGGAAAAGGGGCGGTTCCGCGATGTGAAAGGGACAGTGTTTGACGAGTTGTGCCAGTGGTCCGGCCCCCTGGGCCGGCCCGTGCAGGGGTGGCAGGAGTATTTGTTATGGACGCATCCGGGGGTGCGGCGCTTGGGGCAAGCGGCCGCTTGGATCTGGAGGAACTGGCCGGCGCAAGCGGCCGCGGGTTCTGCCAGGCATTTGCAGATCAGCTGGCGCAGGGTTTTGGCGCCGATCTGGTCACAGTCAGCGCATTGCGGATCAGGGAGGCCGAACACCTGAGGGTGGCGGCAAGCTGGTTCGACGGGCTGCAGCTGGGGGATTTCGAATATGACGCGCGCGGGGCGCCCTGCCGCGATGCGGTGCTGAGCGGCGCGCCGCAGGTGGTGCCGGACGGGGTGCAGCAGCTGTATCCGCAGGACGGCATGTTCATCGAGGAAAACATCAACAGCTATGCCGGGGTGCCGCTGAAGGATGCCGCGGGCGCGGCTGTAGGCCTGGTGCAGGCGGCCTGGCGGCAGGCGCCGGGGGCGGCGCTGGCAGCAGAGGCCGCCGCTGCCATGCAGCAGTTTGCGCCGCGGCTGGGGGCGGAGCTTGCCGCGATGCAGGAGGCCGACGTTCTGGCGGCGCTGGCGCAGGGGCCGGGCAGCCTGTCTCCGCGGGCGGCGCTGCGGCAGCTGGCGGAGCAGCTGCAGCGCGCCTTCAGGGTGCGCATGGCCGTCATCGCCGAATGCGCCGCGGACAGCCCGGGCAGCTTCCGCGTGCTGGCCTGCTGCGACGGCGGGCAGGATGCCGCGGCGGGCGAGGACAGGCTGATGCCCTATGAGGGCGCCCCTTGCGCCTTCCTGCGCGAGGGGGAGCCGTTCCTGGTGCCATCGGGGCTGCAGGAGATGTTTCCGGCGCAGCAGCAGTTCCGGGCGCAGGGGCTGCAGTCGTATTTCGGAGTGCCGCTGCGGGACGCAAACGGGCAGCTGACCGGCCACATTGCGCTGCTGCACGACCGGAAGATGACAGCGGGCTTCCAGAAAAACAGCTTGATTGAAGCGTTCGCGGCGCGGGCGGCATTGGAGCTGTGCCGCCACCGGGCGGAGCGGCGGCGGCGGCAGGCGGAACAGGCGCTGCTGCTGCGGCGCAAGGCCGAGAGCCTGGGGCTGCTGGCGGGCACCATCGCGCATGAGTTCAACAACCTGCTGGCCGCGATGCAAGGGCGCAGCGAGCTGGCGCTGGCGCATCTGGAGTCGGCGCATCCGGCCGTGGCGCAAGTGCAGGCGGTTGAGCAGGGGTTGCAGGCTTCGGCCCGGCTGATGCGGCAGCTGCTGGGCTATGCCCGCGGCGGCGGCAGCCCGCAGCCGGAGACCTGCGATCTGAACCGGATTGTCCGCGAGGCGCTGGCGCTGGTGCCGCCAGAGTGCAAGCTGGGCAAGGCGGTGGTGCTGGACCTGGCGGGCGGGGAACTGACTGCACAGATAGACCCGGCGCAGGCTGGGCAGCTGCTGATGCAGGCGGTGCTGAACGCGGTGGAGGCGATCGGCCCGGGCGCGGGCACCGTGACGGTCGCGACCCGGCGCATCTCCCTGGGCGCGGCGGAGCGGCGGCGGCTGCTGAAGGGGCGCAGGATGCCCGCTGGCCCTTGCCTGCTGCTGGAGGTGCGCGACACCGGCGGCGGCATGGGGCGGGACACCGTGGCGCGGATTTTCGACCCGTTCTTCACCACCAAACCTGGCGGCCGCGGGTTGGGGCTGGCGGCGGCCATGGGCATCATCAGCAACCACCGAGGCGGGCTGGCAGTGGAGAGCCGGGAGGGCGGCGGCAGCATCTTCCGTTTCTATTTCCCGGCCGGTGCGGCGGAAACAGTGCAGGCCGCCGGGCCGGCTGCGGTGCCGGAGCCGCGCAGGGGGCAGCTGCGCCGCATCCTGGTGGTCGACGACGAGGACACCGTGCGCCGGGCTGTCGCAGGCCTGCTGCAGTTGCGCGGCTGCGAGGTGGAGCAGGCCGATGGCTATGACGCGGCGCTGGCGCAGCTGCAGGCGCAGGGGCCGTTTGACGGCGCGGTGATCGACATGAGCATGCCGGGGCGCAGCGGCTGGGAGACGCTGGCGCGGCTGCTGCAGGTCCAGCCCGGGCTGAACGCGGTGATGATGAGCGGTTTTGCCTTCAGCGCCGCGGAGGCGGGGTTCCCGGAGCTGGACGGCATGCAGGTGCTGGACAAGCCCTTTACCAAGGAAAAACTGTACAAGGCGCTGTTCCGCTAGGCGCTGGGGAAGGGCTCCCGCGCCTGCGGCTGCCCCTGGCGGGGCCGCCTGGCAGGCTTGGGCCCGGTGCCGCGCGGGCGCGCGGCGCGGCAGCGTCTAGCAGGAAGGCGCCTGCTCCAGCAGCCAGGCCCGGACCCGCTCGATCCGGCTGGTGCCGGTCTTGGCCTGCGGCGTCAGCAGGTAATAGGCGCTGGCAGGCGTGCAGCGGTGCGGATGGGCCGGCACAAGCGTTCCCTCGGTCAGTTCGCGGCGCACCAGCAGCTCCGGCAGGACCGCCACCCCGTGGCCGTATTTCACCGCGTCGATCAGCATCTCGAACTGGCTGAACAGCGGGCCGGTGGGGCGGGCGGGCAGCGCCTGTCCCTGATCCTCGAACCAGATCTGCCAGCTGAGCGGCCGGGTGGTGTGCTGCAGCGCCGGATGGTCCAGCAGCCGGGCGGCGTCCTGCAGCGGCGCCTCCAGCAGGCCGGGCGCGGCCACCGCCACCAGGTTTTCCGGCATTAGCAGATCGGCGCGGAAGCCGGGCCAGGGCGGATCGCCCTGCACGATGGCCAGATCGACCAGGCTGGCATCCACCTGCGCATTGTCCAGATAGGTGATAGTGTTGACCGTCAGCCGCGGCTGCGCCTGTGCCAGCCGGGCCAGAAGCGGCATCAGCCAGCGGCTGCCGAGCGTCGGATAGGTGCCGATGTTGAGCGCGCCGTAAGGATTGTCGCGGGTGCGCAGCCGGTAGAACGCGGCCTCCAGCGCCTCCAGCAGCGGCGAAAGCTCCTGCAGCAGCATCTCGCCCGCGCCGGTCAGCTGCACCCGCTGGCGTTCGCGCTTGAACAGGGTCTGGCCGGTCTGCGCCTCCAGGCCCTGGATCTGGCGGCTGAAGGCGCTTTGCGACAGGTTCATGGCGCGGGCGCCTTGGGCAAAGCTGCCGGAACGGGCGGCGGCCTCGAAACACAGGAGGGCTGCGGTTGGCGGGATCTTGCGGCGCATGCGGCCACCCTGCCATGTGTTGCAAATTTTGCAACAAGCATTGCGAAGGCCCGGCTTTAATTGCGGCTGGTGGCCTGCAACGATGGCGTCAAATGCATCACCACTCACGAACAGCACGAAAATTGGGAGCGCGCGGCATGAGTTTTGTACCGCAGATCAAGGACGCCGATGTGGAGGCCGTCACCCGGGCCATGCAGACCATGCCCGATTCCGCCTCGGTGGCGGAGTTTGTGCCCGGGCCGGGCATCCAGCGGCTGGCGCTGAGGTTTGACATCCAGCTGCTGCAGGAGGCGCTGGAGGAATGCCTGAAGCGCGAGGACTTCATGGGCGGCATGCAGGACCAGGGCTTTGCCGCGCTGCCGCTGACCCAGCGGCCGGGGCAGTCTGAGTGGACCGCCAATGACCTGTCGGGCCGCTACTGGCTGCGGGCGGATGAGCGGTATGTCGAGGAGCCGCGCGAGGATCTGGTGCCGGAGGTGGACTTCAGCGAGTTCAATCCGAAATTTGCGGGCACTTATTTCGAGCATGTGCATGCAGAGCTGGCCAAGCGCTTCCCGATCGGGCGCACGCGGGTGCTGTCCAAGGGGCTTTATAACTGCAATTCCTGGCACCGCGACCCGGAGCCGCGGCTGCATATCCCGGTGCTCTCCAACCCCGGGTCGCTGTTCATCGTGAATCATCACGTCACCCACTTGCCAGCCGACGGGTCGGTGTATTTCACTGACACCCGCGGCTACCACACCGCATTGAACGGGGGTGAAACCCGGCGCGTCCACATCGTGGCGGCGCTGGCTTATGATCAGGTGACGGAATGAGCCAATATGCAGGGCTTGCGGGAGCGGGGGGCAATGTTGTCCTCTGCGATCTGCGCAGCGATACGGTAACGCGCCCCGATGCGGGCATGCTGCAGGCGATGGCTGCGGCGGAACTGGGCGATGACGTCTTTGGCGAGGACCCGTCCGTGAACCGGCTGGAAGCGGTTTTGGCCGAACGACTGGGCAAGGATGCGGCGCTGTTCCTGCCCACCGGAACCATGAGCAACCTCGCCGGCCTCCTGGCCCACTGCCAGCGCGGCGAGGAGATCATCACGGGCGCGGGGTATCACGTGCATGCTTATGAGGCGGCAGGCGCCTCGGTCCTGGGAGGGATTGCGCTGTGCCCGGTGGTGGTGCGCGCGGACGGGGCGCTGGATCCGGGCGTGGTTGCCGGGGCGGTGAAGGCGGATGACAGCCATCTCGCCATCAGCCGCCTGCTGTCGCTGGAGAACACCCATAATGGGCTGGCGGTGCCACTGGCAGATATGGCGGCTGCGGCGGAGGCCGGGCGCAAAGCTGGGCTGTCCCTGCATCTGGACGGGGCACGGTTCTTCAATGCGATCACCGCGCTGGGCTGTTCGGAAACGGATCTGGCCGGGCCGGTGGATACGGTCTCGGTCTGCCTGTCCAAGGGTCTGGGCACGCCGGCGGGTTCGGTTCTGGTCGGGCCTGCAGATCTGATTGCCAGGGCGCGGCGCTGGCGCAAGATGCTGGGCGGCGGCATGCGCCAGGCGGGTGTGCTGGCGGCGGCGGGTCTTCATGCGCTGGAGCATAACACGGTGCGGCTGGCGGAGGATCATGGCCGGGCCGAAGAGCTGGCTGGTGTGCTTCGGGGCTTGGGCGCCGGAGAGGTATCTCAGGCCACCAATATGGTGTTCTTCACGCCGGGTGACGGGCGCAATGATGCGCTGCGGGCGCATCTGGCGGCGGAGGGCGTGGTAATCGGCGGCGGCACTTCCGGTGCGATCCGTATGGTGCTTCACAAGGACGCGGATGACGCCGCGCTGGCGCAAGCGGTGCAGGCGCTGCGGAGTTTTTACGGCTAACTGCGAGTAGCCGGAAAGTTCGAATGTCCCGTCCCCGGCTTGACCGTCAGATTTCCTTGCGCGCGTTGAGCGCGGCGGAGATGGTGCCGTCGTCGAGGTAATCCAGCTCGCCGCCGATCGGAACCCCCTGCGCAAGGGAGGTGAGCTTCACCTGCCCCTGCAGCTGGTCGGCGATGTAATGCGCCGTGGTCTGGCCGTCGATGGTGGCGTTCAGCGCCAGGATGACTTCGCTGATGCCTTCGGTGGCGACCCGGTCCGCCAGCCGCGGGATGCGCAGGTCCTCCGGTCCCACCGCATCCAGCGCCGACAGGGTGCCGCCCAGCACGTGGTAGCGGCCCTTGAACACGCCCGAGCGTTCCATCGCCCAGAGGTCGGCCACATCCTCGACCACGCACAGTTCGCCATTGCCGCGCACCTCGTCGGTGCAGATCGGGCAGATCTCGCTGGTGCCGACATTGCCGCAATTGAGGCACTCGCGCGCTGTCGCCGCCACCTCGCCCATCACGTCGGCCAAGGGCGTCAGCAGCAGCGCCCGCTTGCGGATCAGATGCAGCACCGCGCGCCGGGCCGAGCGGGGCCCGAGCCCCGGCAGCTTGGCCATCAGGGCAATCAGGTCTTCGATGTCGCTGGTGGAATTCTTGATCATGCCTTGGGCCCTTTGCTGACCTCCATATAGGCCACCCGGGGCAGGGGAGCGCAAGGGCCGGGCGGCAAAATGCTCGGGGTTTGTTTTTCTGCGGGCCGGGGGTATGCCTTGCCTGGAATGGCGGAGGGTTCGGAATGGAAGGCAGCACGGCGCGGGAAGAAAGCAATTCCTCACAGCTGCGCTTTGCCCGGCTGACGGAGGTTCCGCCGCAGGAGATCGCCCGCCACATGTCAGACCCGCGGATGACCGAGCATATGCCGCTGCTGACAGGGGCTTGGGATGAGGCGGCGGCCAAGGATTTTGTGGCGGCCAAGGAGGCCTGCTGGCAGCGCGACGGGCTGGGCCATTGGGCGTTTCTGCGCGGTGGCACTTATCTCGGCTGGGGCGGGTTCCAGAAAGAGGGGGATGAGTGGGATTTCGGCCTGGTGCTGAGGCCGGACTGCTTCGGCCTTGGCCCGGCCATCGCCCGCAAGGCGCTGGCATTTGCCCGCGCGGACTTGCGTATCCCCTACGTCACCTTCCTGCTGCCGCCGACGCGGCGGCATTTGCGGCCGCTGATGCGGCTGGGAGCGGTGCAGACCGGGGAGGTGCAATACGAGGGGCAGCGCTTTTTGAAGTTCCGTCTGGAGACGGGTTGAGGCGGATAAAAGAAAAGGCGGCACCAGACGGGCCGCCTTTTGCAGGGGAATTTCGTGCAGCTCAGAACGGCAGCTTGATGTCCTTGGGCAGGCCCATGCTTTCGGTCAGCTTAGCCATTTCGTCCTGCGCCTTTTCCGCAGCCTTGGCCTGGGCGTCCTTGATGGCTGCCAGGATCAGGTCCTCGACCACTTCCTTGTCGTCGCCGTTGAAGATCGACGGGTCGATGTCCAGCGCCTTGAGGTCGCCCTTGGCGGAGGCGGTTGCCTTGACCAGGCCCGCGCCGGCCTCGCCGGTCACCATGACGTTGTGCAGGTCTTCCTGCATCTGCGCCATCTTGGTCTGCAGTTCCTGTGCCGATTTCATCATCTTGGCCATGTCGCCAAGACCGCCGAGGCCTTTGAGCATGTGGTTTCTCCTGAGATTCCGAGTTTGGGGCACAAATACGGGCCGCGGGGCTGCGAAACAAGGGGCAGGATCGTCTGCGTGGAACAGTTTAGCGCTCTTCCGCCCGGCCGGCAGGCCGGGCAGCGCCCGTCCCGCCCCCACCGGGGCGGGCGCTTCGCTTCCTGCCCCAACGGGACGGGCGCTGCCCTAAATAGCTGATTGCATTATTGAAAAACCGATGCGGCGCCGGAACCTACGCGTCCCTGGCCCGCCGTCATCCGTCCTCGAAGGGATCCCATTCGTCTTCCACCTCGGGCAGGGCCTCGGCGGCGACTTCGGCGGCCAGTTCCTCCGGCGTGCGGATGCGGGTGATCTTGGCCTTGGGGAAGCTCTCCAGCACCGCTTGCACCAGCGGATGCGCCGTGGCCTTCTCGCGCAGGGCGTTCTCGGCAGCGTCGCGGACCTCGGCTATGGTCGGCGCCTCGCCGTCCGGCGCGATGGAGACCACCCAGCGGGCGCCGGTCCAGTTCTGCAGCGCCGAGCCGAGCCGGGCGGCCAGATCGCGCGGCGCCTGGGCCGACGGGGTGAATTCGATCCGTCCCGGCTGGTAGGAGACCAGCCGCACGCCGGTTTCGACCTCGACCAGCAGTTTCACGTCGCGGTTGGTGCGGATCAGTTCGACCACATGTTCGAAGCTGGGGTAGCGGGCTAGCGCGGAGCTGACCTGCGGCGCCAGCGCTGCCACCGTGCCGCCGCCGCCGTGGGCCACCGGCGCGCCGCTAGCGGGGCTGCCCTGAGGGGCAGTGCCAGCTGGCCCGCCGCCAAGCGCCGGGGCGCCCATGCCCTGCATCGGCACGCCGCCGCCGGGGCCGGGGGGCGGCGGGGGCGGGGTATCCTGCAACTTGCGGATCAGCTCCTCAGGGCTGGGCAGGTCGGCCACATGGGTGAGGCGTATCACCGCCATCTCCGCAGCCATCATCGCGTTGGGGGCCGCGGCCACTTCCTCCAGCGCCTTCAAGAGCATCTGCCACATCCGGGTCAGCACCCGCATCGCCAGCGCATCCGCCATCGCCTTGCCACGGGCGCGTTCGTCCGGGCTGACGGTGGGGTCTTCTGCCGCGTCCGGAGTGATTTTCACGACTGAGACCCAATGGGTGATCTCTGCCAGATCGCGCAGCACTGCCAGCGGGTCGGCGCCTTCGGCATACTGGCCGCTGAGCTCGGTCAGCGCCGCCGCCGCATCGCCGCGCAGGATCATGTCCATCAGGTCGAGCACCCGGCCGCGGTCGGCAAGGCCCAGCATGGCGCGGACCTGATCGGCGGTGGTTTCGCCCGCCCCGTGGGAAATCGCCTGGTCCAGCAGCGAGGTGGCATCGCGGGCAGAGCCTTCGGCGGCGCGGGTAATAAGGGCCAGCGCATCCTCGGCAATCTCAGCCCCCTCGGCGGTGGCGATCTTGCGCAGCAGGGCAATCATCACCTCCGGCTCGATCCGGCGCAGGTCAAAACGCTGGCAGCGCGACAGCACCGTCACCGGCACCTTGCGGATCTCGGTGGTGGCAAAGATGAACTTCACATGCGCGGGCGGCTCCTCCAGCGTCTTCAGCAGCGCGTTGAACGCGCTGGTCGACAGCATGTGGACCTCGTCGATGATGTAGATCTTGTAGCGGGCCGAGGCGGCGCGGTACTGCACCGAGTCGATGATCTCGCGGATGTCGTTGACGCCGGTGCGCGAGGCCGCGTCCATCTCCATCACATCCACATGGCGGCCTTCCATGATTGCCGTGCAATGCTCGCATTTACCGCAGGGATCGGTGGTGGGGCCGCCCTGGCCGTCCTCGCCGACGCAGTTCATGCCCTTGGCGATGATCCGCGCGGTGGTGGTCTTACCGGTGCCGCGGATGCCGGTCATGATGAAGGCCTGGGCGATGCGGTCGGCGGCAAAGGCGTTTTTCAGCGTCCGCACCATGGCGTCCTGGCCCACCAGATCGGCAAAGGTCTCGGGCCGGTATTTGCGGGCCAGGACCTGGTATTGGGATTGGGTGGTGCCGCTAGGGGTATCGTTCATGGTGTCTCGTGCCGGATTCGGTTTGCGGGGCGCCCGCGTTCCGCGCAGGGTATTGAAGCGCAGCCCGTTCGTCCACCGCAGAAGGGCGCAAACCGCGGGATGCAAAAGCGCTTTGGGAATGCACGGTTAGCGGCTAGGCTGAGGGTAAGGGGGAATTGCGGGGGAAGTGCAGAAGCGCGGCGTCCAGGGAGGCGGTATGCGAACTGAAGACACCTCGAAGCCTACGATGCAGGAGACTGCGGCGCAGGCCGGCCTGACCATCCACGCGCTGTCAGCAGGCGGCGGCATTCTGGCGCTGTGCCGGCTGCCGGGCGGCGAGGGTGATTACCGCAGCGACCTGATCCAGATCTATCAATGGAAGCCGGGGCTGGTGATCTCAATGACCACGGAGGCCGAGCACGCCGCCGCAGGGGTGCCGCGGCTGGGCGTTGATATCCAGAGCATGGCCTGCCGCTGGCTGCATCTGCCGGTGCCGGATTTTCAGGTGCCGCCGCCCAGTGTGAACGCGAAGTGGGCTGCGGCCAGCAAGTCGGCGCGGCAGGCGCTGGCGGGCGGCGGCCGGGTGCTGGTGCATTGCCGGGGCGGCTGCGGCCGGTCCGGCATGGCGGTGCTGCGGCTGATGATCGAATGCGGCGAGGATCCGGCGCAGGCGCTGGCGCGGCTGCGCGCGGTACGGCCCTGCGCGGTGGAAACCGACGAGCAGCTGGACTGGGCCTGCGACGGCAGCAAGGCCTGCTAAGCCGCAAAACAATCAATCAGAGCTTTTGCCTGGCCGAAGGCCGGGGAGCGCCCGTTCTTTGCGGAACCGGTGCTGCGCTCACTGTGATGTCAAACCCTTAAGCGGCTTCCTCACAACGCCAGCATCTGTTCGGCCTGCCGCGCGTCTTCCGTCTTCGGCAGCGCTTCCATCAGCGCGCAGGGGCGGGCGTTCAGGCTGGAGGCTGCAAAGCCGGTGCCGTCGCGGCTGAGGATCGCGTCGGCAAAGCGGTCGAGCCCTTCGCGCGGGGCCTCTTCGCCGACACCGCAGAACAGCCGGATCCGGTCATGGCTGGCCACGAACTGCGCCGGGCAGTTGCGCGGGCAGCCGTCCAGCGCGGTGGTGCCGGTGATCTCGAAATCCTCCTGGGTCAGCGGCTTGGCCTTGGTCATCGCCTCGGCCAGCTTGGCGATCATCCGTTCTGCCGCGGGGCAGGGTTTCCCCAGGTATTTGCAATCCGTTGCCGCATAGAAATGCGTCTTGTCCGTCCACATCATGTTTGCGCCCTCCGCGCGTGGTGCGGGGGTTTGGGACAAGAGACCGGATGAGATAGCGGGAGCCCCGCGGTGCCATCAGACCCTGTCCGGACACCCCGCCCGGGTTCGAGTTTCACTTCCGATGGCAGGTCTCCTGACTTGCGGGTCGATGCTTTCCCGATCCTTCCCGGCCCATTGGCCAGTGGCTCTATCGGGGTCGCTCGCCGCTTACAGTTGCGGGGGCAGTCGCGGAATTGGCATCGCCTGAAGGCGGCACCGCACCGTGTTCCCTTTTCATCCCGGACACAAGATTCTGTGGCGCGGGAACCATCGCCACAAGCGGTAGCGGCTGGGGGCCCGAGTCGTCAATCGTTTTTCTGCGCTTGCATAGACGCGGGCACGGGCGTGTGCATCTGCAGGTGCAGCCTGCGGATCACATCCGAGTCGCGCCGCACCCGGGCCAGCTGCCAGCCGCCCTGCAGCAGGATATAGAAGTTTTCCGCCGCCGCGCGGGCCTCGCCTTCAGCCAGGCCGAGGCGCCGGGCATGGGCCGCGGTCCCGGTGATCCAGCCCTCGAACAGTTTGGCGGCGTGCTGGTGAAAACCCTCGTTCTCCGGTCCTTCGAACAGGGTGGCGGAGACCGGGCAGCCGCTCCATTTTCCCTGTTTGTCGAACAGTTTGGCCAGCTTGTAGCAGACCGTCTTGGCGCCTTCCTGAAATGTCGGAGCAGGAGTGAAGGAAGCGTCGATCAGTGCCAGCATCTGCTCCGACGCCCAGTCCGCCGCAGCCAGGGCCAGATCGGATTTGCCGTTCGGGAAGTGGTGGTAGAGCGAGCCCTTGGGCGCCTCCGCCGCGGCCAGCAATTCCGCCAGGCCGGTGCCGCTGTAGCCCTTGTTGCGGAACAGGCCGGCAGCCGCGCGCAGCAGCCGCTCGCGGGTGGGGGCGGGGCCGTCCGGGGCGGCAGAGGGTGTCGTCACGTCAGTCATGGCGGCAGGTTGACAGCATTAGACCGATTGGTCCAGAGGTGGAATAGACCAATCGGTCTAGGAGGGTGCCATGCTCGACAGCCATGCAGAACACGACGCGGATATCCGGGTGGAGGAACTGCGCTTTGCCGCAAGTGATGCGGTGCTGGCCGGGCGGCTGTACCACCCGGCGGGACCGGCCAGGGCAGCGGTGGTGCTGAATGGCGCAACCGGGGTGCCGCAGGGCTATTACCGGCATTTCGCGCGCTGGCTGGCGGCGGAGCGGCAGATGGCATGCCTGACCTACGACTACCGGGATTTCGGAGATTCGGCGCGTGCCCATCCGCGCCGCTCACAGGCCACCATGGCCGAGTGGGCGCTGGCGGATCAGCCGGCCGCCCGGACAGAAATGCAGCGGCACTATGCGGGCGTGCCATTGTATGTGATTGGCCATTCTCTGGGGGCGATGCTGATGCCCCTGCAGGATGGCCTGGAAGACGTCGCCCGCATGATCGTGGTCGCGGGCGGCTTGGTGCATCACCACGATCATCCCTGGCCCTACCGCGCGCTGGCGCTGGCCTTCTGGTTCGGCCACGTGCCGCCGCTGGTCCGTGCCTTGGGCTATCTGCCCGGGCGCGCGGTGGGGTTCGGGGCGGATTTGCCGGCAGGCGTCTACTGGCAGTGGCGGCGCTGGTGCACCACGCCGGGCAGCTACCTGCCGGAATCCGGCGCTGCGCTGCCGCAGCCGCGCTGGGCGGAAACCGGCATTCCGGTGGACATGTTCGCGATGGCGGATGACGATGTGGTGCCGCCGGCCGCGGTCTGGCGGCTGGGCGATGTCTACGGGGATGTGCCGCAGCAGCGAGTGGTGCTGGGCCCGCAGCAGGCCGGGGGGCGGAAGATCGGCCACCTCGGCGCCTTTGCCCGTGCCAATGCGGCACTGTGGCCGCGGCTGGTGCCGCAGGTCTGAGCCGGGCCGGTCAGGCGGTGCGGCTCAGGCGCTCTTCGGTGATGCGGGCATAATCCGCCAGCCGCAGCTTGAAGCGGCGGTTCAGGTTGCTGCGCGCCAGCTTCAGCGATTGCACCAGCAAGCGCCCGGTCAGGGTGGTCGGCGACAGCTTCAGCCGCACCGACATCCGGGTCCGCTGCGGCGACAGCGCCAGCAGCTCAACTTCCATCCGCCCGTCGATGCCGCTGCCGATTCCTTCCAGCACCATTGCCGACGGCGGCGTGTAAGAGGCCAGCGTCAGCTGGATCTCGCGCGGCTTGCCGCGGAAGCTGAAGGCAAGATCCCACGCCAGGCCGGCCTCCGGGTGCGCAGGATCGCCTCGGCGCTGCAGCTCAATGCCGCGCCGCAGGGCGGAACGCTCCAGCATGCCGAAATCCGAAAGCGCGCCGAATACTTCGGCAATCGGGGCTTCGATGTCTTCTTTGCTGTGGAATTCCATATTCGCCTGCCTCGTCTTCGGCTCTTGGGTCTGCGCCGTTTCCGGCAAATATGCGCGTTAGTCCAGCGTGTCCGCAAGCCAGTTCTGGATTAAAAACTGCGCAATCGCCCCTTTGCGCGCGGGTTTCAGAACCGGGTGCTCTCCGGCAAAGACTGTCATCATCTCCTGGCGGCTGACCCATAGCGCGTCCTCGATCTCTGCCGGGTCGATGGTGATGTCGCGGCTCAGCGCCTCGCCCGCGCAGCCGAACATCAGCGACATCGGAAAGGCCCAGGGCTGGCTGGACAGGTAGCTGACCGCGCCGACCCGGACGCCGGTTTCCTCCAGCACCTCGCGGCGCACTGCCGCCTCCAGCGTCTCGCCCGGTTCGACGAAGCCTGCCAGCAGCGAATACATCCCCTCCGGCCAGCCGGGGGAGCGGCCCATCAGCACCGAATCCCCATGGGTGATCAGCATGATCACCACCGGGTCCGTGCGCGGAAAATGCGGTGCCTTGCAGGCCGGGCACACCCGTTGCCAGCCCGCCTGCGCCATATCGCTGGGCGCGCCGCAGCAGGCGCAGAACCGGTGGCTGCGGTGCCAGGCCAGCAGCGCCTTGGCGGTGGTGGCCAGCTCCGCCTCCAGCGGGGTGAGGCGGGTCATGATCCGGCGCAACTCCGCAAAGACATGGGTATCCAGCAGGTCCGGGTGCTGCTGCTCGCTGGCGTCGGCAAAGCTGCTCAGGGCCTCCTGGTCCAGGTCCTGCGGCTGCCAATCGCTGATGTCGCAGGCAAAGCAGGCGCCGCCACCGGATTCCTGGCCCAGGAACAGTGCGTCTGATTTGCGGGCCGCGGCCAGCGGATGCGCTGGCGCAATCCAGGCCAGGCCGCAGGGCAGATCCGCCTCCGTCTCGCGCAGCGTCAGCGGCTTGCCGCGCCACATGAGCAGCACCCGGGCCCCGGGGCTGGTCCAGGCCGCCGCCAGCGCAGCGGCATCGCTGCGCAGATGCGCGGCGCGCTCCAGCCCGCCGCCGCCGAAGGTCACCTGTTCCGCGCGTTTCATGGCAATTCTCCTGTGGCTGGCGGGCTTTGCACCGCGCTCAAAGGGGGAATGCGGCAATCCATGACAGTGTGCCGCAGCTGTTGCCAGCATTCGGGTGCGATCTGCGCTTGCCTGTCGCCGTGCGGCCACACCCGCGGGGCTGCCGCAGGGGCATTTTTCAGCAGAACAGGGCGGATCCGGAACGGTGCGGAGGAGGCCTGTGAAAAAGTTAACACGCAGTTAAAAGGTTTCTTTGCAAATCGTGAAAACGCTGATTCAAATAGCGCCAAACAAGAATGGCGCCGAATGGTGCGGAAGGAGCGGCGGGCAGGCGGTGTCAGCAGAAGTTCGGACATGACAGGCGGCGCGGCGGCCGCCAAGGCCCGCAGTGCCGGGGAGCTGCATGTGCTGGCCACAACGGACCTGCACTGCAATCTGCTGAGCCATGATTACTACGCCGACCGGCCGGATCCGGCCATCGGGCTATCGCGGGTGGCGACCCTGATCGCGGAAGCGCGCGCCCGGGCAGCGGCCCAGGGGGCGGCCTGCATTCTGGTCGACAATGGCGATGGTTTCTATGGGGCGCCGCTGGGCGATGTGCTGCCGCGGGCCGCCGCGCCGCATCCGCTGGTGCGCGCATTCCAGGTTCTGGAATATGATGCCGCCGGGCTCGGCAATCACGATTTCGATTTCGGGCTGGAGACGCTGGGGGAGGCGCTGACGGACACGCCCTGCCCGGTGCTGTGCTCGAACCTGAAGGCGTCTGATCCTGGCCGCGCGCTGCCGTTTGCGCCCGCGGCGGTGCTGGAGCGGCAGATGCCCTGCTGCCCGGATCTGCCGCCGGTGCGGATCGGGCTGTTGTCGGTGCTGCCGCCGCAGACACTGGCCTGGTGCAGCCAGGTGCTGAAAGGGCAGCTGCTGGCGGCGGACCTCGTCGAGGCCGCGGCAGAGCAGGCGCGGCGGCTGAAGGCGCAGGGTTGCGACCTGGTGCTGGCGCTGGCGCATACCGGGCTGGCGGCTGCCGGCGGCGAGAGCAGCGAAAACGCCCTGGGGCAGCTGGCCGCGCTGGCAGACATCGACGCCCTGGTCGGCGGCCACACCCATCTGACATTGCCGCATCCCGACCATCCCTTTGCCAAGCCGGTGGTGATGCCGGGGGCGCATGGGTCGCACCTTGGGGTGATCCGGCTGGAGCTGGAATACGCCGCCGGCGGCTGGCAGCTGTGTGGCGGGGATGCCAGCCTGCAGCCGGTCGCGCGGCCGGACGGGGCCGGGGCCGCGCAGCCGCTGGCGGCAGAGGATCCGGCCCTGGTGCAGGCGCTGGCGGCGTACCATGCCAGCACCCAGAAGCGGATGCAGGAGCCCGCGGGCCATAGCCCGGTGGCGATGCATTCCTATTTCACCTTCTTTGCACCGGACCGGGGGCTGACCCTGACTGCCTGCGCCCAGGCCGCAGCGGCGCGGCTGCTGCTGCGCGGCACTGCCGCCGAAGGCCTGCCGCTGCTGTCGGCAACTTCACCGGGCAAATTCGGCGGCCGCTCCGGCCCGCAGTCTTATACCGATATCGCGGCGGGCGATCTCTGCGCCCGCAACATTGCCGACCTGCAGGTCTTCCCGAACGAGCTGCGGGCGGTCGAGGTCACCGGCGCACAATTGCGCGACTGGCTGGAAATGTCCGCCGGGCTGTTCAACCGGATCGAGCCGGGCAGCTCCGGCCAGCGGCTGACCGACCCGCTGCGGGCGGGGCATAACTTCGATGTGATTTTCGGCCTCAGCTACCGGATCGATGTGACGCAGCCGCCGCGGTTTTCCGCTGCCGGGGAACTGATCAGCCCGGAGGCGCGGCGGATCACGGAGCTTCGCTGGCAGGGCCGTCCCGTGGACCCCGGCCAGCGCTTTGCGGTTGCGGTCAACAGCTACCGGGTCAGCGGCGGCGGCCGGTTCCGGATGCTGGAGACGGCGGCGGAGCTGGCGCTGCCGCCGGTCCGGATCCGCCAGGCGATCCGCGACTATATTGCCGGGCGGCTGCCGCCGGAGCCGATGGCAGAGGCGCCGTATCCCTGGCAGCTGGTGCCGGTGCCGGGCGCCAGCGCTGTGGCCGTGACCGGTCCCGGAGCTGCGGAGCACCTTGAGGATCTGCCGGCCGGCCTGGCCGCCCCGCGCGGCTTCAGCAGCACTGGTTTCTGGGAGCTGGACCTGCAGCTGTGAGCAGCTGGACTCCGGCACCGGAGCGGCCCTTGCCAATCCCGGCAGCGGTCCTTATATCGGGATTCGAGAGGTTGGCGCGGGCAAGCGCCTCGCCAACCTGGTCAGGTCCGGAAGGAAGCAGCCACAACGAGCCCCGCTTGGGTCGATGTCCAGCCTCTCACTTGCTCCCCGCGCATTTCAAGGAAAACGGGATTGCTCCCGCCCGCTCTGGCGCAATCAAGGATTGCTCAGCCGCCGTTGCGCCCGGCGCCGCGCTGCCGCGCGGCGGGACCGCTTTTTCATCTGGCCGGAATATTTCCTGGGGTGAATCGGCCGTAAGGCCAAGAGGGGCAAAGCCCCTCCGCCTGTTTCGGCCTCAGAACCGCCCGTTGTCCGCCGGATAGACGCCGAGGATTTCCACGTTGGTGGTGAAATAGCTCAGCTCGTCCATCGCCAGCTGCACATTGGCGTCATCGGGGTGGCCTTCGATATCGGCGTAGAACTGGGTCGCGGTGAACGACCCGTCCACCATGTAGCTTTCCAGCTTGGTCATGTTGATGCCATTGGTGGCAAAACCGCCCATCGCCTTGTAGAGCGCCGCCGGGATGTTGCGCACCTGAAAGACGAAGCTGGTGATCATGTTGTGGGCGCCGCGGCGGGTGTAATCTATGTCCTTCGCCATGATCAGGAAGCGGGTGGTGTTGTCGCCGTTATCCTCGATATGGCGGGCCAGCACGTCCAGGCCGTAGATCTCGCCTGCCAATTCGCTGGCCAGCGCGGCAGAGTGGATGTCGCCGGCCTCGGCCACGTCGCGGGCGGCGCGGGCGTTGTCGGGGCTGACGCGGCCGCGGATGCCGTGCTCGCGCAGGAAGGTTCCGCATTGCGGCAGCAGCACCAGATGCGAATGCGCCTCGCGGATGTCTTCCAGTTTCGCCCCCGGCACCGCCAGCAGGTTGATATGCACCCGCACGAACGCCTCGTCGATGATGTGCAGCCCGCTGTGCGGCAGCAGCCTGTGGCTGTCGGCCACCCGCCCGTAGGTGGAGTTCTCCACCGGCAGCATCGCCTGTTCCGCCTCGCCGCTGCGCACCGCCTCCAGAATCTCCTCAAAGGTGCGGCAGGGCAGCACCTCCATGCCGGGGCGGGCAATGCGGCAGGCCTCGTGGCTGTAGGAGCCAAGCTCCCCCTGAATGGCGATTTTGCGGCTCATGGGTGTGTTCCCCGTGCAAAACTTCAAGAATTGGGCGTTTCGTCGCGCTGTCTATACCTTGCCACTTGGGAGGGGAAGCCTTAGACACCCCAGCAGACAGCTAAATGGACTCGCGATCATGTTTGACACGATGACCCTCACCAAAGCGACCGCAGGCGTCTGCGGCGCGTTCCTGGTATTCCTTCTGGGCAAATGGGGCGCAGAAGTACTGTATCACATGGACAGCCACGGTGAGGCTTCCTATGTGATCGAAGTCGCAACTGCCGAAGATGCCGGCAGCGACGAACCGGAAGTCAGCTTCGAAGAGCTGATGGCCTCCGCCGACGCCGCCAAAGGCGCCAAGGTGTTCAAGAAATGCTCTGCCTGCCACAAGCTGGAAGACGGCGCCAACGCAACCGGCCCGTACCTGTACGGTGTGGTCGGCCGCGACATCGCTGCCGCTTCGGGCTTCGGCTATTCCGGCGCGCTGACCGGCCTGGCCGGCAAGGCCTGGACCCCGGAAGAGCTGGACGCCTTCCTGGCCAAGCCGTCGGCTTATGCGTCGGGCACCACCATGTCGTTCTCCGGCCTGAAGAAACAGGCGGACCGGGTGAACCTCATCGCCTATCTGGACAGCCTGGACGACTAATCCGGACCGCTGTCCCAGCTATCCAATGAAAAAGCCGCTGCGATCTGCAGCGGCTTTTTTGTTCGCGTGAGCGGTTCGGTAAAAGCGGTGCCGGCTCAGGCCGGGTTGTTTTCCTGGTAATAGGCCAGCGCATCGCGCTCTGTGCCGTCGGGCAGGATGCAGACGCCGATGGTGCCCGCCTTGCCGCTGCGCAGCACGTACTGGCCGCCGGTCTGCACGCAATAGGCCTCTTCCGGGCTGGTGTAGACCACTTCCTCTTCCTGCTGGGCGCAGGCGCTGAGCGCGGCGGCCCCGGCAACCGCAAGGGCGGCAAGTTTCATTGACTTCAGCATCGCAAACTCCCTCGTTTCATAACACAATCGTGATGTGAGGCTGGCAGGCAATTTTATTGCGGGCAAGCACGGTTGCACGCAGGCCTTTGTTTCGGCTGCTTTTTGCCCAGATCGGGCGTCTGATCACCTAATCTCAACTTGAATGTTACCGCCCCCGGACATTAGCTTGGGGCCGGATAACCCGGGCCAAAGTTCCGGGCATAGGAGGTCATGGCAGATGAACACCGCCAAAGCTGCGGCGCGCGTGCGCGCAAAGGACAGAGTGAACCCGCTGCAGGCCACCGCCGCGCTGGCCTTGGGGCTGATCCTGGCGCTGGCAGCCGCGACACTGGCCAAGGCGGAAGAGACCATCATCAAGGCGCATGGCTTTGCCGAGTTCGGGGAGCTGAAATACCCGCAAGGCTTTGCCCATTTCGACTATGTGAACCCGGAGGCCCCGAAGGGCGGCGAGCTGTCGATATCCGCCGTCGGCACCTTCGACAGCATGAACCCCTATACCCGCAAGGGCAGGGCCGGGACGCTGTCCTCCAGCCATTATGAAAGCCTGCTGGTGGAATCCTATGACGAGCCCGGATCCTACTACGGTCTGGTTGCCGAAAGCCTAGAATACCCCGAAAGCCAGGACTGGGTGATCTTCAACCTGCGGCCCGAGGCAAAGTTTTCCGACGGAACGCCGGTCACCGCCGACGATGTGGTGTTTTCCCACAACATCCTGCTGGACCAGGGGCTGAAATCCTATGCCGAGGCGGTGCGCAAGCGCATCCCCAAGGCAGAGGCGCTGGGCCCGCACCGGGTGAAATTCCATTTCTCCCCGGATTTCCCGCGCCGGGCGATGATCACCCAGGTCGGCGGCACGCCGGTGTTCTCCAAGGCCTGGTTCGAGGCCGACCCTGAAAACCGCCGCATCGACCAGCCGCGGCTGGATCCGGGCATCGGGTCTGGGCCTTATGTTCTGGAAAGCGCCGATGTGAACCAGCGCATCGTTTACCGCCGCAACCCCGATTACTGGGGCAAGGACTTGAACGTAAACGTAGGTCATCACAACTATGACCGTATCCGGGTCGAGTATTTCGGCGATGATGTCGCCGCGATGGAGGGCTTCAAGGCCGGCGTCTATACTCTGCGCCCGGAGAACAACTCCAAGAACTGGGCTACCAACTATGAATTCGCCGCGGTCGAGAAGGGCCATGTGATCAAGGGCGAAATTCCCGACGGCAATGTGCCGCCCGCCAGCGGCTTTGTGATGAACTTGCTGAAACCCAAGTTCCAGGACGTCCGCGTGCGCGAGGCGATGCAGCTGGCGTTCAATTTCGAATGGACCAACGAAAGCCTGCAATACGGGCTGTTCCGCCACCGCTCCTCCTTCTGGCAGGATTCGCCGCTCGCGGCACAGGGCCTGCCCGAGGGCCGCGAGAAAGAGGTGCTGGAAGCGCTGGGCGATCAGATCGACCCGTCCCTCCTGACCTCCGAGCCGGTGATGGCGCATGCCTCCAAGGCGTCGCGCCCCGGCGACCGCAAGAACCTGCGCCGGGCGATGAAGCTGTTGGATGAGGCCGGCTGGACTGTCGGCGATGACGGCATGCGCCGCAACGCGCAAGGCGAGCCGCTGAAGATCGAGTTTCTGGCCGACAGCCCGACCATCGAACGCATCGTGCAACCCTATGTCGCCAACCTGCGCACCATGGGGGTGGATGCGGTGCTGAACCGGGTCGATTACGCCCAGTATACCAGCCGCCGCCGCGAGAAGGAGTTCGACATGATCTCCTCCGCCTTCCCGATGTCGCTGGAACCGTCGACCGGCCTGTATCAGTACTTCGGGTCCGAGGCACATGAATACTCGGTGTTCAACCCGGCAGGGCTGGCCGATCCGGCGGTGGATGCGCTGATTGACAATATCGTCAAAGCCAAGACGCAGGAGGAGCTGCGCGCCAATGCCCGCGCGCTGGACCGGGTACTGCGGGCCAAGCGTTTTGTGGTGCCGACCTGGTATCTGGACGTGAATTGGATTGCCTACTGGGACATGTACCGCCAGCCTGACAACCTGCCGCCTTATGACACTGGCCTGCTGGACCTGTGGTGGATCGATGCGGAGCGCGAGGCCGCGCTAAAGGCCGCCGGCGCGCTGCGGTAAGGACCACAAATGGCAGCCTATATCCTCCGCCGCCTGCTGCTGGTGATCCCGACGCTGTTCGGCATTCTGGTGGTGAACTTTGCCCTGGTGCAGTTCGTGCCCGGCGGCCCCGTGGAGCAGATCATCGCCCAGCTCGAAGGCGGCGGCGACGTGTTCGAGGGCTTTGCCGGCGGCGGCGGTGATACCGGCACCGAGGCGATCAGCGCCAATGAGAATTACGCCGGCCGCCAGGGCTTGCCGCCGGAACTGATCAAGGAACTGGAAGAACAGTTCGGCCTCGACAAGCCGCCGCTGGAACGCTTCCTGACCATGCTGGGCAATTACGCCCGCTTTGACTTCGGCGAGAGCTATTTCCGCAAGATCGACGTGACCGATCTGGTGCTGGAGAAGATGCCGGTGTCGATCTCGCTCGGCCTGTGGTCGACGCTGATCGCCTATCTGATCTCGATCCCGATGGGCATCCGCAAGGCGATGCGCGACGGCTCGCCGTTCGACACCTGGACCAGCGGCGTGATCATCGCCGCCTATGCGATCCCGGGGTTCCTGTTTGCCATCATGCTGCTGGTGTTGTTCGCCGGCGGCTCCTACTGGCAAATCTTCCCGCTGCGCGGCCTCACCTCGGACAATTGGGAGAGCTTCAGCCTGTTCGGCAAGATTGCGGATTATTTCTGGCATATCGCGCTGCCGGTCACCGCCTCCACCATCGCAGCCTTTGCGACGCTGACGCTGCTGACCAAGAACTCCTTTCTGGATGAGATCAAGAAGCAATACGTGATGACCGCCCGCGCCAAGGGCCTCAGCGAGAACCGGGTGCTGTACGGCCATGTGTTCCGCAACGCGATGCTGATCGTGATTGCGGGCTTCCCGGCGGTGTTCATCGGCGTGTTCTTCGCAGGCTCCCTGATCATCGAGACGATCTTCTCGCTCGACGGGCTCGGCCGCCTCGGGTTCGAGGCCGCGGTGGCGCGCGATTACCCGGTGATGTTCGGCACCATGTATATCTTCGGCCTGATGGGGCTGGTGGTCGGCATCGTCTCCGACCTGATGTATGTGGTGGTCGACCCGCGCATCGACTTTGAAAAGCGGGAGGGCTGATCCATGGCGCTCTCCCCCCTCAATCAGCGCCGCTGGCGCAACTTCTGCCGCAACCGCCGCGCCTATTGGTCGCTGTGGATCTTTGCGGTGCTGTTTGGCCTGTCGCTGTTTGCCGAGTTCATCGCCAACGACAAGCCGATCCTCGTGAGCTACCGCGGCGAGATTTATGCGCCGGTGTTCAAGTTCTACCCGGAAACCCGCTTCGGCGGCGATTTCCAGACCGAAGCCGTCTACAGCGACCCGGAGGTCGAATGCCTGATCCGCTCCGGCGGCATCGAGGACTGCTTTGACGAGCCCGAAACCATCCTGGAGCAGATCGCCGCTGGCACCTATACGGGCGAAGATTTCCACCAAGGCTGGACCCTCTGGCCGCCGATCCCCTACAGCTTCAACACCACCGTGGACCGCCCCGGTGCAGCACCGCTGCCGCCCGGCGGGCTGAACCTCTTGGGCACCGATGATACCAAGCGTGACGTGCTGGCGCGGGTGATCTACGGCTTCCGCCTGTCGATCCTGTTCACCCTTATGGTGACCGGCGCCGCCAGCCTCATCGGCATTCTTGCCGGTGCGGTGCAGGGCTATTTCGGCGGGTTGACGGACTTGGTGTTCCAGCGCGTGATCGAGGTCTGGGGCTCGGTGAACTCGCTTTATGTCATCATCATCATGTTTGCGATCCTTGGGCGCAGTTTCTGGCTGCTGGTGTTCCTGATGGTGCTGTTTGGCTGGACGGCGCTGGTCGGCGTGGTGCGGGCCGAGTTCCTGCGCGCCCGCAACCTGGAATACGTCCGCGCTGCCAAGGCGCTGGGGGTCGGCAACCTCACCATCATGCTCCGCCACATGCTGCCCAATGCGATGGTGGCGACGCTGACCATGCTGCCCTTCATCATCACCGGCACCATTGGCCTCTTGGCGGGCTTGGATTTCCTCGGCTTCGGCCTGCCGTCCTCGGCGCCGTCTTTGGGAGAGCTGACGCTGCAGGCCAAGCAGAACCTGGAGGCGCCCTGGCTTGCCTTCACCGCCTTCTTCACCTTTGCCATCATGCTGTCGCTGCTGATCTTCATCTTCGAGGGCGTGCGCGATGCTTTTGATCCGCGGAAGACGTTTTCATGAGGATGCGGAACATAAGGATTGCCCCCGGCCCGAGGGTGGGGGCAAATCGCCCCCGCCCTGGGGGGCGGGTCGGGGGCGATCCGGGCTGCTGCGCATCCCGGGTGGTTGTTAAAAGCTGGGCTTCATACTTTTGGACGTTCTCATGACCACATCCCAATCCCCCCTCCTGAACGTCCAGAACCTCCGCGTTTCCTTCCGCCAGGACGGCAAGGTGACCGAAGCCGTGCGCGGCGTTTCCTTCTCCGTCGGCCGCGGCGAAACCGTGGCGCTGGTGGGCGAGTCGGGCTCCGGCAAATCGGTTTCGGCGCTGTCCACCGTCTCGCTGCTGGGCGACAGCGCCACGGTGACAGGCTCGGTCACCTATGACGGCACCGAGATGGTCGGCGCCAGCGAACGCCATCTGATGCAGGTGCGCGGCAATGACATCAGCTTCATCTTCCAGGAGCCGATGACCTCGCTCAACCCGCTGCACACCATCGAACGGCAGCTGGAGGAATCCCTCGCGCTGCACCAGGGGCTGACCGGCAAATCCGCCCGCGCGCGCATCTTGGAACTGCTGGAGAAGGTCGGCATCCGCGACGCGGAAAACCGGCTGACCTCCTACCCGCACCAGCTGTCGGGCGGTCAGCGGCAGCGGGTGATGATCGCCATGGCACTTGCGAACAAGCCCGACATCCTGATCGCCGATGAGCCGACCACGGCGCTCGACGTGACCATCCAGGCGCAGATTCTCGACTTGCTGGCGGAACTCAAGAAAAGCGAAGGCATGGGGCTCTTGTTCATCACCCATGACCTCGGCATCGTGCGCCGAATTGCCGACCGGGTCTGCGTTATGAAAAGCGGCGAGATTGTCGAGGAAGGCCCGGCGGCAGAAATCTTTGCCAATCCGCAGCACCCCTACACGCAGAAACTGCTGGCGGCAGAGCCCTCCGGCCAGCCGCAGCCGGTGGCTCCGGATGCGCAGGAACTGGTGGCGGCCAGGGACCTCAAGGTCTGGTTCCCGATCCAGCGCGGCCTCTTGAAACGCACCGTTGGACATGTGAAGGCGGTGAACCCGATGTCGGTCTCGGTGCGCGCAGGCGAAACCCTGGGCATCGTCGGCGAGTCGGGCTCCGGCAAGACCACGCTGGCGCTTGCAATCATGCGGCTGATTGCATCCGAGGGCGCGGTGACCTTCCAGGGCCAGGACCTGCGCAAATGGTCCACCCGCGATCTGCGCGCCCTGCGCAAGGACATGCAGATCGTGTTCCAGGACCCCTTCGGCTCGCTCAGCCCGCGGATGACCTGCGCCCAGATCATCGCGGAGGGGCTGGCGATCCACAAGGTGGACCAGCACCGCGACACCCGCGAGCTGGTGGCGGAGGTGATGACGGAGGTGGGACTCGACCCAGGCGCCATGGACCGCTACCCGCATGAGTTCTCCGGCGGCCAGCGCCAGCGCATCGCCATTGCCCGCGCCATGGTGCTGCGCCCGAAACTGGTGGTGCTTGACGAGCCGACCTCGGCGCTGGACATGACGGTGCAGGTGCAGATTGTCGAGCTCTTGCGCGACCTGCAGACGCGCTACGGGCTCGCCTATCTGTTCATCTCCCACGACCTCAATGTGGTGCGGGCGATGTCGCACAAGGTGGTGGTGATGAACCAGGGCGACGTGGTGGAGACCGGCGCGGCGGAGGAGCTGTTTGCCAACCCGCGGGCCGACTACACCCGCAGGCTGCTGGCCGCCGCCGGTTGACCCGCCCCTGAATTAACCCTTTGGCAGGCTTTGCAGCATCTATGCGTTCGCACCTGACGCAACGCCCATAAGTTGCGGCAGCCAGTTTGACCAAATGTTTCGCGCGCGAAACATTCGGGCAGCAGTGCTGACCTAATGGGTGTCACCCCGGAAAACAGCGGCCTCCTCCCGCGCCCGCAGGCGCCCCGGCTGAGCCTCGCCCAACGGGAGCACTGCGCCTGTGGCGCAGATGCGACGGGCGGGAGATCTTCGTGAACCGGAGATGGGCTCAGATGGCGGTGCTGTGGCCTGCGGTGCTGAGGTCATAGGCGTCAAAGCTGCGGGCGATCATCCGGGTCAGAGGACGCGCCTCGTTTCGGATCTGCAGCCCCTTGGCGGACACTTTCAGCATGCCGGGGAAGGCGGCGTCTGCCTCTGCAAACATTTGGTCAAGATCCGCCTCGGCCACCGCAAAGCGCGACAGGATCTCCTCGCGGCAGATACGGAAATCGCACATCAGCGCCTCGATCAGCCGCGCCCGCAGCAAGTCCTCGCCGCCAAACGCATGGCCGCGGGCGGTGGCGAACTGCCCGCCGCGGATGGCGCGGACATAGGCCGAGGTGGCGGGCGCGTTCTGCGCATAGCCCTGCGGGAAGCGCGAGATCGCCGAGGCGCCGATGCCGATCAGCACCTCTGCCGGATCGTCGGTGTAGCCCTGGAAATTGCGCCGCAGCCGCCCGGTCTGCTGCGCCACTGCCAGCCCGTCGTGGGGCCGCGCGAAATGGTCGATGCCGATCTCACGGTAGCCGTCCCACAGGAACAGCTGGCGGGCGGTCTCAAACAGCTCCAGCCGTGATTCGGGGGTGGGCAGCGCATCGGAGCGGATCATGCTTTGACGCCCGGCCATCCACGGCACATGCGCATAGCCGTAGACCGCCACCCGGTCCGGTGTCAGCGACAGCAGTTTTTGCACGCTTTCGGTCATGATGGCGGGTGTCTGATGCGGCAGGCCAAAAAGGATATCGGCATTGAGGCTGGTGATGCCGTGGCTGCGCAGCTGTTCGATCGCGGCGCGGGTGGCCTCGAAGCTCTGGATGCGGCCGATCGCCTGCTGGATGGTGCTGTCGAAATCCTGCACCCCGACAGAGGCGCGGTTCATCCCCGCTTCGGCCAGCGCATCCAGCCGCCGGTCCCCGATCTCATTCGGGTCGATCTCCACCGAAAACTCTGCCCGCGGCGCCAGCGGAATCGCTTCGGTAACGGCGCCGGACAGATCGCGGATCAGCTCCGCGCTGAGGAGCGTCGGCGTGCCGCCGCCCCAATGCAGCCGCGACAGGGTGATATCTGCGGGCAGCTGCGCCTTCAGCAGCGCAATCTCGGCCTTCAGAACCTGAACGTAAGCCTCTACCGGGGCGTCGGAATGGGTGCCCTGCGTGCGGCAGGCGCAGAACCAGCACAACCTGCGGCAGAACGGCACATGCACATACAGCGAGATGCTGCTGCCGGGGGCAATTCTGGATACCCAACTGGAAAACTGCGCGGAATCAGTCTTCTTGCCGAAGTGCGGCGCGGTGGGATAGCTGGTATAGCGCGGCACTTTGGCGTCAAACAATCCCAGTTCGGCCAATTGAGCTTTCTGTTCCATTCAATTACCGTTATGGGAAAGCGCGAACCAGAGCCTTGACCCAGATCAATCCGGACCAACGAATGAACGCTCCCGTACTTTCCCATTCCAGATGCGGTGACTGCCCGATCCGCCACCGGGCCGTCTGCGCGCGCTGCAACGCGGATGAGCTGGAGGAGCTGGACGCGATCAAGTACTACCGCACCTACGAGGCCGGCCAACCGATCATCTGGTCCGGCGACGTGATGAATTTCGTGGGCTCCGTGGTCTCCGGAATCGCCTCTCTCACCCAGACGATGGAGGACGGGCGCACCCAGATGGTGGGCCTGCTGCTGCCCAGCGATTTCGTCGGCCGCCCGGGTCGCGAAGGCGCGGCCTACGATGTAGCGGCGACCACCGATGTGGTGATGTGCTGCTTCCGCAAGAAGCCGTTCGAGGAGCTGATGGAGCGCACCCCGCATATCGCGCACCGTCTGCTGGAAATGACCCTGGACGAACTCGACGCGGCGCGCGAGTGGATGCTGGTGCTGGGCCGCAAGACCGCCCGCGAGAAGATCGCCAGCCTCCTGGCCATTATCGCGCGCCGTGATGCCACGCTGACGCCCGGCGGGGCCACCAACCGGATGGTGTTCGACCTGCCGCTGACGCGGGAGGCAATGGCCGACTACCTGGGTCTGACGCTGGAAACCGTCAGCCGCCAGATTTCCGCGCTCAAGCGGGACGGCGTCATCGAGCTGGAAGGCAAGCGGCATGTGACCGTGCCTGACATGCGCCGCCTGATGGAAGAAGCAGGCGACGACAGCGACGGCGGCTTCCTGGGCTGAGGCCGCCTTTTCCCGTTTTATCTAGCTGTTTTCCGCCAGCCAGCGCGCCACCCGCGCTGCCGGGCTGCGCGGGCCGGAGGCGCGCAGGCTCCACAGCCTCAAGTCCCGCGGCAGGCTGGCCTTCACTGCAAACGGCGCCACCAGCCTGCCGCTGTCCACAAGCGGTGCCACCAGCGCCTGATGGCCGATCAGAACGCCCGCGCCATTGATGGCCTCCTCCACTGCCAGGGAATAGAGCGAGTATTCCGGCCCCCGCAGATGCAGGGTCTCACCGGGGCAGGCGGCCTGCAGCCATGCCTCCCAATCCTGCGCCCAGACCGCGTCTGACAGGCAGGGTACGTTTTCCAGGTCGGCGGGACCGTTCAACTGCTGGGCCAGCGCGGGGGCGCAGACCGGGAAAATCACGTCCTGCTCGATAACCTCGCCCAGAACGCCGCCGTAGAACAGGCACAGGTCGTAGGGCGTGCGCTTGAGGTTGGGCGGTTCCTCGGTGGCCGTGACAGACACCACCATCTCCGGCATCGCGGCCCTGAGCGCTGGCAGCCGCGGTGACAGCCAGAACTGGGCGATGGCGGGCAGGGTGGCGATGTGGACAGTGCTGGGCTGCGCCTCCTCGCGCAGGTGGCGGGTGGCGGCGTTAAGCTGATCGAAGGCGGCGGTGAACTCCGGCAGCACCCGTGCGCCAAGGGCGGTCAGCGCCACCTGCTTGGGGCGGCGGATGAACAGCGGCGCCTGCAGCGTGTCCTCGAGCGATTTGATTTGGGCCGAGACCGCGCCGGGGGTCACCCCCAGCTCCTGCGCGGCCGCAGAGAACCCGCCCAGCCGCGCGGCTGCCTCGAACGCGCGCAGGGCGGTCAGCGGCAGGGATCGGGCGGGGGGCGGGGAAACAGTCATAGCTAGCCTCAATTTTTCTAGCCCTAGTTTTCTGGAAAACTGATTTGCGGGCAAGGGGGCACCAGCGCTTTGATGGGGGCTGAGAGAAACCCGCCATTGCGCGAAGGAGACAGACCATGACAGAGCTTGCCCGCCGCAACTGGGTGCCCGCCGCCTGCGAAGACTACGTGCAGACCGTGGCCGCCAAAACCGCCGCTGCGACCAGCGCAGAGACCGCTGCGCGGCTGACCGCGCTGGCGGTCCGCAATGCAGAGATCCACGACCGCGACTGCTTCAACCTGAACCCGGCCACCAACGTGATGAACCCGGCGGCTGAGGCGCTGCTGGCAACCGGTCTCGGCAGCCGCCCGTCGCTGGGCTACCCCGGCGACAAATACGAGATGGGGCTGGAGGCCATCGAGGAGATCGAGGTGATCGCAGCTGAGGTCGCGGCACAGGTCTTCAACGCGCGTTACGCGGAGATCCGGGTGGGATCGGGCGCGCTGGCGAATCTTTACGGCTTCATGGCGCTGACCCAGCCCGGCGATGCGATCATCGCGCCGCCTGCCACGGTGGGGGGGCATGTCACCCATCACGCGGGCGGCTGTGCGGGCCTTTACGGGCTGCAGACCCACCCGGCACCGGTGGATGCGGATGGCTATACGGTCGATTTGAATGCGCTGCGTGATCTGGCGCTCGAGGTGCAGCCCAAGCTGATCACCATTGGCGGCAGCCTCAACCTGTTCCCGCATCCGGTGCCGGAGATCCGGGCGATTGCCGATGAGGTCGGCGCCAAGGTGCTGTTTGACGCCGCCCATCAATGCGGCATGATTGCGGGCGGGCATTGGGCCAATCCGCTGGAGCAGGGCGCCCATATGATGACGATGAGCACCTACAAGAGCCTGGGCGGCCCGGTCGGCGGGCTGATCGTCACCAATGACGCAGGGGTAGCTGAGCGGCTGGATGCCATCGCCTTTCCCGGCATGACTGCGAACTTCGATGCGGCCAAGTCCGCTGCGCTGGCGATGAGCCTGCTGGACTGGGTGGAGCATGGCGCGGGCTATGCCAAGGCGATGGCCGATCTGTCGCTGGCACTGGCCGAAGCGCTGGCCGGGCAGGAGCTGCCGGTCTTTGCCGCTGCGCGCGGGATCACGCAGTCGCACCAGTTTGCCCTGGAAGCGGCGGAGTTCGGCGGCGGCCAGGCGGCGTCGAAGCATCTGCGCAAGGCGGGCTTCCTGGCCTGCGGCATCGGCCTGCCGGTTGCGGAGGTGCCGGGGGACATGAACGGGCTGCGCCTCGGCACGCCTGAGCTGGTGCGCCGCGGTGTCACGCCGGAGCATGCGCCCAAGCTCGCGGAGCTGATTGCCCGCGCCCTGCGGGCGGAGGATCCGGCGGCCATGGCGGCAGAGGTTGCCGCGTTCCGCGCTGCGTTCCAGGGCATGCACTACGTCCGCTGAGGCCGCACGACGGCCGGGAGGGGCTCTGGCTGCGGACCCTGAAGGCAGCGGGTGACCCGGCGCCGCGGTTGTGCTCTACTATTGCGGTAACACCACATGGAGGCGGCAATGCAGTTTGGAAGTCTGATCGGGATGCTGATCATCGGGGCGCTGGCGGGGTGGCTGTCGGGCAAGATCATGCAGGGGCGCGGCTTTGGCATCCTCGGCAATATCATCGTCGGCGTGGTCGGCGCCTTCCTGGCAGGCACCATCTTTCCGGCGCTGGGGTTTGCCGCGGGCGGCGGTTTTTTCTGGACGCTGATCCACGCCACCCTGGGCGCAGTGATCCTCCTGTTCCTGATCGGGCTGATCCGCAAGGCGGGGTAAGGCCGGGATTCCTGCATGAAAAAGGCGCCCCGCGGGGCGCCTTTCCGGTTGATAAATACTGTCTGACCCTAGTGTGCCATCAGCACCGGCACCGCGGCCTGTTCCAGCATGTTGCGGGTGGCGCCGCCCAGGATTGCCTCGCGGAAGCGGGAATGGCCGTAGGCGCCCATCACGATCATGTCCGCGGCGGTGTCGGAAGCGTGGCGGTTCAGCACGTCCGAAACCCGGGTCAGCGTCTTGCTGAGCACATCGATTTCGCATTTCACCCCGTGGCGGGCCAGCATCTGCGCCAGCATGCCGCCCGGGTCGGAGCGTTCGGGGCCGTGCTGCGGCGGATCGATCACCGCGATGCGGACCAGATCGGCGCCTTTCAGGAACGGCATCGCCCGGCGGATCGCGGTCATGGCCTCGATGCTTTCGTTCCAGGCCACCAGAACCGTTTCGGGCTGCTTCAGCGGCGCGGATTTGTCCGGCACCACCAGCACCGGGGCGCGGCCTTCGAACAGCGCCGCTTCGACGATTGGCTCTGCCTCGGCGCGCTTCCCCGCGCCATAGGGCTGGCCCAGCACAACCAGGTCGGAAAACCGCGCCTGGCGCGCCACATGGCGGCCGATGTCGGCGATCTGGGCGACGCCGCTGTCGGTGCCGTAAGCGACGCCGGCCTGCTTCAGGGTCTCTTCGGCCTGGGCCTGGACCTCTTCGGCCTCCTCCTGGGCGCGGGCCAGGGTTTCCTGCAGCACCATCGCATTGGCGCCGGCGTAGTAGTATCCTGTCTGGGTGCGGTCGACACCGAGGCAGAGCGCATCGGCATGGGCGCCGAATTCCTCAGCCAGGGCCGCAATTTGCGCCAAAGGCGCCGCTGCGGTGTCCGCAGCTGTGAGAACGGTAAGCAAGGACTTGTAGGACATTGACACCTCTCGGCGGAAAGTGCACCGCAGGCCCGGATGGCGCTGGTGCACGGAGTTTCACTGCACGGGAAGAAGTGTCACATGTTGCCCGGATTTGTCTTGATGCAGATCAAGGCAGCAGAAAGGCGCGTTTTGCATGAAGGGCGCGGTCTAATAACGTTCCCGTATCCGCAGGATTCGCGGGGGCATGGCAAAGGGACGCAAGATGTCTAATTATATCAAGCTGATAGCGCTTGGTCTGGTCACGCTGTTTGCGATGATCGGCACCAATTACGCGCGGGATCTGGCTTACCAGGTGCACGCGATCATTGTGATGATCGTGGCCGGCGGCCTGTTCCTCTACACTTTGCGCAGAACCGACGAGCCGAAAGTGGCGGCCGCCGGTCTGGAAAACGAGTATTTCGACAGCGTGATCCGCGCTGGCACGATTGCAACGGCCTTCTGGGGCGTGGTCGGGTTCCTGGCGGGGACCTTCATCGCGTTTCAGCTGGCGTTTCCGGCGCTGAACTTTGAATGGGCCGACGGCCTGGCCAACTTTGGCCGCCTGCGCCCGCTGCACACGTCTGCGGTGATCTTTGCCTTTGGCGGCAACGCGCTGATCGCAACCTCCTTCTATGTGGTGCAGCGGACCTCTGCGGCGCGCCTCTGGGGCGGCAACCTGGCGTGGTTCGTGTTCTGGGGCTACCAGCTGTTCATCGTGCTGGCGGCAACCGGCTATCTGCTGGGCGGCACCCAGTCCAAGGAATATGCGGAACCCGAGTGGTACGTCGACCTGTGGCTGACCATCGTCTGGGTCGCCTATCTTGCGGTGTTCCTGGGCACCATCATCAAGCGCAAGGAGCCGCATATCTATGTGGCGAACTGGTTCTACCTGTCCTTTATCGTCACCGTGGCGATGCTGCACCTAATCAACAACATGACCATCCCGGTCTCGATCTGGGGCTCCAAGTCGGTGATCGTGTGGCCGGGCGTGCAGGATGCGATGATCCAGTGGTGGTACGGCCACAACGCCGTGGGCTTCTTCCTGACCGCGGGCTTCCTGGGCATGATGTATTACTTCATCCCCAAGCAGGCCGAGCGTCCCGTCTTCTCGTACAAGCTGTCGATCATCCACTTCTGGGCGCTGATCTTCCTGTACATCTGGGCCGGTCCGCACCACCTGCATTACACTGCGCTGCCTGACTGGGCGTCGACCCTGGGCATGGTGATGTCGGTGATCCTGTGGATGCCCTCCTGGGGCGGCATGATCAACGGCCTGATGACCCTGTCGGGCGCCTGGGACAAGCTGCGCACCGACCCGGTGATCCGGATGATGGTGATCTCGCTGGGCTTCTACGGCATGTCCACCTTCGAAGGCCCGATGATGTCGATCCGCGCGGTGAACTCGCTGTCGCACTACACCGACTGGACCATTGGCCACGTGCACTCCGGCGCGCTGGGCTGGAACGGCATGATCACCTTCGGCGCCCTCTACTACCTGGTGCCGGCGCTGTGGAAGCGCGAGAGCCTTTACAGCCTGCGGCTGGTCTCCTGGCACTTCTGGCTGGCCACCCTCGGCATCATTCTCTACGCCGCTTCGATGTGGGTGACCGGTATCATGGAAGGCCTGATGTGGCGTGAAGTGGACGCCAACGGCTTCCTGGTGAACTCCTTTGCCGACACCGTGGCAGCGAAGTTCCCGATGTATGTGGTGCGCGGTCTGGGCGGGGTGATGTTCCTCGCGGGGTCCATCATCATGTGCTACAACCTGTGGATGACGGTCCGTAAGGCGCCGGCCAAAGAGGCCAGCCTGACGGTCCCGGTTCCGGCTGAATAAGGAGCCAGGAAGCAATGTCTATTCTCGACAAACATAAGATCCTCGAGACCAACGCGACCCTGCTGCTGATCTTCAGCTTCCTGGTCGTGACCATCGGCGGCCTGGTGCAGATCGCACCGCTGTTCTACCTGGAAAACACCATCGAGAAGGTGGAGGGCATGCGTCCCTACACTCCGCTCGAGATGGCGGGCCGCGAGGTCTATATCCGGGAAGGCTGCTATGTCTGCCACAGCCAGATGATCCGCCCGATGCGCGACGAGGTCGAGCGTTACGGCCACTACTCGCTGGCGGCGGAGTCGATGTACGACCGCCCGTTCCAGTGGGGTTCCAAGCGGACCGGGCCGGACCTGGCCCGCGTTGGCGGCCGCTACTCGGATGAGTGGCACGCAGACCACCTGCGCGACCCGCAGTCGGTGGTGCCGGAATCGGTGATGCCGAAATACGGCTTCCTCGAGGAGAAGAAGATCGACGGCAAGTACATCGGCGACATCATGGCCACCAACGCGCTCTTGGGCACGCCCTACAGTGACGAGATGATCGACGCCGCGCAGGCTGACTTCCGCGCCCAGGCCGACCCGGACAGCGACTATGACGGGCTGCTGGAGCGCTATGGCGAGGACATCAACGTGCGCAACTTCGATGGCAAGCCGGGGATCTCCGAGGCCGACGCGCTGATCGCCTATCTGCAGATGCTGGGCACGCTGGTCGACTTCTCGACCTTCACCCCGGACGCGAGCCGCTGAGGGAGGATGGTATGGAACTCTACACACTCCTCAGGCAGTTCGCCGATAGCTGGATGCTGCTGTTCCTGTTCACCTTCTTCATTGGTGTGATTGTCTGGGCGTTCCGCCCGGGCAGCACCAAGGCCTACAAGGACACTGCAAACATCCCGTTCCGGCATGATGACGCACCTGCGCCCAGCCAGGACCAACCCGCCGCGACTAAGGAGGCGAGGGCATGAGCAAGAAATCGCAGAAATTCGAAGGCGATCCGAATACCACCGGCCATGAGTGGGACGGGATCGAGGAATTCGACAACCCGATGCCGCGCTGGTGGCTGTGGACTTTCTACGCCACCATCATCTGGGGCGTGATCTACACCATCGCCTATCCGGCCTGGCCGCTGATCAACGGCGCCACTGCCGGGGTGCTGGGCTGGTCGACCCGCGGCGACGTGGCAGCCGAGATCACCGCGGTGGAAGAAGCCAACGCACCGATCAATGCCAAGCTGGAAGCGGCTGAGCTGACCGCCATCGCGGAAGACCCGGAACTGGGCTCTTACGCGGTGTCCGCCGGTTCCGCCGTGTTCAAGACCTGGTGCGCCCAGTGCCACGGCTCCGGCGCGGCCGGCGCTAAAGGCTATCCGAACCTGCTGGACGACGATTGGCTCTGGGGCGGCTCGATGGAGGACATCCACGCCACCATCACCCACGGCATCCGCAACGAGGACAGCGACGAAGCGCGCTATTCCGAGATGCCTGCCTTCGGCCGCGACGAACTGCTTGAGAAGGAAGAAATCTCCCAGGTGGTCAACTACGTGATGTCGCTGTCGGGCGAGGCGCAGGATGCTGCACAGGTTGAGGCCGGTTCGGTTGTCTTTGCCGACAACTGCGCCTCCTGCCACGCCGAGGACGGAACCGGCGACCGTTCGCAGGGCGCCCCCAACCTGGCGGATGCGATCTGGCTCTATGGCGGCGACTACGACACGCTGACCGAGACCGTGAGCAACTCGCGCTACGGCGTGATGCCGGCCTGGAATACCCGCCTGACCGAGGCGCAGATCCGCGCGGTGTCCTCCTACGTCCACCAGCTGGGCGGCGGCGAGTAAGCACTCCGTACTCCTGGAAAAGAAAAGGGGCCGCAGACTGCGGCCCCTTTTGTATTTACGCTGGCCCGGACCCGCGGTTCAGAACCTGAACATGGCCCGGATGTGCAGGGTGCCGAAATCGACATCATTGCCGTCGGTGCCGAAGTCGTCGAATTTGTGGTACTGGTATTCGCCGCCGATCACCCAACGGTCGTTGATCTGGTGGTCGTAGCCGAAGCCGATGACATAGCCGGGATCGTCGAAATCAATGCTGCTCACGCCCGAAAGCCCGTCGAAATTTGTGTAGGCAAAGCCGAGGGAGCCGTAGAGCAGCGCATTGCCCAGATCGTAGCCGGCGCGGAGTTTCAGCCGTGCGATCCTGTCAAAATCGCCTGTTGCCCCGCCGGATTCAACAGACAGGTCGGAGAAGTCGTATTGCAGTTCCGGGCCGACCGCCCAATCCCCCAGTTCCCACAAGTAGCCGATGGTGAAGCCGCCCACTGCGCCGTCCGTGTCGAGCTCGGTGAGCGTGCCGAGGTCAAAATCCCCGGATCCGTATCCGATCTGGCCGCCGACGTAGCCGCCCTCCCAGTCGCCTGCAAAGGCAGAGGTTGCGGTGGCGGCGGAAAAAAGGAGCAGGGCGGGGAGACATTTGCTTTTCATAACAGACATACCTTCTAACTGATGGAGCCGGGACACCGGCTGCCGCACTTGTGAAACAAGATAACTCAGCTTCCGCAGAGGAAAGGCCTGCGGGAGCCAGGCGCCGCCCATCTGCCCGCGGCAGGCGGTCTTTTGCCATTATACAGCCGTGATGCGCCGGTTTTCGCTTAGCACGCCTTTCGGCGTGCGGGGATGGCTGCGCGGCGGGCTGCCCCTGCATAAGCGAATTTTTCTCTCCTGGCCACTTGAAGCCGCAGGGCCTGCGATCTCATCTTCCTTGCGGACACGCCAGATGCTGCCCGCGGCCGGCGGGGCAGAGGGGCGGCGTCTGCTGGCGTTCCGGGCAGGCCGGGCGCCAATTTGAGAAAGGTCTCAGGTGTTTGATATTTGGCTGCCGCTTCTGGGCGGGCTTTTACTGCTGATCCTGGGCGGCGAGTTTCTGGTGCGCGGCGCGGTGCGTGTTGCCGAGCGGTTCGGGATCTCGCCGCTGGTGATCGGGCTGACCCTGGTGGGGTTCGGCACCTCGGCGCCCGAGCTGGTGACTTCGGTCCGTGCGGCGCTGGCCGGGGCTCCGGGGATTGCCTATGGCAATATCACCGGCTCGAACATCGCCAATATCCTGCTGATTGCCGGCCTGTCGGCGCTGATCGCGCCGATTGCGGTGCAGTCGGCAGCGCTGCGGCGGGACGGCGGCGTCATGCTGGCGGCCACGGCGGTCTTTGCACTGCTGGCGGCAACGGTGCCGGTGACGCGTCTGGCGGGCCTGAGCTTTGTTCTGGCGCTGGCGGCCTATGTCTGGCTTGCCATCCGCCAGGAACGGACAGCGGCGGCAGACCACGGCGCGCTGTACGATAAGGCCGCCGCGCTGGAGGGCGTGGACCCGGCAATAACGCCTGAGAGCACGGTCAGGCGGCCGCTGTGGCGCCCGCTGGCCACTGCCCTGGGAGGGCTGGCGCTGGTGATCGGCGGCGGCGGCCTGCTGGTGGACGGGGCGGTTGAGCTGGCGCGCATGATGCAGGTGTCCGAAACCGTGATAGGCCTCACCATCGTTGCCTTGGGCACTTCGGCGCCGGAGCTTGCGACCTCTGTTGCGGCAGCGCTGCGGCGCCAGGGCGAGATGGCCTTTGGCAATATCATCGGTTCCAACATCTACAACCTGCTGGGCATCGGCGGGGCCACCGCGCTGATCGCGCCTTCGGAGGTGCCAGAGCGGATTGCCGGCTTCGACAACCCGGTGATGCTGCTGGTGACGCTGGCTTTCCTGGCGCTGGCCTGGACCGGGCTGCGGGTGTCCCGGCGCGAGGGCGCGGTGCTGCTGGCAGGTTACGGTGCCTATGTCTGGTGGCTGTGGCCGGCCTGACCCCGCGATTCAGCCCATTGAGGTCATCGACTTGCGCTTGCCGGCGCGGGCGGCGTCGGTCTTGGCGCTCCACCAGGCGATGCTGCCCCACAGCACCACGTAGAAGGCGCCGGTTGCCAGCACCAGTTCGCCGGGGAAGGGGCCGATGTCGGCCCGGCCCATAGCCTGCTGCCAGCTGGTTACGCCCGTGGGGTGCACGGCCAGCTTGCCCGCATAGGCCAGCGACTGGATCAGCAGGATCCAGAAGTAATTGCGCCGGATCCGCCGCCCGATCGCGGTCATCACGCCGACATGGTATTCGGGGCGCAGATAATCGGCGGCCAGCACGTCCTGCCAGTGCTCCTCCAGATGCAGGTCGCCCTCGACCAGCATCGGCGTATAAAAATGCGTTTCCAGCCAGCGGGCGCGGGCGCGGAACACGTTGAAATAGCGGTAGCGCCGGGCCTCCAGCATCAGGAAGAAGATGATCAGCACGCCGACCAGGATCAGCGGCAGCGGCGAGGCTTCGGGCGAGGAATAGGAGATCGACAACGCCACACCCAGCGTCACCACCGACCAGTTTGTGGTGGTGTCGAGCCGGGTGCGCCAGACCGTGCTGCGGTAAATCTCGCCGCGGTACAGATGCGCAAGCGCGCCGACTTCCTCCGCCGACAGCGGCGCGCGGGCGACGCCTGCAGTCTGTTCGCGCTCTAAACTGGTCATGAACTGAGAGTAGTTTTCTGCTGTAACCGGGCAAATTATTTGCGCCAGTTTGATCCGCATCAAACTGCGGGCGCCGCAGGCGGGGTAAAACCGCAGGTGAAAGAGTTTGCTGCTTAGCCAATACCCCCTCCTGGGCAGCAAGAAATCCCGCGAGGCCGACGTGCAGGCCAGACGGGCCATGCGCCGGTTTTCCGATCTGTTCGCGCGTTTCCTGGAAAACCGGCGCTTTTTTCCGTCAAATCTTCTGCGGATCGATGCAGCGGACCCGCTGCGGTCGGCCGCGCAGCCAGGCTCTGAGCCGGGCCAGCAGCCCCGGTGCGCGCGATGGCGCCTGATAGGCGCCCGGCAGCGGTTTTGCGGGCCGCAGATCGCGCAGCCGCACACAGTCCTGGCGGGCGGCGGTCATCATCGAACGGGCATAGATGTTAATCAGCATGGCAGGGCCTCCTGTTCTGGCGTCTGATCCCGACTCTTGCCTGAATGCGCGATTCCTGCGAGTTAAGAAGAATGTGATTATGTAAGTGTGGATTACATATGGATTGGCTGCACATGCCGCCGCTTGCGGCGCTCAGGGCTTTTGCCGCCTTCGCGGAGACGGGGAATGTGGTGCAGGCGGGGGCCGCGCTGAATGTCAGCCACGCTGCCATAAGCCAGCAGCTGCGGGCGCTGGAGGCGTATCTGGGAACGGCCTTGCTGGACCGCAGCGGCCGGGCGCTGGAGCTGACTGCGGACGGGGCCCATCTGGCGCGGGCGCTGCAGCTGGGGTTCGGCGCGATCGAGGCTGCGGTGCAAGAGATTTCCGCCGCCGGTGCGGCCCGGCCGCTGCACGTTACCTGCACGCCGATGTTTGCCGCACATTGGCTGATGCCGCGGCTGGCGGAGTTCCAGGCCAGCCACCCGGAGATCGACCTGGTGCTGGACCCAAGGGGCGAGATTGTGGAACTGAAGCCGGGCGGCATCGATCTTGCCATCCGCTATGGCGACGGGAACTGGGCCGGGATGGACACCCGGATGCTGCTGCCGTCACCCATGGTGGTGATTGCCGCGGACAGTCTGCTGAAGGGCCGTCAGGTGGCGGCGCCGGAAGATCTGCTGGACCTGCCCTGGCTGGAAGAACTGGGCACGACGGAAGCCTCGCGCTGGCTGGAATCGCGGGGCGTCAAGGACAGCCTGCGCGGATCGCGGACCCGGCTGCCCGGGAACCTGCTGATGCAGGCCGTGCGTGCGGGGCAGGGGGTGGCGGTCAGTGTCCAGGCGTTCGTCGCAGAGGATTTGCAGGCCGACCGCCTGTGCGCCTTGTTCACCGAGGGTGAAGGCCGGGGCTATCATGTCGTCACCCGCGCTGGCGTGCTTCGCCCGGAAGCTCGAAAGTTCGCAGCCTGGTTGCAGAGACAGTCGGACAACTGACAGCCGCCGTCCGCGCTGCCGCGCTGTCCTGGGCAGGCAGGCGGCCCAGGGGCGCCCGATGGCGCGTCACTTGGCGATCTCATTCATCGCGCGGCCGACGGTGAAGCCGTGCAGCATGGTCGACAGCAGGATGGTCAGCCCGATCAGCGACCACAGTTCCGGCTCGTTCACGAACTCGATATGGGCGCCGGCATAGCACAGGTAGTAGATGGAACCGATGCCGCGCACCCCGAAGACCGAGATTACCAAGCGGTCGCGGCGGCCGATGCGCGCGCCGGCCAGCGACAGCCAGCCTGCTGCCGGGCGGATCACCACGATCAGCAGCACCGCGATCAACACAAGCGCCAGGGAGAGGTCGCCCAGGATGATGGGCAGCACGTTGCCGAGCGCCACCAGCAGCAGCGCTGTCAGGGCGTGCTCGATGGTTTCGCAAAAGTCGTGCAGGCGGCGGTGGAAGCGGTGCTCATTCTCGATCCGGCGCAGGGTCAGCCCCATTGCCGCCACCGCGATGAAGCCGTAGCCCTCCACCAGCTCGGTGGAGCCGTAGCACAGAAGAACCCCAGCCAGCGCTACCACGCCGGAGCCGGTGTTGGCCAGCGCCGCATGGCCGGGGTAGATGAAAAGAACCTGCCCCAGCACCCAGCCGCCGCAGATCCCCATCGCGGCGCCGGCGGCAATCCGGTAGGCCACGTCGATGGCCGCCCAATGCAGCAGCCAGCCCTGCGGGTCGAGCCCCTGCAGGGCGACGATCAGGCCCAGGTAGACAAAGGGAAACGCCAGCCCGTCGTTCAGCGCGGCCTCAGTCGTCAGGGTGAAGCGCACCGGGTGCTCGCCGCCCTCCATCGGCGGCCCGACTTGCACGTCCCCTGCCAGCACCGGATCGGTGGGGGCCAGCACGGCGCCCAGCAGGATCGCTCCGGCCGCGGTCATGCCGCCGATGCCCCAGCCCAGCAGCGCAACGGCGGCAATGGTGAGCGGCATCCCGATCAGCAGCAGCCGCAGCGTTGGCCCCCAGCGTTTCCAGGGCCGCAGGCTGTCGAGCCGCAGACCGGCTGCAAACAACGCCACGATCACCGTCAGCTCGCTGACGACCTCCCAGGGTTCGGGATGCAGGCGCGGGTCCGGCGCCGCCGGGCTGTCCGGCACCAGCCAGTAGGCGGCCATGCCCAGCAGGATGAGCAGGGGGGCTGCTGCGGGCTCCCGAGAGGAGACCAGCCGCGGCAGCCAGTGGGCCAGTATGATCACAGCGCCCGCCGCGGCGAGCATCACATGGTATGGGGCGAACTCAAAAAACTCGGTGAGGTTCATAAGTGGTACTGTACAGGAGAAAAGCCTGTGTGCGGTTGCCGAATGCTGCATCCGGCCTGTCAGCTGACGGCCGGTGCCTCAAGCCAGGTAAGCGTGCGCATCTGAGCGGTCTGTTCCCCGCTCTGCCGTCATTTGCCGCCGCCCGAATAGCCGCTGCTGAGACGCCAGCAGATTTGCTTGGCCCGATCCGACAGACCGGTGATTGCCGCCTCGTTTTCCTTGCCGTCCGCCGTCTCGACCTTTGCCGCGTCGTCCGAGCAGTTCCCGATTTCCGCGGCCAGCCGGTCCAGATCGCTAGCGGCTGTGTCTTCCCCGGAGGGTGCTGTGCGGGCCAGTTCACCCTGGCGCTCGGCCAGAAGCCCGCACATTTCAGAGTGTATTTCTTCCAGTTGTGCAACTTTCAGTGCCATTTCGACCTCGCTTTCTGTGATGAAAGAGACACCGGGTCCCCGCCCGGCGGATGCTGTTCACCGAAAGCAAGCCCGTGCGGGTGTCCCCGGGCCGCCTCCACAGCTGGGCGGCAGTGTCCGCGCCGCTGTCAGCTCTGCGGGCCATATCAAATATTATCGAGAATGCGGTCAACGGCCTGGCGGACCTCGTCCTTGGTCTTGCCCAGGCGCTGCTGCAGCAGCCCTTCGAGCTGCGCGCGCTCACCCCGGGTCTGCTCCAGCTCATCTTCGGTCAGCTCGCCGTAGGCTTCGCGCAGGCGGCCCTTGAGTTCGGTCCATTTGCCGGTGATGCGGTCGTCGTCCATGTCGTGTCCTCCGTGGTGTTTAAATTTTGCGCCGCGCTGCGGGGGCATAGAAAGAACGCCGCAGCGGATGCAGGGTTCCCTGATTGCGCGGCGCGGATTGCGGCGCGCCGGCACCGCAGCGGGGCATTGCCGGAGCCCGCAGGCTCAGCCGCGCCGGGCTCTCAGTTCCGCGTCGGCGGCGGCGCCCAGCAGCACGGAATAGGCGGACAGCCACAGCCACGTGAGCAGGATAATGACACCGCCCAGGGCGCCGAATACCTGGTTGTAGGAGCCGAAGGAGCCCGCATAGACGGTGAAGCCCGCGCTGGCGGCGAACCACAACAGGCAGGCGGCGGCCGCGCCCTTGGTGATCCACGGGCGGTCGCCGGAGGGGCGGTCCGGGCCGTAGCGGTAGAGCATGCTGACACCGAAGGCGCCCTTCAGCAGCAGCACCGGCCAGCGGGCCACCAGCATGATCTGCTCCAGCAGGCTGCTGCCGGTCCAACGTGCAAGCGCGGGCAGCACGCCGGAGACGGCAATGGCGGCAATCAGCAGCAGGATGGCGAACAGCGTAAGCCCCAGATTCAGGGCGGTAAGCACAAGGAAGCTGCGGTTTTCCTCAAGATCCAGCACCGCGTTCAGCCCGGTCATCGCCTGGCCGGTCGCCTTGGAGGCGGAGTAGAGAGACAGGCCGAGGGTGGCGACGGCGGCGATGCCGAGCGTGGTGCTGTCCGCCGCCAGCACGCCGCGCAGCTCAGCCAGGATGATGCCGCCGGCCTCTTCCGGCAGGATACGGGCCAGTGCCTCGGAGTTTTCTGTGACAAGGCGGGGCGGCAGCGCGGCCCCTGCCAGCGCCGCCCCGGCGGTGATTGCAGGAAACAGCGACAGCAGCCCGTAAAAGGCAATGCCCGCTGCCAGAAGGCCTGCATTGGCACGGGACTGCCGCGCTCAGATCCCGCGGGCGAGGCCGAGGAGGCCGGCCTCCGGTACCGGTCGCTTCTGTGCGAGGGCGTCTTGCGTGGTCATGGCGGTCTCCCGGGTACGTGCCATGAAGGCCTAACGCAGGGCGGGGTGCAGGAGTTCCGGATAGGGCATAATATACCTGCCTGCGGACCCGGATGATTGGCGAAGACTAAATGGGCTGCCGCAGGGAGGGCTGGAGGGATGTGGCTCCCGTGTATAACTATCCAGGCCCGGTTGAGGACGAAGCGGGTTCCCCGGCGTGGCGGATGGCCTTGTTCAGATGCTTCAACTCAAGCTTCTGGTAATCAGTTCTGTCAGCCCGCTGGAACCGTCCAGGAAACTGGGGCCCAAAGCCGAATCCTGTTCTGTCTTGCCTGACAGCGTCCTGGCTTCCTTGGAGAAAAGGCTGATGGCCGGGTTGTAGGGTGGGTGGGTAATTTCCCAATTAAAACAAGCGGCTGGTGCGCGCCGGTCAGTCAGAAGAGTCCGCTCATATCATCGCTTGGATTTTTCGAACGGTGGCTCACGCAGCGCTCCGGAAATCAATGCAGCCTGATGCTAACGGGATCCGAATTCTATCAACCGTGTAGCCACGGTGTAATCGGATTCCACCAGCAGGATCACAAGCAGGCCGATCAGCGCCAGCGGCGGCAGCAGGATCGCATAGCTCAAGGCGAGGCGCTCCCAGGCAATATGCATGAATACGGCCACGATCAGGCCCGCCTTGAGCACCATGAAGATCAGGATCAGGGTCCAGCGCAAAAGCCCCTGAAGCCCGGCATAGTCGACATAGTAGGACGCCGCGCTCAGCACGAACAGAAGCCCCCAGACCAGCAGATAGAGCTTGATCGGATGCTGCTGCCCGCCGTGCTCCTCAATGGCAGCCTTGGCGTGCGTCCCGGCGGTCTGTGATGAGTGTGCCATTCCGTCCCCCTACCACAAATAGAAGAATGCAAAGATGAAGACCCAGACCAGATCGACGAAGTGCCAGTACAACCCCATTATCTCGACGCCTTCGTAGTCGCCGTTGCCGCTCGACAGCCAGCTGCGCTCATCGCGGTCAAAATCGCCGCGCCAGACCTTTCGGGCGATTATCACCAGGAAGATGACCCCGATCGTGACGTGGGTGCCGTGAAACCCGGTGATCATAAAGAAGCTGGCTCCGAACTGCTCGGCGCCCCAGGGGTTTTCCCAAGGCCGGGCGCCTTCGGAAATCAGCTTGGTCCATTCAAAGGCCTGCATGCCCACAAAGGCGGCCCCGAGCGCCGCAGTCGCCAGCATCAGCAGGGCCGTGGGAACGCGGGCCTTGCGGTAGGCGCTATTGACCGCCATTGCCATTGTCCCGGAGGAGGAGATCAGCACAAAGGTCATGATGGCGATCAGCAGCAGCGGAAAGTTGTGGCCGCCGATGTGCAGGGCAAAGACCTCGCTTGCGTTCGGCCAGTCCACCGTGGTCGAGCTGCGCGCGGTCATGTAGGCGACCAGGAAACAGGCAAAGACAAAGGTGTCGCTGAGCAGCAGGATCCACATCATCGCCTTGCCCCAGGAGACCCGCTTGAACACCCGCTGGTCCGAACTCCAGTCGGCGGCAAAGCCGCTGTGGCCCCGCTGCAGCAGGGTCTGGTCCTGGCCTCGGAATTTGCTCTCCATGTTTCCTCCCCCTTAACTCACAGCGGCGCGGCAGAGCGCCAGAAACGCGTTGCCCCAGCCCTGCAGCAGCGCAAACAGCATCAGCCAGAACGCCAGCAGCGCGTGCCAGTACAGCGCGCAAAGCCGGACACCCGGCAGCAGCGCCTTGACGTCCCCGGCGCCGGTGTGGCGCAGGCAGACCGCCGCCAGCGCAATGATACCGCCCAGCACATGCAGCCCGTGCAGCCCGGTGATCAGATAGAAGAAGCTCGCCGCCGGGACCCCTTCCAGCCGGTAGCCGCCCGCGGTCAGCGCGATCCACACCTGCACCTGGCCGGCCAGGAATGCGAGCGTGGCAATGCTGGCGGCGATCAGGCTGGCGCGCAGCCAGCGCGTGGTTCCGGCCCGTGCCGAGATCACCACGAACTGCAGGAACACGCTGGCCAGCAGCAGAAGCGCGGTGTTGAGCCAGACCCGTCCGGGCAGCGGCACCAGCTCCCAAGGGGTCTCCTCGATCTGCATGACGAAGGCGCTGCCCAGCATGGCAAACAGCCCGCCCACCACGGCCAGAAAGACGGCGATGAAGATGAACCCCGGCGCCCGGCCCGGGCCATGGCCTGCCAGGGGCGCGATCCCGGTCTCCAGCCAGGGCTTGGAGGCCAGGCGCTGCTGCGACAGCCACAGGCCCGCAACCAGGGCGACCAGCGCCAGAAAGGCAAGAATGACCGTCACAGCCGCCTGTCCTCCCCGTCTGAAACCCAGGGGTCATTCTGGGCGAGGTAATCCTCAGGCGCCCCGGGCACGCTGTAGTCGTATGCCCAGCGGTAGACATCGGGCAGCTCGTCCCAATTGCCGTGCCTGGGCGGGGTCTCGGGTGTCTGCCATTCCAATGAGGCCGCCCGCCACGGGTTGCCGCCCGCTTCGCGGCCGCGGCGCAGGCTCCAGAAGATGTTGAACAGGAACAGCACCTGCACCGCCCCCACGAGCAGCGCGGCAGAGGAAATAAAGGCGTTCAGCCCGTCCACCGGCGCGGTGAGGAATTCAGGCTCGCCTATTTCGAAGTACCTGCGCGGCACACCGACCAGGCCGACATAATGCATCGGGAAGAACACCGCATAGGCGCCGATGAAAGTGACCCAGAAATGGATCTGCCCCATTGCCTCGTTCAGCATCCGGCCGGTCATCTTGGGGTACCAGTGGTAGATCGCGCCGAAGATCACCATGATCGGCGCCACCCCCATCACCATGTGGAAATGGGCCACGACGAACATGGTATCGGACAGCGGCACATCAACCACCACATTGCCCAGGAACAGCCCGGTCAGCCCGCCGTTCACAAAGGTCACGATGAACCCCAGCGCAAACAGCATCGGGATGGTCAGATGGATATCGCCCTTCCATAGGGTCAGAACCCAGTTATAGACCTTGATCGCGGTCGGGATCGCGATGATCAGCGTGGTGGTGGCAAAGAAGAAGCCGAACCACGGGTGCATGCCGGACACATACATGTGGTGCGCCCAGACGATGAAGCTGAGCGCGCCGATGATCACGATGGCCCAGACCATCATCCGGTAGCCGAAGATGTTCTTGCGCGCATGCACCGCGATCAGGTCAGAAACGATGCCGAAGGCGGGCAGCGCCACGATATAGACTTCGGGGTGGCCGAAGAACCAAAACAGGTGCTGGAAGGCAATCGGGCTGCCGCCGCCGTAGCTGAGCTTCTCCCCCAGCTCCACCAGCGTCGGCATGAAGAAGGAGGTGCCCAGCAGCCGGTCGAACAGCATCATCACGCAGGCGACGAACAGGGCGGGGAAGGCCAGCAGCGCCATCACCGTGGCGGTGAAGATGCCCCAGACCGTCAGCGGCAGCCGCATCATCGTCATGCCGCGGGTGCGGGCCTGCAGCACGGTCACCGCATAATTCAGCCCGCCCATGGTGAAGCCGATGATGAACAGGATCAGCGAGACCAGCATCAGGATGATGCCGCTCTGCGCGCCGCCCGGCGTGCCCGACAGCACCGCTTGCGGCGGGTACAGCGTCCAGCCCGCGCCGGTCGGCCCGCCGGGAACAAAGAAGCTGGCGACCAGCACCAGAACCGCCAGCAAGTAGACCCAGTAGCTGAGCATGTTGACGAAGGGGAACACCATGTCCCGCGCGCCGACCATCAGCGGGATCAGGTAATTGCCGAACCCGCCCAGAAAGATCGCGGTCAGCAGATAGATCACCATGATCATCCCGTGCATGGTGACAAACTGGTAATAGGCCTCGGGCGTGATGAAGTCGAAGGTGCCGGGAAAGCCCAGCTGCAGCCGCATCAGCCAGGACATCACCAGCGCCACCAGGCCGATGGCCACGGCGGTGCCGGAATACTGGATGGCGATGTACTTGGCATCCTGCGAGAAAACGTATTTGCCGATCCAGCTGTGCGCATGCGGCGGCATCACATCTGCAACTTCGCGCGGCGGCAGTTGCATCCGATCGTCAGAACCGCGGTCTACCATGCCTTCCTCCCTGCATGCTTCCTCCATCCCCGGCGGCATTCAGCGCGCCGGACCATCAGGGCCGCAGAAGGGGGGCGGCCCGGTCAGGCCTTGCTTCCGGCGATGCGCCGGTCAGTTCTCCGCCAGCCGCACCGGCTGCGCGGCGCTGGCATTGCTGGCGTATTCTTCAAAAGTCAGCTGCTCCTGCAGCCACTCCTGGTATTCCTCTGCCTCCACAACGGTCACATAGCCGCGCATGAAGGGATGCGCGGTGCCGCAGTACTCGGCGCACAGCACCTCGAAGTCGCCGGTGCGGGTCGGGGTGAACCAGATGTAGGTGACCATGCCCGGCACCATGTCCATCTTGGCGCGGAATTCGGGCACGTAGAAATTGTGCAGCACGTCGATCGAGCGCAGCAGCAGTTTCACCGGCTGGTCCACAGGCAGGTAGATCTCGCCGCCCTCGACGATCAGGTCATCCTTGCCGAACCTGTCATGCGGGTTGACGCCCAGGGGGTTTTCGCCGCTCACCCATTGGGCATCCGCGGTGCCCAGCACCCCGTCGGCGCCCGGCAGGCGGTAGGCCCAGCTCCATTGCTGGCCAAAGACCTCGAGCTCGGTTGCCTCCTCCGGCACGGTGACGAACTGCTTCCACACGAACAGCCCGGGCACCAGCATGGCCGCTACCCCGGCGGCGGTCACCCCGGTCAGCCACCACTCCAAGCGCTTGTTCTCCGGGTCGAACTCCGCCTTATGCCCCGGCCGGTGCCGGAACTTCAGCACGCAATAGGCCATGAACAGAATAACGGCAGCAAACACCGCGCCGGTGATCCAGAAGGTGATGACCAGCGTGTTGTCGATATAGTCCCAGTTCGACGCGATCGGTGTCCACCACCATGGACTTAACAGATGGAACGCAATGGACCCTAGTACGATCAAGACGAGTGCGACCACGATTAGCATCTCGCCCCCTTTCCCTGCCCCGCAGAACATCCAGGACGTCCGGCAAGCAGAATTATTGGTAAGCCGCACCACTATAGGGTATTTTTGCGAAATAATCCAGTGAACCGGTCTAAGGGCACGACCCATTGATTTCATAAACGCTGCGCGAGTCACCGATCGGGAAATCGAGCAGTCTCTTCTGGCTGGCCAGCGTGCTGATGGTGTCCGTCCGTTGAACCCGGTCTAACGTGAGCGATAGAGGCGTGTCTGTGGGAAGGACGTGAGTCTCTTTGCGTTTGGTCAGAAACGAGTTTGAGAGCCGGTTTGATTGTCTTTTTGTTCGCCCGACGGGGCTGCGGTCGGCGTTAGCTGTACGGCTATCACGCAAAAGCAGCGCAACCGTGCCAGCATCAACTTGAAGCTGATCTGCTGACTTTATTGAGTTTTTCATGGAAAGTGGCTGGGGTGGTAGGAAGCCTTGCGTCCCGATCCGCTTCATCGCCTTAGCCGAGCCGCTAGCAAATCTGGGGCAGTTCCTGGGGCGAAACGTAGTGAATCCTGGGGCGGTTTGGCAGCTAACGACCCGCCAGCAGACCTCTGGAGGCCCGCTAGCAGTTGATTTCGACCGCGGACGTGGCGGGCAGAACTAAAGAACACCCAAGCAAGAAGCTATCGTCTCTGCATGAGTGTCCACGTCGGCCATGGAGATGTTCTTTTCAGCCGCTTCATTGGCAAAGCGCCCTTTCAAGGAACTAGGTACGCCTCGGGAGAAGAACCACTCGATGCTCTCGCGATCAGCACTTGCCAATTCGCTACACTTACTCTGTCCAAGGCTTGGCCAGTAATCTCCATTGATCACCGCCGACCAATCCTTGAATTTTTTCAACCCGATGTCGTTCATCAGTTGGCTGAGCAAAGGGATCGTCTGACATGTTGGAAGCAGAAATTCCGCAGTAAAGAACACTTGATCCGGCTTAATCTTATGATTTTTCTGAAATTTACGGAACTCCTCTGATGGTTGAAGCACCCAAGCAAATGAGTTTGGTTGGTGTTTGGATGGCGTCCCGCTGGGGGCATCTTTGCACAGCTTACGGAAAGCTCCCCGGCCAGCCTTATCGTTATCAAATAGAAATAGGTTCGGGGCTTCCGTCGAAATCCCCCCCTGTTTCATCAAAGCTCCCAATAGCTCTTCGGCGGACTTAGGAGTGCCGCCTAGCTCTTTGACTGAAATTTTATCTTGAATATCTAGGCGTACGAAAGCGTCTTGAAACAACTTCACATCATGACTGCCTTCAACGAAAAGGGTTGGAAAAGCCAGATCCTTTAATTTCTTTCGAAGTGCTTCGGCTTCACTCTGGTACGCTTGAAGAGCCTTCTGTTGAGCGTCCATTTTGCTGATTACAAAGGGCAGTTGGAGTAAGCCCGCCCTCTCCATCTTTGCCTCAGCTTCCGCAAGCGTATCAATTGTGGCCGCTGCGTTGGATGGAGACATGCCCCCTTCGCTAGAAGCCTCCTGCTTAGTGATAAAGACCCGACGGATCTGCGCACTTGTTGTCGACTGTGAAAGGTAAAATGCGGGTGAGTGACTCGTGACAAAGACTTGAGTGTCTTGTCGTTCCGAAAACCCCAGAAGCCGCCTTGCTTCCTCGTCAGCCGCGCCAAGATCGAGAGAATTCTCCGGTTCCTCGAAGCCCCATAGGTATAGCTTTTTCCTAGCTTCGTTTTCATTGATGAAGCGAAGCAACTCCGGAAGATGGCGAGCTTTAATGCCGTCGCCTTTCTGGCGAAATAGGGAGTGTCCCTCCGTGCCATGTGCAAAGTCTAAATTTCTGAAGAGAGTTTGCATTTCGGCCGGAGGAGCCAACCGAGTGTTCGATCCAAAAATCTCGGAAAGCTGTTCAGTTAGGCTTGTAGTTCGTCCACCGATTGCATCAACAAAATTCGTAGTGGCACTTTGCAACTCTTCTGTCTCTGCGGCTGCGCCGTACATACGCTCCACCAAATCTGCATAGACACTAAGATCCTTAATCGCAGGGATATAGGTGAAATCGATATCATTTAGGAACCGTGTGAGACGAGCAACTTTTCCAGCACCTTCAAGCGCAGGATGCACTGACTGGGTGATGTAGCCATCTCGGTTCCACTGTTTTTTAACCGCGATTTCTGCCCCCAAAGCAGAGACGTAATTTTCAGGTACGTTGAACGTTATTTTAATAGCTATGAACTGCTTGCCTTTCGCAGATCGAGCTTCCGCCTTCCGCGGGTCTGACATGTCTAGCTTGAAGTCGAAATCTTGATAGGGGTCAGTCTCCTCGTTGAAAAAGAGGTTTAGAGCTCTCAAAAAGTTTGATTTCCCGCTGTCATTTCTCCCAAAGACAACGTTTAGATCACCAACTTTGTCGAATGAAAATTTGTAAAGTGATCTGAGGTAGCTGACCTCGATTTTCTTGATAAGACGCATGCACCCCCCGCCCCCCCCCGCAACTATGCCGAGAAAGTAGATGTTCTTCTAGGTGAAGGCAACAGCCTATAATTGCTGCATTTTCCATGCAGACAAATGGATGTGTAGCTCTCTTTGCGCCACGCCCCCGCCCCTCAAACCGCGCCCTTTGATGCATCTAAAATAGAAAGCAATCACAGGAGTTTGTACAATGAAGTACCTATCTGCCCTCGGCGTCCTCGCCGGGGGTTTTCTTTTGCCCCCGCCGCCGAAAGCTGTGCTGACCACCGTTCTCTGGGTTGTCTCCCGCTCTCATCCCGCCGTCTCGGCTCTCGTGCTGCTGGCAGTCGTGTCGGCCTGGAAGAACGGCAATGACTGAATTGGACCTGCAACCCGACGATGTGGTGGTCATCCGCGCATCTGAAGACTGGCCGGAGCACCTGTTCCGGATCACTGAAGTCTTTGACGACTGCGTGGGCGGCTACTCACTGAACGGACCACTGGAAGGCGAATACGGCGAGCCGGACTTCGACCTGATCCTGAGGGTCTACGAGGGCGACTGAAGCCCCAAATCCCAACAATCTAGCTAGAAGGAGGAGACGCTATGTCTGCTCAGATCAAGTATGCGTACTTGAAAGGCCATACGTGGCTTTATCGGCGCAACTACCCTAAGGATGTTGCCGTTGTGCTCGGTAAGCAAGCCTTGAAGCAATCGTTGAAGACCCGGGACACTTCGACAGCCCGCGTCCGGGCAGCGGAGATAAACGCCCGCTACGAGACGCTGGTGGCAAGGATACGGTCAAAGGCCGAAGACGCTCTCTCTGCCCCGGAGAGCCGCGTAAACGCCCCGGGATGGGCAGCGGAACCGGAGGCCGCTCTTGACCGCCTGCGGGCCACTCTGGAGCACTCAGGTACCGTTCTGGAGCGCCCTGAGTTCAACCGATTGGTATCCCGCGAGAAAACCCTGATCCGTGATGCGAGCAGAGTATATACTAACAGGAGGAGCAATGAGCTTCGGCCCGGCGGGTTCAAGTCGGTCAGGTACTCAGTTGGGCTGTTCGCCAGCCAATACGGTGACCGGTCCCTTTGCAGTTTGTCCCGGACGGAGGGGCGGGAGTTCCTCGGGGCGATTGCCCGGCTCTCACCGTTGATCGGCAAGTCGGAGAAAACCCGTGGTTTGGGGCTCAACGCGCTGCTCTCGTTCTCAGAGAACTGTGCCGTCAAGATCACGGTGCGAACCCAGAAGCGTATCTGGTCGCAGGTGAACCATTTCCTCGACTGGTGCGTCTACGACGGCCATCTGGAAGCCAATCCCTTCAAGTCGGTTCTGTTCGACCAGAAGATCAAGCCTCGGCCCTATGCGGTTCTGACGGATCAGGAGGTGGCCCAACTGCTGCGGGTTCAGGACCCTGATCTGCATCCTGCTTTGGTAACGTGCTTGCTGACCGGGATGCGGGCGGGGGAAGCGGCGGGACTGCTTCGGGAAGACCTCGTAGCCAAGGGCAATCTCGGGACGTTCATCCACGTTCGTCCCAATGAGTTGCGCTTGCTGAAAACGGATGCTGCGGAGAGACAGGTTCCGGCTCACCCGGTGCTGGATGATCTGTTTCGGGAGTTGCCGGGCCACGGGCCGCTGTTTCCTGATCTAACCGTTAACCGGATCACAAAAGGGTTCGCTGTTCTTCGTCGGCAGTTGAAGCTTGAGCGTCCAGGTCTGGTGTTTCACTCGACACGCAAGTGGTTCATCACCCAGTGCGAGCGAACAGGCGTTCCGGAGCATTTCACGGCGTCTCTGGTGGGCCATAAGTCAGCACGGTCAGAGAACGGGATCACCTACGGCATCTATTCCGCAGGGATCAGTGACAAGCAGAAGCGGTCCATAGTTGACCAGATACGGTTGCCGGTGCCGGGATGAGATCACCCAACATTGAGGGGTTCGAGGAGAGGGCCGCTATCGCTGAATACGACGGCGGTCTTTCTCGTAGGGCGGCTGAAGATCTGGCGGCACAGTCGCAGGGTTTCGCTGACGCTGAAGACTACTGGCGCTGGCTGGCGGAATACGTGCTGACCTGCAAGATACCATAAAGACACCCCGGCTGGCTTCGCGCTGGCCGGGGCTTTCATTCACTTTTTTTCGGCTGGAAACCTACCCAAGGCGATAGGCAGCAACTGGGTTTCCACGAGGAAATGGAGAGCCAGACTAATGGTACGCAAGCTAGAGGATGGCCGATTTGATGAAGTCCTAGTTCTGTTCTGCCTCAGCAGTTTGAGAACTTAGTTCGGAAACATTTTCACCTTCTACTTTTTCGACAGTTTCTAGGTCAGTTTTCGCTGTCCATACAGTGGGGGCAACGTGAAGCACCCCAGCAGCGACTAGCGAAGCAACTATGCCAAGGAAGAAACCTATTGTATGTTGTCTCGCCACGTTCTGCGGCGCCGTTACCTCTCTAAGTATTTCCTGGTCGTTCTCAATAAGTTTGCGCAGGGCAGCTAGCTTATTGTCTGCACTTTCCTTTGACTCCAAGGTGCGAGACAATTCAACAAGCATATGCTGGTGTTCTTGCCTGCCTACTTCGATTTCGTTACGGAGCTCATCAACTGCGGATAGAGTATCGGACAGCGCGTCGCGGGCTTCATCCAACCGGTCAAGCCGCTTATCAATAGGTGCGCGCTCCAACTCGGCGGGCAGCGGTACGCCAAAGTTCCGAAACAGTACACGCAAGACTTCTTGTAGAATTTCTCCATATATTCCTATAACTTTCGTGCTGATCCGGAACATCTCATGCGAAAGTTTATGGACGCGCTTCGTCTCTCTCAAATCCTAAGCCCCTCTGCTGTCTTCGAGTATGGAAGTTCGGCAACTAATAGGTGCATATCATTGTAGGTGGCAATAGAGTCTTAGACGTGCCCTGCTGAGTGCAACTCTGGCGTCTTTACTGGCGTTGGCTGGTTGAATATGTGCTGACCCGAAAAATAGAAAATAGAGCTCCGGCTGGCTTGGTGCTGGCCGTAGGTGACTTCGATTATTAGGGGAGACTGCTGGCTTCTAGTGAGCGACATCGCTCTTCGAAGGTGGTGCTCTATGACCCCTCAAGCTCGCGGAGGCAAGGGAGGGCATAGGTCTGCTGGAGGCGGCAACTCTGGCCGCATACGATAGCTGCGCTCAAAGGACCAAGTGCCCAAGTTCCAAAGATTATCAATGTTTCTCAGATAGATATCTATAGCGCTGTCAGGGCAATTTATTATCGCGGGCAAGTGTGTTTGATGGTGAGGACCTGCTCGGTCGTAGTAGCCGACTTCGATGTTCCAATAATCCCCGTCGACATCTGCAGCGATTTCTTCAAGCTGTTTTGTGTAGCGCTCCCAAACCTGATCATCTCCGCAGGCGAAGCGGAAACGAGCTGCAACAACGATCGATAGATGCGCCTTCCTCTCACCGATGAATTGGATCGGAGCAAGTAAACCAGCTTGGAAGATCCGTTCGATGACAGAAATTACTCTGGTGTCGTGGTCTTCATCCCAGATCACTGCAAAGTCGTGAGTAACAGGCCGATCCAGCTGACGGCGTTCGACGTCGTGCCACGATGCATAGCGAAGTACTGAATAGTGCGTCCCGCGTCCTAAGTGACCAACGGGTGAAGTCTCATCGTGAATCGTATGAAAGTAGTCAGAGTAGCGGTGAGTCGCCATTTTTGCCTCCATTTCGTTTTGGCTTGAGGGTTCCCCCTCGAAGAAGATCAGCCTTTCGGGCCAACCTTCGGGTCAGAGCCTATGGTGCACAACTCGGCAACGAACGCAATCACTCCATGCATTCAATAACAAGTCGGTTGCTGGCGCTCTATCCAGCAAAGAGAAAAGTTTCGTTGCAGAAGGAATTAGTCTGACGTGACTACTGCTCATTCTCAGGCACTAACAACCGCCAAGCCGGGACACCAAGAGGTTCCGCAAGTTTCTCCAACACCACGATAGTCGGGTTCCTGACGCCTCGCTCAACTCCGCTGACATAGGTCCTGTGCAGGCCGCACTCAAAGGCCAGAGCCTCTTGCGAGAACCCTGCTTCTTCCCTGAAACGCTTCAGATTTCGTCCGACTAGCCTGCGTATCGCCATGCTCGGAAAGAGCAGTCTTGTAGACTTATAATCTACAGACTATGAGTCTCATTTGTTGGCCGCTTCAAAATTACGCTGGGCATCTCTTTGGCAAAAGAGGCATCGTTTGCTTGGCAGCAGGTCCTTGGAGGGATGGATGCATAATAACTTTTTGGGGCAAAACCTCTTTAGCGGATGCCTTATTGTTGGCTTTCTCGGTGCGACAAGTCAGCAAGTCTGGGCTGACTCCGAGTTTCCAAAGGAACCTTTGACGCAAACTATTTTTTGTCTAGCGTCTTTTGACGCCTTGGAGGCGTTACGGCTCAGGGATCCGACAAGCTATCAAGTGTCGGTTCCACAACAAAAGATAGATGACGCGAAGCATGGTCACGAAAGCAACTTGGCTCGTTTCATAGAGAAGTTCGGAAATGACAACTCTTACACCGTTTTCAATAACTTAAGAAGCGACGCCTCTGAGGGAATGCTTGCTTCTGTAACGAACAATAGCGCCATAGCTCAAGATGAAGCCGCTTCGATGATGTTGCACGTCTCTAAGAGGTGCCTCGTGTCATACATAATTATTGAAGACATTCATCTGAACTAACCACCCGAGCCACGTCCGCGGTCGAAATCAACTGCTAGCGGGCCTCCAGAGGTCTGCTGGCGGGTCGTTAGCTGCCAAACCGCCCCAGGATTCACTACGTTTCGCCCCAGGAACTGCCCCAGATTTGCTAGCGGCTCGGCTAAGGCGATGAAGCGGATCGGGACGCAAGGCTTCCTACCACCCCAGCCATCGGCCTCTCACTGAACAAACCAAGGCACCCGAGGGACCCGTTAGCCCCGAAAAGGCCCCAAGTTTATGCCCCAGTTGGTTTGAGCACCCCCGAAGCACCCGCTATCACGTTATACGGGTGGCGCGGGTTGCCCCTCCCGAGATGCGGGAGAGGCGGGTTAGCTGTTTCCCGGTCGGGATTTGGGCATGGCCTCAGACTATAGCAGCCTCCAGTCCACTCCGTTCGCCCGCCGCTCCAGTTCATCTCTGAAGTTATCTCCTCGGTCTCCTATGTCTAAATGCCGAGGGTTCAGGCAGCGCCGGTTATGACATCGGTGTCGGATCACTTGGTCGCGGGTGGCGGCAAGCTGGTTGACTTTCAAAACAAGAGGTGACATTTCCAACCCACTGAGCTCATTACCTTCGCGCTTAGCTGTTGGTAATGCGGAGAATGCGTCTGCCGCCGTCAGCGGTGTGCCTTGCCGTATTCAGTTCAGCCTGCGTTACCGCAGCAGACAAAACTCAGCATAAATGGGAGGCCTGGAGGGAAGCTAGAACCCGGGTATTCTTTGGCTACGGAGCAACAAATTGTTCTAAAAGCTGTTTTTCCGTCTTCCCCTGACACCTTCCGCCAACTGTCAAATAAATCCAATCCGTAGGCCGTCCGCAAGGGCGGTCTTTTTTGTTCTGAAAGGAGACCCCATCGAACAAACACGCTTCAATCAAAAATCCTCAAACTACGAGAAAACATCAAACAATCATATGGTTACACCGATGAACAAGCCGCTTAAACCACAACTTCGAACCAGTCGCCATCACAGGGAGCGGGTCAAGGTTTCAACAGAGGCATCGAAGCCAGAAACTTCAGATGCCGAGGACCACACCACATTTCTCTGCAAGAAGGTTGCGAAGTGGTTCGTCCAGAGCAAGAGCCAGTATTTCCTAGTGGAAAAGCTCTCCGCCCCCCTAACACAAGCGAACGTCAGAGCGATCTGTGTCCGCCGCTTTAGGACACGGTTTCCCGAGATCGACCTAACCGTTGAACTTGAGAGGGGCGTGTTTCAGCGGGCAATTGCGGAAGCGCATGACGATCCAGAGCAGTGCATTCCCATCTGGGATGGCTCGACGCGTTGCTCACCGGCTGTTGACGGAGCGATTATTCCTGAGGGCGATACGGTGGCCATCAACACTTGGACCATGCCAGCCTACCGCAGCTTCAGTGAAGCCGCTCCTGACACATCCATGTTCGATGAGTTTCTTGCCCGGATCTTCCCTCACGAAGTTGACCGTCGCGTATGCAAAGACTGGCTGGCTTGGTGCCTCCAGAATGAAGCAGATAAGCCTGCATGGGCACTGTTCCTGTACTCTCGGAAGAAGGGCACGGGAAAGAGCACTTTTTGCCAACTGGCTTCAAGGCTCTTTGGCGAAGCTAACTCCATCACGCAGAACAGCATCACTAAGCTGACCAGCCGGTTCAACAAGCCGATCCTGGATAGCAAACTGGTAGTTTCGGAGGAGTTACAGCTGAAGCCCGACTCGCCTCACGGGAACACGTTGAAGACGTTCATTTCTGAGAAAGAGACGACTTCGGAGGCAAAAGGCAGAGATGTCGAGAAGATTCAGCAATCTTGCTGTTTCCTTTTTACTTCTAACCACTTGCCCCTCTGGATCGAGGCTGACGAGCGCAGGTACTATGTTATCGACGTGGATCACTCTGGTCATGCTTCGGGCCCGGATGCTGAGGAATTCGGCAGCTTCATCGCCGAGTTCAATGCCTGGATGGAACGTGATGAGAACATCGCGGGGCTGTATCGCGGACTGATGGAGCATCAGCTATCGAATGACTTCAATCCTCGTTCGCTGAACCTCTCCCTGATCGAAACCCCGGTGATGCAGCAGATCATGGGGGCATCCCGTGAGGTTCTGCTTGTTCGCCTGGAGGAGCTTCTTGCTGGTTTGGGTGTGTTTGCTGTTCCGCTGGAAGTCATTGCCAAGCTGTTCGTTGAGAAGCTGAAGACCAACCAAAACCGCATTCGTCACATGATGCCTGAGTTGGGCTGGCGTTCTGAAACGGCCAAATGGGGCGGTGTCGATCATAGCCGGGCGATCTGGGTTCACAGGGACTATCAGGTGTCCGGTGGGCGGGTTCTTGGCCCTAACGGATACAATGAGCCTGTAAGTAAAACCGAAGAGGAGATTGAGATCATTGAGTAATTCTGACCTGTTCGTGGCAATGGACCGTAATCAGGAATGGTACGCCAGCTTATTTGCCAATCACTATGAAGAAGCCTGCCAGAAAGTGGAGGAACTGTTGAATGAGACTGAACAAGATGAAAATGGCTGCATGGTCACGCCAACTGCCGGCCCCCGGAAGGTTCGCTTTCGAGGCCAGCAAGATCGTGCGTACAGGTTTGTTTACTGCATACTCAACCAGCTTGCCGCCACCCGCGACCAAGTGATCCGACACCGATGTCATAACCGGCGCTGCCTGAACCCTCGGCATTTAGACATAGGAGACCGAGGAGATAACTTCAGAGATGAACTGGAGCGGCGGGCGAACGGAGTGGACTGGAGGCTGCTATAGTCTGAGGCCATGCCCAAATCCCGACCGGGAAACAGCTAACCCGCCTCTCCCGCATCTCGGGAGGGGCAACCCGCGCCACCCGTATAACGTGATAGCGGGTGCTTCGGGGGTGCTCAAACCAACTGGGGCATAAACTTGGGGCCTTTTCGGGGCTAACGGGTCCCTCGGGTGCCTTGGTTTGTTCAGTGAGAGGCCGATGGCTGGGGTGGTAGGATTCGAACCTACGGTACACGGTACCAAAAACCGCTGCCTTACCACTTGGCTACACCCCATCGGTGAGGCGCTGTCTAAAGTTTGTTTCGGGGGGGTGCAAGAGGGTTTTTGAAAAAAAGTGCAGTTCTTTTTCCGGCCTTCGGGGAAAAGCCTAGATTGGCGTGCAAGACGGTGCTCGCCGGGGCGAATTTTTAGAGAGAAAACGTTTTATTTTCAGTATGTTGGGTTGACTTTTTGCGCCCGGCAGCGCAGGGCCGCACCGGCAAGGGCGGCCCTGAAAAGCAGGTCTGCCGGAGCCATGGCCGGCTGGCGCGAAGACCGGGCCGTGGCTGGGGCGGGCCCGGCTGGGGCTGAGCAGGAATTCCCGCTCAGGAGCCCCAGATTGCTTGCTGGTGCGCCTCCTCGCCGCTCTCGAAGATATGCGGCTGCACGCCGCGGCTCGCAAGCTCGCCCTGCATCTTCAGACGCATGAAAGCGCTGGTGGTGTAATTGGCGATCGAGGCGGAGTGTTTCTCCAGCGTCTGGCCGACCGAGGCGGCGTAATCGTCCTGCAGGTCCTCGGCGATGCGGAAGCCGTTCTGGTTCATCACCATGTTCACATCGCGGCCGCTTCTGGCGAAGGCGTCCTGCAGCACCCGGTCCAAATCCTCGACGTCCTGCTTCTTGCGGACGCTCCAGCCTTCGAGATTGAGGAACATGGTGTGGCGGGCGGCGTCATAGGTCACGCGTTCGGAGAGGTTGAGGTTCAACAGGTCGTTCATCAGCCCCATCGGCTCATCCCGGAAGATGCGCGCATCCATCAGGGCGACGTTTTCGATGATCGGCTTGAACTCCATCTGGTCGAGGATGTCGCGCTGCAGGTCGATCCCGGGGGCGATCTCGATCAGTTCCAGCCCCTTGGGGGTCAACTGCAGCACGCAGCGTTCTGTCACATACAGCACCGGCTGCGAGCGCTGGGAGGCGTAAGGCCCGGAGAAGGTGATCTGTTCGATCAGGCGGACGAACTTCTTGTTGCGGCCTTCCTGGACGATGCGCAACTCGCCGTTTTCTACCGCGACCTTGAGCCCGCCTGCGGTGAAGGTTCCGGCAAAGACCACGGCGCGGGAGTTCTGCGAGATATTGATGAAGCCGCCGCAGCCGTTGAGGCGGCCGCCGAAGCGAGAAGCGTTGACGCTCCCCTCTGCGTCGCATTCGGCCATGCCGAGGCAGGTGAGATCCAGCCCGCCGCCATCGTAGAAATCGAACATCTGGTTCTGGTCGATGATGGCGTCGGCATTGGCGGAGGAGCCGAAGCTGGAGCCGCCCGCCAGCACCCCGCCGACGGCGCCGGCCTCGGTGGTGAGGGTGATATAAGGGGTGGCCTTTTCCTCGTTGGCCACCGCCGCGACACCGTCGGGCGCGCCGACGCCCAGGTTCACGGCGCCGTTGGGCGGCAGTTCGAAGGCGGCGCGGCGGGCGATGATCTTGCGCTGGTCCAGAGGCATCTTGGCGATGCCTTCGACCGGCACCCGGATCTCGCCTGACAGAGCCGGATTGTGCTGCACGCCATAGTTCATCCGGTGCATCTCCGGGTCGTCGGCAATGCAGACACAGTCCACCAGCAGGCCGGGGATTTTCACGTCCTTGGGTTTGATTGAGCCGTCCTCGACGATGCGCTCCACTTGGGCGATGACGATACCGCCGTTGTTGTGGGCCGCCATCGCCTGGGCCAGGCAGTCCAGCGTCAGAGCCTCGCGTTCCATGCTGATGTTGCCGGAGCGGTCGGCGCTGGTGCCGCGGATGAAAGCGACGTCAATCTTGGTGGCTTTGTAGAACAGCCATTCCTCGCCATCGACTTCGTGATAGCGGACGATGTCCTCCTCGGTCACCTTGTTGACCTTGCCGCCGCCGTGGCGCGGGTCGACATAGGTGTGCAGGCCGACCTTGGAGAACAGGCCGGGCTGGCCGGCGGCGCAGGCGCGGTAGAGCTGGGAGATCACCCCCTGGGGCAGGTTGTAGCCGCAGATTTTGTTCTCCTGCGCGGCCTGTGCGACCTTGGGCATGCGGCCGAAGTTGCCGGCAATCACCCGCCGCAGGAGGCCGTCGTGATGCAGCCGCCCGGTGCCCAAGCCTTTGCTGTCGCCGGCGCCTGCGCACATGATCAGCGTTAGATCGCGGGGGGCGCCTTCGGCCAGGAACCGTTTTTCCAGCGCTGCGTGCAGCATCTCAGGGATGCAGCTTTGCACGAATCCGGTGGTGGTTACGACGTCGCCGTCGCGGATCAGCGCCATCGCTTGTTCGGTCGTGGTCGTCTTGTCTTTCATGGCAGCGCCTCCTCCCCGATGCCGGTTGCCGCCGGATAGGGATCAGCATCCTTACGGCAGTATGGTCGGGAATGTTAGGCGCGGGGCGGCCTGGGGCTGTCCTTCGATTGCGTCAGCGTTTCGGGGAGTTACGACATCCGCCGGCTGCGCCGGTCGGGAAGTTTCCGATTGGCGTCAGCATGTGGCTGATAGGGCGAGCAGCCAAAACTGGCCACTCGCTCACTGGGGACCACTAGACTTGCTGGGTTAGAACAGGTTGAAGCCGGAGTTCTGCCAGTCATACAGGCTGACGTCTTCCAGGACCACGGACCAGTTGCTGCCGTCGGAAATTTCGAGGTCGTCTCCCAGGTCCGTTATCTGCAGCGAATGTCGGGTCGTGCCTTCGGCCTTGATGAAGTCCTTGCCTAGCTCGAAATCCGTGATGGTGTCCTCGCCGGTGTGTGTCGTCCGGAACAGAAAGACGTCGGCACCCGCTCCGCCAGTGAGCAGGTCATCGCCTTCACCGCCGATCAGCAAGTCGTTGTGGCGACCGCCGTCCAAGGTGTCATTTCCCTTGTTTCCGCGCAACAGGTCGTTACCGTTGCCGCCTTCCAGTTCATCTAATCCGCTGCCGCCACTAAGCGTATCCTTGTGGGAGCCGCCAAATATGAAATCGTCACCGGAACCACCGCGAAGAAGGTCCAGACCGCCGCCACCATGCAGGCAGTCGTCGCCTTTGTTGCCTATCAGGGTGTCGTTGCCGCCTCCGCCTTGCAGATCATCATCTCCCGCGCGTCCCTTTTGGAAGTCTGCACCGATGCGTCCGTGCATGAAGTCGCTTCCGCTAGTGCCAAACAGGTCGTCATCACCCTTGGTCCCAATAATGCGGTCCATCGCGGCAAAGACGTCCTTTTGTAAAAGTTGAACACTGGTGTTGCGCACGATGATGTCAGAGAGGCTGGTATCCCACAGCTCTGCGAGTTCATCCTCTGGGATGCCTTTGCGCCCTTCGCTCCAGTATGGGTCGCCATCACGCAGCCGGGTGAACTGATCGATCATGACAATTGTGAAGGTTTCACCCAGCAAGCCCTTGCCATAGGGATTTTCGGCCAGGCCGCCAATCCAGGCGTCCACCAGGTCGGTATCCCCATAGGCCTCCTTCAGCTTGGCGGCCAGCGCAGCGTCGGACGTGATGTCAGAGAATTTTTCGGCCCGTGACAGGCCAAGCGCCTCGCGCAGGTCATTATAGCTGGCGACGCCCATATCCCTGCCGCGCTGGATGTTCAGAGCTGCCAGGTCAAGCCCGCCGGCGCCCGGCGGTCCGAACAGGAAGGAGCGCACATCCTCAACAACCTTGGTGTCAATGGCTTCCGAGGTCTGAGTGGCCGCGCCGCGCAGCACGTTTTCGATCATGTTTTTCTGGCTGACCAGATGCGGCTGGAAAAACGCATCGCGCAGGGCCAGCGGGTCCAGCTGCTTTCCGCTTTCCGTGACTCGCTGCAGGTTGGCGGACAGCAGTGTGTGCCCCAGCCGGTAAACCGCGGTGGAAAACTCGATAGCGATCCCGGGATTCACCCCCTTGTCATAGCCCTGGTAGGCGTCGAAGGCATCTTCGCCGATCAGGATCGGCAGGAATTCCTTGAAGGTGATGGCTTGCACCAGAGCCTCGACCCGGCCGCGGGCGGCTTCGAAAAGCTCATCATCCGTGAGCATCGGGTCTTTTGCCGCCAACTCTTCGACCAGCCGGTTGTGCTCGCGCGTGAAAAGGGTATGCATTGAAGTCAAAGCGACGTTTTCGGCGGCACGGACATCGCCGGTCAGGAAGCCGTCGCCGTCTCGATGCAGATAATCGTCCTCTGTCATTTTAAGCTTGCCGCCGGCATCGCGCATTGCGCTGACCATTTCTTCGGTCGAGCCATAGATCATTGAGGCGTCGATATAGGCCGTGATCTCGTTGTGGTACCCGTCGTGGTGGTGTTCGACTCGGGTGAAGGGAATTATCGCCTCGCCGGTGCCGAAGGGATCGAAGAACGGGTCCCCTGCCGGCACCTCGATGTGCGCGGTTATTTCGCTTTCCGCACCGGAGAGCGACAGGTCGTGGTCCAGGAACTGGCCCCAGATCCACAGGAAGTCAGAGACGCCACCGGTAGCGTGCGTGCTGCCGTGCTGTTGCGACAGGATGTTCGAAATTTCGCGTGGGTTGGGCCGGTCATCGCCAGCCATCTCCCCATTCGGGCCCAGGCTGCTGGGTGCCATATGTATCAGCGCTGTGTTTGTTGCGCCCCAGTCTGGATGGTCAGGATTTGCGGAAGTGCCATCGGCGGGGCGCGCGGCCCCAATCTCTAAATTGGACATGTGATCCCCCAATCACTCGTTACTTTTACTAAAAACGCCGCCGCGCCATGCACACTCCCCAGCGCGCAGCGGCGGCCAATCACCTGCTGGCTCCACGCGAACAAAAACTGCCGGAGCACAGGATCACTTTTCAGTTTATCATATTTTTGTGACTGATTGTGAGTTTTCGTGAGGTGATTTTTTTAATTAAAAATTACAGCTGGTTATAAGGTGGCGCTGCGCGGTTCAGGCCTGTTTGATCTGTGAGCCTGCGTCCTCTGCCACCGGGCTTTGCGTCCATTCGGCGATCCGGTCCAGCAGTTCTTTCTTGCGCACTGGCTTGGACAGGAAGCCAACCATTCCGGCCCTGCGGCAGGCGGCTTCATCGGCGCTCAGGACATTGGCGGTGAGCGCCAGAATCGGGCAGGAGCTACGGCCATTTTTCCGCTCCCAGTCCCGCAGGCGCCGGGTTGCCTCCAGCCCGTCCATGACCGGCATCGACATGTCCATCAGCACCAGGTCGAAGTCCTGAGCAGCAAAGGTGTCAACTGCCTCCTGGCCGTTACTGCAAATGGTAAGCTGAATGCCGGTCGGGGCAAGCATCTTCTTCAGAACCAGCTGGTTGGTGCGGTTGTCCTCGGCCGCTAGAACCCGCAGGCCGCTGAACCGGTCCACCGTTTTGCCGGGCTCAGTCGAACGGGCGGCGGCGGCGGGAACCGGTCCGGTGTTGAGCGCCTTCTGCAGCGTTTGGAGGAGCAGCCTGCCGCGGGCCGGTTTCATCAGAACATGCACGGTCTTGCAACTTCTGAGTGCCTGGTAGTCGGCGAGCAGTTGGCCACCGGTGCAGTAGACAATGGGCAGTTCCCGGCAGCCCGGCAGTGCATGCAGGTCCTGGCACAGGGTCCTGGCCTGCTCCAGCGGCAGGCTGGTTTCCACCAGCACAAGGTCGGGGCGGCGGTCTTGGGCGGCCGTGGTTTCCAGCCGGGCCACCAGCTCAGGCAGCCCGGCCGGAGCGAATGTGGCGGCCCCCCAGTACTCCAGCTGGCGCAGCCGCACTTCACGGGAGAATGGCAGATCGGCAATGACCGCCACTTGCGTGTCGGCTAGCGGTCGCGAAGGGAGCGGGACCGGGGACGCCACTGGCAGCGTAAGGCAGACTGTGAAGCAGGACCCCTTGCCCGGCTCGGAGACCACATCGATCCGCCCGCCCATGGCCTGGGCCAGCCGGGAGGAGATAGCCAGCCCCAGACCGGTGCCTTCGAAGCGGCGGGCTGTTGTGCTCTCGACCTGCTCGAAGGCGTGGAATATCTGGCCGATGCTGTCTTCGGGGATGCCAACGCCAGTGTCCCGCACAGCAATGCAGAGCGGAATTTTGTGGCTGGCGTCATAATTCAGGGTAAGGCTGATGTGGCCCTGAAGCGTGAACTTGACGGCGTTGCCGACGAGGTTCATCAGGATCTGCCGCACGCGGCCGCTGTCGCCGGTGAAAATAGCCGGCGTGCCTTCGGGAATGTCTATGCAGATCTCCACGCCTTTGGCGGTGGCGCTGGGTGACATCAGGGCCGCAACATCATAGATCACGTCGCGCAGGTTGAAGGGCTGCTCCAGCATCTGCGCCTTACCGGCTTCCAGCTTCGAAAAGTCGAGGATGTCGTTGACGATGCGCAGCAAGGCCTCGGAGGAGGCCAGTATGGTGCTGGTGCAGGACTGCTGTTCGGGCGTCAGGCTCGTTTCGCTGAGCACCTCCGCCATCCCGAGCACCCCGTTGATGGGGGTGCGGATTTCATGGCTCATGGTGGCCAGAAACCGCGACTTGGTTTCAGTGGCGGCCTCTGCCCGGGCCTTTTCCTGCAACAGTCTGTCGGCGATCCGCTTCTTTTCTTCCAGGCTGGCTTCCAATGTGTCGAGCGCGCTGAACACTGCCGCAATCTCGTCGTCGCCTTCCGGCGCTGCAGGTTGCTCCCGGGTGGCGAGCCGCCGCAGATTCCGGGCGGCCAGCTGCATTGCGGAGGAAAAACCGCGCGCCTTGCGCATGGCGAACATCAGTGCGGCGGCCATCAAGAGGGTGGTTCCGGTCAGGCCCAGCACCAGAATGCGGGTGAGAGCCCCGTTTGCCGCCGCCATGGCCCGTTCCGCGTGCTCTGCGGCCATCGCGCTCACTGTTTCTGCCTGCAGGGTAACGGCCTCGCTGCTCATGGTCAGCGCGCTGAGCGTGGGAATCTCCTGTTCCTGTTTGATGCCCAGAAGCACAACTGCCTTGACGCACCATTCGGCCAGTGCCCCGTCCAGTGCCCGAACTTCGGCCCGCAGAGGAGCGGACAGTGGCAGGTCCATCAGCGCAGCAAGCTCCCTGTTGATGGTGTTCAAATAGGCTTGGAACTGACGGGCCACTTCCTCCTGCGGGATCAGCCGCGTCATTGCCAGCACGTCCTGAGCGTAAACCTCCGCGGCGGTGATACCGGCGGTAACGCTGCTGGTGCGCCGGGTGACTTCCAGCGAAGCCTCCAGCACTGCGTCCTTGCGGGCGGAAGCATAAATTGCCATGCCGCCAACCAGCAAAGCTGCGCATGTCGCCGCCATTGCAATCAGCAGAACCGGCAGAACAATGGACCGTTTGATGTTCATGCGTGGTTCCCCTCAGCCCGTCGCATCAGTTGGCCGGCAAGATTGGGGTCTGAACATTGGTCTCTGTGTCCGTCAGCGTTTCCAGGAAGGCGATGAGGTCAGCGGTTTCATCGCTAGTGACGGCAAAGCCATCGATATCCGTGGAGCGGTCCGCTGCAGCAGCGCCGCCGGCGGCATAGTGGCGGATTACCTCCTCCAGAGAGCTGAGCGAGCCATCGTGCATGTAGGGCGCCCGCAGCGCGATATTGCGCAGGCCCGGGGTTTTGAAGCGGACGTTCTGATCCGCTTCACGCGGCACCAGGCCGCTGCCGCCCTGGTCGCTGGACTGCAGCCCGATGTCATGCATCTTGTTGTCGGTGAACATCCAGCCGGTGTGGCAGGACACGCAGTTTGCCCGTCCGGTGAACAGTGCAAAACCGCGTTTGGCAGCATCGGAAACGGCGGTCTCATCGCCGTCCACCCAGCGGTCAAAGCCGGCAACACCGCTAACGATGGTCCGCTGGTAAGTGGCCAGTGCTGTCAGCACGGTCTCCTTGCGGATGCCGCGCCCGGGGAACAGGCGGTCGAACCAGATCCTGTAATCATGCACCGCGGACAGCCGCTCGGTGATGCCGTCGAAAGTGGCATTCATTTCCTCCGGTGCCGTGATCGGGCCGATCGCCTGTTCCTCCAGGCTGCCGGCACGGCCATCCCAGAACAGCGGGGTGAACCAAGCGGCATTCAGGAGTGTCGGCGCGTGACGTTGGATCGGCGTGCCGGCGGCACCTATGGCCTTGGGCACCGGGACTTCCCAGCCGAAGGAGGGGTTGTGGCAGCTGGAGCAGCTGATGTTCTGGCCGCCAGAGAGGCGCGGATCGAAGAACAGCATCTTTCCGAGCGTGGCGATCTCGCGGTTGTAGGGGGCTTCGGCGGGAAACGGCACCGTTTCAGGCCGCTGGAACGCGTCGAGCCCGGCCGTCTGGGCCAGGCTCTGGACAGTCCACAACAGCAGCGGCACTACGGCAGCGGCAGCAGCTTTCCACCGCATTCAGGACCTCCTCTTCCGTTCCCGACCTTTGTTAACCGGAATGCCAGCATCTGAGAAGGCCGTTAAAAAAACGTGAGCTATGCCCGTCCTGCTGCCGTCGGCTGTGCCGGTGCCTGGGCCGGTTTCCCGGAGACCTTCTTGGGGCCGATCCGCCGGGTGACCAGCCAGGGGCCGGCCTTCAAAACCATTAGCGCAAATCCTGCGGTCCACAGGCCAGCCGAGACGGTGATACCATCCAGGCCCGCAGCCAATTCCGTGCTGCCTGCGACGCGCGCCGCGGCAGCGCCGAGCAGCAGCATGAAGGCAATTGTCAGGACGGGGCCGGCAGTCAGCGGCCGTCCGCTGTGGCCCATGGTTGCGCGCATCATCACCGCAAGCGTCATGCCGCCAACGGCGCCGATGCCCAGGAAATGCGCCGCAACAGCCGGCTCCAGCAGGCCGAAGGGCACGCTGCTTGCGGCGATCAGCCCGGCGGGCACCAGCGCATAGGCCAGGTGCAGCATCAGCAGAAGCGGATCCGGAAGGGTGGCGTGGCTGCGCCAGCGTGCCAGCCGCACTGCATGCAGCAGACCTGCGGCCAGCAGCAGCGCGCCGCTGGCAGAGGCCCAGGGCGCCGCGGTCCAGGCCACCAGCGCAACTGCACCGAAGACCAGCGTCACCGCATCGAATTTTCCGAACGCTACCGGCATTTTCGAGGCCCCGTGCTTGGCCAGCCAGTTGCGGGTGAAGCTAGGGATGATCCGGCCCCCGATCAGCATGATCAGGAAGATCAGCACCGCAATGCCCAGACGGCGGGACAGGTCCGCTGCGCCTTCAGTTATCGCTTCGATGTAGAAACAGGCATTGGCCATGCCCAGCAGAGTGACCGGCACCAGGACCTTGAGGTTGCGCCAGTTTTCACCTGCGATGATCTCGCGTGCGATCATGGCAATGACGGCGGCCAGAAAGGCGCAGTCGACAACCATCACCCCCAGCGCAGGCAGCCCCAGCCAGCCCGCTGCTGCCAGCCGCCCCAGGAGCCACAGGCCCGAAAGCACTGCCAGCGGCCAGCCGCGCGCAGGCATCCGCCCGGTCCAGTTCGGCACCGCGGTGAACAGGAAGCCTGCCACCACCGCGGCGCCATAGCCGAAGATCATCTCATGAATGTGCCAGTCCGTGGCCAGGAACGGCCCGCTGTACTCCAGATCGCCGCGCCAGATCAGCAGCCAGGCGGGTATTGACAGCAGGGCAAAAAGGCAGGCCCCCAGAAAGAACGGCCGGAAGCCGAAGGAAAACAAGACAGGTCCAGTGTATTCAGTTCGCGCAGCCATGACGGCCTCCAAGCGCCCGGTCAAAGAAAGACGGGCGGCACTGGTCAGGTGCCGCCCGCCGGTCCGGCGCAAGGGACGCAATCTTTTGCCGGACCCCGTGGATCAGCGCCGGCGGGCAGGGAGGAGGGAGGCTCCCCCAAATTCCGGATTCCCGTTTTTTCCCGCACGGTTGTTTCCTCTGCCGCCACTATGCGATAACGGCGGGGTGACCTCTTTGTCCTTCAGCAAACTTGCGGTGCATTCTTGTCCAAGCTCGACGAAAGCCTCCTGACCGGGCTGCCGCCCTTCAGCCTCCTGGAGCGCAGCCAGATCCGCGAAATCCTCGATCAGGCGCTGCCCAAGCGTTATGACGAAGGGGCGGAAATCTTTCACGAAGGCCATGATGCCGAGCGGTTTCACCTGCTGCTGGACGGCTACATCCGGGTGGTGAAGACCACCGAGGGCGGCGAGCAGATCATTGCGCTGCATATTTCGCCCGGCCAGCTGTTCGGCATCGCGCCGGCGCTGAACCGCGATACCTATCCGGCGACTGCGGTGGCCGCCTCGGAATCGCTGGCGCTGTCCTGGCCGGTGCGGCTGTGGGGGGAGTTCACCGCCAAGTACCAGGGCTTTGCCACCGAGAGCTACAACACCCTGGGCCAGCGGCTGGGGGAGATGCAGACCCGGATCACCGAACTGGCGACGCAAGCGGTGGAGCAGCGGGTGGCGGCAGCGCTTCTGCGGATGGTGACCCAGTCAGGCCGCAAGGTGGAGGAGGGGATCGAGATCGCCTTCCCGGTAACCCGCCGCAATATCTCCGAGATGACCGGCACCACGCTGCACACCGTCAGCCGTTTGTTGTCGGCCTGGGAGAAGGACGGCATCGTGCATTCCACCCGCAAGCATATCGTGGTCACGGCCCCGCACCGGCTGGTGGTCCTGAGCGGGGCGCAGGGGTAGTTGAGCTGCTTCGGCGAATTGCGGCAACGGCAATTGTGACCTGCGCATGCAGGGGCAGTCAATTTTTCCCACCGGATGGAAACGGTCCTGATGCAAGTGAGCAAGGGCTAATCACCCTGTGCTGACAGCCAAGAGAGGCAGTTTCAAATCTCTTTCTGTTTCTATGTGGCAGGTTTCTGTGGCCCTTGCATGACAGGACGCTGCAAAGGGCCTTACTAAAACGAGACCATGAATAGTGGTGGCTATTTTTTTACCAGGGCATTGAATTTGTGCACGTGTGGTCATAAATCCAGAGCATGACACAAGAACCCTCTAATATCGGCAGACCGCGCAGCTTCGAGAAGACGGAAGTAATCGACAGGCTCATTCCAGTATTTTTTGAGCACGGTTACCAGAGCACCAGCTTTCCCAGGCTGGAAGAGGCGGCAGGTCTGCACCGCCAGAGCCTGCGCTACGCATTCCAGGACAAGCGCGGGATTTTTCTTGCTGTCCTAGAACGTTATGGTGAAACAAAGCTGGGAGAAATCCGGCAAATTCTGACCGCATTCCCGTCCGGGCTTCACGGGCTGTCAGGCGTGTTTGATATGTGGGTCAGAGATATCTCCCGGCACAATTGCCGCGGTTGTCTGCTTGTTTCTAGTTCGGCAGACCGCTCGCTGAAATCCGACGCCCAGGTGCTTTCTAGCATCAACAAGACGAACCAAAAGATTCTTCTCGCTCTCGAAAGCGGCTTTGCCACTGCGCGAGTGAACGGTGAACTCGCATCGCCTCTTTCGAACCGGAAGCTTGCCGGTCAGATGCTGACACTTGGCGATGGCGCTATGGCGCTTTGCCATATCGATGCAGCCCGGGAAATGGCCCCGCAACTGTTCAACGCATTTCTGCAACCTCTTAGAGTCTGAGGAGTGAACGCAATGGCAGCAGCCTGCGTGAAATTTATGACTGAACATGCACAAACAATGGAGGAAATGTAATGGCCTGGGTATATCTGGCGCTTGCCGCCATCTTCGAGGTCACGTTTGCGATGAGTATGAAATACTCCGATGGTTTCACCAAACCATTGGCGAGCGTTTTAACCGTGATTGCCGTTATCGGAGGCATTGCCTTTCTGACCCTGTCTATGAAAACGCTGCCGGTCAGCATTGCCTACCCGATTTGGACAGCTGTAGGAACGCTGGGTGCGATCGTGCTTGGATATCTTTTTCTGGGGGAAAGCTTGACATTGATAAAGGCGCTCTCAGCGGTGGCCATCATTATTGGGGTGGCTGGCCTGCGGATCTCAGCCGCGTAAGAATGCAAAGCGCCTTGTAGAACTTCTTGAGTTGAAGCCAGCGCGGTCTGCAGGCAAGCCTAACTGGATTGATGGGAAGGGCCGGACCTCTGGTAAAGTGCTGGTCCGCCCAGATCGCATAAGTACTTCGCCTGCAAAAGTGGCCTGTGGATCTCCGCTTGGGCATTGCTGGAGATGGTGCCGGCCGATGAACACTTCACCCCATCACCCCCCGCAACTCCTCCCGGAACGCCATCTCCTCCAGCCCGTATTCCTCGCAGGCGTCGATCAGCGTATGGAACGGCGCGATCGGGCAGCCGGGGCAGAGCATCTGGCGGCGCATGAATTCGCCCGCGCAGTCGGGCCAGTGGTGGAAAAGCTCAGACAGGGGCAGATCAGGGTTGTCGAAATCGGGGCGGCGCATGGCGTGTCCTCCTTTTCCTGCATCTTGCGTGCAGCAATGGGTCCGGTCTTTGCGCTTCGACAATATCCGCGGCGGTGCGCGGGTTTAGGCAGTTCCCATCCGCAACTGTACTCAGGACCGCGATATGTCAGAGATACTTACCAAGTCGCGGGCCAGGAACGTGTTCTACGGGGGCTCCTTGTTCTTCGTCGTCGTGTTCGTGGCCATGACCGCGCACAGCCACCGCTTCATCGTGAACACATCCACCGCTGGCATGGAGCTGACCGACGAGGTGCGCCAGGGCAAGCATGTGTGGGAGCGCCACTCCTGCATCAACTGCCACACGCTGCACGGCGAGGGCGCCTATTTCGCCCCCGAAGTGGGCAACGTCATGACCCGCTGGGGCGTGCTGGACGACCCGGAAGGCGCCTATGAAATGCTTGACGGCTGGATGAAATCGCAGCCCTCCGGCGTCGAGGGCCGCCGCCAGATGCCGTTCTTCGACCTGACCGAGGAAGAGACCAAGGCCTTGTCCGAATTCCTGCGCTGGGCCGATCAGACCGATACCCAGAACTGGCCGCCGAACGACGCGGGCTGAGGGAGAAAAACAATGAAATACCAATCACAAAAAGTGGCCTACGCCTATTTCATGGTGGCAATGGCCCTGTTTGCCATCCAGGTGCTGGGCGGTCTGCTCGCGGGCTGGATCTATGTCTGGCCCAACACGCTGAGCGAGCTCTTGCCGTTCAACATCGTGCGGATGCTGCACACCAATGCGCTGGTGGTCTGGCTGCTGCTGGGCTTCTTCGGCGCCGCCTACTACCTGATCCCCGAGGAATCCGAGCGGGAAATCTTCTCGGTCAAGCTCGCCTACATCCAGCTGGCCATTCTGGTCGTCGGCACCCTGGGCGCGGTGGTCTCCTACCTGGCCGGCATCCACGGCGGGCGGGAGTTCCTGGAACAGCCCCTTTGGGTCAAATTCGGCATCCTGGTCGCGGCGGTGATATTCCTCGTGAACATCTCGCTCACTGTGCTGGCAGGCCGCAAAACCGCGATCACCAACATCCTGCTGATGGGCCTGTGGCTGCTGTCGCTTCTGTGGATCTTCGCCTTCATCAACCCCGACAACCTGTCGCTCGACAAGATGTACTGGTGGTTCGTTGTTCACCTGTGGGTGGAAGCCACCTGGGAACTGGTGATGGCCGCTATCCTTGGCTACCTGATGCTGAAACTGACCGGTGTTGACCGCGAGGTGGTAGAGAAATGGCTCTATGTCATCGTTGCCCTGGCACTGTTCTCCGGCATCCTCGGCACCGGCCACCACTTCTTCTGGATCGGCACCCCCGGCTACTGGCAGTGGATCGGCTCGATCTTCTCGACCCTGGAAGTGATCCCGTTCTTTGCAATGATGAGCTTTGCCTTCGTCATGGTCTGGAAGGGCCGCAAGAACCACCCGAACAAGGCCGCCCTGCTGTGGTCGCTGGGCGCCTCCACCGTGGCCTTCTTCGGGGCCGGCGTCTGGGGGTTCCTGCACACGCTGCACGGGGTGAACTACTATACCCACGGCACCCAGATCACCGCCGCCCACGGCCACCTGGCCTTCTACGGCGCCTATGTGGCGATGAACCTGGCGATGTTCACCTATGCGATGCCGCAGCTCAGGAACCGCGACCCCTATAACCAGGTGCTGAACATGGCGTCCTTCTGGCTGATGACAGGCGGCATGGCCTTCATGACCTTCGTGCTGACCTTTGCCGGCACCATCCAGACCCACATGCAGCGCATCGTTGGTGAGTACTTCATGGACGTGCAGGACCAGCTGGGGCTGTTCTACCTGATGCGCCTCGGTTCCGGTGCAGTGGTTGTCCTGGGTGCGCTGCTGTTCATCTACGCAACTGTGGTGGTCCGCCGTGAAGTCATCAAACCCGGCCCAGCGGCCGTACCGGGAGAGTAAGCCATGAACGCGATGAATACGCCTTCCGTGCCCTTCTACCGTCCCGCAGGCGATGAATGCACTGTCTTCGAGATGGCCCAAGCCAACGGTCTGCCCCTTCTTCTGAAGGGGCCCACCGGCTGCGGTAAGACGCGGTTTGTGGAACATATGGCAGCCCGGCTCGGGCTGCCCCTCCACACCGTTGCCTGCCATGACGACCTGTCTGCCGCCGACCTGATCGGGCGCTACCTGCTGAAGGGCGGGGAAACCGTCTGGGTCGATGGTCCGCTGACCCGTGCGGTGCGCGAGGGCGGCATCTGCTACCTTGATGAGGTGGTTGAGGCCCGCAAGGATGTGGCCGTGGTGCTGCACCCGCTGACCGACGACCGCCGCCGCCTGGTCATCGATCGCACCGGCGAGGAACTGGCAGCGCCCAAGCCCTTCATGCTGGTCGCGAGCTATAACCCAGGCTACCAGAACATCCTGAAGAAACTGAAGCCCTCGACCCGGCAGCGCTTCCTGTCGATCGGTTTCGACTTTCCGGAAGCCTCCGCCGAGACCGCGGTCGTCGCTTCCGAGAGCGGCCTGGATGAGGACCGTTCCGCCGCGCTGGTGCGCCTGGCGGGTCATATCCGCAAGCTCTCCGGCATGGACCTGGAGGAAGGTGTTTCCACCCGTCTCCTGATCTACGCCGCCACGCTGATTGCCAAAGGCATGGGCGTGGAGCGCGCGGTGGAGGCCGCCATTATCGAACCCCTCAGCGACGAGGCCGACGTGCAGCAGGCGCTGCGCGACCTTGCCGCCAGCGTCTACGGGTGATGCCATGATCCACGCTCTCGACCTTCTGGAACCCGAAGAAACGGTTGGCAACCTGTGGCACGGCATGGCCACACGGATCGGCGCCGCAGAAGATGGGGCCGAACACACCGTCCGGTTCGAGGACATGCGCGCCAGCGTGGCAGCGCTGTTCCGGGCGCTGGGCGGGGCCGGGGGCGTGGAAATCCAAGTGGCGCCCGCGGTGCTGTCGGACCACCGCCCGGACCGGTTGCGCCGCATCGGTACCCCGCGCGAGATGGCGCATATGGCCAGCTTCGATGGCGAGCGCCTGCGCCTGCCGCCGGAAATGGCTGCCTTTCCCAGCCGCGAGTTGAACCGCAAGGCCTATCTGTGGCTGGCTGCAATGGCCGCCGCGATTGAGCTGCCGGAACGCGACGAAGACCGCTATCAGGCCGACCAGCTGGAAATCGCCGCCAATGCCCGCGCCGCGGACAAGGTGTTTGCCGCCTGCCCGGGGTTGCGTTCTGCCTATGGCGCGTTCTGTGCTCATGTTGCCGAGACCCGCAAACGCAACGGCCTGCCGCGATTCGAGGCACGGATCGAGCGGATGGTTCTGGATCAAATCGGCTCTGATTGCCGCATTGCCGAACCCTGCGCTTGCACCGCGCCGCGTGGCTACCGGACCTATCAGCCGGTGCCGTTCTGGCTGCGCCTGCCTGTGCCGCAAGCAGGCAGGGGGGCGGCCCCCGCAGCGGAAGAGGAAATGAAAACCCCAGGCCTCGCCGTCTCCACCCGCAAGACGGCCAAGCGGCAGGATCAGGACCAGACCACCCGCAAGGACAGCTTCATAGTCCACCGGTTTGAATCGATCCTGTCCTGGGCCGAAAGCCTGAACATCAACCGCATGGTGGATGACGACGACAACGAGAACGCCCAGAAAGCGGCGGAGGATCAGGACAACCTCACCCTCTCGCAGCATATGAAGCGCGCGGCCTCGCGGCTGCGGATCTCGCTGGACCTGTCGCCGCAGGATGCTGAGCACGAGCGGCTGGCGGGGCAATTCACCTATCCGGAATGGAACCACCGGCTGGGCAAGCATATGCCCGCGCACACCTGCGTGCTGGAGGCCGAAGGCAAGCCTGCCGACAGCTTCCAGCCAGATCCGCGGCTGGTGTCCCGCGTGCGCCGCCAGTTTGCGCCGCTGCACCCGCGCCGGGTGATGCTGCCGCGGCAGCTGGACGGCGAGGAGCTGGACCTGGAAGCGGTGGTGAAATCCCACGTTGATCTGGCCTGCGGTCAGCAGGGCAGCGACCGGGTCTGGCAGGCCAGCCGCCCGATGGCCCGCGACCTGAGTGTGGCGGTGCTGATGGACTGCTCCCGCTCCACCGAGGCCACCGTCGGCGACCGCCCGGTCATTGAGACCGCCCGCGAGTCACTCGCGGCCTTGGCTGGCGGCATCGCCACGGCGGGTGACAGGCTGGGCATCTGGGGCTTCTCCTCCCTGCGCCGCGACCGGGTGTTCCTGACCCGCGCCAAAGGGTTCGAGGATCCGATGTCAGAAGCGGTCATCGCCCGTATCGGCGGTTTCAAGCCCGGCCACTATACAAGACTCGGCGCCGCGATCCGCCATGCCTCCGCCCAGCTTGCCGAGGAAGGCGCCGAACGCCGCCTGCTCTTGGTGCTGACCGATGGCAAGCCCAACGACCTGGACCACTACGAAGGCGTGCATGGCATCGAGGACAGCCGCATGGCGGTGCGCGAGGCGCGTGCGCTGGGCCAGTCGGTGCATGGCGTGGTGATCGACGCCGACGGGCAGGACTGGTTTGCCCGCATCTTCGGGCGCGCGGGGTTCACGCTCTTGCCCGACCCGGACCGGCTGCCGCGCGCGCTGCCTGAAATCTATCAATCCCTGACCATGGAGCACTGAGATGAAACGCATTCTTTCTCTGGCCCTGCTGGCTCCTTCCAGCGCCCTTGCCGCCACCTTCGAGCGGCCCATCCCGCAGCCGCAGACCGAAACCGCGGAGTTCTGGTTCCTGGTTGGCTCCATCGCCCTGATCATCAGCCTGGGGTTTGTCCAATACTTGGTGAGCCGGCGATGACAGCGCATCCTTCCTGGCGGTTGCTGGCGGCGCTATACCCGTTCGGGGCGGGTGCCGCGGCGGTCAACATCTTCTTTGCCTCGCTGATTGCCAGCTGGATCGGCTGGCGGGTGCTGAGCCCCTATGAATCCGTGGCCTGGGGATTGCTGCTGGGCTTGCCCGCAACTTACATCTTTGCCCGCCATATCGAGCGGCTGAAGCGGCAGGCTGAGGGCGGCTAACCCTGGACGCTAAGGTAAAAAGGCCCTGCAGAGCAGGGCCTTGCACCATTTAACATCAGGGGGAACCACAAGTGGCAAGGCGGCTGGTTTTGAGGGGGAGCCGCCTTGCCGCGGGTTCAGCCAGCCGCGGCCAGCAGGCCGGCTTCCTCCGCTGCCTTCACCTCGGCCAGATCCGCCTCGCCGTCAGCATTGGCGTCGATGGTCGCAAAGGTTTCCTCTGTCAGGTCGGGAAACGCCGCCTGCAATTCTTCCAGCGAATAGGTGCCATTGCCGTCGGTATCGGCTTCAGTGATGGAATCCATCGCCGCCAGCGGCGAAGCGGCCAGGGCAGCAAATGCGGCGGCGGTCAGTGCGAGATTTTTCATGTGAGACACTCCATTCGATTGCTTTGATCTTCCTGAGGCCGCGGTGTTCCGCGTGCCATGGGACAGTGCTAGGCCGACGCAGAGCTTGCTTCTATCGTCTTGATGCAGGTTCGTGGTTTCCGGCGCCTGCATGCCGGAACAGTCCGGTGTGCCCGGCGCTTTGCCGCTCCGGAAAACCTCTGATCCTTTATCCGCCTACGGCGTGTGCCTCCTCGTGCGGTTATCTGCCGTTTCTGCTGACGGCGGTTAATTCACCGGTCTGCGTGGACAAGGCTCGAATGCCTTCTAGGTTGCAAAGGGGTGTTCTGGCTGGCGGGTGTTGTGGCGGCAAAGACGGAAATCATAACCAATCCTGGTGCGCTGGAGGCGCTGCAGCCCGCTTGGGCTGAGCTTCATGCCGCGTCCGGCGGCGGGCCGTTTTCTTCGATGGATTGGATTTTGTCCTGGTCTGTGGCCTTTAGTCAGCGTGCGGCGCCCCGGATCGGCTGTATCTGGCGCGATGGCCAGTTGACAGCGGCGCTGCCGCTGGGCCTGAAGCGCGAGCCGCTGTGGCAGGGCGGGCCTCAGGTGCGCAAGCTGTCGATGCTGTGCAGCGACCGTGCAGGATTTCACGACATTCTGGCCGCACCTGGGCAGGAGGCGGACGCTGCCGCGCTCCTGGGCGAAATGCTGGCGGCCAGGGACTGTGATGTCGCGGACTTGACACCGATGCGGTCAGCGGCTGCGTTTGGCCGCATCAGCGAAGCAGGCGGCAGCGGCAGTTTCCGCAGCCGCCTGCGCCAGGAAATCCGGGCGGCAGTCTGCCGCCATGATGACGGCCTGGAGGCTTGCCTGGCCCGGCGCAGCAGGAAATTCCGCAGATCGCTGCGCGCGGGCCACCGGGCGCTGAAACAGCGGGAGCATGAGATGCTGATGGCGGACAGCCCCGGCGCAGCTGCAGACCGCATTCTGGACGCAGCGCTGAGCTTGTCGGCACGTACCTGGAAAGCCAGGCTGGGCACCGACATTGGCACTGACACACAGACCCGCGCGTTTTTTCAGGAGCTTTGGCGGCGGATGTCAGCCAGCGGCACGATGGTTGTGCACCTCCTGACCATCGATGGCCGCCCGGTGGCCAGCAGCCTGTGTGTCGAGGCGGGCAGCACCTCCTACGGGCTGGTTCTGGATTTTGATGAGACCTACGGCAAGATCTCTCCGGGCCGGATCATGGCGTGGCGGGGGATCGAGGCTGCCATCGCGCGCGGGTGCGAAACGTCGAACACGCTTCGTTCAACACCGTTCCTGGACCGCCTGGCGGATGAATTCGAAACCTTCCACCGGCTGCGCATCTGCCGCCGCTACGGCTGGGCTGACCTGTTGCTGACCGCCCAGGACGTACTGCGCCCGGTAGGGAAGAAAGCGCGTAAGCTGAAGCAGCTGCGCACCAGAAAGCGGTCCGCCTTTGCCGGCTGACCAGATTGGCAAGAGGAGGGACCGCCAATGGCCCGCCGCACATTCATCACCAGGCTGCTAGCCCTTTTGGTCGGGGCGGTCGTTCTCGTCTGCCTGGCCGCTGTCACTGCGGAAGCAGAAACGCCGGTGCTGGGGCCAGGGGACGAGGTGAACATCTCCGTACTGAACCGCGAAGACCTGACACGGGACTACAGGGTGCGCCCAGACGGAAGGCTGTCCCTGCATGTGGTTGGCGAAGTGCCGGCGGCCGGGCAGACACCGGCCGCCCTGGAAGCCGCCCTGGAAGCGCTGCTGAGCGAGCGCACTGGCCTGCCGGCCTCGGTTGCCGTCAGCGTGACCCGCTGGCGCCCGGTGTACGCGCTGGGAGATGTGGTGACGCCCGGCGAAATTGCCTATCGCGAGGGCCTCACGGTTGCGCGTATTCTAGCGGTATCCGGTGGGCTGTACCCGCGCGAAAGCGAAGCGGCCTCCAGTCAGCTGGACATCCGGATCGCCGATGAACGCTCCAAGATCGCGGTGCGCCAGTCCGCCATGGTGGACCTGCATGCGCAGCGGCTGCGCCTTCTTGCCGAAAGCTCCGGTGCCGTCTCCCTGGTGCCGGACGCGGCCTTTTCTGCTCTGGCCGGACCGGAGGCGGATCTGCTGATCGCTGAGCAATTGGCAGTCCTGCGCACCCGGGTGGAGCGCGATCGGGTAAGGGCGGCCTCTGCCCAGACCCAGGCGGAACTGGCCGCGCAGGAAGCCGCCGCCTTGTCCAATCAGCAGGCGATCCTGCGCGAGCAGATCGAAACCAGCGCCAAGGCCCTGAAGGATCTTGAAAGGCTGCTCGACCGAGGGCTAACCAGCACAGAACGGGTACGCCAGCTGCGAACAATCTACAATGACGAGAACATCGAACTGATGCTCTCGGCCAGCTATGAGGCCCGCGCGCGCCAGACGGAAATCAACCTTCTGTCATCGGTCGAGGATGCCCGCCGCGTGCGGGCGCAAGAGATTACCACGGAGCTGGCTGCGGTGATGGCCGCCATCCGAAACGAAGAAGCCGAAATCACCGCCTCGCGCGAGCTGATCCGCGCGCTATCCGCGGCGCAGGGTCAAGTGCCCGCCACCGGACCGCTACTGCCGCCTGAATACCGTATCCGCCGGAACACCGGGCAGGGGGAGCAGGTGCTGCCCGCTGCATTGAACACCCAGGTCCTTCCCGGCGATCTGGTGGAGATCCGCCGCGGCGGGTTCGCAGTTGTCGAACCGGGGTAGCTCGGAAGAAAGCCCAATGCCTCGGAATTGCGTTTTCGGAAGATGCCGGTTTGAGCAAACAGTGGTGTTGTGCGCGTTTGCGTGGCAGGCTGAACGGACAACTCCCGCGGCTACCGGATACCCGCCGCCTTCCGGCCGAGTGTGGTGTGTGCAGGAGCATCTGAGGGCAACAGCCCGCTGGCGAAACTGTCGAATGCCCCTACCGCAGATTCCACCTGATAAGTGCCGGCCGCCTTTTTGCCCTGCGCCAGCATTTCTGTGTCCGGCGGCGACTGCAGCACGCTGAGAATTGCAGCGGCAAGCGTGTTGCAGTCTCCCGGAGGCACCAGCCTTCCCAGCTTGCCGTCCTGCAGGATTGTTTCCGGACCCAAGCAGCGGCTTGCCACCAGCGGTGTGCCTGCTGCCAGGGCTTCAACCGCGACATTACCAAAGCCTTCGCGCAGCGACGGCAGCACCGCGAGATCAGCCCGGGCGAAGTCACCCAGCAGATCCGGGGAATAGCCCATCAGCCGCACGTGATCCGCTACGCCCAGATCCTGTGCCAGGGCTTCCAGTGCCCGGCGTTGCGGCCCGGTGCCGTAGATCAGCAGCTCAGTGTCCGGTCTGGCTTGCCGCACCTCTGCGAAGGCGCGGATCAGCACGTCATGCCCCTTCTCCGGTATCAGCCGCCCGGCAGCCACGATCCTTCCCGGCACCCGGTTTGGCGGATCGCGGCGCAACCGGTCCAAGTCAGTCTCGTTCAGAACTGGGTTCGGCAGGCAGGCTAGCGGCGGGCCGGCCAATGTCAGCGTTGCCTTCCAGCCTTCGCCAAGCGCCCGCAGCGGCACCGCCAGGTGGTCCGCCCTTGGATAAAGTGCGCGGATCAGAAGTTTCCGCAGCCGCGGATGGCGCGCCGCGGCCAAATAGGCTTCTGCTGTTGTGTGCTCGGAGATCACCAGCCTTGGCCGCAGGCAGGGCGGCAGCAGGGAGACCGCTAGGATAGCCGAAAGGTTCATGGCGTTGGTGCCGGAGTAGAGAACCGTGGCGGGGTGTTCCCGCAGGAGCCGCGCCAGTGCCCAAGACCGTGCCAGCAGCCCATTGCCGCCGCAGTCCAGTACCGGCACATCGGCGGGCAGCTGCGCCAGAAGCTCTCCCTCGGGCCGGTTCAGCACCAGCACCGGCGCCCAGCGGCTGCGGTCGAGTCCGCACAGCAGCGATTTCACCACCACCTCGATCCCGCCCGCCTTTAGATGCGGCAGGGCAAATGCGATGACTTGCGGCTGTTTGGCTTTCATCTTCAGTCCCGGCAGGGCGGGCTCCGGGTCAAACCGGAAACGGGCCCTATATCCTTAGCTTGTGTTCAACTGACAGTAGGTCCGCCATGCCATTGCTCAAGTGCGGCCCGCGCAGGCGGGTGTTTCCTATCCTGGCCATTGCCGCCGTCCTGGCCGCGGGCAGCAGCAGGGCGGAGGTCTTGTGCCCGCAAGAGAGCCGCCACTGGCACTTTGACGACGCTGCTAAGCACGGCGGGTTTGCCCATGTTCAGCTGCAGCGTGGTACTGCGGTTCTGGCTGAAGATCCCATGCTGCCGGGCAATCAGGTGGCGCGGCTGACGGCCGGCCCCAAGCAGAAGGGCAAGGTTGGAAAGGCGGACTATATCCACCGGTTCGAGCCGCTGCAGGCCGGCAGTGTGATCCTGATGCAGGCGAGGTTCTATTTCCCGCCCGGCACACCACTCAACAGCCTGATCCTGATGGATTTGGAATGCGCCTCATGCGGGCTGGACACCAATCCCGGCGTGCGACTGTACTTGCGCCGCGGGATGCTGCGTGTGGATCGTTCTAAGATCGGTATCAAACAGGCGTTTCTGCCAACCGCGCCGCGTTTGGTTGCTGCGGGTGTCTGGCATGAATTGTCCTGGCAGGTGACGCTAGGCGCGGGCGAGCAGGGTCATTCTGTCGTGATGCTGGACGGTGAACGGGTGAGTGATGCCCGCGGCACCACACTTCTGACGCAGGAGATCGTGTCCCAGCACATGGACATCTCTGTGCAGGAGCAGGCCGACCGCTTTCAGGTGGGGCTGACAGCCAATTCGAACCCGGAAGCGGTGGAAATGCTGCTGGATGATGTCCGCTTCTGTCAGCTCTGACAGTAGATCAGATGGTCCTGTGCAATACCTCGCAAATCCGCTGCAGATCCTGCGGCTGCAAACCCGGATGCACCGGCAGCCGCAACACCGACCGCTTCAGTTCCTGCGCTTCGGGGTAGCCGGAAAAATCCACTGCGGGATGGAACTGCCGCCAGAAGCGCACCGACTGTATGCCTTCGGCCTGCAGCGCGGCATGCACCCGGTCGGCGTCTGGCGTGAACAGCGGAAAGAATGCAGGGCACGCGCCTGCGGGCAAGTACGGCATCAGCGGCCGCATGCCGCTGCGCTGCGGGACACCTTGATGCAAAACCTCAAAATTCGCCCTGTGGGCTGCGGTAAAGCTTGTGGCATCAGACGTCCGCAGCAACAGCCGGGAGACGCGAGATATGCGCCCGCGCATGTCCGCGGGGTCTATCCCCGCCCGCGGGTGCCATGCTTCCAAGTGCCGCGATGAGGGCGGCGTGGTGTGCAATGAAGAACGGGACCTGCGGAAACTGCGCCGCAGGACGCCTTTCAGCCCCGCCAGCGCAGGCCCCAGGGGGGCTGCGGACAGCCGCTCCAGCGCCTGGGGCCGCAGCTGGCGCAGCCGCAGCGCGCCGCCGTCCGGCAGCGGCAGGGTTTTCACCAGGCTGAACACGGACATATCACCCTGGCAGCCCAGCGGAGCGCCGTCTGCAGCGCGGGAGAACAGCCCCAGCGCTACATCTTCGATCACCATCACGTTATGCTGCTGCGCCAGCCTTTGCATTTCTGCGACAGGCTGCGGATAGCCGAAGTAGTGGATGGTATAGATCGCGGCGAATCCGCCTCCGGCCAGCTGGTGCCGGATGTCGTCGAGGTCGGCAGACAGGTCCTGATGCAGCCGGTACAGGGAGACCTGCAGCCCGGCAGCCAGAATCGCGTCTGCTTCCGACCCGCAATGCCAGGCTGGCAACAGCACCTTGGCGCCACGCGGCAGCCCGAGGGCGCGCAGCCCCTCTCGGATTGCAAAACGCCCGTTGCAGGTCAGGTGGGTTTGCGGGTTGTCAAAGGGAAACGGCAGCGCTTCGCGGCGCAGCCGCAGTGTCAGCGGCGGAGATTTGTGGATATACCCAGGCAAACTCACGCTGCGCTCCCGCGCACGGCCTTGCGCAGCAGCATGCGTATCCGCTCGGTTTCCGGCACTTTCAGAAGCGTCGCGGCGGCAACATAGGCCAGTCCGCCGCACAGCCCGCAGAGCGCAACTACCAGGATTACCTCGACCCGGCTGGCCGTGCCGGGCCCGGCAGCCGCTTGCACAACCTGGATCGCAATGGCTGCAGCAGCCGCCGCCAAGGCCATAGCAGCAAAGGGCCGCATCTCCTGCAACCGCACCAAAGGTCCAAAGGAACGGCTCAGCCAAATGTAAAGCAGCGCCATGAGCAAGGTCATTGAGGCAAGCGAAGCTGCAGGCACGGTCAGAATGCCGTACTCAGGCAAAAACAGCCAATTGAGAACAATCCTAACGGCCAAGGCTGCGCCGATTGACGTCGCGATGATTCTGACATGCGGCCGTTCCGGGTCAGCAAACAGCGCCGACGCCAGCGTTCCCAGCACCGCATTGACCAGCAGGAGCGGAGCGAGCCAGGCAATGATGCCCGCCGTCTGCGCAACGGCCCAAGGTTCAAACGCGCCATGACCCAGCAAGACTGAAACCAAAGGCTCGTTCAGCATGAAAAGCATGACAGCGGCCGGCATTACAAACATTAGGGTGGCGCGCAGCGAGTCCTGCACGCTGGTGCGGAAGGCGTCCCGATTGTCTTGGGCCAAATGGCTTGCGAATTCGGTGTAATAGACGATCACCACACTGCTCGTTACCACCCCTGGTGCCATGCTGGTCATCCGTTGGGCAAATTCCAGCGTGGCCACACCGCCCTCGCCGGTCAGTGAAGCCATGGCTAAATCAATCCAGCCGGCGCCGACCATGTGAAATTGCGACAGCAGCATCGCCCAGATGCGCCGCCGGGAATAGGGCTGTTGCGGGGCAGGTGATTTCATCGGCGCCCGGTTGCGGGACAACGCGTGACGCAAGCCAAGCATGAAGATTCCTGCCATTGCCATGGTGCCGGCGGCTACGGCGGCCGTGATGGCGCCCAGACCGAAGGCGAAGACAGGCACCAGTGCCAGGGCGGCAGCTGCGAACAGCCGCGGCATCAGCCGGGCAATCACCGGCATCCGGAACAGCCTGAGCGCATTCAATGTTGCCCCCGCCAGCGCAGTTGCGGCAGAGAGCGGCAGCACCGCGAGCAGCACCCGGAAATAGAATTCGGCCTCCTGGCGCTGTTCCCCGGAAAACCCGGGGGCCAGCAATGCGACAATTTCCCCTGACAGGGCGAAGGCTGTGGCACACAAGGCTGACGCCCACAGAAACACCTGCCAAAGCCGCTTGCGCAAATGTGCTGCCAGGATGTCCAGCCCTTTGGTTTCCGCCAGCCGCACCAGAGGCGGGACCTGCAGCAGATGAAAGGCGCGTTCCAATCCTGCGGAAACGTTTGAAACCAGGCGGCGGGCAAAGAAAAAGGCGTCCGTGGCGAGCCCGGCGCCAAACAGGTTTGCGATTGCCAAGGCAATGACAAGGCTCAGCCCCATTCCGGTGGTTTTCCAGAAAGTGACCGAGACAATATTCTGCAGTGTACCCCGCCGCTTCATCAGCGGCACTCGCCTGGAATCAAGGAAATTTCCCCCCGCTACTTCACCTTAGCTTCATTCTGGAGAACGGCCATCTCTTTGCTGGACTTTGATGTTCTTCCGCGACGGAACTCGAAGCCAAACGGCCGGAAGTTGCAGCGTGGTGTTGGTAATTTGGTTTTTAAAACAATGGTTTGGTTTGGGTCTAATCCCTTCGGCGTATGCCGGTTGGTCAATTGACACGAATCGCCTCGTTCCGTTGCATCGGGTTCAGGGGACATCGCAGATTTCACCGTCTCAAATTTTTTAGGGGTGGCGAACGGGCCTGCGGAACTATCTCAAATACTGGGAATTGTATGGGGGTATACAATGAACCGGGTTTTCTTTCGCGGCCGGCCCGGGGGGGGCGGTGCTGCAACTCGTATTGATGGCCAGATTAGCGTTTCTGCAAAAAGGGCAAGTGCTGCAAAACGCAGGGCCAAGTCAAAGCCGCAGCGAAGGCGTGCCACCGGGGCGGCAGAGGACGCAGGTGTGGCTGGCGTTGTCTCGGTACCGGCACTTGCATCCGCCTCGGTGGCAAAAACCAGGGGGTTGCTGAGCGGCGCCGAGCTGCGTACCGGCTACATGCCTTCCAGTCCGCTTCTGGATGCGGTGATCAACCGCGGGTTGGCGCTGCTCCTGCTACCGCTTGTCAGTCCGCTTATGCTGCTGATCATCGTGATGCAGAAGCTGCTGGTGCGCGGTCCTGTGTTCTATGCCGGCCGCCGTCTTGGGAAGGACCGCAAGGAATTCAAGATCCTGAAGTTCCGCACTCTGAGCTTCAATGCCAGCACGGTGACCCGCGACCAGACCCTGCCGCGCCGGTCCATGACGGAGACAAAAATTGGCATTTATCTGCGCCGATCGCGGCTGGATGAACTGCCGCAACTGATCAACATTCTGCGCGGTGACATGGTGTTTGTCGGCCCGCGGCCGATACGGCCGGAAATCGAAGACCTTTACCGTGAAGAAGCACCCGGCTACGAAGAACGCTTCCGCATCCGCCCGGGGCTGGTCGGCTTTGCGCAGGCGCTGATGACCCACGAAACTCCCAAGCACTTGCGGGCCCGGTTCAACCGCATGTGCTGCCGTACACCGATCCGCTACTGCGCTGCTTTCGGCTTTCTGGCCTACGTCGGCTTTTGCGTGCTGGCAAAATCAGCCCGTCTTGCACTGTCTGGGATCGCGGACCAGTTCCGCCCGCTCGCCAGGCACAAATGGCTGCGGGCCGGCTTCAATTGCCCGCCAGACAGCAAGGTTGAGCTGTCGGCAGGCAACAGCACCCATGTCGGAGCGATCTGCGGCATTTCGGACGAGGTTCTGCAATTCGTCTCAACGCGCCCCTTTCCCGAGGGCGAGCATTTCGTGACGCTGGTGCGCACCCGCAAGTCCGGGCGAATTTGCCGCCTCAGGGTGCGGGCAAAAATCGAACATTGCGAACCCGTCGGGATCGGCCGCAGCGGGTTTGCGAACTATGCAACCTACTCTACCACGACCAGGGGGGCGAGACATTTCGTTGAACGGTACTTGCTGCAATCGTCGGTGATTTCGTCATGACCAGGGGCAGGCGGCAGCAGCGGGCGGCCGCCCGCACAATGGAACAGCGATGCGGGCTGCAGGCAGATCACCGGGGAGGCCGGAAATGATAGCCCATTACCGCCAGCTGCTGCACTACTACCGAGGGCTGGTTGCCTTTGTCTTTGTGATCCTGGTCGGCGGCACCGCCGCAATCAGCACTTTCTTTCTCTACGTCTCGCCAGCCTATGTGGCGTCGGTCAAGGTTTCATTGCTGCCGACGCAGACAGAGCTGGCATACAGCCAGAACTTTGTCCGGTCCACCACGATCAACCCGGCAAACCTGCTGACTCAAACCCATATCGAATATCTCTTGAGCCGGGAAATTGCCGCCAAGACCGTGGACAGGATGGCGGCTGAATTTCCCGCTGATCCTCCGCCAGTTCGGTCCGCCGATGCGGAGCCTCGGGCAGGTACTGAGCCGCAGCTGGCCCGTCTCAAGCGCCAGATCGGGGAGCGCTTCACCGATTTCCGGCGCAGCGTCCGCCGGATCTACAACATCCTGAATTCGGGGCGGCATGTGCAGCTTGACCCCTACACGGATGCGGTGATGACGCTGCAGGATTCCATAGATGTGGATATGGTCGAAGGCACCTACATCCTGAAGATCAAGGTCTATTGGAACAAGCCCGAACTGGCGGCAGCGGCTGCTAATTTCGTGGCTGACGAATATGTCGAGTATGCCCGGGCCCAGGCTGACACCGCCTCGCGCCGGATGGAGGAAGTGCTGAGCAGGGAAATTGCCAAGGGTAACGGAAATTTTTCCGAATTGGAAAATCAGATCAACGCATTGCGGCTGGCCCGTGCCAACAATTTCGCCGCGTTGCGCGTCATCGATCCTGCAATTGTGCCGCTCTACCCTGCTTTCCCGCGGGTGATCGTCAACACCATCTTTGCCATAATCGGCTGGGTTATGGCGTCGGCCTTTCTGGTGATTTGCGCGGATACATTCTCTGGCACTGTCAAAACCGACGCCGATCTTCGGCGGCAGTTCGGGCTGCGGGTCCTGGGCACCATACCGCTCCATCGCCCCAACCGGGCCAAGCTTGCAGAGCTCGCCAAGAAGATGAACATGCAATGCAATGCCATTCCCTGGCAAGGCGCTGTGACCGCAGTGGGCAGTGACAAGGAAAGCCGCCGGCTGACCGCGGTGATCGAGGTTGCCCTGCGCCGCCTCAAGGGCCGCCAGATTCAGAAGGAGCAGCACTTGGAACGTGTGGTCGGCATGGTTGGGGACCAGGGTGGAACGGCAGCACTCCGGGCGGTGCCCGGCGGTCCCAGCGAGACGGTTGTACAGCTTGGGCGCCTGCTTGATGGGCGCGCCGAAGCGGTGCCAGCAACAGGGGTCAAGGTGACTGACCTGGGCGGTGCCAATGACAGCTTCTGCATGGGCAATGCCAGGGGGTTGAACTGGGTGGTGATCGGGATCCGTCCCGGCACCGTGGCAGAGGAAGCGCTGCAGGGGCTGACTGCCCGGCTGCAAGGGCAGGGGGTGGAGAATATTTTTGGGGTTTTTTTGAAAGGCTGACAGGAGGTGACCGGGGGGTGCTTCAGCACAACACATCCTTGGGCAGCGGCCGCCGCAAAGCAGAGCGGCGCTGGGCGCTAGTTCTTTGGGGCGGCGGCATTGCCGTCATACTGGGTATCTGGGCTGTGCTGGGTTCGGGTGCTCTTCCCAATGCGAATGTACCGGGATGGAGCGGGGCAGCCGCTTTGGGGGGCTGGCTATGGGTTGCGGACGGCTGGATGCGGCGGCGCGGCGGCGTGCCTTGCCTGACCTGGCACAGCGTCAGCGCGGATGCCTCCTGGCTGCCCTGGGCAGCAGAGACCTCGGTTCGGCCAGAAACCCTGGACCGCCAGCTGGCGCAGCTGCAGCAGATGGGCTGCACGGTTATGGATACGGCGGAATTCATCCGCCGCCGCCGTGCCTGCCGGCCTGTTCCTGAGGGCACGGTGCTTTTGCACTTTGACGACGGTTACCTGGACAATTGGGTTGCCGCGGCGCCGATTTTGCGCCGCCACGGTATGCAGGCGACCCTGTTTGTCTCGCTGGAATTCGCGGCACCGGAGCGGCCCGCACCGCAAACTCTGGATGACACCAAGAGCCCGGCGTGCTGGGACGGATACCTCAGCTGGGGCGAGATCCGGGTGCTGGACCAGGCAGGCCCGGGCAAGGTCTTTGACGTGCAGCCGCACGGAGTCGATCACATTCGGGTGCCAGTCAGCCCCCGCGCAGTGGGTCACCTCACCCGGGAAAACTGGAAACGCCATGCCTGGATGCAATGGGCGGCCATGCGCGGCAGCAAGCATGACTGGTACATGACGGAGACGCCGCCTGTCGTTCCTGCCGGAACCGCGATTCCGGAAAGCGACGCAGCCCTGGCGGCGCCCGCCTTTGCAGGCGGCGCGCAGGAGACACAAGCGGAATACGCCTTCCGGGTCCGTGCCGAGCTGGCCCGCTGCCGGACGGAGTTCAAGGCGCGGCTTGGCAAAACGCCAGAGCTTTTCTGCTGGCCGCAGAACCGCACCTCCGGCCTGGCCCGCCGGATTGCAGCCGAGGAAGGCTATCTGGCCACCACTGCCGGGCAGGAAAGCAACCGGGCGGGCGAGGATCCGTCGGTCATCAGCCGGGTCCATGCCGGAGAAAACGCTGCGGGGTTTGCCAATGCCTGGATTGATACCTGGCATTTCCATGCCACGGTGCGCTGTTTTCAAGGCAACTCCTACTGGTATCTGCTGATCCTGGCGGCGGGGCTAAGCAAGGCCTTGCTCAAGCGTCTTAGAAAGCGCAGGCAGCGCAGCCGGCAGCGCCAGGACGCGCGCGCGGCATGATCTGGCGGCTGACCGGATATCTGCTGCTGGCGGGCGGATTGGGCTTTCTGGCGCTGCTGTTGGTCGCCTATGCTGCCGAGTCGCCGAAAAAGGGCCTGATGCTGTTGCCCGGCCTCGCTGCCGGCGGAATACTGACTTTGAACCCTTATGCTGCGGCACTGCTGCTGGTCGTCTTTTCCCATCTCGACGCGCTGGCAGGCCTTCTGTCCAAGGCCTTGCCATTTTCGGCGTTCAAGCTGCTCAGCGTTGCGGCTCTGGGTGGGATGCTGTTGCAGAGCTACCGCAAGCCGCGGCATCTGCGGCTGGGGCCGGCCAGTCGGACCAAGTCACTGGTTGTTCTGTTTTTGATCTGGCTCTGTATCTCCTACCTGACCTGCGAATTCCGCGCGGAAGGCAAGGAGCAGGTGATCGGCTTTGCCAGCGTGATTGTGTTGTTCTTCCTGATCGTTGCGCTGGCGGATACTCCGGGACGGCTGCGCGCCATGGTCTGGGTGCTGGTGGGGACCGGGCTGGTGTCGGGACTTTTCGTGCTGGCAGAAAGCATGCTGGGCGTTCGGCTGGTGGCAACCGAAGCCGCTGCCACCACCGCCCAGTTCGAGGGCCAGGCCCGCAGCGCCGGCGCCTCCAATTACAACCCGACCACGGCAGCGCATATGCTGCTGTGCACCGTGGTGATTGCGGCGGTTCTGTTTTTTGAACACAGACCGCTCAGGTGGTTCAGCGGCGCCGTGGTGCTGGTGGGTATGGCCGCGCTGGTGCTGACGCTTGCGCGCTCGGCGGCAATTGCCCTGGTGCTGATCGCGCTGATCTATATGTGGCAGAACCGCAGCCGCCGCCTGTTTCCCCTGATGCTGGTGTGCCTTGCCGCCGGGGCCGCCGCGGCGCTGCCATTCGTGCCCGAAGTCTATTGGGACCGCATGGGCACGATCTTTGAACAGGGGTCCGACCGAACCTTGCTGCGGCGGTTCTCCTACAACTTGATCGGGCTGGAGCTTCTGTATGAGAACCCGGTCTTCGGTGTCGGCCCCGGCAACTACCCGCATTACTATGCCGGGGATGAATTCCGCTGGTATCCGGGACGGGAGCCGGGGCCGCGGCAGCTGCACAACAGCTACATGGAAGTAGCAGCAGAGCTGGGATTGATCGGCCTGGCGCTGTTTCTGGGGGTGATGCTGACCGCCCTGAAATCGGCGGTTCAGGCCGCGCGCGCCGCGGTGCCAGGCTTGTCGGTTTTTGCCAGGGCGGTGGCCTACGGCTTTGCAGCCTTTTTGATCGCGTCGCTGTTCATGCCCAACGAAGACACTAAGTTTATGTGGATCCTGCCCGCACTCTGTGCGGCGGCCCGGACACTATGCCTTGGGGGAGGCACCGGGACAGCTGGCACAGGCCAGGCGGGCAACGGGGGTGGGGGAAACTGACGTGCGGCTGGCTGTCATCGTTACGGAATATCCAAAGTTCACTGAGACCTTCATCCTGCGGGATGTGATGAAATTTCTGGAATTCGGAGGTGACGTCCGGCTCTATCACCTGTCGCCCTACAACACGTCCGAAGTGCTGCACGGCTTTGCCGCGCCGACCCGGGCCATCGCCCGCCACGGCGGGCTGATCACCCCGCGCACGCTTGCGAGTTTCATGGCCCGGCTGGGCAGCATGGCCGGACCGCTTGCAGTGATCGGCGCGCAGCAGGGCGGCAAGCCGGTTCTGGCCGGGAAATCCGCCGTGGTGTCTGTTGCCGCCTGCGCGATTGCGCGCGAACTGGCAGATTGGGGCGCCGATCATGTGCATGCAGAATTTGCGGGTCATCCGGCAACTGCGGCCTGGGTGATCCACCGGCTGACCGGTATCCCGTATTCGGTCAGCTGCCGCGCCCACGATATTTTCCGCACCCAGCGGCTGCTGGCGGAAAAGCTGGGCGAGGCCGCCTTTGTCCGCACCATCAGCAATTACGGACGTGATTTCCTGGCCAGCCACGTCGGCGGCCTGCGAGCTGAGGATATCCAGGTGATTCACTCCAGCGTCGATGTGGAGAAGGTCCCGCAACTAGGACCGCCGCCGCAGGACGGGCCGTTTCACGTGGTCTATGTGGGTTCTCTGCAGGTCCGCAAAGGTGTGGACGTGCTGCTGCGGGCGCTGGCTGCGGTCAAGGTCCCGGACTGGCGCTGTTCGCTGGCAGGCGATGGGCCGGAGCGTGCGCAGCTGGAGGCATTGGCGGCGGAACTGGGCCTGGGTGAGCGGGTTACGTTCCTTGGAAAGCAGGACTTTTCCGAAGTTAGCAAGCTCTATGAAAGTGCCAATGTGATCGCGGTGCCTTCGGTAATCGGTCCTTCCGGGCGCACTGAAGGTATCCCCAACGTGGCGATTGAGGGGCTCGCGTTCCAGCGGCCGGTGATCTCCACCAATGTGTCCGGCATCCCGGAACTGATCCAGCCGGGAAGAACAGGTTTCCTGATTGAACCAGGCTCCGTTGAAGACCTGACACAGGCGCTGGAAGACGTGCAGGCCGACCCTGAGGCAGCCTATGCCATCGCCTGCCGCGGTCGCCGGCTAGTGGAGGCGGAGTTTTCGCTGGCGGTCAATGCGCGCCGCCAGTTCGACCTGTTCCGCGCCCATTCTGCATCGGCTTTGGGGAGGGCCGCGGAATGATCCTGCTGTTCTGGATATGCGCCGGGCTGATTGCTTTTTCGTTGGCGGGTTACGCGCTGCTGTGGTGCTTTCTGGCCGCCGTGTTCGGGCGCCGGGCGCCGCTGCCTCCGGAACAGCCGCTGCATGCCACGGTGCTGATCGCTGCCCGCAACGAGGAAGCCGCCATCCGGGCCAAGCTGAAGACCGTCCTGGAGCAGGACTGCGGCCCGCACGAGGTGGATGTGCTGGTGGTCTCCGATGGCTCCGAGGACGCGACACTGGAGCAGGCGCTGTCGCTGGACAGCCCGCGTGTCCGCGCCTTTCAGACGCCGGAGCATGGCGGCAAGGCGCAGGCGCTGACTGCCGGGCTGGCCCGGATCGAGGCGGATGTGGTGATTTTCTCGGATGCCAACAGCATGCTGGCACCAGGCTCTTTGCGGTGCCTTCTGGAGCCCTTCGCGCTGCCGGACACCGGTGGTGTCTGCGGCCGCCTGCAGCCGCAGCACCGCAAGGGCCGCGGCGGCTGGCTAGCGCGGGCCGAACGTCTGTTCTGGGCCTATGACTCGGCCCTGAAAGCCGCTGAGAGCCGCCTGGGTGGCGCCGTGTCGGCCCAGGGCACGCTTTACGCCATGCGCCGTGCACTGGTGCCGGAGAGGGTCCCCGGGGATGTTGCCGATGATTTTTTTATCTCAGTGCAAGCTCCCGCGCTGCACCGCCGCCTGGTGTTCGAACCCGGGGCTGTAGCGCAGGAGGCTGTCACCAGCCACACGGGGGATGAGTTCATGCGGCGGGTACGATCCACGGAACGGGGCTGGCGCGGCCTGATGCGGATGCGCCGGCTTATGAACCCTGGCAAGCACGGGCTCTACGCGCTGCAATTACTGCTGCACAAGGGGCTGCGGCGGATTGTGGCCTTTCTGCTGCCTGTTCTGCTGGTGCTGAGCCTCGCTGCTGCGGTGGCGCAGGGCGGAGTTTATACCGCGGCCTTGCTGGTGCAGTTTCTGGTCTACGGGGGGGCAGGTGGGGCGCTGCTGTGGCCGCCGTTGGCGCGACTGCCTGGCTCTGGGCTCGGCCGCTTTTTCGTATTGGGTCACGCTGCAATGGCTTTTGGAATCCTGCGGGCGATGGCCGGGGTGCACAGCGTGCGCTGGGCGCCGGCACGGAGCGTGGCGGATGAGTGACGTCGCGGCCCTGCAGTCCGCAGCGCCTGAACAGCTGCAGACCCGGATCCTGAGCCGCTGGGAAGACGTGGCGGTTCTGGAGCCGGAGTGGCGCAGCATGCACGAGCGCTGCCGCGGGCGCCTGTTTTCTTCCTTTGACTGGCTGGCGGCACAGCACGCGGGATTTGGCCCGCCCGGGGAGCTTAGGATCGTCACCGTCTGGAAAGCCAACCGGATGGTGGCCGCCGCGCCGATGTGCCTGGTCCGGAAGCGTTTCAGCAAGCTGCTGCCCTTCTACCGGCCTCGGGTATTAACTGGTTGGCTGTGCAATTACGCGGGTTTCTTCGAATTTCTCGCCACCAGCCGCGAAACACTGAGGGCGCTGCTGGACGCCGTGTGCAAGACGGCACCGCGGGCTGGCATCGAACTGGCGTTGTTCCGAGTCTGCACCCTTGACGTGTTTACCACCCGCTGCCTGCGCCTTGGTGGGCTGGAGTTGTGGCACGACCGCGTTCAGGGCAGCTCAATCGCGGAGAACCTCACCGATTGGGAAAGTTACTGCCAGACGCGCAGCCGCTCCTTCCGTAAGAAAGTCCGGGTCAGCAGCAGGCAGCTGCACGAGGCCAAGGCGGAGCTGGAGGTGTTTCAGTCGCAGGACGGTGCGCCGGTGCAAAGGATGCTCGCGCTGTCGCAGCGCAGCTGGAAGCAGAAATCGGGAACCGGTCTGGCCGCGCTGCAGGGTGGCGGCGCCTTCCTGGATGAACTGTGGCACCGGTTTGCCGCGCGGGGCTGCGGCAGCCTGGTCCTGATGCGGGCAGGAAAACAAGACATCGCGTCCTTTTGCGCGGTCCGCTGCCGGGAAACTTGGTACGGCTTGTTCTCGGAGTTTGACGAGGCTTTCTCCGATTTGTCGCCGGGCCGGTGCGTCATGTACTGCAGCCTGCAGGCAGTGACCGGGCAGGGACAGCCCGTGCGCTTCGAGTTCGGGCGCAGGACCCACTACTTGCGGGATTTCGAAACCGGATCGTATCAGGTCCGGCGCTTGCGGGGAGTGCGGCGGGGCAGCCGTGCCTATTGGCTGCTGAAGCTGGAAGATGCCTTGCGGGAACTGACCGGCGTACGCGGCTTGCTGCCAAACCGGAGGCCGCGGCGGGCCGACATCCTTGCCGATGGCAAGGGGAGGCCTTGATCATGCTGCAGCAGCTTGACTCCGCAAATGCAGGAATCCGTGTCAGCTTGGATCAGGTGCTGCCGTCCGCGGTCCGCAGCAGAGTGGAAGCTTTCCTGCAAGATTGCCCGCCTGCAACCTGGCTGCAGTCTCCCGGCTTCAGCGCCTGCTGCCCGCCATCTCCGCGTCACCGCTATCTGACGCTGACAGCTTATTATCCGGATGGCCGCATTGCCGGCTTCGGCGTTGCGCGCCTCACCCGGCTCGCCCCGGGGCGGTTCTTGGCGAGTTTCCGGCGCGGTCCTGTCACCGGAACGCCGGAGGCGCTGGCGAATATTCTGCCTGCGTTTGCGGCGCGGCTGCGCCGGGAGGGCTGTTGCTCGATGCAGCTCAACCCGCGCTGGAGCGGTCAACAGGACGTGCAGCGGGTCTGCGGGGGGCTGGAGACTGCCGGTGCGGTCCGGCTGCCTTCCGACGCACAATCGCAGCATGCGGATACTGCACTGGTCGGGCTGAACGGATCCGCTGAACAGCTGCAATCCAGGCTGAAGCAGCGCTGCCGGCGGCAAATCCGCAAGTCGCAGAAAGCGGGCATTGAGGTGCGCCCAGCCGCGAGCCTCGAAGAAGCCCTGCAGTTCGAGCCGCTGATGCAGGCCTTCTTCCGCACCCGCGGACTGGGCCTCGAATCCGTGCCGCCAGTGGCATCGCAATGGCAGATGACCCGCGGCCGCGGGGCGTTCCTGCTAGCCTGGCAAGCGGGCAGGCTGGTGGCAGGACATGTCATGATTGCCGACGGCAGCCGTGCCTTTTGGCTGGTCTTCGCCCGTTGTGATGAAAGCTCCAGTGCCGCTGCGGGGTATCCGCTGGTTTGGGAGGCCCTGAAAATTGCCCAGGCACAAGGCTTTGCGCAATACGACATGGCCGGGGCCGCAGGTCTGCCCGGGGCTGGCGGCGCACACATCTCTCGTGGCACCAGAAACCGGGCACAATTCAAATCCGCCTTCAATCCGGACGTGGTCCCGCTGGTGCCGGCTTATGTGCTGCCGCTGCGCCAGCCTAGCCATACACTGCTGTTCAACCTGCGCCATGTCTACCGCAGGATGAGGGCACGGACGGAGGGGCATGCATGAACGCATCTCAGTCCATTCCCATTTTTGTCTTAGGCCTGCAGCGCTCCGGCACTACTTTGGCTGCCAATTTGCTGGCGGCGCAGCCCGGAATTGCTGCGGTGACGGCTGAGCGTCACCACGGGGTGCATGAAAGCGTTTATTTCTCGCATTTCGCCCCTTCCATGGAGCCCTGGCCTAGCCCCGGCTGGCGCGCCGATGCGGCCGGGGATTTCCTAAGCAGCGAATACTACCGGCTCTGCGGGCTTTCGCGCCATTGGGGAGAAGATGCGGCCGAGACGAGCGCCAGCCCGGCTGAGTTGTTCTGCCGGGTGATGGAGGCGCTAGCGCGGCGGCAGGGCGCAGCGGCCTGGGTTGAAAAATCGCCGCACCATACGCTGCTGGGGCCAGGCATTGCCAAGGCGGTGCCAAGGGCGCTGTTTCTGTGCGTGAGCCGCCGGAACCCTGGTTTCCTGCGTTCGCGGCTGTGGTCCTATGGCCGCCGTCCTCCGCCCTACCCGCGGCGCGCCCTGCTGATCGGGCGGGCCTGCGCCTCGAATGTCTTTCATCTGCGATGCATGCGCCGGCTGCAGCGGCAGTTGGGCACGGAACGCGTCTTCTGGGCGGAATATGAGGCCTTGCGCGCGGATCCGGGCAAAGTGCTGGCACCGCTGCTGGCGGCTGCCGGGCTGGAGGCGGGCGGCATCCGGCAAACGGACTTTCCCCCGAATTCCAGTTTCGCCAGCCAAAGCCAGCGCAGCCGGGCGCTGACGGCCGCAGATCTGACAGTGGCCAGAGTGTCCGAAGCGATGGCGCGCGCCGTGCCGCAGCCGCTGCTTGCTGCGGCTCAGCGGCGCCTTGCCAGCCTGCGGCCATCAGACTTTCCTGGCTGGGTCTGGCCGTCGGCGGCATATGGTGCTGGAAGCAGAGCCTGGCCGGGGGATCAGGCAGAATAAGGAGGAGACCGGAATGCAGCCGTTGCGAGTTGAAATCGCCAGCCGCCTGCCTGATTTGCAGGCGCTGGAAGGGCAGCTGACGGCACTGTCTGCAGCTGCCGGGGCAGGTGCCTATGACAGGCCAGGCTTCTTCCTGCCGTGGGCGAGCGCGGCGGTTGCTCAGGGGCAGAGACCTGCCTGCCTGTGCCTGTGGAGAGGCCTGGATCTGGCGGGCTTCGTTCCGCTGTTCCGGCGGCGAGATTGGAAGGCGGCTTTTGCCTGGCGTGCCGGCCCGCCTGTTTACGGCTCTTCTCCTGCCTTCGACCTGTTGTTTGATCCGCAGGACAACCAGGACGAACTGGTCTGGGCAATGGTGCAGACATTGGAGCGGATGCGCTGGCTGGACCTCACTTTTGAAAACCTGCCGGCGGACCACCGTTTGGGCTGCAGCCTGGCGCACGCTTTCGAACAGCGAGGATACAGCGTCGAGCGCAGTGCCGGGTTGGGCTATTATCTGGTTGAGGGCGTGGCAAGCGGCGCGGAACTGGAAGCCCAGCTCAGCAGCAAGAACCGCCGCAACCTGCGCGCTGCCGAGCGGAAAATGGCTGCCAGCTGCGATGTTGGCCTGTGCACGCCTGACGATGACCCGGAGGAAGCAGTAAAGGTTTTTCGCGCGGTGGTGGCTGCCAGCTGGAAGGACTGCCCGCGCATGCGCCGGGTCGGCCTGCGGCTGTATGAAGACCAAATCCGCGGCTGCGCGCGGGACGGAACACTGCGGTTCTGGTCGGTGTCGTGCCAAGGGGAGCCTGTTGCCTTTGTCTTTAATCTAGCAGAACAGGGCGGAGCGCATCACGGCTACTTCACTGCCATCACCCCCAAGGGCTGCGAGCTGAGTGCGGGGACGGCCCTGATGTACCGGTCCATCAAACACAGCCTGGACGAAGGGGCGGCTTCTTTCAATTTGTGGTCAGCCCGCCACAACATAAAGCGGATGACCAATAACCGGATGAAAACTGTCACCCTGAATATCAGCTGCGCCGGTTCGGGTGCGCGGCTGCGCCTGGAGGCTGCCAGCCAGCTGCAACTGCTGCGTCAGGCTTTCAGACCGCAAAAACCGCGGCCGCGGACCTAAGACTAAACCTCAAATCAGAGGGAAATCTTCGCCTGGAAAGTCAGGCTACCGCCGTCTTCGCCGGAAACATTCCGGGACTGTCTTCAAAGGTTACGGGCTGGGAACTGCAAAGCCGCCGTTGAGCGCACTAACCGCAAGGTCGGGAGTGCTGTTGCGGGTTGCCATGCGCTCTAGGTTGACGATCGTCGACAGCATGATGCGATCATGGCTCCAGTCGCTGGGCCGCTGCAGCAACACGGCGGTTACCAGCACCACTCCGGCCATCGCCAAAGACACAATACCCCAGCCGAGCGAGTTCGGCCCCTGCGGCTGGACAGCCGTTACCGCAATGATCCGCCGTTGCAGAGAAGCGCCGCGGCGGGTTTCGCGCCGGTCGACCAGCGCCACCACCGGGCTGCGGCGGGTGAACAGGGCAGGTCCGCGGGCGGCATGGGCGCAGGCGCGGATCAGGCATTCGCAATAGGCGCGCACGTCGAACCCGGGCCGCGCCATCAGTGCCTGGTCGCAGGCAAATTCGCGCAACAGCCGCACCTCGCGCCGCCACAGGTAAAAAGCGGGGTTCCAGAATAGCAGCGGGCGCAGCATCTCCAGCAGAAACTCGCATTCGATGTCGCGCTGGCGGAAGTGCTGCAGTTCATGCGCGACAGTCAGGCGCAGGTCGCGCGAGTCATTCAGCAGCTGTGTGGGCAGCACCACATAGCGGCAAAACGGCCCGCGGGTGGAATAGGCCACGCGAATGTCGTCGGACACCATCAGCTGCACCCGGCCGATGCGTTTCCAGGCAAAGGCGCCCGCCAGGTTCTGGCGCAGGCGGAAAACAGAGATCGCAACATGCGAAAAACAGATCAGCGCTCCGGCGGCAAAGGCCGCTGTAACCGCCTGTGCCCAGGCCGGCTGCAGGCTGGTGAGGCCGCGCACCGCATCCTCGCGGAGGCCCAGGGTGGCTTCAAACGTGCCCGCGCTCATGCTGACGTTGCCCTGCAGGTACTGCGACACCAGCATGTCGGAGAAATTCGGCGGATGGGCGATGACGAACCGGGTGAAGGCGAGGATCAGCACCGGAGAGGCGGCCAGCAGCACCGTCATCCCGTTCAAGAGCCGCAACTGCGGCCTGTAAGCACGGCCCAGCGGGCTGCGCGCCAGCGCTTTGCGGGCGGCGAACCACAACAGGGTACCCGCCAGCAGCAGGATATTCAGATCAATATAGGCATTCAGCAGAACATCAGCGTTCATTATCCCCCAGCCTTTCCTCCAAGAGCGCCCGCATCTCCTCGAGCATCTCGTTGGTCACATCCTCATCATCGACCAGCCGCGCCACCAATGCGGCGGGCGCGCCGTTGAAAAGCTTGCTCGAAAGGTTCTTCAGAGATGTCTTCTGATAGTCTGCCTTGGGAACGGCAGGGCGGTAGACAAGGGAGCGGTCCTTGCGCTCGCTGGTCAGGAAGCCCTTCTGTTCCATGATCTTGAGAACCGTGGCCACCGAGGTATAGGCGCGTTCCTGCACCTTGTTCAACTCGGCCAGGATATCGCGCACGGTGCCGCCGCCCATGTCCCAGACGACGGTCATGAATTCCAGCTCAACCTCGGTCAGCAGGGAAGTGTCGTGTTTCTTGCGCATCGCCTCGGCAGTCCGGCTCATGTGATCGTTCCAGTCATGCTAGGGGAAGCAGGCTTCCGTGAAAACTATTTTTTTAGAAGATGCGCGGCTGCGGGGCGTTTGTTGTCAAATTGTGCGCTGCCGCGCGAGTCTTCTCAGCAAGTTGCAGAGTGACGCGCCGGTCCGAAAGTTACTGCTTGGCGCATCAGTTCAGGGTCTTGGCTGAGAAGGCCTTGAAGGGCAGGTTTGCCTTCAAGGCCTGTCCCGATTGTGTTTTGGTTACGCGCGTCAAGGGCAAGCCGCCTGCGGCGGGGCTTTCGGCCCCCTTGACCCGCTGGGCATCAGACCTTCCAGAAGCAGAAGATGCCCCAAGCGATCGACAGCCCCAGCGGCCACCACAGCGGCATCCCCACCAGGCCGAGCCAGGCCAGGAAGATGTAGGAAGTGCCCAGGAGGCTGATGAACAGCCGGTCGCCCCGGGTGGTGGTGAGGCCGAGCACGCCCTTGCGGGCCGCGCCGCCCGGGTGGCGGATTTCGGCGATGATCAGCACGCCGATGGCGCTGAAGATGCCGATGAACAACAGGGCAGTGGGCCAGGTCCAGGCCATCCATGAAAGCATTACACCCTCCCCATCGCGAAGCCCTTCGCGATGTAGTTGCGGACAAACCAGATCACGATGGCGCCCGGAATGATTGTCAAAGTGCCGGCTGCCGCCAGCAGCCCCAGTTCATAGCCCGCGCTGGAGGCGGTCTTGGTCATGGTGGCGGCAATCGGCTTGGCGGCGACGGCGGTCAGGGTCTTCGCCAGCAGCAGCTCCACCCAGGAGAACATGAAGCAGAAGAAGGCTGCCACACCCACGCCGGCCTTGATTGACGGCACAAAGATCGTCGCAAAGAAGCGCGGGAAGGAATAACCGTCAACGAATGCGGTCTCGTCCAGCTCCTTGGGCACGCCGCCCATGAAGCCCTCCAGGATCCACACCGCCAGCGGGATGTTGAACAGGCAGTGTGCCAGTGCCACGGCCAGGTGGGTGTCGAACAGCTCCACCGCGGAATAGAGCTGGAAGAACGGCAGCGCAAACACCGCAGCCGGTGCCATCCGGTTGGTCAGAAGCCAGAAGAACAGCTGCTTGTCGCCCAGGAACCGGTAGCGGCTGAAGGCGTAGGCCGCCGGCAGCGCCACCGCGATGGAGATCACGGTATTGATCGACACGTAGGCGATTGAGTTGATGTAGCCCCAGTACCAGCTGGGATCGGTGAAGATGGTTTTGTAGTTGTCCAGTGTGAACGTCTGCGGGAACAGCGAGAAGCCCGACAGGATTTCGTTCGTCGTCTTGAAGCTCATCGCCACCAGCCAGTAGATCGGCAGCATGAGGAACAGGATATAGACGATGGGGACGATGGATCGTTTCTGCATCTTGATCCCTCCCTTAGTTCAGGTCGTCCTTGGTCATCAGCGTGTAGAACAGCCAGGAGACCAGGAGCGTGATTGCGAAATAGATGAGCGACATTGCAGCGGCGGGGCCGAGGTCGAACTGGCCAAGCGCGATTTTCACCAGGTCGATCGACAAAAGCGTGGTAGAGTTGCCGGGGCCGCCGCCGGTGAGCACGAACGGCTCGGTGTAGATGTTGAAGCTGTCCATGAAGCGCAGCAGGATGGCGATGGTCAGCACCGTCTTCATCTTCGGCAGCTGGATGAACCGGAACACCGCCCAGTTAGATGCGCCGTCGATCTTGGCCGCCTGGTAGTAGGCGTCGGGGATCGACACCAGGCCGGCATAGCTCAGCAGCACCACCAGCGAGGTCCAGTGCCAGACGTCCATGGTGACAATGGTCACCCAGGCCGCAACCGGATCCTGCGTCATGTCATAGGAGATTCCCAGCACATGGTTCAGGAAGTAGCCCAAGAGGCCGATGTCGGGCAGGGTGAAGATGTTCCACATCGCGCCGACCACGTTCCACGGGATCAGCATCGGCAGCGCCATCAGCACCAGGCAGACGGGCACCCAGAAGCCCTTGCGCGGCATCGACAGCGCAATCGCGATGCCCAGCGGCACCTCGATGATCAGGATCAGGAAAGTGAACAGGAACTGGCGGCCAAGCGCCGCGTGGAAGCGGTCGGAGCGCAGGATCTGCTGGAACCAGTCCAGGCCCTGCCAGAAGAACACGTTGTCGCCAAAGGTCTCCTGCACCGAGTAGTTGACCACCGTCATCATCGGAATCAGCGCGTTGAAGGCTACCAGCGCCAGCACCGGCAGGACAAAGAACCAGGCTTTCTGGTTTTCGGTTTTCATCAGGCTGCTCCTTGTTCGCCGGTGGCATTGGCCGGGGCGGTGGCAAGCCAGCCGTCCACGTAAAGCCGCGTCATGTCCTGGCGGAAGGCCAGATGAACGGCGCTGCCTTTTTCCGGCGCGGCGCCTTCGGTCACGGCGTTGATGCGGCAGCCGCCGGCATCGCATTCCACCACCGTGTGGCGGCCGATGTCTGAGACCTTGGTGACCATGGCGGGCAGGCCGTGGTCCGCCAGCGAGACGAACTCCGGGCGGATGCCGATTTCGGTCTGGCCCTCCGAGGTGCCTTGAATGGGGCCTTCCAGTGCAATCTGCTGGCCTGCAAAAACCGCGGCTCCATGCTGCAGTTCACAGGGCAGGATGTTCATCCCGGGCGAGCCGATGAAATGGCCGACAAAGGTATGCGCGGGGCGCTCGAACAGCTCCACCGGCGTGCCGATCTGCACCACCTCACCCAGCTGCATCACCACCACCTGATCGGCGAAGGTCAGCGCTTCGGTCTGGTCGTGGGTGACGTAGATCATCGTCGCCTTCACCCGCTGGTGCAGCTCCTTCAGTTTGGAGCGCAGCTTCCACTTCAGATGCGGGTCGATCACGGTGAGCGGCTCGTCGAACATCACCACGTTCACATCCTCGCGCACCAGGCCGCGGCCCATGGAGATCTTCTGTTTATTGTCAGGTGACAGGCCTGCCGCCTTCTGGTCCAGCATCTCGGTGACTTCGAGCATTTCGGCAATCGCCATCACCCGTTCGTGCACGGTGGCCTCGTCCCGTCCGCGGTTGCGCAGCGGAAACGCCAGGTTGTCGTACACAGTCATGGTGTCGTAGATCACCGGGAACTGGAACACCTGGGCGATGTTGCGCTGATCCGGGGGCAGGGCGGTCACGTCCTGGCCGTCAAACAGGATTTGGCCTTCGGACGGCACCAGCAGGCCCGAGATGATGTTCAGAAGGGTGGATTTGCCGCAGCCCGAGGGGCCGAGCAGCGCATAAGCGCCGCCGTCGGTCCAGTCGAGGTCGATTTCCTTCAGCGCGTAATCCGAGTCGGACTTCGGTGCCGAAAGATAGCTGTGGCGCAGTTTGGAGAGAGTTATTTTAGCCATTGATGCCTCACGCCGCGCGGCTGCCGTCGGGGGCAAAGAAATATGCCTGCGCGGGGTCCATGTAGAAGTCGTGCAGCTCGCCCACGCGGTAGGGGTGGACGCCGTGGGCCAGCGAGACCCAGCTGCCGGAACCCATGTCGAAATGGGCGGAGCTTTCGGAGCCGGAGAGTTCCGTCACCTGCACCTGGCCTGACAGCTGCACATGGGCGCCGTTTTTCGCGACAGGCAGCACGTGGTGCGGGCGGATGGCGATGGTGTACGTGCCATCTGCCAACCCAACGGCAGCGCCGCTCAGCTCCCAGGTGACGCCGGCGCCCAGGCGGGCCATGCTGCCCTGCTTGGTGATCTCGGCGGTGTTGATCGGCGGGTCGGAGAACACCCGCGCCGCATCGACATTGCCGGGGTTGCGGTAGATCTCCGCGGTGGGGCCGAACTGGGTCACGCGGCCGTCGCGCATCAGTGCGGTCTTGCCGCCCAGAAGCAGCGCCTCTTCCGGTTCGGAGGTCGCGTAGACCACCACCGCGCCGCGGCCGGCAAACAGTTCGGGCAGCTGGTCGCGCAGCTCCTCGCGCAGCTTGTAGTCGAGGTTGGCCAGCGGCTCATCCAGGAACACCGCGCGGCTTTCCTTGGCAATCGCTCGGGCCAGGGCGCAGCGTTGCTGCTGGCCGCCGGACAGCTCATGCGGGCGGCGGTGCAGCATCGGCTTCAGCTGCAGGATCGCTGCAGCTTCCTCGACGCGGCCTTCGATCTCCGACTTCGCCATTCCAGCCACTTTCAGCGGCGAGGCGATGTTTTCGAACACCGTCATATGCGGGTAGTTGATGAAGAACTGATGCACCAGGCTGATGTTGCGCTTCTGGGTGCTGAGACGGCTGACATCCTCGCCATCCATCAGCACCTGGCCGCTGGCCATCGGGTCGAGGCCCGCCATCAGTTTTATGAGTGAGGTTTTTCCGGAGCCAGTGGCGCCGAGGAGGACGTTGAAGTGACCGGGCTCCAGCAGCAGGGAGGTATCCTTGATGTGCTGAATGGCGCCGACGCGCTTGGTCACACCCTTGAGTTCGAGTGCCATCTTGCTTTGACTTTCCGGCAGGCGGCCTGTTCGCGCGCGGGGCAGAGGCGCGCTCTGATCTTGGGGAAAAGGGCCCCGGATGACGGGAAAGGGTCTCCGGGGCCTGATGCAGCCCGGCCAGATGATGGGGATCGCTGGCCGGACCGGGAGGAGGCCTTAGTTGGTTGCCCAGCGAGCCACCAGCTCGTCATAGTTGACGGTCTGGCCCTGCGGCTTCTCGTTCTCCAGCGGCGGTTTGGCGCCGCCATTGGCGTACCACCACTCCGCGTCCTTCTCTTCGTTCAGGCGCGGGCCGCAGCCGCCATAGACGTTGGCCTGCTCGTCCGCACGCTGCATACGGGCCATGGTGATGTCCATTTCCTCGGCCAGACGGTCCATCGCTTCCTGCGGCGTGAAGGCGCCGGAGTTCACGTCACCAATCTGCTGCCACCAGATCTGGGCCAGCTTCGGATAGTCCGGCACGTTGATGCCGGTCGGCGACCATGCGACGCGGTCGGGCGAGCGGTAGAACTCGACCAGGCCGCCCAGCTTGGGTGCGCGCTCGGTGAAGCTCTCGTGGTTCACGGAAGAGTCGCGGATGAAGGTCAGGCCAACGTGCGATTTCTTCACGTCCACGGTCTTGGACACCACGAACTGGGCATAGAGCCAGGCAGCCTGTGCGCGGTCCAGCGGGGTGGACTTGAGGAAGGTCCAGGAGCCCACGTCCTGATAACCGACCTTCTGGCCTTCTTCCCAGTAGGGGCCGTGCGGGCTGGGCGCCATCCGCCACAGCGGGTTGCCCTCGGCGTCGACGGTGTTGTTGCCTTCGGACTGCGGCTTCACCATGTCGGCGGTAAAGGCGGTGTACCAGAAGATCTGCTGCGCCACGTTGCCCTGTGCCAGAGCCGGCAGCGACTGGTAGAAGTCATAAGACGCCGCACCCGGAGGCGCGTATTTGCGCAGCCATTCGTCCCACTTGCGGATCGCATAGACCGCTGCCGGGCCGTTGGCGGCGCCGCCGCGGGTCACGCTGGCACCGGCCGGGTTGCAGGAGCCGTCTTCCATCCGGATGCCCCATTCGTCGATCGGCACGCCGTTCGGCTCACCCTTCGATCCTGCACCTGCCATCGACAGCCAGGCATCGGTCATCCGCCAGCCAAGGTCCGGTGCGCGCTTGCCGTAATCCATGTGGCCATAGATCGCGGTGCCGTCGATTTCCTTGACGTGCTCGCTGAAGAACTCGGCGATGTCCTCATACGCCGACCAGTTGACCGGAACGCCCAGGTCATAGCCGTACTTTTCCTTGAACGCGGCCTGCAGGTCTTCGCGGTCGAACCAGTCCTTGCGGAACCAGTACAGGTTCGCGAACTGCTGGTCGGGCAGCTGGTACAGGTCGCCGTCCGGGCCGGTGGTGAACTGGGTGCCCATGAAGTCATCCAGGTCGAGGCCGGGGTTGGTCACGTCCTTGAAGTCGCCTGCCATCATGTCGGTCAGGTTGTAGGCCAGCTGCAGGCGCGAGTGGGTGCCGATCAGGTCGGAGTCATTGACGTAGGCGTCATAGAGGTTCCGCTTGGTCTGCATCTGGGTCTGCACGGCCTGAACGACCTCGCCTTCACCCAGGATCTGGTGGTTCACCTTGATGCCGGTGATTTCCTCGAAGGCCTTGGTCAGCACCTCGGATTCGTAGGAGTGCGTCGGGATGCCTTCCGACAGCACGTTGATTTCCATGCCTTTGAACGGCTCTGCTGCCTGGATGAACCACTGCAGCTCAGACAGCTGCTCATCCTTGGTCAGCACCGAAGGCTGAAATTCTTCATCAATCCATTTCTTGGCCGCCATTTCATCGGCATAGCCAATCGATCCCGCAACCATCGCGCAAACGGCGGCTGCGGACAAAAGATACTTCCGCATCTTTTTCCTCCCTGAAAGTCGCTTAAAGCCAGTTGTGCATTGGCTGCATCTGACTGCCATAGAGCTTTCATAGGTTGGATTATGTTGTCAAACTAATTTTTTAGTAATGAGTAACTTATTGAATTTAAGTAATAATTATTGAACCTTGTGAGCGCAGTCGCAATGCCGCGGTGCAGCATCCGCGGTTGTAACGCAACGGCAGTTTCTCTCATGGCGCGACCGGAAAAAACAGTCGCCGCGGATCGGCTTTGCGTCTAAGGAGGGCAGCATGACGCAAGACAACACATTCGAGATTTTCCTGACTGCGCCGCCGGGACTGGAGCTGGCGCTGCTGGCCGAGGCCAAGGAGCTGGGTTTTGCTGCCCCCAAGGCAGTGCCGGGCGGCGTCACGGTGCAGGGAGGCTGGGTCGAGGTCTGGCGTGCCAACTTGTCTGTGCGCGGCGCTGCACGGGTGCTGGCGCGGATCGGCGAATTCCGCGCCTTCCATCTGGCCCAGCTCGACAAACGGTCGCGCAAGTTCCCTTGGGGCGATGTGCTGCGCTCGGATGTGCCGGTGAAGGTGGAGGTTTCCACCAACAAGAAGTCCAAGATCTACCACGCCGGCGCTGCTGCCCAGCGTGTGGAAAAGGCGATTGCCGAAACCCTCGGGGCCCCCGTCAGCAAGGACGCGGAACTGACGGTCAAGCTCAGGATCGAGGACAACCTCTGCGTCTTCAGCGTCGACACCTCGGGCGAGGGGTTGCACAAGCGCGGCCACAAGTCTGCGGTCGGCAAGGCGCCGATGCGGGAAAACCTTGCCGCCCTGTTCCTGCGCGAATGCGGTTTTGACGGGGCGGAGCCGGTGGTCGACCCGATGTGCGGCTCCGGCACCTTTGTGATCGAAGCAGCAGAGATCGCCAAGGGCCTGCTGCCCGGCCGCAGCCGCAGCTTTGCCTTTGAGCAGCTGGCAACCTTTGATGCGGACGCCTGGGCCGCGCTGAAGCAGCAGGGCGAGACGCGCGAAACGGAAATGCTGTTCTACGGCTCCGACCGCAACGCGGGCGCCGTGGAGATGGCCGCTGCCAATGCGGACCGGGCGGGCGTGGCCGATTGCACCCGTTTTGCCCAGGCCGCGGTCAGCGACCTGCAGCGTCCCGACGGCCTGCCGGGCCTGGTCATCGTCAACCCGCCCTATGGCGCCCGGATCGGCAACAAGAAACTGCTCTATGCTCTTTACGGTGCATTGGGGCAGGTGCTGAAGGAGCGCTTCTCTGGCTGGCGTGTGGGTATTGTCACCTCGGAGACCAGCCTCGCCAAGGCAACCAATCTGCCGTTCCTGCCGTTCGGTGCGCCGGTCGCACACGGCGGCCTGAAAATCCGCCTGTTCAAGACTGCTCCGCTGCCCTGAGGCCGCGGCCTCTTTGACTCCCTTCGTGACGCATGGTCCTTGTTCCGGCCCGGCGTCCCGCGTGGCTATCCTGCCTTGGACAAAATGAGGGGAGGTTTCATGCAGCAAGCCGAAGATTTCCGCGCAGAGAGCCGCGCCCTGGCAGCCATCCTTGAGGACCTGCCGGAGGCGGAGTTTCACCGCGAAACCCAGTTCAAGGGCTGGACCATTGATCATGTGCTGGGGCATCTGCACCTGTTCAACGCTGCGGCAGAGGCGTCGCTGCGGGGCGAGGAAGCCTTTGCTGCCTTCATCGCGCCGGTCCTGCGGGACATGCATGCGGGCCGCTCCATCCTCGAATGCCAGTTTCCCTGGCTGGACGGCCTATCAGGCCGGCGTTGTTCGCGGCCTGGCGGGACGGGGCGGAGCGCTGCGCTGATGCTTTCGCCGAAGCTGACCCCAAAGCACGGCTGAAATGGATCGGGCCGGACATGAGCGCGCTCAGTTCCGTGACCGCCCGGCAGATGGAGACCTGGGCGCACGGGCAGGAGGTGTTCGACCTCTTGGGGCATGATCGGCAGGAGCAGGACCGCATCCGCAACATCGCGCATCTGGGGGTGGCGACCTATGGCTGGAGCTTCCGCAACCGCGCGCTGGACGTGCCGGAGCCCGCGCCTTTCGTCCAGCTGACCGGGCCATCGGGGGCGGTCTGGGAGTGGAATCCCCCGCAGGGCGCGGATTATGTCAAAGGCTCTGCGGTGGAGTTTGCACGGGTCGTCGCTCAGGTGCGCAGTATCCAGGATACCCGGCTGCAGGTCTCCGGTGCAGCCGCGGAAAACTGGATGCGTATTGCCCAGTGCTTTGCCGGCCCGCCAGAGACGCCGCCGGGCAAGGGAGCACGCTTCAGGGCGGGCCGCTGAAGTTTCGGCCCCGCGGGTTCTGGAAACCCCGAAAAACCTGACGCCGCAGGCCGGCGCGGCGGTCAGGTGGCGGCCCAGGCCCTGCTCAGCCCCTCCAGCGTCATGCGCAGCGGATCTGCCAGCGTGACCGGCAGCCCTTGGGCTTCCAGCGCGGCGGCATAGAGCGGCTGCAGGGGCGCCTCTGCCAGCAGCGCCACATTCTGGCCCAGCCAGTAGGGCCGGGCCGCAGCCAGTTCAGCACCCAGCAGCAGCCCCCAGAGCCTGCCGCGCGCAGTGTCCGGCTGCAGCTGACCCAGCGCGGCCTCGGCCTGCAGTGCCGCCAGCCTCGCCGCCAGCAGTTCCGGCTTGGCGATGCCGTCCGCCGCCGCCTCGGCGAGCGCTTCCTTGCTGCAGTCACCGGCGGCGGCCAGCGCCATAGGCTGCGCCACCGCTGCCGCCAGCTGCCCGGTCAGCGCGCTTTGGAAGCTGACCGCTTCCTTGGCGCTGACCTGCACCCAATGGGTGACTGCGGTGCCGGGCAGGCAAACCACCCCGTCCCAATCCGGGTTAAGCTGAAGAAAGCCGCGGAGCCTGGCCAGCCCCCCCTGAATCAGCCCGCCTGGCACAGATTGGCTGAGACCCGGCAGGGCATGGATGGTCAGACCTTCCAGCGGCGTTGCCGTCAAAGGCAGCTCTGCGGGCACGGCTGGCACCCTGTGCGGCGGGACCAGGAAGCTGCCGCCCAGCACCACCGGCAACGCGTCGCCTGCCAGCATCAGCCGCAATCCTGCTGCCAGCGCAGCGGGGCCGCTGTCCGGAAGCTGCTGCACCTGCGCGGTTCCTGCGGTGCTGCCGGTCACGGTCCAGGCGGTCAGTGTGTTTCCGTCCAGATTGGCGGCCAGCCAGCTGCCGCCGCCGCCGGGAGGCTGCATCATGTTCTCACCCTCTCTGCCATCGGTTTCCTGTGGCTTATGGCGGTGTTTCCGGGTTCCGGCAAGTGCGCAGCCTGCTGGGCTGCGGCGTTGAGTTAAGCGGTAATTGCAGCACAGGCTAATCAGCCGCTCTGCCGCATTTCCGGGAATTGCATAATGCACCGGCAATCAGCTATCAAAAGGCGAGTGCATTCTCCTGGCCTGGAACCATTAGGTTGAAGAAAAAATGGGGAAACGGCTCGATTGTTGGTGCCGGTCCGAGTGGCGTGGGCTAAGCCTCAGGAGGCAAGGGGCATTCCCGCAACCGTGCAGTACAGCAACAGTCCCGCCTGCACCGTAGCTTTGATTCCGTGGCGCCTCCGTACGCAGTGGAAACAATTCAATCAGAGCATTTTCATTGTTTCTGGAACTCCCTTTTGCAAGGCCTGGTTTTAGGGCTTTTTGCGGGGAATCGAAAATTTTCCGCGCAATTGTCTAAATATGTCTTAATTAGGGCAGAGTGCTGCAATGCACCGCCGCCAGGGGATTGGACGGCAGCAAAAAAATTGGCGCGGGCGCGTGGGGGCGCGCCCCCGTTTTGAACCTGAAAATCAGTAACGGCACTCCGCAGCCGATGGCTTGCGGACTGTCAGGATCAGTTTTGCTTGACCGCTGCATTCGGCGGCGGTCCGGCCGGGCGACCGGCTGGAACGAGGGGTGTGGAATGAAAGACATGGTTCCCGGACGGGCGGAGCTGTCTTTTGTGCGCGTTGACGCGGAAGGCGGGTGGTCGGAAGTGGCCGCTCCATTTCTCAAAGCGCGGCACATGCAGGCGGCAAACATGAATGCCTCGCTGAGCGGCCCGTCACCGGCGCGGCAAGCCTTAAACGGCTTTGGCAGCGGAGCATACGCAGCGGGCGGAAAACGCGGGCTGGATCTGCTGCTATTGCTGCTGAGCCTGCCGGTGGTTCTGCCACTGATCGCGCTATGCGCCGCTGCGTTATGGCTGGAGGGCGGGCGGCCCTTCTACACGCAGGCGCGGCTGGGTCGCGGCGGCCAGACGTTCCGCATTCTGAAGCTGCGCACCATGGTGCGGGATGCAGACCAGCTGCTGCAGCGTTACCTGGACGCGGATCCGGCGCTGCGCCGGGAATGGGATGACACCCAGAAGCTCAAGAACGATCCGCGAATCACCCGGGTCGGGCGCTTGCTGCGCGCCACCTCGCTGGATGAGCTGCCGCAGCTTTGGAACGTGGCCAAGGGAGACATGAGCCTGGTCGGACCTCGCCCGATGATGCCGGTACAGCTACCGCTTTACGGCGATGCGCGTGCCTATTTTGCCCTGCGGCCGGGCATTACCGGCGCTTGGCAGGTGTCGGTCCGCAATGAGGGCAGCTTTGCCAGCCGGGCGCAGGCAGACGCCGGATACTGGCGCGGACTTTCGCTGGGCCGCGATCTGTCGCTGATCTTGCGGACCGTTGGCGTGGTGCTGAAGGGTACGGGATATTAAGGCCTGTGTGATCTGCTGCCCGAGCCTTAAGGCACAGGCAGCGGACCAGCCGGCCATTGCAGGGAGCACGGTTGTGAAGCATTTTGCGGTACCAGGGGCCTTGACCGCCAGCCCGGTGCAGGACCCGCAGGAGACACGGAAGGAAGATGAGGACGGCATGACCGAGCAAGGCTTCAAGCGGTTCCGCCGCCGTCGCGCGCCCGCGGCTGCCATGCCTTCTGCCGCCGAGGCAGATCGGGAGCGCCCCTTGGCTGCGCCAGCCTCACCCGCTTCTGCCCAGCTGCCCGCCACCTTGCCGGAGCCCTGGGACCGGATCCGCCAGGTTCCGTTCGACAGTGGCGCAAAGGAGCAGCGGCGCCTGCCCTTGGTCAGCCGCTTCCGCACCGCGCCCGCGGCCAAGTCCTTTGACCTGCTGCGCACCCGGTTGTTGCACACCCTGAAGGCCCGCGGCTGGAAACGGGTTGCGGTGGCGGCACCGTCGTCAGGCTGCGGTACCACCTTCTCGGCGGTCAATCTGGCACTCAGCCTGGCCCGGGTGCCGGGCAGCCGCACCGTGCTGATGGACATGAACTTCCGCCGCCCCGGGGTGGCGCAGGCCATGGGAATTCCGGTCCAAGCTGACATGGGCGCGTTTCTTTCCGGCTCGGCTCTGATGGAGGACTGCTTGTTGCGCCCGCTGCAGTCGCTGGCGGTCGGGCTGAACAGCGCAGCGGACCAGGACGCCGCCGAAATCCTGCACAGCCGCAGCTGCGGTGCAGCCTTGGACGACTTGATGCTGCGCAGTGGTGCGGACACTGCTTTGTTCGACCTGCCGCCGGTGCTGGAGCATGACGATACCGCGGCCTTCCTGCAGCAGGTGGACGGGGTGCTGCTGATTTCCGACGGCACCGGCACAACAGCAGCGCAGCTGGCCGCCTGCGAGAAGATGCTGGCAGGCCACACCCAGCTTCTGGGGGTGGTGCTGAACCGGGCGCGCAAATCGGACAGCCCGCTGCACTGATTGCACCAACGTCATAGTTTCGCCCGGTTGCTATGGTGTAAAACCGGGCGGCGGCCCGTGCGGGGCCGGCGGCATTGGGACGGGCCGGGCACCCCGGCAGGATGAGAGCAGACAGATGGGGCCGATTTATTCTCTGGGCGACTTCCTCGACATGGTGCGGCGCAGGCTGTTCACCATTGCTTGCGTGTTTGTCCTTGGCTGCCTGGTGTCGCTGTGGTTCGCCGCCAGCCAGCAGCATGAATACGAAACCGCCGAGGTGCTGCAGATCACCCAGCCGCAGATTGCCGGCGATCTGGCCAAATCCACTGTCGAAGGCTCCTCTGCCCGCCGCATGCAGCTGATCGAACAGCGCCTGATGGCCCGCGGCACCTTGCTGGAAATCATCGAGAAGTTCGGCCTGTATACCGATCAGGATGCGCTGACTGACCTGCAGAAGGTGGTGCAGTTGCGGACTGCCGTGCAGATCACCGGCGTTGCAGCCGCCCGTGAGGGCTTTGCCGACGACGGCACCATCTCGGTGCTGACCATTACGGCCCGGATGCCCACGGCGGAGCACGCGCAGCAGGTTGCCAGCGAATTCGGGCGCCGCACCATTGAACTCAGCATCGCCACCCGCATCGACCAGGCCCGTGAAACGCTCAGCTTCTTCGCCCAGAAGGAGGCCGCCTTGGCGGATCAGGTCGCCGGGCTTGAGGATGAGATCGCTGCCTACCGCAACGCAAATGACGTGACCCTTCCGGGCACCATCGAATTCCGCAGGGCAGAGATCGCGGCGATGAACGAGGGCCTGCTGGAGATTGCCCGCGAGCGCATCGAGATCCGCCGCGCCGCCGATCAGGCCCAGGCGAAAGAGCGTGCTGCCACCGCCCGCCGCTTGCAGGAAGAGGCTGAACAGCAGCTTGCGACGCTCGACGCGCAAGAGGAGCTTCTGACCCGGCGCAAGACCGGGCTTGAGGCCTCCTTGCAGACCACGCCCGAGGTTGAGCGCCAGTTGGGCGCTTATGAGCGCCGGCTGGAGCAGTTGCAGGGAGAACTGGCGCAGATGACCGCCCGCCGCAACGAGGCGGAGGTCGGTTTCCGTCTTGAAACCGGCCATCAGGCAGAGCGGCTGACAGTGATCGAACCGGCGCCGCTGCCGGACTACCCGGTGACCGGCGCGCGCAAAACCAAGGCGCTGATGGGGGCTGCAGCCAGCCTTATTCTGGCGCTGCTGGCCGCCTTCCTGCAGGAACTGCGGCACCCGGTGCTGCGCACCGCGGCGCAAATGGAGCGCGAAACCGGTCTGGTGCCCGTGGTGTCGATCCCAATAATGGACACCCGGCAGCCGCGCCGCGGGCTGTTCAAACGCAGGGGCACGTAGTTCTAGACGTTGTCCCGCCGGGACAGGCAGCGCTAGGAGTGCGTGGTGCAAATACTGATCAGAGTGCTCCCAAAGACGCTGACATTACCGCGATATCTTTCCAATGCCAGCTCAGTGCCCCAGCGCCTGCCGCAACGGTGAGCAGCGCATAGCCGATATCATGCAGCGGGTCCCAGACGTGATGCCTGCGCGCCAGCCGCACCAGCACCGGGTAGACCGCCAGCATCGCCAGCCCCAGCGCTGCAATACCGCCCGCAAGCCCGAACCAGGCCACGCCCGCCAGGAACAAAACCGTCTGCAGGCAGGCGCGGGCGGCAGAAAAAATAAAAAACCCGCGGCTGTCACCCGCCGCCAGCGCCGCCTGATCATAGGTCATGGTGATCACCGCGGGTGCCAGCGCCAGCGCGATCAGCACGATCATCGGCCCGGCCGGCAAATACCGGTCGTCATAAAGCAGCTGCACCAGCCACGGCCCGGCCCAGGCCATCAGAAGGAGCAGCCCCAGGATGCCGCCCGTCAGCCCGCTGCGCAGCTGCCGCTGCCGCCGCAGGTTCTCCGGCGCCTCCCGGGCAGGTTTGTTGCGGTAGACCGGGATCATCAGCCGCTGGTTCACCGCATGGCCCAGCAGCATCGGAAAGCTCGCCAGGAAATAGCCGATGTTGTAGATCCCCAGCACCTCCAGCGGCACGAACTTGCCCAGGATCGCCCGGTCCCCCTGCGAGGTCAGGAACCAGAAGGCTGTGGACAGGAAAATCCACTTGCCGAAATGAATGAGATCCCGCGCCGCCGCCTTCTCCCAGCGGAACCGGTTGGCGGCCCCGGGCAGGCCATAGTGGCACAGGGCCAGCTTGGCCGCGGCCTGAATGACCCCGCCCAGCACCAGCGCGATCACCGACTGCGTGGCCAGCGCCAAGAGAACCATCGCCACCAGCCCGATTGCCTGGCCCGCCAGATCCAGCGCCGTGACCCGCCCTGCCAGCAGATGCCGGTGCGCGGTCTCTATCCGGGTCGGGTTGAAGCCGGCAATGGCCAGCCCGGCGCCCGCGATCGGCAGATACAACAGCAGCTCCGGCGCGCCATAGAACGCGGCCGCAGGCCACGCCAAGAGCGCCGTCAGCGCCCACAGGCCAAAGCCGCGGATCAACTGGATCGTCCAGGCGGTATTCAGGAACTCAGGATCGTCGCCGCGCGTGTTCTGGGCAATCGACGGCCCGATGCCGACGTCGGAAAACAGCGACAACCCCACCGTCACCACCGTTACCAGCGCCATCAGGCCGAAGGCCTCGGGGAACAGGATGCGCGTGAGGATTAGGTTGGAGGCCAGCCGCAGCGCCTGGCTGCCGCCATATCCGATCATCAGCCAGGAGGCGGAGCGCAGAACCCGCGCCATCATTCCCTGACCGGCAAAAAACGAAGCCACCCGCTGCATGTCGGCGCAATTCCCCAAAACCCCGGTGCCGCAGGCTAGGCGGGCGGGGCAGGGGCGTCAATCTTGGGGGCGCCTGCTACGAGCTGGAGCAGCGCAAACGCTGGAAATGCTGCGACAATCCCGGTGCTTGTGCCGCATTCTCCACGCCTGCGGGACAAGCGGCAAGGGGTGCTGGGCAAGCCGCCAATCCGTCGCTAACCTGCCGCGGATACATGCTATTGCAGGGAAACCGCTGCGTTGAAGATTGCCTATATCCTGAACACCTATCCGCAGCCCTCGCACAGCTTCATCCGCCGCGAGCTGCAGGCGCTGGAGCGACATGGCGTGGAGGTTCTGCGCCTGGCGATGCGCCCCTCCGGCGCGGCTCTGGCCGATCCCGGCGACCAGGCCGAGGCGGCGCGCACGGAATACGTGCTTCAGGCTGGCGCAGTCCGTCTTCTGGCCACCTTGGCAATAGAGGTGCTGGCAGCCCCGCGCCGTTTCGCACAGGCGCTGGCTCTGGCGGTGAGACTGGCGCGCGCCTCGGACAAGGGAGTAATGCGGCACCTGATCTACCTCGGCGAAGCGGCCCAAGTGAAACAGCGCTGCGCGGCGGAGGGCGTGCAGCACATGCACGCGCACTTCGGCACCAATTCCGCCGCTGTGGCAATGCTGGCGCATGTGCTGGGCGGCCCCGCCTACAGTTTCACCGTGCACGGTCCGGAGGAATTCGACGCCCCCCGCGCGCTGTCCCTGGAGGAGAAGATCAGCCGCGCGGACTTCACTGTGGCGGTCAGCAGTTTCGGCAAAAGCCAACTGAGCCGCTGGGCACCCTTTGGCAAATGGGACAGCCTGAAGGTGGTGCATTGCGGCATTGAGCCGGAGCGCTTCGCAGATCCCAGGCCGTTGCCCCAAGGACCGCTGCGGCTGGCCGCCATCGGGCGGTTCGTCGAACAGAAAGGCCAGATGGTTCTGGTCCGCGCCATGGCGCAGCTGGTGGAGAAAATCCCGGATGCGCATCTGGCGCTGATCGGCGATGGAGAGATGCGCCCGGAACTGGAAAGGGCCATTGCAGAACTAGGGCTGCAGCAGAACATCACCCTCACCGGCTGGCTGGCAGAGGAGGGCGTGCGGGAGGAACTGGCCCGCGCCCATGCACTGGTGATGCCCTCCTTTGCCGAGGGCCTGCCGATGGTGGTTATGGAGGCAATGGCTGCTGCTCGCCCGGTTATCGCCACCTATATCGCCGGCACGCCGGAACTGGTGCTGCCGGGGCAAACCGGCTGGCTGGTGCCTGCAGGGGATGAAACCGCACTGGCCGAGGCGGTCCTGGAGTTGTCGCATACTCCGCAGGATCAGCTTTCCGCCATGGGCCGTGCCGGCCGCGTCCGTGTGCTGGAGTGTCACGACAGCGCCAAGGAAGCGGCCCGGCTGGCAGCACATATCCGCACCGCCCTCAGGGAATAACAGGGGGCTCCCGCCCGGTTCCGGGCCACGCCCGAGGCAGCCAAGGGTAGTCTGACGTATTCAGGCCATTCGGCGGATGCGGGAGCGCTCCCAGCGGGGGCTTTCAGCGGCCGCGGGTCCAGCGGCTGCGGGAGGCAAACAGCGGCGACTTCACCGCCAGGGAAACAGCGGCGTAAGTCAGGAGACCAGCCGGATCGCGCAGCAGCAGGTTAACAGCCGTGCCGGCCCCGGCCCGCGGCGTGTCCTCGTTCTGCATCAGCTGCGGATATTTCTCCGCCACTTCCGCCACACCGGCATTCTGCCGCCGCCGCACTTTCACCAGGTTGCGGAAGCCTTCGACCATCGGCCAGCTGTAACCTGCCGGAACCTGCACCCGCTCCTGCGGGGCAAAGTTCAGCCGGGCAAAGATGTCATCGGCAATGATATCAGGCCAGTCGCCCCATCGCTGGCGGCCCCTGCGGGTCATCGCAAAGATACCGAACCCCGGCACCCCGCTGGAAAAGAACGGCAGCCGCATCCATAGCCGCGCATAGGCCCGGGTCACCGCGCTTTGGGCCAGGGCTACCTGCGGGCGGCCGCTGGCATAGCGTGGTGCTTCAAGGGCCAGCACCGCGGCGATTTGGGGAATCAGGCCGGATGAAACCAGCACATCGGCGTCCAGATAGATCAGGATATCCCCGCATGCCGCCCCGTCGCCGGCATTCAGCGCGCCCAGCTTGCCGCCTTCCGGCAGCTCCAGAACCTGCACCTGCCAGCCTTCGGGCGGCACTGCTGCGCGGGCCAGTGCTGCGGTGGAATCAGTGCAGCCATTGGCCAGCACCAGCACCTCCGCTGTCATTCCCGCGGGCAGGGAGGCCGAGGCAAAGACCGCCTGCAGGCAGTCTTCAATGTATTCAGCCTCATTGTGGGCCGGGATCAGCACGGACACCCGGGGGATCATTTCACGGCCTCCAGCGCATTCCAACGGGGGTTCCGATCGCTCAGGGTGCGCAAGGCCCCCCAGCTGCCCCATTTTCCAGGTGCCCCGACATCGGCATAGGCGGTGAACAGGCTGCCGCCAAGCGCTTGCCAGCCCGCCAGCAGCTCCTGATACAGCGCTCCCATCTCGGGGCTGTAGTTGAAATGGGTGAAGAAGCCGGTCAAGGCCTCATCCTCGACCATCGGGCCGATGCCCACCACATGGCTGCCGCCCTCATACATGATCAGCTCCAGCCCGTGTTTTTGCGCGACGCCGGCGTGATAGGGCAGCACCCGCCCCAAAAGATCGCTTAGCGTGTCGGCAGCGTCGCCCGAGATCAGCCCGTCGCGCAGTTCCGCCCCGGCCTGGGCGTTGGCCGCATCATACTGGTGCCGCACCAGAAATTCCGATGCCACCGTGCTCCTCAGCCCTCTGTCTGCCGCCACCGCTTGGGCGTGCTCACGGCTGGCTGCAATCCAGGCTCGGACCTGCCCGGCGCGCTCCTGCAATCCTAGCACGCCGCCGAAATAGCCGGTTACAGCATAGGCATCGAAATAGGCGGCAGGCGCCTGCCGCCCGGCCTGCTCTGCCTTCCAAAGCGGCGCCGTCAGAACCTGTTCCTCCAGTCCCAGCCAGCCGGTCTGCGAGGAGATCACGCGCACCAGCCGGCTGCTGTTTTTGCCGAACACCTCGGTCCAGATTTGCGCCACCTCCGCCGCACGGCCGCCGTAGAATTGCATCCAAAGGTTTTCGCCACCCCAGCGGGCCTGTGCTTGCGCATCGGCCCAGGCAGACTGCTGAAACTGCCAGTTCCAGACCTCGTTGGAATACTCCACGTAGGCGCGCAGGTCCTCCTCCAGTCCGTGCTCTGCCAGCCGGGCGAATTGCCGGACGTATGTGTCATCCGCCATATGCGGCATGGTGAACCAGGGATCCGCGCCCAGCCTGTTGGCCAGCGCCAGCATCACCTCCGCCGGAACACCCTTCAGCGCCCAGGTGTAGTCCGAGGGCAGCGGCCGGTCCTCCCATCCCGTCTGCTGCGAGTCATTGGTACCCATCCAGTCCATGAACCGCAGCGCGGCAAAGCCGTCCAGATGGTCCAGCCACAGCGGGTTGAACAGAGCGCCGCCGTCATAGGCGTCCAGATGCTCTTCCTTCACGACGGTGATGTTGCGGACATAGTCGCCGCCGCGGCCCATGCGCTGGATGCGGATTTCCACCGGGCCGGGGCCGGGGGTGAAATCGAACCGCACCTCGCTCTTGCCGTAGCGGACATTCGTGGCCCGGCCCAGAACCTCGACAATGCCCTCCCCCTCAAACCGCAGCACATAGCGGCCGGCCAGCGACACCGCTTCTTCTGGCAGATCCGTCAGGATCACCGTACCGATCGAGCTCAGCTCCGGCGGGATCGCGGTGGGCCAGCCCGCCGGGTCCAGATAGCCGGCCGCCAGCAGGTCGCCGTGATCTGCCCCTCCCCAGCGCCCAGGCAGATGGCCGATCCAGGGGCGTGCGGTCTTGAAGTGGTCCAGAAACGGCGCCTGGGTGCTCCAGTCTGCAATTCCTGCCAGATTGATGGCGATGGGCTGGCGGGACGCCCGTCGGGCTGGCGCCAGCGCGTCCTCCAGCACTGCCGCGTTCAGTACGGGCGGGGGGGGATCTTGCGGCAGCGGTGCAGGCTCCGCAGGCAAGGCCGCTGTGCGCACACTGGCACCCTGAGCCGCGGCCCAGGCGATTGCCTGCAGCCGCGCCGCCAGCTCAGCCGAGGGCGCAGAATAGGACTTGCCCCAGCGGTCTGTCAGCCGGTGCGGCAGGCCTGCAGGGTCCTTACCTGTCAGCACCGCATACTGCAGCAGAGCCAGGAAGTAGAAGCCCGTGGCATTGGGATGGATATCATCGGCAAAGACATCACGGATGCTGGCCAGCCCCGGCATGGTGCCCGCCTGAATGGCATCATCCAGCCGCGCCATCGCCTGGCCTGCGGGCAGCAGTTTTATGTCGCCGCCGGTGGTGGCATTGACTTCTTCCACCACCGTCTGCCAGCGCGGCAGGTCCTGTGCCAGCCGCACCCGCCAAGGAACTTCCGCACCATCGTCAAAAGGCACTTCGCTGCCGGTGCCACTGTCCAGGCTGTGCCAGGTTTCCTGCAGATAGAACTGCACCTCCGGATTGGTGGTGCGCGCCAGTTCATAAAATTGCGTAACCGCCTGTTCGGTGCCGCTCCATTTCAGGTGGTTGGCCAGCGGAATAGCTTCTGTCACGATCACCGCATCAGCGGGCCGGGTCAGTCTTTCACGTGAATCAACGCCCTCGGCGCTGCCACTGTGCTGCCAGTTGTAGCTGAGCGGCGCACCATTGATGATCTGCGCCTCGACTGCGGCCTCCCCGCGCGCGTCCAGCAGCTGCTCCAGCATTTGCGGATTGTCCGGCCCGAACAGTGAATGGCCGATCATCACGACCGAGGTGATCAGCGCCTCCAGCTTCATGCCGGCGCTCCCGCCGCGGCCAGACCGGTCCGGGGCAGGCTGCGCACCACCTGCCAGACGATCTGCTGCACTTTGGCCGCCGCCTCCGGGCTGAACGCCTGCGCCGGTGTGCTGTCCGCGCGGGTCAGCTGGTGCGGCAGGCCTTCCGGCGAGCGCAGATACAGCACCGCGTAATGGGTCAGGGCAATGGCATAAGCCCCAAGGTCGTTGATGTGGATGGTGTCCAGATCGCCTTCAGGCGTGCGGGCGAACAGCGATTCACGTGAAGCCAGTCCTGGGATCCCCCCGGCTTCTGCCGCGCGGGCCATCGCAGCCAGCACCTGCCCGCCGGGGATCAGATAAACCGGCTGCTGCGGGTTGCGGAGGCTGTCGGTGCCCAGCAGCTTGCGTGTCCACAGCGCCTCCAGATCGCCGTCAATCCGCTCCAGCCAGCCATCGGGGTCGTCCAGCCGGTGCCACGTTTCATACAGGTAAAGGCGAGGCCGTAGAGAGGCGCCGCGCGCCAGATCCGCCCATTTTGCCAGATACTTGGCCGCATCGAAGTACTTGATCGCATCGCGCAGCTCGACCATTTCGGTCAGCACCACCGCGCCGTATTCGCCCGAGCCGATGGCTTCCCTCGCATCCCGGAAGGCAGGTGCGCTGTTGGCCGTTTCAAAATCGAGGATATCCTCTCCCGGCTCCCAATGCGCCCTCAGCGGCGTGCCGGACCCCAGCTGGCTGTTGTAGCCATGCCCCTCCGGCGCCAGCTGCGCCAGCATGTTCGGTATGTCCGGCCCGACCAGCGAATGGCCCAGGTGGAAAACCTTCAGCGGCCCGTCCGGCGGGCTCAGCGGCGGCGGCACAGGAACAGACCGGCTGCGGGTCGCAAATGCCATCAGGCCCAGTGTTGCGGCGGCAGCGCCTAGGGCCAGAAATCCGCGCCGCCCCATCATCCGCGCCCCCGGATTTCCGCCGTGGTCATGATGAGGCCCGCGCCAACCGCAAACCGCCCGCCAACCGCCTCGCCGCGCGAAAACGGCGGCCTGTCGGCGGTGAAAAACGCCAGATAAGCTCCCGTCGCCAGATCAAACTCCAGCTCCATCCCGTCAAACCCGTAAAACGCCCGGCTCAGCGTGTACTGGGCCTTGTAGGCCGCTTCCTTGGCAGAAAAGACCACCTTAGCCATCTGCCCGGGATTATCCTGCCGTTTCAGCCAAGCCTGCTCCCTCTCGGAACAGATCGCGAGCAGCAGTTCGTCCTTCAGCGGCGTGTCTTCCTCGACATCGATGCCCAAGGCCTGCACCTCGCCTGCTCGCGCCAGAACCGCCATCGCGCAGCTCTTGGTATGGGTGATCGAGCCGACCAGTCCCGCGGGCCAGACTGGCGCCCGGTCGATGCCGACCTGCACCGGGGCAGGGGGCACGCCGAGCTGCCGCATCGCCTGATGCACAGCATCGCGGCCCGCAGCAAACTCGTTGCGGCGTTTTTCCACCGCATTGGGCGACAGCCCAGCGGCTTCCTCCGCCAGCGGCGCAGGCGGCGCGCCCAGCGGATCTGCCCCGGCCAGCGCCACATCGGCGGCAAAAAGCGGCCGGACCAGGGTCAGCCGCTCTGCCAGTTTGCTGTTGGTGTCCGTCATCCGGTCCTTGCCCTGCGGTTTGCCCGCATCGCCCGGCGTTTCGACATCATGTCGCTGCGGTCCGGGGCTGCGGTATCCTGAGGCTTTTCTTCCGTATTTGCCGGGGTGCCTGCAAGCCCCTCGATGTGCACCGCCAGCCCCGCCAGCGTCGGGAAGCGGAAGATGTCGGTGATTGACAGCGTGGATGTGCCCAGTTCTTCGCGCAGTTCCCGGTGCGCCTGCACCGCCAGCAGCGAATGGCCGCCCAAGGCAAAGAAGTTGTCTTGCGCGCCGATGCCGCTGACGCCCAGGATACGGCTCCAGACCGTGGCGATCCTGGCCTGCGCGCCTGCTTCCAGCGCCACCGCCGGGGCGGTCTCAACCCGCGCGGGCTGCGGATCGGGCAGCGCTTTGCGGTCGATTTTCTTGTTCGGCGTCAGCGGGAAAGCCTCCAGCGTGATGATGCGCGACGGCACCATCACCTCTGCGAGACGGGCTGCCAGCGCCTGTTTCAGCGCATCCTCCTGCACCGGCCCAGCGGCGGTGATGTATCCAAACAGCTGCTCGCTGCCGGCCGCGCCGCGCGGCACCACAACCGCACCGGAAACACCCGGCTGCGCCGCCAGTGCGGCCTCGATTTCGCCCAGTTCAATCCGCTGGCCGCGGATCTTCACCTGATGGTCGGTGCGGCCCAGGAACATCAGCGTGCCACCCGCGGTCCAGCGCACCAGATCACCGGTGCGGTAAAGACGGCCCGCAGCAAATGGAGCGTTGACGAACCGTTCAGAGGTCAGTTCCTCCCGCTGCCAATACCCCTCGGTGACACCCGCGCCGCCGATGTACAGCTCGCCCAGTGTCCCGGCTGGAACAGGTATTTGTCTTTCGTCCAGCACGTAAACCTGCGTATTGGCAATCGGCGTTCCGATCCCCGATGTCCCGGCGGCGACGGCGGAGACTTTCTCCACCGTCGACCAGATCGTCGTCTCGGTCGGGCCGTACATGTTGTGGATTTCTGCCTGCGTCGCTTCCTGCAAAGCCTGCACCATGTCGCCGGGCAGTGCCTCGCCGCCCACCAGCAGATGCTGCAGCTGGCCCAGGCAGGCGCTGGCGTCTGCATCCGCGGCAATCATCCGCGCCATCGACGGCGTGCATTGCATGTGGCTGACTTTGTGGCGCACGATCTGCGCCGCCAGCGAGAAGTCATTCGCCGCCAGCTCCTGCGGTGCGTTCGACAGGCGCAGCACCTCGGCCAAAGGTTTCAGCCCTTCCAGCACCACCTCTGGCGCGATGCCATAGTCGATCAGGCAGGCGATCTCATCCACGCCAATGCGCTTCAGCTGCTCCACCCTCTGGCAGGCGTCCTGGATGGTTCCGAACAGCCCGGAATCTTCGAAATAGCGCTCGAAGGCGAAGTCGAGGATCGCCTCCAGTTCCTCCTCCGACAGCATCCCCAGGTCCATCTCGAACGGGTTCTTCAACCCTTCGGGTTTCTTGAAGGCGGGGAAGGCCCAGGCGTATTGCTTGATCAGCCCGGCAGCAGAGCGCAGGTAATCCTTCATCGGCTCTCGCGCCACTTGGCGGGCCTCCTCGCGGGTTGCCGCCAGATAGCTGTGCAGCATCAGCGTGACCTTGAAATTCGCGGGGTCATGGCCCGCATCGCTCAGGGCCTCGTGATAAATGCGGATCTTGCCCGCGACCTCATCAATGCTCTGGCCCAGCAGGTGTGTCAGAACATTTGCCCCGATCGCCCCGGCCTCGCGCCAGGTTTCCGGGTTGCCCGCGGTGGTGACCCAGACCGGCAGCTCTTTGGAGACCGGACGCGGCTGGGTGACGACGGCGTGCTCGCCGCCATCCTTGCGGGGGAAGGCGACTTCCTCGCCGCGCCAAAGCTTGCGCACGGTTTCAATGGCTTGGAACATCGCAGGCTTGTTCGCAGGCGGCGTGTTCTCGGGCCGCAGGATGAAGTCATCCGGCTGCCAGCCGGAGGCAAAGCCGATGCCGGCGCGCCCCGCGGTCAGGTTGTCGATAACCGCCCATTCCTCGGCAATCCGCGCCGGGTGGTGCAAGGGCGCCACGCAGGAGCCGGAGCGCACGCCGATGTTCTGCGTCACCGCGGCAACTGCAGCGCCGGTGACCGACGGATTCGGGTAGGGACCGCCGAAGGCGTGGAAATGGCGTTCCGGCGTCCAGACCGCATTGAAGCCATGGCTATCAGCGAACTTGGCGCCCTCCAGCAGCAGATGGTATTTCTGCGGCCCCGGCCCGTCGTCATTGCCCCAGTAGAACAGGTTGAAATCCATCTTCCGGTCGCTGAGCGCGACCGGCCCCTTGGACAGCTCCAGCCGGCTTTCGTCGCTCGACAGCACAAGCTTGAAGCCCCTCGACAGCGTCCAGAACAGCTCAAGCACCGAGATGTCAAAGCTGAGGCTGGTGACCGCCAGCCAAGCGTCGCCGGGCTGATGCGGGATGCGGGCGTCCATGCCGGCAAAGAAGTTCGCGACATTGGCGTGGGTGACCATTACCCCCTTGGGCAGGCCGGTGGAGCCCGAGGTGTAGATCAGATACGCCAGATCGCTGCCGGTGGCTCCGCCGGAGATGTTTTCCTCCGTTATCCCCGCAGGGACTGTTTCAATGTCCAGCACCTGCGCGTCTGAGACAGGCAGGCTGCTGGCCAGCGCGGCTTGCGTCACGATCACCTGCGCCCGGCTGTCGCTGATGTAATGCGCGATGCGGTCAGCGGGGTAGGCAGGATCCAGCGGAACATAGGCGCCGCCGGCCTTCATCACTCCCAAGGCAGCAAACACCAGCTCCGGCGCGCGGTGGATGTGGATGCCAACGTGGCTTCCAGGTTTTATGTTCATTTCACGCAGGCGGCTGGCTACTGAATTGGCGCGGGCGTTGACTTCAGCGTAGGTGAAGCTCTGGTTCTCGAACACCAGCGCGATGGCCTCCGGGGTCCGGGTGGCCTGTGCCTTAAACGCCGCGTGGATGGTCAGATCAGCGGGGAAGTCCGTTGCGGTCTGGTTCCAGTCCTCCAGCAGCAGCTTGCGCTCGGCTTTGGGCAGGATTGGCAGCTCTGCAACCAGGCGGTTTCCGTCCTCGGCGATGGCGCTCAGAACCAGTTCCAGCCGCGCGGCCAGCAGGGCTGTTGCGTCGGGCGTCAGAGCGGCCGCGTCGCAATGCAGCACCATGGTGCCTTCGGTCAGGGCGATGGTGGCGGTGCAGCCCGCAACCGGGGTGTCGCACCCCAGCATCAGGCCGATGCCGGGCTTGGGCTGCGCCGAAATCTCCGGCGCGCGGGCCACAATGTCTTCGGCAAAGCCGCCGGTTTTCCGTGCCTTGGCAATCTCTTGCGCAGTGTGCTCCACGAGGGCCGCAACGCTGTCCTGCCGCCGGGCCTGCAAAGGCACCCAGGAAGAGATCAGGCCGGGCAGGCCCTCCATCCCCTCCACGGACAGCGCCACATCCCCGATCTCGCCGCCGCTGCTGAGCAGGGCAAAAACAAGCGCGGCAGCTGCTGCCTGCTCTTCGCTGAGATTTGCAGGCAGGGCGAGGTCCTGGCGGCTAAAGCCGCTGCCGCCGGTATCCGAGGCCAGCGGCACCTGCACCGGCTGCATCGCCGCAAGCCGCTGGCGCCAATGGCTTTCGCCCCCTTGAACCGCAGCGAGGCGGGCGGTGAGTGCCTCGGCCTCTGCTGCGGTCAGAGAGGGAACCTTGTCTCCCGGTTTGACCAGCTTGGACATGTCCAACGGCTGGCCTGCAGGAGTGGTCAGGCCAGTGAGGGTCAGGGCGCCGCTGCCGGTTGCAACTTTTATGCTGGTTTTGCTGTTCTCGATCACGGTGCCCGACGCGCCGCTGCCCTCCGCAACTTCCGCAGCGCCAGCCAGCACCACGGTCCCGCCGATCCGCAGCTTGGCGGCGCACAGCGGGTTCCAGTAGCCGCCGGTGTCCAGCGCCCGCACCAGCCGGGCCAGTTCCGCCGCGGGGCGGATGAAATCCAGCATCCCGCCTGCCGCCGGACGGTCGGACTTCCCGAAATAGCGGCGCTGGCTCAGGTCCTGCTTTTGCCCGTTCAGTTCCCCGGTTTCCAGTTGGGTGATGACCTCGCCAAAGCTGTCCATCGCCGCGGCGTAGCATTTGGAGTTGAGGCTGAAGGCGGTCTCATCCGCCGCCACATCGAACATCCGCTGGGCCAGGATATCGCCCTCGTCGACGCCGCCTTCGATCAGGTGCCAGGTGATGCCGTGCTGGGCCTCACCGTTGATCAACGCCCAGTTCGGGGTGTTGAGGCCCGCGTAGGCTGGCAGCGGCCCGTCGTGGAAGTTGACCGCACCCTTGGCGGCCTGTGCCAGCACCGTATCGGGGATCACTGTCAGGTTGGCAATCGACAGAAGCCAGTCAAAGCCGCCGCTGAGGTCTGCGGGTTTATCCAGCACTTCCAAATCCTTGACTGCGGCCCAAGCGCGGATGTCCGCGTCTTGCGAAACCACCGCCCGGATCTGGTAGCCGCGGGCCAGCAGCGCATCGGCGCAGCCGATCAGAAGGGATTCATTGCCAATCAGGGCACAGGTGAATGCGGTCATTTCTGCTCCTTTGCAAGCGGAGAAGGGAGGCGCGTTTCCGAAGATGTTGTGCGGCGCGGCGCTAAGAGCGCGCGCAGGCTGTGCAGACAGAGATCGCGCAGGAAATGCGGCGGATCAGCCTGCGGCTTGTTCTGAATCAGTCGGCGCAGGCCATAGATCAGGCTGCCGCTGATGCGGGCCAATGTGGCCGCGGCGGCATAGGCGCGGCCGTGGTTCTTGACGAAGTAATGCAGACGCGAGTCGAACCAGTACCCGGGTGTGCGCTGCCAGCCCTTCATGCCGGTGGAGGCGGAGCCGATATGCGCCACTTCGCTGGCCGGCACATAGTGGGTGCGCCAGCCCGCGCGGGCGGCGCGGCGGCAGAGGTCGGTTTCCTCGAAATAGAGAAAGAAGGTCTCGTCAAACCCGCCAACGGCCTCGACCGCTTCGCGGCGGATCATCAGGCTGGCACCTGCAGTCCAGTCGACCTGCACCTGCGCCCGCGGCATCTCCATGGCGACCACCCAGGGTTTCAGCAGCCGGGTGAAGATGCCGGTGCGCGCGCTGGCCTCGAACTCGCCTGCGACAGAAGGGAAGTGGAAGGCGGTGCGGTGCGGCGTGCCATCGGTGCCGCGCACATAGGATCCCGCCAGCCCGGCACCGGGATGGTCCAGCAGGAAGTCGCGCAGGGTGCGGATGGTGCTGCCCTGCACAAAGGCGTCGGAGTTCAGGAGATAGTAGAACTCCGGCGCGCTGCCGTCTGCCAGACCGGTGCTGAGGCCGATGTTCATGCCGGCGCCAAAGCCGCCGTTCACCGGCGAGGCGATCACCCGTACCCGGTTGCTGTCCAGCCAGCCGCGCGCCTGGGCCGCGGCATGGATCTGGTCAAAGGAGCCGTCGCCGGAGCCGTTGTCGATGATCAGCAGCTCGCCCGGCAGGTCCTCCAGCTCGCGCAGGGCGGCTTCGGCGGACTGCAGGGTCATCTCCGGGGTGCGGAAATTCAACAGGATGATGAGGATGCGCTGCTGGGCCATGCCGGTCACTCCGCCGCCCGGATGACGCGTGAAGGGCCGGAGGCTGCGGCACGGTCTGCGGCAACGAGCCTTGCCTTGACGCCTGCAGCCAGCACGCTGACATTCGGCACCAGCACCATGCTGTCATGGTCGCCCGGCACCTCGGCCACTTCCACTGAGGGCGCCCAGCGGGTCCAGTCGTTGTCGGGAAACACATACTCGCGTTCGCTGCTGACCCAATTGCCGCCCGAGACCTGCCATTTACGGTTCAGCGGGGGGCGGAACAGAGTCAGCGGGCCGTGCCAGGGTTTGAGGGCATAAGCTTCGACAGCGGCACGGAAGGCCAGTTCGATCTTGCGGTTGTTGAACTCCGGCTGGGCGCCGGTTTCCGCCGGTTTGACGCGGCGCTTCTCGAATTCCCACGCGATGCGGTTCCTGGCCCATTCGCCCAGGTAGCCTGCACCTTTGCTGCGCAGCTCTGCCAGCTTGATCAGCGCCTTGTCCTGGCGCTTCAGGGCCGGGCGCACCGGCAAGGGCGTGTCCAGCAGGATCAGCGCGGCGCTGTCCTGGCCCTGCTCCTTCAGCTGCTGCGCCATCTCATAGGCGGTGATGCCGCCACCGGAGAAGCCGCCGAGCAGATAGGGGCCGTCGGGCTGGACCTGGCGGATTTCGTTCAGGCAACTGCGGGCGGCGTCTTCGATCCGGTTGTGCGGGGTATCGCTGCCCACCAGTCCCTTGGCCTGCAGTCCGTAGACCGGGCGGTCCTTGCCAACCAGCAGCGCCAGATGCCGCAGGTTCAGCACATTGCCGAACATGCCCGCGACCAGGAAGAATGGCCGCCGCCCGGTGCCGTCGCCGGGGTGCAGCTGCACCAGATGGGTGAATTGCGGCTTTTCTTCTGCGGCTTGCGGGGGGGCTCCGGGCTCTGCGGCGATACCGCCGCCGGTGCGTTCGATGATCCGTTCTGCCAGGGCAGCGACACTGGGGGCCTCGAACAGCACCGACAGCGGGAATTCCACCTCAAAGGCGCGTTTCACCTGGGCAAACAGCCGGACTGCGATCAGGGAATGGCCGCCGAGGTCAAAGAAGCTGTCCTCGATCCCCACCTGGCTGACACCGAGGAGGGAGGCAAACAGCGCGGCCAGCTGCTCCTCCACCGGGTTGCGCGGCGCCACGTAATCTGTGTCGAGCTGCGGGCGGTCAAATGTCTGGGCCTCTGCCTTGGCTGGTGTGCTTTGGTCCGCCTGGGCGAGTAGCGCGGGCAGGTCGAGCGAGGAGACCACCACCTGCGGCAGGCCAGAGGCGACGGCGCGCACCAGCGCCTCGCCGCCCTCGCTGGCTTTAATGCCGTTCGAAATGTTCAGCTGCAGACGGCGTTCCTCCCGCGACAGGGGCTGCGGGCTGGCGGCAGGTTCCAGTCCCAGCTGGGCTGCTGTGGTGTCCGCGTCGCCCGGCTCCCCGGCGGCGTTGAACCCGCCTGCGAGGCGTTGCATCCGGAAGCCCTCGATCTCCACCAGCACGGTGCCATCCGGGTCCGCCAGGGTGACGTCGAATGCCGCAGAGGCGCTGTCCGGGGTGCCGGACAGGCGCACATGGCTGAAGATGCGTTTGGTCAATGGTGCAAAGACCCGGATAGTCCCATAGGACACCGGTACCCAAAGCGCCTTGCCCTCGTATCCGGGGATCAGCTTCATTGCCCAGCCGGTGGCCAGGTCTAGAAGGCCGGGGTGCAGCAGACAGCCGTCCTGCGCCGCTGCTTCTGGCAGCGACAGGGCGGCAATCCCTTCGCCGTCACCCAGCGCCGCGCGGTCCAGCACATGCCAGCGCGGCCCGAAGTTCAGATGCGCCTCCTGCAGCGAATGCAGGCGCCCGTCTTCTGGCGCCTGCTCCTCCGGGCATCGGGTGAAAATCATTTGGAGGTTGAGTGCGGCGGGGCGTTCTGCCGCCGCCGCAAAGGCCAGCATAGCCTGACAATTCAGACGGTAACCATTTGTAAACTTCGAGTAAACAAACAGTTCATAACCATTTTCATTAGCTTCTAACTTTACCAGGGCATCACGCGGGCAGGATGCGTCCGCAATCAGCGGCCGCAGGAAGTAGAGATCCCGGATCTCGAACGGATCTTCCACGCCGATGGCAGCCAGCGCCTCGGCGGCCATCTCGACATAGCCGGTGCCGGGCACCAGAGCAGTGCCATCCTTGGTGCGGTGCTCATCCAGCAGCCAGTCTGCGGTGCTGAACCGGGGAGTGAAGATGCGGTTGCCCGCGGCGTCGAATGCCTGCTGCTGCAGCAGCGGATGCGGGCAAGGCTCCGGCGCGCTGGCACTTGCATTTGCGTTGCGGTCCGCCATGGCGTCGGCGGCCATGCCTGTGTCGGCCCAGACGCCCCAATCCACGGCGATGACCCGGGTTTTACCGCCCGCGCGGTGCTTGGCCCAGGTGTTGAAGTATTCGTTGGCGGCGATGTAATCCACCTGGCCCGCAGGGCGGGTCACGGTCGAGGAGGAGGAGAACAGAACCATCAGCTCCAGACTGCCGTCCGGGAACACGGCGTCCAGCGCCCGCAGCCCACTGACCTTGGGGGCCAGGACCTGGGCGATCTGGTCCTCGTCCTTGGCCAACAGCGGGCCATCACTGATAACGCCGGCCCCGTGGATCACGCCGGTGACGGGGCCAAAGGCAGCTTCGGCCTGCTCCCGCGCTGCACGCAGGTCGCCGCTGTTGCAGACGTCGGCGGCCAGCGGCAGTACTGCACCCTTGCCATCTGCCTCCAGCGCCATCACTGCGCGGATGCGCTGGGCGGTGCGGTTCGCCGGGCTGTGGCTGGCAAGATAGCGTTCCCAGGTCTCGCGCGGCGGCAGCCCGTCGCGGGAGATCAGCGAGACCTTGGCGCCGTAGCCGCGCATCAGGTGGCCCGCGATGGCCACGCCGATGCCGCCATAGCCGCCGGTGATCAGGTAATGGCCACCCTGTTTGAAAGGAGGCGTTTCCGGCGCGGGCAGCGGCTGCGGGCGCCAGCTGAGCTCGAACCGCTTGTCCCCGCGCCAGGCGGCGGAGGTATTGGAGGGCTCTGCCATCAGCTCTTCCAGCAGGCGCGCGGTGATATCTGCCTGCGGTGGATTCCGGCGGGCGAACAGGCCCTGCGGCGCCTGCGGCAGTTCGATATCCACGGCGGTGCAGGTCAGCCCCGGCAGCTCGCGCGGGATCACGCCCAGCGGGCCTGCGATCATGGCCTTTTCCGGGTAGGGCAGGGCCTCGTCCCGCACCTGTGTTGCGCCGGTGGTGAAAACAGTCAGATGCGCTGGGCCGGGCAGATCAGCATTGCCCAGCTCCTGCGCCAGCGCGGTCAGGGAATGAAAGCCCATTTCCAGATTGCGGTCAAAGAAGGAGGAGCCGGGGCGGAAGGTTTCCCCCTCGGTCACCAGCCAGAAATGCGCGATGCGGTCCGGCAGCAGCCCGGCTTCGGTCAGGTCCGCCAGCAGGGCGCCATAGGCGGCGCGGCCCTGTTCCGGCGGCAGGAAATAGGAGTTGGGCGCAAGCTGCGCATAAGTGTCACCTGCGCGCACCCGTGCGACAGTATGGCCTGCGGCCTCCAGCCGGTCTGCGGCACGGGCAGCATGACTGCATTCATCCTCGAAGATCAGCCAGCTGTGCGGCTCCTGATCCAGCTCCTGCGCAACATCCAAGGCACAGTCGGCCAGCCGCGAACGCCAGGCAGGGCGGTAGCCCCAGTTGTTGAGATCATCATTCCGGGCTGGCGCGGGTTCTTCCTCCACTGCCGGTTTGCCGGGCTCGATGAAATAGCGGCTGCGCTGAAAGGCGTAGCCGGGCAGCGGCAGGCGGTTGCGGCGCGCCTCGCCCCAGATCTGTTCCCAGTCGGCCTCCACCCCGCAGGCCCAGAGCCGGCCGATGACACCAAAGAAGTAACTGTCATCCATCACCTGCTGATCCGGATGGCGCAGCGAGCTGAGCACCTGGCCCTGTTTCACCGCCGGAGACATCTGAGCCAAAGCGCTCAGCGCCTTGCCGGGACCGACCTCCAGGAACACCCGGCCCGGGGTCTTGGCGAGAGACTCGATGCAGGTGGCGTAATGCACGGTGTTGCGCAGCTGGCCGACCCAGTAATCGGCATCGGTGGCCTGCTCCGCCGTCAGGGCTGTGCCGGTGCGGTTGGAGATCACCGGCAGCTTGGGCGCTGAAAGGGTCAGGGAGCGGAGGAATTCACCATACTCCTTCAGGATGCCGTCCAGCATCCGGGAGTGAGCGGCTATGTCGATCGGAATGCGCTGGTGCTCCAACTCGCGGGCGGTCAGCTCTGCCGACAGCCTTTCCAGCGCCTCCTGCGGGCCGGAAACGGCAGTGAGCGAGGGCGCATTGACGCTGGCGATATCCAGATCATCGCCGATGATGGCCTCGACCTCGGCCAGCGGCAGGGCAATAGACAGCATCCCGCCCGCAGGGACGGTGTCGAACAGCCGCCCGCGCAGCAGCACCAGGTCGATGCAGTCCTCGAATGACATGACCCCGGCCAGGCAGGCGGCAGTGTTCTCACCCATCGAATGGCCGACCAGCGCGGCAGGCTTCACGCCCCAGCTGATCCACAGCTGCGCCAGCGCGTATTCCACGATCATGATCAGCGGCAGCTGCACCGAGGGCTGCTGCAGCTTGGCATTGGCGGCGTCCTCCGCGCCGTCTTCCGGCAGCCAGATCGCGCGGATGTCATAGTCCAGGCTCTTTTGCAGATGATCCAGCCCGCGGTCCGTCCACTCCGCAAAGACCGGTTCGGTCTCATAAAGGTCGCGCGCCATGCCCGCGTATTGCGCGCCGCCGCCGGGGAACATGAAGACCACCTCCGGCGCATTGCCCAGCCGGTCATGGGTGAAGACGTTGCGCGGATCGTTCTCCTGCAACAGAGTAACGGCTTCGACGGCGGTCTCCGCCACCAGCACCCGCCGCTTGGCAAAGCCGCGGCGGCCTTCCCTGAGGGTATAGGCCACATCGGCCAGATCGGCCTCGGGGTTGGCCTTCAGATAGTCCGCCAATCCTTGAGTGTTGGCGTCCAGGGCTGCCTTGGTCTGGCCGGAAACACAAAGGATCTGGAACGGGAAGTCGCTTTCCTCCGACGCAGCGCGTTCCGGGGCTTCTTCCAAAATAACATGCGCATTGGTACCGCCGACGCCGAGCGAGTTGATACCGGCGCGCCGGGGCCCCTTGTGCGGTGTCCACGGGGTAAGCTCAGCGTTCACGCGGAATGGCGAGCTCTCGAAATCAATGGCCGGGTTCGGCGCTTCATAGCCCAGCGAGGGCGGGAGCTCCCGGTGGTGCAGCGCCAGCGCGGTCTTGGTGAGGCCGGCAACGCCCGCCGCGGTGTCCAGATGGCCGATGTTGGTCTTGACCGAGCCGATGCGGCAAAAGCCGGTGTCCTGCGTGGTCGCCCGGTAGGCATCGGTCAGGGCAGAGACTTCGATGGGGTCGCCCAGATAGGTGCCGGTGCCGTGGCATTCCACATAGTCGATGGTGTCCGCAGGGGTGCCCGCAGCCTCCAGCGCCTTTTGCACCGCTGCCGACTGGCCGCCGACAGAGGGCGCCAGATAGCCCGCCTTGTCGGCGCCGTCGTTGTTGATCGCCGAGCCCTTGATGACCGCCCAGATGTGGTCGCCGTCGGCAATCGCATCCTCCAGCCGCCTGAGCGCCACCGCCCCGGCACCGGAGCCGAAAACCGTTCCTTGCGCCCGGTGATCGAAGGCATGGCAATGGCCGTCGGGGCTGAGGATCTCGTTTTCCTTGTAAAGGTACCCGCGGCCCTGCGGCAGTTCGATGGTAACGCCGCCCGCCAGTGCCATGCCGCAGTCGCCCTCGCGCAGGGCCTTGCAGGCGTAATGCACCGCCACCAGCGATGTCGAGCAGGCGGTCTGCACATTGACCGACGGCCCCTTCAGGTCGAACACATGGCTGACGCGGGTCGACAGAAAGTCTTTGTCGTTGCCGGTATGACGCAACAGGAACATGCCCACGTCATCGACCAGTGCTGGATTGGAGCAGATGTTGAAGTAGAAATAGCTGCCCATGCCGCAGCCCGCATAGACCCCGATGGGGCCATCGATGTTTTCCGGCGGATGGCCCGCATTTTCCATTGCGCTCCAGGCGACCTCCAGAAACTTGCGGTGCTGCGGGTCGAGGATGGCGGCCTCTTTCGGGCTGAAGCCGAAAAACTCCGCGTCGAATTCGTCAAACCCCTGCAACGGGGCGGATGCAGGCACATAATTCGGGTCTGCCAGGACAGAGGCACGCTCGCCGTTTGCCAGGAGCGTCTTCCGGTCCAGAACCTCGATGGATTCGATGCCGCCGCGCAGGTTCTGCCAGAACGCTTCGGCTGACCCGGCGCCCGGCACAGTGACCGACATCCCCACAATGGCAATATCGCCTGCATTAATCCCGGCAGCGCCTCTTGCTGCGGATGTCCCCTTCTGCATCGTCAATACCTGACCCCGCTGGCCCTTTGCAAACAGCCCGGCACACCGCAGCCAGTCCGCTTTGCGAAGGTGGCAGGGCCCGCCGGACGGGTTGATTGTCTGACACCGGGGTTCTGCCCGGCGGTCGGCCCGGCCTTTCGGCATGGATCCCCATCTATTCCGCGGGGCCGGGTGAACTCAAATTTACTTTCGTCAATTCATGCGGCTGTCCTGTGGACGCATTGTGTCAATTTCGGCCGGAAAAAGCGGAAAAATTACGGCATCACAGGATGCTGCGCCCGTTTGGCCCGGCGGTGTCAGGCATCAGCGCCTGCGCACCGCCGAATAGTGCAGGTTTTGCGCGGAACAAGTCGGGGTAGAGCAGCCTCTCGGCGTAGCCCAGAACCGAACCAGCGCACATCCAGGTTATCGGGATCAGAGTGGCGTTCAGCAGCATGTCGACCATGGTGGCGGCCAGGATCAGCGCAACCGGGGCGGCATAGGGCGACACACTGCCGGCGGGTGCGCGGCCTTCAGCATAGGCCAGCAGCACCAGCGGTGCCGCCAGCAGACCCATCTCGGCGATATAGCCGAGCCAGCCGAAGGTGCCGAAGACGATGATCCAGCGCCCGTCCGGGATCGACAGGATCTGCCCGGTTTCCTCATGCCGGACCAGGTTGCGGCCCCAGCCGCCCCAGCCGAACCAGGGTTTCTCGGCGGCGCGGGCCAGCATCTGGGCTTCGTTCTCAAAACGGTAGTTCAGCGAATGCGCCCGCTCGGCGTTGATCGTCCCGGCTTGGGCCACCAGCTCCTCTGTCGGCACCAGCCCGGCGTTGCGCAGCATCGGATAGACCACCGCGATCAGCGCCAGCAGCAGAGCCGCGCGCAGCTGCCAGCGCAGCGGCGCCAGCGCAACCACCGGCACAAAGGCCAGCGCATAGGCGAGCGAAGCCAGGCTCTTGCACAGCACCAGCACCGCAAACAGGTATCCCGCTGCCAGTGCCAGCCGGACGCGGTCCCCGCCCGCGGCGGTACGAGCCAGTGCGGTGGCCGCCAGCAGCGCCGACATCATGAAGAAGGCAAGCCACAGCGCATGGGGCAGGAACACGATGGGACGGAATCCGCCCTGGCGCATCATCTGGCTGAAGTCATGCTGGAAGAAGCCGTAGACCCAGACATTGATCTGCGGGCTGAAGCGGATCTCGATCAGCGACGGGATGGAATAGACCAGCCCGCCGATCATCAGCGCCAGCAGCAGCGCGCGCTGGGCTTCGGGGGTGGAGAGATACCGGCGGGCCAGCAGAAAGGGGATCAGCACGATCACCTGGTTGATGATCACGGAGCCAAGGTCGCGCCAGCGCAGGCCGGGCAGCTGATCGGTCAGAAAGATGATCGGGTCGGAATTGGCGATTTTGCGGAACAGAATCGGCTCGCCGTTGGTCAGCACGGTGGGGATGACCCCGAACACAAACAACAGCACCAGCACCCGTACCGCAGGGTGCCGCGGCAGCAGCGGCACCGGCCTGCGCAGCAGCAAGACGCACAGCACAAAGGCCATCACCGAGGGGATCGCGAACTTGTCCATGTCCGGCACCAGAGGCAGATCGAACTCGGCCAGCGGCGGCAGCAGCAGGTAGCCCGCGATGATGCACCACAGAATTGCCCGCTCCAGCGGCAGGCGCCGGAACAGGATCAGGCTGGCCAGCGGCCAGGCCAGCAGCATCAGATAGGCCAACGCGTTGGGCAAAGCCCCGTGCTCCCTCAGTTCCCCGGTATTTGTGTCAAACTTTACCTGTTGCAGGCAGCGCTGTCGCGCGGATTTGCAACAACAGGTTAACAGTGTGCAGCTTTGCCACGCTGGCCGCCGTCCCGTGTCCGGCGGACTGGCCTGGCCAGGGCCGCGGCGGTATCAGGGAGCGGAACGCAACCGGGGAGTGCCATGTTTTTTGAATTTCACGGCCGCAGGGTTGCGGTGAACATGCCCTCGCGCACCCAGCTGGAGGCAGAGATCCGTGCCCGGTTCAAGGCGGGGCAGGGCTTTGCGCTGGCCACGGTGAACCTGGATCACCTGGTCAAGATGGAGGCGTCGGCAGCGTTCCTTTCCGCCTACCAGGCACAGGATCTGGTGGTGGCGGATGGCCGCCCCATCGTCTGGCTGTCGCGGATTGCGCGGCGCCCGGTGGAGCTGATGCCGGGCTCCGACATGGTGCTGCCGCTGTGCCGCCTGGCCGCCGGTGCGGGTGTGCCGGTGGTGCTGGCGGGCAGCACGGAAGCGGCGCTGCAGGATGCCGAAGCCGCTCTGACGGCGGCGGTGCCGGGGCTGGAGATCGCTTGGACCCATGCCCCCTCCGGCAGCTTCGATCCCGACGGCGGCGAAGCGGATCAGATCCTGCACCGGCTGGATGAAACCGGTCCCTGCCTGTGTTTCCTGGCGCTGGGCGCCCCCAAGCAGGAGCGGTTCGCGCAGCGCGGCCGCAAGCTGGCGCCCGCGGCCGGCTTTGCCTCGGTAGGGGCCGGGCTGGATTTTCTCGGCGGCCACCAGAAACGCGCGCCGGCGTGGGTCCGTGCGGTTGCGATGGAGTGGCTGTGGCGGGCGCTGTCCAGCCCCAAGCGGCTGCTGCCGCGTTACGCGAAATGCCTGGCTATTTTGCCCGGGCAGATCCGCACGGCCTGGCGCATCCGGGCGCGCTAACGGCAGGCTATTTGTACTCCAGTATGCCGCGGGCGCTGCCGCGCCAGCGGCGCCAGTAAAACTCCAGCGCTCCGGCGGCTTCGGCGAATTTTCCCAGCACCGTGAACAGCGCGTGTTCAAACCCCATCCGGCGGGACAGGCGCAGAACCTGGGCCGGGTAGATCAGCGCCGCCTGCGACAGAGAGGGGTTGAGCAGCCCACCCATCAGGATGACGGCAGGCAGGACAGCGCCCCACAGCAGCGCGCGGCGGGTCTCCGCAACCCAATGGCGCTCCGGCCCGGCGCCGTGCAGCGCCGCACCTTCGGCAAAGGCATGGCCTGCGCGGCGGCTGCGGTTCCACCATTGGCCGAAGCGCAGCATCTGCGCGTCATGCAGGGTCATCTCCGCCTCCAGCCGCCAGACCTGCCAGCCGGCCCGGCGCAGGCGCAGGCACAATTCCGGCTCCTCGCCGGCGATCAGCCCCTCGCGGTAGCCGCCCGCGGTATAGACCGCCGCCACCCGCATCAGCGCGTCGCCGCCGCAGTCTGTTGCCTCGCCAACGGGCGTGTCCCATTCCGCATCGCACAGCCGGTTGTAGACGGACACCTCAGGGAACCGCTCCCGCCGCCGTCCGCAGGCCACCGCGGCCTTGGGGTGCGCTTGCAGGAAATCCGAGGCGGTGGCGATCCAGCCCGGGTCCACCTCGCAGTCGCCATCCACGAATTGCACAAACTCGATCCCGGGCTCCAGCGCTGCCAGCCCGGCGTTGCGGGCGCGGGCGGCGGTGAACGGCTGGCTCAGGTCCAGGTCCACTACTGCGGCGTCCATTTCCCGTGCTGCAGCTGCCGATCCGTCCGTGGAGCCGCTGTCGACATAGACCAGCTGCTGCACCTGGCCTTGCAAGGATCGCAGGCAGCGGATCAGCCGCTCCCCTTCGTTGCGGCCAATAACCACGGCGGCGATGGGGGCGGCGCTCATGCGGCCGCCCCGGCAAGGTAGGCCCGGTACTGGGGCGACCCGCGCAGGAAACCTTGGCGCTGCAGCTCCGCAATCCCGGCGTCCTCGGCCGCGTACGCCGACCACAGGCTGAGCTTCGGCTGCGCCTGCATCGCATTGCTGCGCTGGCGGTCCTCTCCGTGCTGGGAGACCGTTTCGGCCTGGATCTGCAGATCCCGGGCCAGGTTATCGCCGGCAAATTTGTAGTGGCGGATCAGCCCTTCGAAATCCGCAACCCGCACCCCGGCTGAGGCATGCGGATGCACTGCTGCCTGCACGCCGGGGCCGTTGAACACCAGGGGGTGCTTGCTGAGGCAGCAGTTTTCGCCGAAGACCTTGCCGCGCACCCCGCCGAACAGCATCTGCGCGCCGCCGGGCGGCAGCGAGTTCTGGTGCAGATAATAAGCAAACCCGGTGTCCTCCGACGTGTATTCGACAGCCCGCACCGCGCTGATGTCCGAGAAGCGGAAGCTCTGCACCGCTTCTGCGTAGGAAAGCCCGCGTGCGCCGGCCAGCGGGCCTTTGGGAAACATCTCCAGCATTTCTGCCTGCAGGGCGGTGTATCCCTGCCGCGCCAGAAAACGGGTCAGCCCGGCAAGCCCTGCCGTTTCGCTGCCCTCGAACTCGAACAGCTCATCCATGTCGGCAAACAGGCACCAGCGGTCCCGGCCGTAACGGTCTGCCGCAAAGGCGCGGAAGGTGTTTTCATAGTCCAGCCAGGGCAGGGGGGAGTGCAGCAGCGCGGTGTCCGGCTCCTGCCGGATCCGTTCGATTGTGCCGTCGGCAGAGCCGTTGTCGAAGAACACGAAGGCAGAGACGCCAAGCCGCCGGTAGTGCTCGAAAAACACATCTAGGTAATAGGCGCCGTCGCGCACCAGGGCAATCAGCACCACCTGATCGGGCGCGGCAAAGCAGCGGGCCGGCCCGTGCAGATGGCCAAGTGAGGCCCGGAACCTGGCGTGATGCGCCATGCGGCTGGCGCGGTTCGCCAGCCTTTGGGTGAATGATCTGCCCACTGCGCCTCCGTTCTGCGCCTGCCCGGAAATCTGCGGCCAGCTTGCAGGCATCCGGCATCGTCTGCAAGTGCCGGCCGCTCAGCGTCATTTACAATGGCAAAAGGCGCCGGAAGACACTTGCTGCTGTGCCGTCAGTAGTCCCGCTTGAAAAACAGGCCGACGCCGGTCTCTCCCTCGCTGTCCACCGTGCCCTGAACCGTCAGGCTTTTGGTGATGTCCAGGTTGATGCTCAGCTCGCTGTCGCCTTGGGTGTTGACGTTGAAATCGGTATAGACGTTTTCCGCCACATAGCCGCCCAGCCCCAGCTGCCCGGTGCCCAGGTTGTCGGCGCCGATATCCACATCATCCGCACCGGTGGCCTGGCGCAGCTTGCTCTGGGCGCCGCCGCCGCGGCCGCTGAGGGTCAGCGCTGAGCCGGCCAGCCGCGCCAGCGCTAGCGGCGAGATATCCCCGATATTGTCGCCGAACAGCAAAAGCGCCAGCGCCTCTTCGCTGGGGCGCGGCGGGTCGGAGGTCACCTTGATCTCCGGCGCGTCGACCCGGCCGGAGATTTCCAGCGTCGCGGTGCCCTGTTCGGTGGCGGCGGTGGACTTGAACTCCAGATAGGGTTTCAGGTCGCCCAAGAGGGTGATCCGGCCTTCGTCCAGCTCCAGCCGCCGCCCGAGGATGTCAAAAGTGCCGCGGATCAGGCTGATCTGGCCGGAGGGGGAGGGCCGCGCGGTGGTGCCGCGCAGATGGATCTGGCCGCCGAGTTCGGACCGCAGGCCGCGGCCGCGGGCAAAGATCCGCGACGGTGCGCTGATCACGATATCGAGGTCGGTCCTGCCGGAGCCGCCTGCGCCGCCGCTGCCATTGCCGGTCAGCCCGGCTCGGGCGAGCGTTTGGCGCACCTCGCGCGGGGCGCCCGCATGGCGGATCGGCGGGATCGGCGCTGAGGAGACCGAACCGCCCGCCGTGTTTAGGTTGATATTGGTCTCGCCCACATTGATCTGGCCGGCAATCCGGTTGCTGCCCGCCATCGCGCCGGACATCGCCAGGCTGCCGTTCAGCAGGGTTTCATAGGACAGGTGGTCGGTGACCACCACATCGCCGATGGCGATCTGCAGGTCGCCGTTGAACGGTGGCAGCAGCCCCACCGGGCCGCTGATCCGTACCGTGCCGCCGTCGCGCGGGCGGGCCGAGAGCTGCACCTGTGCGCTGGAACTGGTGATGGAGACTGTCGCGTTGATATCATCCACCCGCTGCGCCGCCGCCGGGATGGCAATGGAGGCACTTGGCACGGAGATGGTGCCGCTGACCCCGTCCAGCGCTGGAACGCCGCGCAGGGCCATGTCGAAATTCGCAGCCCCTTGCATGAGGTTGGGCGAAATGAACGGATTGAGCCCCTCCAGACGCAGGGTGCCCCTGGCGGTCACATCGGCGGTGCCCTTGGCCTCGTTCCAGCTGCCTTCGATGCGGCTGTCGATGCCCGCCGGGCCGCTGGCGGTGCTGTCCACGGTCCAGGTGCCGTCGCGCCGGGTTGCGGTGCCGGTCGCGGCAAGCCGACCGGGCAGGTCAGGCACCAGCCTCTGCAGCTCCGCCATCACTGCGTCGAACTTCAGATCGGTGCTGCCGTTGCTTTCCGTGAAACGGGCCTCGGTCTTCACTGCAATTCCGGCAGGCCCGGCCGCCTCGATGTTGGCCTGCCATTCGCCGCTGCGCCGCTCTGCGGTGCCCTCGGCGCTCAGCCTGCCGGCCAGCTGCGGCACAAAGCGTTCCAGCTCGTTCCAGGCCGCGGCAAAGGTGAAATCGGCGTCCCCCGCAAGCGTCACCGACCCGTCCAGCTTGGCGCTGGAGGTGTGCGGCCCCTTCAGCTCGGCCAGGCCGCTGAACGTGTCGCCTGTCCGGCTGAGGGTGGTGGCCAGCTCCAGTGTGCCGGGCGCCTGCGGCACCAGCATTTCCAGCCGGTTCAGACGGGCGGTGATATCCAGCTGCCCGGCCTGGTTGTTCAGCGTGCCCTTGGCCGTGGCCTCCAGCGCGCTGCCGGTCAGGTTGAATTGGTCAATGGCAATGCCGTTTTCATCGCGCGCGGCCTTCAGCGCCAGCGTGGTGGTGCCTGCCAGCAGCTCATCCGCCTTGGCAATGCCCGCCGACAGGTCCTGCGCCTGCAGCGACAGATCAGTGTCGAACCCGCTGGTCAGCGGGGTGAAGGACCCTTTGACTGCTGCCTGCACGCCACCGCCCAGCGGACGCCCCGCCAGACCGGAAAAGCGGCCCAGATCCTCTGCCTCAGCCGTCAGATCGCCGCTGACCTTCAGGCCCTCTTCCAGCCCGTCAAAGGCCACATCGCCCGCGGCCTGATAGTCGCTGCCGCGCAGCTCCATGTCCGTGATGTGCAGCGCGCCGGGCCCATCGGTGCTGAGGGTGCCTTCAAAGCGGATCTCGTTGCCGGTGGCCTTGGCCAGCGCCGGGTCGCGGGGCTGGAAACCGCTGAGGCCGGCCGTCAGCCGGCCCTCCAGCGCAAAGCCGCTGCTCTGGTCCAACGTGCCGCGGCCCGTGATTTCGGCGGTGTCCACCAGCGCGCCGGGGTGGCTCAGCTGGTTCAGAACCCCGTCCAGCACCCATCGGCCTTCGAGGGTCTTTTGCAGCTGCAGGTCCGCCTTGGCGAGCGTGGTCTGGCCGCCGCCGACGGGCAGGGTGACCGCTGCCTGGCCTGCTGGCGGGGTGATTGCGGTTTTCAGGTTGGCGGTGGCCAGCTTGCCGCCCGCATCCAGCGCCGCGGCGCCGGTGATCCGCAGCGCATTGGTGCGCAAGACCAGCGTGTCCAGCGTCATCGCGCCGCTGCCTTCGCGCAGCCCCTTCACGTTCAGGCGCAGGCCGGGGCCGAAGAACGGGCGGTGCACCGGTGGCAGCAGCACATCAATATTGCCGCCCAGGTCGGCGGAGAACGCAATGTCGCGCGGTGTCTCGGGGGCGGCATCATGGGGCAGGGGGCGGGCCGCCAGCACCACCTGGCCGCCAAGGCGTTCGGTGCCATTGGTGCTGAAGGTGATGTCGGCGGCGAAATCCGTGACCGGGCCGCTGCCCTTGGCGGTCAGCTGCAGGCCGGGGTTGCCGGGCAGGTCCAGCCCGCGCGAGATCAGCCCGCCCGCCGCCTCATCGGCCGACAGATCCAGAGTGATCTGCTGGGTTTCATTGGCATAGCGGGCTTCCAGCCGCAGATGGTCGCCGGGCTTGTCCAGCCGCGCTGCCTCCAGCCTGGTGTCCAACGCGCCGTCCGCAAGCTTCAGCGCGCCGTCGACCCGCAGGCTGGCCGCGGCGCCCGTGAGCCCTTCGCCGAGCTCGATCCGGGCGGCCTTGATCTGGCCCAGCTCGATTGCTACCGGCAGTTCGGGCAGCGCAAAAGGCGTGGTCTCGGCCTCCGGCAGCTCCGGGTCCGGCGGCAGCGGTTCGGGTGCGCGTTCCACCGCTATGCGTTCCGCCGACAGCTCATTGACCGAGAACCGCCCGCGCAGCAGCTCCAGCCGGTTCCAGTCCAGCACCGCACCCTCGACGGTCAGCCAGATGCCATTCTCGTCGGCCACGGTGATCTTCCTGATCTTGGCCTCAGAGGAGAATGCGCCCTCCAGCCCCGACACACTGATATAGCGGCTGTCGCCGGACAGGGTGTCCTCCAGGAAATCAACCAGCAGCCCGCCGGCGTCTTCCTCGGTGGTCTCCTGCGCCGCGGCCGGCAGGACCGTCAGGCCCAGAGCGAGCGTATAGCCAAGAACCTGTTTCAAAACGCCTGTCCTATCCCGATATAGAATTGCAGCCCGTCCTCGCTGCCGCCGTCCACCGGATAGGCAAGGTCGAGCCGGATCGGGCCGATGCCCGCCACATCATAGCGCAGGCCGAGGCCGGCGCCCGAATGGCGCGCGGAGGAGCCGGAAACAAAGCTGTCCGCATCGACAAAGCCGAGGTCGTAAAAGCCCACCAGGGAAATCTTGTCGGTGACCTTGCCCCTAACCTCGGCGGACAGCGCCGCAAAGCTGCGACCGCCCGCGGTGCCGCCGCCTGCCGGCACCCCCAGCGACTGATACTCGTGCCCGCGCACGGTGCCCGCGCCGCCGGAGAAGAACAAGAGGGTGGGGGAGATTTCGCTAAGAGACGGCCCCACCACAGAACCCAGCTGCACACGGCCCGCCAGCACGATCCGGTCCTCCGCGCCCAGCCCGTAATAGGCGCGCGCGTCCCCCTTCATCTGCAGGCCGGACTTGCTGCCGTCAAAGCCGATGAACGGTGTGGCGGCGCCCTGCAGAAAGTAGCCGGTGGTGGGGTTCACGCGGCTGTCGCGGGCGTCATATTCGGCGCGGATGCGGCCTGCCACGTATTTGAAGCGGCGCTTGCCGAACACGTCCTCGGCCAGGATCGAGGACACGCCCAGGGCCGCCTCGGCAAAGAATGTATCCGAAAACGTCCGCCGCGCGCCGATGGCGCCAAACATGCGGGTGGCAGCGTAATGCTCTTCGTCCAGCCGTTCTGCCTCGGCCAGGTAAAAGATCATATCGTCAGGCCCCAGCTTTGCAGGCCGGTCCAGCCGCACTGCGACGCGCCCGTCGATGTCGTTGCTGCTGCCGATGCCGCTGATGCGCGCTTCGATCCGCAGTTTCTCGGCGTTGCCGAACAGGTTGCGGTGCATCCAGCTGCCCGACAGCTCCAGCCCGTCGGAAGAGCTGACCTCGGCGCCGAAGGTCAGGCGGCGCGGCGGCAGGTCCTCCACCTGCGCCACGAAATCCAGGGTGCCGTCCGGGTTCGGCTGCTCCGCCTCGCGCAGGACCACGCTGGAGAACGTGCCGGTGCGGCGCAGCCGGGTGGCGGATTTGGCGATCAGGTCGGGATGGAACTCCTCCCCGGCCGGGAAGCCCGCGATGCGGCGGATGGCCTCCTCGCGCACATTGCTGTCGCCGGTGATCCGCATCTGTCCGAACCGCAGCCTCGGCCCTGGCGCCAGGCGCAGCTCAGCGTCCAGCCGCGCTTGCAGGTGGTTGGCGGTGATGTTCTGGTCCGCCACCTCGGCTTTGGCATGGCCGCTGCGGCGCCAGGCGCGGACGCCCGCAATGGCGGCATCACGGATCACGCCGGTGCCGGCCGGTTTGCCGGGGGCAAACCCTTCGGGGATCCCGACATCGCTGTTCTGCGGGAATGGCGCCAGTTCAGCCCTGCCAAAGGCAAACTGCGGGCCGGCTTTTACGGTAATCTCGACTTTCTGGACGCTTTTCGGCGGGTTCAGAGGCTGGATCAGCGCCGCCTCGCGCCCGTCCAGACGGATGTTCACCACCGGCGAGAAATGCCCTGCATCATAAAGCACCTGCACCAGCGTCCGGTAATCCGACAGCGCCGCCGCCAGCAGTTCCTGCACGTTGGTCTCGCCGCTGGCCGCAATTGAGGCCGAGGCGCCGCGCAGCCGGTCCGCCAGCCCGGCGTCAGCACCAGGCGCTGCCAGCGTCGTGTCCGCCGCCAGGCCGGCAGGCGGAAGCAGGGGAATGAGGCTGAAAGCAAGGGCGCACGCCAAGTGGCGGGGGCGGAAGGGAAAATGCATGTCTGCTCCGGCAGCGGGCGTAAAAAATCCGCCTGAACCCGGCAGGGCGCAGGCGCTTGGGGATGAGCCTAGCACGGGGAAATTGCAGGATGGAACCGGCAAAGCGGCGGCAATCCGCCGGTCTGGCGCAGCGGCGGATTGCCGCGCACGAGCCCGCCCTGCCGGCCCGCAGGCAATGAGCATTGGAAAGCTGAAGGGGATATGTGCTAGATTAATTCAGCTCCAGCGGGCAAACCCGCCGGAGCTGTTACTGTTTAACAAAGAACAAGAGCAACGTCAGGCGCAGCCACCACTCACAAAGCAGCCAGCCTGACTGGAATGATACCACGCATGATTTTACTGTCCATATAATTGTCAGTTTGATAAAGTTGCGTGGTATCATTTCACCCGGGACGGACCGGGGTGCAGGTATTGAGGATCCGGGAGAGCGGTTTTGGACCGGTTGAAACCAATATTCGAACTTCGCGACATGCTTCACCAGATGGAGCGTGATCTTGGCCTGGACCGGCTGAGCCGGTCTGAGCGGGATGTTTTGCTGGCTGCCAACGCACTTACCGAAACACCGGGGGAGCCGGTGCAGTCCGAACAGATCCGCAATCACCGGCTGGTCAAGGGGCTGGCCCAGGCCACCTTCCACCGCACCCTGAAATCGCTGCTGGAACTGGGGCTGATCAAACGGGCCGGGGGCAGCAAAGCCAAACACTATGTGGTGAGTTTCGATCCTGCGGCAAAATGACGGTGCCCGGCCGCGCAATCATCTGATTGCAGGTTTTGAATATGCTGTCTAAACGGGCATCATGATACGAGTTTTGCAGCGTCTGGCTGATTTCCAGAGTTTTGCGGTAATTACCGCTGTTTATGTCATCTGCCACGGGCTGACCGCCTGGGTGGTTACGCCTGTGCAGGGGATGTTCCTGCCGGAGGTGACGGTCTTTGCCAGCCTTGTCTATCTGCCGCACGGGGTGCGGGTGCTGGCTGTCTGGCTGCTGGGCTGGCGCGCGGTGCTGCCGCTGGCTGCGGGCGCCTTCCTGTCAGAGCTGATGTTCACCGACGCCAATGTGCGCCAACTGATGGAGCCGGTGCTGCTGGAATCCATCGCCGTCGGCGCGTTTTCGGCCTTTGCGGCCTTTGAAATTGCCGGGCTGTTCGGCAGGAAACTGTATGCCGGCCAATCGCGGCGGGTTGCCTGGACCAGCCTGCTGGCGGTCGGCGCGCTGGCCTCCCTGATCAATTCGGCGGGGCAGTCGGTTGTGTTTTCGGGCCTGATCTTTCCTGGCGATCAGCTGCCGGTGATGGCGGTTTATGCCGCGGGCGACCTGATCGGCCTCGCGGTCTGCATGCTGGCGCTGACACTGATCTTCCGCTGGCTGCGCTTGGCGGCCCAGGGGCGGCATCCGCAGGAATAGACAGGGTCCTGACCCTGGGCCCGCCGGCGGCGGGTCTTGCAGGGAGGACAGCGGTCAGTTGCAGGGCTTACCCCGCCATCAGCCGCGCCACATCCAGCATCCGGGCGGAAAAGCCCCATTCATTGTCGTACCAGCCGAACACCCGCACCTGCTGCTCGCCGGCCATGCGGGTTTCCGGTCCGGCAATCACCAGCGATTCCGTCCGCGCGCGCAGGTCGGAGGAGACCAGCGGCATATCGGTCCAGCCAATCACCCTGGAGGCCGCCACCCCTTCGCGCAGGGCGGCAGTGAAGTCCGCCTCGCTCATCGGGGTTTTCAGATGCGCCACCAGGTCCACCGCCGAAACGCTCGCGGTCGGCACCCGCACCGCGGCGCCGCTGACGCGGCCCTTCAGATGCGGCAGCACCTCGTCGATCAGATGCATGGCAGAAGTGGTGGTCGGCACCATCGACTGCGCGCCGCCGCGCGAGCGGGCGAAATCGCCCCGCGGCGCATCCACCATCGGCTGCGAGTTGGTGTAGCAATGGATCGTCGTCATGTGCGCGGTGTCGATGCCGGCGATCTGGTCCAGCAGCTTGACCAGCGGCGTCAGCGCATTGGTGGTGCAGGAGGCGTTGGAGACAATCCGGGTATCCCCCAAACCTTCCTCGTTGGCGCCCAGCACCATGGTCAGCTCAGCCGCGGGGGAGGGGCCGGAGATCAGCACCTTGGCGGCCCCCGCCTTCAGCCCGCGCTCTGCCACATCCGAAGTGCGGGCGATGCCGGTGCATTCCAGCACCAGATCGACACCCGACAGGTCCACCTTGGTCAGGTCGGGCTCATGGCTGACCGGAATGCTGCGCCCCATCACCTGCAGCGCATCATTGCCATGCTCGACCGGATGCGCGAAGGGGCCGAAGGTGCTGTCGTACTGGAACAGATAGGCGGCCATGTCCAAGGGCGCGATATCGTTGATCCGCACCACCTCGATGCCGTCGCCGCGCGGTGTGGTCAGAATCTGGCGCAGGATGGCGCGGCCGATGCGGCCGAATCCGTTGATAGCAAGTTTCATGCGCAATCTATGGCAGGCGCGCCGGTGCCGCTCAATCCGCCGCTGCCGGGAAAATGATCACATTTTCCAAGAGGATGTTTCAGATTAATGCGTCAAAACCGCGGATCCGCCAAAGCTGTTCCTATTTGCGGCAGATGACCTGCGCGTAATAGGTGCCGGTGATATTGCGCACCATTGTGTCCAGATTGACGCTGCAGCCGGTGGCCGTGCGGATGGCGCGGACCGCTTGGCGCGCCGTCAGCACCGCGGGCGGGCGGAAGGCCAGGTGCTCCCGGTTCATCCGGGTGGCGCTGTAGCGGCCCGGGGCGTCCTCCACCGGCGCCACCACCCAGTCGCGGCCCAGCACAGTAACTTGCTTGCCTTCCACACCCTTGGCCCCGGCAGCCGGGGCCAGCGCGGCGCAAAGGGCTGCCGCCAATGCAGTCTGTTTCATCATCGAAATGCTCCTGCGGAAATCACTGGCCTCAGCCTAGCGCAGGGCCGGGGCTTTGCAAGGACGGGATTCCGGCCCGGTGCGTCAGAGGTGGTCCACCGCTTCCGCCTGGCGCAGCTCTGCCGCGCACAGCTGCAGGCCGCGCAGCAGCCGCTCGGCATCCGCCTCCGGCTGCGACCCCCGCGGCGCGGAGCAGCCCGCCACGATCGGCGTCTGGCCGGGCCGCGACACCGGCACCGCATAGCCGGTGATCCCGGCCTCGAACTCGCTGTCCGTCAGGCAATAGCCCTGCTCCCGCGCCTCCGTGACGCGCTCCAGAATGGCGGCGGGATCGGTCAGCGACTGGCTGGTGTGGTGCGGGATTTCCGCTTCTGCCAGCACCGCTGCCGCCTTTTCCTCCGGCAGCCCGGCCAGCAGCATCCGTCCCAGGCTGGTGTGCGCCAGCGGAATGCGGGAGCCGGCGGTGAAGCCATAGGTGATATGGCCGTGGTCGACGGTGGATTGCGCCAGCAGCAGAACCCGGCCCTGGTCCAGCATCGCCAGCGTCACCTCGATCTGCATCTGCCGGGCATGGCGGTTCAGCACCGGCTGCACCCGGCGGCCGAACTGGTTGGCCTGCAGGAACCCGCCCGCCAGTGCCAGCACCCGCGGGGTCAAGGACAGCATCCGCCCGTCCTGACGCAGATAGCCTGCCTGCACCAATGTGAGCGCGCCCCTGCGGGCGGTGGCCCGGTCCTGGCCGGTGCGCCGGGCGATCTCGGCCAGGGTCATGCTGGGGGTTTCCGCATCAAACACCGCCAGAACCGCCAGCCCCTTGGCAAAGCTCGACGAAATATTCCTGTCCTGTTCTGCCGTTGTCATGCCGAAGCCGCCCCGTCCTGATCCTGAAAACGCCGCTGCCAGCAGCCGCTTTGTGCGAATGCTGGCTACAATGTTCGCTTTGCGAACGCTGTCAAGTCGCAAAGGCACCGCAATATCCAGAATACGCAAGGGGTTGCGGCAAAAAACTCCGCCGGCTGGACGGCGGGGCATTTCCGGTGCAATTTCAATCAACTCCGCACGACGAGGCCGCCCATGGCAGAAGATTTCACATCCGGCAAACTAGCCCGCTTGGGGCTGCTGACACCCGAGGACTGCCGCAAGGCAGCGGAGATCACCTCCCGCGCGCAGTTCGACGGGATCGAAACGGTGCGGGTGCTGTTCCCGGACCAGCATGGGCTGTTGCGCGGCAAAACGGTGATGGCGGAAGCCTTTGCCTCCGTCTTCGACCGCGGCCTAAACGTGCCCGCAACCCTGCTGCTCAAGGACACCTCGCACCGCACCGCCTTTCCGGTGTGGGAGGACGGCACGGGTCTGACCGGCCCGATGCAGGGGGCGGGCGACGTGCTGCTGGTGCCGCGCCCGGAGACCTGGCGCGCGCTGCCCTGGTCCGGCCATTCCGCCTGGATCTTCTGCACGCCGGTCTACCCGGACGGCCGGCCCATCCCCTTTGCCCCCTGCGCTGTGCTGCAGCAGCAGGTGGAAATGCTGGCGGCGCAGGGCATGGCCGCCACCTTCGGGCTGGAGGTGGAGTTTCACCTGTTTGAGCTGGCGGACAAGCCCGCCGCCCACGCCCAGGCCACCCGGCCGGGTGCCCCGGTGCAGACCCGCAACCTGACCCAGGGCTACCAGTACCTCACCGAAACCCGCTATGGCGAGGTTGAGGGCATTCTCGACCTGTTGCGCCGCAATGCCCAGAAACTCGGCCTGCCGGTGCGGTCGGTGGAAATCGAGATGGGCCCCAGCCAGGTCGAGTTCACCTTTGCCCCCGACGGCGCCATGGCCCAGGCCGACGCGATGGTGATGTTCCGCACCATGGTCAAGGAGGTCTGCGCAAGGAACGGCCTGCACGCCAGCTTCATGGCCAAGCCGCGGCTCGATAACGCCATGGCCAACGGCTGGCACGTCCATCAGTCGCTGCAGGACCTGGCGACGGGCCGCAACCTGTTCATGCCGGAAACCGCCGGGATGCTGACCCCGCCTGCCAGCGCCTGGATGGCCGGCCTCTTGAAGTACGCGTCCGAAACCTCCCTGCTGATCGCGCCTACGGTGAACAGCTACAAACGCTACCTGCCGTTCCAGCTGGCCCCGAACCGCATCGGCTGGGGCGAGGACAACCGCGGCGCCATGCTGCGCGCGCTGATGCATCCCGGCGACCCCGCCAGCCGGATCGAAAACCGTGCCCCCGACAGCTCCGCCAACCCCTATTACGCGCTCGCCGCCCAGATCATCGCAGGCGCCGCCGGGATCAGGGAGGGGCTGGAGGCGCCGAAACCCACCCTGTCGCCCTACAGCGAAGACGCCGCGCGCCTGCCGCGCTCCCTCGGCCAGGCGCTGGAGGGCTTTGCAGGCTCAGCCCTCTGCCGCGAAGCGCTGGGCGCGGAGACCGCCGATTACCTGCTGCAGCTCAAGACCTTCGAATGGGAACGCTACCTGGATACCGTCAGCGAATGGGAGCAGGCGGAGTATTTCAACCTGTTCTGAACTCCCGCGGGGCAGCCGCGCGATGCTCAAAAAAACCTATCCGATCCGGGATTGCCGTCTTGATCGCCAGCCCCGCCCGTTGATACCGTATACCCGCGTATGCGAGGGGCTGCCCCTTGCCATCCGCGGCGCCATTTCCGGCGGCCTGAGACATTGAAACCCGACGCCTCTTCGAAGGAAAACACCCCCATGAAATACACTGAGGAACACGAGTGGCTGCTGCCCGAGGGCGACCTGATCACCGTCGGCATCACCGCCCACGCGGCTGAGCAGCTGGGCGAGGTGGTCTATGTCGAACTGCCCGAGCCGGGCACCGAGGTCTCCAAGGATGACGAGATCGTGGTGATTGAATCGGTCAAGGCGGCCTCTGACATCCTGGCCCCGCTGGACGGCGAGATCGTCGAGGTGAACGAGGCGCTGGCCGACGACCCCGGCAAGGTGAACGAGGACGCCGAGGGCGACGCCTGGTTCTTCAAAATCAAACCGTCGGACCTGTCGCCGATGGACGACTACATGGATGAGGCCGGCTACAAGGACTTCATCGGCTGATATTTCCCGCCTGCCGCGGCTCTTGCGGCAGGCCCAGCACTGCGGCGATCACGATCCCGCCAATGCCCTATGCACCCGCCGGGTGCGGGCTACCATCCGGTCATCGCCAAACGCCCGCGCTCAGCAGGAGGCGCGCCATGACCGGATTTTCGGGGCTCAAGGCCCTTTTCATCAACACATCGCTGAAAAAGGACGGCAGCAAAAGCCACACCCGCCTGCTGATGGAGGCATCCTCCGCCATCATGGACAAGAACGGCGTCAAGGCGGAGCATCTGCATATGCTCGACCACCAGGTGCCGCCGGGCGTCTACCCGGACATGACGGAACAGGGCTGGGACCGCGACGACTGGCCTGCGATCTGGGAAAAGGTGAAGGCGGCACAGATCCTGGTGATCGGCACCCCGCTTTGGCTGGGCGAGGAAAGTTCAGTCTGCCGCATCCTGATCGAGCGCCTGTACGGGATGAGCGGTGAACTGAACGACAAGGGCCAGTCGATCTATTACGGCAAGACCGGTGGCACGGTCATCACCGGCAATGAGGACGGCATCAAGCACACTGCGATGACGATCTGCTATGCGCTCAGCCATCTGGGCTTCACCATCCCGCCGCAGGCCGATTGCGGCTGGATCGGCGAGGCCGGTCCGGGGCCGTCCTATGGCGACGAGGTGGAGGGCAAGCCCGCCGGTTTCGAAAACGAGTTCACCCAGCGAAACACCACGATCATGACCTGGAACCTGATGCACCTGGCCGCAATGCTGCGCGATGCGGGCGGCTATCCGAACGAGGGCAACGACCGCAACGCATGGTCCGCGGGCTGCCGGTTCGACTATGAAAACCCGGACTACCGGTCATAGCCGTCCGGTCGGCGCTCAATACCCCCGCTCACGGTCCACTTCGTGCAGCAGCTCTTCGTCCGCTTCCAGCCGCCGCAGGTTCTCCACCACGTCCTTCAGCGCGTCGCCCAGATGCCAGCCGGAGACATGCGGGGTGATGGTGACTTGCGGGTGCGCCCACAGCGGGTTGTCCGCGGGCAGCGGCTCCCGGCTCACCACATCCAGCACCGCATGGCCGGGCGTGCCCTTGCCCAGCGCTGCCAGCAGCGCCGGTTCATCCACCAGATCGCCGCGGCCCGCATTGATCAGCGTGGCGCCCGGCTTCATCGCCGCCAGCGTTTCCGCATTCATCAGCCCGCGGGTGGCGGGGGTGGAGGGCAGAATCGAACAGACGTAATCGCATTCGCCCAGCATCTGGTGCAGCGCCGCTTCGCCGTTGCGGCAGTCGACGCCTTTGATCTCCTTGGGCGAGCGGCTCCAGCCCAGCACCCGGAACCGCATGTCCCGCAGCAGCTGCGCGGTCATGCCGCCGATATGGCCCAGCCCCAGCACGCCGACGGTGGTTTCCGCCGGTCGTCCCGGCGCCAGCGGCTCCCAGGCGCTGCGGGACTGCGAGGCCGCGTGCGCCGCCATGTTGCGCTGGCCGCGCAGCACATAGGCCAGGCAGTACTCCGCAATCTCATGCGCAGGCTCCAGCGGTCTCAGCCGGGCCACCCGCACATGCGGTGCCAGGCTGGGGTGCGCCACGATGGTATCCACCCCGGCGCCCAGTTTCTGCACCAGTTGCAGGTTCGGCAGCTGTTCAGGCAGATCACCCTTCAGCGCGGAAACCGCCAGCACGGTAATGTCTTCCAGATTGCCGGGGTCTGAGACGGGCCGGATATCTGCGCCGGGCGCCATCGCCCGCAGCTGTTCCGCCATCTGTTCCTCGGTGTACCAGCCGTCGTGGCCGATGCTGATCAGCATTGCCATGCGCGCTCCTCCCGTCGCCGCGTCCCTTTTGCCGGACTAAGCCACGGTTTGCGCCAAAGAGGAAGCCGGTTTCTGCCCTGGCTGCAGCCCAGGGTCAGTCCAGGCGGCGCACCAGGATCTGGTTGCCCTCGCCGCGCTTGGTCTCAAACAGTTTCAGCGTGGCAATCAGCTCACTCAGCTTGCGCTTGCCATAGCTGCGGGTGTCGAAATCCGGAAACGCCGCGGTGATATACTGGCCGATCTGGCCCAGGGTGAACCATTCGTCCTCCTGGCCGATCGCATCCATTGCCCGCACCACCAGTTTGGTCGGGTCCGCCAGCTCCGCCGGCGCATTGCCGTTGCTCTCTTCCTTCTTGGGTTTCGGCTTGGTCTTTGCCGGCTCCTCCAGCAGGTTCTCCACATAGATGAACCGCTTGCAGGCCTGCACGAATGCGGCCGGCGTCTTGCGCATGCCCATGCCGAACACATCCACCCCCTGTTCGCGGATGCGGCTGGCCAGCCGGGTGAAATCGCTGTCCGAGGAAATCAGCACAAAGCCGTCGAAGCGGCCCGAATGCAGGATGTCCATCGCGTCGATCACCAGCGCGATATCAGAGGCGTTCTTGCCGGTGGTATTGGCAAACTGCTGATGCGGGACAATCGCCAGCGCCGCCAGCTTCTCCTTGTTCCAGCCCTGCGGCCCGCCGCCGGCGAAATCGCCATAAATGCGGCGGATGCTGGCCTCGCCGAGGGAGGCGATTTCCTCGAACATCGCCTCGGCGTATTTGGCGGAGATATTGTCGGCGTCGATCAGGACGGCCAGAAGGGGCGGTTTGGTCGTGGCTGGCATGCGGGGTCTCTGCCTCGTGTTATTGGGCAGCCCGCGGCGCGCGGTGCCGCCGCAGGGAAGCTGCCGGTTCGTCAGGTCCTGCGTAAGTGTGATGGAAGGGTGTGGCGATAGAATGGCAGGGGTGTGGCAGCCGCCCGGTGCACAGGGGGTGCACAGGGGGTGTACCGATGCCAACCCCCTCCCCTGAATTCCGGGCTCAGACGAACGGATCGTCCGGATAGCCTACACGCGCCAGATAAAGGCCATGGCCCGGGCAGACCGGACCGCAGGCCGCCCGGTCGCAGGCCTCCAGCGCGGCTTTCACATCGGCAGGTTCCCAGGCCCCGGCGCCGACCCGCTCCAGCGTGCCGACAAAGCTGCGCACCTGATTGTGCAGGAAGCTGCGGGCGCGGACGTGGAAATGGATTTCCGGTCCGGAGAAGCCCTGCACCCGCTCCACCGTCAGCTCGTCCAGCGTCTTGACCGGGCTGGCCGCCTGGCAGATCGAAGAGCGGAAGGTGGTGAAATCATGGTTGCCGATCAGATAGTTGGCGGCCTCCTGCATGGCGTCTGCATCCAGATCATGGCTCAGCTGCCAGACCTGCCCCGCGTCATGGGTGGCCGGTGCGCGGCGGATCAGGATGCGGAACAGATACTGCCGCTCCACGGCTGAGAACCGGGCGTGCCAGTTGTCCGCGACCCGCGCGCAGTCCACGATGGCCACCGGATCGGGCTTCAGGTGGTAGTTCAGCGCCTCCGACAGGCGGAACGGGTCCCACTCCTTGGCCAGGTCGCAATGCGCCACCTGTCCCAGCGCATGCACACCGGTATCCGTGCGCCCGGCGGCGGCAATGGTGTGCTCCCCCGGCTCCAGCCGCGCCAGCGCAGCCTCGATCGCACTCTGCACGGACGGCAGGTCCTTCTGCCTTTGCCAGCCGGCAAAAGGCTTCCCGTGGTATTCGACTTTCAAAGCAAAACGCGGCATGGCCGGGCAACTAGCAACAGGGCCGGGCCGGGGCAAGTCCCGCGTGCGGAGATGCTCCGTTGCGGACGGCCGAGGTTGTGGATCACCGGCACCAGCATGTTATGAACGCAAGCGCTTGCCGCGGCTGCGGCTGGTATCCCGGCGGCATGCTGCCTATCTTGTCAGCAGCAAGAACAGAGCAGGATCAGGGCCTTGGTGATAACCTCCCTTGCAGACGGGGTGATAAGCGGGGTGGAGAGCGCCGCCAGCGGACTCTCCTCGGCGCTGTTCGACCGGCCCTTGCGGCTGGGCGTCACCGGGCTCGCACGCTCCGGCAAGACTGTGTTCATCACCTCCCTTGTCGCCAACCTGATGGACCGGGGCCGGATGCTGCAGCTGAACGCCGCGCGCGAAGGACGGATCGAGGCCGCCTTCCTGCAGCCCCAGCCCGACGACACCGTGCCGCGGTTCGACTATGAAAACCACCTCGCGGCGCTGACTGGGCCGTCACCCCATTGGCCGGACAGCACAAGGGCGGTGTCAGAGCTGCGTCTCAGCCTGAAGGTGCGGCCCGCCGGCCTGCTGGCAGGCCTTCAGGGGTCGCGCACGCTGCACCTGGATATTGTCGACTACCCGGGCGAGTGGCTGCTGGATCTGGCCTTGCTGGACAAAACCTACGCCGAGTGGTCTGCCGATGTGCTTGCCCGGATAGCCACCCGCCCGCAGGCGGCCCGATTTTTGGCTGAACAATCCAAGGTTGTCCCCGCAGGGACACATGACGAACCGCAAGCCCAAGCGCTTGCCGCCGCCTTCACGGACTACTTGGCCTCCGCCCGCGCGGCGGGGTTCTATGATTGCACCCCGGGGCGCTTCCTGCTGCCCGGCGATCTGGAAGGCTCGCCGGTGCTGACCTTCGCCCCCCTGCCGCAGGACGGCAGCGCCCCGCGGGGCAGCCTGTGGCGCGAAATGGATCGGCGCTACGAGGCCTATAAATCCAAGGTCGTCAAACCCTTCTTCCGCGACCACTTCGCCCGCATCGACCGCCAGGTGGTGCTGGTGGATGCGCTCTCGGCAATCCATTCCGGCCCGCAGGCGGTAGAGGACCTGCGCCATGCGATGACCGATATCCTCAGCGCCTTCAAACCGGGCCGCAACCATTTCCTGACCCGGCTCCTGGGCGGAAAGCGGGTGGAGAAGATTCTCTTTGCCGCGACCAAGGCCGACCACCTGCACCACGCCCAGCACCCGCAGATGACCGCCGTCATCGAGGCCCTGACCCGCGAGGCGCAGGACCGCGCCCGCTTTGCCGGCGCAGAGACCGCGGCGCTGGCTATGGCTTCGCTGCGCACCACCACCGAGGAGATGCGTTCCCACAACGGGACCGAGCTGCCCTGCGTGCGCGGCACTCTGCTGGAGACCGGCAAACAGGCGGCCTTTTACCCCGGCGCGCTGCCCGAGGACCCAGCCCAGCTGCTGACCCCTGCGCGGCAGGGAGCTGAACGCTGGCTGGAGGGCGACTATCAGGCGATGGCCTTTGCGCCCGCGCCGCTTACCCTGAAACACGGCAGCGGCCCGCCGCACATCCGCCTGGACCGCGCCGCAGACTTCCTGATCGGAGATGCCCTGTGACCCTGTCCCTGCGCCCTGCCACGCCTTTGGATGCCGGAACGGTTGGGGATATTCTCTACCGGTTTCAACAGGATACCGCTTGGATGCCCAAGCTCTATTCCTCCGCCGAAGTGATCTTCTTCTGCGGCGTCATGATTGATCGCGGCTGGGTGACTGTGGCGGAACGGGACGGGCAGATCCTCGGGTTTCTGGCCCGCAAGGAAGAGGAGGTCTGCTCGCTCTACCTTGCTCCCGGTGCCTGCGGCCAGGGCGCAGGCAGGATGCTGCTGGATGCGGCCAAGGCGGCTGCGCCGCGGCTCATCTTGCGGACTTTCACGGCCAATGAACGGGCGCAAAAGTTCTACCAGCGCGAAGGATTCTCCGAGACCGGCCGCGGCGACGGCACGAACAACGAGGAAGGCCTGCCCGACATCGCCTATGAATGGCGCGCAGCACGGGAGGCCGCTGCATGAGCAACAAACCGGTCCTGTTTGATCTGGAGGAGGAGGCCGAGGCGCCCTCCGTCGCGGAGGCGCTGCCGGTCCCTGATCCGGCTATGCTGGCGGCCCCGCCGGCTGCAATGGAGCAGGCCGCCCGCATTGCCGCCCGCAGGCCGTCGCGGCTGGCGCGCTGGTTCTGGGCGCTGCTGATTGCGGTGGTTGGCGCCATCGCCTCGGTCGCGGCCTGGGACTTTGCCGCCGGCTTGATCGCCCGGGTGCCGGTGCTCGGCTGGGCCGTCAGCGCCGGGCTGGCCCTTCTGCTGCTGCTGGCGCTGGCGATGGGCTTGCGCGAGCTGGCTGCGCTGTCGCGGCTGCGCCGCGTCGATGCCCTGAGGCATCAGGCGGCAGAGGTTGCGGATCTTACCTCGGCCCGCGCTTTCACCGCCCGGCTGGAGGCCTCTTACAAGGGGCGCGTGGATCTGAGCTGGCACCAGGCCCGGCTGGCGGAGCGCCAGGCGGACATCATGGACGGCGACGCCTTGCTGCTGCTGGCAGAGGAAGAGCTCCTGGTGCCGCTGGACGCGCTGGCCCTGCGCGAGGTGGAGGCCGCCGCCCGGCAGGTCGCAACAGTGACCGCGCTGGTGCCGATGGCGCTGGCGGATATACTGACGGCGCTGGTGTCTTCGCTGCGCATGATCCGCCGCGTGGCCGGGATCTATGGCGGCCGCCCCGGTTTCTTCAGCTCCTGGCGGCTGACCCGCGCGGTGCTGGCACATCTGGCCGCCACCGGCGCGGTGGCCGCGGGCGATGATCTGCTTGAGCCGGTGCTGGGCGGCTCCGTGCTGTCAAAACTCTCCCGCCGCTTTGGCGAGGGGCTGGTCAACGGCGCGCTGTCAGCACGCGTCGGCATCGCCGCGATGGAGGTCTGCCGCCCGATGCCCTTCTCGCCGCAGCACCGGCCCAGCACCCGAAAGGTGGTGCAGCGGGCGCTGACGGGTCTGTTTTCAAAGGAAAAATAGGCGGCGCTCAGAACAATTTCGGTGGCTGGTCCTTGGGCTGGCGCATCGCCACGACGCCGGTGCGGAAACCCTCGCCGATGCGGTCGACCAGGGCGCCCCATTGCAGCGCCGTGCGCTCCGGCAGCTCCGCCCGCAGCACCTGGTGGAACAGACCCAGCCACAGCGGGAAATGCTCTGCCTTCACGTCGGGCCGCGAGACATGCACCCGCATCGGATTGCCGCTGTAACTCCGCTCGCGCAGGATCGCATTGCGCCAGAAGCCTGCGATCTTCTCTTCATGCTCCGGCCAGTCGCTGACATGGGCGGCAAAGACAGGCCCCAGCACGCCGTGCGCGCGCACGCGGGCGTAGAAGACCGCTACAACGCGGGAAATCTCCTCTGCACTGATCTCGAACCGCGCCAGCGGGTTTGCGGTGTCTGTGTCGCTCATCGGATGCTCCGGTCTGCTTTCACCCGCTAGATAAGGCGAAGGCCATGCCAGCGGAAGGGGGCAGGCGCATCTGCCGCAGCGCAGCGATGCGGCCCACTGGCGCCCGGCGCCCCTGCCGCTATGGTGGGCCGGGAATTTGCCAAAGGTATTGATTTATGGCGGAGAACACTAAGCGGGTTCTGGTTCTGGGCGCCTACGGGTTTATCGGCGCTGAGGTGGTCCAGGCCTTGCAGGCCGAGGGTTTCGCTGTGACGGGCTTCGGCCGTAGCGCTGAGCAGGCGGCAAGGGTGCTGCCGGGGGTGTCGTTTGTGCAGGGAGATCTGCTTCAGCTGTTGCGGCCCGAAAACTGGGCGCCGCTGCTGCAGGATGTCGATGCGGTCGTGAACTGCGCAGGCGTGCTGCAGGACATGGCGCCGGGCGAGCTGGAGGCCGTGCACCACACGGCCATCGCAGCCCTGGGCGCGGCCTGTGCGGAGCGGGGCATTCCGGTCGTGCAAGTGTCGGCTGCGGGCGCGGGGCCTGAGGCTGGAACAGAATTCATGCGGAGCAAGGGACGCGGCGATGCAGCCTTGCGTTCCTCCGGCGCTGCGGTCTGGATCCTGAAGCCGGGGCTGGTGATCGGGCAGGGCGCCTATGGCGGCACAAGGCTGTTGCGGATGCTGGCGGCGGTGCCGCTGGTGCAGCCGGTGGCGCTGGCGCAGGCACCGGTGCAATGCGTCGGGATGGCGGATCTTGCAGCGGCAGTGGCGGCGGCGCTGACGGGAAATCTGCCGCCCGGCACCTATGATCTGGTCGAGGAACAGCCGCACACGCTGGAGGTGGTGCTGGCAGAGACCCGGGCGTGGCTGGGGTTTGCGCCGCCCCGCATGGTGCTGCGGGCTCCGGCCTGGCTGCTGCCGCCGGTGGGGGCCTGCGCCGATGCGCTGAGCCGCCTTGGCTGGCGCTCGCCCCTGCGCTCGACGGCGATTGCCGAAATCCGCGGCGGCGTGCGCGGCGATCCCGCCCCGTACCGGGCAGCCACAGGCCAGGGGATGGCGCCGCTGAACACCATCTATCAATCGCTGTCTGCGGGCCGCGCGCAGCGGCTGGACGCGCGGATGGCTCTGCTGATGCCGGTTGCCGTCACGGTGCTGAGCCTGTTCTGGCTGGCCTCGGGCCTGATCGGCCTCTGGCAGATGAACGCGGCGGCGAAAGTGCTGACGGATGCAGGATGGAGCAGCCTGCCTGCGAAAGCCAGCGTTGCCTTCTGGTCGCTTGCTGACATCGCCCTGGGGCTGGCAATCCTGTGGCGGCCCTGGGCAGCGCGTGCCTGCGCAGGGATGGCTGCGGTCTCGCTGATCTACCTGGCCGCGGCCACTGCGGTCACCCCGCAGATGTGGGCGGATCCGCTGGGGCCTCTGGTCAAGGTGCTGCCGGGTCTGCTGCTGGCGCTGATCACCCATCAACTGCTGCAGGAGCGCTGATATGGACCTGGACCTGATCCTGCGCTGGCTGCATGTGATCGGTGCCTGCGTTTTGCTGGGCACCGGGGCAGGCATCGCCTTCTTCATGCTGATGGCGCACCGCACGCGGGACGCGGCGCTGATTGCCCACACCGCCAGGATCGTGGTGCTGGCAGACCTCTTGTTCACCGCCACGGCAGTGATTGCCCAGCCTGTCACCGGCGGGCTGCTGGCCTGGCGGCTGGGCTGGCCGCTGAGTGCCGGCTGGCTGGCGTTGTCGCTGGGTCTTTATGTGCTGACCGGGGCGTTCTGGCTGCCAGTGGTGTGGATCCAGCTGCGGCTGCGCGACCTGGCGCGGGCGGCGGCCGAGGCAGGCGAGGCGCTGCCCGCACGTTATCACCACCTGTTTGCCGTCTGGTTCGCCTGCGGCATTCCCGCCTTTGCCGCGGTGCTGGCAATCCTCTGGCTGATGCTGGCGCGTCCGGATTTGGGCGTCTGGCTGGTGCGCTGACAATGCGACATTGTCAGGCTGCACAGCCCGCACCAAATTGCGGCGCATCTGCCGCTTTACCCTCCCGCCGCACCGGCCTATAAGGCCTTTCATGTCCCTATTCGCGGCCATCATTATTCGAATTATATCCCCGGCGCTCTGAAACCATTGAGCCGCCGGGCAAAGGCGCTTGAGCCATCGCGCCGAACCGAATATCCCAATTTCCGACCTTGATCATCCAAAGGACGCCCCCGATGTGCGCCGACACACCCCAGACGCCTGACTACAAAGACACCCTGAACCTGCCGAAAACCGATTTCCCGATGCGCGCGGGCCTGCCCAAGCGCGAGCCCGGCTGGCTGGAGCGCTGGGCGCAGATCGGCGTCTATGACAAACTGCGCGAGAAGGCCGCCGTGGCCAAGGGCAGCGAAGCGGAGCGCAAGCCCTTCACCCTGCATGACGGCCCGCCCTATGCGAACGGCCACCTGCACATCGGCCACGCGCTGAACAAGACCATCAAGGACATGATCGTCCGCTCGCACCAGATGATGGGCTTTGACAGCCGATACGTGCCGGGCTGGGACTGCCATGGCCTGCCGATCGAATGGAAGATCGAGGAGCAGTACCGCAAGAAGGGCAAGAACAAGGATGCGGTGCCGGTTGTGGAATTCCGCCAGGAATGCCGCGCCTTTGCCGACGGCTGGGTCGATATCCAGCGCGAGGAGTTCAAGCGGCTGGGCATCACTGGCAACTGGGATGATCCGTATCTCACCATGAACTACCACGCCGAGGCGGTGATCGCGGATGAGTTCATGAAATTCCTGATGAACGGCACGCTGTACCAGGGCTCCAAGCCGGTGATGTGGTCGCCGGTTGAGAAGACCGCCCTGGCCGAGGCCGAGGTCGAATACCACGACAAGGAAAGCTTCACCATCTGGGTGAAATTCAAGGTGGCCGAGGCCGGCGGTTTTGTGGCCGCCGATGGCGAGGATGCCGATTTTGCCGGTGCCGACTCGGCGATCGTGGCACAGGACCTGGAAGGCGCCCATGTGGTGATCTGGACCACCACGCCCTGGACCATCCCCTCGAACAAGGCAGTGGTGTACGGCGCGGACATTGCCTATGGCCTTTATGAAGTGACCGGCACCCCGGAGGAATGCTGGGCCAATACCGGCGACCGCTTCCTGCTGGCCGACAACCTGGCGGCAGAGGTGTTCAAGCGCGCCCGCCTAGGCGAGGACCAGTACAAGCGCCTGCGCGGCGTCTCGGCTGACGAACTGTCCAGCCTGTCGCTGCAGCACCCGCTGGCAGGCGCCGAAGGCTCGAACGGTGAATGGGACGGCATCCGCGACTTCCGCGCCGCCCCCTTTGTGACCGACACCGAAGGCACCGGCTTTGTTCACTGCGCGCCGAGCCACGGTATGGATGAATTCGAACTCTACCGCGATCTGAACATGCTGGAGCAGATGATCACCTACAACGTGATGGACGACGGCGGCTTCCGGGCTGACCTGCCGTTCTTTGGCGGCACCTACATCCTCAACCGCAAGGGCGGCGAGGGCGATGCCAACAAGACCATCATCGACAAGCTGGTTGAGGTCGGCGGCCTGCTGGCGCGCGGCAAGATCAAGCACAGCTACCCGCATTCCTGGCGCTCCAAGGCGCCGATCATCTACCGCAACACGCCGCAGTGGTTTGCCTCCGTCGACCGCAAGCTTGACGACGGCATGGGCGAGATGGGCGACAGCATCCGCGAACGCGCGCTGCGCTCGATCGACGAGCTGGTGAAATGGTGGCCGCAGACCGGCCGCAACCGCCTGCACTCGATGATCGAAAGCCGCCCCGACTGGGTTCTGTCGCGCCAGCGCGCCTGGGGTGTGCCGCTGACCTGCTTCACCAAAAAGGGCGTGCTGCCGACCGACGCGGGCTTCCTGCTGCGCAACGAAGAGGTCAACAAGCGTATCGTTGCCGAGTTCGAAGCGCATGGCGCCGACGTCTGGTATCAGGACGGCTTCAAGGCCCGCGTGCTGGACGGCATCGTCGATGCGGACGCTTATGACCAGGTGTTCGACGTGCTGGACGTGTGGTTCGACTCCGGTTCGACCCATGCCTTCGTGCTGCGCGACCGCGAGGACGGCACCGAGGACGGTATCGCCGACGTCTACATGGAAGGCACCGACCAGCATCGCGGCTGGTTCCATTCCTCGCTGCTGCAGGCCTGCGGCACCAAGGGTCGCGCGCCTTACCGCAACGTGGTGACCCACGGCTTCACGCTGGACGAGAAGGGCATGAAGATGTCCAAATCTCTGGGCAACACCATCGTGCCGGAAGAGGTGGTCAAGCAGTACGGCGCCGACATCCTGCGCCTGTGGGTGGCCCAGACCGACTACACCGCCGACCAGCGGATCGGCCCGGAAATCCTGAAAGGCACCGCCGACAGCTACCGCCGCCTGCGCAACACCATGCGCTTCCTGCTGGGCTCGCTGGGCGACTTCAAGGAGGAGCAGCGGGTGGAGCCGACGGATATGCCGGAGCTGGAGCAGTGGGTGCTGCACCGTCTGGCGGAGCTGGATCACAAGGTGCGCACCGGCTATCAGTCGTTTGACTTCCAGGGCGTGTTCTCGGCGGTGTTCAACTTTGCCACCGTGGACCTGTCGGCCTTCTACTTCGACATCCGCAAGGATGCGCTCTACTGCGATGGCGACACCCTGAACGCCCGCGCCGCGCGCACCGTGCTGGACATCCTGTTCCACCGCCTGACCACCTGGCTGGCGCCGATCCTGGTCTTCACCATGGAAGAGGTCTGGCTGGAGAAATACCCGGGCGAGGGCAGCTCGGTGCACCTGCAGGACATCCCGGAGACCCCCGCCGACTGGCTGAACGAGCCGCTGGCCGCCAAGTGGTCCAAAATCCGCCAGGCCCGCCGGGTGGTGACCGCGGCGCTGGAAGTGCAGCGCACCGACAAGGTGATCGGCGCCTCGCTGGAGGCGGCACCGGTGGTGCATGTGCGCGATACGGAGGCACTGGCGGCGCTGAAGTCAGTCAATTTCGCCGATGTCTGCATCACTTCGGACATCGCGCTGACCGGCGACCCGGCCCCGGCCGAAGCCTTCCGCATGCCGGAAGTGGACGGTGTGTCAGTGGTGTTTGAAAAGGCCGAGGGCGGCAAGTGCCAGCGCTGCTGGAAGATCCTGCCGGATGTCGGCAGCCACAGCCACGAGGGGGTCTGCGGCCGCTGCGACAGCGCGCTGGGATAAGCCGCTGCTCACCTAAGAATTGCACGCAACGCCCGGCCTGAACGCCGGGCGTTGTCATTTTGCGCTATATTAACGGCATTTTCCACACGTTTCCCGGGAAATTCCTCGTGTTCTTCCTGAACAGATTCCTCTAGATGTTGACCGGTTTTCCACAACTGGTTAAAAAAACGTTAATTCCATGTAGATTTTAAGCCGACATTTCAAAATATGGCATGGGGCAGGGGGACAGTTTATTATGCTGAAGCTGAAAGCGGATGCGCAGCCGGCAGCTGAGCCGGATAAGGTGCGCGGCGCGGCAGTCCGGATTGACGGGGTGTCAGCACCGAAGAACATCAAAATCGGGCTTGTTGCGGCCAGCTCCGGAACAGACAAGGCAAACAAGGCAAAAGCCTCTGCCGGCGCAACCGCAACCGCGGCGAAGGCCGCCAAATCCGCTAAACCTGCGGAGGTGAAGCCGCAAGCGGCTCCAAAGCCGCAGCAATTCGCACCGGTGCCTGCCGAAAACGGGTCTGCGCTGCCGAAGCTGGGTCTTGCGGCTGCCGGGCTGGCGGTGGCTGCTGCGATGCTCCTCTACTTTCAGTTTGGCGGCAGCGCGCCTGCGGAGGACGTACAGGTCGCGGCGCTGCAGGCTGACCGGCCTGCGGCAGAGGTTCCGGCAGGTGCCGCTGCAGCAGCGGGGCTCGAAGGCGCTGCAGCCGGCGGCGAGGATGCCCTGGTGGCGCGCATAACCGAAGGCACGCTGGCGGCGCTGCGCAGCAAACAGGGCACCCAGCCCTCGGCTGCCCCGGCCCCGGCTGCGGTAACCGCCGAAGGCTCTGCGCTTTACAAGATGGTGCTGACGGCCGCCGCACAGGGCCAGTCCGCGGCCTATATCGACCAGCTGGTGAACGGCGCCTATGAGCGGCAGGAAATCTCGGTCCCTGCCAGCCTGATCGGTGCTGACGGGCGGGTGGATACGGCCACGCTGCTGGCGTTGTTCGTCGGTAACTGAGCACTTTTACCGCGGCGGCCCGTGAAAGGTGCTGCCGTGCGGGCAGCAGTTTTGCCCGCGCACCATAATCAACAGCAAATCAGAACAACAGGCGCTGCCCGCCCATTCCGCGGACCAGGCGCCGATCACTTCCGGGGGGAACATGAAGACCTTTTTCGCTGCCGCTGCCATCGGGCTGTCCGGCCTTTTCGCCACGCCCGCCGTCGCTGAAACCTGCGGCGGCATTTATACCGTGCAATCCGGCGACAGCCTGTCGGTGATTGCCGACAAGCTTTACAAGGACGCGGGCAAGTGGAGCGCCATCCACAACCGCAACATTGACCAGATCGGCCCCAAGCCGGAGGCCATCCGTGTCGGCATGAAGCTGTCGCTGGCTTGCCTGGAAGGGCTGCCGCTGGGCCTGCCGGGCGGCAGGGAGATCTCTGCCGCTGCCCCCGCCGTTGCGGTGCCGGTCAAGGTGGCGCCGGGCAACGCGGCGGTGCGCCAGAAGATCAACCTGCTGACCGGGGACGACTATGCGCCCTTCACCTCCAAGGCCGCGCACAATGGCGGGCTGATCACCGAGGTGGTGAATGCGGCGATGGCTCAGGCCGCGCCTTCCGAAGGCTACGCGATCCACTGGGTCAACGACTGGTCCTCTCATTTCGACCCGCTGCTGTCCAACGCGCTTCTGGACCTGGGCTTCCCCTGGTACAAGCCCGACTGCGAAACCATGCCAGACAGCTACCGTTGCCAGAATTTCCACTTCTCTGAACCGATGTTCGAAACCCTGATGCTGCTGTTCGCGCATAAGGACCGGCCGTTTGTGTTCACCAGCGACAGCGATATCGAGGGCAAGACCCTGTGCCGCCCGGCGGGGTATCTGACCTTCGATCTGGATGAGCGCGGCCGCAACTGGATTGCCGACAAGAAGATCACCCTGAAGCAGCCGCACAAGGTGAAGGACTGCTTTGACATGGTGGCCGCAGGCGAGGCGGACGCGGTGGCGATCAACGAATTCACCGGCCGGAGCGTGATGAAGGAGGCGGGCATCGCCGACCAGTTCACCGTGCTGCCGCAGCCGCTGTCGGTGCTGGGCATCTATGTGGTGGTGCACAAGACCCATCCGCGCGCGGATGAGATGCTGGCGATGATCAACAAAGGCCTGCGGTCTATCCAGGAGGACGGTAGCTACCAGACCATCGTCGAAGACCACATGGCCCGGATCTGGGCCGGATTCTGAGGGAGGGGACGGCATGAAACGGCTTTTCTCGCGTCTCTTCCAGCTGGCCGCCCTGTTCACAATGGCGCCGGCCGCGGCCTGGGCGATCTGTGATGTGGACTATGTGGCGCAGCCCGGCGACACGCTGTTCTCCATCGCGGAAACCCACTATGGCGACCGCAACCGTTGGACCATGGTGTATTACCGCAACCAGAAACTGCTGGCGGGTGCCACGGTGCTGCCGGGCCGCAAATTGTTCATTCCCTGCCTCACCGGCGCCACCGCGCCGGATGCCACGCCGCTCAGGCAGGAGAAGGCGGAGCTGACGCTGCTCACCGGCAGCGGCTACGCACCTTTCACCGACCGCAGCCTGCCGGGGCAGGGCATGGTGACAGAGCTGATCAATGCGGCGCTGGAGCTGGCGCCGGCGCCGGTCAGCTACTCGGTCAGCTGGGAGGACGACTGGTCCAGGCACCTGTTCCCGATGCTCGACAAGAAAGAGTTCGATATGGGCTTCCCCTGGCTGAAACCCGACTGCGCGGCAGAGCCGGACAACGAGCGCTGTGCGAACTTTCACTTTTCCGAGCCGGTGATGATCATGCCCATCATGCTGTTTGTGCGGGCAGGCGGCGGCTTTGAATACGCCGAGGATTCCGATGTCGAAGGCAAGACATTATGCCGTCCGGCGGGGTATTTCACCCATGACCTGAACCGCCCGGATCGGCGCTGGCTGGACGCGGAAAAGATCACGCTGGTGCAGCCGGACACTCCGGCGGACTGCTTCCGTATGGTGGCAGAGGGGCAGGTGGACGCGGCGGCGGTGAACCTGTTCCTGGGTGCCAATACCATCGTGGCGGAGGACCTGCGCGACATCGTGGTGCCGCTGGAGAAACCGCTGTCGGAGGAAGGCCTGCATGTGGTGATTTCCAAGCGCCACTGGCGGGGCACCACGCATCTCTACCGGATCAATGCAGGGCTTCAAAACCTGCGCGACAGCGGCCGGTTCGAGGAGATCATGTCGCGCCATCTGGAATTGTTCTGGGCGCAGCTGCAATAACCGCCGGAGAGGTCAGGCCGTCAGCGTCCTGGCCTATTAAAAACCGTGAAAAGCCGCCTTCGCTTCTCCTGCCTTTACATCGCCGGGGGGATCCGGCCCGCCGGCAAGGCGCGCTGCATCAGCAGGTGTTCTGCCAGCACCGCATTTTCATGAAACGGCTCTTCGCCATCCGTCGCAGCTGCCGGTCCGGGGATCTCCCGGACAGGGCCGCCGACTTCCGGCTGCGGCGCATCCTGGGGTGCTCCTCCGGATTGTGTGGGGTGTTTCCGGCAGATCCGCTCTTGTCCGGTTTGCCGGAGCGGACAACGGGCCTGGCGGTCAGAAAACCGCGGTTCGGCTTGATAGGATCCGCACGTCCTGAAACTGGTGAAAACATCTCAGAGTGTCCCGCGAGGGGGCATTGATCCGTTCTTGAAGTGGTTTTGACACATCAGGCCTAAGGGCGTGTTAACCCATTGCGTCAGGGGAAAATGACGGGCTGCAGGCAACCGGGCTCCGGCCGCGGGTTAGCCGATGATGCGCTGCACTTTGGCATAGTTTGCTTCCGCGGCCAGAACGCTGACCGGCTTGGGGCCGGCCTGGCAGCCATTCATCAGATCCTGGTAGTAGGCATCCATGTCAAAGCCCTTTGCCGGGCGCTGCTCCAGCGCCTCAGCGCGGGCGGCTTCACGGGCCGGGCCGACATACTGGGTGGTCAGGGCGTCAGCAGAGGAGCCGGTCTGCACCGCATCCCGGCCGGGGGTCTGGTTGCTGCCATTGATCAGAGATGCATCAGGAAGCGCGCGGACTGCGGTTCCGGCGGCCGGTGCCTGCTGGCGGAGGGCCTGGCTCTGCTTCATGACGTTGTGGAAGCCGGCGGTGCTGGAAACTGCTGAAATCATCTGACTGACCTTTAGCTCTGTTCTTGAACTTCACTTTAGTAGAATTTGATACAATCTGGCCGGAAAGCTTTAAGGCTGGTTAACGAGGTGTTAACGCGGGCGGCCCGGATCTGCCGCCAGGGCTTGCGGCCCGCGCCGTTGCGCCAGAGAATGCGGCCCGGAAACCGCCGGAGGGGAAGGATGATTTCAGCAAGCCTTGAAACGCCCGTCGGGCCGCTGAGCGTGGCGGAGCGCGATGGCGCCATCGTGCGGCTGGACTGGACGGCTGAGGCCAGCGGGCAGTCAGCGCTGCTGTCGCGGGCGCTGGAACAGCTGCGCGCCTACTTCGCAGGGGAGCTGACGGCGTTCGACCTGCCGCTGCAAGTCGGCGGCTCGGACTTTCAGCGCGCCGTTTGTGATGCAATGCTGGCAATCCCCTTTGGCGAGACCCGCACCTATGGCGAAATAGCAAAGGATCTGGGGGCGCCCCCGCAGCCGGTCGGCAATGCCTGCGGCGGCAATCCGATTCCGGTGATTATCCCGTGCCACCGGGTGCTGAGCGCCTCCGGGCTTGGCGGGTTCTCCGGCAAAGGCGGGGTGGAGACCAAGGTGGCTTTGTTGAAACACGAAGGTGCCGCGGGCCTGCTGATCTGACCCTGGCGGGCACTCCTGTCGCTTCAGCTTCTTTAAGCTGCAACAATCCCGGGGTGTATGCCCCCAGTCGGGCAGCGGGACGGCCCCCTTGGGCCGTCAGGCATCAAGCCGTGGAAGATCTGCGCTGCCGTTCCGGCACTATCTGCTGCGCGATGCCGACAAACAGCAGGTAGACCGAGGTGACCACCAGCCCCCAATGGGCCCAGCTGGCCGGGTGGAAATCAACCCAGGCGGCCCAGCCGGCAAAGAAGGTCCAGGCCAGCGCCATCGGCAGCGACACCTTGCGCCAGCGCACAGTGCGCACCGGGTGGATGAATTTCAGCGGCAGGAACATGGCGATGGACAGCAATGTCACCAGCACCAGGCTGGTCCAATGGCTGGGCTCCAGCGCAAAGATCACCAGCACCGGCATGTTCCAGACCCCGGGATAGCCGGAAAAGGAGTTGTCCTTGGTCTTCATCCGGGTGTCGGCGTAATACATTGCGCTGCCGAAAGTGATCACGATGATGGCAAACCAGCCGGTCCAGCCCGCCATCAGCCCCGACTGGAAAAGGGCAAAGGCGGGAATGAAGACATAGGTCAGGTAGTCGATGATCAGGTCCAGCAGCACCCCGTCGAATTCCGGCGAGTAGCGCTTGACGTGATAGTGCCGCGCCAGCGGCCCGTCGATGCCGTCCACGGCAAAGGCCACCACCAGCCACAGGAACATCAGGCTCCATTTGCCTTCGGCGGCGGCCAGCATGGCCAGCATGGCAAAGACGGCGCCGGTAGCGGTGAGCAGGTGAACGGAGAGAGCGCGGATCTGAGGTGTCATTCGACCGTGATGGCGAATTTGCCCCGGACCCGCAACCGTTCAGTGCAGAATTGGGCGGAATTCCGTACCTGCCGACAGCTGAATGCGGGCCATGCGGCGGCCGTGCGGTGCCGGGTCGGTGATATCGGGCGAGGAAAACGGGGGGAGCGCGGGCATGTCGCGCTGCCACGGGTGCACATCAGGCGGCGGCGCAGGGGCGGCAGGGGCGCCATCGGCAAACAAAACGGCAAAGCCGGCAGGGGTCATGGCAGAATCCTTTCTGGATTGGTTTCCGCCATCTGGCCATCAGCGCCTTAACAGCGGCTTTCCCGCCGCCGTAAAAAATAGCGTGCATTTTATTCAACCTGAAGAGCCGGCCTTTCAGCCGCAGCAGCAGTCCCCCGTTTGCACCGGAGGGCAGGGGACGGTTCCGTAAGAGCAGAAAACGCAGCAATCGCCGGGTTTCGGCCGCAGCAGGGTGCGGCAGGCCGGGCATTCGTAAAACCACTGGCAGGCGTCCTGCGGCATCTCCTCCGCCGTTTCATGGCCGCAGCCGGGGCAGGTCAGGACGCTGGTCGGCACCGCTTGCGCGGTTTGTTCGTCAGGCATGGGCAGGCCTCCTTGCTGACAGCAAAGGCCGGCACGGGGCCCGGGTCAAGTCACGCTTTCGGATGGGCCTTGTTGTAAACCTCCAGCAGATGGGTTGTGTCCACTGCGGTATAGGCCTGGGTGGTCGACAGAGAGGCGTGGCCCAAAAGCTCCTGGATGGCGCGCAGATCGCCGCCTGCCTCCAGCAGATGGGTGGCGAAGCTGTGGCGCAGCGCATGCGGGGTGGCGGTGGCCGGCAGGCCCAGCTGGGCGCGGGTCTTGGCCATCACCCCCTGGATCTGGCGCGGATTCAGCGCCCCGCCGCGGACGCCGCGGAACAGCGGCGCCTCCGGTTCCTGCGGATGCGGGCAGAGGGACTGATACCGTTCCACCGCATCGCGGGCGGCTGGCAATACCGGCACCACCCGCTCCTTCTTGCCCTTGCCAAGGATGCGCAGAACCGGCGGCAGCGGCGCGTCGGCGCCCGTGAGCCCCAGCGCTTCGGAAATCCTGAGCCCGCAGCCATACAGAAGTGTCACCACTGCCACATCGCGGGCGGCCACCCAGTCCTGCTGTGATTGCAGCTCGACGGTTTCCAGAACCGCCTTGGCGGCCTCCGGCGCCAACGGGCGCGGCAGCTTCTTCTGGAACTTGGGGGAGCGTGCCAGCAGCACCGCAGCCGGCTCAAACCCTTCGCGCTCCGCCAGCCAGCGGTAGAAATTCTTGACCGCCGACAGCTTGCGCGCCAGCGACCGGGCGCCGGTGCCGGAGTTGCGCTCAGACGCCATCCAGGCCCGCATGTCCGAGGTGGTGATCCGCGCCAGCGCGCCCAGCCCCTGCGGTCCGCCGCTGTGCTGCGTCATGAAGGCCAGGAAGGCGGTGACGTCGCCGCGGTAGGCTGTCAGCGTGTTGGCGGAGGCATCCTCCAGCCCGCCCAAGCGCTCCAGCCACAGCTGCAGCGCATCACGACAGGCGGGGGAGATCAGGGTCATGACAGCCAGTAGCGCATCGAACGTTCGAAGACGCCGCCGAAGAAGGTTAAAAGATCGGTGCCCTGCATCGGCGAGAACTGATGGGGGTCCTCGGAGCCCATCACCAGCATGCCGGGCAGGCGGCCTTCGCCCAGGTCCAGCATCAGGCAAGCCTCGGAGCGGATCCACTCAGCCTTCATCCCATAGACCCGCGGGCTGCCGCCCTGGGTCTGGCGCAGGGTGACGGGCCGCTCGCTGCCGGGCTGGCCGGCATAGCTTTCGGTGAATCCGGGGCCTGCGAGTTTCAGCGCGCCGGACTTGCGCTCCACCTCGGCGCCGCCGGGCTGCGAGGTCTCCAGCACCAGCGCCAGCGCATGCACACGCAGGATCTCCGGCATGTCCTGCTCCAGGCAGGCGAGGAAGGCGGTGAAGTCCTGCGGCTCCAGCAGCCGCAGCACGGCGCGGTGGATCAGGTTGGTTCCGGCCAGGTTGTCATAGGCGGCGGCGATCACCGAGCGGTGGGTGTCCTCCAGCCGGTCCAGCCGCGCCGCCATCCGCTCCATCGCTATGCCGCGCAGGTCGACGACATTGGAGCCCATCGCGCGCTCATTGGCGGCAACCAGGGCGTTCATCAGGTGCTGATCTTCCAGCACCGCATCGGGTTTGGCGAGGATCGCCTCGCGCAGCTGGTCTTCCAGATTGGCTGAACTGCTCATGCGTGAAACTCTTGCGGCTCCGGACCTCTGACGGGTTTGGTCCCGTGTATAACACGGGATTTGCGCAATGCTGCGGAAAAATGCGGGCGTTGCGGAAATTGCCGCGCGGGGGAGGCTCCCGCCCGTCGCGGCGCATTGAAATGCCCGCTCCCGTTGGGCCGGGCGCCGGGCCCAAGCCGCTCCATGCGGCCCGGCGGCAGCCGGGGTGCCCGGCAGCGCGGGAGCGCTTGGTCCGCAGCAGTCCGCGTCCGCAAAGAAAAAGGCGCCCGGATCAGGGGCGCCTTCTGAGGTTTTCCCGGGGCACGCGGGATCAGAGGATCTTGATCTCGGCCGCCTTGATGTCGGCCAGGAAGGCATCCAGGCCCTTGTCGGTGAGCGGGTGGTTCACCATCGCCTTGATGACTGCGGGCGGTGCGGTGATCACGTCGGCGCCGATACGGGCCGAATCCAGCACGTGGTTCACCGAGCGGATCGAGGCCGCCAGGATCTGGGTCTCGAACCCGTAGTTGTCATAGATGGTGCGGATGTCCTCGATCAGCTCCATGCCGTCCAGGTTGATGTCATCCAGCCGCCCGATGAACGGGGAGATGAAGGTCGCGCCCGCCTTTGCGGCCAGCAGCGCCTGGTTGGCGGAGAAGCACAGGGTCACGTTCACCATGTGGCCGTCGTCGCTCAGGGTCTTACAGGCCTTCAGGCCGTCCCAGGTCAGCGGCACCTTCACCGCGATGTTCTCGGCGATCTCCACCAGCTTGCGGCCTTCGGCGATCATGGTCTCGGCATCCGTGGCGGTCACTTCCGCCGACACCGGCCCGTCAACCAGATCGCAGATCTCTTTGGTGACCTCGATGATGTCGCGGCCGGATTTCTTGATCAGCGACGGGTTGGTGGTGACACCGTCCACCATGCCCAGATCGTTCAGCTCGGCAATCGCGTCGATCTCGGCGGTATCTACGAAGAATTTCATGGGGCAGTCCTTTGGATGGGTTGGCCTCGGTCGCCCCAGCCTTTACCTCATGGATATACGGGCGGCAACATGGGCAGCGGCATGAGCGGGCAGGAGTTCTTTCAGGCAGGCGAACGGGTCGGGGTGCTGACGGCGCAACCCCTTGACCGGCTGCTGGATTACCGTGCGCCGGAGGGCGGCTGTTTCCTCGGCGCCTATGTCGAGGTGCCGCTGGGGCCGCGCAAGGTGCTAGGCGTGGTCTGGGGGCCGGGCGCGGGCGATTTCGATTCGGCCAAGCTGCGCGCCGTGATCCGGGTGCTGGATGTGGCGCCGATGCGCACCGAGATGCGCCAGTTCCTGGGCAAGGCCGCTGATTACACCCTGACCCCGATGTCCGCGATGCTGCGGCTTGCGACCCGCGCGCCGGGCCTCTCCGATCCGCCTTCGATGCGCAAGATCCTGCGCCGGGGCGACGGTGTGCCGGACCGGATGACCGACGCCCGCACCCGTGTGCTGGAGGTGCTGGAGGAGTACGGGGGGCTTGCCTTCACGCCCAAGGAGCTCGCCGACATGGCCGATGTCACGCCATCGGTGGTGAAGGGGCTGGTGAAACAGGGCGCCCTGCGCGAGGAGGAGGCGCCTCGCGATCTGCCCTATCCGCATCTGGATCCGGAACTGCCCTCTAAACAGCTGACGGAGGATCAGGCCAAGGCCGCCGCCGCGCTGGCCGAAGGTGTGCACAGCGGGCGCTACGGCACCACGCTGCTGAAGGGCGTCACCGGTTCCGGCAAGACCGAGGTCTATCTGGAGGCAGTCGCCGCGGCCCTGCGCGCCGGGCGGCAGGCGCTGGTGCTGCTGCCCGAGATTGCCCTGACCGCCGAATTCCTGACCCGTGTCGAAGCCCGGTTCGGTGCCAAACCGGCTGAGTGGCACTCCGGTGCCACCATGACCGAACGCCGCCGGGTCTGGAAAATGGTCGGGCAGGGGGCGGCGCAGCTGGTGATCGGCGCCCGTTCCGCGCTGTTTCTGCCGTTCCGCGACCTCGGGCTGATCATCGTCGATGAGGAGCACGACACTTCCTACAAGCAGGAGGACGGGGTTCTGTACAACGCCCGCGACATGGCGGTGCTGCGGGCGGCGATGTGCTCGGCGCAGGTGGTGCTGGCCTCCGCCACGCCGAGCCTCGAGACCTGGGCCAATGCCGAGGCGGGCAAGTACAACCGGCTGGATCTCACCTCCCGCTTCGGCGCCTCAGTTCTGCCGGACATGCGCGCGGTGGATATGCGCAGCGAAGACCTGCTGCCCTCGACCTGGATCTCGCCAACCCTGAAACAGGCGATGAAGCTGCGGCTGGAGCGCGGCGAGCAGTCGCTCCTGTTCCTGAACCGGCGCGGCTTTGCCCCGGTCACCATCTGCCGCGCCTGCGGCGCGCAGGTGGCATGCGACCATTGCGACGCGCGGATGGTGGAGCACCGCTTCATGAAGCGGCTGATGTGCCACCAGTGCGGCGAGACCAAACCGGTGCCGGAGGCCTGCCCCTCCTGCGAGGTGGAGGGCAAGATGGCCCCCGTCGGACCCGGCATCGAACGGCTGGCGGAAGAAGCCACGGCGCTGTTTCCCGAGGCGCGCATTGCGGTGCTCAGCTCCGACCTGTTCGGCTCCGCCCGCGCGCTGAAGCAGCGGATCGAGGAAATCGCCGCGGGCGAGGCCGATATCATCCTTGGCACCCAACTGGTCGCCAAGGGCCACAACTTCCCGCTCTTAACGCTGGTGGGGGTGATTGACGCTGACCTTGGCCTGCAAGGCTCCGACCTGCGCGCGGCAGAGCGGACCTTTCAGCTGATGCGCCAGGTGGCAGGCCGGGCAGGCCGCGCCGAACGCCCGGGCGAAGCCTTGATGCAGACCTTCCAGCCCGAACACCCGGTGATCCGCGCGATCCTGTCGGGGGATGAGGAAAGCTTCTGGAAGGCCGAAGCCGCAGAGCGGCAGGCGGCAGGCGTACCGCCTTACGGAAGAATGGCCGGGATCATCCTGTCGGGGCCGGATCTGGCGGCGGTCTTTGACCTCGGCAATGCAATGGCCCGCAACGACGGCCCGCTGCGCCAGATCGGCGCCCAGCTGTTCGGCCCGGCGCCGGCCCCCATCGCCCGCGTCCGCGGCCGCCACCGGGTGCGTCTGCTGGTCAAGGCCCCCAAAGGCGTGCCGTTGCAGGAGGCGCTGGCCCGCTGGACCGCGCCGCTGCGCCTGAAAGGCGATCTGCGCCTCAGCATCGATATCGACCCGCAGAGATTTTTCTGAGACTGGGCAGGGGGCTTTGCCCCCGGCCAGCGGCCTCCCCCGGGGTACTTCTGACCAGAAAGAAGCAGCCTTCTACTTGCCGGAAATATCCCGGAGCGCGAGGCAGAGCCTCGCATGATGTCCTCTGCGCGCTGGTGCGGAGCTTAATGTGCAGGCGGGTTTTCCCCCTCGCCAGACCGGCGGAACAGGCGTAAACCCTTGCTCATGTTCAAACCGATGCCCCTTTCCGAGGCCCAGGGCCTCCCGTTCTGGCGCCGCCCGGTAACGCTTTTGTTCCTGATGGCGCTGGCAATGCCGATTGCCTTCAACACCTGGAGCGCGCTGCTCAACAACTTCGTGATCGAAGCCGCCAATTTCGACGGCGCAGACATCGGTCTGTTGCACACGGTGCGCGAGATCCCGGGCTTCCTGGCCGTTGGTGTGATTGCCGTGATCCTGTTCGTGCGCGAGCAGGTGCTGGGGCTGATCTCCCTGGTGCTGCTGGGCGTGGCCACTGCCGTCACCGCCTGGTTCCCGTCTCTCGGCGGGCTGCTGATGGTGACGCTGCTCAGCTCAATCGGTTTCCACTACTATGAAACGGTGAACCAGTCGCTGCAGCTGCAGTGGCTGCCCAAGGACCGCGCACCGCAGACGCTGGGCTGGCTGGTGGCGGCCGGGTCGGCGGCGACGCTGGTGGTCTACGGGTTGATCGTGCTGACCTGGGAAAGCCTGGGCCTCAGCTATAACACCGTGTTCCTGGCCGCAGGCGGGCTGACTGCTGCCATCGCTCTGTTTGCACTGCTGGCCTATCCGCAGTTCGATGCACCGCATCCGCAGACCAAGAAACTGATCCTGCGTAAGCGGTATTGGCTCTATTACGCGCTGCAGTTCATGGCCGGCGCCCGGCGGCAGATTTTCGTGGTCTTTGCAGGCTTCATGATGGTCGAGAAATTCGGCTTCGAGGTGCATGAACTGACCGGGCTTTACCTGATCAACCTGGTGATCAACATGACCGTGGCGCCGGTGCTGGGCAAGGCCGTGGCCGCCTTTGGCGAGCGCCGCACGCTGATTTTCGAATACGCAGGCCTGGCCATCGTCTTTGCGGCCTATGGTGGCATCTACTGGTTCGGCTGGGGCGTCGCGATCGCCGCGGTGCTTTATATCGTCGACCATGTGCTGTTTGCGCTGGCGCTGGCGCTCAAGACCTATTTCCAGAAAATCGCCGACCCGGGCGACATCGCCCCCACCGCTGCCGTGGCCTTTACCATCAACCATATCGCCGCAGTGTTCCTGCCGGTGCTTCTGGGCCTCCTCTGGGTTTACGAGCCGGGTCTGGTCTTTGCCCTGGCAGCCGCAATGGCGCTGGTGTCGCTGTCCCTGTCGCTGCTGATCCCGCGCCACCCGGAGCCGGGCAACGAAACCATCTTCAGCAAATACGCCCGCCCCGCGCCGGCTGAATGACCCTTCCGCCCCGCCAAGGGGCGGAGCGCCCGCGCATGAGCTAAGCGCGGGCGCTGCCTGGCTTGCAGCCAGGCTGGGGTGCTTGACGCGGGAGGCGCGGCAGCCTAGGCGCTTGGCAACAGTTTCAGGAGCAATGCCATGCCCACATTCACCGCCCTCACCACGCTCACCGCAAAAGCCCAGGCCGAAGCGCTGGGCGAAGCCATGGAGCGGCTGAACCCGGAACCGACCGGCATCGGCGTTTTCGAGATGGAAGACGGCTCCGGCCTGTGGGAAGTGGGCGGCTATTTCACCGAAGCCCCCGATCAGGCAGGCCTCGCGCTGCTGGCCGCGATGCACGGAGCCAAGCCCTTTGTTGTGTCCGAGGTGCCGGAAACCGACTGGGTCGCCCATGTCCGCCGCGAACTGGCCCCGGTCGAGGCCGGCCGCTTCTTCGTCTACGGCTCCCATGACGCGGACAAGGTCCCGGCGGACAAGATCCCGCTGCTGATCGAGGCGGCAATGGCATTCGGTACCGGCCACCACGGCACCACGCTGGGCTGTCTCAAGGCGCTGGACCATCTGCTGGACCAGGGCTTTTGTGGCGAGAAGGTGGCCGACATCGGTTGCGGCACCGCGGTGCTGGCAATGGCTGCGGCGCGGGTCTGGGACGGCACCATCCTGGCCAGCGACATCGACGAGGTGGCGGTCGAAGTGGCCGAGGCCAACCTCAAGGCCAACGGCATGGAGGGCCAGGTCACCTGCCTGGAGGCGGCCGGTTTCGACAACCCTGACTTGCAGGCGCAGGCGCCCTACGACCTGATCTTTGCCAATATTCTGAAGGGGCCGCTGGTTGCCCTGGCCCCCGATCTGACCGCGAATCTGCGTCCCGGCGGCTATGCGATTCTCTCCGGAATCCTGAACGAGCAGGCCGATGATGTGGTCAGCGTTTATGCACAGAACGGCGCCAATCCGGAGCGCCGGGACGAAATTGGTGAATGGACAACGTTACTTCTCCGTAAAGCGGGCTGATTGAAGCAAGTTTATGTCAAATTTGAGTGGCTTGCCCCATTTTTGCCCCATTTTTAGCCAATCATGGGCCATCCGCTGGTGGGGGCCAGTTCGGAGACTAGTGATGGGCGAACATCGTGATCAGTTCCAGTCGCGTTTGAAGCATATCAACCGCAAACATACCGCCATGGCCGAAGGCTTTTCCGCGAAGATGAGGCCGGACGGGCTCTTGGTGATTCAGCCTCGCCGGGTGCAATCCCGGATCTCGGCCCGCACCGTGGCGTTCTTTGCCGCGGCGTTTCTGCTGTTCAAGGGCTTCCTGATGGCAGCGCTGGGGTTTGGCAGCTATGACGAGCGGGTCAGGACGCTGGCAGAGGGCAGCGTTCTTGAGCGCGCAGGTGCCTTCGTCATGCAGGCTGACCCTGCTTCCGTTTACATCGCTCAGAAAATCGGACCGGTGCTGCGCTGACCGCAGCGCTGTCCGGAAAGAAACAGTGAAAGGCCGCTGCCTGGGGGGCAGCGGCTTTTCCATGCCCGCTGCCGGCAATGCCGCCCGGGCAATAAAAAACGCCGCGGCCTGTTCAGGTCCGCGGCGTTTCCCCATTCGCCCCGAGGGAGGAGGCAGGGCGGAATTTAGGGGTGTCTCAGAAGACGGTTTTGCCGGTGGCGACGCCTTCGATGTCACCGCGGCACATGCCGATGTCGGCCAGCTCACGGTCGGACAGGCCGTTCAGCGCATTGCGGGTTGCGCGGGCGTCGCTCCAGGCGGCGAATGCGCCGGCGGCAGTGGCGAACAGATCGCCGAAACGGCCAAACAGGCCGGTGGAACCATAGGTGGTGCGGGTGGTATCAAATGCGGCCATATCCGTGTCCTCTGATTAGCTGTTAGCATCCGTCGCGTCATTGCGATGGCCGGCATTTAGTGGCGGAAAACCGGCGCAGCAAGGCATGAAATTGCATGTGTCATATGCGCTGCGTGCATAGCTGTTTGCCTTGTAAACAAGGGGGTTGCGGCCGCGGCCCGAACCGGAGCGAAAATGTCGCTCACGCCTCTGAAAAGGGTCGCTTCCAGGCCTCAATTGCGGCGGTTCCAGCTGCCGGCGGCTGTGAAAGCAATTGGACATGTTCGCCTTTTGTGCTAACCGTGAAAAAAATAATTCTGAACCAGCGGGCAGGGACCGAGCACATCATGCGGATTTTGGGAATTGATCCGGGGTTGCGGAACCTTGGATGGGGCGTGATCGAATCGCGCGGCACCCGGTTGAGTCATGTTGCCAATGGTGTCTGCACCTCTGATGGCGACGATCTGGGCGAGCGGCTTCTGTCGCTGCACAATCAGGTCTCCGAGATCATCGAAGAGTTCGCACCGGACCAGGCGGCGATCGAACAGACCTTCGTGAACAAGGACGGCGCCGGCACGCTGAAGCTGGGCCAGGCGCGCGGTGTGGCGCTGCTGACGCTGGCCAAGGCGGGGCTGGCGGTGGGTGAATACGCCCCGAACCGGGTCAAGAAAACCGTGGTGGGCGTGGGCCACGCCGAGAAGGAGCAGGTGATGCATATGGTTAAGCTGCAGTTGCCGGGCTGCCTGCCCAAGAACGCCGATGCGGCGGATGCGCTGGCGATTGCCATCTGCCACGCCTATTACGGCGGCACGCAGCAGCGGCAGCTGAGGGAGAAACGCGCATGATGGGCCTGCTGGCATGATTGGGAAACTGACGGGCCGCCTCGACTACCGGGCGCAGGACCACGTGCTGATCGACGTGCGCGGGGTCGGCTATATCGTCTATTGCTCCGACCGCACCATGGCGGCGCTGCCGGGGGTGGGGGAGGCCATCGCGCTTTATACCGACATGGTGGTGCGCGAGGATCTGATGCAGCTCTATGGCTTCACGTCGCTGGTGGAGAAGGAATGGCACCGGCTGCTGACCTCTGTGCAGGGGGTGGGGGCCAAGGTGTCGCTGGCCATTCTTGGCGCGCTGGGGCCGGATGGGGTCAGCCGGGCCATTGCCTTGGGTGATTGGGCCTCGGTCAAGGCCGCCAAGGGCGTCGGCCCCAAGACCGCGCAGCGCATCGTGCTGGACCTCAAGGACAAGGCGCCCGGCGTGATGGCGATGGGCGGTACCGTCGTGGACGCGATGGACGGCCCGGGGCTGGAGGTGGTCGAGGAGATTGATCCCGCGCCCGCGGCCAAACCTGCCCGCAAGGCGCCGCCGAAGAAACCCAGCGGCGCAGCTGCGGCCTCTGCCGGGGCGCTGTCTGCGCTGGGGAATCTGGGCTATGGCCCTTCGGACGCTGCCGCCGCGGTGGCGGAGGCCGCAGCGACGTACCCGGATGCGGATGAGCCGGAACTGATCCGCGCCGCCCTGCGGCTGCTGGCGCCGAAGGGGTGATTAAGTTGTTGCGGATATTGGATGTCCCACCCGGCCGAGAGGCCGGGCAGCGCCCGTCCCGCCCCCTACGGGGCGGGCGCTTCGCTTCCTGCCCCGCCGGGACGGGCGCTGCCCTTACTGCGTTACTCCTAGTTGCGGAAACACTGACATGATTGACGCCGACCCCGCCCTGCGCCCCGAGCCGCTGCCCGAAGACAACGACCGCGCCTTGCGCCCGCAGGGTCTTGGCGAGTTCATCGGCCAGGCCGAAGCCCGCGCCAACCTGCGCGTCTTCATCGAATCCGCCCGCCGCCGCGGCGAGGCGATGGACCACACGCTGTTCCACGGGCCTCCCGGCCTTGGCAAGACCACTCTGGCGCAGATCGTTGCCCGCGAACTGGGGGTGAACTTCCGCATGACCTCCGGCCCGGTGCTGGCCAAGGCAGGTGACCTGGCGGCAATCCTCACCAACCTCGAAGCCCGCGACGTCTTGTTCATCGACGAGATCCACCGGCTGAACCCTGCGGTGGAGGAGGTGCTCTATCCGGCGATGGAGGATTTCGAGCTGGATCTGGTGATCGGCGAAGGCCCGGCGGCCCGCACCGTCCGGATCGAGCTGCAGCCCTTCACCCTCGTCGGAGCTACCACCCGCATGGGGCTCTTGACCACACCGCTGCGCGACCGTTTCGGCATCCCGACCCGGCTGCAGTTCTACACCATTGATGAACTCTTTGAGATCGTCAGCCGCAACGCCCGCAAACTGGGCGCCCCCGCCGATGACGCCGGCGCCCGCGAAATCGCGCGGCGCGCCCGCGGCACCCCCAGGATCGCCGGGCGGCTCCTGCGCCGCGTGGTGGACTTCGCGGTTGTGGAGGGCGATGGCACCATCACCCGGGAGCTGGCCGACGGTGCCTTGACGCGGCTGGGGGTGGATCAGCTGGGGCTGGACGGTGCCGACCGCCGCTATCTGAAACTGATCGCTGAAAACTACGGCGGCGGGCCGGTGGGGATCGAGACGATTTCGGCAGCCCTCAGCGAAAGCCGCGACGCGCTGGAGGAGGTGATCGAGCCTTACCTGCTGCAGCAGGGGCTGATCCAGCGCACGCCGCGCGGGCGGATGCTGGCGCAAAAGGCCTGGACCCATCTGGGAATGGCACCGCCGCGCAGCCAGAACGACCTGTTCGGGTAGAACCGGCGTTCGCTGACCTATTATGTGCGCGCTGCGCGGCTGCGCGACGTGGCCTCCGGCGGGGTTATTTCAGGCAAAAGGAAGACGGGTAGACGCTGCTTCAGTGGCGCCGGGCCCAAGGCTGGTTGCGGCGGCCTGGCGCAACCAGGAGGCCGGACAGGCGCGGGAGCCCCCCTTGCCGCCGCGCGGCGCAGGCGGCATAGACGGGGCAGGATCAAGGAGACGCCAATGACCGCCCAGCTGCCAGACCTGACGCCGGAGCAGATCGAAGACCTGTTCACCCGCAATGACGGTTCATATGCCTTTGCCCGCTGGGGGCGGCCGGTGGCGCCGATTGTGTTCGGGGTGCAGGATGAGACCCTGAAAACCATCAAGGGCGCGCTGGAGGCGGTAATGACGCTGGCGGGCCATCAGATGGCCGAGACTGATCCGGAACTGGGGTCGAACCTGATGTTCTTCTTCTTCCGCGGCTGGGACGAGCTGCTGGAGGTGCCGGACCTGGACCGGCTGATCCCGGGACTGGCGCCTCTTGTCGCCCGGCTGAAGGAGGCGGACGCCAGCCAGTACCGCGCGTTCCGCTTTGACGATCAGGGCGGCATCAAGGCGGCTTTTGTGTTCCTGCAGATGAAGGGCGCAATGGCGCAGATGCCGGCCGAGACGCTGGCGCTCACCCAAGCGGTGCAGGTGGCGCTGATGTGGGGCGATGGAGCCTTTGCCGAGGCCTCGCCGCTGGCGGTGCTGCCGGAGACCGGCGCCACCATCCTGCGGCCGGAAGTCGCCGGGGTGATTGCGGCTGCCTATGACCGGATGATGCCGGTTGCGGCCGAGGACAAATCCCACGCGCTGCGCCTGTTCGCGCGGCTGCAGGCGCCGGCGGAACCGCCGCAGTCCTGATGCGGTCCTTCGTCGGCCTGCCGCTGCCCGATGCAGCCCTGGATGCGCTGGAACATGTGCAGGAGGGGCTGACTGCAGGGCGGCACGTCCCGGCCGGGAACATGCACCTGACGCTGGCCTTTCTGGATGACCAGCCGGAGGCCGTACTGCAGGCGCTGCACCAGGTGCTGGCGGAGATCAGTGCGCCGCCTGTGCAGCTGACCTTCCGCGGGCTGGATACCTATGGCGGCAAGCTGCCGCGGGTGCTGGCGGCGGAGGTGCAGAAGACGCCGGAGCTGAGCCGTCTGCGCGACCGTGTCCGCGCTGCCTGCCGGTCGGCCGGGATTGAGCTGTCCCGCGAACGGTTCCGGCCGCATGTGACCCTCGGGCGTTTTCCCCGGCATCTGGAGGCGGGGCAGGTGCAGAAGATTGCCCGTTTTCTGTCAGGAGTGGCGGATTTCAAGCTGGAGTGCGAAGCAGACAGTTTCGCACTGTTCCAATCCACGCTGGCACCAGAGGGCGCGCGCTATGATGTGCTGGCGGAGTACACGCTCCGCCAGGAATTTTCGAATTAGGAAGATAGATGATTTCTTTGGGGTTTTTGCCGGAACTGATCGGCGGCATTCTAGCTTTTGCATTGGTTTGGTGCTTTCTTTCCTGGGCTCCGCTGTTCCGGCAGGCGGCAGGCATGAAGCGTGAGAGGGTTGTTGAAGAAGCGGTGCAAAAGTCCCGCCCGTTTCGCAGAGTCGCGGTCTGTCTGCTGATCCTGGCAATCGGGTGGGTGCTGGCAGGTCGAGCGCTCAGCGCCTGGCAGTTTCAGCTTCTTTGCGGTGTTGGTGCGGTTTCGGGCTCCATATCCTTTTGGATTGCGGGCCGTGAGATATGGCAGTGGCGCGAGGGTGACGGAGGCGAAGGCCTTGGAGCGGAAAAGCTCAAGGTCGCGCTCCAAGCCGTGGGGCTGATTGTGCTGGGGCTTCTACTGAATAGGACAGGATTATTGTGACGGAAATGAACCACCAATTCCCCGTCCGGGTCTATTACGAGGACACCGACATGGGCGGGATCGTCTATCACGCCAATTACCTGCGCTTCATCGAGCGCGCCCGCAGCGACTGGGTGCGCGGCATCGGGGTGGATCAGAACGCCATGCGCGAGGGCGGGCTGCTCTATGTGGTGCGCCGGATCGAGGCGGACTACCTGGCGCCTGCCAAGTTTGACGAGGAGCTGCTGGTCACCACCTCCATGCACTCTGTCACCCCGGCCCGGATGGTGCTGATTCAGGAGGTCACCCGCGATGGCGTGCCGCTGTTCCGCGCCCAGGTCACCATCGTCTGCATCACCACGGGCGGCAAACCGGCCCGGCTGCCGGCAGAGATTCGCGCATTGCGGTAACATTTGGCGCTGAACCGCCTGTTTTGTTGGCCTTTGCCATTGAACTGCGCTAGCGTCTTGCCAAATAAGGCCGGATAAACGGCCGGGACATCTATAGAGCAGGCTAATGGAAGCAGAAACTCTGGCGCTGGCGCAGGAGATTGATTTCTCCATGTGGGGCCTTTTCGCGCGGGCCACCGTGACCGTGAAACTGGTGATGCTGATGCTGGTGGGGGCCTCGATCTGGTCCTGGGCGATCATCATCCAGAAAACCATCAACTACCGTCTTGCCCGCAAGGAAGCGGATGCCTTTGACCGGGCGTTCTGGTCCGGCAATCCGCTGGATGAGCTGTTCGAGCGGCTGGGAGGCGAACCCTCGGGCCAGGCGGCGCGGATCTTCTCTGCCGGTATGAGCGAGTGGCGCCGCAGCCACCGCAGCGACGGCGGGCTGATCCCCGGCGCGCAGGCGCGTATCGACCGATCGATGGATGTCGCCATTGCCAAGGAAACCGAAGGCCTGCAGGGCGGGCTGTCGGTGCTGGCGACCGTTGGCTCCACCGCGCCTTTCGTGGGCCTGTTCGGCACCGTCTGGGGCATCATGACTGCCTTCATCGAGATTGCCGAGCAGCAGAACACCAACCTGGCCGTTGTGGCGCCGGGTATTGCCGAGGCGCTGATGGCGACCGGCCTGGGCCTGCTGGCGGCAATTCCGGCGGTGGTTTTCTACAACAAGCTGAGCGCGGACAGCGACCGCATCATCGGCGGCTACGAGGCCTTTGCCGATGAGTTCGCCACCATCCTCAGCCGCCAGCTGGATTCCTGAGGCCATGGGTGCCGCAGTCCAGCAGCCTTCGGGCGGCGGCGACCGCCGCCGGGGCCGCCGCCGCCGCCGCGGCCGGCCGATGTCGGAAATCAACGTGACGCCCTTTGTGGACGTCATGCTGGTGCTTCTGATCATCTTCATGGTGGCGGCGCCGTTGATGACCGTGGGCGTGCCGGTGGAATTGCCCAAGACCGCAGCCGGAGCCTTGCCGGGCGATGAGGAAGAGCCGCTGACCGTCACCATGACCGCCGAGGGCGGGGTCGAGATCCAGACCACGCCGGTGGCGCGCGACGAGCTGGTGCCCAAACTGCGGGCGATTGCGGCAGAGCGGAGTTCGGACCGGGTGTTTCTGCGCGCCGACGGCAAGATCGCCTATGCCGACGTGATGCAAGTGATGGGCGCGCTGAATGCGGGCGGTTTTTCCAACGTGGGGCTGGTCACCGACACAGGCGGCCCGGCGCTGGACGGGCGGCAGGGCGCAGGGCAATAGGCGGGGACGCGGACGGTGCAGACCGGAACCAGGATCTCACTTGCCGGGCACGGATTGCTGATGGGATGGGTCGTCTTTGGCGCCTGGTTCCCGTCCGAACCCTTGCCGTCCAACGTGCAGCAGGTGGCGCTGATCTCCTCCGAGCAGTTCGAGAAGCTGAGCCAGCAGCGTGAGGCGCCGCAGGTGGCGCCTGAACCTGCGCCGTTGAATGAGCCCGCCGTGGTGCAGCCCGCACCGGAGCCTGCCCCGCAACCGGACCCGGAGCCGGAGATCACCCGGCCTGAGCCTGTTAAACCGGCCGAGCCGGATCCGCAGGTAACCGAGCTGCCGGAGCCGCAACCCGAACCCGAGGTGCCGATTGAGCTGCCGTCTGCGGCGGAAGAGCCGGATGTGGCCTCGCTGGTGCCGCAGCTGCGTCCCGAAACCGCGCCGCGCCCGGTCGACCGGGTGGCGCCGGAACCGGTTGCGCCGCCGGAGCCGGACACGAAGATCGATGACATCGTCCAGCCCGAGGTCGCGCCGGAAGAAGGTGCCGAGACCGAGCAGGAGGTGCAGGAAGCCACCGCGCGCGAGGCTGCCAGCGACCGGATCGTGACCGAGGAGAACGAGGGCGAGGATGTCGCAGCCTCTGCCGCGCCGGCCGTGTCGAAACGGCCCAAGACCCGGCCCGCCCGGCCCCAGCCGGAGCCGGAACCGCAAGTGACCGAAGCAGCCCAGCCCGCCGAACCGGCAGAGACGCAGCAGGCGGACACTGCCGATGCGGTTGCCGATGCGCTGGCCGAGGCGCTGGCAGGCGGCGCCGATGTGGAGGCGCCGGAATCCTCCGGCCCGCCGCTGACGCTGGGAGAAAAGGACGCGCTGCGGGTCGAGGTCTCGCGCTGCTGGAACGTCGGCTCCCTGTCCACCGATGCGTTGAAGACCACCGTGGTTGTTAGCGTATCGCTGTCTCAGGACGGCACCCCGGACACCGGGTCAATCCGGATGCTGTCCAGCACCGGCGGCTCTTCCACGGCGGCGAAACAGGCCTATGAGGCGGCCCGGCGGGCGATTATCCGCTGCGGGTCCTCAGGCTTTCAGCTTCCCCCTGAAAAATATTCGCAATGGCGCGATATTGAGATGACATTCAATCCCGAAAGGATGCGGATCAAATGAGGAAAATACTGGCAGCCCTTCTGATCGGTGCCGCAGCAGCGGCAGGCGCGGGCGCGGCCATGGCTCAGGATGGCCCGCTTCGCATCGAGATCGACCAGGGCGTGATCGAGCCCTTGCCCTATGCGGTGCCGGATTTCGTGCCGGAAACTCCGGCAGCGGCGGAATATGCCGCACAGATCGCGCGGGTGATTGCGGCGGATCTGAGCGGCACCGGCCTGTTCCGGGAAGTGCCGGCCAGCGCCCATATTTCCAAGATCACGGGGTTCGACAACCCGGTGAAATATGCCGACTGGAAGGCGGTGAATGCCCAAGCGCTGATCACCGGCGCGGTCAGCGTCAACGGCAACCAGCTGACGGTGCGCTTCCGCGGCCATGACGTGTTTGCCGAAAAGGAGCTGGGCACCGGGCTGCAGTTTAACGGCACCACCGACGGCTGGCGCCGGATGGCGCATAAGGTGGCGGATGCGATCTACAGCCGGATCACCGGCGAAAGCGGCTATTTCGACAGCCGGGTGGTCTATGTCTCCGAAAGCGGCCCCAAGAACGACCGCCGCAAGCGGCTGGCGGTGATGGATTACGACGGCGCCAATGTGCAGTACCTGACCAACAGCGCCTCCATCGTTCTGGCGCCGCGGTTCTCGCCCACCGGCGACCGGGTGCTTTACACCAGCTATGAGAGCGGCTTTCCGCAGATCCATGTGCTGGACGTGGGCCAGGTGCAGCGCAAGGTGCTGTCCAGCGGTGACGGCACCATGAGCTTTGCGCCGCGGTTTGCGCCGGACGGGCGCACGATTGTCTACTCGCAGACCCAGGGCGGCAACACCGACCTGTTCTCGATGGATATCAACACCGGCGCCAAGACCCGGCTGACTTCGGCCCCCTCGATCGAAACCGCGCCGTCCTTCTCGCCGGACGGCAGCCAGATCGTGTTCGAAAGCGACCGCTCCGGCAGCCAGCAGCTCTATGTGATGCCGGCAGGCGGCGGCGAGGCGCGGCGGATCAGTTTCGGGCAGGGGCGCTATGGCACCCCCGTGTGGTCGCCGCGCGGTGACATGGTTGCCTTTACCAAGCAGAACAAGGGCCGCTTCCACATCGGCGTCATGCGCACCGACGGCAGCGAGGAGCGGCTGCTGACCGCCTCCTTCCTGGATGAGGGCCCGACCTGGGCGCCCAACGGAAGGGTGATCATGTTCACCCGCGAGAGCCAAGGCAGCGCCGGGCGGGCACTGCTGTATTCGGTGGACATCACCGGGCGGAACCTGAAACCTGTGAAAACACCGGACGGGGCCTCGGACCCGGCCTGGTCTCCATTGCAGAATTAATTGAATCGATAAGGCGGGGATACCCGCATGGAACCTGATCCGGGCATATGTTAACTTCCGGGCAAGAAACGCAAAAGGAATAGGCAGACGACATGAGCGGTTTGAAAATGGCAATTGCGGCTGTTGCCGTCCTGGGCCTTGCGGCCTGCAGCAACAACCGGTGGGATGACACGGCCAACGGCGGTGCCGGCGCAGGCGGCGGCGCGGGGGCAGGGGCCTTGGAGCCGGCAAGCCCGGCCTATTTCCAGCAGACCGTCGGCGACCGGGTGCTGTTTGCAGTGGACCAGTCCAACCTGTCGCCCGAAGCGCAGGGCATCCTGCAGGGCCAGGCGCGCTGGCTGACCCAGAACGCCGATTACGTCGTTACCATCGAAGGCCATGCCGATGAGCAGGGCACCCGCGAATACAACCTGGCCCTGGGCGCCCGCCGCGCCAATGCCGCGCGGGAATACCTGATCTCGCAAGGCGTTGCAGGCCACCGCCTGAAAGTCGTCAGCTTTGGCAAGGAGCGCCCGCTGGAGATCTGCTCGGAAGAAGCCTGCTACGCCAAGAATCGCCGCGCGGTCACCGTGCTGGCCGGCGGGCTGACGGGGTAAGGTCATGAAACGCCTGCGCACCGTTCTTCTGGCCTCCGTGATGCTGCTGCCGCTGCCGCTGGCGGCGCAGGACCAGCAGACGCTGGCGGACATCCGTCAGGAGCTGACCGTTCTGCATGTGGAAATCCAGCGGCTGAAGCGGGAGATGTCGACGACAGGTGCGCCCTCGGCGGATGTGTCGGAGGACACGGTTCTGGACCGGGTCGCCGCGATTGAGAGCGAACTGCAGCGGCTGACGCTGCAGACCGAAGAGATGAACCACCGGATCGACCGGATTGTCACAGATGGCACCAACCGGATCGGCGACCTGGAGTTCCGCCTGGTGGAACTGGAAGGCGGCGATGTCGGCGCGCTGAAGGAAACAACCACGCTGGGCGGAGGCGAGCTGCCCTCTGCCGTCGGCACCGGGGCTTTGCCCGCTGCGGACGGGACCGGCGCCGCGGCCGCAGGCGGCGAAACCGCAGGCGGTGAGCTGGCCATCGGCGAGCAGGCGGATTTCGATGCCGCTGAAAAACTGCTGGCCGAGGGTCTGTATCAGGACGCGGCGGAGAAATTCGCCGCTTTCAATCAGGCCTATCCGGGCAGCCCGCTGGCCCCGGCCGCCGAATTCAGCCGCGGCAAGGCGCTGGACGGGCTGGGCGATACCCGCGAAGCGGCGCGTGCCTATCTGGCGGCTTTCACCGGCAATTCCGCGGGGCCGGTGGCACCCAAGGCGCTCTTTGAGCTTGGCGCGGCCCTGGGCCGGCTGGGCCAGACCGATCAGGCCTGTGTCACGCTGTCTGAGGTCGGGGTGCGTTTCCCCGGCATTGCGCAGGAGGCCGAGGCCACTGCGGAAATGGCCAAGCTGGGCTGTTCTTGACGGGGCTCCGGCGGGATATCCTGGGGCTGCTGCGCGGGCAGTTCCAGCCTGCAATGTCCGGCAAACTCGGCATTGCCGTCTCAGGCGGCAGCGATTCGATGGCGCTGATGCATCTGATGCAGGAAGCCTTCGAAGACGAGCCGGTTGAGCTCTTGGCGGCGACGGTGGACCACGGGCTGCGGCCGGAATCGGCGGCAGAGGCCGAATGGGCCGGCCAGGCTGCTGCCGCGCTCGGCATCCCCCATGAGGTGATCCGCTGGGAGGAAGGCCCCGGCAAAGGGAACTTGCAAGGCCAAGCCCGCAAGGCGCGCTATGATCTGCTGTGCAGCTGGGCCAAGCGCAACGGCATCTCCACACTTTGTGTTGCGCATACCGCGGATGATCAGGCGGAAACGCTGCTGATGCGGATGGCACGCGCGGCTGGTGTCTCCGGCCTGTCAGGTATGCCGCCGCGCCGCGTGCACAAGGGCGTCACCCTGCTGCGGCCGCTGCTGGAGGTGACCCGCAGCGAGCTGCGCCAGTATCTGCAGGAACGCGGGATCGAGTGGTGCGAAGACCCTAGTAACAGCGATTTGCGGTACGAACGGGTGCGGGCGCGGCGCGCGCTGGCGGAACTGGCACCGCTGGGGCTGACGCCGACGGTGCTGTCCCGGGTGGCCGGCAACATGAACAAGGCACGCGAGGCGCTGGACTGGTATGTGTTCCTGGCCGCCCGCGACCTGGCCCATGTGCAGGCCGGCGCCGTGGTCCTGTGCCAGCGCAAGTTCCGCACCTTGCCCAGCGAGATCGGCTACCGCCTGCTGGTGAAGGCGATTCAATGGGTGGCCGGCATCCCTTACCCGCCGCGCCGGGTGCCGATGGAAATCGCGGTCCTGGCGGCGCGCAGCGGCGGCGCAGCGACTGTGTCGGGCTGCCATCTGCTGACGACCTCGAAACAGATCTGGATCTGCCGCGAAGCCAAGGCGGTCGCGGGCGTCACGGCGCTTCCCGGCCAGGTCTGGGATGGCAGGTGGAAGGTTTTCGGCGGCGACGCAAAGGGTTGCGAAGTGCGCGCGCTGGGGCGCGACGGGTTGTTTCATTGCCCGTCCTGGCGGGCTACTGGCGTGCCCGGCACCGTTCTGGAGTCCACCCCGGCGGTGTGGCGCGGCGCCGAACTGGCGGCTGCACCGGTTGCCGGACTGGGCAATGGATGGACGGCGGAACCAGTGGCAAACGAAGAAGAGTTCTTTGCATCCCTTTTATCGCATTGAACCTGCCCGAATGATCCTTATTTTAAGCACAACGCAGGCGGCCTGAGTGGTGCGCCTAACTGATAGGGAGAACTTTCCTTGGGCAACGCTCGCAATATCGCCTTTTGGGTTGTTCTGTTTCTGCTGATTCTGGCGCTGTTCAATCTGTTCAGCGGTTCCGGCAGCACGATGCAGAGCCGTGAACGCACTTTCTCGGACTTCGTCAGCTCGGTGGAGACCGGCAAGGTCAGCCGTGTCGTCCTGGACGGGGAGCAGGTACGCTACACGACCTCGGACGGGCAAAACTATGTGACCATCAAACCGGCCGATGCCGAAGTCACCGCTCTTCTGATCGAGAAGAACATCCCGGTGCAGGCTGAAAAGCAGCAGCAGTCGGGGTTCCAGTCCTTCCTGATCACTCTGTTGCCATTCCTGCTCCTGATCGGCGTCTGGATCTATTTCATGAACCGGATGCAGGGCGGCGGCAAAGGCGGCGCCATGGGATTCGGCAAATCCAAGGCCAAGATGCTGACCGAAAAGCATGGCCGCGTCACCTTTGACGACGTGGCGGGTATCGATGAGGCCAAGGAAGAGCTGGAAGAGATCGTCGAATTCCTGCGCAACCCGCAGAAATTCTCGCGCTTGGGCGGTAAGATCCCCAAGGGCGCTCTGCTGGTTGGCCCTCCGGGCACCGGTAAGACGCTGCTGGCGCGCGCCATCGCGGGCGAGGCTGGGGTGCCGTTCTTCACCATCTCCGGTTCGGACTTCGTTGAGATGTTCGTCGGTGTCGGCGCCTCCCGCGTGCGCGACATGTTCGAGCAGGCCAAGAAAAACGCGCCCTGCATCGTCTTCATCGACGAGATCGATGCTGTCGGCCGCCACCGCGGCGCCGGTTACGGCGGCGGCAATGACGAGCGCGAGCAGACCCTGAACCAGCTGCTGGTGGAGATGGACGGTTTTGAGGCCAACGAAGGCGTCATCATCCTGGCCGCCACCAACCGCAAGGACGTGCTGGACCCGGCGCTGCTGCGCCCCGGCCGCTTTGACCGCAACGTGACCGTCGGCAACCCCGACATCAAGGGCCGCGAGAAGATCCTGGCCGTGCACGCCCGTAAAACCCCGCTGGGCCCGGATGTGGACCTGCGCATCATCGCCCGCGGCACACCTGGCTTCTCCGGTGCGGATCTGGCCAATCTGGTCAATGAGGCCGCCTTGATGGCTGCCCGTGTCGGCCGCCGCTTTGTCACCATGGAGGATTTCGAATCGGCCAAGGACAAGGTGATGATGGGGGCTGAGCGCCGTTCAATGGTGCTGACCCAGGACCAGAAGGAAAAGACCGCTTATCACGAGGCCGGCCATGCTGTCGTCGGCCTGGAATTGCCGCTGTGCGATCCGGTTTACAAGGCCACGATCATCCCGCGCGGCGGCGCCCTGGGCATGGTGGTCAGCCTGCCGGAAATGGACCGCCTGAACTACCACCGCGATGAGTGCCAGCAGAAACTGGCGATGACCATGGCGGGCAAGGCAGCGGAAGTCATCAAATACGGCGAGGACCACGTCTCCAACGGCCCGGCCGGCGACATCCAGCAAGCCAGCCAGCTGGCGCGCGCCATGGTGCTGCGCTGGGGCATGTCGGACAAGGTCGGCAACATCGACTATGCAGAGGCCCACGAAGGCTACTCTGGCAATACCGCCGGCTTCTCGGTGTCGGCCCATACCAAGGAGCTGATCGAGGAAGAAGTGAAACGCTTCATCCAGCAGGGCTATGAAAAGGCGCTGGAGATCCTCAAGGCGAAGAACGAGGAATGGGAGCGGCTGGCGCAGGGCCTTCTGGAATACGAAACCCTGACCGGTGACGAGATCAAGCGGGTGATGAACGGCGAGCCGCCGCAGGCCGGCGACGACGAGGATGACAGCGAGGATCAGGGCAATGCCTCGGTCACCGCGATCCCCAAGGCAAAGCCCAAGAAATCCCCGCCGGAAGGCGGCATGGAGCCTGAGCCTTCCGCCTGATACCCCAAGGCTTTGACCCCCGGATGCCGCTGGCCTCCGGGGGTTTTCATTTCCAGCACTGAACTGCGAAATTACAAAAAAGCATCGCGGCACCACTGGTGCCGGCCCGCACCGCCTGTATGCTCGCCGGAACGTCAAAGGGATACGCGAGGGAGAGCTGGCATGCCGGTGCTGCGGAAAACGGACTATACGGGCAAAATTACCTGGCTCGGCCACGTGCCGGCCGGCAGCGGCCTGCAGGCGGTGCCATCGGACCAGTTGGACCTGGGATTTGCCGGGATTGCCGGCGAGCGCCATGAGGGCGAAAACCGTGCCTCCTGCGTGCGGGTGCGCAACCTCCATCCCGAAGGCACCGAAATCCGCAATGTGCGCCAGCTGACCATCCTGTCGGAAGAGGAACTGGCGCTGATCGCCGCGGGCATGGGGATGGACAGCGTCGACCCAGCGCATCTTGGCGCCACAATCGTGGTGCGCGGCATCCCGGATTTCACCTTCGTGCCGCCGTCCTCGCGGCTGCAGGGGCCGGACGGGGTGACTCTGACAGTGGACATGGAAAACCGCCCCTGCGTGCTGCCGGGCCGGGAGATCGAGAAGGATCACGCGGGCTTCGGCGCCCGATTCAAGCCGGCCGCACAGAATCGCCGGGGAATCACCGCTTGGGTGGAACGGCCCGGAACCCTGTCGCTGGGCGATGAATTCGCGCTCTTTGTGCCCGATCAGCGCGTCTGGGCGCCTTAAGCGCCCACTTTCAGAGAATTGCGTTTCCTTTAAGGAACTCTGGAGGGGGCTGCGCAGGAAGCCACGCCGCATCAAGGCGTGATAATGTCGGAAATCACGCGCGTTTTTTGCCGCATTTTGGCTAAGTCTACGGCCAAACCGGCATTCCCGTGCCGGCGATTGTATGCAAACTCAGCAGGAACCTCGCCATGAGCTACAAGAGTGACATCGAGATTGCGCGTGAAGCGCAGAAGAAGCCGATCCAGGAGATTGGCGCGAAGATCGGGATTTCCAATGACGATCTGCTGCCCTACGGCCACGACAAGGCGAAGGTGTCGCAGAGCTTCATCAACTCCGTTCAGGACAAGGAAGACGGCAAGCTGATCCTGGTGACCGCGATCAACCCGACCCCGGCGGGCGAAGGCAAGACCACCACCACCGTGGGCCTGGGCGACGGCCTGAACCGGATCGGCAAGAACGCGATGATCTGTATCCGCGAAGCCTCGCTGGGCCCGAACTTCGGCATGAAGGGCGGCGCGGCAGGCGGCGGCTATGCCCAGGTGGTGCCGATGGAGGAGATGAACCTCCACTTCACCGGCGACTTCCATGCCATCACCTCGGCGCACTCGCTGCTGTCGGCGATGATCGACAACCACATCTACTGGGGCAACGAGTGCGACATCGACACCCGCCGCGTCGCCTGGCGCCGGGTGGTCGACATGAACGACCGCGCCCTGCGCACCATCACCGCCTCGCTGGGCGGCGTCTCCAACGGCTTCCCGCGCGAAGCCGGCTTTGACATCACCGTGGCCTCGGAAGTGATGGCGATCCTCTGCCTCGCCAACGACCTCAAGGACCTGGAAAAGCGCCTCGGCGACATCATCGTGGCCTACCGCCGCGACAAGACCCCGGTCTACTGCCGCGACATCAAGGCCGAAGGCGCGATGACCGTGCTGCTGAAGGACGCGATGCAGCCGAACCTGGTGCAGACCCTGGAAAACAACCCGGCCTTCGTGCACGGCGGCCCGTTCGCCAACATCGCGCACGGCTGCAACTCGGTGATCGCCACCAAGACCGCGCTGAAGGTTGCCGACTATGTCGTCACCGAAGCCGGCTTCGGCGCCGACCTGGGTGCCGAGAAGTTCATGAACATCAAGTGCCGCAAGGCAGGCATCGCACCCTCCGCAGTGGTGCTGGTGGCCACCGTGCGCGCGATGAAGATGAACGGCGGCGTTGCCAAGGCGGACCTCGGTGCGGAAAACGTCGAGGCGGTCAACAACGGCTGCGCCAACCTCGGCCGCCACATCGAGAACGTCAAATCCTTCGGCGTGCCGGTTGTGGTTGCGATCAACCACTTCGTGACCGACACCGACGCGGAAGTTGACGCGGTCAAAGCCTACTGCGCCAGCCACGGCGTCGAGGCGGTGCTGTCGCGCCACTGGGAGCTGGGCTCGGAGGGCTCCGCGCCGCTGGCCGAGAAGGTTGTCGAGATCGTCGACGCCGGTTCCGCCAACTTCTCGCCGATCTACCCGGACGACATGCCGCTGTTCGAGAAGATCGAGACCATCGCCAAGCGCATCTACCGCGCCGACGAGGTGCTGGCGGACAACAAGATCCGCAACCAGCTGAAGGAATGGGAAGAAGCCGGCTACGGCAATCTGCCGGTCTGCATGGCGAAGACCCAGTACTCCTTCTCGACCGACCCGTCCCTGCGCGGTGCGCCGGTGGGCCACTCGGTGCCGGTGCGCGAAGTGCGCCTGTCGGCCGGTGCCGGCTTCATCGTGGCGGTCTGCGGCGAGATCATGACGATGCCGGGCCTGCCGCGCAAACCGGCGGCGGAAACCATCCGCCTGAACGAGGACGGCCAGATCGAAGGCTTGTTCTAAGACGCAATATGCGCTTTCTGCGGCCCGAGACCTTCTCGGGCCGCAAGAGTTTTAAGACATGACCAAGCTGACACCGCCGGAAGACTGTTCCTCGATGGAGGCGCTGCGCGCGGAAATTGACAGGCTCGATAGTGAGCTGGTGCAACTTCTGGCCGTCCGGGCGGGCTATATCGACCGGGCGGTCCAGCTCAAGCAGCAGAACGGCTGGCCCGCGCGGATCCCGGACCGGGTCGAGGAAGTGGTCATGAATGCCCGCGCCGCGGCGGAAGGGGAGGGGCTGGACCCCGATCTGATCGAGCGCTTATGGCGGCAGCTGGTGGAGTGGTCGATTGCCCGCGAGGCGCGGGTGATCCGGGAAGAGTAGGCAGGCCGAGCGCCTGCGCAGGAAAGGAAGAGAGCAATGGCAGCAACTCTGATTGACGGCAAGGCCTTTGCGGCCAAGGTGCGCGGCCAGGTGGCCGAGCATGTGGCGCGGCTGAAGGAAGAGCACGGCATCACCCCCGGCCTGGCGGTGGTGCTGGTGGGCGAGGACCCGGCCTCCCAGGTCTATGTGCGCTCCAAGGGCAAGCAGACCGTCGAAGTGGGCATGAACTCCTATGAGCACAAGCTGGACGCGGACACCCCGGAGGCGGATCTGCTGGCGCTGATCGATCAGCTGAACAACGACCCGGCGGTCAACGGCATCCTGGTGCAGCTGCCGCTGCCGAAGCACATGAACGAGGAGCTGGTGATCAACTCGATCGCGCCGGAGAAGGACGTGGACGGCTTCCACATCTCCAACGTCGGCCTTCTGGGCACCGGCCAGAAATCGATGGTGCCCTGCACGCCGCTGGGCTGCCTGATGATGCTGCGCGACCACCACGGCAGCCTCTCGGGCATGGATGCGGTGGTGATCGGCCGCTCCAACATCGTCGGCAAGCCGATGGCGCAGCTGCTGCTGGGCGACAGCTGCACCGTGACCATCGCGCACAGCCGTACCAAGGACCTTCCGGACGTGGTGCGCCGCGCCGACATCGTGGTGGCCGCCGTCGGCCGCCCGGAAATGGTGCCGGGCGACTGGATCAAGGAAGGCGCCACCGTCATCGACGTCGGCATCAACCGGATCGAGCGCGACGGCAAGAACGTGCTGGTGGGCGACGTCGACTTCGCCTCCGCCGCGGAGCGCGCCGGCGCCATCACCCCGGTGCCGGGCGGCGTCGGCCCGATGACCATCGCCTGCCTGCTGGCGAACACGGTGACCGCCTGCTGCCGCGCCCACAACCTGGCAGAGCCCGAAGGCCTCACCGCCTGAAGCGCAGACCGCTGAGATTGGAACAAGATTGCTCCCGCCGGACGCCTCCGGCGGGAGTATTTTTTGCAAAGGTGAAAAAGAGGCGGCGGGGCGTCAGGAAGAGACAGGCACCATTGTGCCTTGGAGGAGGGCGACCAGCTTTTCGTGTTCGCCTGTAACCGCGTGGACCTCTGCAGTGACGATGACAAGCCTGCGGCCCGGTTTGATGACCTTGCCGGCGGCGCGCAGGAAATCTCCTGCGCCCGGGGCAAGCAAGTTGATCTTCATCTCTGCGGTCATCACTTCGCTGTCCTCCGGCATCAAGGTAAGCGCCGCATAACCCGCGGCCGTGTCGCCGATGGCAAAGCTGAGCGCGGCATGGGCCACATCGTGCTGCTGGCGGCTGCCGGGCAGGATCGGGGCGGTGATCACCACTTCGCCCGGCGCGACGCTTGCGACCTCTGCGCCCAGGGTTTGCATCATGCTTTGCTTCGCGAAACTGCTGCGGATGCGGTGGTCCATCTTTGGTGTCCTTCTGCTGCTGGGGCCAGCATAGAAGCTGAGGGAGCGCCACGGGGCTGTGACGCTGCGCCACTTAGCGTGGCATCGGTACCGGCAGCACCTGCGGGCCGGTGAGGATCGCCAGAGCACCCGGCGCCATCAGCGAGGTAAGCGCGGGGTCGGTGCTGCGCAGGCCGCCGGTATAGGTGCCGAAGGCGGGCAGAATCAGACGGGACCGGTCCAGCAGGAAACAGGGGCGGGAGGTGCTGCGCACCCGTGCCTTGGGGTGGTAGTGGCCGGAGACCTCGGCTCGGGCCGCAGGATCGGCGATGTGGCGGAAGGTGAGGGGACCGAGCTGCAGCTCTGCCAACTGTTCACCGCCAAGGTCTGCCGGGGCAGGGTCGTGGTTGCCGGCGATCCAGATCCAGCGGCGGTTCTGCATCGCTAGGGACAGCAGACCGCGTTCGGTGTCGGTGAGAGCGCGGGAAGCGGCGTCATCGTCGAAGCTGTCGCCGAGGCAGATCAGGGTCCCGGCATTGGTCTGCTGCAGAAGATCCTGCAGCCGGGCGAGCGTGTCCCGGGTCTCGTAAGGCGGCAGGGCGCTGCCGCCGCGCCGGATGTGGCGCTCGGATTTGCCCAGATGCAGGTCGGAGACGCAGAGCAGGCGGTGCTCTGCCCACCACAGGGCGCCGCTGCCCAGGGCGGTGAGGCGGGCGCCTGCGAGGGGGAAGTCGTATCCGGTCATACTGCCGGTTTATCTGTCACAGCCGGGCAAGCAAGGCTTATTGCGGCAGCTTGTCCAGCCCGGATTGCCGCATCAGAGCCGCGGCCTCCTGCTGCAGCAGTTTCTCCTCTGCCGCGCCCTTGACCGGGACCTTGCCAACCTCCAGCAGCAAGGGCGCGGCGAGGGGGGAGATCCGCTCCAGCCGCCGCAGCGTGATGCGACCCCGGGTCCGCGCCAGCATCTCCTCTATGCGGCCGAAATCCACCAGCCCGCGCAGGGCTTCTTCGCGGGTGATGTCCATCAGCAGGTGATCCGGATCGTACTTGCGCAGCGTGTCATAGAGGATGTCGGAGGAGAACGTCGCTTGCCGCCCGTTCTTGCGCGCCCCCGGCGTGTTGCGTTCAATGAGGCCCGCGATAGTGGCCGCACCACGGAAGGAGCGTTTCATCACCGCATTGCCGGCCAGCCAGCCCTCCAGCCCGTCGCGAAGCGCATCCGGGTCAAACAGCGGGGCGGGGCCGGTGACCTCTTGCAGGCCCCAGATCAGGGTGGCGTAGTCGGTGGCAACAAAGCCTAGGGGGTCGAGGCCCAGTTCCTCCATCCGCTTGGTCAGCAGCAGGCCCAGGGTCTGCTGGGCGTTGCGGCCGGCAAAGCCATAGACGCAGATGTGCTCGCGGCTGTCGTGCGGAAAGCTTTCGATCAGCAGCCGCCCGGCGCGGGGCAGTTCGGAGACCGCGCGCTGCAGTTCCAGCCAGTCCGCTGTATGGCCGGGCAGGGCGGGCCAGCTGTCCTGCTTGAACATCGCCAGAATACGGGCGCTGAGCTGGGTGGAGGTGGCGAATTTACTGCCGGAGAACACCGCGATCTTGGGCTTTCGTCCGGGATTGCGGGTCACTTCGACGGTCATTTCGCGCAAGCCTTCGTAACGCACGGTCTGGCCGCCGATCAGGAAGGTGTCGCCGGGGGTGAGGGTGGCGGCAAAGGCTTCCTCCACCTCGCCCAGCGGTTTACCGCCGCGGCTGCGTTTCAGGCGGACCTTGATCAGGTCGGCGTCCTGGATGGTGCCGAGGTTCATGCGGATGCGCTGCGCTGCGCGCGGGTCGCGGAGCTGCCACTTGCCGTCCGGCCGCTGCAGCAGGCGCTGCCATTGGTCGTAAGCTTTCAGCGCGTAGCCGCCGGTGGCGCAGAAGGTGAGGCAGGCATCGAACGCAGCGCGGGTCAGGCCGGCGTAGGCGCCGGCTTGGGTCATCTCGGCATAGAGTTCACCCGCATCAAACGGTCCGGCGCAGGCGGCGATCAGGATGTGCTGGCAGAGCACATCACGGGGGCCGGCTCCGCGCGGGTCCCCGTCCAGATCATTTTCGCGCACGGCCTCTAGTGCCGCGCGGCATTCGACCACCTCAAACCGGTTGGCGGGCACCAGCAGTGCCTTGGAGGGGGCATTGTAGCGGTGGTTGGCGCGGCCGATGCGCTGGACCAGGCGTTTCACGTTCTTGGGCGCGCCGATCTGGATCACCAGATCCACGTCGCCCCAGTCGATGCCAAGGTCCAGAGAACCGGTGCAGACGATGGCGCGCAGCTCGCCGCGGACCATCGCGGCCTCCACCCGCTCCCGCTGGACCCGGTCGAGCGAGCCGTGGTGGATGCCGATCGGCAGGGCATCGTCATTGGCAAGCCAGAGATTGTGAAAGAAGATTTCCGCCTGGGCACGGGTGTTGTGGAAGATCAGCGTGGTCTTGTGCGCCTTGATCTGCGTCATCACCGCCGGGATCGCATAGGCCGCGCCGCCGCCGGCCCAGGGCGGGGCCTCTTCGGTTTCCAGCATGCGGATGTCCGGCGCAGGGCCGGGATCGGCCAGCACGATATCGCAGGGGTCCGGGTGGCGGGCGAGGTAGCTGGCGATGGCCTGCGGGTCATCCACCGTGGCCGACAGGCCCACCCGGCGCAGGTCCGGGCAGAGCGTCTGCAGCCGCGCCAGCGCCAGCATCAGCTGGTCGCCGCGCTTGCTCTCGGCCAGCGCGTGGATCTCATCCACCACAACCCGTTTCAGCCCCTTGAAGGTGCGGGCAGCGTCCTCGTAGGAGGTGAGCAGCGCCAGACTCTCCGGCGTGGTCAGCAGGATATGCGGCGGGTCGGCGCGCTGCCGCTTCTTGCGGGAGGCAGGCGTGTCGCCGGTGCGGTCATCAATGCGGATCGGCAGGCCGATTTCCTCAACCGGCGTGCGCAGGTTGCGCTTGATATCCGCGGCCAGCGCCTTGAGCGGTGAGATGTAGAGCGTGTGCAGCCCGTCATGGGTCCCATCGGCCAGTTCCGCCAAGGTGGGCAGAAACCCCGCCATGGTCTTGCCGCCGCCGGTCGGGGCGATCAGCAGGGTGCAAGGCGCCCCCGCCCGCTCCAGCATGGCGTGCTGATGCGGGTGGATGGTCCAGCCGCGGGCGGCAAACCAGTTCTCAATCGCTGCAGGCAGGGCAGGGGCGGTGTCACTCATCCTGTGAAATCTGGGAGGCTTTGCACCTCATTGCAATGTCATTTGCTGTCATAGGCGCTGCGGGAATCCAGAACCTGCTGATGCCGCCCGGCGGCCCAGATGGTCAGGGATTTCATATGCTCCAGCAGCTCCTGTCCCAAGGGCGTCAGCGCATAGGAGACCGCCACCGGCGGGCCGGGATCGACGCTGCGGGTGATATAGCCGTCGCGCTCCAGCTTGCGCAGGTTCTCGGTCAAAACCCGCTGGGTCACATCGCCGATGGTGCGCCGCAGCGCGCCGAACCGCAGCGCGCCGTCCTCCAGCACCAGCACGATCAGCATCTGCCATTTGCCTGTCACCTGCGACAGAACCTGCCGGACCGGGCAGTCCTCGGCTTGGTCCTTGGAGAGGGCGGTTACTGGAAGCATACCTGGTTCCTATTTAGTGCGTAATTGATATCTGGTGCAGAAAGAATACCACATTGGGGTGTCACGACAATGCGATTCGAAAGGACATCCGATGAGTGCGAAAGAAATCGTTCTGAATGCCGTAGCGGCGATCTTCACCTCGTTTGACCCTGAGGCGGCAGAGCAGCTGCTGGCACCGGGTTACATCCAGCACAACCCGATGGTTCCAACCGGCGCAGCCCCCATTCTCGGGTTCATTCCGGCGCTGAAGGACAGCGGCATCACGGTGGATGTGCACCGGGTGATTGCCGAGGGCGACATGGTGGTGCTGCACAACACCTACGGCAATGCGCAGGCCTTTGGCGCCGAAACGCTGGTGGCCTTTGACGTGTTCCGGGTCGAGGACGGGAAGGTGGCCGAGCATTGGGACAACCTGCAGCCACCCGCCGCGCCGAACGCCTCGGGCCGCACCTTAACCGACGGCCCGGCCGAGGTCACGGATCTGGACAAGACCGCGGAAAACAAGGCGCTGGTGCAGGGGTTTGTCACAGATGTTTTGCACGGCAAGGCGCCGGAGAAGATCACCAGCTATGTCTCGACAGAGACCTACCTGCAGCACAACCCGAATATCGGCGACGGTCTGGAGGCCCTTGGCGGCATGCTGCAGCATCTGGCGGAAACCGGCCAGGCGCTGGTCTACACCAGCACGCCGATTGTGGTGGCTGAGGGGAACTTTGTCTTTACCGCCTCCGAGGGCAGCCTGGGCGATACGCCGATGGCGTTCTTTGACCTGTTCCGGGTCGAGGACGGCAAGATTGTCGAGCACTGGGATACCGTCAGCCCGATCCCGGCAGAGATGGCGCACGACAACGGCAAATTCTGACAGCGGTCAGCGAAAAGGGCGGGGATGATCCCGCCCTTAATTCATCACTTCACGATGTGCTCGTCCTTGACGAACATGTTCGCCCAGGCGCGGTCGATCAGTTCCGGCGACATCTGGTAGGGGATGCCCTCAAACTCGCAGATGGAGATCATCTGGTCGATCAGGAACACTGGCTGATAGTTGGCGTAGATGTTGTTGATCGTCGGGTATTTCTTCTTCAGCAGATGCACCAGCGCCGCCTCGTCCAGCGGCATGCCCTTCTTGCGGGCCACCATGGCAAAGATCTTGAGGAAGTTTTCCTGGTTCGGCCCGTCGATCTTGATCTTGAAGAAAATCCGGCGCAGTGCGGCCTGGTCGAAAATCTCATTCGGGTGGAAGTTGGTGGAGAAGATCACCAGCGTATCGAAAGGCACCTCGAACTTCTCGCCCGATTGCAGCGCCAGGATGTCCTTGCTTTCTTCCAGCGGCACGATCCAGCGGTTGACCAGGGACTGCGGCGGTTCTGCCTGACGGCCAAGGTCGTCGACGATGAAGATGCCGCCGGTGGATTTCAGCTGCAGCGGCGCCTGATAGGTGCGTGCAGTGGGATTGTAGACCAGGTCCAGCATGTCCAGCGACAGCTCGCCGCCGGTGATCACGGTGGGGCGCTCGCACATCACGTAGCGCTCGTCAAAGCGGCGGCGGTGGCGCAGGGCGTTGGGGTCTTCCGGCTCCTGCTCCACCTCGGTGTGGACGATCGGGTCGAACACGGTGATCACCTGGCCGGAGTATTCGATGGCGCGCGGCACAAATACGTGATCCCCCAGCGCATCCCGGATGCCGTTAGAGATCGAGGATTTACCGTTGCCCGGCGGGCCGTACATCAGGATCGAGCGGCCGGCGCTGACGGCGGGGCCGAGGTGGTCCAGCAGGCTGTTGGGCAGCACCAGATGCCCCATGGCATTGGTCAGCTGGTCCCGGGTCACCTGGATGTTGCGGATCGACTGCCGTTTGACCTGCTCGCGGTAGACCGCCAGCGGAACCGGCATGGCACCGAAGTATTCCGACTGGCTGAGCGCATCCTGGGCGCGGGACTTGCCGGCATCGGTCAGCTGATAGCCCATCTCGTTGCCATTGTTGGCGTTCAGCGTGCCGGTGGCCTCCAGCAGCTTCTGCTCGCGGGCCATGTCCACCAGCTCCTGGGTGACGGAGGAGGGCAGGCAGATGGCCTTGGCGATCTCAGTCACATTTTCCACGTTCTTGCGGAAGATGGTCTTGAGCAGGATATCCCGCATCATCACCACCGGCAGCTGCATCTGTTCCAGCCCCTTGGGGGCGGGAGGGGCGACAACGGTGAGGTTCTGCATGTTCATGGCGGTGCCTGTCCCTGAAATCCATATCTGGCCCCGGCGCGCAGGGCGGTACTGGAAACAGACTATTCAGGACTGTGGCAACAGCGGGGCAGAGCTGCAGCATTTCCGCGAAGCGGCTGCGAAATCCGCCGAAGTTTTCGGCGCTGGCAGGCACCGCAGGTCATGCGGTGCCTGACGGCATCAGCTGCCGAACTGCGCGGCAAGGCCCAGGTAGAGGGCGAGTGTGGCGCCCAGGCACAGGCCCATCGGGAAGCTCTTGCCGGTTTCCCAGCTTTGCCATTGCGGGGCCAGCTGCCGCAGGCGGGTGTGCTTGGCAATCCGGTGGGCGGTGAAACCAGCCAGCAGGGTGGCGGCAAAGACAACCATCAGAAGCCGCAGGTCGCCAAGCGCGATGAAGGGCGCAGCGGCGCCTGCAAACTTGGCATCCCCGGCGCCGACAGCGCCGGCGGCGTAGAACAGGAATCCCAGGGCGATGCCGACCGGCAGGTGCAGCAGGTGCCAGCCGTAGTCCGCCCAGCTGGGCATCACCAGCGCGCCAATGGTGACATAGATCACCGCCAGCAGGTCAACGGCCCAGTTGGGAATACGCATGCCGCGCAGATCTGTCAGTGCCACCGTGTAGCAGATCGGCAGAACGAAAGGCAGGAACCACAGGGCTGCGTGGGCCGGAAACTGCATGGCTCAGCCGTTCTCCAGCGCCGCCAGCGAGCGTGCGGCTTCTTCGAAATGCTGCGGGTGGGTGTCAATCGCTTCGCGCAGCAGGTTTTCGCCAACCTTGACGTCGCCTTGCTTGATCGCGGACAGGGCCAGCGTGTGCAGCAGCAGCGCGCGTTCGGTCTGCTCCAGCGGGATCACCGGCAGGGTGTAATTGCGCTGCGCGCCGCGGGCCAGCACCAGGTTGTTCTTGGCGGTGAACAGGCGCTGGTCTTGGCGGATCGCCTCGCCGAACAGACGTTCGGCGCCGGCAAAATCGCCGCGGGTCAATTTGGAGTAACCCCAGTTGTTCATCACCTTGGCGGGCGTGGTGGTCAGCCCGACGGCGATTTCATAGAAGCTGTCAGCGCGCTTCCAGTCCTTGTTGGCATCGGCCACAACCGCTTCGAGCCGGTAGCGTTCATAGGTCTCATGGGTCGGCGGCACCTGGTCCAGCTCCGCCTTGGCGGCATCCCATTCGCCGCTGCGCACCAATGCGCCGGCCAGCTGCACATGATCCTCGCTGGTGGCGCCTTTCATCGACACCACTTTCCGCCAGGCGGCGGTGCCCTCAGTGACTCGCTTGGCGCGGATCAGCGAATGGGCCAGGCCGCGCTGCAGGTCGATCCGGTTCGGGCTGGTCTTGAGCGTGCGCTGGAAGTGGGCCACCGCCTCGTTCGGATCAGCCACTGACAGCATGACGTCGTTGAGATTGCTCTCGTCAATGACGTTCACTTCCTGAAAGGCCCGTTCCACGGTTTCATCGGCTTTCTCCGCGCAGGCCGACAGGACCAGCGCCCCTGCCAGAGAAGCGGATAGGAAAATCTGCTGGCGCATTTGGTGCGTCCTTTTTACTGCTCTGCCTCTGTTATGGTGCTTCGCGAATCAGGTAGCTGCCGCCGCCCTGCCGCACCAATTTGTAGTCTTCTTTTTGAGGCTCACTATGCGCGGGATTTTCAAGTTTTGCGAGTGCCAGGCGTAAATTATCGCGGATTGCGTCACTTTCGCCATTGTCGAGCGCATAGGCGCGCTGGAACACCTGCACCGCCTCGGCCGTTTTGCCGCGTTCCATCAGCGCGACGCCGAGGTTGTTCATCGGTTCCGGCCAGGCCGGATCAGCGTCCACGGCCTGGCGCAGCAGGTCCTCGGCCTGGCCCAGACGCCTGAGACCCAGCTTGGCGCTGCCCATGCCCGAGAGCACCTCTGCCGTCAGGCCGTGATCCAGTGCGGCGCGGGTGAAAGCTTCCAGTGCCAGCTCGTGTTCGCCTGCGGCCATCAGCCGGTGGCCGACAACCAACCCGTCCTCTGCCTGCTGGCGGTGGTCATCACCGGGCGCCCAGGGGCTGCCCTTGTCCTGTTTCAGCCCGCTGGTCGAACATGCTGCCGCCAGCGCGAGGGCGCTGGCGGCAGCCGTTACCTTGAGCAGACGGGCAGAAGCTGCCCGTAGTGCCGTTTTCATTACTGGGGTCCCATATTGCCCATGTTCATGATGCCCTGCACCGATGGACCAACAAGAATGATCAGCAAGGGCGGGACCGTCAGGCCCATTGTGGCAAGTGTCATCTTCACGGGCAACTTGTTTGCGGCCTCTTCAGCGCGCATCACGCGCTTGTCGCGCATTTCGCCGGCATATACCCGCAGGGCATCGGCGATCGAGGTGCCGAAGCTGGCGGATTGGATCATCACCGTCACGAAAGAGGACACGTCCTGCACCCCGCAGCGGGTGCCCATGTCGCGCAGCACCTTGTCTTTTTCCTTGCCCGCCTTCAACTCGTAGGCGACGACTTCAAACTCCGAGGCCAGCTCCGGGAAGGAGGTGTGCAGTTCCTGGGACACGCGTACGATGGCCTGGTCCAGGGACTGGCCGGCCTCGACGCAGACCAGCATCATGTCGAGCGCATCGGGAAAGCCTTCGGTGATCTTCTGCTGGCGCTCGCCGATGCGGCGGGTGATCCAGTATTTCGGCAGCATGTAGCCCGCGGCGCCGGGCGCGATGATGCGCAGGGCCATCTGCTGGCTGTCGTAGTCGATGTCCGCCTTGATCACATAGACAAAGAACAGCCCGCCGATCAGCCCCAAGAGGCCGAGGGCAAATTGCGCGAAATGGAACAGGCGCACGGAATCCTTGGAATGGTAGCCTGCCTGGCGCAGCTTAAGTTCCATCGCCGACAGCTCGTCCGCGTTCTGAGGTTCAAGGAAATTGGCAAACTTCTGCAGCTGCTCGTTGCGGCTGGTTTGCCGCAGCCGCTGTTTCTGCGGGGGCTGCCGGGTTTCGGGCTTGAGGTTCTTCTGCAGCTTCTTCAGCGGGTCTTCCGGCTGGTTCAGCAGCAGCGGAATGGCGAGCAGGATCATGAACATGCCTGCAATGCCAAGCGCCAGCAGCGGTCCGAACTCGCCGAGCTGCGAAGTGAGGAAACCGTCAATGCCGGTCAAAATATCCACGATCCGCTCCTTACACTTTAATGTTTGTCAGCACGCGCATGACAATCAGGTTGGCCGTCAGCATCACGCCCACTGCAAAACAGGCGGGGATGAACCAGGGGTGATCGATCACTTCGTCGTAGTAGCCCGGGTCCTTGACCAGAATCCCGATCAGGCACAGCAGCGGGAAGCCGGACAGGAACTTGCCGGACCACTGCGCCTCGGCGGTGATCGCCTTCACGCGGCGGAACAGGCGGAAGCGGGCACGGATCACCTTGGCCAGCCCTGCAAGGACTTCGGCCAGGTTACCGCCCGATTGCTGCTGGATGGTCACCGCAACCGCCAGGAAGCGCATGTCCTGCATATCGAGCCGCTCTGCCATTTCCTTCAGCGCCTCGCCGACATCGCGGCCATAGGCGCATTCGTCGGAGATGATGCCGAATTCGGTGGCCAGCGGGTCCTCGACCTCATTGGCGACGATCTGCACGGCAGAGGTGAACGGATGGCCGACCCGCAGCGAACGCACCATCAGCTCAACCGCGTCGGGCAGCTGCTCCTCGATCAGTGCCATCCGTTTGGCGGCCTTCTTGTTTACCCAGAAGAACACCGCGCCGACACCGATGATGACGGAGCCCAGCACGCGCACCGGCAACGGCGCGCTGGTGCCGATGCCGAGGCCGACAAAGGCGATGCCTGCCAGGCCGGCCATGATCAGGATCAGCTGCTTTGGGGAGAAGGCGATAGCTGCCTTCTGCGCCCGTTCTGACAGCAGCGAGTAAAGCGGGATCGACTGCGACCTGGCGTGCTGGCCCAGCTCCTTGCGCAGCTGCTCCAGCACTTGCTCGCGGTTGCCGCCTTTTTCCATCATCTCCAGCCGGCGGTTCACCTTGCTGTTGAGGCTGATCGATTTGCCGAAGACAAACAGATACAGGCCTTCGACCAGTGCCAGGACGCCAAAGAAGATCGCGCCATAGATAAGCGGTTCTGAACTCAGCTCCATCAGCGCGGCTCCATCACTGTGGGTTCATAAATCGACGGCGGCAGGTCATACCCCCAAAGGCGGAAGCGTTCGGAGTAGTGGCTGCGCACGCCAGTGGCGGTGAAATGGCCGATGATCTTGTTGTCCGGCGTCAGGCCGACCCGCTGGAACCGGAAGATTTCCTGCATCGAGATCACGTCGCCTTCCATGCCGGTGACTTCGGTGATCGAGGTCATCCGGCGCGAGCCGTCCTGCAGGCGCGAGGCCTGCACGATCAGGTTCACAGCCGATGCAATCTGACTGCGCACAGCTTTGATCGGCATTTCGATGCCGGCCATGGCGATCATGTTTTCCAGGCGCGAGATGCCGTCGCGGGCGGAGTTGGCGTGGATCGTGGTCATCGAGCCGTCGTGGCCGGTGTTCATGGCCTGCAGCATGTCGATCACTTCCTCGCCGCGGGTCTCGCCCACGATGATGCGGTCGGGGCGCATCCGGAGCGCGTTCTTCAGACAGTCGCGCGGGCTGACCTCGCCTTTGCCTTCCACATTGGGCGGGCGGCTTTCCATCCGGCCCACATGGGTCTGCTGCAGCTGAAGTTCCGCGGTATCCTCGATCGTCAGGATGCGTTCGGCGTTGTCGATGAAGGACGACAGCGCGTTCAGCGTGGTGGTTTTACCGGAACCGGTACCGCCGGAGACGATGACGTTCAGCCGGGTCGATACCGCGGCTTGCAGATATGCTGCCATTTCCTCGGTGAAGGCGCCGAAATTCACCAGATCGTCGATGCCCAGCTTGTCTTTTTTGAACTTCCGGATCGACACCAGCGAGCCGTCCACCGCAATCGGCGGCACCATGGCGTTGAAGCGGGAGCCGTCGGCCAGGCGGGCGTCCACATAGGGATTGGATTCATCGACACGGCGCCCCACGGCGGAGACGATCTTGTCGATGATCCGCATCAGGTGCTTTTCATCCTTGAAGGCAATGTCGGACAGCTCCAGCTTGCCGCTGCGCTCGACAAAGATCTGATGCGGGCCGTTCACCAGGATATCGCTGACCGTTTCGTCCTGCAGCAGGGCTTCCAGCGGGCCAAGGCCGGTGACCTCGTCATAGAGCTCCTTGTTCAGCTGCTGCCGGTCCTCGCGGTTCAGCACGATGCTCCTTTCGGCCAGGATCTCGGTTGCGATGGTGGATATCTCGGTGCGCAGCTCCGCTTCGCCGGCGCGTTCCAGAGCCGACAGGTTCAGGTTCTCCAGAAGCTCGCGGTGCAGCTGGATCTTGATTTCGCTCAGGCGCTCCTTGCGCTTGCGCTCCTTGTCCATCGGCTGCGCTTCGGCGGCTTTGCGCTGCACCGGACGCCGCAAGCTGACGGCTGGTTTGGCTGAGGCCGCGGGCGCGGCAACCGGCTCCGGAGCCGGTGCCACAGGTTTCGCGGCCTGTTTCTTGTACTTGGAAAACATCAACTCACCCCCAATTCAAGCCGTTCAGGCGGCCTCTGCTTCGCTGCGGCCCAGCTCATGCAGCGAGGCTGCGAGCTTGGCAATTTCCTTGCGCAACGGGTTCTTTGCGGCGGAGACGGCCAGCGGCAGCCCGTGGTCGCAGCTCTGCAGGATCTGCTTGCCGCCGTCGGGCAGCTGCAGATCGATCGAGATGCCCAGGGATTCGGCCATCCGTTTGACCCGGCTTTTGCCGGTGAGATCGGTGAACTTCGGTGCCCGGTTCAGGGCAAAGCGCAGTTTTTCAAACGGCAGGTCCTCGGCCTGCAATGCCCGCTTCAGCCGCAGCGCGTTCTGAGCGGAGCGCATGTCCAGCTCAATCAGCGCGAAATAGACATGCGCCATGTTCAGCACCGTTTCGGACCACTGCACCAGCGTGTGCGGCATGTCGATCACGACAAAGTCAAAATGGCTGCGCGCCAGCCCGATGACGCGGGTGATGTCCTCGGGCGACAAGAGGTCCAGCGGCACCATTTCAGACGGCGCGGTCAGAACCTGCAGCTTTTCCTGGAACGGCAGCAGCGCCTGGCCGAACAGATCCTCGTCCATGCTTTCGGATTCGCTGAGCATTTCCATGACCGCCTCGCGGCGGGGCAGATCGAGGTAGGTGGAGACCGAACCGGCCTGCAGGTCCAGGTCAAGAAGGCAAACGCTGGGCTCTTCCCGCTCGCTGAGCGCGGCAAGTTCCCAGGCGAGGTTGACGGCCATGGTGGTGGATCCAGTGCCGCCGGCCAGCCCGTGGCAGACAATGACCGCGCCTTCGCGCTGGCTGCCGGATTGCAGCTGGTGCGGGTTCTGCGCCACCGGGGGCGGCGGAGCCTGAAGCCGCTCGATGGCCGCCTGCAGCTCCTGCTCCGGCAGCGGATAGGGGACAAATTCGTCAGCTCCCTGGCGCAGCAGCGTATGCAGCGCGGCCGGGGTCACATCTTCGGCGATCAGAATCACCTTGATGCCGCGGGATTTGGCCTGGCTGATGATTTCACCCATCAGCGGCAGGTCGCCTTCGTCGTCGCTGTCGATGGCCAGAGCGATGAATTGCAGGGGTTCCGCTTCTGACTGGCCGAAAAAGGCCAGCGCTTCGGTAAAGCCGAGATCGCCCCAGGCCTCGCCCAGCGCGGCTTCCATATCTTCGATCAGGAGGTCGAAATTCTGCACGTCGCGGCTGACCGTGCAGGCAACAATCGCGGGTGTTTCTGTTTGCGGCATACCGCTGCTCATCGCCATCATCCTTGTTCACTTGGGCGGACCGGGCTTTGGGCACAGTCCGCCTCTTGGAAACAATGTCGGCGGCAATCTAGGCGATATTGGGGCCAAAAATCCCCAAATATGGGGAATTGTTACTAGTTGGTAACCGCTGGAAGGTGCTGAATGCCTACTGCAGCGACCGCGACAGCGACTGCTGTACGCTCAAGGTCGTCTCAGGCACCGCGCTTTCCAGGTACTCGCGGTAGATGATCTGGGCGTATTTGCCGTCCAGCACCGACGGGTGGCGCTTCAGGAAGCCGCTCACCTCGGTGACGGTCCGGCGGTTGCGGCGTTCGCGCTCAGGCGTCGGTATCAGCGGCTGGGTTTCACCGAAGGACACCACGGCCTCCAGCCGGTTGCGGCTGATCCCGCGCGAGACCAGGTAATTCACCGCGGCGCGGGCCCGGCGCAGGCCGAGCGCTTTGTTGTAGGCGTTGCTGCCCACCGCGTCGGTGTGGCCGAAGACCCGGAAACGCACCTCGGGGAACTGCTTGATCCAATGCGCCTGGCGGTCCAGCACCGAACGGGCGGTCTGGTCCAGACGGGAGCTGTCGAAGTCGAAGTTGATGGTGTTCGGGACTTCCTTGGCGAACCGGCTGGCCAGCTGGATCGCATAGTTGCGCTCGCCGCTCATCACCGCCGAATTGTTGAGAGTGGCTTCGCCGAAGGTCGCCTTGCGGTTCAGCTCCAGCCCGGCCTCGCGCTCACAGGCGGCGGCAGTCAGGAGAAGGCCGAGAATTGCAGCGGTTCTGATCATCTGTGCCACTCCTTATCAGTCCAGCACGTAGCCGTAAGAGCCGTTGAAATCCTGCTTGGCCACTTCCGCAGCAGGGCCGTTCTTGGTGCGGGCGGTGCGCCCGAACAGGAACAGGTCCTTTTCGCTGGGCGGCGCAACCCGGTCGGTCGGCAGCGTCAGTGCTTCGCCGCGGGTCGGGGTCACCAGATGGGCGCTGATGATGATGACCAATTCGGTCTGCTCGCGCTGGTAGTCGGCGCTGCGGAACAGCGCGCCCAGTACCGGCACGTCGCCCAGCCAGGGCAGCTGCGAGGAGTTGTCGAGGAATTCGTCGCGGATCAGGCCCGCAATGGCGAAGCTTTCACCGTCGCGCATCTCCACCGTCGTCGAGGTCTCGCGGCGCGAGAAGGCGTCGATGGTCAGGCCGCTCAGTTCCAGCGAGTTGGTGGGGTCGATGGCAGAGACAGCCGCATTCAGTTCCAGATTGATCAGATCGCCGTCCACCACCCGCGGAATGAAGTTCAGCTCAATGCCGAAGGGCTTGAATTCAATGGTGATAACACCGTCTTCCTGGGCGACCGGAACCGGGTATTCGCCGCCGGCCAGGAACTTGGCCTCCTGTCCCGACAGGGCGGAGAGGTTGGGTTCGGCCAGGGTGCGGACAACGCCCTTCTGCTCCAGGGCTTCCAGCAGCAGGCTGACCTGGACGGAGCCTGCGTTAAAGCCGAACAGGAAGGCGCCGGTGTTATCATTGGCGGCGGGGATGTTGCCGGCCAGCGAGTTAGCCAGCGCGCCCGAGGTGTTCAGCGTGTTGACACCGCCGGTGCGGCCGTTGCCGGAGCCGCCGTTGAAGCCGAGCGAGGCGCTGAGCGATTTGGAGACCGAGCGCTGCATTTCGGCAAAGCGGACCTTGAGCATCACCTGCTGCACGCCGCCGACTGACATCAGGTTGCTGACCCGCTCCGGCGCATAGCGCTCTGCCAGGTCCAGCGCCCGTTGCAGCCGGGCGGAGCTGGACACTGTGCCCGAGAGCACAATGCCGTCATTGGCGGTGCGCACCTCGATTTTCTCGTTCGGCAGGATCTGGCGCAAGCGCTGCTTGAATTCCGTGACATCCGCAGCGACCCGGACATCGACGTTGGTGATAAGCCGGCCGGAGCCGTCGAGCAGCGTCAGCGTGGTCAGGCCCGGGGACTTGCCCAGCACATAGATGGTGCGGTCGGAGAGGGAGGAGATGTCAGCAATGCTGGGGTTGGCGATGCTGAGCTCTGCAAAAGGAGTTTCGCTTTCCACCACCACGGCGCGGTTCATAGGCACATCAAGCGTTGCCGATGTGCCCTTCTTCACCACGCGAATAGATTGTGCCGATGCCCCATCAGCATTCGGTATGCCAAAAAGCGAAAGCCCCATCAGGGCCGCCGCCACGAACCGTCGAATTGCCATGTGACCTGCCTTTCCGATCACGCCTCAAAATCCGGGTCTTTTTGCCCGCTCTTTCCTGCACTGTGGTGCAGTTCCCGAATTATTGCAAGAATCAATGGCTTCGGGGCCTTTCCTAAGCGGCAAGCAATGTGGGGCCTTGGCAACAGGCAATTCAGCCGCGCTTCTCTGGGGAAGGCGGCTGAACCTGTTAACACTCTGAGCAAGAATGGAAATCCTAGTTGGTGCAAGGGATCGGAATTTCCACGACCTCGGCGCCGCGGCGGGTGCGGATGGTGCAGACTTTTTCCCTTTCGACCTCCTGCGGTGCCTCGATCGCGCCAAGGCCCAGCAGCTTGCGCTGGTCAACTTCAATCACCGAGGCGACCGTGTCATCGCCTGCGCCGACCAGCGCCAGGGTCAGTTTGCCGGTGCTTTGCGCCTGTGCCAGGGCCGCGACCTGTTCCGGCCGCGCCGCAACTGTGACCGTGCGTGCAATGATCGCACCATCGATGTCGTTGCTGGCCTTCTGATCGACCGCGATCAGTTCGACGTTGGTTTCGATAAGCCGGGTGAATTCACCCTGAGTGGCACCCGCCTGGCTCACCTGTCCGGTCCAATAGATGTCAACCTTGTCGCCTGGACGCAAGAAGCCGGAGACGCCGGAAGACACGTCCACCCGGATTGCAAAGGCGCGCATGCCGCGCTCAAGGCGCGAGGTGATGCCGGCATCTTCTCCGGGCAGGGTTACCTTGCTGGCCATGATCGCTTCATTCTTTTCCATCGTGCGCAGAATGACGCGGGGGGTATCGTCTGCGCCCGGCGGGAACAGCGCTTCCAGGCTGGTGAAAACCCCTTCGGGGAGGCTTTCCTGCGGCCAGCGGACCTGGCGGACGTTTTCCTTGGTCAGCCTGTGGCCGTATTTCAATGTGTCTGTCGCGACAAAGATGTCGACGGTGGGCACCGCTTCCACCCTGGACGCGCGTTCCTGAGCCAGAGCCTGCTGGTATGAGCTGATATATTTTTTCGCCATCATCACGGCGCCGCCGGCCAAAGCGACACCCAGGATGAGAACAAGTCCGAATACTGTACGCATGACGCTCCTTCGGTCATATGGCCCGCCCGGGGCTGAACAATGACTCTGCTGAGGTTCCGGTCATCTTGATGTGCGGCAGGTTCTCCGCAGCTGCCGTGATCGGCAGAACCCAAGATGAAAGCCGCCCGCTGGAGGGCAGGCGGCTTCCATAACTCTCTTAGACGTTAGCCGGACCTTAGGTCGGGTTGTCGCCCAGGCTGTAGGTGGTCGGCACGGAGTTGGTCAGGGCGGTGCCGGTTGCGTCGGCAACGCTGTCCACGCCGCTTGCAACGCTGGTGTAGGCAACGCCCGCCAGAGCGGCGACAGCTGCGGTCAGCACGACCCAGTCAACAGTCACGGCGCCGTCTTCGTCTTTGCGGAAGTTTTTGATGAACTTGATCATGGTATGGTCCCTCCAAAGGATCTCTGAATTTGCTACATCCCGCCGTCGCTCTGGAACCTGCTCTCTCACCTGCTTGGCTCCTGTCCGGCTTGGATGAGTACATATAGCCAGTGCAGCGTGGCAGGATTTGGGCTGAAAGCCGGAAATTACTGCCCAAATTTAACTTTTCGAAAAGAAATGCTGTAACGCTCTGTTTTTGCTCCGTTAAAAAACCGTTACCGGCGGGTGCCCCGTGGTATTTTCGCGCCAGTTGGGGGCAAATATGGCGAATACGCCAGATTCTGGTGCGGAAATGCTGGAATTTGCGGCCCGGTTTCCCGAGTCTCGGGGCAAAAGAAACCAAAGGCAGGCAGAGCAATGTCAGTGCGTGACGCAGTTTTGGCGGTGGCACTATTCGCCTTGCCCCTGGCTGCGCTGGGGCAGGAGGCGCCGAAAGCCTTTCCCGAGTTCGAGGCAAAACGGGTCAAACCGCCGGCGCCGGGAACGGGCAAGCGCATCACTGTGCAGATCGAGCCCGTACCCGAGGCGGAGATTGCGGCACCGGCCGCGCCGGCCGGCGGGGACACGGCTGCTGCGCCGCCTGCCGGGCGGTACGGCTGGTTCTGGGACAAGGTGGCGTCAGGGCTCGAGGGGGCCGGGCCGGGACGGCTGGACGATGCCTTGCAGGCTTTGAACAGCGCCAAGGGGCTGGCGGCGCCGCGGCTGCAGCTGATGCAGGACATCGTCCAGGCGCGCGGGGTGCAGATTCTGACCGAAAGCGTCGGCACGGAGGTGTCGCCGGCGCTGGTGCTGGCGGTGATCGCCGTCGAATCCGCCGGCAAGCCCGATGCGGTCAGTTCCGCCGGTGCGCAGGGGCTGATGCAGCTGATGCCTGATACCGCGGCGCGCTTTGGGGTCAGCGATGCCTTGGAGGCCAAGCAGAATATCTCTGGCGGGGTCCGGTATCTGGATTGGCTGATGAAAGAGTTCGGCGGCGATCCGATGCTGGTGCTGGCCGGATATAACGCGGGTGAGGGCGCGGTGCGCGCGCATCAGGGCGTGCCACCCTTTGCCGAGACACGCGACTACGTGCCCAAGGTGCTGGCTGCCTACCAGGTGGCGCGGGGCCTGTGCATGACACCGCCGCTGTTCCTGTCTGACGGCTGTGTCTTCCGGATGCAGAACTGAAACCGCAGCCGTGCGTTGGCTCAAACGGCCAGTGGCAGGGACAGAGAGGGGGGCGAGCGCCAGCCCGGCGGCGTTGCGCACCTTGCTCCGGGCGGGAAGGCACTCATTCGCAGGGTGTTGCATTCCCAGCGTACGCACCCTTCACGTAATCCTCACCGGCTCCTGCCATACTCCCGAAAGATCGCGATCCCCCAGCCATGGATCCCGCGCGCGGGACCATGATACGAGGCCCAGGCATCTGTGCGGCTGAATGGGCAACACCCCGGAGACCGGCCCTGATAAAAAGGGGGTCGTCCAAGCAAGCTTGTCCGAGCAGGTCCCCCGTGGGGTCTGTCCAACTCCACCCCGGCGGCGCCGCCCCCTTAATTGGGACCTGAGGCACAACCGAACGGAACGAACGAAAAACTGGGACCCGCAAAGACCCGCAAGGAAAAATCGCCAAGGGGAAAATGCCTCCGGCGGCCAAATCTGCTGCGTATCTGGGGGCCTGTGCATGACGCCGCCGCTGGCCCTGCCCGATGGCTATGTGGTCCTGACCCTAAGTGCGCTGAGCCTTTGATGAGGCTGACGCTGCGTTTTTTCGAAAAATTGCTGGTGTCCCTGGCTGCTGGCCTTGTTGCTGCCCCAGTTGACTGATTTCTGACCGGTATTTTCAGACGCTCAAGTCATTGGAGACAGATTTTGGATTTAGGTATTGATCCGTCGGCGGTGGCCGCCGGCTCGCAAGAGCTGACCAGCACATTTGCCATGTTCGGAACTATCGCGTTTGTTGGCTTCTTCGGCAGGATGATTTTTGTTGCCTTTGGCCCCGGCATTGCAAAGTCCAATCCGTTCAAGAACTTCTCAGGCGGCGGCTTCATTCTGCTGGCGGCGGCATTGTTTGCAGGCGGGCTGTATGCCTCCGGCAAGACGACCAAGGCCACCGTGCTGTTCAAACGGCATCTGGTTGACCCGGTTATCGTGACCTGGCTGGGCCGCGACAGCTGCGATCCGGCCGAAGGCAGCTATTGCGTGGTGGTGTTTGAAGACGGGAACGAGAAGATCGTCAATTGGTACAACAAGCGGGTCTATATGTACGAAATCGTCAACCCGCCCGAGGGGGCCGTCTGGCACACGCTGCGGCCGCGCCGGCGGCCTGGCCTGGCCGCCGGAGTTTGACCCGGAAAGCAAAACGGCCCGCCTGTCACAGGCGGGCCGTTTCATTGACAGGAATACGAACCTCAGTTCACGATGGTTGCCTGGGTTGCTGCGCGCAGTTCGTCCTCGCTGACACCATCGGCCGTCTCGACGATCTTCAGGCCGCCGTCCACGACGTCCAGAACGCCCAGGTTGGTGATGATCCGGTCCACCACCGACTTGCCGGTCAGCGGCAGAGTGCATTCCTTCAGCACCTTGCTGTCGCCGTGCTTGTTGGTGTGGTCCATCACTACGATCACGCGGCCAACACCTGCGACCAGGTCCATGGCGCCGCCCATGCCCTTGACCAGCTTGCCCGGGATCATCCAGTTCGCCAGGTCGCCGTTCTCGGCCACTTCCATCGCGCCCAGGATCGCCGCCGCGATCTTGCCGCCGCGGATCATCCCGAAGGAGGTCGCGCTGTCGAAGTAGGAAGTGCGCGCCAGCTCGGTGATGGTCTGCTTGCCCGCGTTGATCAGGTCCGGATCCTCTTCGCCCTCAAAAGGGAAGGGGCCCATGCCCAGCATGCCGTTCTCGGACTGCAGGGTGATGTCCTTGTCGCCAACGTAGTTCGCCACCAGCGTCGGAATGCCGATGCCGAGGTTCACATACATGCCGTCTTCCAGCTCCTGCGCGGCGCGCTCGGCCATTTGGTTGCGGTCCCAAGCCATGGTTCAAGCCTCCTCACGCTTGCGGGTGGTGCGCTGCTCAATGCGTTTCTCGTGCTCGCCCTGGATGATCCGGTGCACGTAGATGCCCGGCAGGTGGATCTGGTCGGGGTCGAGCTCGCCGCGCGGCACGATTTCCTCCACTTCCGCCACGCAGATCTTGCCGCACATGGCGGCGGGCGGGTTGAAGTTGCGGGCGGTCTTGCGGAAGATCAGGTTGCCGGTGTCATCCGCTTTCCAGGCCTTCACGATGGAGAGATCGGCAAAGATGCCTTCCTCCAGGATGTAGGTCTCGCCGTTGAAGTCCTTGTGCTCCTTGCCCTCGGCGATCACGGTACCGACGCCTGTCTTGGTGTAGAAGCCCGGGATGCCGCAGCCGCCGGCGCGCATGCGCTCGGCCAGGGTGCCCTGGGGGTTGAATTCCAGCTCCAGCTCGCCCGACAGGTACTGGCGCATGAATTCCGCGTTCTCGCCCACGTAGGAGGAGATCATCTTCTTCACCTGCTTGGTCTGCAGCAGGATACCGATGCCGAAATCGTCGACGCCTGCGTTGTTGGAGGCAAACGTCAGGTCCTTGGTGCCGGCGTCCTTGATCGCCTGCAGAAGAAGTTCGGGGATGCCGCAGAGGCCGAAGCCCCCCGCGGCGATCAGCATGCCGTCGTGAAGCAGCCCGTCGAGCGCTTCGGCGGCGTTGGCGTAAACCTTTTTCATGGAGTTCTCCCAACAACTACCGTTTGACAGTGGTTCTGACGCCGGGGCGGGCACAAGTCAACGATACGGAGAAGTTTGCGTATTTCTACTGAGCGGCGGGCGGCCGGAACGATCCGGCGGCCCGCCTGGGCCAGGCCGGGTCACGCGGGCAGGGCGTCTTCGGCATATTGCGCCGCGAACTCCGCGCTGGGCGGGATCGGGGTGATCACGTCGATCAGCACGCCGTTCGGGTCCGCAATGATAAAGTGGCGCTGGCCAAAGGCTTCGTCGGTGAGCGGTTTCAGGACCGGCAGGCCCGCGCCGGTCAGCCGGGTGTATTCGGCGGCGGCGTCCTCGACCTCGAAGTTCAGGATGACACCGGCACTGTTGCCGCGCCCGGCTTCGGGAATGGTGGCGTGGGTGCCGTCCAGAACGGCGAGGTTCACGGCGGGATCGGTGCTCGACTGAAGATGGACGTACCAGTCCGATACAAATGCCGGCCGGAAGCCAAAGTGGGTTTGGTAAAATGCGGCGGTGCCAGCGACATCGCTGGTCTGAAGCACCGGGTAGTATTGAGTCACTTTCATGTTGCACCTCTTCTGGAAAACATACAGTCTGTATGTATGTGGAGATAAACATACAGGCTGCATGTATGCAAGGAAGAAATACCCCCGTCCCGAACGCCGAACGCCGGGCCGCCATGCGCGGGCGGCTGATTGCCGCCGCCCGTAATCTGTTTTCGGAGAAAGGCTACGCCGAGACATCGACGCCGGAAGTCGTCAAGGCCGCGGAAGTCACGCGCGGCGCGCTCTATCATCACTTTGATGGAAAGGAGGCGCTGTTCCGCGCTGTTGCCGAGGCCGAGGCCCAGGCAGTTACCCAAGCGATTGAGGCTGCGGCCAAGATGCCGGGCGGGGAGGGGCTGGAGGCTGGCAGCCGGGCGTTCTTTGCCGCAATGGCGGTGCCGGGCCGCGCCCGCATACTGCTGGTGGACGGGCCCGCCGTGCTTGGAGCCGCTGCGATGGACGAAATAGATGCCGGCGGAGGGCGCGGGGCGCTGCGCGCGGGGCTGGCGGCTGCGGGCACCGGCCTGGACGAGGCCGGGCTTGATGCCATTGCGGTGGTGATGTCGGCTGCCTTCGACAGGGCGGCGCTTGCCATTGCCGAAGGCGCTGAGGCTGCGCCCTATGAGGCGGCGATGGCAGCTTTGATGCGCGCCGCCATCGGACCGGAGACTTAGGTCGAGGCTTTCTTGGCGGCAGGCTTCTTTTTGGCGGTGGGCTTTTTTGCCGCTGCCTTTTTCTTGCCGCCCTTCGATGATTTCTCGGCGATCAGCTGCACTGCCATCTCCATGGTCACGTCCTTGGGCTCCACGTCCTTGGGCAGGGTGGCGTTCACCTTCTCCCATTTGACATACGGCCCGTAGCGCCCGTCCATGATATTGATGGCGCCGCCGCTTTCGGGGTGTTCGCCCAGCTCCTTCAGCGGCTTGGCGGCGGCCCGGCTGCCGCGGCGGCCCGGGTTGGCGCGCTTCTCCGCCAGCATCTCGACCGCGCGGTTCATGCCGATCTCAAAGACGTCCAGCGTCTCCTTGAGGTTCACGTAAACCGGCTTTTCCTCATCCGGCAGCTGATGCGCGATATACGGTCCGAAGCGGCCCAGGTTGGACTGAATTACACCGCCATCCGGATGCTGGCCGATCTCACGCGGCAGCGTCAGCAGGGTCAGTGCCTGCTCCAGGGTGATCTCATTTGGTCCCCAGCCGGGCAGGAAGTCCTTGCCCTGTTTGGGCAGCGAGGAGCGCGGCGGCTTCTTGTTCTCGGGCGTGGCCTCACCGCGCTGAACGTAGGGGCCGAAGCGGCCGGATTTCAGGTGGATTTCATCCCCGTCGTCCTCGCCCAGGATGCGTTCGTATCCTTCAGCGCCTTCTCCGGAAATCGGGCGGGTGTAGTTGCATTCCGGGTAGTTGCCGCAGCCGACAAAGCCGCCGGTGCGCGAGGTCTTGAGGTGCAGCTGGCCTGCACCGCATTTCGGGCAGGTGCGCGGGTCGGTGCCATCCTCGCGCGGCGGATAGAGCTGCGGCGCCAGCGCGTCGTCCAGCACATCCAGCACCTCGGTGATGCGCAACTCGGAGGTTTCAGCAATGGCTGCCGAGAAATCCCGCCAGAACTTGCCCAGAAGCTCCTTATAGTCGCCGTCGCCCGCACTCACGTCGTCCAGTTCTTCTTCCAGATTGGCGGTGAACTCGTAACCGACGTATTTACGGAAGAAGTTCAGAAGGAAGATGGTGACGATCCGGCCCTTGTCCTCGGGGAACAGGCGGTTCTTTTCCTTGCGGACGTATTCGCGGTCCTGGATCGTGGTGATCACGGACGCATAGGTCGAGGGGCGGCCGATGCCCAGCTCTTCCATCCGCTTGACCAGCGTTGCCTCGGTATAGCGCGGCGGCGGTTGGGTGTGGTGCTGCAGCGCCAGCACGGCGCCGTCCTCGGATAGGACAGAGGCATCCTTGCCCGCCTTTTCGGCCTGCGCCGCCAGCGAGGACGCGAATTTCAGCGCCTCGCCTTGCATGATCTGCGGCAGGCGCTTGTCGTCCTCATCCGCCACATCGTCGCGGCCTTCCTCGTAAACGCGCATGAAGCCGTCGAACAGCACCACCTGGCCGGTGGCGCGCAGCACGACCTGCTGGTCGCTGGAGCCGATATCGACGGTGGTGCGCTCCAGACGGGCGCCTTCCATCTGGCAGGACAGGGTCCGCTTCCAGATCAGGTCATAGAGCTTGCGCTGGTCGTCGTCCGACACCTTCAGGCTGGCGGCATCGCGGCTCATGTCGGTTGGGCGGATACACTCGTGCGCTTCCTGCGCGTTCTTGGCCTTGTTCTTGTAGATCCTCGGCGAGGACGGCACGTATTCGGCGCCATAGCGCTTTTCAATCTCGGCGCGGGCTTCCTGCACCGCTTCGGGCGCCATGTCGATGCCATCGGTCCGCATATAGGTGATCAGGCCCGCCTCATAGAGCCGCTGCGCTGCGTTCATGGTCTGGCGCGCGCCCATGCCGAACTTGCGGCTGGCTTCCTGCTGCAGGGTCGAGGTCATGAAGGGGGCAGAGGGGTTGCGGGCCGCGGGCTTGGCCTCGACCGACAGCACCGACAGCTGGCGCGAGGCCACGGCCTGCACCGCCATTTCGGCAGCTGTCGAGTTCTTCAGGCTGTATTTGTCGAGCTTGTCGCCGCCCATGACGGTGAGGCGCGCCTCGAACTCCTGGCCGCGGGGGGTGGCCAGCTGGGCGCGCACGGACCAGTATTCCTGCGCGTTGAAGGCCTCGATCTCCATCTCGCGCTCGACGATCAGGCGCAGGCAGACGGATTGCACACGGCCGGCAGAGCGCGCGCCCGGCAGCTTGCGCCACAGGACCGGCGACAGGTTGAAGCCCACGAGGTAGTCCAGCGCGCGGCGGGCCAGATAGGCCTCGACCAGCGGCATGTCGACCTGGCGCGGGTTCTGCATCGCCTCGGTCACCGCCTCCTTGGTGATCGCGTTGAAGGTCACCCGGCTGACGGCGGTGTCCTTCTTGATCGAGCGGCGCTTGGTCAGGGCCTCCTGCAGGTGCCAGCTGATTGCCTCTCCTTCGCGGTCGGGGTCGGTGGCAAGAATCAGCGCATTGTCGTCCTTCAGCGCATCGGCAATCGCCTTCACATGCTTGCGGGAATCGTTTGCGACCTCCCAGGTCATGCCGAAATCATCGTCGGGATCGACCGAGCCGTCCTTGGCCGGCAGGTCGCGCACATGCCCGTAAGACGCCAGAACCGTATAGTCGGAGCCAAGATATTTATTGATTGTTTTTGCTTTGGCCGGGGATTCGACAACTACTACTGGCATAAATTCTGATACCTCTTCGGACCGCTTTGCCGGGTTCTATGGCGGGGCAAGATGTGGGGCGCAAGGGGAGATTGTCAATCCGGGTGCAATGGACGCGGCGCAATTCCTGCCAGCAAGCACCTGTTGCGGAGCTATCGGATACGCGCTGGCTGCAGCGGTTTGCCTGCATCAAAGCAGGGGTCAATCGTCGTCCTCAGGGTAGGCCCGGGACAGCAGGCCGCCCGGTTCGCGGCGGATCGCCCCGTCTAGCTCCAGATCCGTCAATGCAGGCGCGAGGTCCTGCGGCGGCAGGGACAGGTCGCGGATCAGCTGTGTCTCAGAGGTGGGGGAGGGGCCCAGCCTGCCGAGGATCTGCTGGTGCAGGGCGTGGGTCTCCGCCAGGCTGCGCCGTTGCGGCGGCTGCGGCGGCAATGCAGCAAGAGCCTGTTGCGGATCGTCCTGTGTCACCGCCTGCGCGGCCTCCAGCGGCGGCAATGCCTCCATCACGTCGTTTGCGTCCCGGACCAGGGTGGCGCCGTCGCGGATCAGCCGGTTGCAGCCGGAACTGCGGGCATCAAACGGATGGCCGGGTACCGCCAGCACCTCGCGGCCGTAATCCAGCGCATCCCTGGCGGTGATCAGGCTGCCCGACTTGGCGGCGGCCTCCACCACCACCACGGCGCGGGAGATGGCGGCGATGATCCGGTTGCGTTTGGGGAAATCGCGGGCCTGCGGTGTCAGCCCCATCGGCTGTTCCGACAGCCTCAGCCCGGTTTCGCTGATGCCGGCTGCCAGCTTGGCGTTTTCCGCCGGGTAGATCACGTCTGCTCCGCCCGCGAGCACTGCGATGGTGCCGGTTTTCAAAGCTGCCTGATGGGCCGCGGTGTCAATGCCGCGGGCCATTCCGGATACCACCGCATATCCAGCCTCTCCCAGGGAATGTGCCAGAGACCGCGCCATCCGCACTCCCAGTGAGGAAGCATTGCGTGCGCCCACCATCGAGATCATCGGGCGGTCCAGTACCGAAAGATCGCCGATGGCCCAGAGCAGGGGAGGCGCATCCTTCAGTCCCTTCAGCAAGTCGGGGTATTCAGGGTCCGAAATGCACAAAAGCCGCGCTTTGGCGGCCTTTGCGGTCTTGAGTTCGTTGTCCACCGCCTTGGCGGGGCATGTTTCATACCCTTTGATGCCTGCGGAGCGTGCCACTTCGGGCAACGCATCCAGCGCGTTCTGCGCTGAACCATATTCTGCGAGCAGCCGGTGAAATGTCACCGGGCCGACCCGTTTGGAGCGCAAAAGGCGAAGCCAGGAATACCGGGTATCTTCCGTGGTGGGTGGGAGTGGGGGGTGAGTGGAAGAATGTGCTTCTTCGGACATCCGCAGCTCCGCCTGTTTGCAGGACAAGAATTAACCTTGTGGGGGTTAACAGGTGGTGAACAAAACGGCTGGTTCTGGGAATTTTTCGATAATTCACATAACTTATTGCGGGAAAATGATTATTCTTTTGCCGGTGTATATCGCTAGCGGCGGACGGGCCGCGCGCAGAGCGTTCCTGGGTTTACCACTTTTTGCGGGCATTCCCTGGAACGCTTGCGGCTTTCTGGACTAGGCCGCAGAGCCGCCCACCGTCAGACCGCCCATCAGCACCGAGGGCTGGCCGACACCGACAGGAACCCATTGGCCGGCCTTGCCGCAGTTGCCCATGCCGGGGTCCAGTGCCATGTCGTTGCCAAGCCCGCGAATCTGCTTGAGCGCAGTAGCGCCGTCGCCGATCAGCGTGGCGCCCTTGACCGGGGTGCCGACCTTGCCGTCCTTCACACGGTAAGCCTCGGTGCAGGAGAACACGAATTTGCCATTGGTGATGTCCACCTGGCCGCCGCCGAAACCCACCGCCCAGATGCCGTCCTTGATGCCCGCCACCAGATCGCCGGGATCGGCTTCGCCGCCCAGCATGTAGGTGTTGGTCATCCGTGGCATCGGCGCATGGGCATAGCTCTGCCGCCGCCCGTTGCCGGTGGGGGCTACGCCCATCAGCCGCGCGTTCTGGCGGTCCTGCATGAAGCCGACCAGCACGCCGTCCTCGATCAGCGTGGTTTTCTGGCTGGGCGTGCCCTCGTCATCCACGGTGATGGAGCCGCGCCGGTCCGGGATGGTGCCGTCATCCAGCACCGTGACCCCCTTGGCCGCGATCTGCTGGCCCATCAGCCCGGCAAAGGCAGAGGATCCCTTGCGGTTGAAATCGCCCTCCAGCCCGTGGCCGATCGCTTCGTGCAGCAGGATGCCGGGCCAGCCGGGACCCAGCACCACGTCCATCTCGCCGGCCGGAGCAGGGACCGCGTCCAAGTTGACCAGGGCAATGCGCAGCGCCTCCTGCACCTGGGCCTGCCAGTGCTTTGGGTCGACCAGCCCGTCGAGGCCCAGCCGCCCGCCGCCGCCGGCGGAACCGCTTTCGCGGCGGCCGTCCTTCTCGACGATCACCGACACGTTGAGCCGCGCCATCGGACGGGTATCGCGCACCCGCACCCCGTCGGCGCGCAGAATATCCACCTCCTGCAGCGAGGCGGCCAATGACGCGGAAACCTGAACCACGCGTTGATCCAGATCACGCGCATAGGCATCTATTTCGCGCAGCGTCTCCACCTTGACCGGGAACGGCATGGCGCTGATCGGGTCGGCATCGGTGTAGAGCTTCTTGTTGGTGGCCAAGGGCGCGTCCGCATAGGTGCCGCCGCCGCCGCCAACCGCCAGCTTCGCAGTCTCCGCAGCCCGCTGCAGCGAGGCGATGGAGACGTCGGTGGAATGCGCGTAGCCCGCGACATCACCGTTAACAGCCCGCAAACCAAAGCCCTCCGAGGCATCATAGCTGGCGCTGCGCAGGCGCCCGTCATCAAAGGACAGCGCCTCGGATTTGCGCCGTTCGGCAAAGATCTCGCCGTCCTCTGCTCCGCTCAGCGCATCGCGCAGGGTGGCCAGCGCCTCATCCTCCGGAAGCGCGGTTTCAAAGGGACGGAAGGCTGGGTTTTCCATGGCACGGTCCTCAGATTTTTTTGATCTAAATCAAGAAAGCGACGGTTTGACGCTCGCCTGCCTCTTTATCTGCACGCTCGAATATGATTTTAAGCGGCATCAAAGACAACGGGGCAGGTGCGTTTTGTGGAATCGTTGATTCCCCGCATTCGTGCTGCCGCAGGAACATTGCGATCAACCGATCAGGACAGAACATGAAAAACGCTTTGATGCTTTCGGGCCTTTTCGCCGGCCTTTCGAGCCTTCCAGCCATGGCGCAAGAAGGCCTGGAAACCATTGGCAAGCCGGTTGACGGCGGCCTGAACTTCCAGCCGGCCGCCACGTCGCTGATGGAAGGTATCCAGAAACTGGACTACATGATCCTTGTGATCATCACGGTGATCTGCCTGTTCGTCGCGGCCCTGCTGCTGTGGGCGATTGTCCGTTTCAACCGCCGCGCCAACCCGACCCCGGCTAAGTTCACCCACCATACCCCGATTGAAATCGCCTGGACCGTGATCCCGATCCTGGTGCTGGTGTTCATCGGCTCCTTCTCGCTGCCGCAGCTGTTCGCACAGCAGGAAATCCCCGAAGGCGACATCAACATCAAGGTGACCGGCTACCAGTGGTACTGGGGCTATGAGTACACCGACCATGAGTTCGGGTTCGAAAGCTTCCTGCTGCCCAAGGACCAGCTGGCCGCCAACGGCTACGCCGAGGACGAGTACCTGCTGGCCACCGACACCGCCGTTGTCGTGCCCTCGGGCAAGACTATCGTGATGAACGTCACCGCGGCGGACGTGATCCACTCCTGGACCATCCCGGCCTTCGGGGTGAAGCAGGACGGCGTTCCGGGCCGCCTGGCGCAGCTGTGGTTCAAGGTCGACGAGGGCAAGGAAGGCATCTACTTCGGCCAGTGCTCCGAGCTGTGCGGCAAGGACCACGCCTATATGCCGATCACCGTCAAGGTCGTGACCCAGGAAGAGTATGACGCCTGGCTGGAAGGCGCCAAGGAAGAATACGCGGGCATCCCGCAGGCCTACCAGGTCGCCTCCAACTGATAGCTGGCTATATGGAGCTTGAGGGAGCTCCATATGGATCAGAACCAAGACCAGGGTGCGCAGGAATGCGCACCTGTTGCCGCCAAAGGACCCAAGATGAGCGACGCAAGCATCAACGCAAGCCGGGCATATGAGGACGAGGCCAGCTTTGGCGATTACTTCGCCCTGCTGAAACCCCGTGTCATGTCGCTGGTGGTGTTCACCGCTCTGGTCGGTCTGCTGGCTGCCCCTGTTTCCGTGCATCCGGTTGTCGGCTTTTGCGCCATCCTGTTCATCGCCATTGGCGGCGGTGCCTCCGGTGCGCTGAACATGTGGTGGGACGCCGATATCGACAAGGTGATGAAGCGCACCAAGGGCCGCCCGATCCCGGCCGGCAAGGTTGAGCCGGGCGAGGCGCTGGCGCTGGGCCTGGCGCTGTCGGGCCTGTCGGTGATCATGCTGGCGCTGGCAGCCAATGTCTTTGCCGGCGCCTTCCTGGCCTTCACCATCTTCTTCTACGTGGTGATCTACACCATGTGGCTCAAGCGCGCGACGCCGCAGAACATCGTGATCGGCGGTGCCGCGGGGGCCTTCCCGCCGGTGATCGGCTGGATTGCCGCCACCGGCACCATGTCGGTTGAGCCGTGGCTGATGTTCCTGCTGACCTTCATGTGGACGCCGCCGCATTTCTGGGCGCTGGCGCTGTTCATGCGCTCGGATTACGACGACGCAGGCGTGCCGATGCTGACCGTGACCCATGGCCGCCGCGCCACCCGCGTGCATATTCTGGCCTACACCGTGCTGCTGGCGCTGCTGGCCGTTGGCACAGCCTTCTCCGGCATCGGCGGCCCGATCTACCTGGCCGCGGCGCTGGTGATGAACGCGCTGTTCCTGCATGGCGCCTGGAAGATCACTCGCCGCGACGAGGACGATTCAGAGGCGGACAACTTCAAGGTGGAGCGCAGCTTCTTCAAACTGTCGCTGCTCTATCTGTTCCTGCATTTCGGCGCCGTCCTGGCCGAGGCCCTGCTGAAGCCCTACGGGCTGGGAGGCTGGTAAGATGGCCCTGCGCAAGGAACACGAGGTGCACAAGCGCCGCTCCGGCCTCAACAAGGGGGTTGGCATTTCGCTGGCGGCCTTTGTGGTGCTGATCATGGCGCTGACCATGGTCAAGGTGACCTCCAACAGCTTCAAGTTCCCGGACGCACAGGGAGAGCAGAACTGATGGCGCTGCAGGGACCCAATAAGACTGTTGTCCAGCTGGTCGGTGTTGTCGTCCTGATGGGCGGGTTGTCCTGGGCCTCGGTGCCGTTCTACGACTGGTTCTGCCGTGTCACCGGATTTGGCGGCGTCACCGGCGTGGCCAGCGCAGGCTCCGACACGGTTCTGGACCAGACCATCACGGTGCGCTTCGATGGCTCCAAGCAGCGCGGCATGCCGTGGGAGTTCAAGCCGGTCCAGCGCGAGATGGAGATCCGGCTGGGCGAAACCGGCCTGGCCTTTTACGAGGCCTACAACCCGACCGACCGCCCGGTGGCAGGGCAGGCGTCTTACAACGTGACGCCGTATCAGGCCGGCGGGTTCTTTTCGAAAATCGACTGCTTCTGCTTTACCGAGCAGGTGCTTCAGCCAGGGGAGCGGGTGCAGATGCCCGTGACCTTCTATGTCGACCCGGAAATCATTGACGACCGGGACGCAAAATACGTGCATACGATCACGCTTTCGTACACGTTCCATGAAATCGATCTGCCCGAGGGTTACGCAGCCCTCGACACCGGGGATAACACCGGGGCAGGCACAACCACGAACTAGGCCGCTAGGTGAGGGACACTTAAATGGCGCACGCTAAAAATCACGATTATCACATTCTGCCGCCGTCGATCTGGCCGCTGGCCTCCGCTGTGGGCACCTTCGTCATGCTGGTTGGCGCAGTGTTCTGGATGAAGGGCATCACTGCATGGCCCTTCTGGATCGGTTTCGTCGCGGTTCTCTACTCGGCTTATGCCTGGTGGGCGGAAGTTGTTGCCGAAAGCAAGGTCGGCGACCACACCCCGGTTGTCCGCATCGGCCTGCGCTATGGCTTCATCCTGTTCGTGATGTCCGAGGTGATGTTCTTCTTCGCCTGGTTCTGGTCGTTCTTCAAACACGCCATGTACCCGATGGAGACCTATGTCGGCACCGAATACGTGGCGCCGGAAATCTATGCGGTTGACCCCTTCCACCTGCCGCTGATCAACACCCTGATCCTGCTGCTGTCCGGCTGCGCCGTGACCTGGGCCCACCACGCGCTGGTCCACAATAACGACCGCAAGGCGCTGGTGCAGGGCCTGGCCATCGGTATCGCGCTTGGCGTCGCCTTCACGTTCCTGCAGGGCTACGAATATGCCCACCTGCTGCACGAAGGCTGGCAGTTCGGCGGCGACGAGTTCTACTCGAACTTCTTCATGGCAACCGGCTTTCACGGCTTCCACGTGATCATCGGCACCATTTTCCTGACCGTCTGCCTGGTCCGCGCGATGAAGGGCGACTTCACCCCGGAACAGCACGTCGGTTTCGAGGCCGCTGCCTGGTACTGGCACTTCGTGGACGTCGTCTGGCTGTTCCTGTTCTTCGCCGTCTACATCTGGGGCACCTCCGGCCTGTAAGGGGCGGCCTGTAACGGGCGGTTTGTAACGGTTACATGTTTGCGGTTGATTATCCGCATCCATGAAGTCACACACGGGGCGCGCAAGGGACACCTTGCGCGCCCTGTACTTTGAAGCGGAGCAGCGATGATGCGGCGTGTCATCTTCCTGTTGATCATCAGCGGCGCGGGCCTGGCCATTCTGATCGGCCTTGGCACCTGGCAGCTGCAGCGCAAGGCCTGGAAGGAAGGCATCCTCGCCACCATCGAGGCGCGCATCGCCGGCGGCTCTGCTGACCACCTGCCGCAGGCGCTGGACAGGGACGCGGACAAATACCGCCCGGTCCGCCTGTCCGGAGACATCGGTGCAGAGGAACTGCACGTTCTTACCTCGATCAAGGACATCGGCCCCGGCTACCGGGTGATCTCCCCCTTCACGCTGGAGGATGGCCGCCGGGTTCTGATCGACCGCGGATTTATCCCGGTTAAGGAAAAGCAGGCGGCACGCTTCTCTGGCCCCGCCACCATCGAAGGCAACATCCACTGGCCGCAGGAAACCGACAGCTACACCCCCGCACCGGACCTGGCAGGCAACATCTGGTACGCCCGCAACACCGAGCGCATGGCGGATCACCTTGGCACAGAGCCGGTGATGATTGTCCTGCGGGCCAGTCCCGAAGGGGAGGCCGCTGTGCGGCCGGTTCCGGTCTCCATCTCCGGCATCCCGAATGACCACTTGCAATATGCGATCACCTGGTTTTCGCTGGCCTTTATCTGGGCGGCGATGACCATCTACTTCCTGCGGCGCAGCCGCCCCTGAACCCGAAAGAGCTGAAGGCGATGAAATATATCTCGACCCGGGGCCAAGCGCCCGAGCTGACCTTTGAAGACGCAATGCTGACCGGCCTCGCGCGCGACGGCGGCCTCTATGTGCCCGCGGAAATCCCGCAGATGTCCCATGACGACATCGCGGCGCTGGCAGGCCTGTCCTATGAGGAAACCGCCTTCCGCGTCATGCGCCCCTTTCTCGGCGACTGCTTCACCGATGAGGAGTTCCGCGGCATCATCGCCCGCGCCTATGAGGGTTTCGGCCATGCCGCCCGCGCGCCGCTGAAGCAGCTGGCGCCGAACCATTTCCTGCTGGAGCTGTTCCACGGCCCGACGCTGGCGTTCAAGGACTTCGCGATGCAGCTGATCGGCCAGCTGTTCCAGGCCGCGCTTGAGCGCCGCGGCGACCGGGTGACCATCGCGGGCGCCACGTCAGGCGACACCGGCTCCGCCGCGATGGAGGCCTTCCGCGGTCTGAACAATGTGGATGTCTTCATTCTTTTCCCGCATGGGCGGGTGTCCGAAGTGCAGCGCCGCCAGATGACCACCCCGCAGGACGCCAATGTGCATGCGCTGGCCGTCGATGGCGACTTCGACGATTGCCAGGCCCGCGTCAAAGACATGTTCAACGACTTCGATTTCCGGGACGGGGTGAAACTGGCCGGTGTGAACTCGATCAATATCGCCCGCGTCCTGGCGCAGGTGGTCTATTACTTCTCCTCGGCCGTCAGCCTTGGCGCGCCGCAGCGCAAGGTGAGCTTCACTGTGCCCACCGGCAACTTCGGCGATATCTTCGCGGGCTACATTGCCAAACAGATGGGCCTGCCGATCGACCAGCTGGTGGTGGCCACCAACCAGAACGACATCCTGCACCGCTGCCTGTCCGGGCAGGGCTATTACAAGGGCGACACCCAGCCCTCGATCTCACCGTCGATGGACATTCAGGTGTCGTCGAACTTCGAGCGCGCCCTGTTCTATGCCTACGGCCAGGACAGCAAGGCCATCGCCCAGCTGATGGATGAGCTGAAGAACGGCGGCTTTGACGTCTCCCAGGGCGCCATGCAGGCGCTGTCGGAGACTTATGCTTCGGGCCGCACTTCCGAGGAAGAAACCCTCGTCACCATCAAATCCGAGCTGGCCGCCTCAGGAGAGCTGATCTGCCCGCATGGCGCTGTCGGTGTGAAAGTGGCAAACGAGCACCGCAAAGCGGAGGTTCCGATGATCACCCTGGCCACCGCGCACCCGGCGAAATTCCCGGCGGCAGTCGAAGACGCCAGCGGCATTCATCCGCCCTTGCCTGCGCGCATGGCAGACCTGTATGAGAGGCCGGAACGGGTCACCCGGATCGCCAACGATCTGGCTGCCCTCGAGGATCACATCAGAAAGAACATCGCGAATTGACAGTTCAGCAGCACACACTCGCCAACGGGTTCCGCATCGTCTCCGAGCATATGCCGGGTCTGGAATCCGCGGCGGTCGGGATCTGGGTGAGCGCCGGCGGCCGCCACGAGCGGCTGGAGCAGAACGGCATTGCCCATTTCCTGGAGCACATGGCCTTCAAGGGCACCAAAACCCGCACGGCCATGCAGATCGCCGAGGAGATCGAGGATGTGGGCGGTTATATCAACGCCTATACCTCGCGCGAGGTGACGGCCTATTACGCCCGGGTGCTGAAGGGTGACGTGCCGCTGGCGGTGGATGTGATCGGGGACATCCTGCTGAACCCGGTGTTCGACCAGCGCGAGATTGAGGTTGAGCGCGGGGTGATCCTGCAGGAGATCGGCCAGTCGCTGGACACGCCGGACGACGTGATCTTTGACTGGCTGCAGGAGGAAAGCTACCGCGGCCAGCCGCTGGGCCGGACCATTCTGGGCCCTGCAGAACGTGTGCGCAGCTTCTCCCGCGAGGATTTGCAGGGCTTTGTCGCCGAACACTACGGCCCGGGTCAGATGATCCTGGCAGCGGCTGGTGGTGTGGATCACGATGCGCTGGTCAAGCTGGCTGAGCGGATGTTCGGCCACATGGAGGCCAAGCCGGATTTCACCGCCGAAAGCGCGACCTTCACCGGCGGCGAGGCGCGGCAGGTGAAGGATCTGGAGCAAGCGCATTTCGCGCTGGCGTTCGAAGGCCCGGGCTACCGTGACCAGTCGATGTACACCGCGCAGATCTATGCCAGCGCCCTAGGCGGCGGCATGTCCTCGCGGCTGTTCCAGGAAGTGCGCGAGAAGCGCGGCCTCTGCTACACCATCTTCTCGCAAGCGGGGTCCTATGCCGATACCGGCTCGATGACCGTCTATGCGGGCACCTCGGGCGAGCAGCTGGCAGAGCTGGCGGGCATCACCATCGACGAGATGAAACGTGCCGCTGACGACATGAGCGATGCCGAGGTCGAACGCGCCCGCGCCCAGATGAAGGCGGGGATGCTGATGGGGCTGGAAAGCCCGTCAAACCGGGCGGAACGCCTGGCCCGTCTGGTGCAGATCTGGGACAAGGTGCCGTCTCTGGAGCGCACGGTCGAGCGGATCAATGCGGTGACCACCAAGGACGTGCGTGAGCTGGCGGAGACCATGGCTGTGACAGCGCCTGCAGCATTGGCGCTTTATGGCCCGGTGACGGATGCCCCGGCGCTGGAGAGGCTGCAGGAGAGGCGCGCCGCCTGATGCTGCTCACCCGCCGCAAGGTCCGCATCGAAACCGAGCGCCTGACCCTCAGGCCGCCGGTGCACGCGGATTTTCACGGCTGGGCGGCACTGAGGCTGCAAAGCCAGCCCTACCTGACACCGTGGGAGCCCAGCTGGGCGGCGGATCACCTCAGCCGCAAGAGCTTCACCAACCGGGTCTACTGGGCGCGCCGGTCGGTTTCCGGCGGCACCGCGCTGCCGCTGTTCCTGATCCGGCGGTCCGACCAGGTGCTGGTGGGTGCGATCACGCTCGACAACATCCGCCGCGGCCCGGCGCAGGCCGGCACGCTCGGCTATTGGACCGGGCTGCCCTTTGCCCGCCAGGGCTACATGCGCGAGGCGATCGGAGCGGTGGTGCATCACGCCTTCACCAAGCTGGACCTCAGCCGTATCGAAGCCGCCTGTCTGCCGGAAAACCAGGCCTCCCGCGGGCTGCTGGAGAAATCAGGCTTCAAGTACGAAGGCGTCGCCCAGTCCTACCTGCAGATCAACGGCCGCTGGCGCACCCATGTGCTTTATGCGTCCCTGCGCCACGACCGCCGCGGCAAGACGCTGGCAGGGCAGGCTTAGAAGCCCCCGCCGGCACAACCGGACTGCTCCCGCCCGTCACGCGCGCATTGTAAACGCGCCGCTCCCGTTTGGCCGGGCGCCGCCCCTGCGGTGCGGCGCGGATTCCCTGGGGCTGGCGCCACACCCAACTGTGACGCAGAATTTCAATTCTGCCGGAGCAGGCGGGAGCCCTTGCGCGCCGTATTTTCTGCCGCCAGGGCTGACAACGCCGGTTTGCGCCCTAGAACCTGCCTCATGCGCGCGTTTGTCAGTCTCCTTTGCCTCATCCTGTGTTCCAGTGTTCTCCATGCACAGGAACGGCGGCAGAGCCATTGCATTGCCCTGGCAGAGGCCGCGCCGGGGATGGCGTATCTGCATCAGGCCAGCTGGCAGGACCCGGTCGCGCAGGACAGCGTGCAGATCCGCTATATCGCCCATGCCTCTTTCCTGCTGCGCACCGCGGGCGGGCTGAACGTGGTCACCGATTTCACCGGCTTCACAGGCGCCGCGCCGCTGATCCCGGATGTCGTCACCATGAACCACGCCCATGAGACCCATTGGACTGCGCACCCTGATCCGGCAATCCCGCATGTGCTGGAGGGCTGGGGGCCGTTCGGCGCAGGCATCGAGCATCACCTCGACCTCGGCGAGATGCTGATACGCAATGTCCCGACCGACATCCGCAACATGTTCGGCGGGGTGGAGGAACGGGGCAATTCGATCTTTGTGTTCGAGGCTGCGGGCCTGTGCATCGGCCACCTCGGTCACCTGCACCATGTGCCGACGCCGGAGCAGTATGCGGCTCTGGGGCGGCTAGATGTGGTGATGGCCGCGGTGGATGGCGGCATCACCCTGCCGCTGGATCAGATGCTGGAGGTGCTTGGGCGGCTGCGGTCCTCGGTGATCATCCCGATGCACTGGTTCAGCGACTATTCGCTGCAGAGTTTCCTGTCCCGGATCGGCCCGGAATTTGATGTGGTGGATGAGGGCAACAGCGCGCTGTCGGTCTCCCTGCGCAGCCTGCCCGGGCGCCCGACCATCCATGTGCTGCGGCCCAAGTACCTGCTGGAAGAGGAGTGAGCGCCTTGCCAGCCGCAGGGCCTTGCGGCATGGATAGGGCATGACGCTGAACCCCGCCGATCCTGCCTTTGCTGCCCGTCTGTCCCCGCTGCTGCCCGAGGGCGTTTTGCGGGATGCCGAACCGCGCTATCTGGAAGAGCCGCGCGGCCGCTATCACGGGCAGGCGGGGCTTCTGGCAGTGCCGCAGAACGTGGAACAAGTCTCAACCCTGATCCGCGAGGCCAACGCCGCCCGGGTGCCGGTTGTGCCCTACGGCGGCGGCACCGGGCTGGTCGGCGGCCAGGTGATGCCGGACGGGCCGGCGCCCTTGGTGATCTCGCTGGAGCGGATGGCAGCCATCCGGGCGGTTCACAGCCAGGAGAATGTGCTGATCGCAGAGGCCGGCGCCATTTTGGCAGATGTGCAGGCGGCTGCTCAGGGCGCGGACCGCCTGTTCCCGCTGTCGCTGGCGGCGGAAGGCTCGGCGCGGATCGGCGGCAACCTCTCGACCAATGCCGGCGGCGTCAACGTGCTGCGCTACGGCAACGCCCGCGACCTCTGCTTGGGGCTGGAAGCGGTGCTGCCCTCAGGCGAGATCTGGCACGGGCTGTCACGCCTCAGGAAAGACAACACCGGCTATGACCTCAGGAACCTGCTGATCGGGGCCGAGGGCACCTTGGGGGTGATCACCGCTGCGGCGCTGAAACTCTCGGCGGTTCCGGCGTCGCAAGGCACCGCCATTTTCACCGTGAAGGACCCGCAGGCCGCCATCGCCCTGCTGGCACTGGCCCGCGAGCACGCGGGCGAGGGTGTCAGCGCCTTTGAACTGATCCACCGGCAGGGGCTGGAATTCCTGGCGGAAACGCTGCCGCAAGTCCGCCAGCCCTTTGCGAAAGCACCGGAATGGTGCGTGCTGATCGAACTGGGCCTGCCGCGCGGTCTGAAGGCGGAGGAAACGCTGGCAGAGCTGTTTGAAGCCGCCGAAGCGGCGGGCCTGGCCGCCGATGGCGTGATTGCCCAGTCGGAAAGCCAGCGGCAGGCGCTGTGGTCGGTGCGCGAGCATATCCCGCTGGCCAACAAGGCCATCGGCTCGGTGTCCAGCCACGACATCTCGGTGCCCATATCGGAGATCCCGGCCTTCATCGGGCGGTGCAGGGCGGCCATCGCAAAACTCGGCGACTTCCGCATCAACTGCTTCGGCCATCTGGGCGACGGCAACCTGCACTACAACGTGTTTCCGGCGAAAGGCCGCAGGCGGGAGGAGTATGACTCCCTGCGCAATATCGTGAAAGAAGCGGTGCATGATCTGGTCCACGCCTTCGGCGGCTCCTTCAGCGCCGAGCACGGGGTGGGGCGGATGAAGACCGGCGATCTGGAGCGCTACGGCGACCCTGCCAAGCTGGCGGCGATGCGGGCCATCAAGCAGGCGCTGGATCCCAATGGCATCATGAACCCGGGCGCGGTGCTCAAATCCGTTTGATCACTCTGGAAACGGGAAGGCTCCCGCACCCGCGGCTGCCCGGCTGCGCCGGACCGCCTGGCGGCCTTGGGTCCGGCGCCGCACAAATGCGCGGCGCGCCTTTCAGGCGCCCTTTCAGGGCGCCTGAAAGGCCATGCCAAACCGGACGAGCCGTTTTAGCAGAAAATGGCGCAGGGCGGGCGGGTGCGCCGCGCCGCCAGCGCCTAAAACGGTGAACCTTGCCGCAGGCCCGGTTTCAGAGCCCTTCGAATTCGCAAAGCACATGCACATCCATGCCCATGCTCTCCAGCGATTTGCGGCCGCCCAGTTCCGGCAGGTCGACGATGAAGGAGCAGGACACGATCTCGCCGCCCAGCCGCTCGATCAGCTTGATGCCGGCGCCCGCGGTGCCGCCGGTGGCCAGCAGGTCATCGACCATCAGGATCTTCTCGCCCGGCTTGATCGCATCATCGTGGATTTCCACGATCGCCTCGCCGTATTCCAGCTTGTACTCTTGGCTGATGGTGGTGCCGGGCAGCTTGCCCTTCTTGCGGATCGGCACGAAGCCGACGCTCAGCTGATGCGCAATCGCGCCGCCCAGGATGAAGCCGCGCGCCTCCAGCCCGACCACCTTGTCGATCTGTTCGCCCGCGTAGGGGTGCAGCATCTGGTCGATCGCCATGCGGAAGCCGCGCGGGTCGGCAAACAGCGTGGTCACGTCGCGGAACATGATCCCTTCATGCGGGAAGTCGACGATGGTGCGGATGTAATCCTTGACGGCGGGCTTCTTGGGCATCGGCTTGGCTCCCCTGAGAAAAATCGGTGTTGCGGCCCGGCAACCGGCCGGGCCAGCAGCGGTTTGGACGATCCAAGGCCCTGTTGCAAGGGAAAGCAGGCGGCTGCCCCCGGCCTGGTCCTGACTACCGTGCCAGGTTTGTGCTCCAGCGCATCAGGGCTTCCAAGGGCCCGCGTTTGGCAAAGAGGTTCCAGAACCACACCAGCACCATGGACAGCGCGCAGAACCCAAAGGAGTAGCCGAAGATCTGCGTAGGGCCGAGCGATCCGTCCAGCTGTCCCATTGCCTCAAGCGTGCCCATGCCCAAGAGGATATGCGCCGCATAAAGGCTGAGCGCCTGCCGCCCTGGCGCGGCCAGCCATTCTGCCAGCCCGGCCTTGTCGAGCGCCGGGGTGACGGCCAGCACCAGACCGGTGACCGCCAGCGCGCTGCCGGAGGCCGACAGGATGTAAAAGGGGCCGGGCGGGATGGCGCTGGTTCCAAACACCTCCGCCAGCTCCGGGTCCTGGAGCAGATTGCCGGGAACGGCGCCCAGAACAGCCGCGGCAGTTCCCCAAAGGACCAGATGCGCCTGCACGCGGCGGCTGGAGAGCTGAAGGCGGCCCGCCCACATGCCAAAAAGCAGGAAGGCGGCCCAGGGAAACACCGGGTGCCAGCCATTGAAGAAGGAATGCCGCAGGAAGCCCTCAAGGGTCCAGAAATCCGCATATACAAGGGTTTCCCAGTTCCAATGCGCCTCGTAATCCAGGGCCAGCAGACTGATCAGCCCGATCAGCAGGGTGCCCGCCGCGGCTTGCAGGAGCGCCCTGCTGGAGGCAGTCAGGAATGGCAGCGCCACCAGGAAGTAGAGCGCATAGAAATGCAGGATGTCGGCCTCGAAGATGGTCAGGTTCAGCAGCCCGATAACGAACAGGAACACCGCACGGCGGAATGTCGTTGCCCGGTCCGGCCTGCCCAGCGACAGGCCGATGCCCGCCAGCACCACAAACAGCGCCGCGGCCCGCCCTTCCAGCGCGTTGGTGAGCAGCGATGCGGTGTCAGTGCCCGGCGTCACCTGGGCGGCAATACGGAAGTTCACCAGCACCATGCCGCAAAAGGCCAGGAAACGGGCAATGTCCAATCCGTGCAGACGCATGAAAGCCTCTTGAAATCAGGCAAGTGAAAAGACCTTGTCCCGCTAGAATAAAGGCACTGCTGGCGGCAAAGAAAAGGGGCGGCCCGAAAAGACCGCCCCGGCAGCGTTTGGATACCTCAGCTGCGGGTCAGCTCAGAACCCGGCCCGCCACGGCGCCAAGCTTCGCCAGCAGCGCCGGGTCGCGCTTGTCCGGCGCGGTCATGATGGCGTATTCCAGCGCCTTGTCGCAGCCGTGCGGGCAGTCCTGCCGTTCTTTCCCCAGCAGCCCCGGCAGGCGGCGCACCAGTTCGCGGGCATTGGCGGAGTTGCCCTGCAAAGTGGCAATGATATCAGTGATTTTCACCGCGCCGTGCTCCGGGTGCCAGCTGTCGTAATCGGTGACCATGGCCACCGAGGCGTAGCACAGTTCCGCTTCGCGGGCGAGCTTGGCTTCGGGCATGTTGGTCATACCGATGACGTCGCAGCCCCAGTGCTCCCGGTACATCTTGCTTTCGGCCATGGAGGAGAATTGCGGCCCCTCCATGCACAGGTAGGTGCCGCCGCGGTGGACCTTGACGCCGGCATCGCGCGCCGCCGCCTCTGCCGCGTCCGAGAGCCGTTCGCAGGTCGGATGCGCGACGCTGACATGGGCGACGCAGCCGGTGCCGAAAAAGCTTTTCTCGCGCGCGAAAGTACGGTCAATGAACTGATATACAACAACAAAATCGCCCGGCGCCATTTCCTCGCGGAAGGAGCCGCAGGCAGAGACGGAGAACACGTCGGTCACCCCCAGCCGCTTCAGCGCGTCGATATTGGCGCGGTAGGGCACCTCGGTGGGGGAATGCACATGGCCGCGGCCGTGGCGGGGCAGGAAGGCCATTTTCACGCCGTCCAGCGTGCCGGTGAGGATCTGGTCCGACGGCGCCCCCCAGGGCGTTTCGACCGAGGTCCACTGGGCGTCTTCCAGCCCGTCGATCTCATAAATGCCGGAGCCGCCGATCACGGCGATCATGGTTTCCTGTGTCAAATCCTGCCCTCCTGTTGCTGCTGATTTGGATATGCGCAAGCGGGGGCGGATTTGGCAAGAGCGCGGCGGTAAACAGGGGGTGACATGCGTGCACCCCCTGTGCACCCCCTGTACAGCGGATGGGTGCCGGAAGCGGGGTTTGCCTGCGGCGCGAGTATTTGGGGCAAGATGAAAGAGCGGGGCTATTCGCGCCGGATGAACCCGGGCAGCACTGCCTGACAGACCCTGGGCGAAAATGAAGAACCCGCCAAGCGGCGGGTTCTTTGGTTGCGCACTGTGCGGGCTCAACCCTCGTAGTCGGGCATCGCCTTCAGCTCCTCCTCGGTCATCGGGATGTAGACGCGCAGGTCGGAGCCGTCGTCGGCGCGCAGGATGTCGAGCTTGGAGAGTTCCAGCTCAACCGGCTTTTCGCCAAGGCCCAGGAAACCGCCGACGTCGATGACAGCGGCTTTGACCTTGCCTTCTTCGGTCAGCAGCAGTTCGGAGACCTCGCCGATCCATTCGTCGTTGGCGTCATAGGCGGCGGCGCCGGTCAGTTTTTTGGCGGTCAGGTCGGTTTCCTCCGCGGTCATGTAGCCGTCGCGCTCAACCGGGGCGCGGGGCTGCATGGCGGCGGTGGTTTCGCTGTCGCTCATGGTTTCGGTTTCGGCAGCTTCTGCTTCGGCTGCGGCTTCTTCCGTCACTTCTTCAGCCGCAGCTTCAGCCTCAGCCGCTGCTTCGCTGGTTTCTTCGGCAATTGTCTCGCCGGCTTGTTCAGCCGCGTTTGCGGCGTCAGACGCCAGTTCAGCGCCCTGTTCGGCGGTTGCCTCTGCAGCTTCCTCGACGGTGGTGTCGGTGGCATAGGCGGGGAAGGCGGTCACAGCAGCAAGCGCCGTGGAAAGTAGCAGCTTTTTCATAGCGTTCACTCCTCGGTTTGGTGGTGGCTTGTGCGTGAGTACTCACCGAACAAACGCCCTGCGCGGGGTTCGGTTCCCGGGAAGTTGGATTCTGCGCGCAGATTTCCGCGAGCCAGCCGGCGCCGGGCCTGCGCCTTCGGATCCGCTGCGGTCTGCGCATTGCGCCAGTGCGCCGGGGGATGCCGCCCTTGCCCCGTTGGCGGTTTTCCGCTAGGGGCGGGCAGCGAACACTCCTCCTCCCGAGCACAGGTACCTGACATGAGACGCGCAGCCATGGCTTTGCTGGCCAAGCAGATATCCCCGCCCAACCTCTCCATCATGCAGGACGAGGGCTTTACCGTGGGCCGCGTGCGCACTGAGCTTTTGTCGGGCCTGACAGTGGCGCTGGCGCTGGTGCCGGAGGCCGTTGCCTTTGCCTTTGTCGCCGGGGTGCACCCGCTGGTGGGTCTCTATGCGGCCTTCATGGTCGGGCTGATCACTGCGGTGTTCGGCGGCCGGCCGGGGATGATCTCGGGTGCCACGGGCGCGCTGGCGGTGGTGATGGTGGCTCTGGTGGCGCAGCACGGGGTAGAGTACCTGTTTGCCACCGTGGTGCTGATGGGGATTTTGCAGATCATTGCCGGGGTGATGCACTGGGGCAAGTTCATCCGCCTGGTGCCGCATCCGGTGATGCTGGGCTTTGTGAACGGGCTGGCGATCGTGATCTTCCTGGCGCAGCTCACACAGTTCAAAGTGCCGGGCACCGATGGTGCGGAATGGCTGAGCGGTGCCTCGCTTTACATGATGCTGGGGCTGGTGGCGCTGACCATGGTGATCATCTGGGGGATGCCTAAGATCACCAGCATCATCCCGGCGCCGCTGGCGGGGATCGGCATCGTCGCGGTTCTGGTGATCGCAATGGGCCTGGATGTGCCGCGGGTTGGTGACATGGCCTCAATCGAAGGCGGCTTCCCGGCGTTCCACAATCCGTTCGGAACTGGCGAGGGGCTGTACGGGACCGCGCTGGCACCGTTCACGCTGGAGACGCTGTGGATCATCCTGCCCTATGCGGTGATCCTGGCTGCGATCGGGTTGATCGAGAGCCTGCTGACGCTGAACCTGGTGGGGGAGATCACGGGCAAGCGCGGCGGAGCTTCGCAGGAGTGTATTGCGCAGGGCGCGTCCAACGTGGTGACCGGCTTCTTCGGCGGCATGGGCGGCTGCGCGATGATCGGCCAGTCGATGATCAACGTGAAATCGGGCGGGCGGACGCGGATTGCGGGCATTGCAGCGGCGCTGTTCCTGCTCTTGTTCATCGTCGCCGCCTCGCCGCTGATCGAGCAGATCCCGTTGGCAGCCCTTGTGGGTGTGATGTTCATGGTGGTGATCGGCACCTTCGCCTGGAACAGCCTCAAGATCATGACAAAGGTGCCGCTGATGGATGCCTTTGTGATTGTGCTGGTGACGGTTGTCACGGTGATGTCGGACCTGGCAGTTGCGGTGGTTGTGGGCGTTATCGTCTCGGCGCTGGCCTATGCCTGGAACAACGCGCGCCGCATCCACGCCTACACCCGCGAGTCCGAAAGCGACAAGGGTGCCAAGGTCTATGAGATCGAAGGGCCGCTGTTCTTCGGCTCCACCGACGGGTTCATTGAGCTGTTTGACGTGGCGGGCGACCCGGACCATGTGATCGTGGACTTTGCCCGCAGCCGGGTGGTGGACCAGTCTGCGCTGCAGGCGATCGAGGCGGTGGCCGGCAAGTATGAGGCGGAAGGCAAGAAGCTGGTGCTGCGGCACCTGAGCCGGGACTGCCACCAGCTGCTGACCAAGGCGGGCCACCTGATGGTCGATAGCGACGATGACCCGGAATACGAGGTCGCGGTGGATTACTCGGTCAGGACCGGGATCCTGGGCGGCCACTGAGCTTTGTCATATTGAACAATGAGGCTCGCGGTTCTGGTGAACCGCGGGTTTTCTGATTTGAAGAGGGGCTTCTGGCTCACCATACCAGCAAAGGCTGGTCCGCATCCTCCATCCCCTGATCCGTGCCTGCCACCGGTCCTCGCGCCGCGCCAGCACAATGGCCGTATCCACGCCTGGCGGCGCGGAGCCTCGGCAATTCTGCTGGCCCGCCGCTGCGGGCGATGCCCGTCCGGCCTCAGTCGACGGCGGCTCCGGACCAGCAAGTGCAGGGGCAGGGGCGTTAATCCGGGGCGAGGGATTCCAGCATGTCGAGATCGCCGGACAGCAGCGCCGGTTCGGCGCGGGTGATGAGCTCCGCGGGCCAGTCCCACCATTTGAGCGCCAGCAGCCGGGCGATCTGCGGTTTGGAGAAGCGGAAGCTGTGCACCGCGCCGGGGTTGCCGGTGACGATGGCATAAGGCGGCACCGTGCCGCGCACCACGGCGCCGGCGCCGATGATGGCGCCGTCACCGATGCGGGCGCCGGGCAGGATCAGCGCGCCGTAGCCGATCCAGACGTCATTGCCCACGATGGTGTCGCGGGTGTCGGGCTGGAAGCCTGGCATCTGATCCGGGTCGAACACCGGGAAGGGGTAGCAGCTAAGGCCGTCCTGGGCGTGGTTGGCAGAGGCGGTGATGAAACGCGCGCCGTGGGCGATCTGGCAGAAACGGCCGATCACCAGCCGCTCACGGGCGCCGGGGAACAGGTAGGGCGCCAGATGCTGCGCCCAGTCCTGCGGCGGGTCGAAATCCGAGGCATAGGAGTAATCTCCTGCCTTGATGTTCGGATGCTCCAGCACCCGGCTCAGCATCACCGTGCCCGCGTGGGGCGTGCCGTCCGGCAGGATGATCGGGTTGCGTTTTCTGGGATCGGGCAGGGGCATGGCAGGCCTTATTCTCCGGGGCGGGACAGGGAAAACAGGTCGCGAACCACCGAATAGTCACGGTAGCCGAGGCGGGCCAGTGGCTGGAACGCGGTGACGTCGAAGGCGCCGTCGCGCAGGCAGTCGTCGCGCATGTGCACGCCGGTCACTTCGCCGAACACCACCTTGTTGGCCTCGCCCGGCAGGGTGACGATTTGGGTGAGCTTGCACTCCAGCGCTGCCGGGGCTGCGGCGACACGGGAACAGGCGATGGTTTCGCACTCCGCGGCCTCAAGACCGGCATGGTCGAATTCGTCCACGTCCTTGGGCAGCGCGCCGGAGCTGGCGTTCATTGCCTCGCGCAGCGCGTAGGACACCACGTTGACGCAAAAGACGCCGGTGGCCTCGATATTGGCCACAGAATCCTTGGTGCCCTGCTGGTCCGGCTTGCTGCTGGTGGAGGCAAACATCACCTGCGGCGGGGTATAGGCCACCGCGTTGAAGAAGGAATAGGGGGCCAGGTTGTTGACGCCGTCGGCGGAACGGCTGGAGATCCAGCCGATCGGGCGCGGCGTGACAATGGCGTTGAACGGATTGTGAGGGAGGCCGTGGCCGTCCTCGGGCCGGTAGAACATTTCTGTTTCCTGCTCTGGTCATAGATGTTTGCCCAAGGCTTACGCTCATGCTAGGCCAAACGCCAGCCTGCAGGGAAGAATGCGGAGGCAGGGGCGGCGTGATCGAATTGAGGGCAGAGCAGCCGGACGACCGGTGGGAGGTCGAGGCGCTGTACGACTTGTGCTTTGCGCCCGGGCGCGAGGCGCTGTCGTCTTACCGCCTGCGCGACGGGGTGCCGCCGGTTGAGGGCCTGAGCGAAGTGGCGCGCGACAGCGATGGCATTCTGGCCGCAGCAATCCGGTACTGGCCGGTTCTGATCGGCGGTGCCTCAGCGCTGCTGCTGGGGCCGGTGGCGGTGCATCCGACGCGGCAGGGCGAAGGCCTGGGCGGGTCGTTGATTCGCGACAGTCTGGCAAAGGCGGAGGAAACCGGCTGGGCCAGGGTGATGCTGGTGGGGGATGCGCCCTATTACCAGCGGTTTGGTTTTACCAAGCTGACCGGTGTCGAGATGCCGCCGCCGACCAACCCGGAACGGGTTCTGGGACTGGCGCTGCAGGAGGGTGCCTGGGGCGGCGTGCAGGGGCTGGTGACCCGCTGGCAGGCTTGAAATTGTGCCTTCAGCTGCCGATCTTTAGGAGGGCAGAGGAGGCACATGTGGCAGATGTTCTGACAAACGCGCGGGCCTATACCCCGCAGGAAATCGAGGCCGAGCTGGACGCGCTGGCACAGCGTTACCGGGCGGCGGGCGGCTTTGGCGTCGACCTTTTGAACCGGCTGGGCGGCAGCGGCGAGAGCCTGCTGGAGCGGCTGCCGGAACCGGTGCGGGCAGGGCTGACCGGCGCAACGGAGACCGCGTTGCGGGTGGCCATGAAGGGGGCCAGCCAGTCGCGCCGCCTGGTGCCGGACCAGAAGCCCGGCGTTGACCGGATGGTGAGCGCGGCGATGGGGGCCGCGGGCGGCGCTGCGGGGCTGCCGGGCGCTCTGGTGGAGCTGCCGGCCACCACCGCCTTTCTGCTGCGCACCATCCAGAGCGCGGCGGCGGAGGAAGGGTTTGATCCCGAGGCCGAAAGCGTGACCTTTGACTGTATCCAGGTGTTTGCCGCGGCGGGACCGCTGGCGGAGGATGACGGGGCCGACCTGGGGTTTGTGTCTGTCCGGCTAGGGCTGCCCGGGGCCTTGCACAAGCTGATTGCGCAGGTGGCGCCCAAGCTGGGTGCGGTGCTGGGGCAGAAACTGGCGGCACAGGCGGTGCCGGTTGCCGGCGCCGTGGCGGGGGCGGCGGTGAACTATGTGTTTTCCGGCTATTACCGGGAGATGGCGCATGTGCACTTTGGCCTGAGAAGGCTGGCGGTGGAGGCGGATGTGGCGCCGGAGGAGCTGACGGGACGGCTGCGGCAGCGGCTGCAGAACCAGAATGGCGCGCGGTAGCTGCGCGGCGGACACAGAGACCTCTTGCGCTTGCCGGAAAGGCAGATTTAATCAGCCTTTCCTGCTAAGAGAGAAAGCATGATTCAATACAGCCTCAAATGTGCGGACGGGCATGCGTTCGACAGCTGGTTCCAGTCGGCGGCGGCTTTTGACAAGCTGGCGGCAGCCGGGATGGTGTCCTGTGCGGTCTGCGGCGGCACTCAGGTGCAGAAGGCCATCATGGCGCCGCGGGTGCGCCCGGGCCGCAAGGCCGTGTCCGGTGTCGGCGAGCCGGAACCGCAGGCCGCGCCGGCAGCTGCGCCAGTCCCTGCGCCTGCGCCTGCTCCGTCAAGACCGGGCATGCTGAGCCGCCCCTCAGGCGAGGTGGAAAAGGCGCTGGCAGAGCTGCGCAAGAAGGTTGAGGAAAACTCCGACTATGTCGGCGGCAATTTCGTGCGCGAGGCGCGGGCGATGCACCTGGGCGAGGCGCCGGAGCGGGCGATCCACGGCGAGGCCAAGCTGGAAGATGCGCGGGAGCTGATCGAGGAAGGGGTGCCGGTGATGCCGCTGCCGTTCCGCCCGGGCCGGAAATCAAACTGACGAATATCAAGCTGAAGGGCAGGGCAGAATGCATGCAGTTGTAACGGGAACCAGCCGCGGGATCGGCAAGGAGCTGGTGAAGCAGCTGCGGGACGCGGGCCATGAGGTGACGGGCACCTCGCGGGACCATTCCTCGGGTGTCAAACTGGATGTCTCCGACCCGGGCCAGCAGGCGCGCTTTGCCGCCCAGATCAAGGGGCGCCCGGTGGATTTGCTGGTCTGCAATGCCGGGGTCTATATCGACAAGGCGATGGGGCTGGAGGATTACTCGGCCGAGGTCTGGACCAAGACCCTGGCCGCCAATGTGACCGGCGTGTTCCTGACGGTGCAGGCGATGCTGCCCAACCTGCGGCTGGCGGACAGCCCCAAGATCGCCATTCTGTCGTCGCAGATGGCGAGCCACAGCCGGGCGCCGGGCGGCAGCTATGCCTATCGCGCGTCGAAGGCGGCCGCGCTCAACATCGGGCGCAACCTGGCCACCGATCTGAAACCGGAGGGGATTGCCGTGGGCATCTACCACCCGGGCTGGGTGCAGACCGACATGGGCGGGTATGACGGAGAAATCACGGTGCAGGAGTCGGTGGCGGGGCTGATCAATGAGTTCGATGTCCTGACCCTGGAGACCTCCGGCTGCTTTCACACCTGGGACGGCCGCATCCACCCTTACTGAGCCGCCGCCGGCAGGCCGCGGGGTCCTCTCCCGCGCCCGCAGGGGCCTGGCTGCACCAGCCTTGCTGGCGGCCTTGGGCCGGGCGCCGCGCGGGACTGATTTTCCGAAGACGGCAAGCCGCCGGGAGCGTCTGAAACTGAAAAGCCGGCGCGAAATCCGCGCCGGCTTTGTTGTTTTGGACATACAGGCCCGTAGCAGAGGCTTGCGCCGCTACTCCCAGCAGCTGACCAGAACGGTCATGCCGGAGGCGAGCCGGGTCATTGCCGCATTGGGCAGGCTGCCGCCGGAAGCGGGCTGTGCGGCGGGGGTCACGCCGGCGGCGTTCAAGGCGCTGCGGATCGCCTCGGCGTTGACCGCAAAGCTCACACCTTCGGGCAGCTGCTGGCTGCCGGTCCGCTGCGGCAGCAGCATCCCCAGCACCGCGCCGGTTGCATCCAGAACCGGGCCGCCGGCATCGCCGGGCTGTGCGGTCAGATCCAGACGGGCGACATTGGTGTTGCCGTCGAGGCTTTTCACATCGGCGATCTTGCCCCAGGTGAGGCTGGGAGCGCCAAGCACGCCTTCGTAGGAGAAGCCGGAGACCGCGACCTCGGACTGCAGCCGCGGCGAGGCGGTGCTGAGGCCGGCCACGGCGGCAGGTGCCAGCGCCTGCGCGGGCTTCAGGATCGCAATGCCGTCGGCGGTGTTATTGGCCGCCACCTCAGCCTTGTAGCCGTGATCCAGAGTGATCCGGGTGCAACCCGCCACCACATCGGAGGTGGTCAGTACGCTGCCGCCCTCGTCCACGAAGAAACCGGTGCGCGACAGTTTCGGCTTGCGGACTTCCAGGCCGGAGACCAGGTCGATGCTCTGCACCGCGTCGCCGCCGGCCGCCGGGTCCAGCACCCCGTCGAGGCGGGTGAAGCTTTGCTGCATCGCCGCCAGCACGCGGGCGCGGTGCTCTTCGTCGCCGGCCGGCCAGATCAGGGTGAAGCCCTTGATCTCGCCGTTCTTCAGGCTGGCCTGGGTGAAGGAGACGATCTTGCCGTTGCGGCCTTCGATGGTGAAGCTGTCAGAGCTGCGCTGGCGCGGGCCTTCCAGCGGCACGATTTCCAGCGTCTGCAGGATGTCATAGAGGCCGAACAGGGTGCGCTTGTCGCCGGGCTGGCTGATCAGCAGAACCTGGGCGCCCAGATCCCCTTTGCTGGTGTAATGGGCAAAGGGCGATTCATAGCGATCAAAGGCAACCTCATCCGCCGGAATCTGCAGCGCGATGCCTGCCTTGGCGTCTTCAACACGGGCCATGCCGACGGAGATCAGCGGCGCATTGTATTCGTCCATCAGCACCTGGCGCTGGGCGGTGGTCAGCACGCCGGTCGGCTCAAAGCCGCGGGCGGCCTGCCAGTCGCTCATCGAGGCGCGGGTGCCGCGGCCGAAGGCGCCGTCGATGCCGGAATTGTAGAACCCTGCTGCTTTCAGCGCGACCTGCAAGTCCATCCGCTGTTCGCGGCTGAGCGCGCTTTCGCTGCGGCGCGCCTGGGCCGGAGTTTCATCGGGCAGGGTGGAAGGCAGGGCAGCCTGCTGCTGGGGTTCCTGCACCGCAGGTTGAGCCGGTGCCGGAGCAGGCGCCGGTTCCGCAGGCAGGGTGGCATCCGCGGCCACCGGGTAGAACTGGCTGCGCAGGTTGCGCTGGAACGCGATGAAGCTGTCGCGCGGAATCTGGCCTTCGGCGCGGTAGACCTGCAGCACGCGCTCTGCGTCCTCGCGGGCATAGGGGCCCAGGACCACGCCGTACCAGCCGCCGCCTAGCGCATAGCCGGAAACATCGGGCAGACGGGCGGCATAGCTGCGGGCCTCGTTTTCAGCCTCGCGCAAGGAAGGGCGGGCGGCGATCTGGATCCAGACCGCATCGCGGCTGCTTTGCGCCGAAACCGGCGCCGTGAACGCAATGGCCAGCGCAATCAGCGGCAGGGCCAGAGCGGCAAACAGTTTTTTCATGTGTGGGCCTCGTATCCCGGAAGTGCTCTTATTCTTGCCGCGGAGATTAAGCATTTTGCGGCGGCAAAGGGAACTCCTCACGGCAGGGGGAATTCCCGGCCCGTTGCCGCATTCCCGCACTTTTGTTGCCGATGCGCTGCGGGCTTGGGGGCGCAGCTGCGGTCTATGCACCCGGAGGGCGTTGACCCTGCCATAAGCCTTGCATAGGAAGATCCCCGCAATTGCTGCCTTAGCTGCCCCCAAAGGGATGAGAGATGACCCAGACCAACGGCGCGCCGCGCTCCTTCCAAGAGATTATCCTGAGGCTCCAGAATTACTGGGCCGCCAAAGGCTGCGCGGTGATGCAGCCTTATGACATGGAAGTCGGCGCCGGCACCTTCCACCCGGCGACCACGCTGCGCTCGCTGGGGACCAAGGCCTGGGCCGCGGCCTATGTGCAGCCCTCGCGCCGCCCGACCGACGGGCGCTACGGCGAGAACCCGAACCGGCTGCAGCATTATTACCAGTATCAGGTGCTGATCAAACCGAGCCCGCCGGATCTGCAGGAGCTGTACCTGGGCAGCCTTGAGGCGATCGGCGTCGATATGGCGATGCACGATATCCGCTTTGTCGAGGATGACTGGGAAAGCCCGACGCTGGGCGCCTGGGGCCTGGGCTGGGAAGTCTGGTGCGACGGTATGGAAGTCAGCCAGTTCACCTATTTCCAGCAGGTCGGCGGCCATGACTGCCACCCGGTGTCGGGTGAGCTGACCTATGGCCTGGAGCGTCTGGCGATGTATGTGCTGGGTGTCGATCACGTGATGGACATGCCCTTCAACGACCCGGATGCGATGATCCCGCTGACCTATGGCGACGTGTTCAAGCAGACCGAGGAAGAATACGCGCGCTGGAACTTTGACGTGGCCAACACCGAGGTTCTGCTGCGCCAGTTTGAGGAGGCCGAGGCCGAATGCGCCACGATCCTGGCGCAGGAGCACGAGGATCCCAAGACCGGCAAGCGGATCGTCATGGCGCATCCGGCCTATGACCAGTGCATCAAGGCCTCGCACATCTTCAACCTGCTGGATGCCCGCGGGGTGATTTCCGTCACCGAACGCCAAGCCTATATCGGCCGCGTCCGGGCGCTGGCCAAGCAATGCGCCGATGCCTTTGTGCAGACCGAAGCCGGCGGGTATTCGGCTGAGAGCGCGGCCTGAGCAGGAGGCAGCACGTTATGGGGAAACTTCTGGCCCTGATCCTGATCGTCTCCGGCCTCGCCGCCGGGGGGGCGATGTATTACCTGCAGGTCTATGGCTTCTATGACGAGGTCGCGCTGCAGCCGGGCCGCGACGTGGTGCTGGTGCCGCTGGACGGCGGCGAGGGGCAGCCGATTGCCTATGCGGATTTCGAGGCGATTGACGCCGACAGCTCCCCCATCCGTTACCGGGCCTGTTTCACCACCAAGGTGTCGCCGGATGAACTGGCGCAGGTCTTTACCCTGTCGGACAAGACCGAGCCGCGCAACGCGCCGGACTGGTTCGAGTGCTTCGATGCCGCTGCCATCGGCGCCAAGCTGGCCGATGGCTCTGCCAAGTCGTTCCTGTCGGTCAAGAACATCTCTTATGGCGTCGACCGGATTGTTGCTGTCACCAATGAGGGCCGCGGCTATGTCTGGCATGAGCTAAATGACTGCGGCCAGAAAGCCTATGACGGCACCGTGGTGGGCGAGGAATGCCCGCCGCGGCCTGAGAACTGACAGGGGTTCCTGTGGGTGAAACCTACCAGATACCCGGATTTCTCACGCTTACGCTGGGATTTGCCATCTATCTGCTAGGGGCGGAGATCAACGCGCGCGTTGATGCGCTGCGGCGTTTCAACATTCCCGAACCGGTGACGGGCGGGCTGCTGGGCTCGCTGGCGGTTCTGGGCATGTTCTTGCTGTTCGGTCTTGAGCTGTCCTTTGACTTGGCGCCGCGCGACTTTCTGCTGGTTCTGTTCTTTGCCTGCATCGGCCTCAATGCGCGGCTTTCGGACCTGATTGCAGGCGGGCGGCCGCTGCTGCTGCTGCTCGTCCTGACGCTGGTGACCATTGTTGCACAGAATGTGATTGGTGCCGCCGGGGCGGTGCTGTTCGGCTACCCGTTACAGACGGGGGTTTTGTTCGGCTCGGCGGCGCTGATCGGCGGGCATGGCACTGCCATCGCCTGGGCCCCCGAAGTCGCACAGGCTGCGGGAATTGAGGGGGCAGCCGAGCTGGGGGTGGCGGTTGCCACCCTGGGGCTGGTGCTGGCTGCCCTGATCGGCGGGCCGATTGCGCGGCTGCTGGTCGAGGGCCGCAGCCTTGCCCCTGACCGCCCGGATGAGCAGCACACGGTCGGACTGCCCGACGAGGGCGGGGCGGCGGTCTCCCGGATTGATCACCAGACCGTGATGCGGGTTCTGCTGTATCTGAACCTTGCGATCATCTTGGGCTTTTTCCTGCATGGCGCAATTGCAGCGGCCGGATTGAAGCTGCCGCTGTTCGTGCCGTGCCTGATCATGGGCATTGTGATTTCGAACCTGCGCAGCACTCTGGTGCCTGCCGCGCAGCCGGTCTCGCGCACGCGGTCGCTGGCGCTGATTTCGGAGTTTGCCCTGGGCGCGTTCCTGGCGATGTCGCTGATGAGCCTGCAGCTGTGGACGATTGCTGAGCTGGGGATCGTGATTGCCGTGATCATGGCCGCCCAAACGCTGCTGACTGTGGCCTTCGTGATCTGGGTTCTGTTCCCGGTCATGGGAAGCAACTACCGCGCTGCGGTGCTGGCCGCCGGCTTTGGCGGCTTTGCGCTGGGCGCCACCCCGACCGCTATTGCCAATATGACCGCTGTCACGAAACGGTATGGGCCTTCGCCTATTGCCTTCGTCGTGCTCCCCCTTGTATCCGCCTTCTTTGTTGATATCGCCAATGCGATCGTCATCCAGGCGATTGTGAACTTCTGAGGACATCCAGATGCCCGACCTGCTCATTGAACTCTTTTCCGAGGAAATCCCGGCCCGCATGCAGACGCGTGCGGCCGAGGACCTGAAGAAGCGCGTGACCGATGGCCTGGTCGAGGCGGGCCTCACCTATGCCGGTGCCGCAGCGCTGTCGACGCCGCGCCGCCTGACCCTGGCGGTCGATGGCCTGCTGGCCGAAAGCCCCACGGTTCGGGAAGAGCGCAAGGGCCCCAAGGTCGGCGCGCCGGAAAAGGCGATCGAGGGCTTCCTGCGCGGCGCGGGGCTGACCCGTGATCAGCTGGAGGAACGCGAGACCCCCAAGGGTGCGGTCTATTTCGCGATGATCGAAAAGCCGGGCCGCCCGGCGGCGGAGATCATTGCCGAAGTGCTGGAAGACACCATCCGCAACTTCCCCTGGCCGAAGTCGATGCGCTGGGGCGCAGGTGCGTTGCGCTGGGTGCGGCCATTGCATTCGATCCTGTGCATCCTGTCGGATGAGGCAGGCGCCTCCGTCGTGGATCTGGACATTGACGGCATCAAGTCCGGCAGCACCACCTGCGGCCACCGCTTCATGGCGCCGGAGGAGATCAGCGTTACCGGCTTTGACGACTACGCCGCCAAGCTGAAGCGCGCCCATGTGGTGCTGGATGCCCGCGAGCGCGCCGAGGCGATCTGGCAGGAAGCCACCAATCAGGCCTTTGCCAACGGTTTGGATGTGGTCGAAGACAACGGTCTGCTGGCTGAGGTTGCCGGGCTGGTCGAATGGCCGGTGGTGCTGATGGGCGCCATCGACGAAGAGTTCCTGGCGCTGCCGCCGGAGGTGCTGCAGACCTCGATGAAGGAGCATCAGAAGTTCTTCTCGGTGAAGAACCCCAAGACCGGGCGGATCGAGAAGTTCATCACCGTCGCCAACCGCGAGACCGCGGACAATGGCGCGACCATCCTGGCGGGCAACCAGAAGGTGCTGTCGGCGCGTCTGGCGGATGCCAAGTTCTTCTGGGAGAACGACCTGCGCACCGCGAAATCCGAGGCAGGCATGAGCGCCTGGGTGGAAAACCTGGGCAACGTGACCTTCCACAACAAGCTCGGGACCCAGGCGGCGCGCATCGACCGCATCGCCGCGCTGGCGCGGGAGATCGCGCCGGTGGTGGGCGCCGATGCGGATCTGGCAAGGCAGGCGGCGCGGGTGGCCAAGGCCGACCTGTCGTCTGAGATGGTCTATGAGTTCCCCGAGCTTCAGGGCCTGATGGGCCGCTACTATGCCGAGGCTGCGGGGCTGCCGCAGGACGTGGCAAACGCCTGCCAGCAGCATTACTCGCCGCTGGGGCCGGGCGATGATGTGCCGTCGGAGCCGGTTTCGGTTGCCGTGGCGCTGGCCGACAAGCTGGACACGCTGACCGGCTTCTGGGCGATTGATGAAAAGCCCACCGGCTCGAAAGACCCCTTTGCCCTGCGCCGCGCCGCGCTGGGGGTGATCCGGCTGGTGCTGGAGAATGATGTGCGGATGCCGCTGGACCGGTTCTTCGACAGTCAGCTTCTGCGGGCCGAAAGTGCCGCCAACGGTGCGCTGCCTGAGGAGAATGTGAATGACCTGCTGAACGAAATTGCAGAACATGGGGTATTCGGTTCGGCCTTCGAGGCCGTGAAAGACAGCCTTGGCGCCTCCCCTGCGGAAGCCTTCCTGAACCTGGAGAGGAAAGTTCCGGACACTTCGGACGACCTCCTCTCGTTCTTCCATGACCGCCTCAAGGTGTTCCTGCGCGACCAGGGCATCCGCCATGATGTGATCGACGCCTGCATTGCAATGGACGGCAATGACGATCTGACCCTGCTGGTGAAACGGGCCCGGGCGCTGGAGGATTTCCTGAAGACCGAGGACGGCACCAACCTGCTGCAGGGCTTCAAGCGCGCCAACAACATCCTCAGCCAGGCCGAGGAAAAGGACGGGGTTGAGTACTCGTTCGGCGCCGACCGCAAATTTGCCGAGGACGAAACCGAAACCGCGCTGTTCGATGCGCTGGAGGCAGGCGGGGCGGCGATCTCTCCGGCCATCGAGGCCGAAGATTTCGCGGCTGCCATGCGGGGCATGGCCGCCCTGCGCGCACCGGTCGATGCGTTCTTTGAAGCGGTGCAGGTGAATGCGGAGAATGACATTATCCGCCGCAACCGCCTGAACCTGCTGGGCCAGATCCGCCAGGTCTGCGGCCAGGTTGCCGACCTTACCAAAGTTGAAGGCTGAGAGAGCCGCCCGCTCTTTCATCTTCCCAAAAATACTTGCCCCGCAGGGACCGGCCTTTCCGCAAGGGAAGGCCGGTTTTCCGTATCCGCGCCGGCTTTATCCGTCGCTGCCCTGTTACAAGACTCTTGCGCCGTCGCGTCATCGCCTTATGGTGACTTGCAAAGGAGACGTGCTGCAGTGCAGAAAGATTTCGAACAGACCCCGCCGGCCTGCCTCATCACCGCCACCGCGCCGGTGGCCACGGCCACCCATGGCGGCCGGGCGAAATGCCTGCAGCGGCTGGTGCGGCTGGACCTGCCGGTGCCGCGCACGGTGGCGCTGTCCTTTGATGCGGTGCACGCTATTGCCGAAGGGCAGATGCCGGACCTGAACCTGGTGCTGGCTGAATTCGATCCGGAGGCGCTGCTGTGCGTGCGCCCGTCCTCGGAAGACCCCGATTGGGGCGGACCGGGGGCGATCCTGAACATCGGCATGAACGATGCGCGCTATGTCGACCTGTGCGACACCCTGGGGCGGGGGGCTGCGGCGGCGTTGTATCTGCGGTTTGTGCAGTCTTATGCGGTGCATGTGGCGCGGCTGGACCCGGATGTGTTCGACGATGTCGAGGATGGCGGCCCGGATGCGCTGAGCGAGATTCTGCATGCCTACGAGGCGGAGACCGACGAGCCGTTCCCGCAGGACCCGGGCGAGCAGCTGGCGGCTGTCCTGCGCTCGATGGCGCGGGCCTGGGAGGGCACCTCGGCGCGGCTGCTGCGCCAGGCCAAGGGCGCGCCGGCCGATGCGGGCCTGGGCTTGGTGGTGCAGGAAATGATTCCGGGCGTGGGCCAGGGCGAATGCGGATCGGGCGTGCTGCAGCTGGTGAATTCCACCACCGGCATGCCGCTGCTGACCGGCCGATACCTGAGCCAGAGCCAGGGGCGCGACGCGCTGGGCGCCGGAGCCAAGGCGCTGTATCTGGCCAAGGATGCCCGCGGGCTGTCGCTGGAGGAACTGGCGCCGGAGGCCTTTGCCGATCTGAAAGCCCATGCGGCGCTGATGCGGGAGAAGCTGCGCGAGGAGATGCAGCTGGAGTTTGTCGTCGAAAATGGCCGGGTGCATATCCTGGACGGGGTGCGGGTGACGCGCACGGCGCAGGCGGCGGTGCGGATTGCGGTGGCGCTGGCCGAGGATGGGGTGATCCCCAAGGAAGAAGCCCTGATGCGGGTCGACGCGCACATCCTGAACGAGCTTTTGCACCGCCAGGTGGCACCGGATGCCGAGCGCGATGTGATCGGCCGCGGCATTGCCGCAAGCCCCGGTGCGGCAACCGGCAAGCTTGTGTTTACCGCGGCCGGCGCGCAGGCCAGCGCGGCCCGCGGTGAGCCTTGCATTCTGGTGCGGCGGGAGACCTCGCCGGAGGACGTGCGCGGCATGCATGCCGCTGCCGGCGTGCTGACCGAGAAGGGCGGCATGACCAGCCACGCGGCGGTGATCGGCCGCGGCCTGGGGCTGCCGTGCATCGTCGGCGCCTCCAACATGAAATTCCACAGCAAGCGCAAGATGCTGGAGGCTGCGGACGGCCGGGTGTTCAAGCCGGGCGATACCATAACCATTGATGGCAGCACCGGCCAGGTGCTGGCCGGGCAGCCGCGGATGCTGGAGGCCGCAGAAGACGGCGCGCTGCTGACCCTGCTGACCTGGGCGGACGAGGCCCGGGATATCGGTATCCGGGCCAATGCGGATACGCCGGAAGATGCTGAAATGGCACGTAAATTCAACGCGCAGGGCATTGGCCTCTGCCGGACGGAGCACATGTTCTTTGAACCCGGGCGGCTGACCGTGATGCGGGAGATGATTTTTGCCGAGACGCCTTCGGGCCGGGAGGCGGTGCTGGAGCGTCTGCTGCCGATGCAGCGCGACGATTTCCGCGAGCTGTTCCGGATCATGGAGGGAATGCCGGTCTGCATCCGCCTGTTCGACCCGCCGCTGCACGAGTTCCTGCCTGCCACCAAGACCGGCCAGCGCGAGCTGTCGGAGGCCTTGGGCATTCCGGTCAGCGATGTGACCCGCCGGGTTGAGGAGATGGACGAATACAACCCGATGCTGGGCCTGCGCGGGGTGCGGCTGGGGGTCACGGTGCCGGAAATCTATGACATGCAGGCGCGCGCCATCTTCGAAGCCACCCTGGAGGCCTCGAAATGGGGCGAGCCGGTGGTGCCGGAGATCATGATCCCGCTGGTTTCGGCCAAACGCGAGGTGGAGCTGGTCAAGGCCCGCATCGACGCGGTGGCCTCGGCGGTCAAATTGGAGCGCGGTGAGGATTTCACCTACCGGCTGGGGGTGATGGTGGAAACGCCGCGGGCCGCTCTCCGGGCAGGGGAGATTTCGCCGCATACGGCCTTCCTCAGCTTCGGCACCAATGACCTCACGCAGATGGCCTATGGCCTGTCGCGCGATGACGCCGGGCGGTTCATGTCGGAGTATGTGAATCAGGGGGTGTTTCCGGAGGATCCGTTCCATGTTCTGGACACCGACGGGGTCGGCGAGCTGCTGAAACTGGGGGTTCAGCGCGGCCGGGCGGAGAACGGCGGCATCACGCTGTCGATCTGCGGCGAGCATGGCGGCAACCCCGAATCGATTGCATTTTGCCGTGACGCGGGCTTTGACTACGTTTCGTGTTCGCCTTTTCGTGTGCCGGTTGCGCGGTTAGCCGCCGCCCAGCTGGCGATCGGCAGCAAAACCGGGCAGGTCGCGCCAACTTACACTAAATATTAAGAAAAATCAGGTCATCCAGCCTCCGGAACGGGGGGTGGCTCAGCGTATGCGTTAACCATGCTGTCGCAGCCTTGGCTGGCAAGCTGGACGTTTCGGGCCATTTCCATTAAGGGATGCGACCGCATGTGGCCGGGGCAACCGGCTGCAAGCTGCTAGGACGGGGGAACCCTGAATGAAATTGTTGACTATGATTGCCGTGATGGCTGCCACCATCGCGATGGGTAAGAGTGTTGCTGCCGAAACCGGCCTGGATACGCTGATCGAGCGTGAGCAGGCCAGTCTGAACGCGGTGCCTGCGCGGAAGTTCAGCGGATTTTTCGGATTTCGCTCCAATCCGTTCAAGAGCCGCAAGACCGGCACGCAACAGGTGGAGTACTCCAAGGCGTGGCTGGACGACCAGCCGAAAGCGACAGGCGGCGAACAGTTCGCCTGCCTGACCGAGGCGCTGTACTTCGAGGCGCGCGGCGAGTCCGTAAAGGGCCAGTTCGCGGTGGCCGAGGTGATCCTGAACCGGGTCAAGAGCGAGCAGTTCCCGGACACGCCTTGTGCAGTGATCAATCAGGGGACCGGGCGCAAGTACCAGTGCCAGTTCACCTATACCTGCGACGGCCACAAGGAAGTGATCCGCGAGAAGAAGGCGTACCAGCGGGTTGCCAAGGTGGCGCGCGTGGCGCTGGACGGGCTAAAGTCCGAGCTGACGGAAGGTGCAACCTACTATCACACCACCGCAGTGCGGCCGCGCTGGAGCCGGGTCTTCACAAACACCACGCGCATCGGCGTGCATGTGTTCTACCGCGACGATCGCTATCAGACCGCGATGAGCAACTGATGGCTTGAAGGCGGCATGCATGTGCCGCTTTCTGCTACTGGCATGGCGTATGCGGGACTGTTAAGAAGGCGCCGAAAGTCTATTGTTGGGACCCATCACCCGACACAGCCAGCCAAAGGCCCGTTCTGCCATGCCCTCTGAAATCCGCCTTGCCTTTGCGCATCCGTCCGAGCGTTCCATGGCCACTGCTGCTCCCGGGCCTTTGGACCGGATTTCGCTGCGCGATCATACCGTCGAGGTGGAGATCGGCGCGTTTCAGGCCGAGAGGGGCACCACCCAGCGGATCTGCTTCAATGTGGTGGTGGAAGTATCGCCGCTGCCCAAGGATCTGGATGACGACGTCGACCGGATCCTGTCCTATGACAAGGTGACGGAGGCAATCGCCCATGAGCTGGCGGCGGAGCGGCTGAACCTGCTGGAGACACTGGCGGAACGCGTGGCCGAACGGATCCTGCTGGAGCATCAGGCGGTGCGCGCATTCGTGCGGATCGAGAAGCTGGACCGCGGCCCCGGTGCGCTGGGCGTCGAGGTGGTGCGCTCCAAGGATCAGATCAGCCATCTGGCCGGCGAACTGGACCGCCCGCATCCGCGGCTGATGTACCTGTCCAACGATGCCATAGACAGCGAAAACCTGACCGGTTGGATCGACCAGATGGAATGCCGCAAGCGGCCGCTGATCCTTTGTGTCGGCACCCATCCGCTGGCGGTTCCCACGACCGGCCACAAATGGACGCAGCGGCGGATCGATCTCTTGGCGATCGAACAGAACGCCTGGCGGCTGGCGGCCAAGGATGACCGCTGCGTGGTGGTCTCGACCCGGACAGAGCTGGACTGGGCAATGAAGAACGGCCAGATCTGCGTCTGGGCCCCCTCCAAGATCGTGCTGGACGCGGTGGAAGGGCCCTCGGCACCGCCCTCGAACTCGGTGGCGCTGGCGGCCTGGTTCGCTGCCACCTTCGAGGCAGGTGAAATGATTGTGCTTGGCGGGGATTTGCCTGATAATCCCGGCGTCCCCTTGCGGGCCGTCAGCGTGGAGCAAGCACAACTGTGACATATTACCGGCCGTTGGTTCAGCACGGCGAGGCGCGCCCCGAAGGCGCGGTCCCGCTGGCGGGCAGTGCCCTGTGGTTCACCGAGGTTGAGATTCTCAGCCGCGAGGCGCCGCCGCGGATCGTGCCTGCCGGCCTGGTGCCCGAGGCTGAGCGCCGCCGCCTGAGCGCGCGGCGCGCGTCGATCGCGGGGCTGGACATGACCCAGCCGCAGATCATGGGCATCCTGAACGTGACGCCGGACAGTTTCTCGGATGGCGGCAAGCATGCCGGAGTTGAAGCCGGCAAGGCCGCGGCGCTGCAGATGGCCGCTGACGGAGCCACCATTATCGACGTCGGTGGCGAATCCACGCGTCCTGGCGCCGAAGAGGTCGACGAAGCCGAGGAAATCGAACGCACCGCCCCTGTGATCGCCGCGATCCGCGCCGAAAGCCCGGTGCCTGTCTCCATCGACACCCGCAAGGCCACGGTGGGCATGGAAGCACTGGAGGCGGGCGCAAACCTGCTGAACGATGTCTCCGGCTTCACCTTTGATCCGGCGCTGGCGCCCCTGGCGGCGCAGGCCAGCGTTCCGGTCTGCATCATGCATGCCCAGGGCGACCCCGCCACCATGCAGGAGAATCCGCAATACGCAAACGTACTGCTGGATGTCTATGACTTCCTGAGCGCGCAGATCGACCGGCTGGAGGCCATCGGTGTGGTGCGTGAGCAGATCGTGATCGATCCAGGTATCGGTTTCGGCAAGACGCAGGAGCATAATCTTATTCTCTTGCGCAATCTCAGCCTGTTCCACGGGCTGGGCTGTCCGATCTTGCTGGGCGTGTCCCGTAAAAAACTCATCGGCACCATCGGCGGGGAGCCGCGCGCTGATGCCCGCGCCCCGGGCTCGATTGCCGTGGGGCTTGCGGCCCTGGCGCAAGGCGTGCAATTCCTGCGGGTGCATGACGTGGCCGAGACGGTTCAGGCGCTGCGGCTTTGGCAGGCAGTCCGGTAAGGCCTTTTAGGCAGGAAAGCATAATGCGGAAACTCTTTGGTACCGATGGCGTGCGCGGCACTGCCAACACCCATCCCATGACTGCCGAGATGGCGCTGCGCATCGGCGCCGCCGTCGGGCGTTATTTCCGGCGCGATGGCACCGGGGTGCACCGGGTGGTGATCGGTAAGGATACCCGGCTGTCCGGCTACATGTTTGAAAATGCGCTGACGGCGGGGCTGACCTCGACCGGCATGAATGTGCTGCTGCTGGGGCCGGTGCCGACGCCCGCGGTGGGGCTGATGACACGCTCGATGCGGGCGGATCTGGGGGTGATGATCTCTGCCAGCCACAACCCGTCCGAGGACAACGGCATCAAGTTCTTTGGCCCTGACGGCTTCAAGCTGTCGGACAGCGCCGAGATTGAAATCGAGGCGCTGGTCGAGGCCGGCGTCGAGCCGGCCCAGGCGGCCAACATCGGCCGCGCCAAGCGGATCGACGACGCCCGCTTCCGCTATGGCGAGCGGGTCAAAAGCTCCCTGCCGCGCAATCTGGGCCTGAACGGTCTGAAAGTAGTGATTGACTGCGCCAATGGCGCAGCGCACCGGACCGCGCCTGAGGTTCTGTGGGAACTGGGCGCTGAGGTGATCCCGGTGGGCGTGTCCCCGGATGGCCTGAACATCAACCGCGGCTGCGGGTCCACCCATCCGCAGACCGCAGCAGAGGCAGTGGTGGCGCATGGCGCCCATGTCGGCATCTGCCTGGACGGGGACGCCGACCGTGTGATCCTGATCGACGAGACCGGCACGGTCGCCGATGGCGACCAGCTGATGGCGCTGCTGGCGACCCGCTGGGCCGAGCAGGACCAGCTGGCAGGCGGCGCGCTGGTGGCAACTGTGATGTCGAACCTGGGGCTCGAGCGCTATCTGAACGGCAAGGGCCTGGGCCTGGAACGCACCGCCGTCGGCGACCGCTATGTGGTGGAGCGTATGCGCGAGGGCGGCTTCAACCTGGGCGGCGAGCAGTCGGGCCACATCGTGATGACCGATTATGCGACCACCGGCGACGGGCTGATGGCGGGGCTGCATTTCCTGGCCGAGATGGTGCAAACGGACAAGAAGGCCTCCGCGCTGGCGCATCAGTTCGAAACGGTGCCGCAGCGGCTGCGTAATGTGCGCTTCCAGGCTGGACAGATGCCGCTGGAGGAAGCCCGGGTGCAGGAAGCCATTGCAGCGGCAGAGAAGATGCTGAATGGTCAGGGCCGGCTGCTGATCCGCAAGTCCGGCACCGAGCCGCTGGTGCGGGTGATGGCGGAAAGCGAGGACGCCGAACTTATGACGCTGGCGGTGGACAGCGTGGTCGCCGCAGTGGAGGCTGCCGTCGCGGAGTGATCCGGCAAGAGGGCGGTCAGCCCCCTTTGCGGAACAGGCGGCTCAGCCTGCCGAACTGGCTGAGGCCAAGGCCGCCCAGGATCATCACCATAGCCAGCAGCATCGAGGGCGGCAGCTCCTCGCCCAGGAACGCCGCGCCCAGCACCACCGCCCAGACCGGCACCTGGTAATTGGTGAGGGTCATGAATGTGGGGCCTGCTTCGCGCACCACGATCACCCGCAGCAAGTTGGCGGCGGCGGTGGGGATCAGCCCGAGGATGGCGGCAATCAGCAGGGTGCGGGTATCCGGCATCACCGGCGGGCCTTCGGTGGCCCAGGCTGCCGGAAAGATGATGAAGCAGCCGATCACCAGCAGGACGGCGGCCAGCCCCACCGGGTCCACCGGCGGCAGGCGGCGGGTCAGGATCGAACTGACCGAGTAGCAGGCCGCGGCCGACAGGCAGGCGGCGCGGCCATAGGCCTCCAGTTCCGCGCCGCTGCTTTTGAATGCCTTGCCGCCGATCAGCAGCGCGACGCCGGCAAAGCCGATCGCAAAGCCGATCAGGCGGCGCAGGGTCATCTGCTCGCCCGGCACAAAGAAATGCGCCAGAGGCAGCACCATCAACGGGATCGCCGCCATGCTGACGCCGGTAAAGCCGGAGGACACATGCTGCTGGCCCCAGGAGATCAGCATGAAGGGCAGGGCGGTGCTGAGGATGCCGATGATCACCAGCGAGGGCCAGTTGGCCTCGCCCCGGAACAGCTTGAACCCGCGCCAGCCCCACACCGCGCACAGCAGCAGCGCGGCAAAGCCGATCCGCCCGGCCGCCAGCCAGAACGGGGTGATCCCGTCCAGCGCCAGCTTGATCAGCAGAAAGGTCGCGCCCCAGACAAAGCCCAGGGTGGCGATCATCAGCCAGTAGCGCGGTGCGATATCGGGCATGGGTCCCTCTTGCCGTTCACCGCGCGACAAGACCCCGCCGGGCGGGCGGGGTCAATGGCAATTGCTTTGTTATCTATCGAACAGTTTGCGCTTCACGCCGCGCGCGGGCGTCGGCTGCGGCTGAGGAGGAGGCCGCCGAGGATCAGCGCCAGGGCGGCAAACAGCTGCGGCGGCAGGGTCTCTCCCAGAAGTGCGGCGCCGAAGATCACCGACCAGACCGGCACCTGGTAGTTCACCGTGGAGAGGAACGCAGGGCCGGCGCTGCGGGCAACCTGCACCAGCAGCACTTGGGCCAGCGCCGTTGGCAGCAGGCCGAGGTAGATCACGGCGCCAAGCGGCAGGGCGGCGGGCAGGTCCGGCACCCCTTCGGCCCAGAGCGCGGCGGGGGTCATCATGGCAGCGCCGCACAGAAGGGCCGCGGCGGAGAGCGACAGCATGTTCACCTGCGGGCAGAGCCGGGTGATGATCGAGCCGATGGCGTAGCAAAGCGAGGCGCCGAGGCAGGCAAGGCGGGCAAGCGATTCAAAGTCAGTTCCGGCGGAGCGGAAGGCGTCGAGCCCGATCAGCACCACAACGCCCGCAAAGCCAATGAGGAAGCTGATGGTGCGGCGCAGGGTCATATGCTCGCCCGGGACCAGCACATGCGCCAGCGGCAGCACAAACAGCGGCACCACCGCCATGCAGACCCCGGCAAAGCCGCTGGCCACGTAAGTCTGACCCCAGCTGAGAAGAGTGAAGGGCAGGGCGTTGGTAAAGAACCCCATGCCAATGGCGCAGGCCCAGATGACGCGGCCGTCACGCGTGCGGAGGGAGGGCAGGCCGATGCCCATCGCGTAGACGACGGCCAGCAGGCAAACCGCGCCGATCGAAATTCTGAGCGCGGCGATGGTCATCGGCGGAAAGCCCCGCAGCGCCAGCGACACCGCCATGAAGGAGGCGCCCCAAATCACGCCGAGGAACAGAAGCTTGGCCCAATTGGCGGCGCCGGGGGAGTCTGGCATCGGATAACCTCAATGAAATAAATGAAAAAGGGCGCCCCAAAATGGAGCGCCCTGCAGAGGTAAGGTCAGCGGAGGGTTCCGCGGGCGCCTTAGTTCTTCTCTTTGTCGACCATCTTGCCGGCCGAGATCCACGGCATCATGCCGCGCAGCTTGGCGCCGGTCTCTTCGATCAGGTGCTCGTCGTTGGCACGGCGGGAGGCTTTCAGGGTCGGCTGGCCAACCTGGTTTTCCAGCATGAAGTCGCGGACGAATTTGCCCTGCTGGATGTCTTCCAGAACCGCTTTCATGCGGGCTTTGGTTTCGTCGTACTTCAGGATGCGCGGGCCGGTCACGTACTGGCCGTACTCGGCGGTGTTGGAGATCGAGTAATCCATGTTGGCGATGCCGCCTTCATAGATCAGGTCAACGATCAGCTTCACTTCGTGCAGGCACTCGAAGTAGGCCATTTCCGGTGCATAGCCGGCTTCGACCAGGGTCTCAAAACCGCAGCGGATCAGCTCAACCAGGCCGCCGCAGAGAACTGCCTGCTCGCCGAACAGGTCGGTTTCGCATTCTTCGCGGAAGTTGGTTTCGATGATGCCGGAGCGGCCGCCGCCGATGGCGGAGCAGTAGGACAGGCCGGTTTCCAGCGCTTTGCCGGTGGCGTCGGTGTGGACCGCAACCAGGCAGGGCACGCCGCCGCCTTTGGTGTATTCGCCGCGCACGGTGTGGCCCGGGCCCTTGGGCGCCATCATGATGACGTCGACGCCTTCTTTCGGCTCAATCAGGCCGAAGTGCACGTTCAGGCCGTGCGCGAATGCAATGGCTGCGCCCGGACGGATGTTGTCGTGGACGTATTTCTTGTAGGTCTCTGCCTGCAATTCGTCGGGCATGGTGAACATGATCACGTCGCACCAGGCCGCCGCTTCTGCGATGCCCATGACCTTCAGGCCTTCGCCTTCGGCTTTCTTGGCGGAGGGGGAGCCTTCGCGCAGGGCAACGACAAGGTTCTTGGCGCCGGAGTCGCGCAGGTTCAACGCGTGGGCGTGGCCCTGGGAGCCATAGCCCAGGATGGCCACTTTCTTGTCCTTGATCAGGTTCACATCGCAATCGCGGTCGTAATAAACGCGCATGATCCACGTCCTTTCGTTTGGTGTTTGAGGGCATCATAGGCATGCGGGCGGGGAAGGCGATTGCTGTTGTGCATGATTTTCGCAGTTTTTTTGCGGTAGTCATTCGTCATTTTGACTGATAGTGATAAAATCATGCTTGATGACCTCGACCGGCGCATTCTGCGCTATATGCAAAGCGACCCGGAGCAGTCGATTCCGGATCTGGCCGAACGGCTGGGGCTTACGGCCTCGCGCCTGTCGCGGCGGCTGGAGAAGCTGCGCGAGGCGCGCGTCATACTCGGCGAGCGCGCGGTGATCGACTGGCGGGCCTTGGGGTATGAGGTCGAGGTCTCGCTGCGGGTGACGCTCGACAAGACCAATCCGCGGGCTTTTGACGAGTTCATCGAGGCCGCCCGCGGCATTGCCGAGGTGATCGAGATCCAGACCTTCCTGGGCCAGGTGGATGTGCGGCTTTCAGTGATTGCGAGGGACATGCCGCACTACCAGCAGATCTACCGCGCCGCCATTCTGAACCTGCCGCATATTACGGACATCGAGGCGCTGATGCATGTGGCGCGGATCAAGTCGGATGAGGTGCTGCCGGTATGAGTGCGCTGGATGATCTGGATTTTGCTATCCTGCGGGCGCTGTCCGAAGATGCGACCTTGTCGGCAGGGGCGCTGGGGCGGCAATTGGGTCTCAGCCAGCCTGCCACATGGCGGCGGATCAAGCGGCTGCAGGAGGCGGGGATCATCGCAGGCCGCAGGCTGGATCTGGACAAGGAGAAGCTGGGGTTCGGGGTTACCGTCTTTCTGGGGGTGAAACTGGCGACCAAGGGGCGGGTGTCCTTGGAGGACTTTGAACGCGCGGTGTCTGCAATCCCCGAGGTGCAGACGGTGGAGCATGTGCTGGGCATGTATGATTACCGCCTGCGGGTGACGGCGCGCGATATCTCAGATTTTGAGCGCGTGCTGCGGCGCCGGGTGATGACCCTGCCGGGGGTGGGCAATGTCGAGGCCAATGTGCTGCTGAGCGAGGAGCGGCGGCCGGGACCGCTGGGCTGAAGCTGCACTTTTGTTGCCGATGTGAAACCGGCTTGGCGCAAATGCAGGTGGTTTCTGTCGCGACTGGGCTGTCCTTTTGCCGGGCCGGCGTCAATATCAGCCTTCGGAGAACGGCAGTTCCGATGTATGCCAAGTCAGGGTTTGCCAAAACCCGAAGCACCGGCTAGCCGTTTTGTGAGACATTTCAGGGAGGCCGCAATGGCATTGCTCGATACCGTGGACCCGCAGGGTCTGGATGAATTCTCGGTGGTTTTCACCGACCGCTCGCTCAATCACATGTCCAAGACCTTCCAGCAGGTGATGCTGGACATCAACGCGATGCTGAAAGAGGTTTATAACGCCGAGGCCGTGGCGCTGGTGCCGGGCGGCGGCACCTATGCGATGGAGGCGGTGGCGCGCCAGTTTGCCCGCGGCGCCAATGCGCTGGTCGTGCGCAATGGCTGGTTCTCCTACCGCTGGAGCCAGATTTTTGAGGCGGGCGGCTTCACCGCGTCCTCGACCGTGATGAAGGCGCGCCGCACCGGCAACGAAAGCGCGTCGCCGTTTGAGCCCGCGCCGATTGCGGATGTGGTCGCTGGGATCAAGGAACAGAAGCCGGATATCGTCTTTGCCCCGCATGTGGAAACCGCTGCCGGTGTGATCCTGCCGGACGATTATGTGACCGCCATGGCCGCAGCTGCGCATGAAGTGGGCGCGCTGATGGTGCTGGACTGCATCGCGTCGGGCTGCGCCTGGATCGACATGAAGGCGACCGGTGTCGATGTGCTGATCTCCGCGCCGCAGAAAGGCTGGAGCGCGTCTCCGTCCGCCGGTCTGGTTATGTTCTCGGACCGCGCGCTGGCGCGGCTGGAAGAGACCGCCTCGGACAGCTTTGCCATCAATCTGAAGCAATGGCGCACCATCATGAAGGCCTATGAGGACGGCGGCCACGCCTATCACGCGACCATGCCTACAGATGCGCTGAAGGCGTTCCGCGACACCATGCTGGAGACCAAGGAATACGGCTTCGATAAGCTGCGCGATGCGCAATGGGCGCTGGGCAACGGCGTGCGGGCACTGCTGAAGGAAAAGGGCATCACCTCGGTGGCCGCCGATGGTTTTGGCGCGCCGGGTGTGGTGGTGAGCTATACCTCTGATCCGGACGTGCAGAACGGCAAGAAGTTCCTGGCGCTGGGCACCCAGATCGCGGCAGGCGTGCCGCTGCAGTGCGATGAGCCCGCCGATTTCCGCACCTTCCGCCTGGGCCTCTTCGGCCTCGACAAGCTGTATGACGTGGATGCCACCATTGCGCGGCTGAAAACCGTCGTGGATCAGGTGCTTTAACGCAAAATCCGGATTGGGCTGCGCAAGGGGATATTGCTTGTGCGGCCCAGCCCGTGGCGCAGGGTGAGCCAGATCACCCCGAGGCTGATCGCCAGCCAGATCCCTCCCCACAGCATGGTTGCACCGCCGAACTCCTCGGCCATCATCCGCGCGTCCGAGCGCAGGTGGGAACGGGCAATGGTGTCGTCCCAGATGTCGAGCGGGGCGTAGATCATGCTGCTGACCCCGATCACCCGAAGGATCATGTCGTTGATGTTCAGGCTGAGGTAGCGCGATGCGGCGAGCATCAGCGCGCCGGTGGCAAGGGTGAAGCAAAGCGCAAAGAGGTCGCGGATATAGAAGGCGGCAACAGCGAGGGTGATTGCGCCGAAGGCGGCCAGAACCCTGCGGTCCCAATCGGTGCGCAGGGCAATCACGAACAGGGCAGAACCGATCAGCAGTGATCCGGTGTAGCCTGCGGACAGCCCCAGGAAACGGCTGCCGCCGCGGGAAACCACCATGCCGCCCTCGTAGGGGTCGATGGTCAGGCTGACCACATCGCCGCCGGTCAGCAATGTCATGGCCGCATGGGAGACCTCATGCAGGAACACGGTCAGGATGCGCAGAGGCAGCAGTGCCGGGTTTTGCCAGAGGGCGGCAATGGCTAGGGTCAGGCAGAGGAGCTGCCAGTGGCCTTTCATAAAGCGTCCGGCAGCCTGCATGCTATTTGACGCCCAGCCCCATCTGCATCAGCGTCTTGCGCACCGGGGCCAGGGAATAGAGCGCGTTGAGGCCGAAGGCGCGCAGGTCGCGCAGCGGGCGCGGTGCCAGCATGGAGGTGCGGTTAAGGAGGTCAATGCCCTTCACCCGCAGCAGGATCTCACTGTGGCGGGCCTTGTGGTAGGCGGCCAGCATCGGGGCGTCTCCCAGACCTTCGGGGCGGGCCTGGGCCAGCTCCAGGAGGCTGCGCAGGTCGCCGAGCGACATGTTCAATCCCTGCGCGCCGATCGGCGGCACCACATGGGCGGCTTCGGCCATCAGCGCCAGACGCTCGCCGTTCAGCCGCTCTGCCGACTGGCTGATGATCGGCCAGATGGTGCGGCGGGACGCCAGTTTCAGATCGCCGAACAATCCGCAGCTGCGTTTGGTCATCGCGGCCTCAAAGGCGGCGGGTTCGAGGTTCAGCAGTTCCTGCGCCTTGGGGCCGCGTTCCATCCAGACAATCGCGGAGGACGGCTGACCCTGGTAGTCGGGCAACGGCACCAGCGTGAACGGGCCGCCGGAGCGGTGGATCTCGGTGGAGACGTTTTCATGCGGCACCGGGTGGGTGACGGCAAATGCCAGCGCCTTTTGCCCGTAGCGGGTGGTTTTGACCGGAATATTCGCGGCCTCCCGCATCGGAGAATTGCGGCCGTCACAGGCCACCACCAGTTTTGCGGTCACTTGACTGCTGTCACTGAGGCTGACTCGCGCCTCATCCGTGCGGGTGAACAGGCCCGTGGTGCCGGTGCCAAAGCGCAGATCCACGTTCGGCAGCTCCGCAAGCCGGGCAATCATTTCACGCCGCAGGAGCCAGTTGGGCAGGTTCCAGCCGAACGGCTGGTCTGAGATATCGGCGGCGTTGAAGTCCTTGACCACCCGCGGTTCCGGCCGGGCGCCGCCGGCGTCGACGATGCGCATGATCTGCAACGGCGCAGCGTGCTCTTCCAGCCGCGCCCAGATCCCGCATTGTGCCAGCAGTCCCTGCGCGGGCTGCAGGAAAGCGGTGGTGCGCAGGTCAGCGCCTTCGGCGTCGCGTTCGGTCACCGGCGGGGCCGGGTCGGCGCAGATGACGGAAAAACCGCTGGACGCAAAAGCGGCGGCTGCGGTCAGTCCCGCAATGCCGCCGCCGGAAATCAGGATGTCGCAGGTCTCGGCCATGGTCTCAGCCCTCCGTTGTTGCCCTGAAATAGGCCCTGACGGAGGGGGAAGACAAGCGGCAACCTGCTGCGCGGGGAATTAGCCGCGGGTGATGGAGAGCAGAACCAGGAACATCACCGGCACCATGCACAGCGCAGGGATGTAGAGGCCCGGAATGCCAAACAGCATGATCGAGCAGCCCCAGAGGCTGACAAAGGTGGCAAGGGCGTACCAGATGTTCTCTTCCGGGCCGTAGGCGACCTCCTTGATCATCCGTCCCAGCAGCGGCACGGCAAACAGGATTCGCTGCCACAGGGTCAGTTGGGCGGGAAGGGCATATGCGCTCATCGGTCAGGCTCCGTCAGGTTCGTGTCGCGGCGCATATAGGCAGTAAAAGATGCGGCAAACAGGTATATTTTGCCGCAGTTGCAAAGATTTGCCGGAGTGCCGTTGTACACATTCTGCAATGCGGCAAATGACGCCCGAATGCGCCGCCGGCTGCGGAGTAAAATCAGATCAGCTTGGCCAGAAAACCGGCCAGATCATCAGAGTGATGATGGATGTGCGAGGCCTGAACCTGTTCCGGCGCCACATGCACGGTGCGCATCCCCATCTCATGCGGGGCCGCCAGGTTGCGCGCGTCATCCTCGAACATTGCGGCCTGGGCGGGGATCACGCCGGCGCGGGCAAACACCCGGTCAAAGGCGCGCCGTTCCGGCTTGGGGTGGTAGTCGGCATGCTCGACGCCGTAGACATCATCGAACAGGCCCGAAAGCCCGCGCGCAGCCAGAACCCGTTCTGCATAGGGGGCGGAGCCGTTGGTGTAGACGATCTTCTTTCCCGGCAGGTTGCGGATCGCAGCGGCCAGCGGCGCGTCCTCCTCCAGATGGTCCATCGAGATGTCATGAACCGCCACCAGGTAGGGCTCCGGGTCCAGATCATGCTCGCGCATCAGACCGGCCAGGGTGGTGCCATGCTCGCGCCAGTAATGGCTGCGCAGGCGGTCGGCCTCTGCCTTATCCACCTTGAGCGCGTCCATGACATAAGCCGTCATCTTGACCTCGATCTGGTCGAACAGGCGCGCGGACGGGTGGTAGAGGGTGTTGTCCAGATCGAACACCCATTGGCTGACATGGGAGAAGGCTTGTTTGGGCATGACGCTGAAGTAGGCGGCCTTGGCCGGATTTGCAATCAAAAGCGCATTTTGCCTGCGGGTTTTCAGCACATTAGCGCCATCAGGGTTGATTGCTGACCGATGCGCTGTAGAGATTGTCGGATCGGAACAGACAGGAACGACCATGAGCCAGAGCCGCAGCAACCAGAAAGATGCCTATGCGCTGATCCTCGAGGCGATCGACTCCGGGATCTACAAACCGGGCGACCGGCTGGTGGAAAGTGACCTGGCAGAACGCTTTGGCGTGTCGCGCACCCCGATCCGCGAAGCGCTGCAACGGCTGGAAACGCAGTCGCTGCTGGAGCGCGACGGCCGGTCGCTGATCGTGGCGTCGCTGGATCACAACCAGATGGCGGAGCTGTACGTTGTGCGGCGCGAACTGGAGGGGCTGGCGGCACAGCTGGCAGCGCGTCATGCCACCGAGGAAGAAATCAAGGTTCTGAAGGAGATGGTCGAAGCCGACGACAAGCTGGTCGGCGATCCGGCTGCGCTCTCCAAAGCCAACCGCCGTTTTCATGAGCAGATCCACCTCGCCTCGCACAACCGCTATCTGGTGCAGCAGCTGGACCTGGTGCACCGGACGATGGCGCTGATGGCAACCACGTCGCTGGCGGCCGAAGGGCGCAGCGAGATTGCCCAGTCAGAGCACAAGGGCATTGTCGACGCCATCAGCCGCCGCGACGAGGCGGCAGCGGGCGAGGCGCTGAAGGAGCACATCTCCATTGCCTTCATGACCCGGCTGAAGCAGGACGCCAGCGGGCGGGGATGATCCGCCAGCACCGGCGCTTGGCGGCGGGCTTGATGCCATGGGCCGTCTTGTCCCAGAAAAACGGCCGCACGAGCAGTTCGTGCACGGCTTTGACGACTGCGATGGCGCCCATCGGAAAGTAGAAGATCATTGCAGGCGCCCAGGCTGCCAGCCAGGGCCGCCCCATGGCAAATGCAGCAGTGATGCTGATCACCAGCCCCAGCCCTTCAAAGAACACCAGCGCTGCGGCGGCCAGGGTCAGCAGAAGCGGCGGCAGACTACCGGCGCTGGGATGCGGCACGCCCAGGGTGAACAGCCAGAACGACCAGAGAACCGGGGCAAACAGGAATTGCCCGATGGTGCCCAGAAAGAACGCCTGAAGGCCCAGGAAACGTTTCCAGCCCAGATCTGCCAGCAACTGCAGCGGCTGGCGCATGTGCACCAGGTAGGTCACCATGAACCCTTTGAGCCAGCGGGAACGCTGCTTGATCCAGGGCCAGGGGCGCCAATTGGCCTCCTCGTAAGTGGTGCTGGGCAGCATTTCGGTGCGGTAGCCTGCCCGGTACAGCCGGACGCCCAGATCAGCGTCCTCAGTGACATTATGGGCATCCCATCCGCCTAGTTCCTCCAGCACTTTCCGGCGGACAAACATGGTGGTTCCGCCGAGAGGCACCACCAGGCCAAGCCGGGCGATCCCGTGCAGGACGATGCGGAACCAGCTGGCATATTCCAGAGTGAAGCACCGTGAAATCCAGTTGGTGCCGGGGTTGTAGTAGTCGAGCACCCCCTGAAAGCAGGCGGTGCGGTCACCGGCACAAGCAAAGGCATGCGCCACCTGATTCAGCTGGTCCGGCTGAGGGGCATCCTCTGCGTCCCAGACACCGATGATGTCTCCGCGGCATAGGTTCAGCGCATAATTCATCGCCCGCGGCTTGGTCGTCAGCCCGCCGAAGGCAGGAACCTCCACCACCCGGATCCAAGGCGGCAGACGGGTCCTGGCAACAGCGGCACGGGTGACGCAGTCATGCTCCTCCAGCACCAGGAGAACATCGGTGAGCGCCTTGGGGTAGCTGAGTTTACGGATGCGAGCGAGCAGCGCACGGCTGATTTCAGCTTCCTTGTAGAGCGGCACCAGGACGGAAATGACGGGCTGAACAGCTGGAACGGGTGGGGCGGCTGCGGGCGCCAAACGCGCGCGGCGTGCGCGTGTGTGCCAGAAGGAGGCAAGGCTGCAGAGCTTGAGAGCCGTGAACATCAGCACAGAAAGCAGCGCCAGGGTGCTGAGGGCGGTGAAAACCGCCGCGGGCGCGCGCCAGAACAGGTAGAGCAGGGGGAAAGCGGAGGCCGCTAGCAGGGCCCGGCCGCGGGCGGGCTGCAGGGTGCGGCAGCTCAGCCGCGGGACAACGCTGCAACTGGCCTGTTGTGCTAGTTCCGTGCGGAAATGGGTGGTCAGCAATGCAGTGATCTGCGCTTCGCTGGCAAGCACAGGGACGGTGTTTTCGTAGTTGCCTTGCAGCTCCTGTTGCAGGGCCTCGAAACGGTCAGGGTGGGCAAGGGCGATGGTGACGGTCTGCCCCAATTGCATCCAGGGCATGGCGCAATGGCGCAGCCAGAACCGGGCAGGTTTGCACGCCAGCAGCCGGGAATTGGCCACCTGTCCGGACAGGTCGGCGCGGGGCATCCGGTATTGCCGCGCCAAGGTGTCCTGAACCTGGTCTTCGCTGGCCAGACCTTCGGCCACCAGCACCCGTCCAAGCGCCGCTTTCTGATGCTGGCGCAGCACCAGCGCCTTCATCATGCTGCCGTTGTCCAGCGGCGGCTGCGTATCTTCGGGCCGGCCGCGCTGAGGGGGCGATACGGGCGGCGGCCTGAGCTGCCGCAGCGGTTGTGAAACAATACCCATCACTTGTCCGCAACACTGAGAACCAGAGGTCTTCAGGCTGGCGGGGCAGGTTTAAAATTGGTAAACACGTTATTAACCATGGCGCCCGGGCGCCATGGTAATCGGTTTTTTTACGCGGATTTACGTTCGGCCATCGCCTCGGCGAAGCGTTCGAACAGGTAAAAGCTGTCCTGCGGGCCGGGGCTGGCCTCGGGGTGGTGCTGCACCGAATAGACCGGGCGGCCGGATATCCGGATGCCGCAGTTGGAGCCGTCAAACAGCGACACATGAGTCTCTTCGACGCCTTCCGGCAGGGTCTGCGCATCCACCGCGAAGCCGTGGTTCATGGAGGTGATCTCCACCTTGCCGGTGGAATGCTCCTTGACCGGGTGGTTCGCGCCATGGTGGCCGTGGTTCATCTTGACAGTCTGGGCGCCCAGAGCCAGCGCCAGCATCTGGTGGCCCAGGCAGATGCCGAACACCGGCAAGTCGGCCTTCAGCACTTCCTGAATCATCGGAACGGCATATTCGCCGGTGGCGGCCGGGTCGCCGGGGCCGTTGGACAGGAACACGCCATCGGGGTTGTGTGCCAGCACTTCCTCAGCCGAGGCGGTGGCGGGCAGCACGGTCACGTCGCAGCCGGCAGAGGCCAGGCAGCGCAGGATATTGCGTTTGGCGCCATAGTCGACAGCCACAACCTTGTGCTTGGGGGCTTCCTGGCGGGCATAGCCGTCGGGCCAGGCCCAGCGCATTTCGTCCCAGCGGTAGCTCTGCGCGCAGGTGACGTCCTTGGCGAGGTCAAGGCCGACCAGGCCCGACCATTCGCGTGCCTTGGCGACCAGCGCCTCAATGTCGAAGTTGCCGTCCGGGTCGTGGGCCAGCGCGACGTGCGGCGCGCCTTGCTGGCGGATCGCACGGGTCAGACGGCGGGTGTCGACGCCGCCGATGGCGATGCGGCCGGTGCGGGTGAGCCAGTCCTTCAGTTCTTCCGTCGCGCGCCAGTTCGACGCCAGCGTCGGGTCCCATTTCACCACCATGCCGGCGGCAACCGGATCACCGGTTTCGTCGTCTTCCGGTGTGACGCCGGTGTTGCCGATGTGGGGGAAGGTGAAGGTGACGATCTGCCCGGCATAGGAGGGGTCGGTCATGATCTCCTGGTAGCCGGTCATCGCGGTGTTGAAGCAGAGCTCGGCCACGGTTTCGCCGGTGGCGCCGAAACCGGTGCCGTAAAAGACGGTGCCATCAGCGAGCGCCAGGCATGCGGTGGGCTTGGTCGGGGCGGAAGCGGCCATTGCGCGAGTCTCCATGCGGGTGAAATTCATGGGCTTGTAAGGGGAGCGCCAATGCGGGTCAAGCCTGCACGGGGCGCTGAAGCTGACGTCGGGGCCGGAATGGAAAGTTTACTGTAAACTTGCACAGCTGCATAAGAATGGATAACCATCGGTGTCCGGCAACCATGGGGATGCTTTTGAATATGGATACGCGCACACGGGTCAATCAGGCCCTGAAGCAGGCGATGAAAGACAAGGCCGCCGACCGGCTGGCCACGCTGCGGCTGATCAATGCCGCCATCAAGGACCGCGAGATTGCAGCCCGCGCAGATGGTGAGGAAAGCAGCATCGGCGACGGCGAAATCCTTGCCATCCTGGGCAAGATGACCAAGCAGCGCAAGGAAAGCGCCCGCGCCTATGAGGAAGGCGGGCGGCTGGACCTGGCGGAGCGGGAACTGGGTGAAATCGCTGTCATCGAGGAATTCCTCCCGCAGCAGCTGAGCGATGATGAGGCTGCAGAGGCGGTGAAGGCCGCAGTCGCTGAAACCGGCGCCGAATCGATTCGGGACATGGGCAAGGTGATGGCCGCGCTGAAGGCGAAATACACCGGCCAGATGGATTTCGGCAAAGCCGGGCCGATGGTCAAGGAGCAGCTCTGCAGCAAGGGCGACTGCTGATTTTCCGCTGCCGGGGCTGATACCACGCAGGCACGCGGTGCCCGCGGCGCGAGAATTTTGCAAAGAAGTAGTTGAAAGGCCCGCGTTGCGGGCCTTTGTCCTTTCTGCTCAGCGGGACAGGGCAGTTTTAAGGTCGCCGTATAAGGCCACCCGTTCCTCTTCCGACAGGAAGGCGCCGATCTCTACCTCGCGGCCGCAGCCCTGCAGGGTGACGTAGTGGGGCACCGGGCCATTATCGTCGTGCATCTCGACCCTGGTCCAGTAGCGGTTGCAGTGCCAGCTTTGGCGGCCGCCGTCCGGATTGGTCCGCTCAAGCCGGGCTTCGTCCGGGGTGATGGTCAGCACCTCGAGAATCTGGTGGTCGCGGCGGCTGCGGTCCAGCGCCCATTTCATGCCGAACAACGTAATCAGCAGGAATGGCAGCAGCCCCCACAGCAGGACGGAGCCCAGCACCGGGATCAGCGGCACGCAGATCAGCACCGCGGTGAGGCCGATGAAGCGCGCGTAGCCCTTGGGCGGCAGCGATTGATGCGGCCAGAGGTGCAACTCGCGCTCGGCGTCAGCGTGCGGTCGGGTCCAGTTGTAAGGCATCGGTTCGGGCCTGCCGGGGAGGAGAGATCTCTTTAAATGATGTGCCTGAAAGGCGGAATTTCCACTGCGGGTTTCTACCGCGGCCGGGCGCCAAGAAAAAGGCCCCGGAGCATAAGCTCCAGAGCCTTTCGAATGTCAGGGTCTCAGCCGCTTAGTGCGAATGCGAGCGGTCCCATTCCTCCTGCTTGGGCAGGATTTCGAAGGTGTGCTCCGGCGGCGGGGAGGGCAGGGTCCACTCCAGGGTGTCCGCGTATTCGTTCCAGTAGTTGTTCTGGGTGACGCGGGCGCCGCGCAGCAGCGAATAGATCACCACGCCGAAGAACAGGATGAACGAAGCGAAGGACAGGAACGCGCCGTAGGACGAGATCTTGTTCCAGTAGGCGAAACCTTCCGGGTAGTCGATGTACCGGCGCGGCATGCCCTGGCGGCCCAGGAAGTGCTGCGGGAAGAAGGTCAGGTTGGCACCGATGAAGAACAGCCAGAAGTGGATCTGGGCGCCCAGCTCGTTGTACTGGCGGCCGGTCATCTTACCGAAGTAGAAGTAGATGCCTGCAAAGATCGCGAACACGGCACCCAGCGACATCACATAGTGGAAGTGCGCAACCACGTAGTAGGTGTCGTGATAGGCGCGGTCCACGGAAGCCTGCGACAGCACCACGCCGGTCACACCGCCGACGGTGAACAGGAACAGGAAGCCGAAGGCGAACATCATCGGTGCTTTGAACTCGATGGAGCCGCCCCACATGGTGGCGATCCAGGAGAATACCTTCACCCCAGTCGGAACCGCGATCACCATGGTGGCCAGCATGAAGTAGGCCTGCTGGTTCAGCGACATGCCGACGGTGTACATGTGGTGCGCCCAGACGACAAAGCCCAGCACGCCGATGGCGATGATCGCCCAGACCATCGGCAGGTAGCCGAAGACCGGCTTGCGCGCGAAGGTGGCGATGACGTGGGAGATGATGCCGAAGCCGGGCAGGATCACGATGTACACTTCCGGGTGGCCAAAGAACCACAGGATGTGCTGGTAGAGGATCGGGTCGCCGCCGCCTGCCGCGTCAAAGAAGGTGAAGCCGAAGTTGCGGTCCATCAGCAGCATGGTGATGGCGCCGGCCAGAACCGGCAGCGACAGCAGGATCAGCCAGGAGGTGACGAAGATCGACCAGGAGAACAGCGGCACCTTGAACAGTGTCATGCCCGGGGCGCGCATGTTCAGGAAGGTGGTGATCATGTTGATCGCACCCAGGATCGAGGAAGCGCCGGAGACGTGCACGGCGAAGATCGCCAGGTCCATCGAGTAGCCGCCTTCGTTCACGGACAGCGGCGGGTACAGAACCCAGCCCACGCCGGAGCCCAGCTGGTCATTGCCGCCCGGGGAGACAACCGAGAGGACCGCCAGCGAGGTGCCTGCGACATACATCCAGAACGACAGGTTGTTCATCCGCGGGAACGCCATGTCCGGCGCGCCGATCTGCAGCGGCATGAAGTAGTTGCCGAAACCGCCGAACAGGGCCGGAATCACCACGAAGAACATCATCAGGATGCCGTGGGCGGTGATCATCACGTTCCAGAGGTGGCCGTTCGGGGTACATTCCGCAGAGGCGTCTGCGAACATGCGCGCACCCTCCAGGCACATGTACTGAACGCCGGGATCCATCAGCTCCAGCCGCATATAGACGGTGAAGATGACGGAGATGAGACCTGCAATCGCCGAGACGATCAGGTAAAGAATGCCGATATCCTTATGGTTCGTGCTCATGAACCAGCGGGTGAAAAAGCTCCGCTCGTCCTCGTGGCCGTGACCATGAATGGCTGCGTCTGCCATTTAGGTGCCTCCTGCTGCATAACGAAAGGCCCCCGGAGACGGACGCCGGGCGGCCTGGATTCCTTGCGAGTTTTAGTGTGGGCTGCCGGGGCCTTCAATGGCGGAGTTTGATCTGGATCAAGATTTATTGCCGCAGGGACTTGAATGCCCAAGGAAATGCCCGGTCCAGACCGCTTGACCTGACTGCGGGGCGGGCGCACAACCGGGTGACAGCCAGAACAAGGAGGCCGGACGCATGCCCGCTTATGACCCCGACAACATTTTTGCCAAGCTCCTGCGCGGCGAAATCCCCTCCACCCGCGTCTACGAGGATGACGATACGCTGGCCTTCATGGATATCATGCCGCGCGCCGACGGGCATTTGCTGGTGATCCCCAAGACCCCCTGCCGCAATATCATGGATGCCAGCCCGGCACAGCTGGCGGCGGTGATGCAGACGGTGCAGAAACTGTCGCAGGCGGTGCTCAAGGCTTTTGGCGCTGATGGCGTCACCGTGCAGCAGTTCAACGAAGCGGCCGGAGGGCAGGAAGTGTTTCACCTGCACATGCATGTGCTGCCCCGCCATGAGGGCGACCGGCTGCGCCCGCCGGGGACCATGGGCGACATGGAACTGATCCAGGCGCAGGCAGATAAGATCCGTGCGGTGCTCGCAGAGAGCTGATCTGCCAGGCTGGTTTCTAGCTTTTGGAATCTGAAAACACCGCAGCTGCAGTCTGCGGTGTTTTTCAATGCGAATTTGTGCATCTGAAATAAATGTTGAATTTTAGTTGAATTTGATCATAGCTGTTTCGCAAATTGGTTGTAAGTCAGAGAGGGCGCGCGCGCCCAAGCGTATGGGAACCCAAGAATTGGGGGAGACCGGCACAGCATGCCAGCCCGGAAGCAGGCGGCATCAGCCGGGCATTTTCAGTTTACAGGCAGACTGCCTGAAACATGCGGGCCAGAAGGTCTGCATCTGCCCGTGTGTGTGCTGCATGCTTGCCGGGCGCGGGGTCTCTTTGACGTAAATGCAGTATTGGAGGGGCAGGGGTGACTCTCTTGTGCCGCGCGCCGACCTTGTCGCAGGACCAGGTTGTCGCCGCAATTTACGAGACGATGATCCGGCCGGAACAATTCGACCGGTTCGCACCCGGCCCGCAGGGCGGTCCGGACGGAGCTGCAGCGCCCGGAGGGCGGCGGCGGCAGGGGCGGCTCAGACCGGCACCACTGCTTCAGGCGCATTTTGCGCGGGCGGCGGAGATCCAGGAACAGCAATGGCAGCGTGCGGGGCGGCCGCAGCCGGGAGCGTATTCCGGCAATTGCAGCCGTTTCTGGCTGCTTGTTGATGCAACTGCGGATGGCGGCGTTCTGAATGCCTCGCAGCGGGCAGCGCGCCAGCTGACCGGCGGCTTTGCACTGCCTGAGGCGCTGGGGTTGACGCAGGCAGCGGCGGATTTCTGGCAGGATTACCTTGAGGGCGTGCGCCGCGGCAGCTTTTCCTGGCAGGATATTCTGCTGCTGGCCGCTCGTGGCCCCGGAGAACAGTTCCTGTGCCGCCCGGTGCGTCTGAGTGGAGGCGGCGGAACCGCCGTTGCGGTCATGGCAGAGCGGCTGGAGGGGGATTGGACCTCGGAGGCTGCGGGGCCGGTTGCAGCAGCATTGGGCCTGCAGGAGGCGGATTTCGAGCCGTTGATGGACGCAGTAAGAGGTGCCGGCAGCAAAGTTGATTGCAGGATGGAGCTGGCCGCGGAAAAGGCAGGAGCGCCGGGTCCGGCAGAGCTGATCCGGCTGGCGGCTTTTCTGATGAATGAACACAGCCGGGACCTGGCTATCTCCAGGGGAGAGCAACTGCCGCCGTCAGGAACCTTTGAAGACAATACCGGCCAGCGTTCGCAGTTTTTCCGTCTTGGTGCGGAAACCGGCCAGCCGGTGATTTTCGTGCATGGCATGCTGGATGGGATTGCCCCTTTGCAGCGCCTGCAGCCGCAGCTGAGGACACTGGGGTTCAGGGTATACGCGCCGATGCGCCGGGGTTACGGAGGGTCGGCACCGCTTCGTCGCGGCGAGGACCCGTCGGACGCTTTTGTCAAACAGCTGGATGCGCTGATCACCTGCGAGAACCTGCAGCGGCCAGTGCTGCTCAGTCACCGCGGCGGAGCGCTTTACGGCTGCCTGGCGGCGGGCCGTCTGCACAAACGGGTTGCCGGACTGGTGGCAGTGGCGTCGAATTGCACCATCAGTTCGCCGAGGCAGTTCTCTGGCCTCAGCGGCTATGCATGGCTGGTTGCCCTTGGCGCTGCGCGGGCCAATTGGATGCTGCCCGCGCTGATGAAAGGCTGGGCGGCAGCGCTGCACTGGTACGGGCACAAGATGCTGCTGCGGATACAAACCCGCCGCGGCAGCAAGGAGCGCGCGATGCTTGCGCAGCTGGATATTCTGCGGCTGCTGCAGCAGAGCCAGCTGCTGTTCCGGGAGCAGGGCGGCGCGGGATTCCTGGCGGATGTGCAGATCCTGCGGCAAGGGGTTCAGGCTGTGGTGCCAGCCAGGAATACCCGGTCGGTGTTTGTGCATGGCGGAGAAGACCATGTTGCGCCGCTCTCTGCTGTTCGCGAGATGCTGGGCGGGCTGCCGGATGCCCGGCTTTGCATCAGCCAGGATGCAGGTGCGCTCCTGTTTTACTGTTTCCCGGAGCTGGTGCTGACAGCGCTTCAGGACCTCACGTCTGTTTCAGACGGCTGAGGTCAGCTCCCGAAGACTTGGGCGAAGCTGCGCTGCAGGGCGACATCCACATCTGCCATGGTCACAGGCAGGCCCAGGTCGACCAGGCTGGTCACGCCGTGATCGGTGATCCCGCAAGGCACAATACCTGTGAAATGCTCCAGCTCCGGCTCGACGTTGATCGAGATGCCGTGAAAGCTCACCCATTTGCGAAGGCGGATGCCGATGGCTGCGATCTTGTCCTCGGCGATGCCGCCCGAGATGGTGCGGGGCTTTTCCGGGCGTTCAACCCAGACACCGACGCGGCCTTCGCGGATATGGCCCTTGATGTTGAATTCGTCCAAGGCCGCGATCACCCAGGTTTCCAGCTGCTGCACGAAGCGGCGCACGTCATGGCCGCGCTGGCCCACGTTCAGCATTACGTAGACGACCCGCTGGCCAGGCCCGTGATAGGTATACTGGCCGCCGCGCTTGCTCTCATAGACCGGGAAACGCTCCGGATCGGTCAGGTCTTCACGCTTGGCAGACGTGCCAGCGGTGTAAAGCGGCGGATGCTCGACCAGCCAGATGCATTCTTCCGCCGATCCGGCAGCGATTGCTGCGGCTCGTTCTTCCATGAAGGCAACCGCTTGATCATAATCGACTAAACCGTCCGAAGTGATCCACTCAACCATGCCCTTTTCCGTCCTATTCCATCGCTTCTGAGCGGTGCAGGTAAAATTGGCCGGAAAACCCTTAGGTGCCAGCGCTGCCTGTGCAGTATCCTGATTCCGTAGCGAGTATCCATAGAGGGCGAGTATCATGTTTTCCAAGCCGCTCAAACCGGCCCTGACAGCCGCATTCCTGGCGGCGTCCGTAACCGGACCCGCAGCTGCGGACGAATTGGGGGCCGCCATTGCCGGCGCCGTGATCGGCGGCGTCATTGTCAACGAAGTCCATAAGAACAAGCAGCGCCAGCGTGCCGCCACCACCTACCGGCGGGCACCGGCCTATTCCGCGACCCGGGCCGAAAACCGCGAAACCCAGGTCGCGCTTAACTATTTCGGCTTCAATGCAGGCTCACCGGACGGAGTGCTGGGGCGGCGCTCCCGCGCTGCGATCACCCAGTACCAGGTCCACATGGGATATCCGGCCACTGGCAATCTGGCGCCTTATGAGCGCAATTTCCTGGTCAGTTCCTATAACCGGGCACAGATCGGCGGGCCGCAGGTCATCAAGGCGATGCAAGGCCCGCAGGGCGTGCGCGGCGTGCTGCACACCTGGCGGGATGAGGCCGCAGGAATCCGTACTGCCGGCAGCAGCTATGCCGGCGGCGGCTATGGCGGATTGCCGCCAGAGGTCAGCCACGCGGTGGACGAAATCGCTGCCAGCTCCGAACCGACCGGCGAGCAGCTGTTGCAGCGTACCGGCTTCATGCAACTGGCAGACCTGAATGGCGACGGCCGCAACGACTACGTGCTGGATACCTCTGTTTCCGGCAGTTCCTTCTGGTGCGGCGCGTCGAATTGTTCGGTGATGGTCTTTGCCTCGACCCCGCAAGGGTATCAGCGCAACGATTTCCTGGCCCGTGGGGTGACCCCGGCCAGCTTCGCCTGCCATCAGGGCACTTGCCGGATGGCGGATACCGGCTCGGACGCGCCGGTTCAGGCCGCGCAGACCCGCAGCACAGTGATGGCTTTCTCGGGGCAGGAAAATGCGGCCCTTGGCGGCATCACCCTGTTCGATCAGCCGGAGCAAAGCGCCTCGCTCACCAGCTACTGCAGCAAGGTGAGCCTGCTGACCAGTTCCAACGGCGGCTTCATGACAGCTGACAGCATGAACGACCCGGAGCTGGCGCTGGGAGAGCAGTTCTGCCTGGCCCGCACCTATGCCATCAACGCGGGCGAAGCCCGGGCGAGCAAGGTCGCAAGCGCCTCGCAGGCGCAGATCGACAGCCAGTGCGATGCCTTCGGCCCTGCGCTGCAACCCTATCTGGCCAAACTGGGCACCTCCGGCAGCGGCGAAGTGATGGGGGAGGTGCAGAAGTTCGTGCTGCAATCCGGCATGTCGCTGGAGCAGCTGTCCAACACTGCAGGGATCTGCCTGTTCTCCGGCTACCGGCGCGACGACATGGATGTGGCGCTGGGTGCGGCGCTGATCCTCACAGGCACCGGCCAGCGTCCCTATGCGGAGCTCATCGGCCATCATCTGGCGCTGGGCTTTGGCGCTCCGAATGCGGTGAAAAAGGCGCAGGAATGGTACAGCATGGCGGTGATTGCGCTTGAAAGCGGCGCCGAGCCGGTGTTCGCGCCAGGCCAGTCCGGACGCGCGGAGCTGATCAAGGCGGCTTCGAGCGAGCTGGCAGGCGGTCGGGTGCAGCCGGTGCAGGCTTCCGGCGGCGGGGCTTCGCTGCCGACCTTCGGCTCTGAGTAAGGCATTCGCTGAACCAGCAGGAAACCAGCGGCCGGCAGTTTTGCCGGCCGCTTTTCAATCCGAATTCTGTCGCTGGTCCAAGCCGTCACGCAGCTGCTCCAGCCCGAATACCCCGCTGTTTTCCTGCGCTTAGGAGAGGGCGGGCGGCAGCTGGGATATTCTGCTCAAAAAAGATGATTTTCGGCTTCACATCGCATCCGCGCTGGTCTATACGCCGCTACACCAAGCCTAAGACAGTGCGGTCGTGGCGGAATTGGTAGACGCGCAGCGTTGAGGTCGCTGTTCCTTAACCGGAGTGGAAGTTCGAGTCTTCTCGACCGCACCATCATCTTCCTGAACAGTATAGCTGTAAGCACCGGTATCCCGCGGACGCCGGAATGCCTGTTGCCCTTATATCAACGGCTTGACCTCTGGCGGGCGGCCTGCGGCGTTTACCGGTTCCTGCACTTCTGACTGCCGGCTATAAGAAAGCCGCCCCAAGCCTCAGTGCGCGGGGCCAAGAATGCCACAACGTGATGCAGCAGTATGTCCAGTCCAGATGCCGGAAAATGCGGCGGCAAAGTCCTTGAACGTGAACTCAGCGCGCTGACGCTTGCCGGGGCGGATCTGCTGGATGCGGTGGAAATGGCTGGTCCGGCAGGCCGGTTCGCCAGGTTGTTCTTCAGATCGGGAACACCGCGCGACACTGCCGCTGCCATGTTCTCGCAGGGGGAAACGGTCCTGCACAACTTCGGCGGCGCACCGGTTTTGGATCTCCCGACTGGCAGCATCCGAAGTATCGCAAGTGTTCCGGCTGGCGGCGGTCAGCAGCAGATCCCGCTGCACCCTGACGAGACCGGCTTGTTTGCCGGGCAAAACGTTCTGGCTGCGGTCCGAAACGGTGAAACCGCTGCAACGGCAGCGGCATGGCTGCGGTTCCATGTTTCACAGCATGGAATGCAAGGGGCCGTCATTTTCGACCGGGCGCAGCCAAAGGACAGCCAGTGCTTTGTCCGGGAACTGCAGGAGCTTGCCAGCAGCATTCCGGGGCTGGACCAGGTTGTGGTTGTGCATTCCAAACTGCCCTTGGGCAAGGCAGGGCTGCCGCCAGAAGCGCACCCCTTCAATGTGCCGGGCGCACCGGGCAAGGACCGGATGGAAGTTCCGCCCGCGGATCCCTGGCAAGCACCGCTGGGGGAGTTCCTAATTTATGAGATCCTGCGTGCGCGTTTCCTGGCGCGGGCCCGTGCGGTGGCCAACATCGACCTGTTCGATCTGCTGCCCCCCGGCGATGGGCCGAGCGTGTTTGACCGCGCGGAGGCCGCGCCCACGGGCTGCCTGCGGCTGGGCGGGGTGCAGGCCTATCCCTGGCGAGTGCGCAAGGGGGATGAACCCGCCTTTGCCGATCACATCTGCACCCAGTTCGACGCCTCCGGGCTGCGGCCGCGCTGGTGCCTGGCGCCGGCCAAGGCGGGGAAAAACTGCATCTGGCGGCTGATCCGTGTGGTGGGGGCGGATCCCGATCCTGAACAGGAAGCACGGTTTTACCGCTGTATGGCCCTCCGCCACCCTGCAGACACCGTCTCGAAGATCGTTCCGAAAACCAGCCTGGTCGAAACCCCGGAACTGCTGGAGCTGGCCACCGGGTATTTCAACGCCAAACCTGTCCGCATTCCTGAGGAGCATGCGATCAAGCGCTCTGGCGGCAAACCCAAGACAACCATCGTTACCACTATGAAGAACGAGGGGCCGTTCATCCTGGAGTGGCTGGCTTATCATCGGATGATCGGTGTGGATGACTTCCTCGTCTACACTAATGACTGCACTGACGGCACTGACACCATGCTGCAGATGCTGCAGGAAAAGGGCATTGTGCAGCACCGTGAAAACCCGTTCCGGGGCACTGATCTGAAGCCGCAGCACGCAGCGCTGCAGGCGGCGGACGAGGAACCGGTCATCCGGAACGCCGACTGGCTGGTCTGCATGGATGTGGATGAATTCATCAACATCAAATGCGGTGAGGGGCGGCTGGCGGATCTGTTCGAGGCGGCTGGCGATGCCAACATGATCTCGATGACTTGGCGGCTGTTCGGCAACAACGACGTGCGCGATTTCACCGGCGGTCTGATCACGCGGGAGTTCACCCGCTGCGCCTTCGAGGTTACCCGCAAGCCGCATCAGGCCTGGGGTTTCAAAACGCTGTTCCGGAACACCGGCATCTTCAAGAAACTGGGCGTGCACCGGCCCAAGGGGCTGAAGCCGCAGCTGTGGGAGGATATCCGCTGGGTCAACGGGTCCGGGCAGGAGATGCCGCGCGAGATGTTCCGCAACGGCTGGCGCTCCTCGATGAGCACCTATGGCTACGATCTGGTGCAGCTCAACCATTACGCGGTGCGCAGTGCTGAGAGCTTCCTGGTCAAGCGCGACCGGGGGCGGGTGAACCACGTCGACCGCGACCAGGGGCTGTCTTACTGGTTCCGCATGAACAACAACGCGGAGGAGGAGCGCTCGATCCAGCGGATGATCCCGGCGCTGGAGGTGGAGATGGCGCGGCTCTTGGCGGACCCGGATATCGCTGCCGCGCATGAATATTCCTGCCGCAAACACCGCGATAAGATCGAGGAACTGAAGACCCGGGACGACATGCTGGAACTTTTCCGCGAGCTGACCAGCGGCAAGCTGTGCAAGCTGTCCCGGATGCACGCGCATTTCGGCGCCAATGTTTTCCTCAGCGGCCCCGGCGTGATTCCGGATGAAATTGCCGAAAAGGAACCGGGCAGCGATTTCTGGTTCACGGTTGAGCGCGGCGAAACCACACATTGAGTTTTCTGGCGCCCGGCAGATTGACAGGCCTTCCAGCGGCAGGGTAATTTTCGTTAACAAAAAGGCGCGGTTAGGCAGCCAATGTATCGGGTAGAAAAGGGGCAGCTATCATGGCACTTCCGGCCATTGCGTCATTATGGGTCGGCCCTGAGCTCAGCTGGCTGGAACAGCTTTGCCTGAAGTCCTTTCTCGACAACGGTCATGAGGTGATCCTGTTCACATATGATGAGGTCAGGGGCGTGCCGGATGGGGTGCAGATTGCTGACGCCAACAGCATTCTTCCCGCGGACCGCATCATCCGCCATGCCAAGACCGGCAGTCCGGCCTATCACGCAGACGTCTTCCGCCTGCACATGCTGCGCCAGACTGAATATGTCTGGGCGGACACCGATGCCTACTGCTGCCAGCCGTGGGACATCAGCGGCAAGCATTTCCACGGCTGGATCTCCGACAAGAAGCCGATGGTCAACAATGGCGTGCTGCGGCTGCCGAAAACCTCCAAGACGCTGAAGGCGATGCTGCGGTTCACCAGCGACGAATACCCTGTCCCGCCCTGGTACAGCGCGGAGAAACAGGCGGAACTGCAGGCGCTGAAGGATGCCGGGAAGGGGGTGCATGTCTCGCTTCTGCCATGGGGCGTCTGGGGACCGGACGCGCTGACCTGGTTCCTGCAGGAAACAGGCGAGATTTCGCATTCTCGCCCCGGCCATGTGATCTATCCGGTGCCGTTCAAACAGGCCGGGGTGGTGCTGAACCCGAACCGCCGCAACCAGGCCAGCAAGCATATCCGCAGCGATACGCTTTCGATTCATTTCTGGGGGCGCCGGTTCCGCAATATCGCGGCAAAATACGGCGGTGCCCCCGCCGAGGGCTGCTATGTGCACGAGCTGCTGGCCAAGCACGGCATCAGCGCAGAGGAAACCCGCCACCTGCTGCTGCCCGCCCCCGGAGCGGAACCGCCAAAGGCAGAGCCGATTGATCCGGCCACGCTTGATTTTTCGATGTTCAGCGACAGGGACGTTGCAAATATCCTGTTGCAACGCACCGAGCTGGCAAGATCAGGCCAGACAATCAGGGACTGGCTGGCGGGCGGTGAGCAACTGCTGCTGGACGAAGCCCGGGAGCACCGGAAGCACATCCTGCATGGCGCGCTGCGTATTGCCGAGCGTGAATGCGCTCATTTCCGGCAAGCCGCCGATGGCATCGCACCCAAGCGGGTTGCCGACATCGGCTGCGGCTATGCGTTTTCCAGCCTGCTGATGCACCGCCGCTACGGCTGCAGCATTGCACTGGTTGAAATCGAAGAAAGCAGCGGCCGGCACTTCGGCTTCCAGGGGGACGCCGCGGGTTACGCAAGTCTGGAAACCGCCCGGGCATTTCTGGAAAAGAACGGTGTGCCGCCGGCGAAGATCGCGGCCTGCAATCCAAAAACCGGGGACACTGCCGCGCTTGGCACGTTTGACCTGGTAATCAGCCTGGCGTCCTGCGGGTTTCATTATCCCGTGTCAACCTACGAAGACTTGTTCCGCAATCAGGTCAGCAGCGGCGGCGGCATTGTGCTGGACATTCGCAAGGGCTCCGGCGGTATTGCCGAATTGAAAAGCTTCGGTACCGTCGACGTGCTGGCCAAGCATGGCAAATACTCCACCGTGCTGACCCGCAACGGGCCGGTGCATTGACAGTTAACCGGGCTATTAACCTTTTGCATGTATTGTATGGCGGAGCAGCGCCTCTGAGGTTAAGCGCTTGCCAATTCCAGCTTGCGGGGCCTGCGGGCCGTCCGGCCTCTGAAAGGCAGTTGAATACCAATGCTGAGTGACATTCTCGACTTCGGAACCGTGTTGCCTGCGCTGGATGCGGACGAAGTCGTTACGGTTGCCGATATCAACGGCCAGGCGCCGGAGCTGTGCATCCTGCTGCACCAGCGCTACGGCTGCAGCGTCGATCTGGTCAGCCTCGACCGCAAGGGGCGTCCCAAGCCAGTGGATGAGGCGCAACTGCAGGTCTGGCTGACCCGGCTCGAACAGGGCGGGGTGGATAGGGACGCGATCCGGATCGCAGAAGGCACAGGTGAAAACCGGCAGTATGACGTGATCCTTGCGCTGAACAGTTTCGGTGTCCGCCACAAGATCCAGAACATCAAGCCGATGCTGGACAGCGGGCTGCATCCGCTGAGCCGGTTGGTGATCGAAATCCGCAAAGGGTCCGGCAGCTATCCGTTCCTCAAGGCCTACGGCAGCTGCAATACGCTGCTGCCGCCGGAGGCGGACCGCAACGGCTTAGCAGTCCTGTCGGCTGAACCGCAGGAGGTGCTTCCACCCTCAGGGGAATGGTCCAATGTGGCCCGCCAACTGGCAGGCAAAGAGGGCTTTTTTGATGAGATGGAGGAGCATTCCTTCCTGTTCATGCCGCGCGGCAGCACGCTGGTTGTCACTTTTGATAATCTCGACATTGCGATGACCAAGCGGGACGACCGGCGGCCCTGGGGCTTCAGCTTCATCGAGGCGCAGGGCTGGTCGATGCTGGGGGTGATGGCCAACGGCTGGACCTGGTTCCGCCATCAGGAGGTAACCCGCAGGTTCGAGGAGCTGCGGGACAGCGGGTTCTTTGCGCAGTTTTCCCGCGTGGTGTTCTACGGCGCCTCGATGGGCGGCTATGCGGCGGCGGCGTTTGCCGCGGCGGCGCCGGGCTCCACGGTGTTTGCAATCAGCCCGCAATCCACGCTCGACAAGGCAGTTGTCCCTTGGGAAATGCGCTACAAGAAAGTGTGGGGCCGCGATTTCTCCGGCCCCTTCGGCGATGCGGCGCTGGCCAGCCAGGACGCAGGCGATGTGCATATCATGTTCGATCCCTATGTGGCGCCGGATGCCGCCCATGCGGCCCGGTTCACCGGTGCCAATGTCACGTTCTGGCGCTGCCCGCTGCTGGGGCACCGGCTGGGCTCGTCGCTGCAGCAGATGGGCGTTTTGCAGGAAGTTGCCCGCGGCGCCATTTCCGGGGAGCTGACCCCGCACCGGTTCCACAGCCTGCTGCGCAAGCGGCATAGCTTTCCCCGGTTCCAGCGGGAGCTGGCCAACCTGGCGCTGGATCGCGGTCATCCAGACCTTGCGAAACAGGTCTGCGCGTATATTTTGCGCCAGCGGGACGACCGGTTCTTCCGCCGGATGAAGGAGCGGCTATGACCTGCGCATATGGCCCTGCGGCAAGCCGCCGTTGCGCTGCTGAGCACAAAACGGGCAGAGGCTGGACGGAGCGATGAGCCAGGCAGAAACCGAAATGCGCGACATTTCCCTCGCCTTCCATGTCGGGGCGCCTAACACCGATAACGGTCAGCTGATCTGGTCGCTGCGCAAGGATGCGCAGCCGCTGCTGGAGCGCGGCGTCATGATCCGCCGCCCGGGCACCTATATGGCGGCGCTGAACAAGCTGCTGCGGAAGCAGGATCATGAGTTTGTCACCGAACAGGAACGGGAGGCGCTGCTGGCAGGGCTGGTCAAGGGCCAGGATGTCTCCCGGATCATCCTGATCAATTCCGGCTTTCTGGGCGTGCCGGGCTGGATGCTGAACGGCGGGCGGCTGTACCGCAATGCGGGCAAGAACACCGCGGCCTTGCGCAGCCTGTTTCCCGGCAACCCGTGCGAATTCTTCCTGGGCCTGCGCAACCCGGCCACCTTGATCGGCCCGGTGTTCAAATCCCAATCCGGCAGAACCTGGCAACAGTTCGCGGCCGGCACGGATTTCCTGAGCCTGCGCTGGTCGGAGGTGGTAGAGGATATTCAGGACCGCAACCCGGGCTGCCGCGTCACTGTCTGGTGCAACGAGGAAACCCCCGTGATCTGGCCCAGCATTCTGGGCCATGTAACCGGCCTGGGGGAGGACTTCCGCTTCAGCGGCGAGCTGGACATCACCCGCGGCATCATCTCAGAGACGGGATATGAGCGGCTGGAGACCTATCTGGCGAGCCGCCCCGGGCTGTCAGAAGACCAGCGGGAGCGGGTGCGCGCCCTGTTTCTGAGTTACTTCCACGACGAGGCGGAGATTGAGGAAGAAATCGACCTTCCCGGCTGGTCGCAGGCGCTGGTGGACGACATGAGCGAGACATACACGGCGGATGCTGAGCTGATCCGGCAGATGCCGGGGGTCACTTTCCTGTCCTGAGCGCCGCCCGGCCGTAAAGCGGCTTCATCAGGATGGCGGTCAGATACATCGGGATCTGGTAACAGCCGAGGAAGATCAGCAAAGGATCGGTGGTGGCTGCGGGCAGGGCGATCAGAAAAAGGGCGAAGTTCCGGTTGCCGGCGACGACGGAAACTGGCACCGCGCCACTGCCCGCACGGCGGCGCAAGACGGCAAACACCAGTACCTGCAGGCCCAGGTTGGCAGCCAGGGCAAAGCCCAGCCATTGCAAAACCAGCAGCGGGTCCGTCCGCAGCGCCGGTCCCAGCGCAGCCATCAGCCCCACCACAATCACCGCCAGCGCAATCACGGTCAAACCGTCGATGGCTCTGGCCTGGTCCTGGCGCATCTGCGGCAGCGTCAGGCGGCGCAGCAAGAAGGCCGCCGTTACCGTCAGGCCAATTGCTCCTATCAGCCGACCGGCAGCGTGCATCACCTCGCCCAGATCGCCAAGGCCGGGCGCCAGCAGGAACACCGGGATTACGGTCAGCGGCATCAACGCCGTCCCGGTGATCAGCAGGCGGAAGGCCGGCTCCGGCGCATGCCCCATCAGTACGGTGATATTGGGGCTGCCGGTCACCGAAGGCGCGCTCAGCATCAGGATCAGCGCCACGGCGGCGGGGGTTTGCGCGACGCCGAGCAGAGAGGCCGCTCCCAGTGCCAGCAGCGGCAGGCCCATCTGCAGCAGGGCAATGGCCTTGAGCGTGCCGATGCCGTCCGCCAGCCCGCCTGCTGCCCTGCGCAACCCGATCCGGTAGGCGTTCAGGAACAAAAGCCCGGCCACCATCTCCGGCAGCCAGGGCTGGAGGGCCGCGGCGAGGCCTGGCAGCAGCAGCCCGGCCAAAAGCCCCAGGACCAGAGCGGCCCGCCCGTGCCGGGCGGCAAAGGCGAGCGCTTTCATCATAGGTCTAGACCGGTCCAGGCCTGAGGTTGTTGGGCAGGTAGGTCGCCAGTTCCGGGAAGGCGATCAGAACAAACACCATCAGCACCATGATCAGGAACATCGGGATTGCAGCGCGGGCGATATAGCTCATCTCGTGGTGGGTCATGCCCTGCATCACAAACAGGTTGAAGCCGATCGGCGGGGTGATCTGCGCCATCTCGACCACCACCACGATGAAGATGCCGAACCAGATCAGGTCGATGCCAGCCTGGCGGATCATCGGCTCCACCACCGCCATTGTCAGCACCACCGAGGAGATGCCGTCCAGGAAGCAGCCCAGCACGATGTAGAACACCAGCAGCACCATCAGGAGCTCGAACCGGGTCAGCTCCCAGCCCGCGATCAGATCGGCCAGCCCGCGCGGCAGGCCGGTGAAGCCCATCGACAGCGACAGGAAGGCTGCGCCCGCCAGGATCAGCGCAATCATCGCGCTGGTGCGGGTGGCGCCCATCAGGCTTTCGGTAAAGGTCTTCCAGTTCAGCGAGCCCTGCGACAGCGCCAGCAGCAGCGAGCCGATGACCCCGAAGGCGGCGGCTTCGGTCGCTGTGGCAAAGCCCAGGTACATCGACCCGATTACCACCATAATCAGCGCAATTACCGGCGCCAGAAAGCGGGAGTTCTTCACCTTCTCGGCAAAGCTCAGCTTGCTTTCCTGGTCCGGGTTCCAGTCCTTGCCCACCTTGGAGTAGATCGCCACGTAGCCCATGAACATTGCCGCCAGCACCAGGCCCGGCAGGATGCCCGCAAAGAACAGCTTGGTGATCGATTCATTGATGGTGACGCCATAGACGATCAGTGTCAGCGACGGCGGGATCATCAGGCCCAGGGTGGCCGCGCCGGTCAGGGTGCCGATCACCATGCGCTCCGGGTAGTTGCGCTTGCGCAGTTCCGGGATCGACATCTTGCCAACCGTGGTCAGCGTCGCGGCAGAGGAGCCGGAGACCGCGGCAAACACTGTGCAGCCGACGATGTTAGTATGCACCAGCCCGCCGGGCAGGGGCGCCATCCAAGGGGAGAGGCCCTTGAACATGTCCTCCGATAATCGCGTCCGGTAGAGGATTTCGCCCATCCAGATGAACATCGGCAGTGCCGTCAGGGTCCAGCTGGAGGAGGCCGACCAAACCGTGGTCAGCATGACGTCGCCGACGGGGCGGGTGGTGAACAGCTCCATGCCGACCCAGGCCACGCCCATCAGCGCCAGACCGACCCAGACGCCGGTGCCCAGAAGGGTGAACAGCACGAAGAGGAAGAGGATGATGACTGAGATGTTTTCCATAGGCCCTTACTCCGCGTGGCTCTGATCTTCGAGATCCCGGTTGATGCGGTGGTCGCCGCGGAAAATCACGTGGATCAGGTGGTCGGTGAGGGCGATGGCCAGGATGACCGCTCCAATCAGCATGGCGCTTTGCGGGATCCACAGCGGCGTGCGGTCCTGCCCCTGGCTCACGTCGTTGAACTTCCAGCTCCAGTAGACAAAGCGGTAGGCGTAGAAGCAGAAGTACCACATCACCGCGGTGCCGATTCCAAAGCACCAGATCTCCAGCACCCGGCGAAAGCGCTCAGGCACCGCATTCAGCAGGATCGACACCCGGATATGGCTGCCGCGGTTCAGCGCATTGGCAAAGGCCAGGAACGAGGCCGCCGCCATCGCGTAACCTGCGTAATCCGGCGCGCCGGGAAAGACCTCTCCGGTCCAGCGGGCCAGCATCTGGACCACGATCAGCCCCAGAATGGCAATCAGGCAGAGGGCGGCCAGCACCCCCGCCGCAAGGTAGAGAAAATCCAGTCCGGAGCGCAGCCCCCTGAGCACAGTCATAGCATCCCCATCGGCATATTTTTATGAGAATACGGGCGGCACCTGCCGCACCGCCCGCATCATTTGAGAGTGATCAATCGGCGTGGAAGGCTTCGACGATGGCCTTGCCCTCGTCACCGGCCGCTTCCAGCCATTCATTGGTCATGGTGACGCCGATTTCCTTCAGCTCATTTGTCATCTGTTCAGATGCCGGCCCCACGGTCATGCCGCCGTCACGCAGGCCCTGCAGGGTAAAGCCGGTGTATTCCTTGGCACGCCAGTTGCCCGCATATTCCGCCAGCTTGGCGCAGCCCTGGATCACGTTCTTGTTGGCGTCCGAGGTGCCGCTCCAGACGTCGGAGTTCACCATCACGTAGTTGCGCGGCAGCCAGGCGTCCACTTCGTAGAAATAGTTCAGGCTTTCCCAGACCTTGCGGTCATAGCCGGTGGAGCCGGACGACACCATCGAGTCCGCCACGCCGGTGGCAAAGGCCTGGCTGATCTCTGCCGCCTCGATGGTCACCGGCAGCATGCCGGTCAGCTCGGCCAGGCGCGAGGTGGCATTGTTGTAGGAGCGGAACTTGATGCCCTTCATCTCGGCGACAGAGTTCACTTCATTTTTGAAATAGAGGCCCTGCGGCGGCCACGGCACGGCATAAAGCAGGGTCAGGTTCTGCTCAGCCAGCAGTTTTTCCAGCGCCGGCTTGGCGGCTTTCCACAGCTTGTCGCTGTCATCAAAGGAGGTTGCCAGAAACGGGATCGAGTCAAATCCGAACAGTGCGTTCTCGTTCTGGTGGCCGGACAGCAGCCGCTCGCCGATCGGCGCCTGGCCGGTCTGGATGGCGCGCTTGATGTCGGCGCCCTTGAACAGTGAACCCGACGGATGGGTCTTGATTTCGATCTCGCCGCCGGTGCCGGTGGTCACGCATTCGGCAAACTCGGCGCCGGTGGCCGAGTGGAAGTTGGAGGCCGAATAGGCCATCGGCATGTCCCAGACCTCGGCCGCGGCGGGCAGGGCGGCAGCCGCGGTCAGCGCGGTGGCGGCCAGCAGTTTGGTCAGTTTCTTCATGGTCTTCTCCCTGTGTTTAGTCACGGCCCCTTATGAGGCACTGGTTCAAGTTCAAATCGCATAGCGCGCCGGGTCATAGGCGCTCATATCCATGTTCGGGGTGCGGCCCGAAATCATCTGCGCCAGCAGGCGCCCGGTCTTCGGCCCGCCGGTGAGGCCGATGTGGTGGTGGCCAAATCCGACAAAGGCACCTGACAGCCCCGGCACCTCGCCGATAACCGGGATCGAGTCCGCAGGCGCGGGGCGGAACCCCAGCCATTCCTCTTCGTGCTTCCAGGTGACACCGGGCAGGATTCGCCGCGCGTTCCTGCGCAACAGCTCTAGCGGCCCCTTCGACGGCCCGGCCTCCAGCCCGCCGAATTCCACAATGCCCGCAATCCGGATCCGTCCCTCCATCGGGGTCACCACGCATTTGGCTGCTGCCACCATGACGGGGGCCTTGGGCATTGCCGAAGGCTCCCACAATTCAAGATGATAGCCGCGTTCTGCTTCCAGTGGTACGGAAATTCCCAGTTTATCGGCCAGCGGTTTAGACCAGACACCCGTGGCCACCACCACCGCGTCGCAAGCGATGGTCTCGCCGCCCGCCCGTACGCCGGTTACCTTGCCGTTCTCGCGCGCAACATCGGTCACAAAGGCCTGGATCATCTGGCCGCCGTTTGCAGTGACATGGGCCGCCAGATCCTTCACATACTGGCCCGGGTCGGAAATGATCCCGTGATCCTTCAGCCGGGCGGCAAAGCCGAATTCTTCGGCGTAGATCCCGTCATAATCGCGGAAATCGGCCCCCTCCAGCTCATCCCAGCGGAAGCCGTGCTTCTTGCGCAGCCCCCAGCCAAAGGCGTCATCGCCGAAATGCGCCCGGTCGTTGTAGATGAACAGATAGTCCGAGGGTTTCAGATGCCGCTCCGCCGCGGTGCCCGCCGCCAACGCCTGGTGATCCGCCAGCGAATCCCCGACCACCGGCGCCAGGGCCGCGGCGATGCGCGCGGTGTCCACGGCATTGGCATGGCTCATGTATTTCATCAGCCAGGGCGCCAGCTTGGGCAGGTAGCCCCAGCGCATGAACAAGGGCTGGTTCGCATCCAGCAGCATCTTCGGCGCCTTCTTCCACAGCCCCGGCCCGGTGACCGGCACGATAGAGCAGGAGGCCAGAATGCCGCCATTGCCGTGGCTGGTGCCTTCGCCCGGCCCCTTGCCGTCGATCAGGATCACCTGATGCCCGTCGCGCTGCAGCTCAATCGCTGCCGAGACGCCGACAATGCCGGCGCCGATGATGGCAACGGTTTTCTTAGGCTGGCTCATGCCGCGACCTTCTTGGAGACCGCATAACGGTCCAGCTTTTCCACATCCGGCCTGAGGCCCAGCCCCGGCCCGTCCGGCACCACCACCTGGCCTTCTCTGACCTGGAACGGCGTCTCCAGAATGTCCTCCTTCAGGAAGTAGCTTGCTTGATAGAACTCGCAGCCCAGCCGGATCTCGGGCGTTGCCGCAATCATGTGGGTGCCCGCCAGATGCGCCAGTCCAGCCTCGAACATGTCGCCGCCATAGGCCGACAGCCCGTTCGCAGCGGCAATGCGCGCCACCGTCTGCCCGCGGCTGAGGCCGCCTGATTTCATGATCTTGACCGAAACGCCGTCGCAGATGCCTTCGCGCGCGGCCCGCACCATGTCCTCCGGGCCAAAGACGCTTTCGTCGGCCAGCAGCGGCACATCGATCATCCCGCGCAGCTTGGCCATCATGCCGAAGTGATGGAACCGCACGGGCTGCTCGATAAAGTCCGGTTTGAACTCGGCCGCGTCGCGAACCTGCGTAGGCGCGTCCTCGATGCTGAGGCCCTGGTTATAGTCCACCCGCACCCGGAATTCGGGGAAGTCCTGCGCGATCCGCTCCAGCCGCATGATGTCAAAGGCGTGATCCTTGAACCCGGTCTTCAGCTTGATCAGCCCCACCTTGTCGGCCCGCAGCCGGTGCAGAAGATCCACGTCCTTCCCGAAATCCGGATCGGCAATCGAACAGCTGAGCGGAATGGTATCGCGGCACTTGCCGCCCAGCAGCGCCCAGACAGGAACTCCGGTGATCCGGCCGGTCAGATCCAGCAATGCGGTTTCCAGCGCTGCCTTGGCCTCGGTGCAATGGGCCACCGCCTTGGCCGCATCCTCCATGATTGCTGCGCGGTCGGCCACCCGGCGGCCCTCCACCAGCGGGCGGATGTAGCGGTCCAATGCCGCAAGGCTTGCTTCCGGTGTGCCGGTGAACACCGACCAGGTCGAGGCTTCGCCAAACCCTTCGGCGCCGCCTTCGCTGCGCAGCCGGACAATCACAACTTCGCAGGAGCCCTCAACAGACCCGATCCCGTGGTCGCGGCGCGACATCACGGGCAGCGCGAGATGCCACAGGTCCATCCCGGCAATCTTTTGTTCCAGCACTTCGATCTTCCTCCCAGGTGCGGGAAAAGCCTGCCTTGACGGGAGCATCATTACCAATACAAAGAATTGGACAAGGTATCATGAAAAGTGATGAGCTGACATGTCTCTCCGTTTCCGCCAGCTGCAGGCCTTCCACGCCATTGTCGAAACCGGCACCGTCACCGGCGCGGCGGAGCAGCTGGGGATCTCCCAGCCCGGCATTTCCAATCTGCTGTACCAGCTGGAACGCCAGACCCGCCTGAAATTGTTCGAACGCAGCAAGGGCCGGCTGATCCCTACGCCGGAGGCGGGCGTGCTGTTTCAGGAGGTCGACACAGTGGTGCGCGGGCTGGACCATGTGGCGCAGGCGGTCACCGACCTGCAGAACAAGCAGGCGGGCCAGTTGCAAGTTGCGTCTCAGCACTCCATGTCCTTTGGCTTCATGCCCGCGCTGATCGCCCGCTTTGCCCGCACCCGCCCGGATATGTCGATCTCCTTCCAGGCGCAGTATTCGCTGAAGATCCAGGAGTGGGTGATCGCTGGCCTGTTTGAGATCGGCGTCTGCGAGATGCCGCTGGTCCACGACGGGCTGGAGGTGCACCCGGTCAGCGTTGAAACCCGGCTGGCGATGCCTGCGGACAGCCCGCTGGCAGATCACGAGGTGCTGACACCGGAGCTGCTGGAGGGTGTGCCCTTCATTGTCATGGGGCCGGACCACATGACCCACCGCCGCACTCGCGAAGTCTTTCAGCAGGCAGGGATCCCGCTGAAAACCCGCGTTCATTCGCATATGTTCAAGAACCTCCTGAGTTTTGTGCAGGAGGGGATGGGGGTTTCGCTCCTCGACCCCTTCGTACTGGGTTTCGAGAGCGGCGGCGGGTTTGTTTCCCGCCCGTTCCGGCCACGCATCATGATGGATATGGCGGTGATCACGTCCAAGTCGCGGCCGCTGTCAGCGGTAGGGCAGGAGTTTCTCGCGCTGCTGAAACATGAGCTGGCCCCTTATTCGGCAAGCGATTCCTGATCTCCTTCTGAAATTGTATGCAACTTCGAATTCAATCTTGCCAAGGGCCGGGCGCCGCCGTACCTTGCTCCGCGGATTGAACAAGCGGCGGGAACATGGCCAAACGCGAAAGCAATGTGGACCGGGTCTATGAGGCGCTGCGCCGGATGGCGGCGGATTTTGCCTTCAAGCCCGACCAGCGGATCAACGAAAGCGCCTTGTCCGAAGTGCTGGGCGCCAGCCGAACCCCGCTGCGCGAGGCGCTGAACCGGCTGGTGGCCGAGGGGTTCCTGACCTTCCAGAACAATCGCGGATTCTTCTGCCGCCCGCTGACGCCAAGCTACATCATGGACCTGTACGAGGCCCGGGTGGCGGTGGAATGCGAGGCCACGCGGCTGGCCTGCACCCGCGCCTCGGATGAGGATATCGCGGCACTGGCGGATTACCTGAACCGGATGGAGCCGGAATACGAAAGCGCCACCGACCCGGAGGCGCTGCTGGCAATGGACGAAAGCTTCCATGCCCGGCTGGCGCAGCTCTCCGGGAACAGCGAACTGCAGCGCATCCTGAACAACCTCAATGGCCGGATCCGTTATATCCGCCTCATTGACCTCAAACGCATGCGTGACCGGGCAGGGGGCAAGGCTCCTGGTGATATCTCGGCCCACCGCCAGATCGTCGAAGGCCTCGCTGTCCGCAACACGGAGGCCGCGGTAGCGGCCATGCGCAGCCATATCGAGAAACGCCGGGAGGAGGCGACGGAGGCTGTCCGCATCGCCTTTTCCCAGCTTTATGTCCCGGACGAGTAGGGGAGTCACATGGAACACGGCGGCAAGACTGTTTTTGGCGCGGCGGTTGGCATCCTGATGCTGGAAACCCGCTTTCCCCGCATTTATGGCGACATGGGCAACGCGATGACCTGGGACTTCCCCGTTCACTACAAAGTGGTGCGCGGTGCCAATCCGGAAAACGTGGTGCGCGGCAATCCCAAGGAGTTGATCGACCTGTTTGTAGAGGCCGGCCGCGATCTGGTTGCCATGGGGGCGGATGGCATCACCACCAACTGCGGTTTCCTGGCGCTGATCCAGGACGAGGTGAAACAGGCGCTGGGCGTGCCGGTGGCGACGTCTTCGCTGATGCAGGTGCCGATGGTGCAGAATCTGCTGCCCGCGGGCAAGCGTTGCGGCATTCTGACCATCTCCAAGGCGACGCTGACGCCCGCCCACCTTGTTGCCGCAGGTGTTGCGCCGGATACGCCCATTGCCGGCACCGACGGCCTGCGCGCCTTTACCCGCGACATTCTGGGTGACGCACCTTCGATCGACTTCGAGGCTTGCCGCCTGGACATGATCGACGCCGCCCGCGCGATGGTGGCGGATATCCCGGACCTCGGCGCCATCGTGCTGGAGTGCACCAATATGGTCCCTTACGCCCGCGATGTGCGCAAAGCGACTGGGCTTCCGGTGTTCTCGATCCACTCCTTCATCAACTGGTTTCAGGCCGGACTGCTGCCCAAGGGATTTCCGCTGGAACTGGACGACCCCCGGCTTTGACGGCGGTAACCCCTTGGAGGAAATTTGTTAATGAAACCTGAAGGATAAGGTCAGTCATGTTGTCTAAATGTTTCGCGCGCGAAACATTCGGGCAGAACTACTGACCTTTTTCTTCAGCTCAAAACCAGCAGCCAGAACCACACAGTCAGGATGCTCGCCCCGGTGGCAATCAGCACCGAGGACGCCGCCACCCGCTTGGCCCGCCCGTACATATTGGCGAAGATATAGCCGTTGAACCCGGTCGCCATTGCCGCGTTCAAGACACCGGAGCGGAACAGGTCCTGCGGCAGCGCCAGTGCCGACCCCAGGGTCCAGACGATCGCGGGGTGGATCATCAGCGAGGTGATGCAGACGAACAGGATTGCCCGCATGTCGCCCTCGGGGCGGTACTTCACCAGTACGCCACCCAACGCAAACAGGGCGCCTGGCAGGGCCGCGCGGATCAGCAGGGACAGTGCTTCATCCACCACCAGAGGAATGGAAAAGCCGGAGAGGTTCACCGCGAATCCCAGCGCAATGCCCAGGATCAGAACATTCCGGAACATCGCGTTCAGAACCGAAACCACGGTCTTGATCCCGCCCGCGCCGCGGTTGCGCACGATCTCCATCGCGGTGATCCCGACACCATAGCAGAAGGGTGAATGGAACGCGATGATCGCATAATTTCCGGTCAGATTTTCAGGTCCGAAGGCGCGCTCGGTGATGGGAAGGCCCAGCAGGACAGAGTTTGAGAACAGGCAGCAGAAGCCGATTGCAATACAATCTTCCCAGTCCCGCTTGAACAGGATCCGGGCCCCGAAGACACCGATCAGGAAGCAGGTGAAAGCGCCGGTATAGAAACTTGCCAGCAAGCGGGGATCGAAACTGGCGGACAGGTCAAGTTCAGCCATCGCCTTGAACAGCAGGCAGGGAATGGCGAATCCCTGTGCGAATTTCATCACGCCTTCGATATGGTCCTGGCCCAGCACGCCGCGCGCCGTGGCGGCATAGCCCGCGCCGACAACCAGAAACACCGGCAGGATGACGTCAATCAGGCTTTGAAACAATTTACGTCCTCAAACCGCGCAAATGAAAAAGGGCGCTACTGTGCGCCCCTCAGATTTCCATCCGGATCACCATCCCGTCAAAGGCGGGGGTGATATGGTCCGGCGTCTCAGCCTCCACCGTGGCATAGTCCATGTCGATATGCATGTTGGTAAGAATACCGCGCCTGGGCGCCATCTTTGCAAACCACTCCAGCGCGTCGCTGTAGCTGAAATGGGTCGGATGCGGGGTGCGGCGCAGGGCATCCAGAATCCAGATATCCAGGTTTTCCAGCTCCGGCAGGGCGGCCTCCGGAATTTCTTTCACATCCGGCAGATAGACCAGCCCGCCGATGCGGAAACCCAAGGCGTCGATAGAGCCGTGGTTCACCTCGAACGGGCGGAAAGGGATCGCGCCGCCAGGGCCATCAATGGAAAACGGGCCGCCGATAGTCTTCAGGTCCAGAATGGGCGGATAGGGAGATCCCTCAGGCTGTGCAAAGGCATAGCCGAACCGGTTCAGGAGGGCATCCTGCGTCGGCCCGTCGGCAAAGACCTGGATGCGCTGGCGCATGTTGAAATAGACCATGCGCAGATCGTCGATCCCGTGCAGGTGATCGGCGTGGGAATGGGTGTAGACCACTGCGTCCAGCCGCTCAACTTCGGCGTCCAGCAGCTGGTTGCGCATGTCCGGCGGGGTGTCGATCAGCACCGAGGTTGTTCCATCCGGCCCGTCGCGCTCCACCAGCATGGAGCAGCGGCCGCGGCGGTTCTTCGGGTTTGCCGGGTCGCAGTCGCCCCAATGGCCGCCGATCCGCGGCACCCCGCCGGACGAGCCCGAGCCGAGAATGGTAAAGCGCATTTCAGCCATCAGGCGGCAGCCTCATACTGTGCGGCTTTCCAGAACAGCCGGTCGAAATTTGCCTGGGTCTGGGCCGCAAAACCGGCGTAGTCCATGCCGAACACCTCCGCGCCGACCTTGGCGGTAAAAGCAGTGTAAGCGGGCTCGTTGCGCTTGCCGCGGTAGGGCGGCGGCGCCAGGTAGGGGGCGTCGGTCTCGACCAGGATGCGCTCCACAGGCGCCGCGGCAAAGATATCGCGCAGTTCCTGGCTCTTGGGGAAGGCGGCGATGCCAGACATTGACAGGTAGAACCCCAGGTCCAGCGCTGCCTTGGCCAGCTCAGCGGAAGAGGAGAAACAGTGCATCACGCAGGAGTATGCGCCATTCTTCATCTCTTCGCCCAGGATGCGCGCCATGTCGCCGTCGGCAGCGCGGGCGTGAATGATCAGCGGCAGGCCGGTCTCGCGGGCGGCAGCGATGTGGATGCGCAGCGACTCCTGCTGCACGGCGGCACTGTCGGCGGTGTAGTGGTAGTCCAGCCCGGTCTCGCCGATGCCGACAAACTTCGGGTGTTTCGCTAGCGCCACCAGTTCGTCCACCGTGACCAGAGGCTCGTCCGCGGCGCTCATCGGGTGGGTGCCCGCGGCGTAGAATACCGGCGCATGGGCTTCTGCAATGGCGCGCACGGCAGGCTCGTTTTTCATCTTGGTGCAGATCGTCACCATCCGGGTCACGCCGGCCTCCGCCGCGCTGGCAATCACCTCATCCAGGCGGCCTTCGAAGTCCGGAAAGTCCAGGTGGCAATGGCTGTCCGTAATCTGGGGGGGCGTTTCGGTCATGAATCCTCTGGTGCCGCTTGCGCCGCGCCAAAACCCTAGCGCGACGCGGTTTCCTGCATCTTGAAAACCGTATCTAGGACAAGCGCCGCGGGGTCAAGGTTCACCGCCTGCCCGTGGCGGGCACGCGCTGTCACTTCTGCGGCAAGGTCGGCCCAGGCGCGCGCCTTGCGCGGATCGGGCGACAGGCGGCTGAGCATCGCCGCCTCCTGCGGTGCCGCCTCCGGCGCTGGCGGAGCGCCGGCTGCGCCGGTGCGCGCCAGCCGGGCCAGCGCCATTTCGGTCAGCGACAAGAGCAGCTCGAATTTCTCAGCCGCACCGCGCTGGGCGGCGGCTTCGGCCAGCGCCATCGCCCGCTGCCGGTCCAGCCGCGGCAGGGAATCGAGGATCTGCACCAGCTCGGCGTAGATCTTGAGCCCGCCCAGATTGATCAGCCGCAACGCCGCCCCGACGGACCCACCCGCGAGGGCGGCGAGATTGTCCATGTTCTGGGGCAGCTCGACACCCGATTGCGCCAGCGCCGCCTCCATGTCCGGGGCAGACAGCGGCCCCAGCCGCAGGGTACGGCAGCGCGACCGGATCGTTGGCAGCAGCCGCGACGGCTGGTGCGAAATCAGCAGGATCGTGGTGCGTGCCGGCGGTTCCTCCAGCATCTTCAGCAGCGCATTGGCGGCGCTCACATTCATGTCGTCGGCTGCGTCTACGATCACCACCCGCCGCCCGCCGTCGGTGGCCGACAGGCCAAAGAAACGGTTGAGCTTGCGGATGTCGTCAACCACGATCTGGCTGCGCAGCTTGCCCTTGTCGTCATAGGAGCGGGTGATCGGCGCCAGGCCGGGTTCTGCCAGCGCCTGAATGCGGTGCGAAACCGGGTGCTCCGGATCAATGTCCAGCGTCTGCGGAGGGGGCGGGGCGCCGAACAGGCCGTCCTCAGCCGGGGGCGTGGCCAGCAGGAAGCGGGCGATCCGCCAGGCCAGCGTTGCCTTGCCCACACCCTGCGGGCCCGTCAGCAGCCAGCCGTGGTGCAGCCGGTCGGAGTTGTAGGCGGTCAGGAAATCCTGCTCTGCCGCTTCCTGTCCAATGAGGCGCAGGGTCTCGCGCGGATGCGGCGCGCCCTCGGCCTGGTCGGCGCGGGGAAGCTCGTCGTCAGAACTCATGCGCCGGTTCCTTGCAGCGCTTTATCCGCCAGCTTGCGCACATCGGCAGCGACCTCTTCCACCGGGCGGGCGCCATCGACCACCCGGAAGCGGTCCGCAAACTCCTGCGCCAGCGCCAGGAAGCCCGCGCGCATCTTCTCCTGCAGCTCTACCCCGAAATCCTCGAACCGTTCTTCCTTGCCCTGCCGCCCCTTGGCACGCGCCAGCCCTTCCCCCGGGTCCATGTCGATGAGCAGGGTCAGATCCGGCTCGCGCCCGATCATCAGCTTGTGCATCTGGTCGACGGCTGCGCGCAGATCGCCGCGCGACAGCCCCTGGTACATCCGCGTGCTGTCGGCAAAACGGTCGCAAATCACCACCTTGCCTGCGGCAAGGGCGGGCTCGATGGTGCGTTCCAGGTGGTCGCGCCGCGCCGCCATGAACAGCAGCAGCTCGGTCTCTGCCGACCAGCGGTCGGGATCGCCCTCCAGCACCAGCCGGCGGATCTCCTCTGCACCGGGGGAGCCGCCCGGCTCCCGCGTCAGCACCACATCGCGGCCCTCTGCCTGAAGCGCCTCGGCCAGCAGGCGGCATTGGGTGGACTTGCCGGACCCGTCAATGCCTTCAAAGGTGATGAACAGGCCGCGCCTCGTGCCAGCTGTCACAGTGCCCCCTCGGGACCGGTCAGAAATTGCTTGATGAGCACCTGCGCGGCGGTTTTCACGCGCACCACAAAGCCGCCTGCGGGCACATCGCTTTCCGCCACCAGCGGCAGCCGCACCTCGGGCAGCTCTTCCGGCTGCAATACCAGCTCGGCCAGGCGCTGGCCCTTGGCCACCGGCGCCTCGATCGGGCCGCTGTAGACTACTTCGCCCTCGATGGTGCCGCCCGCCAGCGACGGCAGCAGGATTTCCAGATCCTGCGCAGCCACCAGCCCTACCGATCGCTCGGCCCCCCGCCAGATCTCGGCTTCGGCGATGGCGACGCCCTCCTTGGCAACGGTTTTCTTGGCAAATTGGCGAAACGACCAGTTAACGAGGGCTTCTGCCTCCTCTGCGCGCCCGCGCTCGGTATCGAGCCCGGAAACCACGAAGATCACCCGCCGGTCGCCCTGCTTGGCAGAGCCGACCAGGCCATAGCCTGCTTCCTCGGTGTGGCCGGTCTTCAGCCCGTCGGCACCGATGCCCAGCTTCAGCAGCGGGTTGCGGTTGCGGACATTGGACGGCGCGCGGCCGTCGAACTCGAATGTGGTCTCGGCAAACAGCGGGTAGTATTCCGGGAAATCCTCGATCAGCCGTTCGGCCAGGACCGCCAGGTCATGCACAGACATTCGGTGACCGGCGGCGGGCCAGCCGTTGGAGTTTGCAAATGTCGAGGCGGTCATGCCCAGCTCCTGGCCGCGCTTGGTCATGTAGCGGGCGAAGCCTGCCTCGGTCCCGTCCGGGCTCAGCGCCTCGGCGATCACCACGCAGGCGTCGTTGCCGGACAGCACGATGATGCCGCGCAAGAGATCCTCGACCCGGACCCGGTCCAGCGTGTCCAGGAACATGGTCGAGCCCTTGTAGCTCATCGCGTGCTCGCTGACCGGCAGTTCCTCGTCCAGCGTCAGCCGCCCGTCGCGCAGGGCCTCAAAGGCCACATACAGCGTCATCAGCTTGGACATCGAGGCCGGCGGCAGCGGCACATCGGCGTTCTTGGACAACAGCACGGTGTCGGTGCCCGAATCCAGCACATAGGCCGCGCGCGCCTTGGTATCAAAGGCGGCGGCGGACAGGGCCGACAGGCTGACCGCCAGCCCGGCGGCCAGGCCCATGCGCAGCGAGGTTTTCAGGACACGCGCCAGGCGCGCGGTTCGGGGGTCAGTTTGAGACTGCATAGGCATCCGCGAATCCGGTTTCCTTCACGCTTTGCAGCAGCTGGCTGCGTTCGGATTTGTTCTGTGCCGGGCCGACCAGCACCCGCCAGAAGGTCTTGCCGCTGGCGGACTGCTCGCGCACTTCCGGCACCATGCCGGCGCTGCGCATCATGTTGGCGGTGCGTTCCGCATTGGCCTTTACGCTGAAGATGCCGATCTGGATGAAGGGCTTGCCCAGCGAGGATTTCTGCGGCTTGGGCGCCGATGCCGCGGCTGGTTCCGCTTTGGCCGGTGTGGCAGCGGCGGCAGGCGCAGCCGGCGCCGAGGCCTCAATCGCCGCGGCGGCACCGGCAATCGGATCCAGCGGGGTTTCAGAGATTTCGCTGCCGGTCAGCGCAGCCTCGGTCACTGCCGCACCTTCCGGCAGGGCAGCATCTTCGTTTGCAGCGTCTTCCGGCAGCGGATCGGGGTCAACTTCCTCGCGCCGCAGGGCGGTCACGTTCAGCTCCGCCGGGGCGCCTGCCAGCAGTCCGAGCGCAGCGGCCGCGTCAGAGGACACTTGCAGCCGCGGGCCCGGGATTTCGCGCTCGCGCCGGAACAGGGCGCCGATTACGAACTGGCCGTTGGCATTGTTGCGGATGATCACCCGTTCCGGGTCCTTGGTATCCGGATGCGCCACCCAGACGCCGCCGATCGAGGGGCGGCCGTCCCACAAGCCCGCTTCGGTCACCTGGAACACGTCCGGCGCTTCCACGTCGCGTTCCACCAGCTTGGTGCTGCTGGAGGCGCGGACTTCGCCTTCTGTCTTGGGTTTGGGTTCCAGGAACCCCAGCTTTGGCCCGTCTTCGCAGGCTGCGAGGACCAAGAGGCCCAAGGCCGCCGCGGCAATCCGCGGGGCGTGTTTTGCTCTCGACACGGTGTCTGTCATGCTCTCATCCTTGCCTGTGCCCGCGGCGCTTCTGCGCCCCTGCCGGAATGCCCGGTCTTCTTGATTTGGCGGCATGATAGCCTGCGCGTCCGGCCATGAAAACCCTGCCGGGCCGCGGCACAAGGGAAAGCCGCGGCGGCGGCATGAATCCGCGCGCGCCGGCGCGGTTCGGAAATTTCCCTTGCGCGCTGTCCGCTGGCCAAGGATTTCCCCTTGCCTCGCCCGGCGTTGCACCCTAAACCGCAGACGGACCGGGGAGGTGGCAGAGTGGTCGAATGCGGCGGTCTTGAAAACCGTTGAACGTGAGAGCGTTCCCAGGGTTCGAATCCCTGTCTCCCCGCCATTCACGAACCATAGATGGAACTGGTGAAGCGATAGCATCGCCATTCAGGAGTTTTTACTCCAGCAAAGAGCTGCGTCCAACTGTGGCCAGCTGATCTTCACCCGCCTTGGTTTCGACTGTGATCACGCGAAGGAAGGCCCGTTTTGCGGCATTCGCCGGCTGCTCTAATCCGGCACTCACACCGCAAAAGAACTTCTCCACTTTTTGGTGACTGACCCGTGCTCCAGTAGTAAATCCGGCGGCCGCCTGGTCACGTCCCCGTGGTGCACGCCGATGATCCTCCTTCGCCTTCAAGAAACGTTTCCTGAAGCCTTCTTCGCTCAGATCGACCAGCCCTTGCGCGACAGTCACAGGCGCTTCGGAGGCTGCACTCCTCAAAGCACGGCTTGATGGGGGCCTCATCCAGATTGCGGAAATAGCCGCCGCAAGGTTTGTTTCAGCACCGCTGCTGCCCCCTCGTTTGGAGGGCCGTGCCGGTTCATTGTTCCGAGAAGGCTGCGTTTCGTATCGCTCGCAAAGGTTTGAGAAAGTACTCGAGCACCGTCTTGCTGCCGAGGCGGATGTCTGCGGAGACCGACAATCCGGGACGCAGTTTCAGTTCTTGCTGTCTGGTGCCCAGTTCCGGCCCGATGCGCAGCCGCACCAGATACACAGCTTCGCTGCTCTCCAGAGTGTCCGAACTGGGCGAAACAGATACAACTTTACCTGCAAGGGTCCCGAACTGAGCGGCGTCGAAAGTCAGCAGAGTCAATGCGCCTTCAAAACCGGGTTCGATTTCGCCGATCCGGCTGGCAGGTATCTGGACTTCAGCAAACAATTCCGCCCCCTCAGGCACAATTTCAGCCACAAGTCCGCCCGGGTTGACGACCTGTCCTTCGGTGTCGACTTCGACAGTCTGGACCACGCCGTCAAACGGGCCGACCACTACACCGCTGCCGGCGCGCAGCTGGTGGCGGGCGATTTCCTCGGTGAGTTCGGCCAGCTTGGCTTCTGTTTCGACCACGGCGCGGGCTGCTGAACTGGTGCGGTTGGCAAGATATTCGTCCTTCTCGCGCCGGGCCTTTTGCAAGCTTATCTCCGCAGTCACCTTTTCGGCGGTCACAACAGCAATCCGTTCCCGGACTTCAATCAGGTTCAGTTCAGCCTGGTCTCTGTCCCGGCGGCTGATGAAGCCGCCGTCCCGGAAGGAGCGGTCAAACGAGGCGAGGCGCTCTGCCAGAATCACCCGCCGCTGTTCCAGCTCCACCAGACGCGCGGAAGCTTCGGCCTTGCGGGCACTTGCAAGTTCCAGATCCGCCGAGATCAGGTCGAGCTTGGACCGGACCGCAGCAGCCTCGGCCAGGAAAGAAACCTGCTGGCTTTGGCTCAGGACAGTCTTCCAGCCACTGGAGGGGGTGAACTCCGTGCCGTTCAAGACCGCGGACTGCAGGTCCAGTTCCAGTCTAAGGGCCGCTTCCCGCACCCTGAGCTGCTCCAGCTGCAGCAGGTCGCGCGAACGGTCAAAGGTCACCAGCGGATCTCCGGCCTTCACCTCCGAGCCTTGCCGGACATGGACCGCCGTCACGCGGCCTCCGTGCTCGCTCTGCAAGGTGCGCACGCCATCCAGGGGCATAAGGCGGCCCTCTCCTGTCACCGTCTCATAGACCGGTGTCAGCGCAGCCCATGCTATAAGACCTGCAGCGGCGATTGCGATCAGCCAGATCAGCCGGGTATAGCCCTTGGTGTCGGCCGGTTCGGAGAGGTCAGCTTCCAGCAACAGCGCGCGCCTCTGAACCCCATTGCCGGCCGGTGTTCCGGTGGCGGCCGGAGCCGCTGGATTGCTGTGAACTGTCATGCGGCTTTTTCCTTCTTGCGCTTGGCCGGCCTGGGCATGCCGTCAAGCAGGGGCAGTTCGAGATCCGCGAGGCGGATGTGACTTGGGCGGTGTGTCACCATCAGCGTGGTGACACGGCCTTTGCGGTGCAGGATTGCTTTGATCATTGCTGCTTCAAGGGTCCGGTCCAGTGACTGGGCCGGGTCGTCAAGCAGCAGGACCTGCGGGTTGCGCAGCAGCGCCTGCGCGACCGCGAGGGACTGGCGGAAGCCGCTGGGCAGCGTGGCCTGGACCTGGTCCGTCAGTACCGTGTGAATGCCCTCCGGCAGTTGCCCGACAGCGTCGCTCAAGCAGAGTTCATCGAGTATTTCGAACATCTGCTGTTCTGTGGCAAAGGGACATGCAAGACGCAGGTTCTGAGCCACAGAACCGTGCACAAGCACCGGCCGTGCAGGCACATAACTTATGAACTGCCGCAACTGTGACACCGGGATTTGGCTGACGTTGACCCCGTTTATTGTCAGCACGCCGGTCTGAGGCTGCAGCATGCCCGCGACCAGCCGCAGAAACGTCGATTTCCCTGCCGCTGAAGGTCCGGTGACGGCAACCAGCGCCCCTTCCGGGATCCGCGCGCTGAGCCCGCGCAGGGCAGGGGCGCTCTTGTTGTTGTAGCGAAAACCGACGGCGTTCAGAACAACGTCCCCTTTGGCGGAATAGCTGTGGTGCAGGCGCTTGGGATCGTGTTCCTGGCGCAAGGTTGCAAGCCGGTCGAGCTGCGATGCCACGCCAGCAATCTCAGTCCATTTTGTTGCCAGCAGCAAAGCGGATTGCACAGGGGCAATGGCGCGCCATGTCAGCATCACCGCTCCCAGCAATGCGCCAGAGGACAGGGTGCCTTGCATGACCAGAAAGGCGCCGAACAGAGCAGTTAGACCTCCGGACACCGGTGTCGCCGATTTGCACACTGCGTCAATTGCGCTTTGCGCCATCTCCGCACGCCGCCCCGCGATCGCCTTGCGGCGAGAGACGGTCTCCAGACGCTCTCTCCATGCCCGCTGCTCACCTGCGCAGCGGATTGCGACGGCATTCCGGAACAAGTCGGCGGTAATCCGGTTTTCCTCCTCTGCCGCAGTCCTGGCAGCGCTTTCCGCACGGCGAAGACGCGGCACCAAGAAGGCCGCAAACAATCCGAAGCACAGCATCAGAACAACGGGAACGAAGCCAAGCGGACCCGCAATCGCAAAGATTGCCGCAATCGTGAGCAAGGCAAACGGCAGGTCGGCCGCAGCATCAGCCACATTGCCGACAAGCAAGGTGGCCATGCGGCTGAACTGCTGGATCCGAACAACCTGTGTGCTGACGGGGCTTGCAATTATGTGCTGCAGGGGCAGGGAGATTATCTTGCGCAGCACTGTGGTCGAGACGAGAAACTCCATCCGCGCCGCAATGCGGGCCAGGCTTCGGGCTTTGAGCCTTCGGATCCCCATTTCGAGCAGCAGGAGCATGGCCAGGCCAACTCCAAGCCAGGCGAGCGTGTCATGGGCTCTTGCCGGGATTACCGCGTCATAGACGGCAATCACCCCAAAGGCGGTGGCCAGCGCCGCGAGGTTGCTGGCGGTTTTAGCGGCAAGGGCCTGCATCCAGTTCTGATGAAAGCGAGTGATGAGCTGTCTTACAAAACCGCTTTGCTCAGTTTGCGATGGTTTGTTGAAACTGAGCGTTAGAGTCCGGGAGTTCACTCCTTCACTGCAGCGTTCACCCGTTACCGGGTCGAGAAGGCAGGAACCGCCATCCGGGCATGCCTGAACAACGAGAATGTGGCCAGTGCCGGTGACCAGTGCTGTACCTGGTGCGAGATCTTCAATCCGGCGTCTGCCGAGGCAGCTTTCCGTGCTGGAGATACCGAGCCGCGACAGGATCGACCTCAGGTCCGCGGCCGTAAGCCGGTTTGGCAAATGCGGAAGCGCGCGCACGAAGCTGTCGCGTGAGCCTGTCCAGCCGAACGTGCCAAGTATCCGGAAGGTTGCAGCAAGCACCGGGTCCTTGGATGTCACGCCCCAGCACTGGCTTGTGTCAATGCTGTCGGCAATCGCATCCAGCCCGAAGGAACTGAGCGTGGAGCCGTCTTCAACGGCGGCGGGGATATGGGCGTTCATGCTGCACCTGATGCGCCAAGGGCAGCCGCAGTGGCATGGAGCGGAGCGGGTGGCAATTTGTGGGGGTCTTTCAGTCTGCCGTCCTCAAGATGGAATTGACGGTCTGCAATGGCGGCAAACGACGGCCGCTGGGTCACAAGGACCGTCATCGCGTGCTGCCGGCGCCGTTTCAGCGCTTCCAGCAGCAGCCGGTCGGAGCGCAGATCCAGCAGGGCATTGGCCTCGTCAAACAGAATGACCTGCGGGGATTTCACCAAGGCCGCCACCATCGCCAACTGCGACCGCACGGCCGCGGGGATGCCGGCGCCGGCTGTGTTCAAGGGTTTGAACACGAAATCGTCAGGCTGGCGGGCGAAATAATCAGCCAGTCCCAGTTCCCGGGCGGTTTCAAGCGCTTCGGGCAGAAGTTCCGGCCCGCGCATCCCGGTCAGGGCATCCATCACGCTGCCCGAGGAATGCACCGGCGCGGATTGCATGAATGCAAAGCGGCTTGCGATATGGTCCGGGTCGTAGAGTGAAATTTCACAGCCGTTGACCAGCACCTTGCCGGAACTCGGGCGGTGCTGTCCCAGCATTGTTTTCAGGAGGGTCGACTTGCCGGTCCCGCTGGCGCCGCTGATTGAAATCGTCTCTCCCCGCTGCAGCGTCAGGTTCAGCCCCTCGCACACCAGGTTTCCAGCGGCCGAATGCACCTCCAGGTCCACGAGTTCGAGGGTCTCGACCGGGGCCGCCGGACACAGCGTCCCGACAGCGGTCGGCGCCGCCAGGGCGCTGTCCAGGTTGTCGAGTGCCGGACGGATAGCCAGGTTTCCGGCAAACGCCGACTGCAGTTTCACGAAGGGGGCGATGACGCGGCCGGACAGCAGGATGGTTGCAGCCAGTTCCCCGGGGGTCAGCGTCCTGTTGATCACAAAGGGCGCACCGAACATGGCAATGAGCATTGGTGCCGCTTGCGAGATTGCTTCTGCAGTGGCACGGCTGGAGGTTTGGTGAAATACCAGTGCTTGGGTTCCCTCCGCCCCCCGGGCCACCAGCCTTTCGTGCCGGCGCATCATGAACTCCTCCGCGCCCAGCCCTTTGAGATGCTCGATGCCGGAAAGCACCTCGAACACAAAACTGCCGGAACGCGCGGAGATGTCACGGCGGTTCTCGTTCAGGTCCTGCATTGCCTTGCGGCCATGCGTTCGCAGAAACAGAACCGCGGCCAGGATGCCCAGAATCGCAACGGCCAGCCAGGGCTCGATCACCCAGAAAACGGCCAGAAACACGGCTGCAAAAGGCAGGTCGACCAGCGACAGCCTCTGGCTGCCGGCATTCAGCTGCTGTACTTTGCCGATGGTTTCCAGCGCCTCCTGCCCGGCCTGTACGGTTCCCGGTTGCCTGGCTTCTGCGGGCTGGTAGAGCACGTTTTCGTATAGCCGGAGCTTGGTCTTAAGCTCATACCGCATCCCGAACGCCGAATGGAGACCGGCAAGTGCGATCCGGACCGCTGCTTCCGCCAGGACTGCGCCAATAAGGATCACGGCCAGCACAACCAGCGTTTCGATCGCGTTGTTGGGGATCACCCGGTCAAAAACCTGAATGGTGATCAGCGGCAGGACCAGCCCAAGCGTGTTTGCCAGCGCCGCCCCCAGTTCCGCTGACGCAGTGGTCTGCACCTGGTGTTGTCGAAACAACTTTCTAATCTTTCCGGCCAAGGCACAGCCCTTCTCCAAGTTTCCGAAGAAACATAGCAGTGAGAGGTTAACTATATGGAAAAATTGAGAAGTCAGGTTCAGTGCAGACGCTACCAAGTGATGCTCTCGATGCCGTCGAAGTCTATTTCCTCACCGTCATCGAATGTGATCCTCCCTGAAGCTCCCTCCGACAGGTTCAGGCTTTCATCGCCTACGTTCTCAACAGAACCGGATTCAACCTGAAGCACCCAACCCTGGCCTTCCACTGTGTTGCCATCAGCCGCAACGCCGCCGTCCCCCGTCTCCAAGCGGATTGTATCGTCCCAGCCGCTGCCGCCGTCGATGTGGTCAGACCCGTCCCCTGTCGCGTACAGGAACAGATCGTCTCCCGCGCCACCGGTCAGGGTGTCATCGCCGCCGCCGCCGGAGAGCAGGTCGTCACCGTGGTTGCCATCAATCCGATCGGCCTGGCCGGTGCCGGTGACGGTGTCGTCGCCGTAGCCCGCGTCGATCTCCTCGATCCCGGTGAGCTGGATGCCGCTGGAGAAGTCCAGCGTCTCATCCCCGGCGGTGCCCGCGATGACGTCATAGCCCTCGCCGCCGCGGATCTCCTCGATGGAGGTGAGGTTGCCGAGGTTGTCGGTCACCCGGAAGGTGTCGCCGTAGCGGCTGCCCTGCAGCGCGTCATGGCCCGCGCCGCCGTCGACCTGGTCGGTGCCCGCGGAGGAGCCGTGGACCAGGAAGGTGTCGTCGCCCGCGCCGCCCGAGAGGTGGTCGTCGCCGCGGTTGCCTTCGATGGTGTCGGCCTGGCCGGTGCCGGTGACGGTGTCGTCGCCGTAGCCCGCGTCGATCTCCTCGATCCCGGTGAGCTGGATGCCGCTGGAGAAGTCCAGCGTCTCATCCCCGGCGGTGCCCGCGATGACGTCATAGCCCTCGCCGCCGCGGATCTCCTCGATGGAGGTGAGGTTGCCGAGGTTGTCGGTCACCCGGAAGGTGTCGCCGTAGCGGCTGCCCTGCAGCGCGTCATGGCCCGCGCCGCCGTCGACCTGGTCGGTGCCCGCGGAGGAGCCGTGGACCAGGAAGGTGTCGTCGCCCGCGCCGCCCGAGAGGTGGTCGTCGCCGCGGTTGCCTTCGATGGTGTCGGCCTGGCCGGTGCCGGTGACGGTGTCGTCGCCGTAGCCCGCGTCGATCTCCTCGATCCCGGTGAGCTGGATGCCGCTGGAGAAGTCCAGCGTCTCATCCCCGGCGGTGCCCGCGATGACGTCATAGCCCTCGCCGCCGCGGATCTCCTCGATGGAGGTGAGGTTGCCGAGGTTGTCGGTCACCCGGAAGGTGTCGCCGTAGCGGCTGCCCTGCAGCGCGTCATGGCCCGCGCCGCCGTCGACCTGGTCGGTGCCCGCGGAGGAGCCGTGGACCAGGAAGGTGTCGTCGCCCGCGCCGCCCGAGAGGTGGTCGTCGCCGCGGTTGCCTTCGATGGTGTCGGCCTGGCCGGTGCCGGTGACGGTGTCGTCGCCGTAGCCCGCGTCGATCTCCTCGATCCCGGTGAGCTGGATGCCGCTGGAGAAGTCCAGCGTCTCATCCCCGGCGGTGCCCGCGATGACGTCATAGCCCTCGCCGCCGCGGATCTCCTCGATGGAGGTGAGGTTGCCGAGGTTGTCGGTCACCCGGAAGGTGTCGCCGTAGCGGCTGCCCTGCAGCGCGTCATGGCCCGCGCCGCCGTCGACCTGGTCGGTGCCCGCGGAGGAGCCGTGGACCAGGAAGGTATCATCGCCCGCGCCGCCCGCGAGGTGGTCGTCGCCGCGGTTGCCTTCGATGGTGTCGGCCTGATCAGTACCGGTGACGGTGTCGTCGCCGTAGCCCGCGTCGATCTCCTCGATCCCGGTGAGCTGGATGCCGCTGGAGAAGTCCAGCGTCTCACCCCCGGCGGTGCCCGCGATGACGTCATAGCCCTCGCCGCCGCGGATCTCCTCGATGGAGGTGAGGTTGCCGAGGTTGTCGGTCACCCGGAAGGTGTCGCCGTAGCGGCTGCCCTGCAGCGCGTCATGGCCCGCGCCGCCGTCGACCTGGTCGGTGCCCGCGGAGGAGCCGTGGACCAGGAAGGTGTCGTCGCCCGCGCCGCCCGAGAGGTGGTCGTCGCCGCGGTTGCCTTCGATGGTGTCGGCCTGGCCGGTGCCGGTGACGGTGTCGTCGCCGTAGCCCGCGTCGATCTCCTCGACCCCGGTGAGCTGGATGCCGCTGGAGAAGTCCAGCGTCTCATCCCCGGCGGTGCCCGCGATGACGTCATAGCCCTCGCCGCCGCGGATCTCCTCGATGGAGGTGAGGTTGCCGAGGTTGTCGGTCACCCGGAAGGTGTCGCCGTAGCGGCTGCCCTGCAGCGCGTCATGGCCCGCGCCGCCGTCGACCTGGTCGGTGCCCGCGGAGGAGCCGTGGACCAGGAAGGTATCATCGCCCGCGCCGCCCGCGAGGTGGTCGTCGCCGCGGTTGCCTTCGATGGTGTCGGCCTGATCAGTACCGGTGACGGTGTCGTCGCCGTAGCCCGCGTCGATCTCCTCGATCCCGGTGAGCTGGATGCCGCTGGAGAAGTCCAGCGTCTCACCCCCGGCGGTGCCCGCGATGACGTCATAGCCCTCGCCGCCGCGGATCTCCTCGATGGAGGTGAGGTTGCCGAGGTTGTCGGTCACCCGGAAGGTGTCGCCGTAGCGGCTGCCCTGCAGCGCGTCATGGCCCGCGCCGCCGTCGACCTGGTCGGTGCCCGCGGAGGAGCCGTGGACCAGGAAGGTATCGTCGCCCGCGCCGCCCGAAAGGTGGTCGTCGCCGCGGTTGCCTTCGATGGTGTCGGCTCCGCCGCTGCCGACCAAGTGATCTGCTTCATCAGTGCCCCTTAGATACATGCCATCAGGCTCGGGTTCGGGCTCGACTTCGACCTCCGGCTCCGTATTGGATCCCGGATCTGTACCGGGTTCTTCTCCGGGCGCCGGGTCCTCTTCCGTCTCCGGGTCGGTTTCCGGATCTGTGTCAGGTCCGTCACCGGATGCCGGGTCCTCTTCCGTCTCCGGGTCGGTTTCCGGATCTGTACCGGGTTCGCCACCGGGTGCCGGGTCCTCTGCCGTCTCCGGGTCGGTTTCCGGATCTGTGTCGGGTTCGTCTCCGGGCGCCGGGTCCTCTTCCGTCTCCGGGTCGGTTTCCGGATCTGTATCGGGTTCGTCACCGGATGCCGGGTCCTCTTCCGTCTCCGGATCGGTTTCCGGATCTGTGTCGGGTTCGTCACCGGGCGCCGGGTCCTCTGCCGTCTCCGGGTCGGTTTCCGGATCTGTACCGGGTTCGTCACCGGGCGCCGGGCCCTCTTCCGGCACCGGGTCGGTTTCCGGATCTGTGTCGGGTTCGTCTCCGGGCGCCGGGTCCTCTTCCGTCTCCGGGTCGGTTTCCGGATCTGTACCGGGTTCTTCTCCGGGCGCCGGGTCCTCTTCCGTCTCCGGGTCGGTTTCCGGATCTGTGTCAGGTCCGTCACCGGATGCCGGGTCCTCTTCCGTCTCCGGGTCGGTTTCCGGATCTGTACCGGGTTCGCCACCGGGTGCCGGGTCCTCTGCCGTCTCCGGGTCGGTTTCCGGATCTGTGTCGGGTTCGTCTCCGGGCGCCGGGTCCTCTTCCGTCTCCGGGTCGGTTTCCGGATCTGTACCGGGTTCTTCTCCGGGCGCCGGGTCCTCTTCCGTCTCCGGGTCGGTTTCCGGATCTGTGTCAGGTCCGTCACCGGATGCCGGGTCCTCTTCCGTCTCCGGGTCGGTTTCCGGATCTGTACCGGGTTCGCCACCGGGTGCCGGGTCCTCTGCCGTCTCCGGGTCGGTTTCCGGATCTGTGTCGGGTTCGTCTCCGGGTGCCGGGTCCTCTTCCGGTGCCGGATCGGTTTCCGGATCTGTCCCGGACACGCCAACGGGTGCCGGGCCATCTACCGTCTCCGGATCTGTACCTGCGCCGTCCGCCGGTGCCGGTCTGGCCTCTGGTTCTGAAGGACGTTCGGTCCCGGTGCTGGAGACTTCCTCTTGCACTGGCTCGGGTGTCGGGGCCGGGTCGCGTCCCGCGCCGAGGCTGGCCGCCTCGTTTGCCGGCACGGTATCAGAGGCTACCGGAGAGGTGTTGCCGTCTTGCACGGGAGCGGCGGTGCGCTGCGGGAAGGAGCCTGTGGCTCCGGTCGACTCCGGAGAGGTCTCCACATGGTTTTTTTGAAACGGGCCGGATGCAGAACGGAGTGCCTGCCAGCCCGAGCCCGCCAGATCCTGGAAATACATTCCAAGTGCCGAAAGTTTTGAAGAAAAGGCCGAAGCTGCTGCTTCGCCTCCTGTCAGAAGAGGTGTATCGGCGGCTGTGTCTTCCTGCCGCCGGTCGGCATCTGAGGTTTGGTGCTCTTGGGGAGCATAAAGGCGTTCCGGGCTGGTTTCTGAGCTATTTGCATTGAATTCTTTGGAATCCCGCACGGTACTTGTCTCCCGGTTGAGCTGGACACTTCATAACCGTCAAGGGTTAATAAAATGGAGAACCTGCCAGTTATCCGGAAATCGGCTTTAATGATGAGACCACCCGCTGTCGGCACTTATGTGCCATAGCGCCGGCCGGCATGGTGTGTTCAACCACTCAAGAACATGTTTGAAAATCATTCCCACAAAATTATCATCATCTGGAAGCACTAAGGGGGAGACTGTCCGAGCGCTTTCAGGGCGCTGTATTGCAGAAGCACTTCATTGCTGGCGTAATGATTAAAGTTGGAAAGCCAGTCCTGCCGAAGGGGGCCGCCTCCGGCCGCAGCAGAGGTATAGTCACGCGCGGCAAGGAAAAGCCGGCATGATTGAAACCGGTCATCCGAATGCGGATTGCTTTTGCTTCGAACTGTTTTACCTACAGGCTTCCTTGCCTGCGTTCTGATTACGCTGGCCGCATTCTTTAAACTGCTGTTTCTACGTTCTTCCTGGTGGCGAATACTCTTTCGCCCCCTTACATGCCGGTCGGCCTCTCAGCCTCAACTCTCTGCAGCCAAAGTTTCGGTGATCGAACGGCTCCACAGGAAAATGATTTTATCTCAGGGGTAAAGTAGTTCTCACTTTTCCCACTCGACCGCCACTCGAACCTCCCGCAGCCTACGGGGCCCGGCGGCCTCGCAGGGAGGCTATACCCTCAGCCCTTGCGCAGCAGATAGATATCCATGATCCAGCCATGCTCTGCGCGCGCCTTGGCACGGGTTGCGATGATTTCTTCCGTGACCTCTGGCAAAGGCCCGGCAATGGAAATCTGATTTTCCATCCCGGCATAGGCGGTCCAGAAGATCTCCACTCCTCGCGGCTCGATGGACTGGAAGGAACACTCTCCGTCCAGCATGATCACCAGCGTGTCGGCACTGTCCGGCCAGCCGTTTTCACGCAGCTGGCGGCCGGTGGTGATGGTGAAGGGCGCGCCGATTTCATTGACCGGGATGGCATGGGCTGCGGTCAGCGCCTGGATCGAAGTGATGCCGGGAATGACCGTCAGCTTGATCTCTGCCAGGATCTTCAGCCGTTCGGCAATCCGCATGGTGCTGTCGTAAAGCGACGGATCACCCCAGACCAGGAACCCGGCCTTGCCGCCCCCGGGCAGGTTGGTGATGATGTTCTGCCACCAGATCTCCGCGATGGCATCGTGCCAGTCGTCCACACGCTTGCGATAGCTCTTGGTAGCCTCATCCCGCACCGGCAGGGAAAACTCGACAACTTTCGGGCCATCGCCCTTGATGGCCCGGTTGCAAATCTCACGCCGCAGCCCCGCCAGGTCGTCCTTGCCCGCCCCCTTGTTGGGGATCAGAATCAGGTCCTGCGCGTTCAGCGCGTCGATCGCCTGCAGCGTCATGTGCTGAGGGTTGCCGGTACCGATGCCGATCAGGGAAAGCTCAATCATGACAGTGTCTTTCTCAATTGCCGGCTAAACTGCCCGGCAAGCCCTGGTCCGCCAGCGGTCCGTACAGAATCAGCACCGGGGCCTTGGTCTCCATCGCACGCAGCACTGATGGCAGCTCGCCCACGTTATGGCAGAACAGTTTCTGTTCGGGCGTTGAAACACCCAGTGCCACCAGCGCATGGGTGTCCGCAGGCAGCCCAGCCTCCATCAGCTTTTCCGCCAGCGCGGCAAAGGTGCTCTTGCCCATATAGACCACGGTGGTGGCATGTGGGTCTGCCAGCGCCGCCATGTTCAGGTCATCCGGCAGCCCGCCGGTCACGTCATGGCCGGTGATGAACTGCAGCCGACGCGCGGTCAGCCGGCGGGTCAGCGGAATATTTGCTGCCGCCGCCGCCGCCGAGGCCGCGGTGACACCCGGCACGATCTCGAACCCGATGCCCGCTTCGCGCAGGGCGGTCATCTCTTCCTCCAGCCGTCCGAAGACGCCGGAATCGCCGGACTTCAGCCGCACCACATTGAGGCCGGAGGACGCGTAGTCGACCAGCAACTGGCTGACATGGTCCTGCTTGGGGGAGGGGCGGCCAGCGCGTTTGCCGACGCCCACCAGATCAGCATCGGCGCGGGCGTGGCTCAGGATCGGTCCGGACGAGAGGTCGTCGAACAGGATCGCATCCGCCGCCTCCAGCCGCTTTACCGCCTTGACGGTCAGCAGCTCCGGGTCGCCCGGTCCGGAGGAGACAAAGCTCACAAAACCGCTCATGCTTGTTCTCCCGTGATCAGGTGGAAGAAGGTGCCTGTGACGTTGCTCTTGATGGAGCCGGTCTCCGGCACCGGGTTGCCGTCGGCATCCATCACATTGGCCAGCGGCGCGTCGGGCTCTTCCAGAATGGTGGAGTAGTGGAACTCATGCCCGCGCAGAGCGGTGCCAGCCTCAAAACCGGGCATCCCGGCCTGCAGAATGGCGCGGCGGTAGCCGAGGTGGAACTTGCGCTTCTCGTAGGAGGTCACAAGGCCCAGAAGGCCCAGCATCTGGTGGCGGTTGCCTTCCTTGTCGATCAGCGCCTCACCCAGGGCCATGTAGCCGCCGCATTCGCCATGCACCGGTTTGGTCTCGGCGTGCTTGCGGACACCGGCGCGGAAGGTCTCCGCCGCTGCCAGCGTCCCGCCATGCAGCTCCGGGTAGCCGCCGGGCAGCCAGACCAGATTGGCATCAGCCGCCGGGGCTTCATCGGCCAGCGGCGAGAACGGCAGGATTTCTGCGCCCGCTGCGCGCCAGCCGGTCAGCAGATGCGGGTAGGTAAAGGAAAACGCCGCATCCCGGGCCAGCGCAATCCGCTGCGCGGGCGGTTTGGGCAGGCTTGCTGCTGCCGGCGCCTGACCGGCCAGCGCTGCCGTCTTGATTGCTTTCAGGTCCACATGCTCGCGCAGAAACGCTGCATAACCCGCAATGGCGGCTTCCAGGTCGGGATGCTCCACCGCTTGAATGAGGCCCAGGTGCCGTTCCGGCAGGGTCAGGTCGCCGCGCCGGGGCAGAGAGCCCAGCACCTTGATGCCTGCCTTCTCCATCCCCAGCCGGGTCAGCCGTTCATGCCGCGGGCTGGCGACGCGGTTCAGGATCACCCCGGCAAAGGGCAGCTCCGGATCGTAATTCTTGAACCCCAGTGCGGTGGCCGCCGCCGATTGCGCCTGGCCGCCCACATCGACAACCAGCACCACCGGCCAGCCCATCCGCTTGGCGGTTTCGGCGGAGGAGCCGAAGCCAGACTGGCCGCGTGTCGCCACACCATCGTACAGGCCCATCGAGCCTTCGCCGACGCAGATTTCTGCGCCTGCGGACTGGCTTGTGACAGCATCCAGCAGCCCGCCGTCCATCGCCCAGGTGTCGAGGTTGAAGCTGGGCCGCTTGGCCGCTGCCAGGTGGAAGGCCGGGTCGATATAGTCCGGCCCGCTCTTGTAGGGCTGAACGGTCAACCCGTCCTCGGCCAGCGCCCGCAAAAGGCCCAGCATCACGGTGGTCTTGCCGGTGCCCGAGGAGGGCGCCGAAATCATCAGTCCGGGAGGGTTCATGTCTGTCATGGCCTTAGTCGTCCCCATGGCTCCAGCTCGACCACGGGCTGTCCGCGCTTTGCGGCCGGTAGCGGCGGTCGTAGTCGGTGGAATAGAGGCAGCTTTCGTCAAAGCCTTCGCCCTTCAGCACCGGACCCACCAGGATCAGCGCGGTGCGGGAGATCTTCTCATCCAGCGAGTCCTTCAGGGTCTCCAGCGTCGCGCGGATGATTTGCTGGTCCGGCCAGCTGGCGCGGTAGACCACGGCCACCGGGCAATCGCCGCCGTAATGCGGCGTCAGGCTGTCCACCACGTGGTCCAGATTGCCAATCGACAGGTGGATCGCCAGCGTGGTGCCGGTACGGGCGAAATTCTCCAGCGACTCGCCTGCAGGCATCGAGGACGCGCGGCCCGGGGTCCGCGTCAGCACCACCGACTGGCCAAGGCCCGGCAGTGTCAGCTCAGTGCCAAGCGCGGCGGCGGCGGCAGCGAAGGAGGGCACACCCGGGGTGACGCTGACCGGGATGCCTTCTGCCTTCAGGCGGCGGATCTGTTCACCAATCGCGGACCACACCGACAGGTCGCCCGAATGCAGACGCGCCACGTCCTGGCCCGCCTCATGCGCGGCCTTGATCTCTGCCACGATGGCGTCCAGGTCCATCGCCGCAGTGTTCACGATCTTCGCGTCTGCCGGGCAGTGGCTCAGGATTTCCTCTGGCACCAGCGAGCCTGCATAGAGGCACACCGGGCAGGACGCGATGATGTCGCGCCCGCGCAGGGTCAGAAGATCGGCAGCGCCCGGTCCGGCGCCAATGAAGTGAACGGTCATGGCTCAAGTCTTTCTGCTATGGCCGCGGTGGCAAGCCCATCCGCGGTGACAACTCTGGGGGTGAGAAGGCGCGCACGCACACCCGCAACCCCATGGCGCGCCCCGGCCAGCGCCGCGGCTTCCGCCAGCGACCCGGTGCCGAACCGCGCCTTGATCCGGGGCGAGCAAGTGAGGGTCTGCTCCCCGGCAATATCCTGTTCCTGCAGTGCAATCACCGGCAGCCCGGCGGCGCGCGCAAATTCCTGCATGGCAGAGGCTGCGGCCTTTTCGGCGATAGACGCCAGCGCGTCCACATGCTCGCCTGTCAGCGTCAGCGCGGCTTGCAAATCTGCCGCCGTTGCAGCGCTGCGAAATCCGATGCCCGCCACCTTCATCGCGTTACGCTCCACTGGATAACGGGTCGGGCCCGGCGCCAGTCACGCATGGAGCCCAAGGGCCCAGCCTCGGCAATCTCGGCTTTCAACAGGTGCCCGCCGCGCGCGGCATGAGCCTGCATCAGCAGGGTTTCGGTCTCCAGCGTGACACCATTGGCCACCAGCCGGGTGCCCTCGGGCAGGATCTCCCACAAGTGGTCCAGCAGCTCTTGCGAGCCGCCGCCGCCGATGAAGACACAGTCGGGCAAGGGCTGGCCCTCCAGCACTTGCGGTGCCTTGCCCAGAACCGGCGTCATCCGGTGATCCAGCCCGAATGCTGCCGCGTTGTCGCGGATGTTCTCCAGCCGGGTCTCGCGCGGCTCGAACGTGATCGCCCGCGCGCCGGGGGCGGCCAGGCACCACTCCACCGAGACCGAGCCGGAGCCGCCGCCGATGTCCCACAGCAGCTCGCTTGCGCGCGGTGCCAAAGCAGACAAGGTCAGCGCCCGGATCGGACGCTTTGTGATCTGCCCGTCGCTGGCAAAAAGATCATCCGCCAGCCCGGCCGCCTGCGGCAGGCCTTTGCTGCCCGCGGCCTCAACGGCCACGGCAACAGGCGCCTGAATGTCCTGCAGATCAAACCCTTCGGCAGTGGCAGAACGCACTTTCTGGCGCGGCCCGCCCAGGCATTCCATCACGGTCAAAGCGGAAGCGCCAAAGCCATCCGCGGCCAGCCATTCCGCCAGCTCCGCAGGTGCGGCTCCGTCCCGCATGGTGCAAATCACGCGCGTCCCGCCCCCGAGCAAGGGCCGCAGCCGCGCATAAGGCGCCGCGTGCAGGCCAAGGCACAGAACCTCTTCCAGCTTCCAGGCCAGATGGTTGGCCGCCAGCGCAAAGGTGGACGGCACCGGATGCGACACCCACTCGCCCGTCTCCAGATGGCGCGCCAGCGAGCCTCCGGCGCCATGCCAGAAGGGATCACCGGAGGCCAGAACGGCGACCTTGCGCCCGCGCGCTGCCAGCACCGGCTCGATGGAGAACGGCACCGGCCAAGGATGGCCCTTGCTGCCTGCGCCGGTCAACTCCAGATGCCGCGGGCCGCCGAATACGACCTCGGCCTCCGCCAGCGCCTTCCGGCTTGCATCGCTTAAGGAATCCAGTCCATTTTCGCCCAGACCGATTATCGTAAGCCACGGATCAGACATGACACGCATCCTTCTCCTGGGCGGCACCACCGAAGCCTCGTCGCTGGCCAAGACCCTGGCCGAGACGGGAGCGGATGCGGTGTTTTCCTACGCGGGCCGCACGGCCAAGCCCGTCAGCCAGCCGCTGACCACCCGTGTTGGCGGTTTTGGCGGCGCGGAAGGGCTGGCGGCTTACCTGAGCACCGAAGGCATCACCCATGTGGTCGATGCCACTCACCCGTTTGCCGCCCAGATGAGCACCAACGCGGTGTATGCCTGCGAAGCGGCGGGCGTGAAGCTTTGCGCCTTTGAACGCCCGGCCTGGCAGGAGGGGGAGGGCGACCAATGGGTTTACGCGGACAGTATCGAGGGCGCGGTAAGCGCTCTGCCCGAAACTCCCGCACGGGTGTTCCTGGCGATCGGCAAGCAGAACCTTGCACAGTTTGCGGCCAAACCCCAGCACCATTACCTGCTGCGGCTGGTGGACGCGCCGGAGGCGGACTTGCCGCTGCCGCACACCACGGTCGAGATCGCCCGGGGCCCGTTTGACGCCGCGGGCGACAACGCGCTGATGCAGCGCCATGGCATTACCCATGTGGTGGCCAAGAACGCAGGCGGCGCGGGTGCCGCGGCCAAACTCTCTGCCGCACGTGAGCTGAGCCTGCCGGTCATCATGATCGGCAGGCCGCAGGTGCCCGAACGGCCCGTCCTGGGCAGCGTGGCAGAGGTTATGGCCTGGCTGTCCCATTCCCCGGCTTAGGCCTCGGCTGCGTAGCGGGGCGTGTAGACGTAGTTGCCGACCCGGCGCGTGTCGCGGTTGCCGACAATCACCACGGTGCGCATGTCGGCCATTTCGGGCGTGGCCTCCTTCAGCGGCACGGTCAGCAGTTCCTGCCCGGGTTTGGTCACATCGCGGGCAAAGGTGATCAGCGTGTCCTGCCCGCAGGCCTCCCGCAGGATGTCCAGCGCCCGGGCAAACTGATGCGGCCGCGATTTTGAACGCGGATTGTAAAACGCCATCGCCAGACCGGCCTCGCCGACCAGCTGCAGGCGCTTTTCGATCAGGCTCCAGGGCTTCAGGTTGTCGCTGAGGTTGATGGCCGCGAAATCATGCCCCAACGGCGCGCCGATGGCGGCAGCAGCGGCCAGCATGGCGGTGATGCCGGGCAGCACCTTGATGTCCAGGTCCAGCCAGTCCGGGCGGCTTTCCGCGTTGTTCTCCAGCGCCTCGAACACGGCGGAGGCCATGGCAAAGACACCCGGATCACCGGAGGAGACCACGACCACGCGCTTGCCCTCTGCGGCCATCTCCAGCGCATGGGTGGCGCGGTCGACCTCGACGCGGTTGTCGGTGGCATGCAGGGTCAGCCCCTCGCGCGGATCGATGCGTTTGACGTAAGGGATATAGCCAACGATATCAGTGGCTTCCCCGATTGCCTCGCGGACTTCCTGTGTCACCAGCGCTTCGTTGCCCGGGCCTAGCCCGGCAATCACCACCCAGCCGTTTTGCGATAGTTTCATGGCCGACGCCCCTGTCCGTGAACCAATACGATGGAGAAATAGGGCACCTCGCCGTCGATCTCCGAGAGCTTCTGCACGGTCTGCTCCGGCATGGTGCCACGCTCGACCAGCCAAGCGTCATCCGCGCGGCCTGCACGTTCCAGCGCGCGGCGCAGCTTGGGCAGATTGCGGCCGATCTTCATCACCACCAGCGCATCCGTTTCCGCCGCACGCTTGGCCAGCTCATCCTCGCTGAGGGTGGCCATCGCCACGGTCAGCACATCGTCCCCCCAGGTAATCGGCTGGCCGGAGGCGGTCCAGCAGCCGGACATGCCGGTGATGCCGGGCACGATCTCCTGCTCGGCGCGGCCTTGCAGGCGGGTGTAGAGGTGCATGTAGGAGCCATAGAGGAACGGGTCGCCCTCGCACAGCACCACCACGTCCTCACCCTTGGCAATCTCGGCAAGGGTGTCGGCCCACTGGTCGTAGAATTCCGCCAGCACCCGGTTGTATTCGGGATCCGAGAAATGGATCTCGGTCGTCACCGGATATTCCATTGCGTGTTCGGTGACGCCCTCGGCGAGCATCCCCTCGACAATGGCGCGGGCCTGGCCCTGGCGGCCGGCCTTGCGGAAATAGGCGATGTGGCGCGCACCAGAGATCAGCTGGTGCGAGCGGACGCTCATCAGGTCGGGATCTCCGGGGCCAAGCCCTGCGCAGATGACTTTTCCCATGGGTCTTACTCTTTCCAGCTCGCCAGCGCGTTAACCGCGGCGACGGTGATGGCGGAGCCGCCCAGACGGCCCTTCACGATCATCGACGGCACCGGCAGGTCTTCCATTAGCGCGTCTTTGGACTCCATCGCGCCGACAAAACCCACAGGGCAGCCGATGATGGTGGCGGGGCGCGGGCAGGACGGGTCCTTCAGCATGTTCAGCAGGTGGAACAGCGCAGTGGGCGCATTGCCGATGGCAACCACGGCGCCTTCCAGTTTCGGGCGCCACAGCTCCAGCGCGGCGGCGGAGCGGGTGTTGGACATTTCCTTGGCCAGCTCCGGCACCTTGGGGTCGCGCAGGGTGCAGATCACTTCGTTGTCCGCAGGCAGGCGCGGGCGGGTGATGCCCTCGGAGACCATATAGGCGTCGCACAGGATCGGCGCACCGTTTGCAAGTGCTGCGCGGGCGGTCTCGGCCATGCCCTCGGAGAAGCACACGTGCTCTTCCAGCCCCACCATGCCGGCGGCGTGGATCATGCGGACGACGACGCTCTCCTCGTCCTTGTTGAAGCGCGCCAGATCGGCTTCGCGGCGGATGGTGGCAAAGCTTTCGGCGTAGATAGCGGCGCCGTTGGTTTCATAGGTGTGGAGCATGTCAGCTGCCCTCTGTCAGAAGTTCGGGAGCGGCGCGCAGGTCGGCGGCACTCAGGTTGGTCTTTAGCGGCTGATCCGCGGCAGTGCCATGGCGGATCAGGGAGAATTCGTTTTCGCCGGTCGCGGTCAGTGTCAACGGCGCGGGACCCGGGCAGGCGCAGCCCTTGGCGCAGCCGGAGATATGCAGCTTTGTCCCCGCCGGGACATGGGCCGCCAAGTCCCGCGCCAGATCGCGGGTGGAGGAAAGCGCCTGCAGGCAGCCGGGTGCTCCAGTGCACGCAACCACCTGCAGGCGCGGATCCGTGGCGTCCAGGATCAGGCCGGGCAGTGGCGGGAGGGTTCCGGCGCCTTCCACCAGCAGCATCCGCCAGGGTGTTAGGCGGATTCTGCCGTGATCTGCCAGCTGCGCAAGGGTTGCGGCAGGCATCTGGCCGAACTCCAGAGCAGCAAGCGTCCCTGCGGGCACAGTGCCCGGTTTTGCGGTGAAACCGGCCGTTTCCACCGGGGCGGCATGCGCTGCAGGCGGGCCGCGGCGCGCGATGAGGCGGTGCATCCTGCCACGGCCTTCGGGCGCGCCGCCCTGGTCGAGGAACCAGCGGGCCAGGGCGAGGGCTTCGGAAACGGCGGATTCACGTGTGACGGTTTGGCCGGTTTCGGCGCCGTCGGCGCGCAGGATTAGGGTTTCGCCGGCGCGTTCGATGCGGATGTCGGCGGCGGTGCCCTGCAGCACCGGCGTTTCGCCGCAGTCGACGGCAAAGCCGAACTTCCCGGGCAGTGGGAGGTCCGCTGCGGCTGTCAGAGCAGCGCTGAGACCGGTGGCTATGGCGTGGGTATCGTCGCCCTCGGCCCAGAACGGGGCGAGCAAGACATTGCGGCGGGCTTCGGCGCTGGCGTCCTTGTCGATCAGGCCAATGCCGCGCAAGGCTTCGATCAGCTCTCCATGCGCCTCTTCGCGGATACCGCGCATCTGCAGGTTGGCGCGGGCGGAGATATCCAGCAGGCCATTGCCAAGCTCTTCAGAAAGTCTTGCAACACCGTGCGCCTGGGCAGCGGACAGTTTACCCAAAGGCGCGCGCACCCGCACCACCAGCCCGTCACCGGACATCATCGGACGCAAGGCACCGGGGCACCAGCCATAGACTTTGGGTTCAGCGGCGCTGCTCATGCCGCGCCCTCCAGCTCTGCCATGATCGAGTTGCGCCGCGTGCTCCAGAGACCTGCATCGAACAGGGCGCGGAAGCGGTCGCGCATGGCGGCGAGCGCCTCCGGGTTTTCGCGCTCCATGAACTCCACCAGATCGTCGCGGCCCAGGGTGGCCTCAAAATAGAGGTCGAAGAGATGCGGCTGCACCACCTGCGCCAGATGCGCAAAGGCGGCCATGTGATCGAGCGTGGCGGCGATCTCAGCCGCGCCGCGGAAGCCGTGGGACATCATCGAGGTGGCCCAGTCCGGGTTGGCGGCGCGGGCGCGGGTGACGCGGGCGATTTCCTCGCCCAAGCTGCGCGCCTGCGGCTTGTCGGGGCGGGTCGCGTCGAGGTGGTAGAGCGCCGGCGCCGTCTGGCCGATGCGAGCCATGGCAGCGGCAAAGCCGGCCTCATGCGCGGCGTAATCAGACGCGATCAGCAGGTCGGTTTCCGGCAGGTCCTGCAGGTGCACGAAGCTGTCAGCGCCCTGCAGGCGGGTTTCCAGCGCCTCGCGGGCGTCGGTGATCGCGCCCTTGGCGTCGATGGCGTAGGAGGAGGCATTCAGCCAGGCCTCTCCGGCCGCCTGGCGTGCGGCGTCGGTGTAGTCGTCCAGATGCGGGTTCATCGACAACCCGTACTGGCCCGGCTTGGGACCGAAGACGCGCGGGGTCTCGGTGAGATAGGGGTTGTCTGCCTGGGTTTCTTCGCGTGCAGCCAGCGCGGCGGCGGCGGTTTCGAACATCTGGGCAAGGCCGGGGAAAACATCGCGGAACAGGCCGGACACCCGCAGGGTCACGTCGATGCGCGGGCGGTTCAGCATCGAGAGCGGCAGCACCTCGAAACCAGAGACGCGCTCAGAGCCTTCGTCCCACTTGGGTGCCAGCCCTGCCAGATGCAGCGCCATGGCAAATTCCTCGCCCGCGGTGCGCATGGTGGCGGAACCCCAGAGGTCGATCACCAGCCCCTTGGGCCAGTCGCCGTGGTCCTGAAGGTGGCGGCGCAGCAACTCTTCCGCCAGCTTGACCCCTTGCGCATGCGCCGCCCGCGACGGCACCGCCCGCGGGTCGGTGGTAAAGAGATTGCGGCCCGTCGGGATCACATCGGCGCGGCCGCGGAACGGCGAGCCAGAGGGGCCGGGGGTGACGATCTTGCCGTCCAGCGCGGCAATCAGCCCGGCGCGTTCCTCTGCCCCGCATTGGCCGGAGCCGAAGATATGCAGACCCTCGCCGTACTGGCTTTCCTTGATGTCGCAGACAAAGGCGTCGATGCGGGTGATGGCCTCGGCGGGGGAGGTGTCGGGAGTGAGGCCCAGGTCGGCCTCTACCCCGGTTCCCTGCGCTTCGGCGCGGATGTCGCCGATCAGCCGGTCGCGGCGGGCGGGATCCAGACCATCCGCAGTGGAGTATTCGTCCAGCAGGCTTTCGAGCCGGGCCATGCCCTCGGGCAGGTTTGTCTGCGCCAGCGGCGGTGGCAGGTGGCCGATGGTGACGGCACCGATACGGCGCTTGGCCTGGGCGGCCTCGCCGGGGTCGTTGACGATGAACGGATAGGCGACCGGCAGCGGGCCGGTCAGCACCTCGGGCCAGCAGGTGCCGGAGAGCGCCACCGCCTTGCCCGGCAGCCATTCCAGGGTGCCGTGGGCGCCGATGTGGATGAGGGCGTCGGTTTGGCTGCGCAGCCACAGGTAAAAGGCCACATAGGCGTGGCGCGGCGTGCGGTCGAGATCGTGGTAGTCATCGACGCGGGTTTTCACTTCGCCGCGTTCGGGCTGCAGCGCGACCAGGGCGTTGCCAGCACGCAAAGCCTTGAAATGAAAGGCGCCGTCGCGGCAGTCTGCGTCTTCTTCCGGGCTGCCCCAGGCCTCGGCCAGGGTGTCCTGCAGGTTTTGCGGCAGGGTGGCGAGGGTCTGGCGGTAGTCCTCCAGCGGGGCGCTGAGGGTCTCTTCCATCAGCCGCAGGCCGGTGTTTTCGAGCGCTTCGACGGCGTAGCCTTGGGCGGAGAGTTCGCACAGGATCTCGTCGCAGGAGACCAGCGCGTCGAGGCCGACGGCATGGGCCAGGTTGTGGTCGCGGCCGGGGTAGGTGGAGAGGATCAGGGCAAGGCGCTTGTCTGCATTCGGCAGTTTGGCGAGGCGCAGCCAGCCCTCCACGCGGTCCACAGCAGCCTTGATGCGGTCCGCATCGGCGCGGTGGGCAAAGCGGGAGTACTGCAGATCCGGGTCTTTCTTGCCTGGCGATTTGAAGCTGACGACACCGGCGAAGATGCGGCCGTCAACCTCCGGCAGGACGACGTGCATGGCGAGGTCGGCGGGCGACAGCCCGCGGTCGGCCTCACGCCAGTCTTTCTTGCGGGCTGTCGAGAGGGCGACCTGGAACACCGGGCAGCCGGTTGTGCTAAGCGGCGAGGCGCTGCCGTCGGTGCCTTGCGCGGAGAAGGCGGTGGCGTTGATGATCGCGGCAGGGTTCAGCCCGGGCAGCTTTTCGCGCAGCCAATCCGCGGCGGCAGGCGCCTTGAGGCTGGCGGCAAAGACGCCAAAGGCCGCGTAGCCGCGGGCGCGCAGCTCTTCGATCAGTGCATCCACCGGCGCGGTGTCGGCGGCGGTAAGGTAGGAGCGGTAGAAGCTCACCAGCACCAGCGGCAGGTCCTGCGGCGGCAGGTCCGCGAGCACGCCCTTGGCTGGGTCATAGAAGCCGTGCACGGGCATGGACTTGAGGCCGAGGACGGGGCCAGCATAGAGGCCTGCTGCCAGCGACAGCTGCGCAAGCGCAGCCTGGGCTGCGACAGCGCCGCCGGCGTCGCACAGGGATTGCAGGCGGCGCAGGGTGGAGACGGGCAGGGTGGAGAGCTCATCCAGCCGCGCATCCTCGCGCCCGTCGGCCGGCAGGATTGCCAGCGCGATGCCCTTGCGGCGGGCAAGGTCCTGCAGGGTGGCAAGGCCGTAAGACCAGTAGCTTTCGCCGCCGATCAGGCGGACCAGGACGCCCTTGGCGCCCTCGAGTGTTTGTTCCGCGTAGACGTCGACCGAGAGCGGGTGTTTCAGCGCCACCAGGTTGGCAACCCTTAGGCTGGGCAGCTTGCCGTCTGCCCGGTGCCAGCCCGCGGCGAAGGCGCCGAGGTCGCTGTCGGAAAACGACAGCACCACCAGGTCCGCGGGCGTCTGCCCGAGGTCCTGCGGGGTATCGGTCTCGTCAAGGCCGTGGCTTTCGCGGAAGACGACGTGCATGGGTCAGGCCCTTTCGGAAAGAAGAGCAGAGGGCAGTGTCCGGCCTCGGGAGGAAGCGAAGCGCCCTCCCGTCAAACCAAAGGTTTGCCTCCGGCAAAACGGGGAGGTCGGGCGCTGCCCGGCGTTGCCGCCGGGCGAAACGTTTGAAGTTTCGCCTTGGGGCATCAGCTTCAGGCCCCCAGCTCGGCGCGGATGGCCTGTTCGTCGATGTCGTCATGCTCGGCGATGACCACCAGGGCGGTCTTGCGCGGCTGCGCGCCCCAGGGCTGATCATACTGGGCGCGCAGGCGCTCGCCCACGGCCTGCACCAGCATCCGCATCGGTTTTCCCTCCACCGCGACATAGCCTTTGACGCGCAGGATGTTGCGCTCGCGGGCGAGTTTCACGATGGCATTCTGCAGCGCTTCGGGGTCGGAGACTTCGCCCATTTCGACAACGATGCTTTCAAAATCGTCATGCTCGTGGTCGTGGTGGCCGTCGTGGTGGCTGGGGCGGGCGTCCAGATCATCCTCGGCAGCCGCGCCCAGACCCAGGATGATGCGCGGGTCGATGACGCCTTCGCTCATCGGCAGGATCGGCAGCTTGCGGGGCGCCTCGGCCTCGATCACCGCGCGGGCCTTCTCGACACCTGCGTCGCCGGCCAGGTCGGCCTTGGACAGAAGCACGATGTCGGCACAGGAGATCTGGTCCTCGAACACTTCGCTGAGCGGGGTTTCGTGGTCGATGCTGTCGTCCGCCTCGCGCTGGGCCTGCACGGCGTCCAGGTCGGGGGCGAACTGGCCCTTGGCAACGGCCTCGGCATCGGCCAGCGCAATCACGCCGTCAACGGTGATGCGGGAGCGTATCGCGGGCCAGTCGAAGGCCTTGAGCAGCGGCTTGGGCAGCGCCAGGCCGGAGGTTTCGATCACGATGTGATCGGGTTTTTCCGGCAGGTTCATCAGCTGCTCGATAGTGGGGATGAAGTCATCGGCTACGGTGCAGCAGATGCAGCCGTTGGCCAGTTCCATGATGTTCTCCGCCGGGCAGTTTTCATCGGCGCAGGACTTCAGGATGTCGCCGTCCACACCGGCGGTGCCGAATTCGTTCACCACAACCGCCAGGCGCTTGCCCTGCGGGTTCTGCATCAGGTGGCGGATCAGGGTGGTCTTGCCCGCACCGAGGAAGCCGGTGATGACGGTGACGGGGATCTTGTTGAGGTCGCTCATGATTACTCCTCGGAGAAGAACTTGGCCGGCGGGATGCGGGCAATGGATTGCTTGCGGAAGGTCTGCGGGCGCTCGCGCCAGGGCACGACGCCGTCGGCGGTGGCGGCATAGGCGGCGGCGCCTTCCAGGATCTCGGGAACGTGCTGGTCCGGGTCAAGGTCGCCGTAGACATAGGTCCAGCGCTCCGCGCCGCCGACCAAGGCAACAGCGCAGCCGCGCTTGCAGGAGGACAGGCATTCGACACCGCGCAGGCGGACGCCTTCGGGCATCCCGGCTTCTTCCAGGGCTGCGTGAAGGATGGCGCCGGGGCGGGCGGCCTCGGGGTCGGCGCCCTCGCGACGGCAGGTGAGGCAAACGGTCAGCGTGACCGGTCCCTGGGTGCTGGCAGTTTTGCCTGCCATTTCGTCAGCCATCAGCGCGTCTCCTGTCGCGGCAGGGCGTGCGGGATGGCCAGAAAGGAACTGTGTCGTGCCAGTCCCTCGCCCGGTCGCAGAACACCCCGTCTGCCCGTTGATCTCTCTCTCGCTGGCAGGTCTCCCGGCTTGCGGATGCCAAGGCGCTTGCCTTGCCGGCCATCCTGCCTTCCCGGGAGTTTTCCCCAGTGGCATGGCGGCCTCATCCGGTCACGGTCGCGGGGGCGGCTGTGCTTCGGCCTCGAACGGCCTTCACATTCCCTCTTCGCCTGTTTTCACAGGAACCAGCGGAACCCCCTTGCGCTATGGCGGGCTTCTTTGTCAAGACATGGGGTCAAACAGCTGGAGAGCCCCCATGAGCGAAAAGTCTGAAACCGGCATCTCAGAAGAAGAAGCCGCCCGTCACGCCTCCAAGATGGCCAAGAAGAAGGCCGCGCGCGACCGGATGATGAAGACCAAGGAAGGCGAGAAGGGCCTAATCATCGTCCACACCGGGCCGGGCAAGGGCAAATCCTCCTCCGGCTTCGGCATGATCATGCGCTGCATTGCCCATGGGATGCCGTCCGCCGTGGTGCAGTTCATCAAGGGCGCCTGGCAGACCGGCGAGCGCACCCTGATCGAGGAGAACTTCAGCGATCTCTGCCAATTCTATGCGATGGGCGAGGGCTTTACCTGGGAAACCCAGGACAAGGCGCGCGACATTGCCGCCGCGCAAAAGGGCTGGGAAAAGGCCAAGGAGATGATCTTGGATGAGCGCAATACCATGGTGCTCTTGGATGAGATCAACATTGCGCTGCGCTATGAGTATCTGGATCTGGAGGAGGTGCTGGAATTCCTGGTCGAGCAGAAGCCGCCGATGACCCATGTGGTGCTGACGGGCCGCAACGCCAAGGAGGAGCTGATCGAGATCGCCGATCTGGTGAGCGAGATGGGCCAGATCAAACACCCGTTCCGCGCCGGCGTGAAGGCACAGAAGGGCGTGGAGTTTTAAGACCCTTTCAGAATGTCCCGCCCGGCCGCCAGGCCGGGCAGCGCCCGTCCCCCCCCACGGGGCGGGCGCTTCGCTTCCACCCTGCCGGGCCGAGCACCGCCCTTTGAGTTATGCCGCCAACTGCGCCGCTTTGCCTTGGATGTAGTCATTCACCGCGGCGCGCTGGGCTTCATCCAGCCGCAGCCCCAGCTTGGTGCGCCGCCACAGGTAGTCGTCTCCAGTTCGTACCCATTCGCGGGCAATTGCCCAGTCCAGTTCCTGCGCGGTGATCGTCGCCCCGAAGTCCTGCCCCATATCAGCCGCGGATTTGGCCTCGCCCAGAAGCTCCCAGGCCTCGGTGCCATAGGCGCGGATCAGGCGGCGGGTCCCGTAGGGCGAAAGGAACGGATAGTCCGCTGCGAGTTTACTTTGCAGCTTTTCCACATGCGCCACCGCGAAATCGCCTCCGGGCAGGGCCACGCCTGCGGTCCAGTCCGCGGGCAGCTGCGGGAAAACCTCGCCGATCTTTGCCAGCGCCGCCTCTGCCAGCTTGCGGTAGGTGGTGATCTTGCCGCCGAAGACATTCAAGAGCGGCGCCTGTGCCTGATCCAGTGTCAGCACATATTCGCGGGTCGCCGCGGTGGCAGAGCTGGCGCCGTCGTCAAAAAGCGGGCGCACGCCGGAATAGGTCCAGACGATATCCTCGCGCTTGAGCGGCTGATTGAAATATCCTGATGCAAAATCAATCAGATAGTCCTGCTCCTCTGCGGTGCATTCCGGCGCGGTGTCCGGATCGGAGTGGTCGCTGTCCGTTGTGCCGATCAGGGTGAAATCTTCCTCATAGGGAATGGCAAAGATGATCCGCCCGTCGGTTCCCTGGAAGAAGTAGCAGCGCCCGTGATCGAACAGCTTCGGCACCACGATATGGCTGCCGCGCACCAGGCGGATGTTTTCGCGGCTGTTCTGGCCCAGCTTTTGGTGCAGCACGTCTGCGACCCATGGCCCGCCCGCGTTGACGAGCATTTTCGCGCGGCGCTGATGGGTGTCGCCGGTGGCCTGGTCCTGCAGGGTGATCACCCAGTGGTCCGCATGGCGCTCGGCTGACAGCACCTTGGTCCGGGTCAGGATCTCGGCGCCGCGGGCCTGTGCGTCGCGGGCGTTCAGGACGACCAGGCGGGCGTCCTCGATCCAGCAGTCGGAATATTCAAAGGCGGTCTTGAACTTGTCCTTCAGGGGCCTGCCCGCCGGGTCGGCCTCCAGATCCAGTTTCGCCGTGCCGGGCAGAATGCCGCGCTTTCCAAGCGAGTCGTACAGGAACAGCCCCAGCCGGATCAGCCAGGCCGGTCGGCGGCCCTTCATCCAGGGCATGAAGGTGGTGAGCAGTTTCGACGTGGGCGTCTCGCTGTCGAACCGCATGTCCTTGTGAAACGGCAGCACAAAGCGCATCGGCCAGGAGATATGCGGCATCGCTTTCAGCAGCACTTCGCGCTCGATCAGCGCCTCGCGCACCAGGCGGAACTCAAAATATTCGAGATAGCGCAAGCCGCCGTGGAACAGCTTGGTGGATGCGGAGGAGGTGGCCGAGGCGAGATCGTTCATCTCTGCCAGCGTCACCGACAATCCGCGGCCGGCGGCGTCGCGGGCGATGCCGCAGCCGTTGATGCCGCCGCCGATGATGAAAAGGTCCGTTACAGGCGTGTCAATCATTTTCGCTGCTTTCGTTTTGTCCTGCGGTCAGGATGCGGGTGCCGGCGGCCAGCGCGGCCTCGGCGAATTCTGCGGGAGCCGGGCGGTCGGTGATCACCACGTCCAGGTCGGAGACATCGCAGATCCGAACCGGAGCGGAGCGGTCGAACTTGCTGCCGTCGCAGACCAGTACCCTCTGCCGGGCGTTCTTCAGGATCGCGCGGGCGACCGAAACCTCGCGGGCGTCGTGGTCCATCACTGCGCCGTCGGCATCCAGCGCAGAGGCGCCGATGACGGCAAAGTCCACCTTGTAGCGGGAGAAGAACTCCACCGCGTCCTCGCCAACGATGGCGCCGTCGCTTTGCCGCACAGTGCCGCCGGCCAGGACCAGTTCCTTGGCCTGTCCGCCCATCATCATGTTGATAATGTTGATGTTGTTGGACATCACGGTCAGGCCGCTGTGGCCGGACAGCGCCCGGGCAACCTGTTCTGTTGATGTGCCGATGTTGAGGCTGAGCGAGCAGTTGTCGGGGATCAGTTCCGCGGCGAGAGAGGCCATCGCCAGCTTGTTGCCGGCGTTCAGCTTGCGCCGGTCCACGTAACCCTGGCTGGCGGCGGAGCTCACGCGGACGGCACCGCCGTGCACGCGAGACAGCGCGCCCCGCGCCGACAGGTCGCGCAGGTCTGCGCGCACGGTCTGCAAGGACACGCCAAAGCGCTGTGAGAGATCCTCAACCTCGACCCGGTCCTGACGGTTCAGGAGGGATATGATTTCGTTCTGACGGCTTGTGGCATCCATTTGCTTTCCTTTCGCTGCGATTCTGTAGCGTATCGCGCGTGAAGAGTCACTATTCGTTTTCGTATTGCTTTCGCGGTGCTTGAAAACGAAAAGGCGCGCCGTGGCGGGCGCGCCTTGTGAAAAGCCCGGCTGTTTTGCTTCAGAAGAGCGGGATCAGGTGATTGTCCCAGGCCAGATTCGCGTGGTGCAGAAGATGCTGGGCGGTGTCCGAAACCGCATAGAACTGGCCGGTGCCGGTGCTGGCGGTGAAGCCGTCAGCAGAGGGCGCCAGGCCGCAGACGTCGCCCATCCTGTGTTCCTGCAGCAAGACGCCGCTGACCGTGTCCATAACCTGCAGCATCCCGCCTCGCGGGGAAGTGACACCGAGCCGGCTGCCATCGGTGCAGAAGGCGGTCGAGCCGCCGTAGCCCTGCATGTTCAGCACCCGCGCATCATCCTCGGCCATCAGCCGGGGCGCTTTGCCGGGACGGTGCAGGCCTGCTGTGGGGACTTGTTCGCCCAGATCGCCCTGCCATTGCATGGCGAAGCCAACGGTGCCGTCGCCGCGCATGGCAATGTGGCGGATCGAATTCAGGTGGAGCTCCTGCGGCAGTTCCAACTGCTCCTGCAGCACGCCGTCAAAACTCAGGTAGCTGAGGTTGGGGCGCATATCAGGCAGGTTCAGCTTGGAGCGGCCGCTGTCGGGGTGAGTCTCGATGCCGCCGTTGGCCACGACCAGTCCGGGCGCATCGCGGCGCAAAGCCATGTCATGCGGGCCAATGCCGCCGGCGGAGAACGCGGCAATGCGGCGGTAGCCGTCTGCAGCATCCCACACACCGATCACGCCGCGGGCGTTCTCATAGTCGTTTTCAGTGGTGAAAAGGCGGCTGCCGTCCGGGGAAAAGATGCCATGGCCATAGAAGTGATGGCCAGCGGGCGGCTGCAACCGCGCGATGGCGGCACCGCTGCGGCAGTCGATTACATCGGCAAAGCGGCCTGGGCGGCGGGCAAAGGCAACTGCCTCAGGCCGGACCGGGTGCGCGGCAGCAGCATGGCCGCGGCCGGGCAGCGGGTGGCGGAAGAGGATTTCGCCTTCACTTTTGAGGCCCGCAAGGAAGAAGCCGCCGCCAGCATCTTTGCCCGCCGACAGGAAAGCCGGGCTGCCAGCGCTGGCCCAGGTGGCTTGCGGGGCGAGAGCAGTGGCTATCAGCCCGGCCAGAAATCCGCGGCGGGAGGTCATGCGGGATCCTTTCCGTCAGTCGCCGTCGAGCGAATTGAAACCTGCCGCCACGCCGAGGGCCGGGCCAAGGCGTTCAGAAACAAGCGCGCGCAAATCCTTCACCTGCTGGCGCAGCGCCTCGATCCGGATGCGGGCAGCGGGGTCGGCAACCCCGGCAAAGACCGGATCGTTCAGGGCTTCGGCGCGGCTGAGGACCTTGCCGAAACCCTGTGCAAGGTCTGCCTTCAACCCGGCCTCATCCTGCGCCAGGGCCAGCGCCAGCGGTTCCATCGCGTTCAGCGACACCAGCACATGGCGCAGGCTGCGCCCTGAGCGGCGGGCCTCGGCGCGGTTGGGGCGGGGCTTGTCAAATGTGCCAAGAGGGCGGCCCAGCCGCATGTCGTCCAGCACTTGCAGCCCGGTGGTCAGCGCCTTCAGCAGTTCCTGGGTGATTTCTTCTTCACTGCGGTAGCGGGCGGCGGGCGCGCGCATTTCGGCGGCGTAGTTTTCCTCCCAATCCGCGGCGATGACCTGCGATGTGGCGGCAATATCCGCGCTGATGGCGCGGGTCAGGGTGCAGCGGTAGTCCGCGCTGCCAGCGGAGGAGAGTTCGGGGTCATACAGGAGGTATTCCAGCGCGTAGAACCCGCGGGCGGCGATGGAATAGCTGGCGAATTCGGCCGGATCGCTGACGCCAGCATCCTCACTGCGGATCAGATTGCCAAGCGCCTTGGGCGTCTTGCCGCGGCTGTCGGGCCAGAAAGCCAGCGCAAAGGCACGGCTGCCGGTTTCCGTCGGTCCGAAGCGGTAGTGGCTGGCGGCAATCCAGGCGTCAAAGGCCTCGCCGTAAGCGGACCGAAGGGCTTCGGACTGCAGTGTGCAATCGGCTTGCGCTGCAGCGGCCAGCCCTGATGCTTCTGCTGCCAGTTCCTCAAACGCCGGGAGAATCAACTGATCGGTGATGGCGCTGGACAGATCCGACGCCGCGGCAGGCGCCGCAGCAAGAGTGAGGGTCAGGGCAAGGGCGCGCATCAGAGGCTCTCCAGGAAAGAAATCAGGGCGGCGCGGTCCTTCGGAGGCAGCTTCACGACGCGGTTCTTCGCGGTCTCTGCCTCGCCGCCGTGCCACAGGATGGCCTCCAGCAGGGTGCGGGCGCGGCCGTCGTGCAGGAAAGTGGCGCGTGGCGAGACCTGCTGCGTCAGGCCAATGCCCCAGAGCGGCGCAGTGCGCCATTCACGGCCCGTGGCGCGGCCCTCGGGGCGGTGGTCTGCCAGGCCCTCGCCCATGTCGTGCAGCAGGAGGTCGCTGTAGGGCCAGATCAGCTGGAAGCTCTGCTCCGGACGGTCTGCCAGCCGGTGTGTCACATATTTCGGCACATGGCAGGAGGCGCAGCCGCTGTCGTAGAACACCTGCTTGCCGCGCAGCACTTGGCTGTCGCCACTGCCCCGGCGCGCGGGCACGCCGAGGTTGCGGCTGTAGAAGGTGACCAGATCCATGTTGGGCTGGTCGACTTCGGTTTCACGGGAATCACCGCCGCCGTGCGGCGCGGCGTGGCACGCTGATTGCAGATCCGTGCATTCGCCGGCATGGGCCGGGAACAGCGGGGTGGAGATGCCGATGTCGCCGGCAAAGGCGCCTGCGGATTGCTCATGCACCGTCGGGGAGCCGGCCTTCAGCCCGAAACGGCCCAGCATGATTTGGTTGAACTCCCGCGACCAGACCAGATTGGCGCGGCCGGAAATGCCGTCGCCGTCAGCGTCACCCTCATCCACGCGGGCAAGAATGTCGGCGGCAGGGATCGCCTCCAGCAGTCCAAGGCCAATCATCGGCGGCGCGGCGCGGGGGGACAGCATGGCGCCGTCTGCCAGTGGGCCGTAGCCGAGGTTCGCGGCGGTGTAGCGGGGGCGGCGCAGAGAGGCGGTCCCGCCGCCGTTCAGGGCGACTTCGAATTCCTCGTACTCGACCTGAAGCTTGTATTCCGGTGCGATGCCGGGGGCAGAGAAATCCTGCAATTGGCTGCCATAGTTCGGATCGGGCGCGGTGCCGATGTAATCGCTGACTGCTTGCATCTGTGGCGGCACCGGGCCGGGAACGGAGACCCGCAGGAACATGGAGGCGGAGGCATAATCCGGCTGTTCCGGCACATGGCCGCGGCCGTCCTTCAGGTGGCAGCGCTGGCAAGAGCGCGCGTTATAAAGCGGGCCAAGCCCGTCGGAGGCCTTGGTTGAGGCGGGTGAAAACACCCAGATCTTCTTGAACAGCCCGTTGCCGAGCTTGAATTCCAGCTCCTGTTCGAAAGAGAGATTGGCGGAATGCTGGGAAAACGCCTCATCATCTGTCCGCGCGCGCACGGTGGCGGCGCCTGCAGGCAGATCCTCGTATGGTTCAGGCGCCGAGAAATCCGTGGCAGGGGCTGTCACGGCCTCGATCCGGGCGCGTTCTGCATCGATGCGGGGAAGGGGGGAGAGATGCGGCTCTGCCTGGTACCGGCTGGCCAGGTCCAGCGCCGCAAGGGGGGTGGCCGCCGCAAGCGCGGCAGCCAGGGCAATGTTAGTCTTCAACCTCTGCCATTTTGGTGGCGTTGAGCTGGGCATAGTTTTCGGCACCGATCCGGTCGTGCAGTTCAAGCTGCGTTTCGAGGAAGTCGATATGGCCTTCTTCGTCCGCCATCAGCTCTTCAAACAGCTTTTGGGAAACGTAATCGCCCGCCTTGTTGCAGGCGTCGCGGGCTTCCTTGTAGAGCGCGCGGGCGTCCACTTCGGCGGCAAGGTCGCATTCGAGGGTTTCTTTCGGGGTCTGGCCGATCCGCAGCGGGTCAAGCTTCTGCAGGTTCGGGTGGCCGCCGAGGAACAAAATCCTTTCAATCAATTTGTCCGCGTGCTCCATCTCCTCGATGGATTCTTCGCGGCTTTTCTTGGCCATGCTGCCCAGGCCCCAATCTTCCTGCATCCGGTAGTGCAGCCAATACTGGCTGACGGCCGTCAGCTCATGGCGCAGCGCTTTGTTGAGATAGTCTATAACCTTGGCGTCGCCCTTCATTGTTTTCCTCCCGAATTGATCCTGCGCGTAAATTCGCAAGCTGCGCAGGTACTTCCAGCTTACTGCTGGAACGCATCGTGTCGAGGAAAAGGGGCATGCAGCCGCCGCAATCGGCAGATTTTCCCAGCGCGTGATAGATCTTGCCGGGAGTGATTATCGTTTCAGGATCGGCACTTCGCATCCAGTCGATGGCTGCGCGGATGTCGTGGTCCGAGATCTGTGTGCAGTGGCAAACGATCATGCTGCTCGCGTCCTAGCCCGGTGGCGCAAATGGCCAAGTGATTCCGTTGGGAAACATATCCGACAAAATTACTGAGGATTCAAGGGGTATCCAGAGTGAAACACTAGGGTATTGGCGGGTGTTCGCTGCACGCAGAAAAGGGCCACGGGAATAGCGGCCCTTTTCAGATGTGTTGCCATTCGCCGGAATGGCTTAATTGAAGACGGCCGAGGGGTTGTCGAGGCTGTCGGAGCCTTCGATGGCCACGCCGTCCAGCTTCAGGGCAGAGACCACGCGCTCGATCGAGCGGGTCTGGTCAATCAGCCCGTTGACGCCGCCCATCACCAGCGCCTCGCCGGCTGTGTTGCCCTGCGCCAGCATCTGGTCATAGGAGAGGCCTGCCTCAGCCGCAGTCTTAATGCGGCCGAGCGCCAACATGGTGGTCGACAGCTTGCCGCGCATCTCGGCGTCGAGGTTCGCGTCTTTTTCCGCCACCAGATCCGACAGCGACGGGCCGGAGACCAGTTCGCCATTCACCCGGACGTATTCGCCCAGATAGACGTTCTGCACGCCCAGACCGTCGTAATAGTGGCTGTTGTGGGTGTTATCGGAGAAGCAGTCGTGCTCTTCTTCCGGATCGTTCAGCATCAGGCCCAGGCGCATCCGCTCACCTGCCTGCTCACCATAAGACAGCGACCCCATGCCGGTCAGCATGGTGGTGATGCCGGCATCCTCATCCGCCAGCAGCGCGGTGCGGGCTTCGCCTTCGGTGGCCCACTGGGCGGTGATCCACTCCAGGTCGGAGATCAGCAGATCGGTCGCCGCCAGCAGGTACTCGCCGCGGCGGTCGCAGTTGCCGCCGGTGCATGCGTCGCCCTGGGCATAGTCGGTCCAGGGACGGTCGCCTGCGCCGTGCTCGGTGCCCTTCAGGTCCTGGCCCCACAGCAGAAATTCGATGGCGTGGTAACCGGTGGCGACGTTCGCTTCGACCCCGTCGGCTTCATGCAGGGCGCCTTCCAGCAGCTCCGGGGTGATCTTGGCGGCGTCGACCGCCTTGCCTGACAGCTCAAAGCTGGGGTTGGCGATCACGTTCAGCGCCGCCAAGGTGTTTTCGTCGGTCGGGCCGCCATAGGAGGCATCGACATAGTCAATCAAGCCCTCGTCCAGCGGCCAGGCGTTCACCTTGCCTTCCCAATCGTCGACGATGGCGTTGCCGAAGCGGAACACCTCGGATTGCTGATAGGGCACGCGGGCCGCGATCCAGGCGGCGCGGGCGGCTTCCAGGTTCTCTGCGGACGGATCTGCGACCAGCGCTTCGACGGCGGCCTTGAGCACCTGTGCGGTGGCCAGGCTGTCCTGGTATTTGGCCTCGGCGATATTTGCGTAGTTGGTCAGCACCGCAGCCTTGTCGGCGGCAAAGGCAGTGGTGGCGCCAAAGGCGAGACCGGCGAGGGCAGTGCCCGTGAGAAACAGAGATTTCATCAGCTAAGTCCTTGATTGCTTTAGAGTTCAGTGTAGGGTGGCGGTTGCAGGCCGCGCGGGTTGCTGCGGCAGGTGAGGGTTCATGATCTGCTGCAGCAGCAGACCGCAGTCGGAGGCCAGCTGTGTCAACTCCTGCGCCTTGCGCGGGGTCACGATCAGCGAGGCGAGGATGTTGGCATCGTCGTCCTGGCCTTCAGCAGCGGAGGCTAGAAGGTTGGCAAAGCAATTTTCATCTGCGCCCAGGCATTTGCAGGTCATGCCGTGGCGCACCAGCGGGCGGCGGCCGTGGGCGGCACAGAAATTGCATAAGGACCCGAAGGCCTCAAAGGCGGCATCGGCAAGTTCCGGGCCGAAGTTCACCTCAAAATCACGGCGCATCTGTTCGCGGGTCTCTTCGCCGGAGAACCAGTGGCGCAGGTAGATCACCGCGCCGGCCTCCAGCGGCGGCAGTTCCGACAGGGTGCCGACGGTCACGCCACCGCGGGGATGGGAGGCGCCGCCGCTCATTTGGTCAGGATCAGCTTGCCTGCGCGGGTGATGCGCAGCGAGTAGATCTGGCCGTTCAGGAGGATGCGGGCCTGTGCGCCGCCGCGGGTCAGATCCTCCGCGTGGTAGGTGGGAAACACCTCGGTTGTGGCCTCAGTGGGGACAGGTTTGGAAGTAATCTGGTTCATGACTTGCGCCCATTGCTGAATTCCGCCCTGTCCAGAAGCCATTCCAGACAAAAACCGGACAGTGCGCCGGACGGGGCGAAGACCTGCGGCCACAGGTGGCGCATGTCGTCGGACTCCGGTTCCTTGATCTCAGGACCGCTAAGGCGGCGCGCACTGGTCGGCATGGGGGCGATCTCGGTTGATTGAATGTCACTCGGGCTCGCCCGATCCGAGTCAGGCTGGCTGGAATGCCGTATACCTGATTTATTTACTCACCTATGTCAATCCGAGTTTTTTAGTCGGAAATAAATTTTGCGCAAAGACGAGGGATTGGCAAAAGAAAAGGCCGCCCAGGGGGCGGCCTTCACGTTAGTCAATGTCTGATGCTTCAGGCGCGGATCCCGGAGAAGCGTTCCTGCCACTCTTCGCGCTGCTCGTCGGTGATCTTGGCGAACAGCACCTCAGGCACGGTGAAGCCATGGCCTGCGGGCAGGGCAGAGAGGGCAGCCGCCACGTCTTCCGGCCAGCTGCGGTCGTCCGAGTTCAGCGCCGCCATCAGCGTGTCCGATGCATGCGGGATGAAGGGCGCCGACAGCACTGCGTAGAGGCGGATCAGGTTCAGGCCCAGGCGCACCTGCGCGGCGGCGCGCTCGGGGTCTTCCTTGAAAACCGACCAGGGGGCAGCGGATTGCAGGTATTCGTTGCCGGCCACCCAGATCGCCCGCAGCTCCTGCGCCGACTTGCGGACCTCCATTGCTTCCATATGGCCCTCACAGGCGCGGATGCGGGTAGTCAGCTCGTCTGTCAGCGCCTGCTCCTGCGGCCCGTATTCGCCGCCGGCGGGAACCTCCTCGCCGAACTTGGAGCGGCAGAACTTGGTGATGCGGCTGACGAAGTTGCCCAGAACGTCCGCCAGGTCCTTGTTCACCGACTGCTGGAAGTTCTCCCAGGTGAATTCGGAGTCAGAGCTTTCCGGCGCGTGGCTCAGCAGCCACCAGCGCCAGTAATCGGCGGGCAGGATTTCCAGCGCCTGGTCCATGAAGACGCCGCGCCCCTGCGAGGTGGAGAACTGGCCGCCGTCATAGTTCAGGTAGTTGAAGGACTTGAGGTGGTCGACCATCTTCCACGGCTCGCCGGAGCCAAGGATGGTGGCCGGGAAAGACAGGGTGTGGAACGGCACGTTGTCCTTGCCCATGAACTGGACGTATTTCACATCTTCTGCGCCCTTGTCGGTGCGCCACCAGCGCTGCCAGTCAGCGTCCGCAAGCCCATGCTTTTCGGCCCACTCGCCGGCGGCGGCAATGTACTCGATGGGCGCGTCGAACCAGACGTAGAAGACCTTGCCCTCCATGCCCGGCCAGTCGTCGGTGCCATTTTTGACCGGCACGCCCCAGTCCAGGTCGCGGGTGATGCCGCGGTCCTGCAGGCCGTCGCCGTCATGCAGCCATTTCTTGGCGATGGAGGTGGTTAGCACCGGCCAGTCTTTCTTTGTGTCGATCCAGGCGTCGAGCTGATCCCGCATCGCGGACTGGCGCAGGAACAGGTGCTTGGTCTCGCGCACTTCCAGGTCGGTGGAGCCGGAGATGGCCGAACGCGGATTGATCAGGTCTGTGGGGTCCAGCTGCTTGGTGCATTCTTCGCACTGGTCGCCGCGGGCCCGCTCGTAACCGCAATTGGGGCAGGTGCCCTCGATATAGCGGTCGGGCAGGAAGCGGCCGTCAGCATTGGAGTAGACCTGCTTTTCGCTGACTTCCGAAATCAGCCCGGCTTCGGCCAGCTTGCCGGCGAAATGCTGGGTCAGCGCGTGGTTCTGCGGGCTGGAGGATCGGCCGTAATGGTCGAACGACAGGCCGAAGCGGCGCGCGATGTCTGTCTGCACTTCGTGCATTTCGGCGCAGTATTCCGCAACCGGCTTGCCGGCTTTGGCCGCAGCCAGTTCCGCCGGAGTGCCGTGTTCATCGGTGGCGCAAAGGAACATGACTTCATGCCCGCGGCCGCGGTTGTAGCGGGCGTAAAGATCAGCAGGCAGCTGGCTGCCCACCAGGTTGCCCAGATGCTTGATCCCGTTGATGTAGGGAAGCGCCGAAGTAATCAGAATGCGTGCCATGCCATCCATCCAGGTAATGCGTCAGAGGCCCGTCTAGCCTATGCAGCGGGCGGCGGAAACCCCGCGTGCGTATTTCGCTGAAAATTGGGCGGCGGCGGCGCTACCGCCCTTCGCGCGAGCGCTTCAGCAGGCGGCCGATGGTGAAGGAGGTGCGCGGTGCATAGACATAATGCGTGCGTTCCTCCGGCACCGGGCGGGCGCGCATCCGGCTGAGGCCGAAGACGATCAGCAGCAGATGGCCGCAGGCGACATAGGCAAACAGCGCCGGCGGCCCGAAGCTGTCGATCAGGGCGGAGGAAACATAGGGCGAGGCGATGGCGCCAAGCGCGTACCAGAACATCAGCGCCGCCGACAGCTCGACCCGTTCGGCAGAGGTGGCGAAGTCGTTGGCATGGGCGGCGGAGACCGAGAAGATCGGGAAAGTGGTGAAGCCGAAGAACCCGGCGGCCAGCATCACGCCGAGAGTGCCGGTGCCGCTGGCTGCCATGGTGATGCCGCAGCTGAGGATGGCGATACCGGACAGCCAGATCAGCACCCAGCGGCGGTCGTATTTGTCGGCCAGCCAGCCCATCGGATACTGCGCCAGCGCGCCGCCCAATACGAAGGAGGCAAGGAAGAAGGCAATCTGGCCGATCTCCAGCCCTACTTCCTGGCCATAGACCGGCCCGACCATCCGGAAGGAGGCGGAGCTGAGCGCCGAGACGATCACGCCCGCCACTGCCAGCGGCGAACAGCGCCACGCCAGCTTGGGGCGAAGCCGGGGGGCGTCGGGGGTTTCGGGCTGGCTTGCCCTGGTCAGGGTCAGCGGCAGCAGTGCCGCACAGCACACCACGGCGAGCAGGTTATACGAGATATAGACCGCAGGCGGCAGCACCGCGATGATCAGCTGCGCCGCCAGCGAAGCGCTCATGTCAGCAATCCGGTAGGTGCCCATGGCACGGCCGCGGTTTTCATTGGTGACCTTGGCGTTCAGCCAGGCCTCGATCACCGTATAGGCACCGGCCACGCAGAGGCCAGAGGCGATCCGCATCGCCGCCCAGGCATAGGGGTTCTCGGTCAGCGTGTGGCCCAGCAGGCCCATTGCCCCCAGTGCGGTGCAGACCGCAAAGGCGCGGGAATGGCCGACATTGCCCATCAGCCGCGGCGCCCACCAGCAACCGATGAAGAAGCCGAAGAAGTGGGCCGAGCCGAGGAGGCCGATCTGTTCCTTGGTGAAGTTGAGCGTCAGGCCGGAGATGGCATCGAGCGGGCCGACGCCCCCCGTGGACAGCTGCAGCAGAATGACGGAGAGGAACAGGGCGGCAAAGGAGACGATCAGGCGCATAACGGTCCGACCATGACAGGCTGGCGCTTCATTGCCAGCCGGTTTCCGCCACCGGCGTGTCGTATTTCTGCGGGGCGGTGCTTTTCCGCACCGGGGCCGGCGGGAGGCTCAGATGCTGCGACGGATGCGGGCCTTGACGGCGAGGGCGATGCGGTCGGCGACGAGGTCCGTGTATCCGGTGGCGCCGAAGGCGGCGCGGCTGAGCTGGCCGGAGAGATGCACGTCCAGTTCGTGCAGGTCGTCCGGAGCGGTGCCGGGGCGGCGGTAGAGCGCGGCCTGCAGGGTGATCGGCCGGGTGGTGCCGCGCAGGGTCAGATTGCCGGTGATTTCGGCGCCGCCTGAGAGCCGCCCGTCCGGTCCGAGGCGGACGCGGGTGGAGCGGAAGCGGATCTGCGGGAAGCGCGCGGTGTCCAGAACACCGGGGCCTTTCAGCGCGTCGGTGGCAAAGATCAGCCCGGTGCGGGCGCGGCGCGCGTCCAGGGTGATATCGGCCTGGCTGCGGGCCAGGTTCTGCGGGTCGATGCGGATACGGGCGGCAGAGACGGGAACCCGGCCGTGCTGCGGCTGGCCGCTGAGCAGGAAGGTGAAGCGCACCTCGGTGGCTTCGGGGATCAGGCGGTAGGGCAGGGGGGCGGCCAGCAGTGCCTGCGGCGCCAGCAGGGCGGCACCGAGACCGGCCAGCAGGGGGCGGCGCGGCATCCGGGATTTGCCCATGCGTGCGTTTCCTTCTGTGTTTGCTGGCCCGTGTTTTCTGTGCTGCCGGACGAGTTTAACCGGATTTGCCGCAGCGGGCGCTCACTTTTGCTTGCGCGCCTGTGAGACCGCGGAGGACCCCCGCCAGGCGCCGGCTCCTGGCAAATTTTCTGCCTGTTGGGCCCGGTGCCGGCCCCAAAACCGCTAGGGCAGCGCCGGCGCCGGCAGGGGAGCCTGCGGCAGCGGGAGCCTTCCGGCAGCGGGGGCAGCAGCGGCCGCGGCAGGAAGGGCGCTGTCAGCGGCCGGGGCGGCCCGCAGCGGCCCCCCTGCGCAGGCCCGGGTGACCTGCCAGCTGCGGGGCGGCAGGGTGCGGGCGCGCAGGCGCTGCAATGTCCAGCAGCCTCTGCCCGCGGGGGCGCGGCCGGCCGGACTGCTGTCGGGCAGGCTGCTGGCGGGGCGGGGCGCATGGGCCAGGTGCCAGCGGCTTTCGATGCCTTGGGCGCCGCCGGTGCCGGGGGTCAGCAGCAGGCCCAGCGGCGCCGGGCCGAAGCGGCCGCCCCCCTCTGCCGCCAGATGCAGCCGCCGCACCGGGGTCATGGCGGGCGGCTCTGCCAGTTCCGCCACCACCAGCGGCGCCGCGCCGCTGCGCAGGGCCTCCTCCATCGCCCAGAGCAGATCCTCCGTCCGGGCGGTGCGCACAAACAGGAACCGGGCAGGGCTGGCGTATCCCGCCATCCCGTCCGGGTTCAGCGGCTTGCCGGCCTGGGGCGGGGACAGCCACAGCACGGGGCCCTGGGCGGCGGCTGCCAGCCACAGCGCAAAACTGTGGCGGGCGGGGCCGCAGGCCTCATGCACGCGGGCCAGCTCCAGCGCGACCCCCTCTGTCAGGGGCAGCGCCGGACGGGGCTTGTGGCTGCGGCGGGCGAGCAGGTGAGTCGGCATGCCGTCAAGCTAGCATGTTACCTATTTGTTCTCAATCGGGTAAAGCCGCTGGTACTGCCCTTTGTCCCCGCGCTGCGCGGCGGGCCTCAGCCCTCGCGCGGCACCACCGGGCCGCCCTGCTTGGCCCATTCGGTGAAGCCGCCCTCCAGATGCACAACCGGCTTCAGCCCCATCTCCATCGCCGCCCTGGCGCTGAGCGCCGAGCGCCAGGCGCTGGCGCAGTAGAACACATAGGTCTTGTCCTGGTTGAACACCGGCTTGTGATAGGGGCTGTCCGGGTCGATCCAGAATTCCAGCATCCCGCGCGGACAGGAAAACGCGCCGGGGATCATGCCGCTGCGCTGCAGCTCGCGGATGTCGCGCAGGTCGATGAAGACGTAACTGTCGTCCAGCACTTTCTGCTTGGCTTCCTCGACGGACATGGTTTCGACAAGGCTGTTTGCCTCTGCCAGCAGCGCCTTGACGCCTTTGGTGATCTGTTGCGGCATTCTGTGCTCTCCCGGAGTAATACGGGAGACAGGCTGCAGAGTTTTACGCCCGGGTGCAAGCGGCCGGGCGGGGCTCAATGAACCTGGTGCTGATCAAACGCTGCGACACTGCCGCCGCCGGCGAGCCAGGCATCCATTCCGCCATCCAGAAAGAAAACCTGCCGCAACCCCATATGCTTTGCGCTTTGGGCAGCCTGAGATGCGTGCAAGCCATTGCCGCAGCAGAAAACAAAAACCTTCCTATTGGCAGGGGCGGTGCCGCTGATGGGGCTATCGGGATCGATCCAAAGATCCATGAGCCCATGGGGGCAGGGAAAAGCCCCGGGAATGAGACCCGTTCTTTTCATTTCCCATGTCATGCGCAGGTCAACAAAGACAGCGCCGCCGCGGGCATGGACCCTGCGTGCTTCTGCGGGTGACAACCGCGGCAGAGGCGCTTCAGCTTCAATGGCGGAACCACCGCCGTTTTCAAACATCGTAATCGTCATCGGCCACCCCTTGTTTTTCAATTTGCGGCAAATTTGAGTGTATCACATTTGAGACGAATCATTTTCAGGTTGTTTCCGAATGGTTAACGCCTGCCTGCCGGCAGGCCGCAGCGGCTTGCACTTGCCGTGCTGCCGGCTAGGGTCGCGGGCAAATCCGGAACAGGGGAGCGCGAGATGAAAATGAACCCGTTGGGCCGCACCGGCATGATGGTGTCCGAACTGTGCCTGGGCACGATGACCTTTGGCACCCAGACGCCGGAGGACGAGGCGCATGCGCAGATCGACATGGCGCTGGCGGCGGGCGTGAACTTTGTCGATACCGCCGAGATGTACCCGGTGAATCCGGTCAGTGCAGAGACCCTGGGCAACAGCGAGCGCATCATCGGCGGCTGGAACGCAAGGACCGGGCGGCGCGGCGACTACATCCTGGCGACCAAGCATTCCGGCGAGGGGATGCGCCATGTGCGGGACGGGGCGCCGATCTCGTCGAAGACCATCGCGCCCACCATCGAGGCGTCGCTGAAGCGGCTGAAGACGGATTACATCGACCTCTACCAGTTTCACTGGCCGAACCGGGGCAGCTACATGTTCCGGCAGAACTGGACCTATGACCCCTCCCGCCAGAACCGCGAGGAGACATTGGCCAATATGGAGGATTGCCTGGAGGCGCTGCAGCGCGAGGTGGAGCGCGGCACCATCCGGGCCTTTGGCCTGTCGAACGAAAGCGCCTGGGGAACGGCGCAATGGCTGCGGCTGGCGGAGGAGAAAGGCTGGCCGCGGGTGGCCTCCATCCAGAATGAGTACTCGCTGGTCTGCCGGATGTATGACACCGACCTGGCGGAACTGAGTGTGAATGAGGACGTGGGGCTGATGGCGTTTTCGCCGCTGGGCACCGGGCTTCTGACCGGCAAATACCAGGACGGGGCAGTGCCGGAAGGCTCGCGCAAGGCCATCAATCCGGAACTGGGCGGGCGCCACAGCCCGCGGGTCTATGATGCGGTGGCGGCTTATCTGGAGATTGCCAAGCGGCACGGACTGGACCCGGTGCATATGGCGCTGGCCTGGTGCCGGACCCGGCCGTTCATGGCTACAGCGATCTTTGGCGCCACCCATCTGCCGCAGCTGGACCATCTGCTCAAGTCGGTGGAGCTGGAGCTGAGCCAGCAGGTGCTGGATGAGATCAATGCTGCGCACCGGGCGCATCCGATGCCGTATTGAACTGACGTCCTGTGCCTAAGGGCGGAAGTGCTCCCGCCCGGCCTGCGGGCATAGACATGCCCTGTGCCAGTTGGGCCGGGCGCTGCTGGCGCAGCGCGGAAGATTTGGCTGAGAGGCGCTTCAGGGGCAGGTTTGCCCTGAAGCGCCTTCGCGAGTGTATTCAAGGATTGCGCGTCAAGGGTGAACGGTGCTGCGCACCGCCGCTGCGCGGCCCTTGACCCGCGGGGCCGGGCTGCCGGTCAATGCGCGGTCGGGCGGGCCTGCTCCTGGCGCAGGTCGCGGGCAGAGGTGCCGTGCGCGGTGCGGAAGGCGCGGGCAAAGCTCGACTGCGAGGTGAAGCCGGTGGCCAGTGCCACCTCCATCAGCGGCATCGCGGTATCGGTGACCAGGCGGCGGGCCTCGGCCAGGCGCAGCTGCAAGTAGTGGTCCTGCGGCGTGGTGTTGAGCTTGAGCCGGAACTGCTGCTGCAGGCTGCGCGGGCTGGTGCCGAGGGTCTCGGCAATCTGTGCCAGCGGCAGCGGCTCATCCAGCGAGGCCTCCATCAGCGCATTGGCCTTGGCCGTGAGCGCACTGTGGGCGCGGCCGCCAAGGCGGCTTTGCGGGCGCGGCAGGGCGGCAGGCCCGTCGAACAGGAACAGCCCGGCCACGCGGGAGGCGAAGCCCGCGCCGTGGCGGGCGCCGATGATGTGCAGCATCATTTCGATCGCCGGGGTGGCGCCGCCGGAGGTGAGGCGGGCGTCGGACACGGTGAAGCGGTCATTGCGGGCATCCACCTCCGGGAAACGGGCAGAGAAGTTCTCCAGGTCTTCCCAATGGGTGGTGGCGGGATGGCCGTCCAGAAGCCCGGCCTCGGCCATCAGCCAGGGGCCGCCGTCGATGCCGGCAATCGTGGCGCCGGTGGCCGCGATGCGGCGCAGGCCTGCCAGCAGGCTGGGGGTGGCATGGCGCGCAAGCTGGAAGCCTGCGACGACGATCAGCAGCTCGCAGCCCTGCAGCCGGGCCAGCGGGAAACTGGGCACGGTGAGGCCGCTGGTCAGCATCGGCGGCTCTGCCGTCGCACTGACGTAGTCCCAGTCGAACGCCGCCCGCCCGGCCAGCCGGTTGGCGGCGCGCATCGGGTCAACCGCGGCCGCAAAGGACAGCGTGTTGCATTCGTCCAGAACCAGCACCGCCGTTTTCAGCGGCCGGTTTTCGGGCTGCAGGATGTTTTTTGCGGATTTCATCAACTTCGATTCGCCTGGTGTAAACTGTGCCGTAAAAGGCTGCGGCAGAGTCGCTGTCAGCGCAAATCAGAATCTGGGGAGGAGCCTGGGGATAACCGCAGGCAAAACCCTGTACATCGAAGGGAAAACAAAAATGCCTCTGGAAATGAACCGGGAAGTCTTCATCACCTGTGCCGTGACCGGCTCCGGCGGCACCCAGGACCGCAGCCCGCATGTGCCGCGCTCGCCGAAGCAAATCGCCGACAGCGCCATCGCCGCGGCCAAGGCCGGCGCGGCTGTCGTGCATTGCCATGTGCGCGATCCGGAGACCGGCGTGCCGTCGCGCCGGCTGGATCTTTACCGCGAGGTCACCGACCGGATCCGCGACGCGGAGGTGGATGTGGTGCTGAACCTGACCGCGGGCATGGGCGGCGATATGGTGTTCGGCGACACCGAAAACCCGCTGCCGCTGAAGGAAGCCGGCACCGACATGGTGGGCGCTACCGAGCGGGTGGCGCATGTGGCGGAATGCCTGCCCGAGATCTGCACCCTCGATTGCGGCACCATGAACTTTGCCGAGGCCGATTACGTCATGACCAACACGCCCGGCATGCTGCGGGCGATGGGGCAGATGATGACCAATCTGGGCGTGAAGCCGGAGATCGAGGCCTTTGATACCGGCCATCTGTGGTTCGCCAAGCAACTGGTAAAAGAGGGGATTCTGGAGCCGAACGCGCTGGTGCAGCTCTGCATGGGGGTGCCGTGGGGTGCGCCGGATGACCTCAATACCTTCATGGCGATGGTCAACAACGTGCCGGACGACTGGACCTTCTCGGCGTTCTCGCTGGGCCGCAACCAGATGGCCTATGCCTCGGCCTCGGTGCTGGCGGGCGGCAACGTCCGGGTCGGGCTGGAAGACAACCTGTGGCTCGACAAGGGCGTGCTGGCGGAAAACTGGCAGCTGGTCGAGCGGGCCAATACCATCGTGTCGAACATGGGCGCGCGGGTGATCGGGCCGCAGGAAGTGCGCGAAAAGCTGGGCCTGACCAAACGCGCGCCGGTGGCGAAGTAAGCGGAAATGCGGGGGGTGACATGCGTGCACCCCCTGTACACCACCTGTGCAGCGGGCGGCGCACGGGGACGGCCCATTCAGGACCGTTTGGCATTTTCAAAGGATAGATCATGAAAACAGCAGCAATCATCGGCGGCGGGGTTATCGGCGGCGGCTGGGCCGCGCGGTTCCTCCTGAACGGCTGGAACGTGCGGGTGTTCGACCCGGACCCTGAAGCGGAACGCAAGATCAGCGAAGTGCTGGGCAACGCGCGCCGCAGCTTGCCCGGTCTGGGCAATGTGGCGCTGCCTGCGGAAGGGCAGCTCACGTTCCATGAGACCATTGCGGAGGCCGTGGACGGCGCCGAATGGGTGCAGGAGAGCGTGCCGGAGCGGCTGGACCTGAAGCAGAAGGTTTATGCCGAACTGCAGGCCCATTGTGCGCCGGATGCGGTGATCGGCTCGTCCACCTCCGGCTTCAAACCGTCGCAGCTGCAGGACGGACGTGAAAATCCCGGTCAGATCGTGGTAGCGCATCCGTTCAACCCGGTCTACCTGCTGCCGCTGGCAGAGCTGGTCACGACAGAGGCCAACCCGGCCGGCGTCATCGACCGCGCCAAGGAGATCATCAGTGCCATCGGCATGTATCCCCTGCACCTGAAGAAAGAGATCGATGCCCATGTGGCCGACCGGTTCCTGGAGGCGGTCTGGCGCGAGGCGCTGTGGCTGGTCAAGGACGGCATCGCCACCACCGAGGAGATCGACAACGCGATCCGCTACGGCTTTGGCATCCGCTGGGCGCAGATGGGGCTGTTCGACACCTACCGGGTGGCGGGCGGTGAGGCCGGGATGCGCCACTTCATGGCACAGTTCGGGCCGTGCCTGTCCTGGCCCTGGACCAAGCTGATGGATGTGCCGGAATTCACCGACGATCTGGTTGACCTGATCGCAGGCCAGTCGGACGCACAGTCGGGCCATCTGGACATCCGCGAGATGGAACGGATCCGCGACGACAACCTGGTCGGTATGATGCGGGCGCTGGGCAACAACGACTGGGGCGCGGGTGCGCTGCAGAATGCCCATGACAAGGGGCGCGAGGGCGAGGCCGGGCTGGTGCGCGCGATTGAGGACCTGGAGGACCTGAGCCAGCCGGTGCTGACCCAGAGCCGCGTGGTGCCGCTGGATTGGACCGATTACAACGGCCATATGACCGAGAGCCGCTATCTGGATGCTTTTGCGCAATCCACTGACCGGCTGATGATGATCATCGGCTGCGATGCGGACTATATCGCCAATGGCGGCAGCTACTTCACCGCCGAGACCCATATCCGCCACATCGACGAAGTACATGCGGGCGACCCGATCCAGGTGAAAACCCGGGTGATCATGGGCGCGGGCAAGAAGATGCACCTGTGGCATGAGATGTATTCGGGCGAGCGTCTGCTGGCGACCGGCGAGCATATGCTGCTGCATGTGGACCTTGCGACCCGCCGTTCGGCGCCGCCGGCACCGCATATCGAGGCCAATCTGGTCAAGCTCGCTGAGGCCCATGCGGCGCTGAAGGCGCCGGATGGGCTGGGCCGTGCGATTGGAGCGCCGCGATGAGCCGGGTTCTGATCACCGCCGGCGGTTCCGGCATCGGACGGGCGATGGCCGAGGGCTTTGCCGCCGCCGGCCATCAGGTCTGGGTCACGGATGTGAGCGCGGTGGCGCTGGCAGACGTGCCGGAGGGCTGGCGGGCCACGGCGGTGGACGTCACCGACGAGGCGGGCATGAAAGCGCTGTTTGCTGAGATCGCCGAGGTCTGGGGCGGGCTGGACGTGCTCTGCGCCAATGCTGGCAGTGCCGGGCCGACCGCGCTGATCGAGGACATTGCGCTGGAGGACTGGCGCAAATGCGTGAGCGTCAACCTGGAGGGCTGCTTTCTGGCCGCCAAATACGCAGCGCCGATGATGAAGGCAGCGAAGGCCGGGTCAATCATCGTGACGTCCTCGACCGCGGGGCAGTACGGCTATCCGAACCGGGCGCCCTATGCGTCGGCGAAATGGGCCGTCATCGGGCTGATGAAGACGCTGGCGATGGAGCTTGGCCCCTTTGGCATCCGTGCCAATGCGATCTGCCCCGGTGCGGTCGAAGGCCCGCGGATGGAAGGCGTGCTGGAGCGCGAGGCGGCAGCCAAGGGCATGACCCGGGACGAGGTCTATGCGGGATATGCTGCTGGCACCTCGATGGGCAGCTTTGTCGAGGCCCGTGACATTGCCAATATGGCGGTGTTCCTGGGCTCGGACGCGGCAAGGCTGGTGTCGGGGCAGGTGATTGCCGTCGACGGCCATACGGTGAATCCGGACCCCAAGGTGTGAGGTCTGGGTGGTGGGCGGAATCGCCCACCCTACGGTTAAGTGTTCCGCCTGGCCGATAGGCCGGGCAGCGCCCGTCCCGCCCCCCTCGGGGCGGGCGCTTCGCTTCCCACCCCGCCGGGCCGGGCGCTGCCCTTAGTGAAAGTGCTGCGTCGGGTGGACAATCTGCCTACTGGCCGGGCGTATCAGGAAATCGCTGCCCGCAGAGCCCGCAGCCGTCCCGGCAATTGCCGCGCGGTGATGTCGGCCTCGCGCACCAGATTGTCGAAATGATTGGTGAAGGTGGCGATCCGCTCCTTGTCGCGGAAGGCGAGGTAATGGGTGCCGGCGTAGAACACGCACAGAAGCGGGCCGAAAATGGTGATCGGTGAGGAGTAGAGCCGCTTGGCATCGAACAGATAGATGCGCAGGCGGGGGTAGAGCTGCTCGCAGAGGCGTTCGAACTGCTGAAGCTGTTCCAGCCGGATCTCCAGCGGCAGGCCTTCGTAATAGCCAACCGCATGGGCAAAGCTGTCGAGCTCATAAAGCGGCAGGGCGATTTCGTAATCGGACGGCGACTGGCGCATCCAGGTCAGGCGGTCCTCCGACGCGCCGATGGCCTGGCCGGCAGTGCGGCCCAGATGAGGGGAGTACTCCCACTCCAGCAGCGCGCGGGTTTTCAGCATGTCGGGCAGCGCGGCGGGCACGTGACGGATCTTGTAGCCCTCGGCCTCCTGGTGCCAGTCGAAGATCCGTTCATCGACCAGCGCGCGGGGGGCCTCCGTGAGGGAGAGGCTGGAGGCCAGCAGTTCGGCGGCGCTTTCGGGCCGGTCGGAGAGGCTGAGGAGCCAGTCGGCGGACACCCCCAGGGCGCCGGCGCAGGCGCCGACCACATGGGCGTTCGGCAGCCGGGCGCCCTCATCCGTCAAGAGCTGCGAGATGGTGGAGCGGTCGACGCCGACAGCGCGGGCCAGGGCGCTTTGGCTGAGGCCGCTGTCGCGCAGCGCCCGGTTCAATCTTTGCCGGAACTGCTCTGCCCGCACCCGTTTGTCGATATTTTCCATCATGCGTTTAGAATTATCATGATTGATGGATTTTGTTAACTGCATTCGGAATTCTGCACAGGTGCCTGCCGCGGTAGTTTGGAAACAAGCACTTATCGAAGAATTTCAGGAGGTAAGATGGAAACGCGCAGGCGCTCCATTGTAAAGGCGGTGATTTGGAACGTTCTCGGACTGGTCTCGATGACGCTGGTGGGGCTGATCGCCACCGGTTCGGTCAAGGCGGGCGGCATGATGGCGCTGGTCAACACCGGCATCGGGTTCACCGTGTATCTGTTCTACGAGCGCGTCTGGGCAAAAATCAGCTGGGGGCGCAGCCATGTCTGAGGGGGGCCGGGACTACCTGCCGCGCGGCGTCGAATGGGGCACCCTGGCGCTGATCATTGCCTGCCACGGCGGCTGGCTGGCGGCGCTGTGGCTGCTGCCGCAGGCCAGCCTGTTTCTGACGGTTCTGGCGCTGGGCCTGATGGCGGCGCTGCATTCCTCGCTGACCCACGAGGCGCTGCACGGGCACCCGTTCCGCAGCCGCTGGCTCAATGAGGCGCTGATGTTCTTTCCGCTCAGCCTGGCGATTCCCTATGGCCGGTTCCGCGACACCCATCTGGCGCATCACGAGGATGAGGCGCTGACCGACCCCTATGACGATCCGGAGAGCAATTTCCAGGATCCGGCGGTCTGGGCCCGGCTGCCCGGCTGGCGCAAGATGCTCTTGCGGGTCAACAACACGCTGCTGGGCCGGGTGGTGCTGGGGCCGCTAATGGGGCAGCTCTGCTTCATGGCAGGCGACTGGCGGCTGGCGCGCCGGGGCGAGCCGGGGATTGTCCGCGACTGGGCGCTGCATGCCGTTGGCCTGGCGGTTGTGATCTGGGTGGTGCTGCAGTCGCCGGCGCCGCTGTGGGCGGCGGTTGCCGGGGCCTACCTGGGGCTTGGCCTGTTGAAGATCCGCACCTTCCTGGAGCACCGCGCGCATGAGACCGCCCGCGGCCGCACCGTGGTGATCGAGGACAAGGGGCCGCTGGCCTTCCTGTTCCTCAACAACAACCTGCATATCGTGCATCACATGCATCCGGGCGTGCCCTGGTATGCGCTGCCGCGGCTGTACCAGACGCGCCGGGCGGAGTTCCTGGCCGCCAATGACGGGTATTTCTACCGCAACTACCTGCAGATTTTCCGCAACTACCTGCTGCGCGCCAAGGACCCGGTGCCGCATCCGCTCTGGCAGCAGGGGGAATAAACCCGCATAAGCAGGGGCATGTTTGCCTGGATCCCCGTTTCCATAGCCGCTGCCAGCTTTCAGACCGTGCGCTTCATGCTGCAGAAGGTCCTGAGCAGCGTGACGCTGTCGCCGGGCGGAGCCACCTTCGCCCGGTTTTTCTATTCCGCACCGTTCATCCTAGCCGGGCTTGCGGCCTATCTGGCGGTGTCCGGGCGGAGCCTGCCGGAACTGGGGCCGAAATTCTGGATGTTCGCTGCGATTGGCGGCACGGCGCAGATTCTGGCCACCGTCTGCGTGGTCGCCCTGTTCAAGCAGCGCAATTTTGCGGTCGGGATCACCTTCAAGAAGACCGAAGTGATCCAGACCGCCATCGTCGGGCTGGCGGTGCTGGGCGATCCGGTCAGCCTTGGCGGCTGGGCGGCGATCCTGATCGGGCTGACGGCGGTGCTGGTCCTGTCCAAGACGCCGGACGCGACGGGTGCCTGGTGGCGGCATCTGACCAACCGGGCCTCGCAGCTGGGGCTGGGGTCGGGGGTGCTGTTTGCCTTCTCGGCGGTCAGCTACCGCGGTGCCTCGCTGCAGCTCAGCGAGCTGGAGCCCGCATTCCGCGCTGCGGTGACGCTGGCGGCGGTGGTGAGCCTGCAAACCCTGTTCATGCTGGTCTGGCTCGGCCTGCGCGACACGGGCGAGATCGCCCGGGTCTGGCAGGCGCGCAAAGTGGCAGTCTGGGTGGGGCTCACGAGTATGGGCGGCTCGTTCTGCTGGTTCTGGGCCTTCACCCTGCAGAACGCGGCCTATGTGAAGGCAGTGGGGCAGGTGGAGCTGCTGTTGTCGCTGCTGGCCTCGGTGCTGTTCTTCAAGGAGAAAGTCACGGCGCGCGAGCTGGCAGGCATGGGCCTGCTGGTGGTGTCGATTCTGGTGCTGGTTCTGGCCCTTTAAAGCGCGACGCCTGCGGCTGGGCGGCCGGAATTGCCGCGCCGGGAAACGTTACCCGTCGGCGGGCATCGGGTAGCCCTTGAGGCGCAGGAACAGGCTGGCCTCGTCGTTGTTATGGAAATAGGGCACGCTTTGCGGCGGCTCGGCATCGCGGACGCGGGCGGTGACTTCGGCCAGCACCACCTCGGTGATGAAGGGCAGATCAAAGCTGCGCACCTGGCTGAGCGGGATCCATTGCAGATGCGACAGCTCATCCGCGGCGCGGGAGAAATCATCCAGATTGCCGGTGATCTGATCTGCATCCACCAGGAAGAAGCGCGCATCGAACCGGCGCGGGCGGCCCGGCGGGGTCAGCGCGCGGAACACGAACTGCATGGCGCGGGCAGAGGGGACATGGCCGGTGGCAGCAAAGCTCTGCCAGTCTTCGGGGACATCCCCTTGCCAATTGCCCGGCTCGCCCAGGATCAGACCGGTTTCCTCCCACAGCTCGCGCACCGCGGCGACGGCGAGGGCGTGGTGAAGGCCATCCGGAGCTTTGTCGGCGAGGCGGTCCTGGCAGACCGGGGAAATCGGCGAAGCCAGCGGAATGTCTGCATCCGCCAAATCCACTGCGCCTCCGGGAAAGACGAACTTGTTGGGCATAAATGCCGCCTTGGCGCCGCGCTGGCCCATCAGCACCTGCGGGTCTGCCGACATCCGGCCGCGCATCGCGATCACCGTTGCCGCATTGCGGATCGCGGTCTTGTCGGTGGTGGTCTCGCCGCTGAGATACGTCTCGCTCATGGTGTTACTGCCCTTGTCCTGCCGGGGTGGCCTTGCCGAAGCCGTGCATCCGCCGCGCCCACTGGTAGGCGATGACGATCCCCTTCATCCGCGGCAGAAGATAGAGGGAAGAGGCGAGGCAGCCAATCGTGAAAACCGTGAACATCACCAAGGGCTCCGGCCGCCAGGAGAAATAGACCACATGCATCATGGGCGCCATGATGTGGCCGACGATCAGAATCGTCAGGTAAGCGGGCCCGTCATCGGCGCGGGCATGGGTCAGGTCGAGGCCGCAGTGGCTGCAGCGGTCGTTCACCTTGAGATAGGAATGCAGCAGCTTTCCTTCCCCGCATTCCGGGCATCTGCAGCGCCAGCCCTTGGCCAGGGCGGGCATGGTGGGGCGGTCGGGCTCGGTTCCGGGGGCCGTCGCGGCGGGGGACTCGGTCATGGCAATTTCCTGTGTGCTGGGCACATCTTTGCGCGCTTCAGGAGGGGGGGGAAGGGGAAAGCCCGGTTTCTGTGCCGGTTTGCCGCAACGTGCCGGGTGAAAAATTTATTTGGATTTCTGCGACGGAAGCGCGGGGGCGGCGCGTTTTTCCTGTGCATCGGGCAGCAAGAGGCTGCCGCAGGACAAAGGAAAGACGATATGAAACACGTCAAGTTCATCGCCCTGATCGTGGCCGCAGCAGGCATGACGGCAGGCAGCGCGGCATTGGCCAAAGGGTTCGGGCATCACGGGCCGAAGATGTCCTTTGAGGAGATCGACGCGGACGGCAACGGCGAGGTCACCAAGGCTGAGATCCAGGCGATGAAGGACGCGCATTTTGCCAAGGCGGATACCAATGGCGACGGCAAGCTGACGCTGGAGGAAATGCAGGCGCGGGCGCAGGAGCATGCCAATGACCGGGCCGCCCGGATGCTGGAACGCTTTGACAGGGACGGCGATGGCGCGTTGAGTAAGGACGAGATGCCGCAGCCGCGCCGCGCGGGCAGGATGTTCGACCGCATGGATGCCGATGGCAGCGGCGGGATCTCGAAGGAAGAGTTTGAAGAGGCCCGGTCGCGGCACGGCGGCAAAGGCTGGCACGGGGAAGAAACGGAGCAGAACTGATCGCTGAAGCGTGCTGCATAACGCGGAAATATCGCGGCGCCGGGCCCCTGCTGCGGGTCCGGCGGCCATGAGCGCATCGGCGGAGGAGGCCTCCGACGATGCCTTGCTCGTGCTCTATGCGAATGGAGACGGGCGGGCCGCGGCAGAGCTGACCGCGCGGCTGGGGCCGCGGGTCTTTGGCGTTGCGATGCGGGTGATGGGGATCCGTGCCGAGGCCGAGGATGTGACCCAGGAGGCGATGCTTCGCCTGTGGAAGATGGCGCCGGACTGGCGGCCGGGCGAGGCGCAGGTGTCGACCTGGCTGTACCGGGTGGCGATGAACCTGTGCATCGACCGCAAGCGGCGCGCCCGCGGCGGGTATGTGGATCTGGACGCGGTGCCGGAACCGCCGGACCCGGGCCGCTCGGCGGCGGAGCAGATGCAGGAAGGGGCGCGGCAGGTTGCGCTGCAGGCCGCCCTGATGCAATTGCCGGAGCGGCAGCGGCAGGCGGTGGTGCTGCGGCACCTGGAGGAGCTTTCCAATCCGGAGATTGCCGGGATCATGGACATCAGCGTCGAGGCGGTGGAAAGTCTGACCGCCCGGGGCAAACGGGCGCTGGCCGCGGCACTGGCCGGGCGGCGCGAAGAGTTGGGGTATAGCGATGGCTGACACGAATAAAGCACAGGAGGAGCTGGAGGATCTGTTTGCCGCGGCACGCAGCGAGCGGCCCGCGGTGCCGGAGCATCTGAGCGCTGCCATCCTGGCGGACGCAGCGCGGGAGCAAGCGGGTTTTCAGGCGGCGCGGCCAGCGCGGGCGGCCCGGCAGCCGCTGTGGCGGCAGCTGATCGAGGCGGTCGGCGGCTGGCCCGCGATGGGCGGGCTGGCGGCGGCCAGCGCGGCGGGCCTGTGGATCGGGGTGGCGCCGCCCTCCTTTGTGCCGGATCCGGTGGCGCTGGCCGGCTATGAGGACAGCGGCAGCGCGTTTGCCGATGAAAGCTATGACATGGCGCTGATGCTGAGCGAGGACCTGCAATGAATGCGGAGGGAAAACCCGGAATGAAGCTGTGGCTGAAACTGCTGCTGGCGGCTTCGCTGGCGCTGAACCTGGCAGTGATCGGCATCGCCGCCGGGGCGGCCTGGCGGTTCGGCGGCAAGGACAGGCACTGGCAGCGGCCGCCGTCGGTCGGGGCGATGATCTTCCGCGAGCTGGACCCCGGCACCCGCAAGGCGCTGCGGCAGGAAGCCGGCGGCGGCCATGGCAGCTTTGTGAGGCGCCGTCATGCAGAAGGCGAAGCAGTTGTTGCGGCGCTGCGCAGCGAGACGTTTGATGGTGCGGCCCTGCTGGCGCTGTTGCGGGCGCAGGCTGAGGCACGCCATGAATTCCACACCAAGGTGCAGGAGGCCTGGGTGCGCAAGCTGGAAGCGATGACGCCGGAGGAGCGGAGGGAGTTTGCCGGCCGCATGGAAGAACGCATGCAGCGCCGCGGAAAGGGCAAGCGGCACGGCTGGCGCGAGGCGGAATAGGCCGGCAGAATCACTCGGGCGCCATTGCCGTTTGCTGCGGGCTGCACGAGCAATGCGGCAGCGTTTCACCTATCAGATGACTGTAGCGTCTTACGGTTGAAAGGCGCAGCGCCCTCAGATTGCAAATTGCCTGATCAAGTGCTGTGCAGCCTGTCCCCCGTTGCTTTGATGGATCTCCTGCAGAAGAATCTGCCTAGGGGGCACGTGGCACACCTGCGCCCCGGCAGCTGGCGAACCGGGTAGGACCAGTGGTGCCAGGCCCCGTTTAAGTCCCAAAGAAAAGGGGAAACGGTCCAGAATGGAAGGAATTGAAGAGGCCGCAGCGGATGTTCTGGCGATTGCAGAGCGTCAGGATCTTAAGCCGCAGGAGAAGATAATACGTCTGCTTGCCTGCGGGAACGAACTGTTCAAAACAGCGTCGGCCTTGGTGAGTAATGTTCGCGGCTGCAGGTATGTTGTCATGTACTGCGTGTCGGACGAGGTTGAAGTCGATCCCGGCACCGAATTCGGTTTGGGGGACACCTATTGTGTCCACACCCTGAACGCAGAGGCACCTCTGGCGTTTCACAAGGCGGGCAGTTCTGAGATCGCCGGGCACCCCTGTTACGAAATGTTCCGGCTGGAAACTTACATCGGTGCGCCGATCAAAATCGGCGGCACGCCTTGGGGAACGGTCAACTTCACCGCCATTGAGGCCCGCGAACCGTTTGCGCCACCTGAACTGGAAATGATGGCGGCGCTGAGCGAGGCGGTTGGCAGGGAGCTGATTGCTGCCGGTCAGGCGGCCTGAGTGCACTCGGGCGTTAGGGTCACCTGATTGCGGCCTGCGTCTTTCGCATCATAGAGCGCCTGATCGGCCTTTTCGACCAGTGCGGCGGTGCTGCTGTCGTGGCCCGCACCGCCCATTACCGCACCGATGCTGATGGTCACCTTGACCGGTTCGTCGGCGCCGGGCAGTTGGAACGGGGTGCTGTTGATGGCGTTGCAGAGAGCAATCGCGGCGAGGCCGGCCTCGGCCTCGGTGGCGCCGGGCAGCACCGCCATGAACTCCTCGCCGCCGACCCGGGCCAGGAGGTCCGCCGGGTGCAGCACCGCCTGCATGCGGCGGGCGGCCTCGATCAGCACGGCATCTCCGGCCGGGTGGCCGTAGACATCGTTGATCCGCTTGAAGTGGTCGAGATCGGCCAGCATGACGGCAAACTTCTCGCCGGTCTCAGATGCGGAATGCGCCACACGGTCGAGGAAAGGCTTGGCGTAGCGGCGGTTGTACAGCCCGGTCATCGGGTCCAGGTTGGCAGCGCGCAGCCCGTTGCGGACGCTGTCGCGCAGCACGTCATTGCGGGCTTTCTGCTGTAGCTGCGTGTTGAGGCGCAGGGCGAGCTCCTCGACGTCGAACCCGGTCTGCAGCACGTCATGGGCGCCGCGGTCCAGCGCCTCTGCCGCGATGTTCGGATCGGCGGGGTTGGGCACCGCGATCACCACCGATTTGCGGGTGGCGGCGCGGGCGCGCAGGTCGGCCAGCAGGCGCAACCCGGGGCCGGCCGAGGCCTCGTTCAGTTCAATGATGATGGCATCCGCCACCGGCGCCTGCATTAGCCCCTGGATGTCGCTGATGGCATGGGTGCGCAGGGCATAGGGCAGGCGGTCCGAGAGATGGTCGCGCCAGGCCATGGCGGTGCGCGGATCCTCGGCCACCAGCGCGACGGTGGCATTGCGCAGGTTCTCTGAGCAGGCGCGGTCGCACAGCGGCAGGATGAACCCGTGCGAGGCGTCGCGCTGCAGGTTCAGCTCCTCGTTGGCGCTGCGGGCGCGCAGCAGGCTGCGGATGCGGGCCTGCAGGATCACGTCGTCCACCGGCTGCTGCAGCACATCGTCAATACCCGCAGCCAGCGCCTGCAGCCGTGCCTGATGCCCCTCCCAGTCGGAGACGGCAATCACCGGCAGATCGGCAAGCGCCTCATCCGCTGCCAGAGCCTGTTTGACATCGGCCGCGGTGCCATCGGGCAGGGACATGGCGGTGAGCACAAGGTCGGGGCGGCACTGCCGTGCAGTTTGCAGCACCTCAGCCACGCTGCCGGCCTGGACGGCATCGTAGTAGGCAGCCGCCAGCTGCACCTTCAGCATAATGCGGTTGGTGGAGACGCCGTCGATGACCAGGATAGTGCCTTGCACGCGGTATCCTTTCGCCCCTTGCAAATCCTATGACTGGAAGTTTTGCTGAGACTGGTTAAAAAACCCTTTCGGATTTTTACTAAATTGGCCGCAAAACGGCAGGAGTGTGGAGAACATGCGGATATCCGCTTATGCAGCTGAAACGCTGGCGCTCAAGGCTTTGGCCTGGCTGGCTGGAAATGATGAGCTTTTACCGGTGTTTCTGGGCGCCACCGGCGCCAGCGAGGCGGATCTGCGGGCACAGGCGGCGGAACCGGCGTTTCTGGGCTCGGTGCTTGATTTCTTAACGATGGATGATGCCTGGGTGATGCAGTTCTGCGATTCCGAAGGGCTGGCTTATGAGCTGCCGATGCAGGCGCGGATGTCGCTTCCAGGCGGTGCGCAGGTGAACTGGACTTGAGAATGGTTGAGGCGGGCCCTAGGGTCCTGCCCGAATCCCGCGGAGAAAGGACCCGCCATGCCGGTAGACGCTTTCCTGTTCGACAAGGACGGAACCCTGTTCGACTTTGCCGCCACCTGGGATGGCTGGGCCGCCGATCTTCTGGACGCCCTTGCCAGGGGGGACCAGACGGCCAAAAAGGCAATGGCCGAGGCGATCAGCTATGACCTGGAGCGCGAGGCGTTCAATCCGGACAGCCTGGTGATTGCCAGTTCCAACGACGAAGTTGCTGAGGCCCTTGCCCCCTATGTTGCGCATATGAGCCTTGCAGAGCTGACGGACTTCCTGGCGCAGAGCGCCTCGGACGCGGATTTGGCGCCGGCAGTGCCGCTGGCGGAATTTCTCGACGGCCTGCTGGCGCGCGGCAAGGTGCTGGGCGTGATGACCAACGACGCCGAGTTTTCCGCCAAGAGCCAATTGCAGCGGGCCGGTGTGCTGGACCGGTTCGCCTTTGTCGCGGGCTGCGACAGCGGCCATGGCGCCAAGCCGGACCCGGATCCGCTGCTGGCGTTCTGCAAGGCGGCAGGCGTTGAGCCTGCACGCACCGCAATGGTGGGCGACAGCCGCCACGACCTGGAGGCCGGCGCGGCCGCGGGGATGCTGCGGATCGGGGTTCTGACCGGCATGGCGCTGCGCGAGGAACTGCTGCCGCACGCGGATACCGTGCTGCCGGACATCGGCCATATCCCCGGCTGGCTGGACCGCTGAGCCGCTGTTGCCCCGCGGCGCGCAACTTCCTGAAGGACTGCCGGCGTACTGGGCTTGTGCGCCGGCATTTCTATGTGTCAGACTAGTCACATGTGTACAGAAGTGGCCAACCACGGCAGTTGATAGGGTGAAAACGACAGCCGAAGTCGTGAACGGACAGGTTCAGGACGGCGGGACTGGCACAGTTGGCAGCTAGCAGCACGTTGCAAATTCGAACTCAGGGAGGCCGGCATGGCAGAGACAGGCGCACGCAAACGGCGGGGCGGGGGCAGGGCAGGCGCGGCGGCCCGGCGCGGCAGCGAGGTGCTGGAGCAGATGCCCTGGCAGATTCCGGTCAACATCGACCGGCCGACCGAACCGCTGAGCGAGGAGGGCATTCAGGCGATCCACGAGGGCGCCATGCGGATCCTGGAGGAGATCGGCGTGGTGTTCCTGAACCCGGAAGCGCTGGAGATCTTCAAAGAGGCCGGCGTCAGGGTCGAGGGCGAGCTGGTCAGGATGGACCGCGATTTCGTGATGGAGATGGTGGGTAAGGCGCCGCGCGAATTTTCGATCACGCCGCGGAACCCGGACCGCACCATTCCGCTGGGCGGCAACCATATCCTGTTCGGCAACGTGTCCTCGCCGCCGAATTACTGGGACATGGAGCTGAACAAGAAGGTGGCAGGCAACCGGGAGCAGTGCCGCAATCTTCTGAAGCTGACCCAGTACTTCAACTGCATCCACTTTGCCGGCGGCTACCCGGTGGAGCCGGTGGACATCCATGCCTCGGTCCGCCACCTGGATGTGCTTTATGACAAGCTGACCATCACCGACAAGGCGATGCACGCCTATTCGCTGGGCAAGGAGCGTGTCGAGGATGTGATGGAGATGGTGCGGATTGCCGGTGGCCTGAGCCACGAGGAGTTCGAGGCCAAGCCGCGGATGTACACCAATATCAACTCCACCTCGCCGCTGAAGCACGACTTCCCGATGATCGACGGCTGCCTGCGGCTGGCGCGGCGCGGGCAGGCGATTGTGGTGTCACCCTTCACCCTGGCCGGTGCAATGGCGCCTGTGACCATGGCGGGCGCAGTGGCGCAGTCGATTGCCGAAAGCCTGTGCGCGATTGCGCTGTTCCAGTACGTGCGTCCCGGCACGCCCTGCGTGATCGGCACCTTCACGTCGAACGTGGACATGAAATCGGGCGCGCCGGCCTTCGGCACGCCGGAGTACATGCGCTCGACCCAGATGACCGGGCAGATGGCGCGCTTTTACGGGCTGCCGATGCGGTCGTCGGGCGTCTGCGCCGCCAATGTGCCGGACGGGCAGGCGGTCTGGGAAACCTCGAATTCGCTTTGGGCAGCGGTGCAGTCGGGCACCAACATGGTCTATCACGCGGCCGGCTGGCTGGAGGGCGGGCTGATCGCCAGCCCCGAGAAGTTCATCATGGATTGTGAAATCCTGCAGCAGATCGAGCGCTACATGCAGCCGCAAATTGCTGCCACCGGGCCGGAAGAGATTGCGCTGGATGCGATCAAGGAGGTCGGCAATGACGGCCATTTCTTCGGCATCCAGCACACCCAGGACCGCTATGCCTCGGCCTTCTACCAGCCGTTCCTGAGCGACTGGCGCAACTATGAGGCCTGGGAGGCGGCCGGCGCCACCTGGACCGCGGAGCGAGCGCATAAGATGTTCAAGGAGATCATCGGCAGTTTCGAGGAACCGCCGATGGATGCCGGGATCCGGGATGAACTGGCGGATTTTGTGGCCCGGAGGAAAGCGGAAGGCGGAGCGCCCACTGATTTTTGAGCCTTGGATCAGGCAGTAGAAGCGGAGGCAGCGCCTCCGCTTTTTTTTGTGTCCGCAGCCCGACGGTAAGAAACCGCCGGCTTGCAGCCGCGGGCTTGTCACCGCGGGGCCGCGGGTTCAGTAGTGAGCAGTGGAACGTCATTTGGAGCCGGAGGCAGCTGCTGTGAATCTGATCTGCCTGCGCCAGAAGTGATTGGCCAGCGCAGCGGTTGGCATATAATGGCCGGACGGTGTGCGGGGGTAGCGGATGCTGAGGGTGCAGGTTTCGTGCTAGGGGAAGAAAAAGCGGAAAATTCGTGCGTTAATTGCCGGGTGCTCCTGCTTTGTTGGGTCTTTCTTAACCAGCAGGCGTCAAGACTGTGCCATGGGCAAAGAGGGGCCATTGCATGCACGGTCTGATCAACAGGGCGATTCAGGCTTTTGTGACGAGTACCTACGGGGCTGACCGCTGGGAAGAGGTCATGGAAGAGGCCGGACTCGGTTTTATCGAGTTCGAGGCAATGCTGTATTATAGCGAAGAACAATCCGGCCTGATGCTGTCGGCGATGGAAAAAGTCCTGGCCCGCCCGCTGCCGGAAATGCTGGAGGACATGGGAACCTTCCTGGTGTCCAACCCGCAGGTGGAAGCGCTGCGGCGGCTGCTGCGGTTTGGCGGCGTGAACTATGTGGAATTCCTGCATTCGCTGGATGATCTGCCGGACCGTGCGCGGCTGGCGGTTTCGGATCTGCATCTGCCCGGGCTGGAACTGCTGGAGCAGGCACCCGACCAGTTCGAACTGATTTGCCAGCCGGGGCTGCCGGGGTATGCGCATGTTCTGATGGGGGTTCTGCGGGCTATGGCGGATGACTATGGCGATCTGGTGTTTCTGGATCACAGCGGCATCCATGGCGGCGCCGAGGTGATTTCCATCACCCTGGTGGAAACCAAATTCGCCGCCGGGCGGGAATTCGATCTGGGGGCGCATTCGTTATGATGACACTCCAGCAACTGACCGGAATGGCAGATGTAATCTGCCCGATGTTTGTGATCGTGGACAACAAGGGCCGGATTGTGTCCGCCGGGCCGACCCTGAAAAAGCTGCGTCCGCGGCTGCATTGGGAAGGGCGGCGGTTCTTCCGCATCTTCGATCTTTCGCGGCCGCGCTCGGTGCGTTCTGTGGAGGATCTGCTGGCAGCTGCGGGCAGCAAGCTTCACCTGCAATTTCGGGACACGCCGCAGACCGGGCTCAAAGGAGTGTGCACGCCGCTGCCGGATGGGCAGGGCGCGTTCGTCAACCTGTCCTTCGGGATTTCCGTGCTGGAGGCGGTGCGGGACTACGATCTGACCAGCGCGGATTTTTCCCCCACCGATCTGACCATCGAAATGCTGTATCTGGTGGAGGCGAAATCCGCGGCGATGGAGGCCTCGCGGCAGCTGAACCTGCGGCTGCAGGGGGCCAAGATCGCCGCGGAGGAGCAGGCCTTTACCGACACGCTGACAGGCTTGAAGAACCGCCGGGCGATGGATCATGTGCTGACGCGGCTGATCAGCAGCGGCCGCGAGTTTGCGCTGATGCATCTGGACCTGGATTTCTTCAAGCAGGTCAATGATACGCTGGGCCATGCGGCGGGCGACGCGGTGCTGCAGCAGGCCGCGCGCCTGATGGTGGAATGCACCCGCCAGTCGGATACGGTTGCCCGGGTTGGCGGCGATGAATTTGTGATGATTCTTGAGGGCGTCCTGGACACCGGCAGGCTGGCGGCGATTGCGAAACGCCTCATCCAGCGGCTGGAAGAGCCGATCCCCTTTGGTGGTCAGACCTGCCGGATATCGGCCAGCGCCGGGACAACCCTGTCCACCTGGCAAAAAGTGCCGGACGCCCAGGTGCTGCTGAATCAGGCGGACTTGGCCTTGTATGCCGCCAAACGTGCCGGCCGGGCGCAGCATTGCTTCTACCGGGAGGGCATGGACAAAGCAGGCGGCGCCGGTGAAGAGGCTGCGGTGCCGTCCCAGTCAGCCGCAGCGCGCGGCCCGGCCACCTGAGGCAGGGCCGACGCACGCACTGGCATCAGCTTCCTGAAGCGTGCAAGGTACGAGCATTCTAAGGCATGAAAGTGATCAGAAGCTGCCCGCACATCGCCCTTGCGCTGTGCATTCGTCTTTTCTTTTGTTCGAGAAAAGTGGCAGCCCGTAGGGGAATCGAACCCCTCTTTCCAGGTTGAAAACCTGGCGTCCTAACCGATAGACGAACGGGCCACTCTGTTTGTGAGGCGGTGTTTACTGATTGCGCCGGCTGGGCGCAAGAGGATATTTGCAGAAATGTGAAGATTTTTTGCGTGCCGCCCTGCAGGACTAATTATCTGAAAACAAACGCAAAAAGCCGCGTTGTCAGCGCGTCTGGACTGTCTGTGTCTGGCGGGGAAGTGGCAGCCCGTAGGGGAATCGAACCCCTCTTTCCAGGTTGAAAACCTGGCGTCCTAACCGATAGACGAACGGGCCACTCTGTGCGTGAGCGGGTATTTAGTTATAAGCGCTGGAACCCGCAAGAGGAAAAATACGCATTCGCTCATTTTCTTATCCACAGGCTGCAAGTGCTTGAATTCTCACGCTTCGGCGGCGTCCTCCAGGCGCAGCTGGGGGCTTTGGCGGCCGCCCCAGGTGTTTATTTCCAGCCGTCCGGCGAAATGGAAGCGGGCACCGCCATGCTCCAGCAGGCGGGGGCCCAAGGCGGTGTCAAAGGCGCCAAAGCAGATCGCGTCCACGCCGCCGCCCATACCGTCACTGAGGGAAAGCTTCAGATGGCTTTCGCCCACTTTCTTGGCAAAGCGCACCTGCAGGTCCGGTAGCGCATATCGCGGGGCAGGGGCGCCGGCGCCGAAGGGGCCTGCCTGTTCTATCTGTTCGATCAGATCCACATTGGCAGCGCCGGGCATCAGAGCGCCGTCAAGCTTCAGGTCTGCCGGGCCGCCCTGGCCTGCACCCTGTTTGGCCAGCAGTTCGGACAGGCGCTCCATCGCCGGTTCCAGTTTATCGCGCATCACGGTGAGGCCCGCCGCCATCTTGTGGCCGCCGCCCTTGACCAGCAGGCCCTCAGCCGCAAGCCGCTGGATCGAGGCACCGAGGTCGACGCCGGACACGGACCGGCCGGAGCCTTTGCCCTCTTCGCCGTCAAAGCCGATCACGATGGCGGGCCGGTTGGCGGCCTCCTTGAGGCGGGAGGCGACGATGCCGACCACGCCGGGGTGCCAGCCCTCGCCCGCGGCCCAGACCAGAGGGGCCTCCAGCCCCCGTTCTTCGGCCTGCTCCAGCGCCGCTGCGCGCACGGCGTTTTCAATGTCGCGGCGTTCCGTGTTCAACTCGTCCAGCCGTTCGGCCAGGGCGGCGGCCTCATGCGGGTTGTCGGTGGACAGCAGACGGGCGCCGAGGTCGGCCTTGCCGATCCGCCCGCCGGCATTGACCCGTGGTCCCAGCAGGAAACCCAGGTGATAGGTGGAGGGCGCCGAATCCATGCGGGAGACATCGGAAAGCGCCACCAGCCCGGGACGGTTGCGGGCGCCCATCACCTTGAGCCCCTGGCGCACCAGAGCCCGGTTGGCGCCGATCAGCGGCGCCACATCCGCCACGGTGGCCAGCGCCACCAGATCGAGAAGCGCCATCAGATCCGGACCCTTGGCGCCTGCCTCGCGCATTTGGCGGCCCGCTTCGACCAGCATCAGGAACACCACGCCGGCGGCACAGAAATAGCCGAGGTCGCCGCTTTCGTCCTGCCGGTTGGGGTTCACCACCGCCACGCAGTCGGGCAGCGTTTCGCCGCCCAAGTGGTGGTCCAGCACGATCACGTCGGCGCCTTTGGCCGCGGCAATCGGCTCGTGGCTGAGCGTGCCGCAGTCGACACAGATGATCAGTTCATGGGCAGCTGCCAGTTCCTGCATGGCGGGCACGTTGGGGCCATAACCCTCGTCGATGCGGTCGGGGATGTAAAGCGTCGCCTGCAATCCCATCTGCCGCAGCCAGACCAAGAGCAGCGCGGCAGAGCTGCCGCCATCGACGTCATAGTCGGCAAAGACAGCGATCCGCTGCTTGCGCCGTACTGCTTCCAGAAACCGCCCGGCGGCGGCCTCCATGTCCTTCATCTCGCGCGGGTCGGGCAGCAGTTCCTTCAGCCTGGGCTCCAGGAACCCCTTGGCCTCCATCGCGGGAACGCCGCGCCGGGCCAGCACTTGGCAGACAGAGCGGGGCAGGCCGGTTTGCTGCGCCATCATCTCGGACGCGCGGTCCACCTCAACCCCCGGACCGACCCAGCGGCGCCCGGTCAGGGATTGCTCAACTCCCAGAAAACTCATCATCTGCCCCCATATGTAAAGGCCGGACCCAAATGGATCCGGCCCTTCTTCTTTGGTCAAATATTCCCGCCGGAGGCAGCGGCGTAAGCCGCTTCCCAGGCGCAGTGCCGGTTCACTTCTGGTGCGGTTCCAGCGGTGTGCGGTAGGACATGCGGCGCACAGAACCGGTCTTGGAACGCATCAGCAGGGTGGTGGTCTCAACCCAGCCCGGGGTGCGCTTGATGGCGGGCAACAGCGAGCCGCCGGTGACGCCGGTGGCGGCAAAGATCACGTCCTGGGTGACCATCTCGTCACGGGAATAGATGCGGTCCAGATCGGTGATGCCGGCCTTGGCGGCGCGGGACTTCTCGTCGTCGTTGCGGAACAGCAGACGGCCAAAGATCTGGCCGCCCATGCATTTCAGGGCCGCGGCAGCCAGCACGCCTTCAGGCGCGCCGCCCTGGCCCATATACATGTCGATGCCGGTCACATCGCTGTCGGCGCAATGCATGACGCCGGCCACGTCGCCGTCAGTGATCAGACGGATGGCGGCGCCGGTTTCACGCACTTCGGCGATCATCGCTTCGTGGCGCGGGCGCTCCAGGATGCAGACGGTGATGTCGGACGGCGCGCAGCCCTTGGCCTTGGCCAGTGCCTCGACGCGCTCGCGCGGGGACATGTCCAGCGAAACCACGTTTTCGGGGTAGCCCGGGCCAACTGCCAGCTTGTCCATGTAGGTGTCCGGCGCGTGCAGCATGGAGCCGCGCGGGCCCATGGCGATCACGGTCAGCGCGTTCGGCATGTCCTTGGCGGTCAGGGTGGTGCCTTCCAGCGGGTCCAGCGCGATGTCAACGCCGGGGCCGTTGCCGGTGCCGACTTCCTCGCCGATGTAGAGCATCGGGGCCTCGTCACGCTCGCCTTCGCCGATCACCACCACGCCGGCGATGTCCAGCAGGTTCAGCTGCTCGCGCATTGCGTTGACGGCGGCCTGGTCGGCGGCTTTCTCGTCGCCGCGGCCGATCAGCGAGGCAGAGGCCAGCGCGGCCTGCTCGGCAACGCGGGCAAGGCCCAGCGACAGCATGCGGTCATGAAAGGGCGCGTCAGAGGTGTTCGATGTCATACCGGAAATCCTGTCTCAACGGAAAAGATGTGAATGGGCGTTCCAAGCCGAATAGCGCGGGGCGGGGCAGGCTCGCAAGGGGCGATAGGCGCTGCTGCGGCAGGAAATCCCTGCCGCGGCGCGTAAATAGGCTCGATTTTGCCCCTTTGGCGCGGATCAGACCTCTTCGATGCGCAGGGCAACGGGGGTGCCGTCGACCACATCGGTGGCGGAAAGGCCCTCAAGCGCCGTGTCCAGGGTGGCGCGGGTGCATTTATGCGTCACGAACAGCACCGGCGCCACCGGCGCCTTATGGCTGTACTGGCGCATCCGGTCGATCGACACGCCGGCCTCGCCCAGAATGGCCGCGACTTTGGCGAGCGCGCCGGGTTTGTCCAGCAGCCCCATGCGCAGGTAGAACGGCGCAGGCAGGCCGGTTTGGGCGGCGGGCACTTCCTGCAGGGTGCTGGCGGGCTGGCCGAAGGTGGCAATGCGCAGGCCACGGGCGAGGTCAAGGATATCGCCCATCACCGCGCTGGCGGTGGGGCCTTCGCCGGCGCCGGGGCCGCGCAGCACGACCTGCTCGATGGAGTCGCCTTCGATCACCACCATGTTGGTGCCGCCTTCCAGCTGGCCCAGCGGCGAGTCGGCCGGCACCAGGCAGGGCGACATGCGCTGTTCCAGCCCGCGGGGCGAGCGCTGTGCCACGCCCAAGAGCTTGATGCGGTAGCCCATGTCGGCAGCGTCGCGGATATCCTCCAGCTGGATGCGCTGGATGCCTTCCAGTTCCACTTTTTCAAAGGCCGGTTTGGTGCCGAAGGCGATGGAGGCCAGCAGTGCTAGTTTGTGTCCCGCGTCGATGCCGCCAACGTCAAGGTTCGGGTCGGCTTCCAGATAGCCCAGGCGGCCGCATTCCTCGAACAGGGCGTTGTAGCCCTGGCCGGTGGCCTCCATTTGGGTCAGGATGTAGTTGCAGGTGCCGTTCATCACGCCCATGACGCGGGTGATTTCATTGCCGGCCAGGCCTTCGGTCAGGGATTTGATCACCGGGATGCCGCCGGCCACGGCGGCCTCGAAGCGGATCACCCGGCCTGCGGCCTCTGCCTGTTCCGCCAGTTCCTGGCCGTGGACCGCCAGCAGCGCCTTGTTGGCAGTGACCACATCCTTGCCTGCGGCCAGCGCGGCCTCGGTCGCGGCCTTGGCAGCGCCGTTATGGCCGCCCATCAGCTCGACAAACACATCGACGTCATCGCGCACGGCCAGCGCCACCGGGTCGTTTTCCCAAGCGTAGTCCTTGAGCGACACGCCGCGGTTCTTGTTCGGATTCCGTGCTGAAACCGCGGAGATCACGACAGGGCGTCCGGTCCTCGCCTCCAGCAGCGCCGCGTGGCGGCGGACGATCTTCACCACGCCGATGCCGACGGTGCCCAAGCCTGCAATCCCTAGGCGTAGCGGTTCTGTCATGGCTGGAGGTCCTTTGTCCGAAACTTGTCCGCCCCGCCTTAGCGGGTTCGGCGCAAGCGTGCAACGCCGCTGCGGAACAAGGCAGAGAGATGCAGGCAGGAATGCCGCGAAGCGGTCAGAGTTCGGCGTTTTTGACAGCTTCAGCGCGCCGTTTCAGGCGGGCGCTGCGGGCATCAAGCTCATCCTGAAGCTCCTGGCTGGCCTGCTGCGGCGGGTCCAGCGGCTCCAGCGCGTCATCCAGCGGCAGCAGGCGGGGATAATCCGCGCCGCGCAGGTCAGGCGTCAGCCGGTCCTCCAGCTCAGGCACACGGGTGCAGGCAGCGGCTGCCGTCACCGTCAGAATAAGTGCGATCCGTGTGCAAAACTGCATTGCCCAATCCCCATGCTCTGCAGGACCGGTTTTAGGGGCTCCTGCGGGCTGGCACAATTGATTTCCCGCAGCTTCCGGGGGATGGTCCGGCGGCAGTGTGCTGACAGATAAGCGAACCGGCGGCATTCGCTCTTTTTTCTGAACATCTGTTCAGTTATTGTCGGCCCATGGCACGTACCCAAGGTTCCCATTCCGATATCACCGGCCCGCGCATCCGAGAGGCGGCTTTGCGGCTGTTTGCGCAGCATGGCTATGCTGCTGTCTCAATGCGCCAGATCGCCAAGGAGGTCGGGGTGCAGGCCGGAGCGCTCTACAATTACACGCCGGACAAGCAGAGCCTGCTGTTCAGCCTGATGTCCAGCCACATGGAAGAGCTGCAGGCCGCCTGGGACGCGGTGCCGCGGGCGGAAAGCGCGCTGGAGCGGCTGCGCGCGTTCACCGGCTTTCACATCCGCTTTCACCTGGAGCGCCCGGATGCGGTGTTCATCGCCTATATGGAACTGCGCAACCTGACGGAGGAGAATTTCACCGTCATCGAATCGCTGCGCCGGGATTACGAGAACGGGGTGGAAGGGATCCTGAAGGAAGGTGTGGAGCAGGGTGAGTTTGCCATTCCCGACACCAAGATCGCGACACTGGCGGTGATTGCGATGCTGAATGGGGTCAACACCTGGTACCGCTCTGAAGGCCGGCTGTCGCTGGACGAGGTGGAGCGGGTCTATTGGGGCATGGTGGAAAAGGCGGTCAGCACATGAGTCTGCTAGAGCTGAAAACCAAGCGGCTTCAGGCGGCGCCGTGGCAGGATCTGACGGCAGTGGAGCTGGCGGGGCTGTTTGCCCCGAAGGTGGTGCAGTGGCTGCCTGCCGGGTTTCAGACGGCGCAGGACCACGGCGCGCGGCAGGCCTTTCTGCAAGCGGTGTCGCAGCAGGCCGAAGCGGTGGCATTGAGCAATACGGCAGGTGAGGGTATCGGGCTGGTCATCCTGTCTTATCCTGAGGACGGCAGCAAAACCCGCAACCTTGGCTATCTGTTTGCCGAGGATGCCTGGGGGCAGGGCCTGGCGAGCGAGCTCATCAGCGGCTTGCAGGCGTATTTCCGCGGCAGCGGCATCACCTTGTCCGGTGGTGTCATGCGGGAGAACGCGGCCTCCGCAAGGGTTCTGGAAAAAGCTGGTTTTTCGCCAAAGCGCGCCGGTGAGGAGATTGTCTACAGCTGGGCTGAAGGCGGCTGAAGCCCGGGTCAGCTCAGCAGCCCGATCATGTCGTAGTGATCGATCTGGCGGCTCAGCACCATCGGGTCCTCTTCGGGCAGCACATGCGGCTGCTCCCAGTCCTCGCCTGCGAAGGCCTGCAGCGCCTCGACGCTTTCCCAGACCATCACCACACAGAATGTGGCGGGAGACTCGGGCCGCGGCAGCCCGGCGGTCACCGACACAAGCCCGGGCTGGCGGCGCACATGCGGCACCGCGGTATCAGTCAGAAAATTCTTGAAATCCTGAATCTTGTCGTCGCGGACGGTGGCACGGAACACCCGGATGATCATCACTCCCCCCATCGGTTACTGGACAGGGGGAGTATAGCACATCAGTGGCGCCGATTGGCAGGCGATCCGGTTAGTGCGCGGGCTTGATAAACGTCCCGTTACGCAGGTCGCGGAAGGCTTGGTGCAGCTGCTCCTGCGTGTTCATCACGATTGGCCCGTGCCAGGCCACCGGCTCATTGATCGGCGCGCCGGCGATCAGCAGGAAGCGCACGCCTTGGGGGCCCGCCTGCACGGTGATCTCGTCGCCGGTGCCGAAACGGATCAGGGTGCGGTCGCCGGACAGATCGCGGATGTTGACCTCCTGGCCTGCGACCTCTTTCTCCAGCAGCACGCCTTGCGGGGCTGAGGCATCGGCAAACGCAGCCTCGCCCTCGAACACATAGGCAAAGGCGCGGCGGTAGGTGTCGATCGGCAGGGACTTTTTGACGCCAGCGGGAACGTGAACGTCCAAGTACTGCGGGTCGGCGGCGATGCCGTCGACCAGGCCGCGCTTGCCCCAGAAATCGCCGGCAATCACTTTCACCCGGGTGCCGTCGTCGTCGATGATCTCGGGGATGTCGGTGCCCTTGATGTCCTGATAGCGCGGCGCGGTCATCTTCTGGCTGGCGGGCAGGTTGCCCCACAGCTGGAAGCCGTGCATCTGGCCCTTGGCGTTGCCCGTGGGCATTTCCTGGTGCAGAATGCCGGACCCGGCGGTCATCCACTGCACGTCGCCCGCACCCAAAGTGCCCGCATTGCCCAGCGAGTCGCCATGTTCCACGGAACCGGCCAGCACATAGGTGATGGTCTCGATGCCGCGGTGCGGGTGCCAGGGGAAGCCGCGCAGGTAGTCCTCCGGGTTTTCGTTGCGGAAGTCGTCGAACAGCAGGAACGGGTCCAGCTCCGACGGATCCTGGAAGCCGAAGGCGCGGTGCAGCTTGACGCCGGCGCCCTCGGTGTGGGGCTGGGCAGCGCGGGTTTCGAGAATGGGTCTGAGGGACATCTCAATGCCTCCTGTAAACGTTGACTGCGGCTAAGATAGGATGTGCGCCGCCACCGTGAAACCTGTCGCCGGACACGCGGACTGTGCGCAGGTGAACAGACGCCCTCCGCAGCCCGAAGGGCTGCCCGGCCCAACGGGGCGCGGTGCCGCAGGTCCTCAGGACGGGCGGGAGCATTGCCGTTGCCGGGCGCAGTGCGTGCGGGGTAGCCTGAGCAGATGACACAAGCTCCCGATCCCCTGCTGCAGCTGCCGCCGGACCGCCTGCAGGGCGCCTTGCGGCTGATCTCCTACATGCTGGAGCACGGGCGCTCCGCCGTGGATCCGGATCAGGTGCTGGAGAAGATGTGCAGCCTGATCCGTGCGGTCGGGGTGCCGCTGCAGCGGGCCGCCTCCATCGTGCAGCTGCTGCATGCCGAGGCGGTGGCCAGCGCCCGCTTCTGGGAACACGGGAAGGGCACCCGCAGCGAATTGTTTCCCTTCAACGAGGACAGCGGCGATGGCTATGCGCGCTCCCCCGCTGCCGATGTGCACAGCACCGGCGAATGGGTGATCCTGTGGCTGCCGGACACGCCGGACGATCGCTATGGCATCGTCCCGGACCTGAAGGCGGAGGGGTACACCCATTACATAATGGCGCCGGTGTTCATGGGGATCGGCACGGCAGGCATCTTCAGCTTTGCCACCCAGTCACCGGAAGGGTTTTCTGACGAGGATATCCGTTTCCTGCGGGCGGTGTTTCCGGCACTGGCCGCCTGTCAGGAGGTGCTGTCCACCGCCCGCACCATGAAGGAAGTTCTGCGGATCTACGTCGGCGAGGAGCCGCAGCGGCGGATCCTGTCTGGTGACGTGCACCGGGGCGAGGTGATGCGGATCCGCTCCGCCATCCTGTTCGCAGACATGCGCCGCTTTACCGAACTGACCGCAGGAATGAGCGCGGAACAGGCGACCGGCCTGCTCAATGCCTATTACGACTGCATCGTGCCGCCGGTGGAGGCGGCGGGCGGCGAGGTGCTGAAACTGATCGGCGATGGCATCCTGGCGGTGTTCCGCGCCGGGGAGGACTGGGCTCAGACCTGTGCCCAAGCACTGGCCGCCGCCCGTGAAGGCCTGGCGCGGGTTGCCGCCCGTTCGGGCCAGCCGCAGTTCGAGGTTGGCGCTGCGCTGCACTTCGGCGAGGTGGCGTTCGGCAACGTGGGGTCGGGGATGCGGCTGGATTACACGGTGATTGGCCGCGACGTGAACCTGGCGGCGCGGGTGGCGGAGCTGTGCGGTGCTAAGAATGAGCGTTTGCTGGTGTCGTCCGAGTTCCGGCAGCGGGCGGGACTTGTGGGGCGGTCGCTGGGAGAACAGCGGCTGAAGGGGCTGCAGGCACCGGAGGAGGTATTTGCGGTTGCGCTGGAGTGAGCGCGGTCTGGGAATTCGTCAAAAGGCGGTGCCTGCCGGGCGGGCAGGCAGGCGCGGTCCGTGCAATGTTTTCAGGCTTCGTTCCACCACTCCGCCGGTTTGCGCCGCTGCCCGTGTTTCCCTGCCAGCCGCAGTGCGAGCTTGCGCAGCGGGCCAAGCGCCAGCTTCAGCCACAGCCGGTTGCGCCGCCTGGAATAGTCGCGGTTGAACGGGCAGACCCGCATGCAGATGGCGCAGTCAGAGGCCATCTTGGCCCAGAAGGAAAAGCATTTCTCGGCGTCCGAGGTCCATTTCCGGACCCCCTTGATCGCTGAGGCATTGGCAGTTTCCGTCGAGGGCGGACCGTAGGGCAGCGCCTTCACCGGGCAGGCGTCGGCGCATTTGGTGCAGATATCGCAGAACGCCCTCACCCCCAGCGGCTGCGGGGAGTCGTGGGCCAACGGCAGGCTGGTGAAGATTTTTGAAAACCTGAGGCGCGGCCCGAATTCTGGGGTGATCACCATCTGGTTGCGGGCGTATTCGCCGAGGCCAGCCTTGACCGCATAGGGGATGACGAGGCCGGTATCGTTCATCGACGGCACCGCCTCATAGCCCAGGTTGCGGATATAGGCCGCCAGCTGCATCACGATGGAAGCCTCGTGGCTGTACTCCCGCCCCGTCGCCGCCCCCGCCAGGGCGGAGGGGTAGGTGGCGACCAGTTCCTTGTCCATTTCATGCCCCAGCACGATCACGCTGGTCAGCCCCTCGGGCAGGTCATGCGGTGCTTCCGACATGTCGCGGGCATCGACCCTGGACGTGTAGAGCCAGCGCTCGTCCAGATCAGTGATGCCGCAAAGATCGGCGCCAAAGAAATTGGCGATGCGTTTGACCTCGGCGGACATTCTGGCGGGGTCGCCAATCTCCAGCCGGTCCTTGGCCACTGGCGTGTCAGGGCGGATGGCGGCCTGGAATCCCTCGCGGATGCCGTCCTGCGCGCGGCGGGAGGAAACCACGTCGGAGATCAGCCAGGCCGCGTTGCGCAGGGCAAAATCGCGCTGGGTGAACCCGTCGCCGCGTCGGGGTGCGGCTTCCATACGGTAGGAGGAAAAGAACTTGGCGGTATGCTTGGACTTTACCCGCTCATCCCAGAAGGCGCGGGTGAAGATGTCGTTGCGCTGCGGGAACCGCTCGAAATCATCGGTGACTTCGATCCCTGCGGCTGCATCGCCGTCACGCTGGGGCGGGGTGTTCTGGGGCCAGGGCATGGCCGGACGGTATCCGGCACCCGGTCGCCGGGCAAGATGTGCTGGGCCGCTTTCTCAACAGAACAAGGAGACCACCCAGTCGCGCACCATGGCGACCTCAGCGCTGTTGGGGGCCTCGCCGGCGGCGGGCATCAGATAGTGGCCCTGTCCCATGGGAATCTCGGCGTCCAGCACTGGCGCCAGCCGCCCCAGCGACAACGGCAGTTCGGCATAGCGGCGCATCAGCATGGCGACACCGGCGCCGGAGGCAGCCATTTCGATCGCCGCCAAGGAGGTGTCGACATAAAGCGGCGCGGTGCGGTCTCTGAGCGGCATGCCCTCCTGCTCAGACAGGCGCAGCCAATGGTCCTGATAGCCGTGAATGTGAATCAGAGTCTGGCCGAACAGGTGGTCCACAGAATACAGCTCTGCTGCCAGCTGCGGCTGGGCCACGGGAATGACGCTTTCGGTGGCCAGCAGATGCGCGCGGCGGTCGAACCAGCCTGACGGGCCAAGCCGCAGGTCGATATCCACGTCCTCGTCCTGGGTGCTGTCAGCCCAGACGGCTGAAATCAATCGAATGCGGATATGTGGGTGGGAAGCGTGAAACGCGCCCAGCCGCGGGGCCACCCACAGCACAGCAGTGGAGACCGGCGCCCGCAAGGTCACGGTCCGGGTCTGCGCATGCCCCAGTAAACCGCGGGTGGAATAGGCGATATCGGTCAGCGCCTGTGCCACCGAAGGGTAGTAGGCGTGACCCAGCTGCGTCAGCTCCAGATGCCGCGACCGGCGCAGGAACAGGGTGATGCCAAAGCTCTTTTCCAGGCTGCGCACCTGATGGCTGACCGCGGCCTGGGTCAGCCCCAGCTCCTCGGCGGCGGCGGTGAAGCTCTGCAGGCGGGCGGCGGCCTCAAAGGCGCGCAGCCAGACGAGGTTGGGCAGATCAGACATTTACGTTGCAAAAATTCTTGGGGTCAGGTCGCGTTATTATTCGTTTTTGTTTTGGCTTGGGTCAAGCTAGCCATTTCCCAAGCGATTACCCCGGGAGGAGAAACGGGACATGAAAACGGACATGAAAGTCGGCTTCATCGGCCTTGGCAACGTCGGCGGCAAGCTGGCGGGCAGCCTGGTGCGCAACGGTCTGGATGTGACCGTGCACGACCTGGACGCGGATCTGGTGCAGACCTTTGTGGAGCGCGGTGCCAAGGCGGGCGGCACCCCGTCGCAGATGATGCAGGATTGCGATGCGGTGATCACGTGCCTGCCAAGCCCGGCGGCGTCCGATGCGGTTGTCACCGAAATGCTGCCGCATGTGAAGCCCGGCAAAATCTGGATGGAGATGTCCACCACCGACGTGGAAGAGGTGAAACGCCTGGGCGCCCTGATCGTTGAACGCGGCGGCGAACCGGTGGACTGTCCGGTATCGGGCGGCTGCCACCGGGCTGGCACCGGCAACATCTCGATCTACGCAGGCTGCGAGCGCGCCACCTTCGACCGCATCCTGCCGATCCTGACCACCATGGGCCGCCGCATTCTGCATGTGGGGGAGATCGGCAATTCCTCGACCCTGAAGGTGATGACCAACTACCTGGCCAACATGAACCTGCTGGCGGTTATGGAAGCACTCACGGTGATGAAGGCCTGCGGCATGGATCTGGGCATGACGTTCGAGGCGATCTCGATGTCGTCGGGCACGTCCTTTGCGCATGAGACCGAAAGCCAGCTGATCCTGTCCGGCTCACGGGATGTGAACTTCACCATGGATCTGGTGATGAAGGACATCGGCCTGTTCCAGACCCTGGCTGACCGCCACAACGTGCCGCTGGAGCTGTCGCCGCTGATGATCGAGATGATGAAGGACGGCCAGCGCCGCTATGGCGAGCGGGCGCAGTCCGACCGGATGATCGAGCGCCTGGAAGAGGCCACCGGCCTGTCGATCACCGCGCCGGGCTTCCCGCAGGAACTGATCGACGACGAGCCGGAAGAGCCGGGATACGAGGTGGTCGTGCGCCGCGCTGCTGCGGAATAAGTTTCCCCGAACTGCTGGCTGCAATCAGCCCCCGGTGCGCCGGGGGCTGTTTTCTTTGGTGAAACCGGTCTATGCCCGGCAAGGCAGCAAAGAGGAGCAGCGGATGAGCAAGGAAGTTCTGGCCACGATCGAGGCCTCGGCCGGGCGGCGCGTGATGGGGACGGCGATGCTGGGGCTGACCGGCTGCCTGCTGGTCTACGTGGCAATTGCGGCGCCACCCTCGCCGGCCTGGCTGGTGTTTCTGGTGGTGGTTGGCGGCGCCGCGCTGTGGCTGGCGGTGCGGATGTGGCAGGCCACTGTGCACCGGATCGAACTGACGGCGGAGGAGTTGCGCTGTTCTGACGGGCAGGTGATTGCGCGGGTGGAGGATATCGAAACCATCGACCGCGGCTTTTTTGCCTTCAAACCGTCCAACGGCTTTCTGATCCGAACCGGCACGCCAGGCGGCAGAGCCTGGATGCCGGGACTGTGGTGGCGGTCGGGCCGCCGGATCGGCATTGGCGGAGTGACACCGGGATCGCAGGGCAAGGCGATGTCGGAAATACTGGCCGCGATGCTGGTGCAGCGCGGCCAGTGAGCCTTTCTCAATTTCTTCTAAAACCGGCTTTTAGTCAGTGCCGCCGGTGTCGTCGTCGTGGCTGCCGGTGCCGGTGGCGCTTCCTTCAAAGGCAACCAGCGGAGCAAAGCGCGGACGGGTGAAGACGAAGTTGTCCAGGTTGAGTGTAGGCAGGCCGACATCAAAGAACGGTTCCATTTCGTTGAAGGTTTCCACCAGGATTACCCGCTCTTGATCCGGCATCTCCGGCAGTTGGCCTGAAACCGTGTTGATCGTGCCGTCGGTCCAACTGGTGTTCGAGGTGCCGCGTACTTCGGACCAGTCAACGTAATACTTGGCATCACCTTCGTCCCAGTGCACCACCGACACCCGAAGACCCAGCTGCGTGTCCTCACGGATCAGCAGCTTGACCATCTCGTACATGCTGTCGAGGTAATTGTCGTTGATCGCCGTGGTCTCACGGGAAATCAGGTCGGAGATCGTATAGGCCGCCTTCAGATTGACGCTGTCGCGGCGGAACGCGTCGAAGAAGGTATAGATTGCGGCGAATACTGCGAGCAGGAGCGGAGCATAAAGCGCAAACTCGATTGAGACGTTGCCGTCAGTGCGGCGCAGAAAGGTGCGCAGACGCCCGGGCAGGATGTGTGTAAGAGCAGTCAGCATGGGTCACCTCGGTTCCTGAACAAATGCAGATGTCGCGGTCAGGGCGATACGGCCGTCCTCATCCTTGGCCATGCTGTCGCCCAGGCCCCAAGCTGGGAACAGCGGCTTGAACTTCATGCAGGCGCGGATCAGCATCAGCTCGTTCGATTGGCCGTTAACGAAGTTCCGGACAGGCTGGACATCCTCGATGCGGTTAACGCAGTCTGCTGTCGAGCTGATCGGCGTCCAGTTGAACGGGTCGACTTGCACCATCTCCAGGCGCAGCGATGTGCTGCAATCGTCGATGAAGCCTGAGCGGTCGCAAACTTCGTCGCGCAATTCGTCATGCTGCGGGTTGGCACCCGTTGTCAGCCGGATGTCGCGGACTGTCTGGTCGAGTGCCCGTTCCAGCTGCGAATGGCGCAGGTTGATCAGCCCCAGTTCTACTGTCGTCATAAGGATCAGCAGGAAGGCGGGGATGACGAGTGCGAATTCCAGCGAGGCATTGCCGTCATCACGCGCCCGGAACTGGCGCAGGTTTCGTGTCATGCGTCTAATCATTGGGTCAACCTCAGCTGGCGGATGGACGTTGCAATCGATGCGAACGCGTCGCTGATCTCAAGCCCGTTAACGTCGAAGTAATGGGAGTCGGAGCTTGCGCAATCCTGCAGTACAGCTACCCCGTTGCTGGGGGCTTCGAACCCGATGGTATAGACGATAATCCCCTGGTCCTTGGCGGCCTGGCAAATGCTGCGGGTGCGCGCATTCTTGGTCGAGTTGCCGTAATAGTCGTAGACGCCGTAGTACCAGGCACTGCGGGCAGAGCTGGTGCCCATCCAGTCGCGGTAGAGATTGTAGTAAAGGTATTTCAGCGACGTGTAGGCGAACAGGTCCGGATAGCTTAGCCGTTGCGGATTGTCACCGTACGGCTCGTCTTTCCAATAGGAGGAGACATCATGCCAGTAGTACTTCCCGCTCGACGGGTTGTAAGTCGAATAACGCTCGGAAGCAGCGTCGTACCAGACGTTTGAGTCACCTTCGCGGTGATCGCTTTCGACGTAGTATTGCGATGTGTTCTGACCGTCGGTCATCAGCACGATGACTTTCACGGTATCCGCGTCTGTGTAGTCCGAAGGACGGGCCGCGAAATCATCCGGCACTGAAGCCTCTGAACCCGTGGTCAACGCATTGATGGCGGGCCGGGCAGAGGGGTCAAGCAGGGTCGTGCCCCATTTCATGCCGATGTCGATGGAGGTGTTGCCGCCGCCCCAGAAGCTATCGATGTAGTTCTTGAGAACCGTGGCATCCTTTTGGAACGGCAGTATCTCCCGGGTGGGATCGTCTTCGCAAACCGGAGTGCTCACCAGTCTGGGGCTGGAGTAATAGGTCCGGTTGTCACGGCTGGTGCTGTCCCAGGGCGTGAAGTGCATGGTGCCTTCCAGCTCTTCAGTCTGAGACAGGGACGCGGAATCGAAATCCGAGGCTGCGAAATTGACGCAGCGGGAGTAGATCGTGTCACCCGGAGTGGAGATATTGTATTGGTTGTACAGATCTTCCGGCACCGAGACCTGGGTGGCATAAGGCACGATGGAAATCGACATCTTGCCATCGGTTGTGTTGGCGACCATCGTGTCGATGAAGTCTTTCGCCGCGATCTTGAGGTTGGTCAGCCGGTTGTTGGATCTCATGGAGCCTGAGACGTCTAGAACCATTGAGATTTCGACGCCGTCGATGCTCTCCTCTGCGCGCGAATTGGCATAGATCGGCAGGTCGTCGAGACCGGCGAATTTTGCCAGATGGGTCGGGAACATCGCGTTGACGGTGCTTTCAACACTTTTGTAGCCCAGCGACTCCTGAACTGACGGTGTGCTGTAGTAGTCGCTGAGGCCTGCCTTGCTGAGGTAGTCCTGCACGACGGCTTCCGGTTCCAGCACCTGATCAAGGTCGGCAGCTGCCAGCACGGCCCGGTCGAGCGTGTATTGCAGGGTGGTGCGGTCGCGCTCCATCCGCATCAGATCGACGCCGATGCCGCCGATGGCAAGCATGAGAAACAAGGTGGCGATCATCGGCTTTGCCAATACGCCATCCTCTTCCCGCAGGAAGGACTTCACCTTGCCTAAACAGCGCAGCATGAGCGGATTGCTCAGCGCAGTAGAATTCTTGTGGTGCATACTCATCTAAATACCCCCTTCCGGCTGGGGAACAGGCCAGCTCGGCTTCTGCAGCGGAATTCCATTAATTATTGCTTGGTAAAGTTGGCGGAAATGCGGCGGGAATTGGCCGAATTGCCTTGGATTGTTTTGACTCGGAATTCCAATCTTATGTGATTCCGCGGGGTTGTGGCGCAGGGGCGGACAATCCCCTCCCCAGAAATAGCGAATCGCCCGTCATATGCCGGGAAATGATTCTTTTGGGCCGCAAATGGTCAAAAAGGTCGCACTCCCCAGATAACTCTGCATAGAGTGAGAGCATCATCGGCAGCGAGTCGATGTTTGAGCACGGAGAAATTTTTCATGAGCAGCCGCACAGAGCCGAGCTTCCGCGAGAGCGTGGACCTGATGTTTAACCGGGCAGTGAAACTGATGGACCTGCCGCCGGGGCTGGAGGAGAAGATCAGAGTTTGCAACGCGACCTATGTGGTGCGCTTCGGCGTGCGCCTGCGCGGCGCCATGCACACCTTCACCGGTTACCGGTCGGTGCATTCTGAGCATATGGAGCCCGTGAAGGGCGGCATCCGCTACTCTCCGGCCGTGAACCAGGACGAGGTGGAGGCGCTGGCGGCGCTGATGACCTACAAATGCGCGCTGGTGGAGGCTCCGTTCGGCGGTTCAAAAGGCGGCTTGTGCATCGATCCGCGTGAGTACGAGGAGCATGAGCTGGAGCTGATCACCCGGCGCTTTGCCTATGAGCTTGCCAAGCGCGACCTTATCAACCCGTCGCAGAACGTGCCCGCGCCTGACATGGGCACCGGCGAGCGCGAGATGGCCTGGATTGCAGACCAGTATGCGCGGATGAATACCACCGACATCAACGCCAAGGCCTGCGTCACCGGCAAACCGCTGAACGCGGGCGGCATTTCCGGCCGTGTCGAGGCAACCGGCCGCGGCGTGCAATACGCCCTGCGCGAGTTCTTCCGTTATGAGGAAGACAAGGCTGCAGCCGGTCTGTCCGGGAAACTGGGTGGCAAGCGGATCATTGTTCAGGGGCTCGGCAACGTGGGGTATCACGCTGCCAAGTTCCTGTCCGAAGAAGATGGCTCGCTGATTACCGGCATCATCGAACGGGACGGCGGGCTGCACAGCGCTGACGGCCTGGATGTTGAGGCGGTGCGCAACTGGATCGTCAAGCACGGCGGCGTGTCGGGTTACCCGGATGCGCAGTATGTCGAAGATGGCACCGTGCTGCTGGAGGAAGAGTGCGATATCCTGATCCCGGCGGCTCTGGAGGGGGTGATCAACCTCTCCAACGCCGAACGCGTCAAGGCGCCGCTGATCATCGAGGCCGCAAACGGCCCGGTGACCGCAGGTGCGGATGAGATCCTGCGCAAGAAGGGCTGCGTGATCATCCCCGATATGTTCGCCAACGCGGGCGGTGTGACTGTCTCCTACTTCGAGTGGGTTAAGAACCTGAGCCACATCCGGTTCGGCCGCATGCAGCGCCGTCAGGAAGAGGCGCGCCACCAGCTGGTTATCGACGAATTGCAGCGGCTGGATGACGTGATGGGCAATACCTGGTCGATGTCGCCGGACTTCAAGGACAAGTACCTGAAAGGCGCGGGCGAGCTGGAACTGGTGCGGTCCGGCCTGGATGACACCATGCGGGCGGCCTATCAGTCGATGCGGGAAGTCTGGCACAGCCGGGACGACGTGACCGACCTGCGCACCGCTGCCTATCTGGTCTCGATCGACAAGGTCGCCAAGAGCTACCACGCCAAAGGTCTGTAAACAGGCGCGGGTCTGCATTGCAGCTGCGGGGTGGAGGGGAAACTCTCCGCCCCGTTTTTTCGAGCCGGTCCCGCATTACGTCAAAACCCGTCGCAATTAGCACTAGACACAAGTGCTCAGTTCGTGTGACTTGCGGCAAAGCCGTGCTGAAGTGCCGCTAATTGAGCCTTGGGGCTAGGAGCAGCACGCGAAAGCGGGTAGCAATGCCGCCAAGACCCGGAACAAATTTTCCCGGGTGGCGGAAGTGATTTGACGGGGAGGGACGACATGCGGTTTTCGGGCTGGCGTGTGCTCCGGGAGGGGCTCACCGGAAACAAGGGGTGGACGCCCCATTGGCGGGATCCTGAACCCAAATCCGAATATGATGTGGTGATCATCGGCGGCGGCGGCCACGGGCTGGCAACCGCCTATTACCTGGCCCAGGAGCACGGCATCACCAATGTCGCGGTGCTGGAAAAGGGCTATCTCGGCGGCGGCAACGTGGGGCGCAACACCACCATCGTGCGCGCCAACTACTATCTGCCGGGCAACTCGGAATTCTACTCCCACTCTCTGAAACTGTGGGAAACCATGGAGCAGGACCTGAACTATAACGCGATGATGTCCCAGCGCGGCATCATCAACCTGTTCCACAATGACGGCCAGCGCGACGCCGCAGTGCGCCGCGGCAACTCGATCGTCAACCAGGGCGACGATGCCGAGATCCTGAGCCGCGAGCAGGTGCGCCAGCTGGCGCCGTTCCTGAATTTTGACAGCAACCGCTTCCCGATCATGGGGGGGCTGATGCAGCGCCGGGCGGGCACCGCGCGCCACGATGCGGTGGCCTGGGGTTATGCCCGCGGCGCGGACATGCGCGGGGTGGATCTGATCCAGAATTGCGAAGTCACCGGCATCGACGTCGAGAACGGCAAGGTGGTGGGGGTGCAGACTGCCCGCGGGCCCATCCGCGCCAAGAAAGTGGCGCTGGCTGCCGCGGGCCGCTCCGGCCAGGTAGCGGCGATGGCGGGGCTGACGCTGCCGATCGAAAGCCATGTGCTGCAGGCCTTCGTCTCCGAGGGGCTGAAGCCCATCGTGGACCACGTGATCACCTTTGCCGAGGGGCATCTCTACATCAGCCAGTCTGACAAGGGCGGGCTGGTCTTTGGCAGCTACCTGGATTTCTACAGTTCTTACGCCGCGCGGGGGAACCTGCCGATGGTGGAGCACACGATGGAGAGTTTTGTGGCAATGGTGCCGGCGGTCAGCAAGGCGCGTCTTCTGCGCAGCTGGGGCGGCATTATGGACATGACCCCGGACGGCTCCCCGATCATCGACCATTCGCCGATCGAGGGCCTCTATCTGAACTGCGGCTGGTGCTACGGCGGGTTCAAGGCGACGCCGGGCTCGGGCAGCGTTTACGCGCATCTGATCGCAACGGACCGCCCGCATGGGGCGGCCACGAAGTTCAAGCTCGACCGTTTCCGCAGCGGCGTGGGCCTGATGGATGAGGAGGGGACCGGTGCGCAGCATAACCTGCACTGAGTATGTGCCTGCCGCGGCAGGGGGCGCTGCCTCCTCGGCCTTGCGGCCTCACCCCCGGAGTATTTTCAGAAAGATGAAGGAGCGCCGGTCATGAGAATTACCTGTCCGCTCTGCGGTGAGAGGGACCGCCGCGAATTCTATTACAAAGGTGCCGCGCTGGTGCGCCCGGCGGAGGGCGCGGATCTGGATGCCTGGCATGAATATGTGAACCTGCGGGAGAACCCGGCCGGGCCGCTGGACGAGCTTTGGTATCACGAGATGGGCTGCAATTCCTGGCTTAAGGTGACCCGGGATACCGCGACCCACGAGATTTTGGCGGTGCAGCTGGCCTCCGAGGCCGGGCTGGGAGGTGAGAAATGAGACTTCCCGGAAAAGGGCTGAACCAGGGCGCCAAGCCGATCACCTTTGCCTTCAACGGCCGCCACATGATGGGGCTGGAGGGCGACACGCTGGCGGCGGCGCTGCTGGCCAACGGTGTGCATCTGGTCGGGCGCTCGTTCAAGTATCATCGCCCGCGCGGGGTGCTGACAGCGGGCAGCGAGGAGCCGAACGCGCTGGTGACCATCGGCACCGGCGGCCAGCAGGATCCGAACGTGCGCGCCACCCAGCAGGAGCTGTTCGAGGGGCTGGAGGCGCGCAGCCAGAACTGCTGGCCCTCGGTTGAGCGCGATGTGATGGCGCTGAATGACTTGGCGGCGCCATTCTTTGGTGCGGGGTTCTATTACAAGACCTTCATGTGGCCGGCGGCGTTCTGGGAGAAAGTCTATGAGCCGCTGATCCGCAATGCGGCAGGCCTTGGCGCGCTGTCGGGCGAGGCGGATCACGACACTTACGAGAAGGCCTTTGCCTTCTGCGATGTGCTGGTGATCGGCTCCGGCCCCGCCGGGCTGATGGCGGCACTGACCGCGGGCCGGGCCGGGGCTGATGTGATCCTGGCCGAGGAAGACAGCCGCATGGGCGGGCGTCTTTTGGCGGAGCGCGAGGAGATCGGCGGCAAGCCAGGGCATGAATGGGCTGCGGAGGTGCTGGCGGAGCTGGAGGCGATGGACAATGTGCGGCTGATGGCCCGCACCGCCGTCACCGGCGCGTATGACCAGGGCACCTATGGCGCGCTGGAGCGGGTCTCGCACCACTTGCCGCGGCGCCATTCGCTGAAGGGCAGCCATCTGCCGCGCGAATGCTTCTGGCGGATTGCGGCCAAACACGCGGTGCTGGCGGCGGGCGCCATCGAGCGCCCGGTGGCCTTCCGCGACAACGACCGGCCCGGCATTATGATGGCGGGCGCGGTGCGAGCCTATCTGAACCGCTGGGGCGTGGCGCCCGGCGAGCGGGTCACGGTCTTTGCCAGTAACGATCAGGCGCACCGCACAGCGCGCGACCTGCATGACGCTGGCGTGCATATCGCGGCGGTGATCGACAGCCGCCATGAGGCGCCGGATGGCGGACCTTATCAGGTGATCAAGGGCGCGCAAGTTTGCGGCTCCGCCGGCCGCCAGCGGCTGGAGAGCATCACCGTGCGCTCGGTCAAGGGCGAGGAGAAGATCCAGACCGATTGCCTGGCGATGTCCGGCGGCTGGAACCCCTCGGTGCATCTGACCTGCCATTTGAACAGCCGGCCTGTTTGGAAGCGTGAGGCGCTGGCCTTTGTGCCGGCGGATGGCGCCGTGCCCGGCATGGTCACAGCCGGCGCCTGCAACGGCACTTTCTCCTCCGCAGGCGCAATGCGCGAAGGCGCGGAGGCCGCGGCGAAGGTGCTGGAGGCGCTGGGCCTGAAACCTGCTGCCGCCGATCTGCCGGAGGCTGAGGACGATCCCTACCGCATCGCCGCGCTGTGGGCGGTGCCGGGCAAGGGGCGCGCTTGGCTCGACTTCCAGAACGACGTAACCGTCAAGGATGTGAAACAGGCAGCGGTGGAGAACTTCCGCTCAGTCGAGCATATGAAACGCTATACCACCCAGGGCATGGCGACGGATCAGGGCAAGAACTCCAACGTCGCCGCGCTGGCGGTGCTGGCGGATGCAACCGGGCGGACAATCCCCGAGACCGGCACCACCACCTTCCGCCCGCCGTTTGTGCCGGTGTCCATCGGTGCGATGGGGGCGGGGGCCACGGATGAGGGCTTCAAGCCGCAGCGCTTCCTGACTTCGCACGGCGAGGCTGACACCCGCGGGGCGCATCAGCTGGAGGTCGGCCTGTGGTACCGCGCTGCCTATTTCCCGAAACAGGGCGAAACCAACTGGCGTCAGTCCTGCGACCGCGAGGTCACGCTGGTGCGCAAGGCAGTTGGCATCTGCGATGTTTCAACCCTGGGCAAGATCGACATCCAGGGTGCCGACGCGGGCAAGTTCCTCGACTTCCTCTACACCAACACCTTCAGCACACTGAAGGTGGGCAAGGTCCGCTATGGGCTGATGCTGCGTGAGGATGGCTTTGTCATGGACGACGGCACCACCGCGCGGCTGGGCGAGAACCATTTCGTGATGACCACCACCACCGCCGCAGCAGGGCAGGTGATGGCGCATATGGAGTTCGTCTCTCAGGCGCTGTGCCCGGAATGGGATGTCCGCTTTACCTCGGTGACCGAGCAATGGGCGCAGTTTGCCGTCGCCGGCCCCAAGTCGCAGGAGCTGCTGAACGGGCTGCTGGACGAGGACGTGAACGGCGAGACCTGGCCCTTCATGGGCTGCGGCGAAGCGACCGTGCTGGGCGTCAAGGGGCGGCTGTTCCGGATCTCCTTCTCGGGCGAGCATGCCTATGAGGTGGCCGTGCCCGCGCGCTATGGCGAGAGCCTGTTCCGCGAGCTGCTGAAGCGGGCCGAGGCGATGGGCGGCGGTGCCTATGGGATGGAGGCGCTGAACGTTCTGCGGATCGAGAAGGGGTTGATTACCCATGCTGAGATCAATGGCACGGTGACGGCCTTTGACCTGGGCCTGCAGGGAATGATGTCCAAGAAGAAGGCCTTCCTGGGCAAGGCGATGTCCACCCGCGAGGGCCTGATGGCCGAGGACCGGATGCGTCTGGTGGGCTTGAAACCCGTGGGTGCGGCCAAGGAGATCACCGCCGGGGCGCATCTGTTCACGCCGGGCGACCCGGTGGAGCGGATTTATGACCAGGGCTATGTGACCTCGGCCGGGTATTCGCCGACGCTGGGGTATCCGATTGGCTTGGCTTTCCTGAAAGAGGGGCTGGAGCGGATTGGCGAGACCGTGCGCCTGGTCGACCATATGCGCGGCGTCGATACCCTGTGCGAGGTTGTCTCGCCTGTGTTCTTTGACCCTGAGGGAGGGCGTGCCCGTGGCTGAACTGATTGCAAAAAGCCCCTGTGAGGGGCTGGTTCCGGCAACCATCGGCGGTTTGAGCCTGACCGAGGAACACCCCGGCAGTATGTGGGCTGTGGCGCCCTTCAAGGGTCAGGAAAAGGCACTGAGCAAGGCGCTGGAGACCGCCCACGGCATGGCGTTCCCGGCAGCAAACCGCGCCACCGGCAAGGCGGGCAGCCGGGCTGTTTGGTTCGGCCGGGACATGGCGCTTCTTATAGGGCCTGCACCCGACGCCGGTCTGGCCAAACACGCCGCGCTGACAGACCAGAGCGATGCCTGGGCCGTGTTGAAGCTTGAGGGGGCCGGTGCCGAGGATGTACTAGCGCGGCTGGTGCCGGTCGATATGCGTAACCAGGTCTTCAAGCGCGGCCACACCGTGCGGGCGGAACTCAAGCACATGATGGCCTCGGTGACCCGTACCGGCCAGCAGGCTTTTCAGATCATGGTGTTCCGCTCAATGGCGAAGACGCTGGTGCATGATCTGAAAACAGCCATGGAAGCTGTCGCGGCGCGGGGGTAATCTTCGGGAATCACCAACTGATTCCCGGAGCGCATCTATGATCCGCATCGCCCTTGCAGCCGCCTTGCTGGCGGCGCCGGCCTATGCTTCTGAAACCAAAGAAGAAAGCTGCAAATACCAGGGCCAGGTCATGGCCGCAGTGCAGCAGGCGCGGCTGGACCGGGTGAAGCAGGAAGAGGTGGAGCAGACCATTCTGGACAGCAATCCGGAATGGCCCGAGGCTTATTCCAATGCGATCCCGCAGCTCGCTAGCCATGTCTACTCGATGAAACGGCGCGACCTGAAGGAGACCGACCTCGGCGCGCTGTTCGAACAGCAGTGCCTGCAGAACTGGGATCAGATCCAGGCGATGCAGAAACAGCTGAAGTCTAACTGATATGTCCCTGCCGCCCGGTTTTCTGGATGAACTGCGCACCCGCATCAGCATATCTGATGTTGTCGGGCGCAAAGTCATGTGGGACCAGCGCAAGTCGCAGCCGGGCAAGGGGGACTACTGGGGGCCGTGCCCCTTCCACCATGAAAAGACAGCGTCTTTCCACGTCGAGGACCGCAAGGGCTTCTATTACTGCTTCGGCTGCCACGCCAAGGGTGATGCGCTGAAGTTTGTCCAGGAGACCGAAAACGTCGGTTTCATGGAGGCGGTGGAGATCCTGGCGGGTGAGGCGGGCATGGAGATGCCCAAGCGCGACCCGCGCGCGCAGGAGAAACAGGACCGCCGGACGCTGCTGGCTGACGTGATGGAGCAGGCGGTGCAGTTCTTCCGCCTGCAGTTGAAAACCAATGCCGCCCAGGATGCCCGCGCTTATCTGCAGCGGCGGGGGATGACGGCGCAGGCGCTGGACCGATGGGAAATCGGTTTTGCCCCCGATGGCTGGCAGAACCTGTGGGATGCCTTGCGCGGCAAGAACGTGTCTGAGGATCTGATCATCGGCGCAGGGCTGGCCAAGCCGTCGAACAAGGGCGGCAAGCCCTATGACACCTTCCGCAACCGGATCATGTTCCCGATCCGCGACGCGCGCGGACGGGCGATTGCCTTTGGCGGCCGGGCGATGGATCCGAATGACAACGCCAAATACCTGAACTCGCCTGAGACTGAGCTGTTCGACAAGGGCCGCAGCCTTTACAATCACGGTCCTGCGCGGGCGGCCTCGGGGCGCGGCTCCACACTGGTTGTGGCCGAAGGTTACATGGATGTAATCGCGCTGGCAGAGGGTGGCTTTCAGTCATCCGTTGCGCCGCTGGGAACCGCGATCACCGAAAACCAGCTGCAGATGCTGTGGCGTATGTCGGATGAGCCGATCATCGCGCTGGACGGCGATACCGCGGGTATCCGTGCGGCCATGCGGCTGATCGACTTGGCGCTGCCCTTGCTGGAGGCGGGCAAGTCGCTGCGCTTTGCCATCATGCCTGAGGGTAAGGATCCGGACGACATGATACGCAGCGAAGGGCCGGAAGCGGTGCAGGCGGTGCTGGATCAGGCGATCCCGATGGTCAAGCTGCTGTGGCAGCGCGAGACTGAAGGAAAAGTCTTTGACAGCCCCGAGCGCAAGGCTGCGCTGGACAAGGCGCTGCGGGAAAAGATCAAGCTGATCCGCGATCCGTCGATCCGCAAGCACTATGGCGAGGACGTCAAGGAAATGCGCTGGCAGCTGTTCCGCGGCAGCCGGGGCGGCGGCGAGGGCGGTTACCAGCAGCGCGGCGGCAAGGGCGGCGGCTTCCGCGATGGTGCCCGCGCTCCATGGAAGCCGGGCAAGGGCTTCGGCGCGATCCCGCAGCCGCGCGCAACCACCCGCGCCTCGCTGGTGGCAGGGGCAGATGATGAATCCTTTGCTGCGATGCGGGAGGCGGTGATCCTGGCAACAGCCATCACCACGCCCGAAGTGATCCCGGAATTCGAGACCAGCCTGGAGCGCCTGCAATGCGCCGACCCGGATCTGGCGGCGCTGCGCGACATAGTGCTGCGCCACGGTATCAGCGCGCCGGAGCGGCTGCGCGAGGAAATCGACTGGTCTTTGGGGCCTCATGCCCTTGAAAACCTCTTTGCCCTTCGCCACGTTGCAATCATCCCCTGCCTGCGCAAACCCGGCGATACCGAACTGGCCAGCATGACGCTGGCCGAAGAGCTGGCAAAACTCGAAGCGCGGCGCGGGCTGGATGCGGAATTGGCTGAGGCCGAAGAGGATTTGCACGGGCTTGCGGACGAGGCGCTGACCTGGCGGCTGCGGCAGGCGGCAGAGGCCAAGAACAAGGCCGTGCGAAGCGAAAACGAGGACAAAGCGACGTATGACGTGGGCAAGAATGGCGCGCGGCTCAACCGGGATGAGCGCGACGCTTTCGGTGCCCTTTTGGACCGGATCGGCTTTTCAGAGAAGTAACACGCAGGGTGATTCTGCGTTTTGCTAAGGAAGAGCACAGGAAAATTGGGTAAACGGGGTGACGAATCGGATGATCGCGCTAATGATTCGCGTGATTCGCACCGCCCCGCAGCCCCTGAGTAGGAGCATTGAATGGCCGCCAAAGACACCGACGACCGCAAACCTGACGATCAGGACGCCGAAATCTCCCTTGATATGAGCCAGGCTCAGGTCAAGAAGATGATCGCGGAGGCCCGCGAGAAAGGCTACATCACCTACGATCAGCTCAATCAGGTTCTGCCGCCGGATCAGGTCAGCTCGGAACAGATCGAAGACGTGATGTCGATGCTCAGCGAGATGGGCATCAACATCATCGAGGACGAAGAGGCCGAGGAAGAGGAAAACAAGGGCACCACCGACCTTGTGACCACCGAAGGCCCGCGCGAGGTTGCGCTGGCCGGCGCCCAGACCGAAAAGCTGGACCGCACCGACGACCCGGTGCGCATGTACCTGCGCGAGATGGGCTCGGTTGAGCTGCTGAGCCGTGAAGGCGAGATCGCGATTGCGAAACGCATCGAGGCGGGCCGCAACACGATGATTGCGGGGCTTTGCGAAAGCCCGCTGACCTTCCAGGCGATCACCATCTGGCACGACGAACTTCTGTCCGAGGACATTCTCCTGCGCGACGTCATCGACCTGGAGGCCACTTTCGGCAACCAGATGGACGAGGACGGCGAAGAGGAAGAGCCGGTTGTCGACACCTCGGCGGTTGCTGCTGCCAAGCCCGCCAAGGAAGAGACCCAGGAACTCGACGCAGACGGCAACCCGATTGCCAGCGACGACGATGACGACGACGACGATCAGGCCAACATGTCGCTGGCCGCGATGGAAGCCGCGCTCAAGGACCGGGTACTGGTCACCCTGGAGCGGATCTCCACCGACTTCGCCGAACTCAGCGAAATGCAGGACAGCCGGATTTCGGCAACCCTGAACGAAGACGGCTCCTTCAGCACAGACGATGAGGCCCGCTATCAGTCGCTGCGCGCGGAAATCGTCGAACTGGTGAACGGCCTGCACCTGCACAACAACCGTATCGAAGCGCTGATCGACCAGCTCTACGGCATCAACCGCCGCGTCATGCAGATCGACAGCTCGATGGTGAAGCTGGCCGACCAGGCCCGCATCAACCGCCGCGAGTTCATCGACGCCTACCGCGGCCGCGAGCTGGACCCGAACTGGCTGGCCGAGATGGGCGAAAAGCCGGGCCGCGGCTGGCAGATGTTCATTGAGCGCTCCACCGATAAGGTCGAGGAACTGCGCGCCGACATGGCCCAGGTGGGCCAGTATGTCGGTCTGGACATCTCCGAATTCCGCCGCATCGTGCAGCAGGTCCAAAAGGGTGAGAAAGAGGCCCGCCAGGCCAAGAAGGAAATGGTCGAGGCCAACCTGCGCCTGGTGATCTCGATTGCCAAGAAATACACCAACCGCGGGTTGCAGTTCCTGGACCTGATCCAGGAGGGCAACATCGGCCTGATGAAGGCGGTGGACAAGTTCGAATACCGCCGCGGCTACAAATTCTCGACCTATGCGACCTGGTGGATCCGCCAGGCGATCACCCGCTCGATTGCCGACCAGGCCCGCACCATCCGGATCCCGGTCCATATGATCGAGACCATCAACAAGCTGGTCCGCACCGGCCGCCAGATGCTGCACGAGATCGGCCGCGAGCCGACCCCGGAAGAACTGGCCGACAAGCTGCAGATGCCGCTGGAGAAGGTCCGCAAGGTGATGAAGATCGCCAAGGAGCCGATCTCGCTGGAAACCCCGATCGGCGACGAAGAAGATTCGCAGCTGGGCGATTTCATCGAGGACAAGAATGCCGTGCTGCCCCTGGACAGCGCCATTCAGGAAAACCTCAAGGAAACCACCACCCGGGTGCTGGCGTCCCTGACGCCGCGTGAGGAGCGGGTTCTGCGGATGCGTTTCGGCATCGGCATGAACACCGACCACACGCTGGAGGAAGTCGGCCAGCAGTTCAGCGTGACCCGCGAACGGATCCGCCAGATCGAGGCAAAGGCCCTCAGGAAACTCAAGCACCCCAGCCGCTCGCGCAAGCTGCGCAGCTTCCTGGATCAGTAATATGAAAGGCGCCCCGCGGGGCGCCTTTTCTTGTTGGAGGCAGTGCATCATGCTTGATGGATGGGAGGGGAAAACTTCCTTTGCGGGCCTGTTGCCAGGAGCGGTGGAATTACCCCAGGAACAAGGGGTCTATGCGGTTGTGATACCGCGTTGCTTCAAGGTTTCGTTCTTACCCTGCAGCACCGGAGGCCGATTCAAGGGCAGAGACCCGACGGTGCCGATCCGCAGGCTGCAAGAGAAATGGGTCGAGGGTGCTGACATCCTGTACTTCGGCAAGGCAGGTGGCACCGGTCTGAGAACCACATTGAAGGACCGTATTTTGTTGTATGCCAAGTTCGGGGCGGGACGACCGGTTGGACATTATGGCGGGCGGCTGATCTGGCAACTGGCTGGCGCAATGGATCTGACGGTTCAATGGAAACGCACTTCTGAAGAACCGCTTCTGGCTGAAAAAGGCCTGATTTCGGCCTTTATGGATGAGTATGGAAAGTTGCCGTTTGCAAACATGACGCGTTAGTCAGCGGTCAGCTATACAGCAGGCGAGGCATCGACTTGAACAGACAGGCGCTTAGCTAATGTCGGAATCCAGTGATCTCATCGTCTTCGACGGCGAATGCGTGCTGTGCTCTGGCTTCTTCCGCTTCATGCTGCGCCATGACCGGGCGGAGCAGTTTGCCTTTGCCACCGCGCAATCGCCGCTGGAGCAGCAGCTTTACCGCGAACACGGGCTGCCTGCGGAGGAGTTCGAGACCAACCTGGTGATCGTCGACGGCTGCTCCCACCAGCGGCTCGATGTTTTTGCCGCGGCGATGCGGGCGCTGCCCTGGCCGTGGCCAGTGCTGTCGGTCTGCCGGTTTCTGCCGGGATGGCTGAAGGATCCGCTCTATTCCTGCATCGCCCGCAACCGCTACCGGCTGTTCGGCCGGTATGACCGCTGCATGGTCCCCGGCCCGGAAATCCGCGCCCGCTTTGCCGCAGGGGGCTTTGGTGCATGAGGGACGCCTTTGGCGAGATCATCGCGGCGCAGAAGCTTGAGGTGCCGCCAGCCCTGCTGCGGTTCCATGCGCAGCCGCCGGAGCGCAGCCAGGGCGTGGTTTCGGTCGAGGGCGGCAACCGCTGGGCGCGGCTGCTGGCCGGGCTGGCGGGGTTCCCGCCGCCGATGCCGCAGAGCCGGTTCCGCCTCGACGTCGCGCAGCACGGGAAGGGCCATCTTTGGCGGCGGGTGTTCGGCAAGCATCAAACCCGCTCCTATCTGCGTTTTGATGCGCGTAAGGGCCGGGTGCTGGAGCGTTTCGGACCCGTTGAGCTGGAGCTTGCGGTCAAGGCGCAGCAGGGTACCTTGGTGATCACGGTCGAAAAGGCCAGTCTGCTCGGGCTGCCGTTGCCGCGCGCGCTGTGCCCTGAGAGCGCGTCAATGGAATTTGAAACACCGCAAGGCCAACTGGGCTCGACATCTCCGCCAGACTGCCCCGGGTTGGCCTTTTGGTGCGTTACACCGGCCACATTGCGCTGCCTGAGTTGAACCTCCGCCGTTAACCATTTGCTAACCGTGACGTTGCCCGGCTGTTGTCCGCTCCGTACACTTGCAGCATCCGCATTTACCTTCCGGGGGGAAGAAGATGTCTGCACATGCCGATCTGAACGGGGCGCTGGATGCGCTGCACGACAAGCTCAAGTCACTGAATGACCTGGTGCGCGCCAACCAGTTCATGGTTGAGGCAATGGCCGGGCAGGGAGAGCAGCTGAAGCAGATGAGCAGTGACCGCACCCGGGACATGCTGCGCCGTCAGGCCCGGGCGCGGTTTCACCCCGAAACCGGAAGTGCGCCTGATGCAGCGGTTCTGGCCATTCTGGAGGAGGTGCTGGGCCATCAGCAGGAGAGCGCTGAAATCATTCCCTTTCCTGTCCGCGCCTGACGCCGGCCGCCACACATTTGCGAGAGGCCGGCGCCAAGCCTGCAAACAGCCCTTGGAGGCGTCGCGGCCATTCCCTATGTTGAGACGGACCAAGGGATACTTCCGGATGAAAAACCTCATCACCGCGGCTGCGCTGGCCTGCATCACTGCCGTTCCCGCTGCGGCGGATACTTTCCTGGCAAACCGCGGCGTGCGGGTTCTGCCGGTCAATGACATTGTCTTCGAGGTTGTGCCGGGCCGTTCGGGAGGCACTTGGGAATACTGGTGCGCCGCTGCCGAGTATGCGCGCCGCGTGCTAGGCGCGAACTGGACCGATCGTTACTACGTTGTGCGCGGCCGCGATATCAGCGTTACAACCGGACGCCGCTCCTCGGTGCAGTTCACTCTTTATCCGGAGCGGGCAGGGGTGACGTCCAGGATCGGCTGGCTGTCTTTGGGCTTCCGTCCCGGCGACAGTTTGTCGGTGCAGCAAGGCTATGGCTACTGCTCGCAGGCGTCGCCGCTTTAACCGGCAGCCTGCAGGCGGGCGCCACAGGTGCGGGGTGTTCACAAACGGCCACTGCGACGTGTTCCTGCAGGCCGGCCGAAGTGCGAAAACGGCTGCCTCAAATACTCCCAAACATTTTACCGCACCGGAGTCGGGCGAGGTCAAGCGTCTTGAGGCCGGCTTAAGAATCCGAATGGGGAGCACTTCTTGGGGCGGACAGCCCTTGTTTCGTCAGACTGCCCCATTGCAGGCAAGTGCCACGGCGCCGCCGCACGGCAGTGTGAATGGTCCGTGTGTCAATTCTCCCTATCCTAGTGATGGGGGCGCACCGGTCTGTGCCCCGCTCGTCGAAAGGGAGCCGTCATGAAACCTGTTGCCGCCGCCGCAATCGCTGCCACGTCGCTGATGATGGCCATTCCGGTAAGCCTGGAGGCAAATGCCAGCCGCCATAGCATCCGTGTGAATCCGGTGTCTGACGGCATATTCGAAGTCATCCCCAGAACCGGTAAAGGTATTCTGTTCTGGTGCGGGGCTGCGGACTATGCCCATCGCGTGCTGCGGGTGCCTTGGAGCGCCAAGTTGCATATCACCCGCGGGCTGGGGCCCAGCGAAACCACCGGCCGCCGCTCCGCGGTTCAGTACACTGTGGATGCAAATCTGGCTGTGCCGCCGCCTGCTGGCGGATACGGGTCTGTTAACAGCCTGCAAGCTGGTGATACAATGAGTGTTCAGAGAGCCTTTGATTATTGTTTTGTGCCGTTCGGACGGCCGTGAATTTGTTTGAACCCGCGGCCTGCCCGGAACAGCGGAGTAGGAGGTTGAGATGATCAGCAAGAAACTGTGGCTGTCAGGAGTGCTGTTCTTGATTCTGGCTATTCCGGTGCCTGCATCCGCCTGGCGCGCGATCAACCGGAATGAGGTGCTGCCGGTATCAGAAGGCGTGTGGGAAGTGGTGGCGCGGAGCCGCTCCGGCGCGCAGGACTATTGGTGCAGTATCGCTGATTATGCCATCCGTCAGCTGCGGGCGCCTGCGAACCAGCGCATTTATGTTTGGCGCGGCGAGGGGCCGTCGGTGAACCGGCCCGGGCGTAAGGCAGTGCAGTTTGCCTTTGGCCTGCCGCCAGGGGTTCCCGACCGCTCCGGCAGCCTGTCGCTGAATGTGCGCGAGGCCGGCGACAGCCTGCGGGTGACCTCGGCGCAGAACTATTGTTTCGACCGGCTGCCCGGGCGCGACCGCTGGCTGCCGTAGCTAGCCGCGGGCATAGGGTTGCCTGAACACGGTGCTTCCGCCAGAAAGACCTTATGCAGCATGATTTCTCCATTCCGACACGCGGGCAGGGTCTTTATGAGTTTACCCGCGAAGTGCAGGCTTGGGTGTCTGCCACTGGCTTTCAGGACGGGCTGCTGACGTTGTTTGTCCGCCATACGTCCTGCTCCCTGCTGATTCAGGAAAATGCAGACCCGGAGGTGCAGGGTGACCTGCGGGCCTTCTTTGCCCGCCTGGTGCCTCCGTCATCCGATCCGTCGATGGCCTATTTGCGCCACACCTATGAAGGGCCGGACGACATGCCTGCCCATATCAAGGCCGCGATCATGCCCGTAAGCCTGTCGATCCCGGTCCGCAGCGGTGCTCCGGTGCTGGGCACCTGGCAGGGCATCTACATGTTTGAACACCGCGATGCGCCGCACCGGCGGCAGGTCGCCGCACACTTGGCCTGAACCTCTTTATCTAGCGGCGGAAAATGCCCCCTACCCAAATTCTGGAGGGTGGCCTATAGTTGTGGATAACCGGAGAAATTCCGGCACAAAAAGCAGGCTGACAGGATTGAGGGAGCAGGCGGATGCGCTGCCCATTTTGCGGAAATATCGACACTCAGGTCAAGGATTCACGCCCCGCCGAGGATCATGTTTCGATCCGCCGGCGCCGGTTCTGTCCGGCCTGCGGCGGCCGTTTCACCACCTATGAGCGGGTCCAGCTGCGTGATCTGGTGGTGATCAAGACCAACGGCAAGCGCGAGGACTTCGACCGCGACAAGCTGGAGCGCTCGATCCGCATCTCGATGCAGAAACGCCCGATTGAGCCGGAGCGCATCGACCAGATGATTTCAGGCATCGTGCGGCGGCTGGAAAGCATGGGCGAGACCGATATTCCCTCCAAGAAAATCGGTGAGATCGTGATGGAGGCACTGGCCCGGATCGATACCGTGGCCTATGTGCGTTTTGCCAGCGTGTACAAGAATTTCCAGGCGGCTGACGACTTCGAGGATTTTGTTCACGAGCTGCGCCCGCCGGTGGCCCCGGAAGAATAATGGACACAGATCACCGTTACATGGCGCTGGCGCTGTCCCTGGGGCGGCGCGGGCAGGGCAATTGCTGGCCGAACCCGGCTGTTGGCTGTGTCATCGTGCAGGGCGGCCGGATTGTGGGCCGCGGCTGGACCAAGCCGGGCGGCCGCCCGCACGCCGAGACCGAGGCGCTGGCGCAGGCCGGGGAAGCCGCCCGCGGCGCCACCGCCTATGTGACGCTTGAGCCTTGTTCCCATCAGGGCGAAACGCCGCCATGCTCTCAAGCGCTGATCGACGCGGGAGTGGCGCGGGTTGTCGCAGCGATCGGGGACAGCGATCCGCGGGTTTCCGGCCAGGGCATCCGGATGCTTCGGGATGCAGGCATCAGGGTGGACACCGGCGTCTGGGGCGCCCAGGCGGCGCGCGACCATGCCGGATTTTTCCTGAAAACCGAGCAGGGCCGCCCGCTGGTGACCCTGAAGCTGGCCAGCAGCTTTGACGGCCGCATTGCCACCGGATCGGGCCAAAGCAAATGGATCACCGGGCCGGAGGCGCGCCGTGCGGTGCACGCGATGCGCGCCCGCCACGATGCGGTGATGGTCGGCGGCGGCACGGCACGGGCGGATGATCCTTCGCTAACGGTGCGCGATCTGGGGGTGGAGCATCAGCCGGTGCGGGTGGTGATCTCGCGTCATCTGGACCTGCCGCTGATGGGCCAGCTGGCCCGCACTGCCAAGGAAGTGCCGGTATGGCTTTGCCATGGCCACGGCGCCGATCAGGAACGTATCCGCGCCTGGGAGGGGTTGGGCGCCAGACTGATCCCCTGCGCATCGCACGGGGTGCAGCTGGATGCGGGCGATATTCTGCAGCAGCTTGGCGCTGCCGGGCTTACCAGGGTGTTCTGCGAAGGCGGCAGTGCGCTAGCGGCGTCGCTGCTGGCCTTTGATCTGGTGGACGAGCTGATCGGCTTCACTGCCGGTCTTGGCATCGGGGCCGAAGGGCTGCCCTCGATCGGTGCGCTGGGCATCGGCCGGCTGGAGGAAGCACCGCGCTTCGAATTGGTTGAAAGCCGGCCTATCGGCAAGGATATCCTGCACCGCTGGACCCGGGCGCTGCGCTGAGTTCAGTATTTTCAGGCGTCAATCAGGTATCAACCGGACCCGCTTCAGCGCCACAGATGGGCGTAAGTGGCAAGCAACCCCTGCATCTTCGATAGCAGCCGGTTGCCGAGGCCCGGATGCGGCAGGCGGCCCTCGCGCAGGCGCATGACCGCCACTTCCGGCGGGCAGGGCTGGCCGGTCACCGGATCGAAATAGCGGGGATAGTCGATTAGGGTTGCGTGGGCAAGACCCAGTAGCGGCACCTGCGCCTGCCGCCAGGAGGGGGCCGGCGCCAGGTCGGCAGTGAGCCCCCAGCCAGCATAGAATGGTGTTCCCAGCGTGGTCACCTTCACCCCGCGCAGCAGTGCCTCGAATCCCAGGAGCGAAGTCATTGTCCAGACTTCCTCCACTTCACCAAGCAGCGCCATCGGGTCTGACTGTCTGGCAACAACGTCGGCCAGCCCTTCTGCCGCAACCCGGCCTTTGCGCAGGCCTGCCTCCACATCCGGGTGAGGCTTGTAGACGATCACTGCGCCCGGGTTGGCCGCCCGCACGGCGTGCAGAAGATCCAGGTTGGTCCGGACCCCGCCGGCGCCGCAGAGGATTGAGGCGTCGTCCTCCACCTGGCCCGGCACCAGGATGCGGCGGCCTGCGGGCAGGGCCGGGATGGCGCCGCCGAGATTGTATTTGGAAACACCATCCCTAATCAGCGATTGAACCAGGCGCTCGGCTCGCAGCTCCTCTGCCTGGGTCATGTTCACGCGGCGTGCTATCAGCGCGTCCAGATCCGAGGGCGTGCGCGGGTCATAGTAGATCCCCCGGTGGTCGGTCACCAGCGACAGGGGCGGCACCAGCTCTGCACCCAGGCCGCGCGACCGCAGGAAGCCGTCCTCCACCCGCACCGCACCGGCATGGGCCTCAGTTGCCTTTCCCGCCCAGACCATCCAGCTGCGGCCGCTGGCTTGCGCCTTGGCCGGGTCCTCGGTGAACAGCACCCGCTTCTCTGCGCCGAATACTTTCTGCAGCGGCTTGCGCTTCCACATCCGCATGCCGGACGCTGCCCAGCCGCGGCGGTCCTGCCGCCAGGCGCCGACACGCGCGTCCAGATTGTCCAGCACTGTTTCCAGTTGGCAGAGCTCATCCCGGAAAGGGTCGTACCACTTCGGATAAAGGATCATCGCCGCTGCAAACAGTTGCGCCCGGGTCAGCGGCCGCTGCCGCCGCGCGGGCGGGGCATCATCAATGGTCAGCCCCCAGCCCGCATAAAACGGCTGGCCGAAAACCCTTGGCTTGTGGCCGGCCAGGATCGCCTCGAACCCCAGCTGCGAGGAGACAGTATAAACCCCGACAGCGCCCTCCAGCAGCGCCCAGGGCGACACGCTGCCGGTGAACAGCTCGACCCGCCCCTGCGCGTCATTTGCGTCATAGTAGCCTGCCCGGTAGCCGCGCAGCGTTTCCGGGTGGGTTTTTATCAGCACCCGGGCACCGGGATGCTCCTCTTGGGCAAAGGCCAGCACCTCCAGAAACCGGGCCCGGTCCGCGCGCGAGGCGGTGACGGAGGCATCGTCCTGCGCCTGATCGGCCACCAGCACATAGCCAGGCTCCGGGACCGGCTCCTTGGGATCAAAGGCGTTGTACTTGCTGAGATGCGCGGCGTTGAGGCGGGCAATCGCATCCCGCGCCCGGCGCATCAGATGCGCGTCATCCAGCGGGTGGCTGGCCAAAAGCTGCTCCAGATCCGAAGGCACGCCAGCATCGAAATGCACTCCTGCCCGATCCAGAAGCAGCCCCGCGGGCGGCTCCCCGCCGCGGCCGGGATGTATCGAGCGCAGGAAGGCGTCCTCCACCCGCAAGAGCCCGCAGCCGCGCCGCTGCGCCACTGCAAGGCCCCGGTGCGCAGTGGGGGAGGCGCCCCAGATGCCGACCAGATCCTGCGGCCGGGGCAGGCCCAGCCGGATATCATAGCCCGACAGCTGCAGAATCCGCCGCACCCGGCGCTGGGTCAAAAATCCGCCGTTATAAACAAAAAGCCGGGACGCGCTGCTCCCGGCTTCCTGGCGGCCTGCTTTCAGGCTCATGCTGCCTCAGCCGCTAACCGCTGAGGAGGTGCTGGCCAGCGAGCCCACCGGGGCCAGCAGCAGCGAGATGGTCTTGGTCCACTGGGCGTAGGGGGCTTCAGTCACATACAGCGTGTCGTCGTCGCGGATCACAAAGTCGCGGGCCATGAACAGCCCGTTCGGCTGGGTCAGGTTCAGCACGTAAACCATCCGCTGCGCGCCGATCAGATCGTCCCGGCCCAGCACCTGGTTGGCAATCTCGGCAGGCTCATTGCGCAGCACGAACACGCCGGTCGGGTCTGCGGCGGTGGAGATCAGGCCGCCGACCTGGGCAATGGCTTCCAGCGCGGACAAGTCCTGGCTTTCAAACGGCACCCGTGCCTGGGCAGAGGTTGCGCCCAAGGCGGTGAAGGAACGGGTGTCCTCCTCCACCAGAATGCGGTCGCCGCCGCGCAGGGCAACGTCCAGCTCAGGGTGGTCAAACAGGTCCTGGAACCAGATCTTGCCCTTTTCCTGGCCACGGATCACGGTGACCTGGGCAATCTCGGGCTGAATCGTCACGCCGCCGGCCTGGGCCAGCATGGCAGACAGGGTCCGGGTCGGTCGCTCGATCGGGTAAACGCCCTGACCGCCAACCGCGCCGGTCAGGCTGACGGTGGCACCGTCACCCGCCAGGCGCCGCACTTGCACCTGCGGGTCCGGAGTCTGGTCTTCAAGCTTTTGGGTGATGGATGCGCGCAGCTGGTCCGGCGTGTTGCCGGAGGCCCGCAGGCGGCCGGCGTAAGGCACAAAGATATAGCCTGCGCTGTCGACCTGCACCTCTTCCAGAACGGTGGCGTTGGTGGCTTCGGCCGCCAGCAGCCCGTCATCGACGTTTTCCCAGACCGTCAGCCCCAGAACGTCGCCGGGGCGGATGGTGTCGGAGGTCAGCTTGCCTGCAGATGTGAAGCCGGAGGAAAACCCAAGTGCCGGAACCACGGCTGTGGCCCGGGCGACCCGGTCATTCACGGAAACGATGAAGGCATCGCCTTCGCGCTGCACCGAGCCGGCAAAGATCTGACGCTTGTTGGGGCCGACTTTCGGCAGGCCGCAGGACGCAGCAAGGGTCAAAGCCGCCAGCATTGCCACGGGGCGCGCCCAGCACAGGGGAACGGATTTCACTGCTCGGTCTCCTCGACCAATTATTGTTTGCCTCAAGTTTTACCGGCAACCTAACCGGCTGGCAGGAAAAAATCCAGTCTTTGGGCAAATGCCGGTCAGGTCACCAGGCGCAACTGTTGCCGCGGTGCCGCTGTGCCCAGACGCAGCGCGTCATAGGGATCCTCCGGCGCCAGCATCATGTCTGCCACCTGGCGCAGCAACTGGCGGCGGCCTTCGCGGGAGTAATAGCCCCCCGGCACCTGCGACGTCTCCAGCAGGAACCGCCGGTAATCCTTGTAGGAGCGGCTGTCCGGGCGGCAGGCGGCGGCAAAGAACTCGGCCAAGGGCTGTTCCGAGACAAATTCCGGCTTGGCGTACACCGCACGCCCGAAGACACGCAGCGGAATGCCGCGCCACAGAACCTGCTGCCCCGCGGTCGAGTTGACGGTCACCGCGGTGCGGGCTTCGTTCAGCAGTTGCGCCAGCTTGCCGCCGCGGACGTAGTGCACGCGGTCTGCAATTCCATGCTCGCGCGCCAGCCGCCGCAAGGTGCGCCGCACCCCGGCGCGGCCATCCTCCAGCGGGTGCGCCTTGATCACCAGATGGTGGTGGCGCGGGGCGCCCTCGGCAAAACCGCGGATCACCTCCGACAGGAAATCGCGCATGCTTGAAAAGGGGGAATGCTTCTGGAATGAGCTGTCATGCTCCAGCTGCAACAGCGCCAGGTGATAGGGGAAGCCGCCATGGCGTATGCGCCGCTCCGCCAGCCGCCGCTCCAGCGCCTGGACAGGCATCAGCAGCAGGCGCGTGAGATAGAGCTGGAACTCCTTGGTCACCGGCAGCGCCCGGTGGGGGCGGAAATTTCGGTACTTGCGGTTCCGGAACATCACGAACCAATGGTACAGCGCGCCATAGAACACATGCTGGCGCATGTCGCCCCAATGGGCCGGCGGCAGCGGTGCCTCCATGTCGGACAGCGCCAGCGCTTCCTGCATCTGCGGAACTGTCATTTCCATCAGCCGCGAATGCCCGTTTGCGCCGCCGCGCTCATAGGTCACCCAGTAGGGCCGCAAATAGCCTTCCTCGAACACATGCACGGTGATGCCGCGCTGCCGTGCAGCCTCAACCGCGGCGGCATGGATGGGGCGGGTGTCCCCGTACAGGACGATGTCCGTCACGCCGCGGCTGTCCAGCAGAGCGGTCAGAAAATCCGGCCACTCCTGCGGGCAGCCGGTAAAGGGGATATAGCTGTCCCTGCCGCGCCAGAACGCCTGGTCGCCTGCATTGAACCCGACCCGCGCGATCTCGCACCCTGCGGCGCGCAGCATCCGGCCAAGCGCCGCAAAGAACGGCCCGTGCGGGCCTTGCAGGAACAGGAAGCTGCGGTGTTTCATAGGGGTGCTCGGCATCGCCAGGACGTTTCTAAGGGAGCGTTTTCAGGATTTGATTAACATTTGACTGGGGCGAAACTATGGCTGCGCAGGCTGCAAAAACAAGCCGGGGCTTGTGAAGGCTGCGCGGCTTGGCTACCTCTGCGGCAGGAATGACATATCACCTGCGGAGAGCGCACCCATGTTTACTGGCATCATCACCGATGTAGGAACCATTGCCGAACTGGAACAGCAAGGCGACCTGCGCGCCCGCATCAAGACCAGCTACGACACGGCAACCATCGATATGGGGGCCTCAATCGCCTCCGATGGCGTCTGCCTCACGGTGGTCGCGCTGGGCGACGACTGGTACGATGTGCAGATCTCGGCAGAGACGGTGTCCAAAACCAACCTGGGCGATTGGTCCGTGGGTAAGCGCGTGAACCTGGAGCGCGCCTTGAAAGTGGGTGATGAGCTTGGCGGCCATATCGTCTCCGGCCATGTGGATGGCGTTGCGGAGGTGGTGGAGTTGCATGATGAGGGGGACAGCACTCGTGTCACCCTGCGTGCTCAGAAGGACCTCGCACGCTTTATCGCGCCCAAGGGCTCGGTCGCACTGAACGGAACCTCGCTGACGGTGAACGATGTGGAGGGCTGCGATTTCGGCATCAACTTCATCCCGCACACCAAGGAAGTTACCACTTGGGGCGACGTGAAGCTGGGCGACCGCATCAACCTGGAAATCGACACTTTGGCCCGTTATGTTGCTCGGCTGCAAGAAGCAGGCTGACCGGGTCCGCCGCTTTCATCTTTCACAAAATACCCAGGGGTGAGGCCGCAGGCTGAGGGGCAGCGCCCCTCTTTGCGTCCTGCGCCCGGCTTTCCTGCCTCTTGAGGCAGCGTATTGCGTCCTGTGCGCACATGCACAGGACGCGTCCATGCCCCTTGTTGCCGTTTGCAGGACTGGCATTTGCCGCTGGCCTGGGCTATCTGGCTGGGAAAGAACCCGCAGTGCCAGGCGTGCTGCCCAAGCGCATCGAAAGGCTGCCATATGAGCTTTGAAACACCAGGGCCGGTTGAGGCGCAATTGCGCGATGCCATCAGCCCGATCGAAGAGATCATCGAAGAGGCCCGTCAGGGCCGCATGTTCATCCTCGTCGACCACGAGGACCGCGAGAACGAAGGCGACCTGGTGATCCCCGCCCAGCATGCCGATGCGGCTGCGATCAACTTTATGGCGACCCACGGCCGCGGCCTGATCTGCCTGACCATGCCGGCTGAGCGGATCGAGGAACTGGGCCTGCCGATGATGGCGCTGCACAATTCCTCGCGCCACGAGACCGCCTTTACCGTCTCCATCGAGGCGCGCGAGGGTGTCTCCACCGGCATTTCCGCAGCCGACCGCGCACTGACCGTGGCAACTGCCATCGACCCGGAGAAAACCGCCGCCGACATCGCGACCCCGGGACATGTCTTCCCGCTGCGCGCGCGCCGGGGCGGGGTGCTGGTCCGTGCAGGCCACACCGAGGCTGGCTGCGATGTTGCCCGTCTGGCGGGCCACTACCCGTCGTCCGTTATCTGCGAGATCATGAAGGAAGACGGCACCATGGCGCGTCTGCCCGACCTGGTGGAATATGCGCAGAAGCACGGGCTGAAGATCGGCACCATTTCCGACCTGATCACCTACCGCGCCCGCAACGACAACCTGGTGGTGGAAACCTCGCGCGAGACCGTAACCTCGGAAATCGGCGGCGAATGGGAAATGCGGCTGTTCACCGACCAGACCCACGGCATTGAGCATGTGGTGATGATCAAGGGCGACATCACCACATCGGAGCCGGTGCTGGTGCGCACCCATGCGCTGCATGAGGCGACCGACATTCTGGGCCTCGGCCCCAAGTCTGCCCGCCAGCTGCCCCGCGCAATGGAGATCATCGCCGAGGAGGGACGCGGCGTCGTGACCCTGTTCCGCCAGCCGCGCAACGCGCTCTATGCGAACGAGGACGAAGGCCCGCGCACGGTGACCATCAAGCAGACGGGCATCGGCGCCCAGATCCTGTCGAGCCTGGGCCTGCATGAGCTGGTCCTGCTGACCGACTCGCCCTCGACCAAATACGTCGGGCTGGATGCCTATGGGCTGTCCATCACCGGCAGCCGCCCCATTCTGAAGGACGCTTGATATGGCTGGACATGAAACCCACTACACCCTGCCGCGCGCCGAATTCGACAAGCCGGTAAAACTGCTGATCGTTGTGGCGCCTTATTACAAGGACATCGCCGACAATCTGGTCGCGGGCGCCGCGGCAGAGATCGAAGCCGCAGGCGGCACATTCGAGATCGTCGAAGTGCCGGGCGCGCTGGAAGTGCCGACCGCAATTGCGATTGCCGACCGCACCTCCAACTTCGACGGCTATGTGGCGCTGGGCTGCGTGATCCGCGGCGAGACCACCCATTATGAAACTGTCTGCAACGACAGCTCCCGCGCGATCCAGCTGATGGGGCTGCAGGGCCTGTGCATCGGCAACGGCATCCTGACCGTGGAAAACCGCAAGCAGGCCGAAGTGCGCGCCGATACCGCCGATCAGAACAAAGGCGGCGGCGCGGCTGCTGCGGCCTTGCATCTGATCGCACTCACGCGTAAGTGGGGCGCCCAGACCAAAGGCATCGGCTTCAAGGCGCCCGCAGGGGCATACCAGGTCGCCGGTACAGACAACGGATCCACCAGCGCATGAGCACCCAGGACAGCCGCCCCAAGGGCAACGGCAAGAATCAGATGAGATCGGCAGCGCGGCTTTATGCCGTGCAGGCGCTGTTCCAGATGGAACACAGCGGCCTCACCTTCGACAAGGTGATCGTCGAGTTTGAGGATCACCGTTTCGGCGCTGTCTACGAGGGTGACGAGATGGCGGAAGGCGATACTGCCGTTTTCCGCAAGCTGGTGCGTGAGGCCGTGAACCACCAGGCACGGATCGACCAGATGACCGACCGTGCCCTGGTGGCGAAATGGCCGATTGCCCGCATTGACCCGACCCTGCGGGCGCTGTTCCGCGCCGCCGGCGCCGAGCTGACCCAGTCCGATACCCCGCCGAAGGTGGTGATCAACGAGTTTGTCGACATCGCCCGCGCCTTCTTCCCCGAAGGCAAGGAGCCGAAGTTCGTCAACGCCGTGCTCGACCACATGGCGCGCGAGGCCCGGCCGGAAGCATTCTGAGCCGCCATCTGCCGCTGAATTGAGCTGAAAAAGGCGCGCCTCCGGGCGCGCTTTTTTGTGCCGCTGTCAAGGCGGGCGAAGGGTGCGGCAAATTCCGCTCATCCCTTCCGGAACCGCTGGACGCCGCCGCAAAGGCTGATAACCTCTTCTTGTATATCTGGAGGACTCAGATGCCTGAACTGGTGAAAATGTACATCCGAAACGTGGTGATCGGTTTTGGGATTGCTGCCGCCTTTGTGGCAATGCTCCTGTGGTTCAACGTGATGAACCTCTGGGCTCTGGTCTCTGCCTCTGACGTGGGGCTGCTGGCGGTGTTCCTGTTGTGGTTCATGAACGGCATCGTCTTTGCCGGCGTGCAGTTCGCCTGGGCAGTGATGGCCATGGCCGAAAAGGATGGCGGCCCCCGCGGCGGCACCCCGGCGGCGCATGAATTCCAGCCGGTGCGAGTCCCTGCGGAGGAAACCTCCCAGCGGCAGCGCCAGCTGAACCGCCGCCGCTGATCCGCGCAATTGCTGAATATCCGCCGCGCTTTCTTACCGGAAGGCGCGGTTTTCATTTGCGGGGAGGGGAGGAAGCGGCGGGACCACCAGTCAACCGTGCGGCTTTGATTCCCGAGGACCTGTATATACAGGTGGGCGCCAGGTAAACGGACCAGGATCCGGACAGAGCCAGCTCCCTCGGAATTGCTTAAGGCCACCGGAATGCTGCCTGTCACGAGAAGGGCAGAACCCGCCAAGCCCGTAAGTAAGCTGCCGGGCGCGCCGTTACAAGGGGGCTGCGGCTGTCTTCATGCGTTTCTCTGCAAAAGCGCAGGATTGCAATTTGTTCCCCAATTGTTCACATTCATCGGCATGATGGAAGATCTGCAGCCTGGCCAGAAACTTGCCCGCGGGGTGTCGCGCTACCTGCGCTCTCTGGGCTATGCGCCGCTGGAGGAATTCGTGCCCGCCCGCGGTCTGCGGGTGGACGTGATGGCGCTGGGCCCCAAGGGGGAGCTGTGGGTGATCGAGTGCAAGTCCAGCCGCGCCGATTTCCAGTCCGACAGCAAGTGGGAGGGTTACCTGGAATGGTGCGACCGTTACTTTTGGGCCGTCGACATGGATTTCCCGACCGAGCTGCTGCCCGGCGGCACCGGGCTGATCATCGCCGATCCCTACGACGCAGAAATCATCCGCATGGCACCTGAGGAAAAGCTGGCGCCGGCCCGGCGCAAGAAGCTGGTGCAGAAGTTTGCCATGGATGCGGTCCGCCGGCTGCAGGTCTTGCGTGATCCGCGCCCGGGCAAGGACGGGCAGCTTCTTGGTGTTGCAGCGGAGGAGCAGCCGGAGTGGTGATCCGGCGCGGCTCCCGCGCCTGCAGCTGCCCCGGCTGTGCCGGGCCCCTCGGCAGACTTGGGCCGGGCAGCGCCCTGCGGGTCTTCGCGGGGCCGCTTGCTCAAGCCATCGCGTTCAGTGCGGCGGGCTGATGCAGCAGGGCAATCGGGGCGTTCGGACCGGTGGCGACACCGATGGCGCCGCCTTGGGCCACATTGGTGAAGGTGATGCTGCCGCCGGTATCGAAGCTCAGCGTGAGCGTGTCGCCATCGCGTTCGGCGCTGTAGGCCGAGGCCCCCATCTCACGCAGCTGGACCACGGCATTAGCCCCATCTGACAGTTCGACAGTGTCGTGGCCGTCGCCGTGGCTGTACTGCAGCGCCACGGTGCCGCCCTGGAGGGTGAAGCGGTCGTCGCCGCTGCCGCCGCGCGCGGCCAGGGTTTCTCCCACCTGAAGGTTGATCTGATCGTTGCCGTTGCCGCCGCTCACCTGGGCATAGGTGCTGAGCGCCTGGCGCATCTTGGCAGCCGCGGGGGCATCAGGATTGTACGCCGCGGCCGACCCCTCCCGCCATCCGCGCAGGGCGCGCTGAGCCGCGACAGAGATCACGTCGTTGCCGGCGCCGCCGCGAATGCGCGACACCAGAGTGGCTGCAACCGCAATGCTGTCATCGCCTTTGCCGGCCTGAACCCCGCGCAGGGTGCCTGCCTGGATGGCAATGGCGTCATCGCCGCCGCCGGTGCTGATATTGCGGGCATGGCGGGCGCGGATCGAGACCGAATCCGCATTGGCGAACTGCGCCTGCCAGCGTCCGCGCCCGGGCGCCTGCTGCTGCCCGAACGGGTGACCCTGCATGCGTGCGAACCTGCGCCCGTATCCGAAACCTCGTCCTTCAAAAGGCTGAGCGGGCGTGCGGTCGGTGTGAACGCCCTGCACGATGCGCCCCTCCAGTGCCACGGTGTCGGCCCCGTCGCCGGTGGCGACGCTGCGGATGACATCGGCACGCAGTTCCACGGTGTCGCCGCCCGCCGTGGCTGCTGTGCCTGTCACGGCAGCGGGGATACCCTGCTGCGGCGCTGCGGCAGCCTGCGGCTGTTCCGCCGGTTGCTGTTCTGTTCCCGGCTGCATGGTTGCCGCAGGCTGTTCCTCCGGCAGGCCGGTCAGCAGGATCAGTGCCACCGCGTTTTGCGGCCAGGGCTGGGACGCCAGGGCATGCAGCGCTTTGGCCATCTCAAAGATGCGCTTTTCATAATAACTTGCCTCCGGGCCAGCGGCGCTGGCCTGGGTTACCTCCTGCTGCGGCAGAACCTCGACTGCAGCAGCGGGCGCGGCCTGCAGCGCAACGTTTGCCTCGGGGGCGGGCTGCGCCGCCGGGGCGCCGGGTTTCGGCGGAACTTCGTGGGCAGGGGCCGCGGGTGTGCCGCCCAGCTTCACGACTGCATTCTGCGCCTGCGGCTTTTTCCATCCGTGTGCCGCCGGCGGCAGTCCTTCCGGCCCGCGGCGGCCTTGGCCGCCAAACAGCCCGTTGGCCTCCTGCTGCAAGTCATCGGCAGTCATGCCAAGGGCGGGGTTGATCCCGTCCAGCGATGCACTTGCGGTGCTGGTCACAGCGGTCAGCTGCGCCGAATAGAAAAAGGGGGTTGCTGCACTGCTCGTCAGGTTCACCATGGCACTCACTCCGATAACTGGTTGAGCACGAGGGTGAGCCCCGGGGCTTTAGATAGATATAATAGTTAAAATTGCAGTTCAGAAAATTCGCGTGAAAACAGCGGCGGATTTTCCGAAAGCTTGCCTTATTTGACTGTGCGGGCCGCCTGCGCCGCTGCGCGAAGCTCGTCGGCGATCTCTTCGGCTTCTTCCGGATCAAAGTCCATCGGGATCTCGACGCCGCCCGCCTCGATGAAGATCCGCACCATGCCCTGGTCGGTCGGCCCGATCTGCATGTTTGCTTCCACGTCGCGTTCGGTATTGATGCCCATCTTGCACTCCAATGGCGGCCAGCCGCTTGAATGCTGGTGCTAGCCCGGCGCAGGCTGAAACGCAAGCCGGGTTTGCGCTACACTGTCTGCATGATGGATGTAACGCTGCGCCGATTCGCCCCCACTGACATGCAATGGCTGGTGGCCCGCCACCAGGATCTTTATGCTCAGGAGGCCGGGTTCGACGGCAGTTTCGGGACGCAGGTCGCGGATATCGTGCACGGCTTTTGCGCGGACCATGATCCGGTTTGCGAGCGCGGCTGGATGGCTGTCAGCGGCAGGGAGCGGCTGGGAACGGTGTTCTGCATGAAGAAGAGTGACGACACCGCGCAGCTGCGCCTGTTCCTGCTGACGCCCAAGGCGCGCGGCAAGGGGCTGGGCAAGCGGCTGTTGCGCGACTGCATGGAGTTTGCCCGTGCCGCCGGCTACCGCGGCATGATGCTGAAGACCCATGAAAGCCACCGCACGGCGTGTGCGCTTTACCGCGCTTTCGGCTGGCAGCTGCAGGACAGCCGGCCGGTGCGCAACTATGGCCAGGACCTGGTGGAGCAGACCTGGAGCCTGACGTTCCGGGAAGCCGGTGCCTGAAACCGGGCAGAGCGAAATTTGGGAACAAATGCAAGCGGTTGTGGATAACCTTCCGCGAAATCCTTCCTGCGGGCCAGCGGCCTTGCCGGGGACTGTCCAGTCCGGCGGATTTCTGAAACAGAATGATGAAAAACCTCTTGCACGCCTCCGGAGCGTGCTATAAATGGCCCCTCAGTGCCGCCTTAGCTCAGTTGGTTAGAGCGCTGGATTGTGGATCCAGAGGTCCCCCGTTCAAGCCGGGGAGGCGGTACCATCTCTCTCCTTCAGAAATGCTGTTGCCGGGCCTTGGATGCCCGTCTTGTGCCGCCGCCGGACCTGGCTGCGCCTGTGGTCGGCCCTGTTTTTGGATTGCTGCCTGACCCGGCCTTCCGGAAAGACTGCGCAAAAGGGGCCGCCGCATGTTTTGCGGCGGCCCCTTTGGACCCGGCTGGTGTCAGAGCGGATGTGCAGCCTCCGGTCTTGGAGAATGCTCAAGTGCCCTTAGCTGCCCCCGGTCGTTGTGGTCGTGGTGGTGGTGGTAGTGTCGTCGTCGTCATCGGCAACAAGAACTAGGAACACGGTCCCTGCCAGAACCCCGGCAGCAGTTTCCGTGGACAAACCGGTTTCCGGCAGGCCGGTTGTGCTGGTCCGGCACGTGACCTGCAGCGACCCGTTTGCAAGGTAGGTGGCGGAAACCGGAACGCCGTTCCCGCAGACCGCGCGGCGTTGGGCTGCTTCCAGGGCGGTTTCTGCCTGGGCAAAAACGGCCTCTGCAGTAAACGTCAGCGGCAGAGTCAGTGCGACAGCCCGCAAGATACTGGTATACATAAATAACAACCTTATGATTAGGGGTATGTTAACGTTAGCCAACCGCCTTCAGCCGGGCAACAAAACGTGACAACAGCAACGGCGTGCAGGCAAAATACCGCGCAGACCGCTGCAGCCATGAGCGGTTTCCGGGGCATTGCGAGGGAAGCAATATGTTCAAAGTAATCGTCAAATCGGTTTTTGCAGGAAGTTCCTGTCTGGCCCTGGTTGCGGCGCCTGCGCTGGCCCAGGTGCCGGGACCTGTTGTCTATACAGTGGTGGTTCCCGGTAATGAATTCGGCTCTCCAGCTTTCCTGGCGGAACTGCTGGGGACGCTGGAGGCGGCCAAGGCCTTCTGCCGTGCCACCGGTGATTCGGCACTGCAGGTGGATTGTTTGTCCGAACGGCTGGAGGCCGCGGCAGACAGGATCCCCAAGGGCACCGACTATGACGAGGTGCGCGGCGTTCTGCAGGACACTTCAGGGCGGCTGAAACGGCTCGCCCGCCAGAACCGCGATCCGGAGAGGGGCCGTGTCACAGTCGCCAGCGCCGCGGATCCGGGTGAGCGCACCCGCCGTCCGCTGACACCGGTCAGGGCCGCGGCGCAGGCTGCGGTGAATCTGGAAGCAGCCCGCATTCTCGAAGAAGCCGCAACCGTTCTTCTGCGCAGCGCAGAGACTGCGCGGGACCGGCAGACGCAATACGCCCAGATCGCCGCGGCAATCGATTCCAACAAGGTGCTGCTGAGGTCCTGACCGGCCCCGGTTCAGTCCTTGATCTGCACTTCCTGACGCAGCGCGCCGGTTTCGCGGTCAAAGATCAGGATGCGGTTGTCCTGGCTGACGACGGCGATCCAGTCGCGCCCAAGTGTCACCGCTTCAGCTTCAACACCTTCGGGCAGGGCGATTTCTGCGGGCAGCGGCGCATCGCCTGACTGCAAGCGGATGACAAGCAGCGTGATAATCACTACAAGCCCGCCAATCATCACCACCGTCAGCGTGGTCACCAGCCGTCGCAGGAACCGGATCTGCGGTGGCTCCGTTTGGATTTCGGTCTCGGAAGGATCAGTCATGGGCAGCCGCCGGATTGAGTTTGTCATCGCGGAAAACCCGCCTAAGCGGCTTGATAAAGCGGTTTCGCGCGATGTGCCAGAGGAGGCGGCGCTGTCGCGCACCCGGCTGGCGCGGCTGATCGAGGAGGGCGCGCTGACCGTTGACGGCACCGTGGTGCAGGATGCCAAGGCCAGGGTTGAGGCCGGGGCGCTGATCTCGATCGCGGTGGAGGAGGCCGGGGACAGCCACATCGGCCCCGAAGACATTCCGCTGGAGATCGTGTTCGAGGACGATGACCTCATTGTCATCAACAAGCCTGCGGGCATGGTGGTGCACCCGGCGCCGGGCTCGCCCTCGGGCACGCTGGTCAACGCGCTGCTGCATCACTTCGGCGGCAACCTGTCGGGCGTCGGCGGGGTCAAGCGCCCCGGTATCGTGCACCGGATCGACAAGGAGACATCGGGCCTCCTGGTGGTGGCAAAATCCGACGCTGCCCACCAGGGGCTGGCAGCGCAATTCGAAAAACACACGGTGGAGCGCTATTATCAGGCGGTCTGCTACGGCGTGCCGGATGGCAACGATCCCCGCCTGCGCGGGGTCAAGGGCGCCAGCTTCGAGCCGGGCAATATCCTCAAGCTCACCACCCAGCTGGCCCGCCACAAGACTGACCGCCAGCGGCAGGCGGTGCTGTTTCAGGGCGGCCGCCACGCGGTGACCCGGGCACGCATTGTTGAAAGCTTCGGCAACCCGCCCTGCGCGGCGCTGATCGAATGCTGGCTCGAAACCGGCCGCACCCACCAGATCCGGGTGCATATGGCCCATGCCGGCCACGGGCTGATCGGCGACCCCACCTATGGCGGCCGCCGCAAGCTGGCGGCCAAGGCGCTGAGCGAGGCAGCGCGGGCCGCGGTGCAGACCTTCCCGCGCCAGGCGCTGCATGCGGCAGTGCTGGGATTTGACCACCCTGTAACGGGCGAAGCGCTCCGGTTCGAGGCGCCGCTGCCCGCGGATATGGCCGGTTTGCTGGCGGCTTTGCGCCAGTAAACTGACTGCAAATAAGCGTGTTCCGTCCTGTGACGCAATTCACAGACGAAATGACTCGGGCTAAAATAGAAGAATTCCTTAAGCGGTCCTTGAAAAGGGCTTAGCGCTGACTCATATGCGCTAATGTTAAGTCCTTATACATTTTGGGAGGGACACTTTATATGGCGAATTATGCAAACCTGCCTGCCCCGACACCCGAAGGCGGCCTGAACCGGTATCTCCAGGAAATCCGCAAGTTTCCGCTGCTGGAGCCGGAAGAAGAATACATGCTGGCCAAGCGCTGGGTCGAGGAACAGGATGCGGCCTCGGCGCACAAGATGGTGACGTCCCATCTGCGGCTCGCGGCCAAGATCGCCATGGGCTACCGCGGCTACGGTCTGCCGCAGGCCGAAGTGATCTCTGAGGCCAACGTCGGCCTGATGCAGGCGGTGAAGCGTTTTGATCCGGAAAAGGGGTTCCGCCTGGCAACCTACGCCATGTGGTGGATCCGGGCCTCGATCCAGGAATACATTCTGCGTTCCTGGTCTCTGGTGAAACTTGGCACCACTTCGGCGCAGAAGAAGCTGTTCTTCAACCTGCGTAAGGCCAAGGCCCGCATCGGCGCGCTGGAGGAGGGCGACCTGCGCCCCGAAAATGTCGCGCAGATTGCTCACGACCTTGGCGTGACCGAGGATGAGGTGATCTCGATGAACCGCCGCATGTCCGGCGGCGATGCGTCCTTGAACGCCACTGTCGGCTCCGAGGGCGAAGGCACCATGCAGTGGCAGGACTGGCTGGAGGACGAAGATGCCGACCAGGCCGGCGACTATGAAGCCCGCGATGAGCTGGAAGCCCGCCGCGAGCTGCTGGCCGAGGCGCTTGATGTACTGAACGACCGCGAGAAGGACATCCTGACCCAGCGCCGCCTGATGGATCAGGCGGTGACGCTGGAAGAGCTGAGCACGCAGTACAATGTCAGCCGCGAACGGATCCGTCAGATCGAGGTGCGCGCGTTCGAGAAGCTGCAAAAGAAAATGCGCGACCTGGCGATGGAAAAGGGCATGCTGAACAGCGTCTGATCCATCATCAGCGCGAAGATTGGAAAGGCGGTGCAGTGCACCGCCTTTTTTTCGTCAGCAGGCAATGACGCTGGCTTTACGGCAGCGGTTCTGCCGTAATGTTTCGCGCGCGAAACATTTGGTCAGACGTGCTGACCTACAGGGCTGGCGGATGCTGGTGTGACACCCTGTCTGGCACGGGCCTGGCGGTAAGCTGGGTGCGGGGCTGAATGGGAGGGCTGGCAGAATTGCTGGCTGATTGGTCTAGGCGCGGCTGGCTGAAATCACTCCGGTTGCTGGCGAAGCTTGCTGTCTGGCTGCCCTGACGGGTGGCTGGAGCGCTGGCTGCTTGCGGCCTGGTGATTCTGGCTTGCTTGCAATTTCTGCATTCTGTGTAGCTGGATGGTGGCAGGTGGTCAATGGAAAATGCAATGAAATCAAATAGTTGATAGATTTACTCGGAAATTGGGGCGTGCCGGCCCTAGCCAGGCCATCCGTGCGGCCCTAAATTCATCTCTTCTGGCACAGGAGGAAGGGCCATGGCAGGCGGCTGGGCGCAGGACGGCGCGGTGAATGAGCAGATCGAAGCCTCGATCAACGATGAGCTTGCGCGGATGAAGGCGCAGAAACGCCCCGTCGGCGAAAGCCTGACCCATTGCGCCGAATGCGAGGAGCCGATCCCGGAGAAACGCCGTATTGCCATCCCCGGCGTCAAACTCTGCATCGAGTGCCAGCAGGAGCGCGACGGCGCCCAGCAGGCCCGCGGCGGCATCAACCGGCGCGGCTCCAAAGACAGCCAGCTGAAGTAAATTGCCCGGCTTCCACGACCGCGCGGCCTACCGGGCAGGAGCGGTTTCGGGCGGCGAATACCGCAGCGCCGGCAGCAGACGCCCCAGCCAGCGCAGCTTGCCGTGCCGCTCGATCCACATGGCATAGGCCACATAGGCGGGATCCTCGGAAAGGTGCCGCTCCTCCGCCTTGGCGCGCAGGACGTAAATTCCGTTGATTCCCAGAAGCAGCAGCGACAGGCGCAGCGCCTCGCTTGCCCCTTCGGTGGTGAAGAACGGAACCGACAGCAGCCACCAGGATATGTTCTTGAACAAATACGAAGGGTGGCGGGTCCAGCGGTAGGGGCCATTGGTGATGATGCCGCGGTGGGTCAGGTTGGAAAACCGGATGCCAAAGGAGGCATTGGCCCAGGCCCACAGTACCTTGGCCGCAATGATTGCGCCGCCCCACAGGACGATCCCTGGCCCCCAGCCGCCCAGCATGTCCAGCCAGCCCAGCCCGTCATTGTATTCCAGATACTTGCGCCCGATGACCGAGAAGAAGGGCACATACATCGCCAGCGTCACCACCCAGCCCCAGAACAGCGGGTTGCAGGAGCGGATGTGGGAATTGGTGATCCGGAGCGTCAGCACATAGCCGATGCTGACAAAAGCCAGGTCGATGCCGACCGTCAGCCGCCCCATGTAACTGACGAAGGCGGGAAAACTCTCCATCGCGGCGGTCAGCGGCGTTTTCAGAAGATAGGCGGCATTGCCGCTGAAATAGACAAACATCAGGGGCAGGAAGAACCCCTTGATCAGCCAGCCGAGACCGTAGTCCCGCAGAACGTCCCAGTCCACCTTGTCGAGGCGGCCCAGCACCAAGTGGCCCGCATAAAGATATCCGTCTCCGGGGGCCTCCATCCATAGATCGACCACGGTGAAGTAGGGCACCGCCAGCACCAGAATGACCGGCAGAACAATGCGGCAGGCATCCCAGAAAGGGGCATAAAAGCTGCGGTGATACTCCGGAAACAGCCAGTAGGCCGCGGCGACTGCCCCCAGCGTGGCGCACAGCCCCGTCAGTTTTACCAGGACCCGGCGCCAGTTGACGGGGCGCCATTGCAGGCGTCCAAGCCCGGTTGCCGCATCTGCATAGGTCCTCAGCACCAGAAGCTCATATGCCAGCATCGGCAGCGCGGTTGCCAGCATCGCGGTGACCCCGGCCTCTACCCGTCCGGCGCCGCTGTTTTGCATCAGCAGAAGGGCGGATAAATACCCGGCCAGCCCAAGCAGCATCGTCACCTGGCTGGTCGCCGACGCCGGCGGGGCTGGTCTGGGGCTGTCTGTCATTCTGCTCGAACCGGATGCATCTGCGATTGCAATAGGATGCTAGCGCAGTCACCGGCAGTTTCATCCCCTTGTCGCAGCGGACTCCTGAATCATCTTCCCTGCGCCCTCTGCCGGTGATATATCCCGCGCGGGCTCACAGGCGATGGCGTCGCTGCAGAGAGGACTGCTCTGGCCCTGAAACCACGCTCCTGTACGCCGGGACTTTCAATCGGGAGATTGAAGGCCCCGCCTTTGTCTCCCCTGACAAAGGAGGCACCCATGGCCTGGTCGCCGGAAAAAACCGAAGTCAAAAGCTGGAACGAATGGGACACGCTGCGCCATGTGATCGTGGGCCGCGCCGATGACTGCCATATCCCGCCGGAAGAGCCCGCGCTGGATGCCAAGGTGCCCGAGGACAGCGACATGCGCGGCCAGTGGGGGCGCCGGCCGCAGGAAACCATCGACCGCGCCAACGAGCTTTTGAACAATTTCGCCGATCAGCTGCGCGGCCTTGGCATCCGCGTCGACCGGCCGGTTCCGATCGACCATTCGCAGCCTGTGACCACGCCGGATTTCCACACCGGCAGCCAGTTCGGCTGCATGCCGCCGCGCGATGTGCTGCTGACCGTCGGCCATGAGATGCTGGAAGCCACCATGTCCTACCGCTGCCGCTGGTTCGAATACCTGAATTACCGGCCGCTGCTGAAGCAGTACTGGGAGGAAGATCCGAACTTCCGCCACGAAGCGGCCCCCAAGCCGCGGCTGACTGACGCGGATTACCACCCGGATTACCTGAGCGACAAGATCGGCGTGGCCAAGCGGCTGGAATGGGCGGCAGAGAAGTTCTTTGTCACCACCGAGGAGGAGCCCCTGTTCGACGCCGCCGACGTGCTGCGGTTCGGCAAGGATCTGGTGGTGCAGCACGGGTTCACCACCAACCTCAAGGGCATCGAATGGCTGCGCCGCCACTTCCCGGAGCATCGCGTGCATACGGTGAACTTCCCCGGCGACCCTTATCCGATCCACATCGACGCCACTTTCACTCCGCTGCGCCCGGGGCTGATCCTGAACAACCCGCAGCGCCGCCTGCCGGAGGAGCAGCGTGCAATGTTCACCATGAACGGCTGGGAAATCGTCGACGCGGCGCAGCCCGCGCACAACACCCCGCCGCCGCTGTGCTACTCCTCCACCTGGCTCAGCATGAACGTGCTGGTGCTGGACCCGAAGACCGTCTGCGTCGAGAAAGCCGAGGTCTATCAGGCGGAGCAGATGGACAAGCTGGGCATGGAAGTCATCGAGGTCGAGCTGCGCGACGCCTATGCCTTTGGCGGCGGGTTGCACTGCTGCACCGCGGATGTCTACCGCGACGGTGACTGCGAGGATTACTTCCCGCATCAGTAAGCCGCATAGGCGAATGCCTCGCGGTTTTTCTGCGCGGCAAACGGCCAGGAAAACACCTGCTTTCCTGGCCGGAGTTTTCGCGGAACCCGGCTTAGCCGTGCCAGGCGCTGCGGTCAGAGGTATTCCGGCCCGGTGCGCTTGGGCAGCCCGTCGTCGCTGTTGAACCAGCACAGTTTTTCCTCATGGGCAACGTGCAGCGCCGGGGTAAAAGCCTCAGGGTCTGCCATTGCCGCAACGTAGAAATGCATGGTGCCGGACATTTTTTGCGAGCGGAAGGACATCGGCGAGCCGCAGGTCCCGCAAAAGGTCCGCTCAACCCCGGAGGAGGAGCGGAACAGCTTTGGCGGCTCTCCTGTCCAGCGCCACCGGCCGTCTTCGATGCCAATGTAAGTCGTCATTGGCGACGAACATTGCCGCCGGCAGCTTTCGCAATGGCAATTCACGACGGACAGGACCGGGAGGTCCACGTCAAAGGTGACTGATCCGCACAAGCAGCGTCCTTGCATGGGTGTTCTCCCCTGGCTGATGGGGACAGCTTCAGGCCGGGAGCAGCATGTGTCTGGGCCAATTGCGAAGCGGGATGGCCTGGCTGCGGCACAGGCTCATGTGCTTCATCAGGGCTATGGCAGGCCCATCCGCAGGATGTGCTGCGGCCCTGCAATACCGTGAGGGTAAAGATCGCCGGTATCCTGAAACCCGCCCTTCAGGTAGCAGCGGACCGCGGCCGGGTTTTGCAGATTGACGGTCAGCACCGCGGCAAGACGGTCCGGGTAGCGGCTGGGCAAGTAGGCTGCCAGCGCGCTTACGGCTGCGGTGGCATAGCCTTTGCCTTGTTGGTTGCGGTCGATCATGAAGGCGCGCAGGCCCAGCTCGTCCTGTCGGGCAAATTCATAGGTCTCGTGGTACAGCCGGTCTATCTTGAAGAAGCCAACCACGTCATCGCTACTGAGCACGGCGTGAAAGTCCACGCCTTCCTCATCCTCTTCAAACGCCTGCGCCACGGTGCCGGAAAAGCGGACCTGATCCGGTTCCACCCGGATATGGGCGACCAGGTCAAAGTCGCTGCGGGCCACCGGGCGCAAGGCAATTGGCATCAGTCTTCCATCGCTTCCAGCTCGTCAATGAAGCCGGAGATCATGGACAGGCCCTTGTCCCAGAACTTGGGATCGGTGGCATCGAGGCCGAACGGCGCCAGCAGCTCCTTGTGGTGCTTGGAGCCGCCTGCCTTGAGCATCTCGAAATACTTGTTCTCGAACCCCTCAGCGCCGCTTGCGTAGACGGAATACAGCGCGTTCACCAGGCCGTCGCCGAAGGCATAGGCGTAGACGTAGAAGGGCGAATGCACGAAGTGCGGGATATAGGCCCAGAAGGTCTCGTAGCCGTCCATGTATTCAAAGGCTTCGCCCAGGCTTTCCGCCTGCACCGACATCCAGATGGCGTTGATGTCATCCGGGGTCAGTTCGCCCTCCGCGCGGGCTGCGTGCAGTTTGCATTCAAAGTCATAGAAGGCGATCTGGCGCACAACCGTGTTGATCATGTCCTCGACCTTGCCCGCCAGCAGCACCTTGCGCTGTTCCTTGGTTTCGGCTTTGTCGAGCATCTTGCGGAAGGTGAGCATCTCGCCGAACACGCTCGCGGTTTCCGCCAGCGTCAGTGGGGTCGAAGACAGCATTTCGCCCTGTTCTGCGGCCAGCAACTGGTGGACGCCGTGGCCCAGTTCGTGTGCCAGGGTCATCACGTCGCGGGGTTTGCCCAGGTAGTTCAGCATCACATAGGGGTGCACATTGGTGACGGTCGGATGGGCAAAGGCACCCGGCGCCTTGCCGGGTTTCACGCCCGCGTCGATCCAGCCCTTGGAGAAGAACGGCGCCGCGATCTCGCCCATGCGCGGATCAAAGGCGTTATAGGCCTCCATCACCGTCTTTTCGGCTTCGTCCCAGCCAATGGTGCGGGTGTCTTCCAGCGGCAGCGGCGCGTTGCGGTCCCAGACCTGCATCACGTCGAGGCCCAGCCATTTGCGCTTCAGCTCGTAATAGCGGTGGCTGAGCTTGGGGTAGGCGGCAACCACCGCCTCGCGCAGCGCCTCGACCACTTCCGGCTCCACGTCGTTGGACAGGTGGCGGCCGGTCTGCGGGCTGGGCATGCCGCGCCAGCGGTCGATGATTTCTTTCTCTTTCGCTTGCGTGTTGTGGACGCGGGCGAAGGTCTTGATGTTCTCGCTGAACACACGGGCCAGCTCACGGGCGGCGGCCTCGCGCTTGGTGCGGTTCTGCTCCGTCAGCAGGTTCAGGGTGCCTTCGATGTTCAACTCTTCGCCGTCGACGGTGAAGGTGAGGCCGGCGATGGTCTCGTCAAACAGCTTCTCCCAGGCGTCGCCGACGATGCCGAGGTCGTGCATGAATTTCTCCAGCTCGTCCGACAGCTGGTAAGGCTTCATCGCGCGGATGCGGCGGAACACGCTGTCATAGCGCGCCAATTCCGCGTTGGCGGCCAGATGCGCGTCCATCACACTGTCTTCGATGCGGTTCAGCTCCAGTGTGAAGAACACCAGCGGAGTTGTGGCAATGGTCACCTTTTCCTGGCAGTCGGACAGGAAGGCGGCGCGGTCCGCGTCGGTGGTCAGCTGATAGTAGCGCAGGCCCGCGAAGGACATGAGGCGCCCGGCGATGTTGTTGATCTTCTCGTTGCGCTGCACGCAGGTCAGCAGGCCGTCCGCATCCAGATCCGCCAGCTTGCCCTCGTAATCGGCGGCAAAGGCGGCGCATTCCTGCTCCAGCCACTCCAGGTCGCGGGCCAGTTCAGGGGCGTCCTCAGACGCATAAAGATCGCTGAGGTCCCATTCCGGCAGATCGCCGAGGCCGCCGGAACCGGCAGTGGCGTTTGCGTCGCGGACGGGGAAGGGAAGCTGGAACATGGGGGCTCCTGTCATGAGAAATGCTTTGACCCAACATCTAAGGGCGGGCTTGCGGGATCACAAGCAGCCGTATGCGGAGGCGGGAGAGAATGGCACATACAGGTAAGGGGCGCGTAAACGGGGCGTGCGCAGCACGCGCAACAGGGGCAGCCGGGGGTCAGCGGCTGTGCTGATCAAACAGGCGGCACATACTGGAAAACACATGGGCGCGGATTTCCGGGGCTTCCATCATCACCTCATGCTGGGCGCCCTTGATCAGGTCCAGTTCGCCGCCGGGCCAGCGGGCCATGCGGTCGTGGACTGCCTCCGGGCTGACGATTTGCTCGTCACTGCCCAGAAAGGTGATGCAGGACAGGGCGGGTGAGGGCATCGCCGCCAGTTCAGCGCATTCCTGCAGGCTGACACGCAGCCATTGGATGGTAGGTCCGCCGAGCACCAGATCCGGCTGTGCCGCCAGCTGGGCGTGCATCATCCGGTACATCTCCGGGTCGGTGGTCAGCGTGTTGCCCTCAAACGGGGTGATCTGCACGTATTGGTCCAGCGCCGTGGTCGGCAGCAGTTTCTGCTCGAGCCGCAGGTAGGGGGCAACGCTGCCCAGCAGGCTGGCAATGGGGCGCATCAGCGGCGGGATCAGGATGCCCCACATCGGGCCAGTGAAACAGCAGGCGTTCACGTCCAGGCCTTCGTTCAGGGCTCGCAAGCCGATGGCTCCGCCCATCGAATGCCCGACAAGGTGCCAGGGCTGCGGCAGCTTCAGCTGCGCCGCCAGGCTGGTCAGCGCCTTCACATCCTTCTGGAAATCGGTGAAATGGCCGACGTGGCCCAGCCGCCGTTCAGCCAGCATCCGGTCGGACAGGCCCTGGCCGCGCCAGTCCACGGTGAGGGTGGCATAGCCGTGGGCGGCAAATTCCGCCGCAGCAAGGCCGTATTTTTCGATATATTCGGTGCGCCCGGGGAACAGCAGGACGGTGCCCTTTGCCTCCCCGTCCGGGCGCCAGTGGCCTGCGCGGATGCGCAGGCCATCAGAAGTGTGCGCCCAGTGGGCCGCTCCGCCTGCCGGCCCCTGCGCGATCTCTGCGAACAGGGGGGCAGGCTGCAGCTCCACCGGGGCGCCGTCCATCAGGCGAGCGCCGAAGCGAGCTGCATCGCGGTGCCCATGTCGCCGTCAATGGTCAGCTTGCCGGACATGAAGGCCGCGGTGGGGTTCAGGTCGCCCTCCAGGATCGACTGGAAAGTGTCGGCATCCGCGCTCATGGTGACATCGGCCTCTTCGTCGGCGACGCGGGCACCGGAGCTGTCCAGCATGATGGCGCCCAGACCTTCGATCTGGAACTTGGCGGTGGACGCGAACTCGCCTGCATCCAGTTTGCCGTTCAGGGCCTCAGCCGCCTGCTCAAGGGTAACGCTCATCTTGATCCTCAATCTGTTGGGCGCGTGTATAGCACAAACCTGTGAAGCCATAGCAGCTAATACTGGTAAATGCAGCGCGCAGGATTACACTGGGGGCATCATGGTGGCAAATTTCCCAAAGCTCAAAGCTATCGTGGCGGCAACGGCGGCTGCAATCACGCTGTGCCTGCCTGCGGTTTGCGCGGCACAGCAGCTTTCCGCGGATGTGCTGCTGCAGGACCTGGCGCAGTCCGAAGCGTCCGAGGCGGCGGCGATCGACCGCGAACTGCAGGCGCTGTGGGCCAAGAGCGGCTCTCCGGCGATGGACCTGCTGCTGCGGCGCGGGCGCGACGCGATGGAACGCGGTGACCTGCAGGAGGCGGTGGAGCATCTGACCGCGCTGACAGATCATGCACCGGAGTTCGCCCGCGGCTGGTACGAGCGCGCGCGGGTTTATTTCGAGATCGGGCTGTACGGGCCGTCGATTGCGGATCTGGAGCGGTCACTTGCGCTGAATCCCCAGGACTACAACGCGATCTATGCGCTGGGCGTGGTGTTTGAGCAGTTCCGCCAGCCGGAGCGTGCCTATCAGGCCTACCAGCGCGCCAAGGCTATACATCCGCACCACGAGGAAGTAAGCAGCGCCCTCGAACGTCTGAAACCCTCGATCGAGGGCAGGGAACTGTAAGCCCCGCTGGGGCGCGGGGGCTGAAGCTATGGCAAGCGCATCGCGGATCGTGGCCGTCCTGGGCCCGACCAACACCGGCAAAACCCATTACGCCATCGAACGGATGCTGGGCTACCGCACCGGGGTGATGGGGTTTCCGCTGCGCCTGCTGGCGCGCGAGGTCTATGACAAGGTTGTCGCTGCGCGCGGGCCATCCGTAGTGGCGCTGGTCACCGGGGAGGAGCGGATCGTGCCGCCGCGGGCGCAGTACTGGATCTGCACGGTGGAGGCGATGCCCGAGGGCATGGGCTGCGACTTCCTGGCGGTGGACGAGATCCAGCTTTGCGCCGACCCCGAGCGCGGCCATGTCTTCACCGACCGGTTGCTGCGCGCCCGCGGCACGCTGGAGACGCTGTTCCTGGGCGCCGACACCATGCGCGGTCCGATCTCAGCATTGGTGCCGGGCGTTGAATTCGTCCGCCGCGAGCGGATGTCCGATCTGGTCTACGCGGGTTCGAAAAAGATAAGCCGGATGCCGCCCCGGACCGCCATAGTTGGTTTTTCGGTTGATAACGTCTATGCGATTGCCGAGCTGATCCGGCGCCAGAAGGGCGGTGCGGCGGTGGTGATGGGCGCGCTGTCCCCGCGGACGCGCAACGCACAGGTGGCGCTCTACCAGAATGGCGAGGTCGACTACCTGGTCGCGACCGACGCCATCGGCATGGGCCTTAACCTCGACATCGACCATGTGGCGTTCTCCTCCACCGTCAAGTTCGACGGCCGCCGGATGCGTCCCTTGGCCCCCAATGAGCTGGCGCAGATCGCAGGCCGCGCGGGCCGCGGCATGAGCCACGGCACCTTCGGTGTCACCGGCGACGCACGGCCGTTGGACGACGGCACTGCCTCGGCGATCATGAACCACCAGTTCACACCGCTGAAGAAGCTGAACTGGCGGTCTGCGGACTTGCAGTTCGGCACCGTTGAGGCGCTGATCAACGCGCTCGAATCAAGCCCGTCGAACGAGCACCTGACCAAGGCGCGCGAAGCGGATGATCTGGGGGCGCTGAAAATGCTGTCGCGGGAATCCGCCGTTATTGCCCGCACCACCAACGCGCAATCGGTGAAACTGCTGTGGGATGTCTGCCGGATTCCGGATTTCCGCGGCATCAGCCACACCGAGCATGCCTCGCTTCTGGGGGTGATTTTCGAGCATCTGCACGGCGGCGGGGTGGTGCCGGACGACTGGATGGCCCGCCAGATAAAGCGGATTGACCGCACCGACGGAAACATCGACACATTGTCCAAACGTCTGGCATTTATCCGGACGTGGACATATGTCGCGCAGCGGAATGGCTGGCTGCGTGACGAAAGCCATTGGCGCGGGGAGACGCGCGCTGTAGAAGACAGGTTGTCGGATGCTCTGCACGAGCGTTTGACTCAGCGATTTGTGGACCGGCGCACGTCTGTGCTGTTGCGGCGGCTCAAACAGAAGGAGGCCCTTTTGGCCGAAGTGAATGACAAGGGTGAAGTGACGGTCGAAGGCGAATTCGTCGGCCGTCTGGAGGGGTTCCGGTTCAGCCCGGACAAAGCTGCGCAAGGCACTGAGGCGAAGGCCCTCAAAGCGGCATCGCTGCAGGCTTTGGCGCCGCAATTCCATCTGCGTGCGGACCGGTTCTACAACGCGCCCGACACCGAGATCGATTTTACCGAGCAGGGCGGCCTGATGTGGGGCGAGCATGCGGTGGGCAAGCTGGTTGCCGGCGCCGACGCGCTGAACCCGCAGATCGAGGTCTTCGTCGATGACGCCGCCGGGCCGGATGTGGCCCAGAAGGTCGAGCGCCGTCTGCTGCATTTCATCACCCGCAAGATCAACGCGCTGTTCGAGCCGCTGTTGAACCTGCAGAAGGACGAAGAGCTGACCGGCCTGGCGCGCGGTTTTGCCTTCCGCATGGTCGAAAACCTCGGCGTGCTGCCGCGTGCAGGCGTGGCGCAGGAGGTCAAGGACCTGGACCAGGACGCCCGGGGCGCGCTGCGCAAGCATGGCATCCGGTTCGGCCAGTTCACCATTTTCATGCCGCTTCTGCTGAAGCCCGCGCCGACCCGCCTGCGCCTCGTGCTGTGGTCGCTGGCCAACGGTCTGCAGGACTTCCCAGAGGCGCCGCCTCCGGGCCTGGTCACCGTGCCCTCCATCAAGGACGCGCCCGAAGGCTATGACACCATGTCCGGCTACCGCGCCGCCGGCGAGCGGATGATCCGCATCGACATGCTGGAGCGCCTGGCCGATATGCTGCGCAGCGAAGACAGCCGCGGCGGCTTTGAAGCCAAGGCCGACATGCTGTCGATCACCGGCATGACGCTGGAGCAGTTTGCCGACCTGATGCAGGGGCTGGGCTACAAGGCCGAGAAGGGCGAGCGGCAGAAGGTGAAGGCGGCGGAAGCGAAGCCCGCAGAGGCGGCTGAAGAGGCGCCCGTTGCGGAAGAGGCCGCTGCAGAAGCGCCTGCGGCAGAAGCATCGGAAACACCGTTAGAAGAATCTGCTGGCGAAGCTCCTGCAGCCGAGGTCGCGCCCGCGGCACAGGCCGAGGAAGCCGAAGCGGCTGCTGATGCAGAACCCGAGGTCGAGGTGTTCTTCACCTTCACCTGGGGCGGCAACCGCGGCGGACGCCAAGGCGGCGGCCAGCGCCAGCAGAACCGCCGTCCGCAGGGCGACGGCAAGCCTGGCGGCAAGGGCAAGCCGCGCGGCGCCAAGGGCGGTGACCGTGACGGTAGCCGGGGCAAGCCGGGCCGCAAGGGCGGTCCGCGCCAGGATCAGGGGGCCAAGACCTATTCCTCGCGCCCGGCCAAGAAGGAAAAGCAGATCGACCCGGACAACCCCTTTGCCGCAGCGCTGATGGGGCTGAAGCAGGGCGACTGACCCCGCCATGACTGACGGGGCGCCGAAGATCCGCATCGACAAATGGCTGTGGCATGCGCGGTTTTTCAAAACCCGGAGCCTGGCCGCGAAACAGGTCAGTGCGGGCCATGTGCGCCTCAACGGCAGCAAGGCCTTGAAATCGGCTCAGAACGTCGCTCCGGGTGACGTTCTGACCTTCGCTCAAGGCAAAGTGATCCGCGTGGTGCGGGTGGAGGCCATCGGCGAACGCCGGGGCCCGGCCCCGGAGGCCCAGGCGCTGTACTTCGACATGACGGAAAAGCAGGAAAAAGTTCCGGCCAATCCGAAGTTCGAGGGAAAAGGCCGCCCGGACAAAAAAGCCCGCAGGGCGCTTGATCTTACCCGCAAGCCCGAGGGCTTTTGACGCCTTGAAGTGCAGCCGCGTCTGGATTAGCTAGGCGCAAACGGAAAACAGGACTCGGTACAATGACCTATGTCGTGACGGAAAACTGCATCGCCTGCAAATACACCGACTGCGTCGAGGTATGCCCGGTGGACTGTTTCTACGAGGGTGAGAACACGCTGGTCATTCACCCGGATGAATGCATCGACTGCGGTGTCTGTGAACCGGAATGCCCGGCGGACGCAATCCGCCCAGATACCGAGCCGGATATGGACAAATGGGTCGAGTTCAACCGCAAATATGCCGAACTGTGGCCGGTGATCGTGTCCAAGAAGGATCCGATGCCGGGTTACGAGGAGCGGGACGGCGAAGAGGGCAAGATGGAGAAGTATTTCTCCGAGGCGCCCGGTGAAGGCGGCTGATTCTCTGCCGCGCGAGGTGATGCCGCATTTGTGCGGAAAACCGCCGTATTGCTTCGGGTTTTCACGGAGCCTTGCCAGCAGGCCGCCTTTCGGGCGGCCCTTTTTTATGATATACTTAGCGGACAATAGACATAAACAATCGGAGTCCGCCCCCGGTGCGCCGTAGCAGTGGCGTGCGTGATGGGCGGTATTTCTGCGGAGAGAATGTCCTGGGGGCTGGTCAAAATCTTCTGACCGGGACCTGGCGTTTTGTTCGCCATAGTGCCGGTGCCGCCCGGCTCATGAGTGAGGAAGAACCTGTATGACCAAGTCGAAGAAGCTCGAATTCCGCCCCAATGATTATGTGGTCTACCCGGCGCATGGCGTCGGCCAGATCATCTCGATCGAGGAGCAGGAAGTGGCGGGCTTTGCGCTGGAGCTTTTCGTGATCACCTTTGAAAAGGACAAGATGACCCTGCGGGTGCCGACCAACAAGGCAACAGAAGTAGGCATGCGCTCGCTGAGCTCGCCGGACGTGATTGCCCAGGCGATGAAGACGCTCAAGGGCAAGGCCAAGGTGAAGCGCGCCATGTGGTCGCGCCGTGCCCAGGAGTACGAGCAGAAGATCAACTCGGGCGATCTGATCTCAATCGCCGAGGTGGTGCGCGACCTGCACCGCACTGACGACCAGCGCGAGCAGAGCTATTCCGAGCGCCAGCTGTACGAAGCCGCGCTGGAACGCCTCACCCGCGAAGTGGCCGCTGTCTCCGGCAACGACGAAATCGCTGCCGCCAAGCAGGTGGACGAGGTTCTGACCTCCCGCGCTGCCTGATCCCTGCGCAGATCCAGTATTGAAGGGCCGTGCCTGCAAGGGCGCGGCCCTTTTTGCGGTCCGGGGCGGCTTAGCTGCAGATGGCCACCATAATGAGCAGGCCGCCGATTTCGGCCGCTTGCTGGGACGCGCCCAGGATGTCGCCGGTCTGGCCGCCGATCTTGGCCTTGGCCAGCGCACCCAGCCCGGCGGCCGCAGCCCCCATCGCCAGGGCCGCACCAAAGGCCGCGCCGCCGATCAGCGGCAGCGACAGAAAAAGGGCCAGCCCGGCGGCGAGCAGGCAGGGCAGGGCGCGGGGGCGGCCCACGGTCTGCGACAGGCCGGCGGACCGGGCGTTCGGCAACGCGGCCATCAGCGCGGGCATCACCGCCCGGCTCAGCATTGCCAGCGCCAGCAGCGGCCAGACGCCGGCAACCGCAAACAGCGCTGTCAGAGCGCCCCAGCGCAAGCCGAAGCCCAGAAACAGCGCAATCACCCCATAGGCGCCAATGCGGCTATCCTTCATGATTTCCAGCCGCCGCTCGCGGCTGAAGCCGCCCCAGAGGCCGTCTGCGGTGTCGGCCAGCCCGTCCTCATGCATCGCGCCGGTCAGCATCACCTGAACCGCCAGCGCCAGCCCAGCGGCCACCGTTTCAGGCAGGCCCGCTGCAAGTGCCAGCGCGGCCAGCAGCGCTGCGGGAAGGGCAACTGCCAGCCCTGCCAGCGGAAACGCCCAGACCGCCTTGGCCTGGCGCTGGAACACCTCCGGCGGCAAGTGCGGCAGCGGCAGCCGGGTCAGCAGCACCAGTGCCAGCAGGATGTCTTTTGCCTGGATGTCGTTTTTTTGCATTTGCGGGCCTATTGCAGTGCTTGCGGCGGGGCGGTCAGCGGGTAAACAGGGTCAATCCGCTTTATCCGCGTCCACCACTCAGATGCAACGAGGCTTTCACATGCTGCCAGAGCTTTCCTCCCTTGATGATTTCCGCGCCGCACTGTCCGGCGCGCCCGCGCAGGACCAGATGGCTGCGGCTGGCGCGGCGGCACGCAATGGCCAGCTGACGAAACCGCCGGGTGCGCTGGGGCGGCTGGAGGATCTGGCGATCTGGTACGGCGGCTGGCGCGGCAGCGACCGGCCTGAAATCACCGCGCCTCAGGTGATTGTCTTTGCGGGCAACCATGGCGTGATGGCGCAGGGGGTTTCCGCCTTCCCGGCAGAAGTGACCGCGCAGATGGTGATCAATTTCGAACACGGGGGCGCCGCGGTCAATCAGCTGGCCAAACTGGCCGGCGCCCGCATGGATGTGCATGCGCTGGAGCTGGACCGCCCGACCGCCGATTTCACCCAGGAGCCGGCGATGAGCCAGGACGACCTGCTGGCGGCGCTGAAGGCCGGCTGGGATGCGGTTGACCCAAGCTCGGATCTGCTGGTGGTCGGCGAAATGGGCATCGGCAACACCACGCCCGCTGCGGCGCTGGCCTGCGCCCTGTTCGGCGGCAAGGCAGCGGATTGGACCGGCCGCGGCACCGGCGTCGATGATGCGGGGCTGGCAAACAAGACCCGGGTGGTGGGCGAAGGCGTGGCACTGCACCGGGAGGCGATCCGCGACGGGCTGGATGCGCTGGCCTGCCTGGGCGGGCGTGAGATTGCTGCCATGGCCGGTGCGATTGCTGCCGCCCGGGTGCTGCGCATCCCGGTCATTCTGGACGGTTACATCTGCTGCGCAGCGGCAGCTTGCCTGCTGCAAACCGCAGACGGGGCGCTGGACCACACGGTTGCGGGCCACCAGAGCGCCGAGAGCGCCCATCCGGCGCTGCTGGCGAAACTGGGCAAGGAGCCGCTTTTGTCGCTGGGGCTCCGCTTGGGGGAAGGGTCCGGCGCGGCGCTGGCAATCCAGGTGCTGAAAGGCGCTGTTGCCTGCCACAGCGGCATGGCCACCTTTGCTGAAGCAGGGGTGTCGGACGGCTGACCCTTCCAGCTTTCAGGCTCTGCATGAAAGTAAGCCCCGGCCTGTGCCGGGGCTTTTTCATTCTGCGGCTTCCGAGGATCTCTTCCGCTTGCGTTCGGCCATCTCGAAGATTGCGCTTTCGATGGCTTTCTCAAGCTCTCGCGCGCGGTCGATATAAGCGGGGTTTTGGCTGGCGGGCACGCCCGGTATCCAGTGCTGCGCCAGATCGCGAAGGTTCTGGCGGTCATGGTTGTAGAAGGTCTGGGCAGCCTGTGCGGCCTCGTATTCGCTGAGGCCGACGTTCTCCAGCACATAGCGGCCGGCGCGGACGGAGCTGTCGAACAGCTCGCGCACGATGTCGTCGGCGCCGGCCTGGTACAGCTCGTACACGTGGTTGCGGTCCTTGGCGCGGGCGATGATGTGCAGGTCGGGATAGGCGCGGCGCACATAGGAGACCATCTTGACCACGCCCTCGGGGTCATCCAGCGCCACTACAAACACCTTCGCCTTGGCGATGCCCGCGGCCTTCAGAAGCTCCGGGCGGGTCGGGTCGCCCAGGAAGCTTTTGACCCCGAAGCGGCGCATCAGCTGCACCGCCTCCATATCGTGGTCCAGCACCACGGTCTTGAAGCCGCTGGCCTGCACCAGCCGGTTGACGATCTGTCCGAACCGGCCGATGCCCGCGATGATCACAGGGCCTTCCTCGTCGATCTCGTCCGGTTCAGGTTCTTGCAGCGGTTCGCCCATGCGCTTGGACAGCAAGTCATAGGCGATGAACAGCAGCGGGGTAATCAGCATCGACAGGGCGATCACCAGCAGCAGTTTTTCCGACAGCGCCGCCGGCAGGACGTTGAGCTGGGTGGAAAACGCCAGCAGCACGAAGCCGAATTCGCCGGCCTGCGCCAGGCTGAGGGTGAACAGCCACAGCCGCCGCCGGCGCAGGCCAAAGGCGCGGCCGACAACAAACAGCACTGCGCCCTTGGCAAAGATCACCAGGAGCGCCAGGCCGATCAGGTCGCCGGGGTCGGCCAGGAACTGGCGGTAGTTGATGCCCGCGCCCACAGTGATGAAGAACAGGCCGAGCAAAAGCCCCTTGAAGGGGTTGAGGTCGCTTTCCATCTCGTGCCGGAATTCGGAGTTGGCCAGGACCACTCCCGCCAGAAAGGCGCCAAGCGCCGGCGACAGGCCGACCAGGGTCATCACAAAAGAGATGCCGACCACGATCATCAGCGCCAGCGCGGTGTACATCTCCCGCAGGTTGGAGGCGTGGATGAAGCGGAACAGCGGCCGGGTCAGGTAGATACCAGCCAGAATGATAAAGGCGATCGCAGCCAAGGTGACCAGCGCCACCGCCCAGCCCGGCAGCCCGTCGACCAGCGACAACGAGCCGTGACCGCCTCCATGCCCTCCTACGCCCTCGCGGCTGATTGAACCGTCGGCGGAGAATTGCGGGATGGCATAGGTGCCCAGAAGCGGCAGGAAGGCGAGGATTGGAATCACCGCGATATCCTGCGTCAGCAGCACCGAGAAGGCGGCGCGGCCGCCGCCGGTTCGCATCAGCCCCTTTTCCGACAGAGTCTGCAGCACGATCGCGGTCGAGGACAGCGACAGCGCCAGACCCACCGCCAGGCTGACATGCCAGGGCTGGTCCATGGCCATCGCCGCGCCCATCAGGACAACGGTGGACGCCGCCACCTGCATGCCGCCCAGACCGATCAGCTTGTCCCGCATCGCCCAGAGCGCGCGGGGCTCCAGTTCCAGCCCGATCAGGAACAGCATCATCACCACGCCAAACTCTGCAAAATGGCGCAGATCCTCCGTCTCGGCGCCGGTCAGCCCCAGCACCGGGCCAATGGCGATGCCGGCCGCGAGATACCCCAGCACCGAGCCAAGCCCGAGACGTGCCGCCAGCGGCACCGCAATGACCGCGGCGCCGAGGTAAATTGTTGCCTGATAGAAAAACTCTTCCATAGAACAGGTATCGCAAGCCTGGCCGGGCCTTGGCAATGGCTTTCCCGGCCGGGCGGCGTGGTTATGGCATCAGGGCGCCTGCTGAATGGTTACTGCTCAAGCATCCGGATGTCTTCGCTGAGCTTGCCGATCCGGTCCAGCCGCCGGGAGATCCGTTCCTGGAAACCGCCAAGCTGGTCGATAATGTCCGCCAGGGTTTCGCCGGAATCGGTGAGCCGAGCGCTTTCGATCTTAAGCAGCACCCGGGTGGAGCTGAGACCCAGGAAGTGGCGGTGCATGATCTGGCAGGCGGCGGTGATACGCGCGGCTTCCTCATCCACCTCCTTCATGCCGTCCTCGGACCGCTTGACCTGTTCTTTCACCAGCTCACTCAGGATCTTGCGCTCAGTCTCCATGTCGAGATTGCCCAGCTCCCGGCGTTCCTTCTGCAACTGGTTGTCGCATTCGATCAGGATACGCGCCATGCCCTCGACGAACAGGCTGTCATTCACCGAGGATTTGATCTTGGCGAAATTGCTGTTCTCGCCCATCACATGGGCGCCGAACCAGTCCGACATCTGCCGCGACATGGCGCCGTAGTTCTGCGACAGGACAGTGACCGGCCCGCCAGAGGGTTCGATGCGCGAGGCCAGAACCCGCAGATTGTGCGGAATGGTGTGCATGGCATCAAAGTCGGTGATCAGCCCCGCCGTTTCCTCCGCCAGGGTTTCGGCATCCTGAAGCATGCTTGTCAGTTCTAGTATCCGGGCGTGCTGCTGGTTGCCCAGGCCCTTGTCCCGCGCGATCAGCTCCTGGCTGAGGGCGTGGGCGGCAAATTGATGGTAATCCTCGTAGCCCTGGCCTTTGAGCCAGTCGAGCAGGTACTGGGCGCTCTCCTCCGGCTTGATGCCCTCGTCCTTTTCGCGCTTCAGCATATTGGAGTAGAGGCCGCGCACCTCGTCGAACAGCTTGCTGCTGGGCTTGATGCGGGCGGACAGATAGCCGTCCTGGCAGGGCACCACCACGGCAAACACCCAGTAATACAGCCCGTCCTTGGCCTTGTTCTTGACATAGGCGCCGATGCTTTCGCCGCGCTGGATGGTGTCCCAGAACAGTGAGAACACGCCCTTGGGCATGTCCGGGTGGCGGATTACCTTATGCGGTGCGCCGACCAGCTCCTCCCAGGCGTAGGCGCCGACACGGCGGAACACGTAGTTGCCGGCCTGGATCACACCCCGGCTGTCGGTTCGGGAAAAAAATACCTCGTTGAGGCCAAACGGAGCCTCGCCGCTGGTTGGACGGGTTTCAACGCGGCGGTCTACAAAGGACACGGAAAAGTTCCACTTTAGGTTACAGAAGTCGTTGCCGCACCTTTAGGTGAAAATCCTTCCTGCTTGGTTAAGTCGGCAGCGGCGCGTCGCGTTTTAAGTGTGCCATCACGATCTGGCTCTGGACCCTGGCAACGCCGGGGTGAGGCAGCAGAATCTCGTGGATCAGCGTGTTCAGCGCCTGCAGATCCGTGCAGTAGACACGCAGCAGGTAATCGGCTTCGCCGGTCATGGTCCAGGCAGAGGTGATTTCCGGCTGGCTGGCCACCAGCCTTGCGAATCCCTTGGACTGTTCCGGACCGTGGCTGCTCAGATGCACCTGCACGAACCCCTGAACCGCCAGTCCCAGTTTGGCCGGGTTCAGCCGGGCGGCGTAGCCTTCGATATACCCCTCGGCCTCCAGCCGCTGCCGTCGCCGCCCGGCTTGGCTTGGCGACAGATTCAGTATTTCACCCAGTTCCTGCGCCGTGAGATGGGCATTTTTCTGCAGAGCTGCGAGCAGTTTCGTGTCGGTCGGGTCAAGCATGCGTGATTTTTCCTCCAGAGCCCACCTTGGTGCGCATGTCACGCGTATTTCAAGTGTGGCGTGCGAAACTATGCGGAAAACCTGCAGCGGATATGCGGTATTCTTGATTCAAGAATTCACATTGTCCCCACATCGCATGAAGGAGACGCGCAATGGGTCCGTTCCCGCATAACGCACCGAAATCCGAAATCACCCCGGAAAACCCGGCCGGCACCGATGGCTTTGAATTTGTTGAGTTTGCCAGCCCGGAGCCGGAAGAGTTGCGGGCCCTGTTCACCCGCATGGGCTATGAACTGGTGGGCCACCGCAAGGACCAGCCGCTGGTGGAGCTGTGGCAGCAGGGGGATGTGACTTACATCCTGAACGCCGACCCGGAGAGTTTTGCCGCGAAATTCGTGGATGAGCACGGCCCCTGTGCTCCGGCCATGGGCTGGCGCGTTGCAGACGCGCAAAAGGCCTTTGAGCACGCGGTTGCCAAAGGCGCCGAGGCCTATGAAGGCCCGGGCAAGGTCATGAATGTGCCCGCGATCAAGGGCATCGGCGGCTCGCTGATCTACTTCATCGACCAGTATTACGACACCTCGCCCTACAACACCGAATTCGAGTGGCTGAAGCAGTCCAAGCCGCGCGGCGACGGGTTCTACTACCTCGATCACCTGACCCACAACGTCTACAAGGGCAACATGGACAAGTGGTTCAAGTTCTATGAGGAGCTGTTCAACTTCAAGGAGATCCGCTTTTTCGACATCCAGGGCAAATACACCGGCCTGTTCAGCCGCGCGCTGACCTCGCCCTGCGGCCGCATCCGGATCCCGATCAACGAGGACCGTGGTGAGACCGGTCAGATCGTGTCCTACCTGAAAAAGTATAACGGCGAAGGCATCCAGCACATCGCAGTCGGCACCGAGGACATCTATGCCAGCACCGACGCGATTGCCGGCAAGGGCCTGAAGTTCATGCCCGGCCCGAATGACACCTATTATGAGTTGTCAAAGGAACGGGTGCAGGGCCATGACGAGCCGCTGGACAGGATGAAAAAGCATGGCATCCTGATCGACGGCGAAGGCGTGGTAGACGGCGGCGAGACCCGCATCCTGCTGCAGATCTTCTCGAAAACCGTGATCGGGCCGATCTTCTTCGAGTTCATCCAGCGCAAGGGCGACGACGGCTTCGGGGAAGGCAACTTCAAGGCGCTTTTTGAATCGATCGAGCGCGAGCAGATTGAAAGCGGCGAGATCCAGGCCGCGGAATAAGCGGTAACAAAGAACCTGACTGCGCCGGGTCTGCCATGCAGGCCCGGCTTTTTGCTGGCCGGGTTGTTCCGGTGAGGACGGGCCGGGAGGTGTGCTGCTTGCAGCGCCTCGAGCTCAAAGGGTCAATTTAGCCGGATACGGCTGCAAGAAGGAAGCTATCCGGTTGCCTAGCTCTTGGGCATTGTCAGGGTGCGGTTGCGGCCGCCTTTCTGGTACTGAAGCTGGCTCTCGCCAATGGCGATTACCTTGCCGCCGTCGATGCGGTCGCCGACCTGCACCTTCTTGTAGCGGCCCGAAGGCAGGCGCACCAGCGCGCGGCGGTTGGCAGCGGTGCCATAGACACCGATCAGGTTCAGCTTGCGCAGGTTGATGGCGTTGTTGACGGTGGCGCGGCGGGCGACGGAGGCGGTGGTCGGAATAGGCGGCGGCGCCGCAGCTGCGGCGGCTGGAACGGCGGCGGCGGTCTGCACCTGGTTCTGCGCGTTGCGGCGGGCGCGGTCGACCAGATTGGCGAAATTGGCGGGACGGCCGCGCGGCACAACCGACGACGCGATGGCCAGCGCGGTGACCGGCAGTTCTTCCTCCTCTGCCGGTTTAAGGCTGGCCGGGCGCTTGCGGGGGCGCAGGCTGGCCAGTTCAGCGCGGCTGAGGCCGCCGTTCTGGGCCCGTTCCACTTGTTCGGCCAAATCCGCAGGCCGGGCCTTGGGGCGTTTGCGCGACAGCACCTGGTTTCGGGCCGCTTCCTCTGCCAGCGCCTCAGCCGCGGGGTCGCTGCGCTCCGGCGCGGGCGGCGGGACCTTTTGGGGGCGGCCAAGATAGACGGTGATGCCATCAGGGTTGAGCGCCCCTTCCGGTGTTGCCCTGACGAGGCCGCGCTCGTCCAGGTCAAAAGCAGCCCCTGCTGCTGCAGGGGAGGCAATGGCGCCCGGCTCCTCATCCGCGGCATAGGTTTCCGGCTGCGGCAGCGCCACGGCGTCGGCGGCAATTTCAGAATGGTCGACCGAGGCGGTGTACAGCTCGTCCAATCCGGGTGCCGCAGGGATTTCGTCAAGCTCCGGCGCCACCGGCCAGACACCTGTTGCTGCATAGCGGGCAGCCTGGGCCAGCTCGTCCAGCGGCTCCGTTTCAGTGGTTTCAGCCGCACCGGGCTGCAAGGTGTCCGGGTCCAGGAATGCCGTGTCCGTTCCTTCTTCCGGAGGCTCGACGCCGTCGGCAGCGGCTTCATCCTCTGCTGTTGGGTTCGCATCCGCGCCAGCAGGGGCGGTCAGCGCAGTATCGCCGGTTTCGCGGATGCCCGGATCAGGCTGATCCGCCAGCACGCTGACTTGCGGCGCGATTTCCTCTGTGCGACTGTCGGTCCCGGAAGCCGCCGCCGATGCGGTTTCATCGTTAGAAGCTTCCCCAGAGCTGATCGCCGTGGCGGGGGACAGATCGCTGTCTGAGGCCGGGCGGGCGGCAAACAAACCCTCCTCGCTGAACAGCGCCCAGACCGCGGCAGCGGCGAGGAACAGCAGCAGGAGGGCGGTTAGGGCAAGGCCAAGATGCCGGGGCTTGCCAGTGGCCGGCTTTTCGCGGACCGGGGGCGTCTCCTGTAGCGCTGCGGGAGCGGCAGGAGAGGGCGCACGCAGGGCTGCGGGTGCGGGCGGGATGGTCCGCGGCCGTCCGGTTTTATCCTCTGCCAAAAGCGCATTCGTTGCGGCCAGCGGTTTTGCCGGCCCCGGTTCCGCGGCCTGCGTGCCGCCGTCCGTGAGCGGAGCAGGGGCAGGCGGTGCTGCAGGTGAAGTCTTAGAGGCGAGGGGCTGCTGTGCGGTTCCAGTAACGTTGTCTGGCACCGCACTCCGCCGGCTTGTGAAACCTGTGAGGGGCGCCACCGCGGTTTCCGGCACCGGGTCATCCCCTGGCGGTGCTACGGCGGGCGGCGCGGGTGGCAGCGGCTTGGGCGGCGCAGGCGGCAAGGTCTCCTGTTCGGGTGCAGGTTCCGCCGATGCGGGCACCTTTGGGACAGAGGTGTTTTCTGTTTCCTGCAGGCCTGGCGTTTCCTGCTTTGCGGCAGGGCCGGGTTCTTTATCTTTTTCAGGCTCCGCCTGTGCCGTTGCATAAATAGCAGAAAGGTCCTGGGCCTCCGCTGCTGCCTCGGGGGCAGGGGCCGTGCCTGTGGAACTGTCTTCCGTCTCGGGCTCCGGGAATTGAGCCGGACCGATCACCTTGACCAAGGTGGTATCGGGATCAACCTCGGTGCCGCGGATCATCCGGGTGGTGCCAAAGAAGGGCTCGCCCTGGAAACCGCCGTCTTCCGGCGCGGCAACAAAACTGACCGGCCCGAAGCCGTGCTCCACCGCAAAGGTTTCCGCCTCATCAAGCGTTTCCAGCGCGACCGCCGCGACATGGGTAGCGCTGCCGTCGGCGCAGATGTCAAAGGCCAGTTCGTCCACCGCATAGGGTGTCGCGCCATTCAGCGCCTGGCGTGCGGTGTCGATCCGGTCCCCCGCGGGCAGGTCGCCGGTTTCGACGGTCAGGTAACGGATCTGCTCGTTGGGCAGGATCAGCTTGGAATAGATGCCCTCGGGTGCCAGCCGCAGCGCATCCTTGCGCATGGATGCGAGCGCTGCGGGCAGATCTTCGGTGTCAAAAGGCGTGCTGGCCACGCTCCGCCAGCCGTCCGGTGCGCGGTACAGAAGTTCTATGCCGTCAGCGGAAAAGAGAAGAGCGAAGGCCGGTTTCATGCTTTGGGTCAAACCATCCGAATCCATACTGCCCGGGGCCGCTGCCGCGTCCGGTGTTTTGCCGCGAACCTTAAAGCAGGAACCTGCCGAGTAAAAGGAAAAGACGGGGTGCACGCCTTGCGGGCGGCAGTTTGCCGTCCCCATGTAAGGGGCATTCGGAAAAGGAGCTTTTGAGCATGAAGGCAAAGAAACTTTTGGCAGCAGCGCTGATGCTGTCGTTGAGCGCAGGTGCCCTGGCAGCAAGCGAGGCCGCGAACCCGCGGCAGATCACGGTCACCGGCGAAAGCACCCTGCAGGTGGCGCCCGAGCTGGTCACCATCTCCCTCGGCGTGACTGAGGAGGCAGAGGAAGCTGCCGCCGCCATGTCGGCGGTAGCTGAGGGAATGCAGGCCGTGATCGCGCGTTTGAAGGACGCGGGCATTGCCACTGAGGACATGCAGACCCGGCAGGTATCCATGCAGCCGGTGTGGTCGCAGGACCGCTCCTACGACAGTGGCGGGCGGCGTGAGATCACCGGTTTTGAAGCCTCCAGCACGCTGATGGTGCGGGTCCGCGATCTTAGCGAACTGGGGCCGGTGCTCGATACGGTTCTCAAGGCCGGCGCGAACCGGTTCCAGGGGCTGAGCTTTGGTGTCAGTGATCCTTCAGCAGTTGCCGACCAGATCCGCGGCGAAGCGGTCAAGGATGCCATCCGCAAGGCGCAGCAGCTGGCAGAGGCCGCGGGCATGGAGCTGGGGCCGGTGCGCTCGATTTCCGAGCATGGCGGCAGCGGCGTCCGTCCGATGATGGCGATGGAGATGGCCCGCAGCGATGCGATGCCGATCGAGGCGGGCGAGCTGAGCTTTACCCACAACGTCTCGGTGGTGTTCGACATGACGGTGCCGGGCGGCGAATAACTGGAACGAAAAAGGCCGGGCTGTATGCCCGGCCTTTCCAGTCTTGAGGGCTGCGCGCGTCAGCCGCAGGCCTTGGCCAGCGCCTGGTCCAGATCGCGGATCAGGTCATCGGCATCCTCGATCCCGATCGACACCCGCACCACATTCGGGCTGGCGCCTGCAGCTTCCTGCTGCTCCGGCGTCAGCTGGCGGTGGGTGGTGGAGGCCGAGTGGATGATCAGCGAGCGGGTGTCGCCGAGGTTCGCGACATGGCTGAAAATCTCCAGCGAATCCACCAGCTTGATGCAGGCCTCGTAGCCGCCCTTGACGGCAAAGGTGAACAGGCCGCCGGTGCCCTTGGGGTAGCAGGCCTGGGCGCGCCCGTAGTAGGGTGAGGAGGGCAGTCCGGCATAGGTGACGTAATCGATGCGGTCGTCATTCTCGAGCCATTCGGCCACCTTGCGGGCGTTCTCGCAGTGCTTTTGCATCCGCAAGCTGAGGGTCTCGATGCCCATCAGCGTGTAATGCGCCGCCTGCGGGTTCATCGTCATGCCGAGGTCACGCAGCCCGATGGCGATGCCGTGGAAAGTATAGGCCAGCGGCCCGAAAGTCTCATGGAACTTGAGCCCGTGATAGGCGGTTTCCGGCTCCGACAGGGAGGGGAATTTGTCATTTGCAGACCAGTCGAACTTGCCGCTGTCGATGACGCAGCCGCCGGTCACGGTGCCATTGCCGGTCAGGTACTTGGTGGTCGAGTGCACCACCAGAGTCGCGCCATGCTCGATCGGGCGGCACAGGTAGGGCGTGGCAGAGGTGTTGTCGACGATCAGCGGGATGCCGGCGTCGTCGGTGATGTCGGCCAGCGACCGGATGTCGGTGACATAGCCGCCGGGGTTGGCCACGGATTCGCAGAATACCGCGCGGGTGTTTTCGTCAATTGCTGCCTTCACCGCGTCCAGGTCGTCGGTGTCGACAAATTTCGCCGACCAGCCGAACCGCTTGATGGTCTGGCTGAACTGGGTGACGGTGCCGCCATATAGCCGGGTGGAGGCCACCACATTGCAGCCCGGCCCCATCAGCGGGAACAGCGCCATGATCTGCGCCGCATGGCCGGAGGAGCAGCAGACCGCGCCGACGCCGCCCTCAAGCGTTGCCAAGCGTTCCTGCAGCACTGCGACGGTGGGGTTGGTCAGGCGGGAATAGATGAAGCCGACTTCCTGCAGATTGAACAGCGCGGCGGCGTGTTCGGCATCGCGGAATACGTAGGCGGTGGTCTGGTAGATCGGCGTCTGCCGCGCGCCGGTGGCCGGATCCGGCTTGGCGCCGGCGTGGATTTGCAAGGTGTCAAACCCATAGGTCGGGGCGTCGGTCATCAGTATGTCTCCCTGAAAGGTCTTTCGTTTCGCGCGCACCACAGCATGGCCGCGCGCGGAAGGCAATCGCGCGAATGCCGCAGCGCAAGGCTTCCGCCCCGCTGCACATCACGACCCCGGGCGGAACCCGGTCGCGGAAATTTCAGGAGGCCTATCCTCAGGCGCTGGCACAGGCTGATGCAGTTGTCCGCAATCCCGACAGGCTGAGCGCGAACGCGCAGAATTACTGGTTCGGCCGCAAGGACCATCTGGTCAAGCGGGCCTGGGAGTGCAAAGCGTAAGTTTCCGCAACTGCAGTGAACACAGCTTCCCGAACCTATGAGTATTTCATGGCTGCAGGCGGGGTGTCACGGCAGGCTGGAATTTGCAAGCAAAGGCCGGAGCAAACAAAGCGCCGGCTGATAGTGCTGCAATCGGAGCGGCTTCCGCTGTCATTCCAAGTGCAGAGACTGTTGGGTGGGGTTCGTTCAGCGGGATCCTTGTATCCCTGGCGGTTTCTAGCTCTCGCAGGAAGATGCGGGCGCCCGGAACGGTGGCGCCTTTTGCTGGGCAAGGGACAAGGCGCGCAGGTAAAGCGCGCATGTCTGCAAAGCCGCTTACCTGAAAACGGGAGTGCCTGCACCTCTCAGGGGGCAGGATAGCAGCCTATGCACCGGCAATTGGATTGAGTTTAAGTTCACGGGGCGCCGGGGCGATGGCAGCGGACCGTGATCCAATCGCCCCCTAAATGATTTGGACGGTTTTAAGTATCGTGGCCGGCGTTGTCCCCGATGATGCAACCCGCCGCATTCTGCTGACGTGCGCGCTCAATGCCGCGGGGGCGCGGGAGCTTTGCAGCATGAGGGCAACATGCTCGCGGGCGTCCTCTTCAAGCTTGTTTTCAGCGTCTTCCTTTAACCGGGCGGAGGCCTGCGGAAGCGCCTGCAGCGGTGCCTTCAGGCCACGCGCGGTAAATCCCCAAATCCCTTATTGGACCGGTTCAGCAGCCCGAACAGATGTTCGGCCTGTACCAGCATTTTCCGGTCCGGGACCTTAGGGATGCAGCCAAAGCTGCAACGCGCAAATGCAACACTCACTTAATTGGGAGAGTGTTCCAGAGGCTGCATCCGCCGTGCCGCTGCATTTGCTGAAAGAGAGCAAGCCGCCGCAGCTGATTAGCTGCAAGCGAAGCACAGGTAAGCCAGACATTTCTTTTGCCGAACCAGCGGATGTGGAACTTCTTGTGCAGCACCGCACCTGAGCGGAGGCCGCGCCGGGCAAAGCTTAAGGCTTGTAGAAACCCGCACCTCACGCAGACTGCCAGAAGAGGAAAAAGACATGCCGAATGAAAAGATCGACACGCTGGTTGTGGGGGCCGGACAGGCCGGCGTGGCCATGAGCGAGCATCTGACCAGCCATGGCGTGCCGCATCTGGTGCTCGAAAAAAACCGGATTGCCGAGGCCTGGCGGACAGGCCGCTGGGACTCTCTGGTGGCCAACGGCCCGGCCTGGCATGACCGGTTCCCGAACCTGGAGTTCACGGACACCGACCCGGAGGCCTTTGCCGGCAAGGAGCGGATCGCGGATTACTTCGTAGACTATGCCGAGCGTTTCAACGCGCCAATCCGGACTGGCGTCGAAGTGACCCGGGCCGAGCGCCTCAACGGCAACGGCGGGTTCCGGGTCGACACCTCGGAAGGGGTGATCGAGGCGCAGCGTATCGTGGCTGCTACCGGCGCCTTTCAGCATCCGGTGATCCCGCCGGTGGTGCCGGAAGGTGCGGAAGTGAACCAGCTGCATTCCTTCCATTACCGCAATCCGGAGCAGTTGCCGCAAGGCGCTGTGCTGGTGGTTGGCGCAGGCTCCTCCGGTGCGCAGATTGCCGATGAGCTGAACCGCGCGGGCCGCAAGGTCTTCCTGTCGGTCGGCCCGCATGACCGCCCGCCGCGCATGTACCGGGGCCGCGACTTTGTCTGGTGGCTGGGGGTGCTGGGCCTGTGGGACCAGGCGGCGCAGGAACCGGGCAAGGAACATGTGACGATCTCCGTCAGCGGCGCATACGGCGGCCAGACCATGGACTTCCGCCGGCTGGCGGGAGAGGGCGTAACCCTGCTGGGGCTGACCGAAGCCTATGACAATGGAACCATGAGATTTGCAGGCGACCTGCAGAAGAACATCGCCAATGGCGACGCCGATTACCTGAAGATGCTGGATCTGGCCGACGCCTATGTCGCCCGCACCGGCATCGGTCTGCCGGAGGAGCCGGAGGCGCGCAAGGCCTTCCCGGACCCAGAGAGCCTGACCCATCCGATCCGGGAACTGGAACTGGAGAAGGAGGGTATCACCACCATCCTCTGGGCGACCGGCTTCCGCCAGGACTTTGACTGGATGAAAGTGGATGCCTTTGACGAAAAGGGCCGTCCGCAGCATCAGCGCGGTGTGTCAAACGAGCCGGGGATCTACTTCCTGGGACTGCCCTGGCAGTCTCGGCGCGGCTCCACCTTCATCTGGGGGGTCTGGCATGATGCCAAGCATGTGGCCGACCAGATCGCCATCCAGCGCGACTATGAGGCCTACCGCGGCCCCGCCGAACGCCGCGCGGATCAGGTCTGAGTGCCGGCTTAGCCGCAGCCGAAGCAAGGGGTAGCCAGAAGTTCCTTTGGCTGTCCCGCCGCGCATGAGACGTTCACCGGCAAACACTGAGTTCGGCCGGCCCCGCCACCCCGTCATGCCAGGAGGACACCATGGCCCATACCCGCATCCGAAAATTCAACACTTCTGACACCTACCCGGAACAGAACCTGGACAACGACCTGTGCCAGGCGGTGGTGACCCAGGGCGGCAAGACCGTCTACCTGCGGGGCCAGTGCCCGCAGAACCTGGATGATGCGAAGAATATCAAGAGCCACGATCCGGTGGAGCAGACCCATAAGGTGATGCAGAACATCCAGCAACTGATCGAAGAGTGCGGCGGCTCGATGGAGCATCTGGTCAAGGTGGTGGTCTATATCACCGACGTGCGCCACCGCGAAGCGGTCTACCGCACCATGGGCGAATACATCAAAGGCGTGCATCCCGTCTCCACCGGGCTGGTGGTGCAGGCGCTGGCGCGGCCCGAGTGGCTGGTGGAGATCGACGGCACGGCGGTTATCCCGGATTGACCCGGAAGCAGGGAGGGGGCTGTCTGCCCCGTCCTGAGCCTGCGGCTCAATTCACCCCCGAGGATTTTTCCGGCCAGATGAAGAACGGATCATCTCCAGTGGCTTGTGAGGAGGAAAGACGATGACATTTTCGCTTGTGGCGCGCTGCGCGGAGACAGGGATGTTCGGGATTGCGATCTCGTCGTCCTCGCCTGCGGTGGCGGCCCGCTGTTCCTATGCCCGCGCGGGTGTTGGCGCGGTGGCGAGCCAAAATGTGACCGACCCGAGCCTGGGCCCGATGGCGCTGGACCTTATGGAGCAGGGTATGACCGCGGCTGAGGCGGTGAAGGAAGTGCAGCGGCGCGGCAAGTTCATCGAATACCGCCAGGTGCTGGCGGTGGACCGTTTTGGCGGCACCTCGATTCATTCCGGGCCGAACAGCCTTGGCATCTGGACTCAGGCGGAGGGCAAGGACGTGGCCTCGGGCGGCAACCTCTTGGCCAATGACGGCGTGTGCCAGGCGATCGTGGACGGGTTTCAGGCGGCGGAGGGGCATCTGGGCGACCGGCTGGTTACCGCAATGCGCGCCGGGCTGGCAGCGGGAGGCGAAGCTGGCCCTGTGCATTCGGCCGGCATGAAGATCGTCGACAAGGTGAGCTGGCCGGTGGCCGACCTGCGCTGCGACTGGACCGAGGGCTGCCCGGTCGAGAACATCGCCGCCGCCTGGGATATCTACAAGCCGCAGTTGGACGCCTATGTCCAGCGCGCGCTCGACCCGCGCGAGGCGCCGTCCTACGGCGTGCCCGGGGACGAATAATCAGGAGAGAGATCATGCTGGACTATTCATACGACGACTGGAAAACCCGCGCGGCGGCTCTCTCCTTCCGCAGCCAGGCCTTTGTGGACGGCAAGTTCGTGGATGCGGCATCTGGCAGGACCTTTGCCAGCGTGAACCCGGCAACAGGCGAGGTGCTGGCGCAAGTTGCCGAATGCGATGAGGAGGACGTGAACCGCGCGGTGGCCGCCGGGCGCCGGGCCTTTGAGGACGGGCGCTGGTCGCGGATGGCGCCGGGGGACCGCAAAGCGGTGCTGCTGAAGCTGGCCGAGCTGATCCGCGCCAATCTGGAGGAGATGGCGCTGCTGGATTCCCTGGACATGGGCAAGCTGGTGACCGATGCGGCCACCATCGACGCGCCCGGTTCGGCGCATTTCTTCCAGTGGTATGCCGAGGCAATCGACAAGGTCTATGACGAAGTGGCGCCGACCGGGCCGGGCGATCTGGCGCTGGTCTCCCGCGTGCCCTTGGGGGTTGTGGGGGCGGTGACGCCCTGGAACTTCCCGCTCGACATGGCGACCTGGAAGGCGGCTGCAGCGCTGGCGGCGGGCAATTCCGTGGTGCTGAAACCGGCGGAGCAGTCGCCGCTTAGCGCCCTGCGGCTGGCGGAGTTGGCGGCAGAAGCCGGGGTGCCGGACGGGGTTTTCAACGTGGTGCCGGGCTATGGCGCCTCCGCGGGCAAGGCGCTGGGGCTGCACATGGACGTGGATTGTCTCGCCTTCACAGGCTCCACCGCGATCGGCATGATGTTCATGCAGTATTCTGGGCAATCTAACCTGAAGCAGGTCTGGCCCGAAACCGGCGGCAAGTCCCCCAACCTGGTGTTCGCGGATTGCGAAGATCTGGACGCCGCTGCCGACATGGCCGCCTTTGGCATCTTCTTCAACCAGGGCGAGGTGTGTTCGGCCAACTCCCGGCTATACGTGGAGCGTTCGATCAAGGACGCCTTTGTCGAGAAACTGATCGCCCGCGCCGAGGCGACCCAGCCGGGCGATCCGCTGGATCCGGCCTCGAAAATGGGCGCCATCGTGGATGAGAAGCAGACCGAGGGCATCATGCGCTTCGTTGAGGCGGGCAAATCCTCGGCCAACCTGGTCGCGGGCGGCGCGCGCGTCACCGTGAATGGCAAGGGCTGTTTTGTGCAGCCGACGATTTTTAATGACGTCGGTCACGACAACCCGCTGGCACGGGATGAGATTTTTGGCCCGGTGCTTTCGGTGATCCCGTTTGACAGCGAGGATCAGGCCGTCGCCATGGCCAATGACTCGATCTACGGGCTGGCAGCTTCGGTCTGGACCGATAACCTCAGCCGCGCCTGCCGGGTGTCTGACAAGCTGCAGGTGGGCACGGTGTCGGTGAACACGGTGGACGCCCTGTCAGCGCAGACACCGTTCGGGGGCATGAAGCAGTCCGGCTTCGGGCGCGATCTGTCGCTGCACAGCCTGGAAAAATATACCGCGCTGAAAACCACTTGGATAAAATACCGGGCTTGATAAGCCCGGTCCCGCTCCGGCATAGTCGCTGACATGCCTTTGCGTTTCACACTGCGTCAGCTGGAATATTTTGTCGCCGTCGGCGAGGCCGGGTCCATTGCCCTGGCCTCGGAGAAGGTGAACGTGTCTTCGCCGTCGATCTCGGCGGCGGTGTCGCAGCTGGAAAACGAATTCGGCCTGCAAATGTTCGTGCGCAAGCATGCGCAAGGATTGTCGCTGACGCAGGCCGGGCATCAGTTCATGGATCAGGCGCGCGCGGTTCTTTATGAGGCCGGCGCGCTCAGCCGCCTGGCTGACAATATATCGGGCTTTGTGCAGGGGCCATTGTCGGTGGGGTGCCTGCTGACCTTTGCCCAGCTGATCGTGCCGGGTCTGCGCCGCCAGTTCGAGGCGCTGTATCCCGCAGTCACAATCAGCCAGCTGGAACGCGACCAGGCCGGGCTGATCGACCTGATCCGCCAGGCGCGGATCGACGTGGCACTGACCTATGATCTGAACATCCCTGCGGATCTGACCTTCAATGCGCTGGCAGAGCTGCCGCCCTATGCGCTGCTGAGTGAGGATCACCCGCTGGCGGACCGCGAGCGCGTCACCGTGGAGGAGCTGGCCCAGCATCCGATGGTGCTGCTGGACCTGCCCTTGAGCGCCGAGTATTTCCTGTCGTTCTTTGAGGATGCCGGCGCCGCCCCGCAGATCGCCGAGCGCACCCGCGACATGGCGGTGATGCGCGGGCTGGTGGCGAACGGGTTCGGCTATTCCATCGCCAATATCCGCCCGGTGACGGACATGGCACCGGACGGGCGCAAGCTGAAGTTCGTGCCGATTGAGGGCAAGCTGCGGCCGATGCGGATGGGGCTGCTGACCGCCGAAGGCGCTGAGAACGTGCTGACGGTCAAGACCTTCATCAGTTACTGCCAGGAACGGATCACAGACGGCACCGTGCCGGGGATCCGCATCGGGGATGGCAGCACAGCTTAGGCGGCGGCTAATCAATGCTTCCGCAAGCGCAACTTTCTCCTTTGCCCCGATCCTGTACCCTTTGAGTGCTCTTGCACCGAAGGAGATGGAAATTGCGCGACCCCCGCTATGACATTCTGTTCGAGCCGATGAAAATCGGCCCGCTCACCGCCAAGAACCGCTTTTACCAGGTGCCCCACTGCAACGGCGGCGGCTACCGGGACCCCTCTGCCGCGGCAGCGATGCGGGGCATCAAGGCCGAAGGCGGCTGGGGTGTCATCTTCACCGAACAGTGCGAGATGCATCACACTTCGGAAATCACTCCCTTCATCGAACTGCGCCTGTGGGAGGACAAAGACATCCCGCAGCTCAGGAAGATGTCGGAGCGGATGAAGACCCACGGCGCGCTGGCCGGGATCCAACTGGCCTATTCCGGGATCAACGGCCCGAACCTTTATTCCAAGGAGGTGCCGCTGGCGCCCTCTGCGCTGCCGATCCGCACCTTCACAAATGATCCGGTGCAGGCGCGCGCGCTGGACAAGAAGGATATCAAGGACCTGCGCCGCTGGTTTGTGAACGCGGCAAAGCGGTCCAAGGCGGCGGGGTTCGACCTGATCTGCCTCTACGGCGCGCATGGCTTTGGCATCTTCCAGCACTTCCTGAGCCGCGCCACCAACCAGCGTTCGGATGAATACGGCGGCTCGCTGGAGAACCGGGCGCGCTTCAGCCAGGAAGTCATCGCGGACATGCGGGATGCGGTGGGCGACACCATGGCGATCACCTTGCGGGTTTCGCTTGACGAAACTATCGGCGAGCTGGGCTTCTCCAACGCCGAGGTGCGCGATTACATCGAAATGAACAAGGACCTGCCGGACCTCTGGGACCTGGCGCAGGGGACGTGGGAGGATTGCTCCGGCCCGAGCCGTTTCAAGGAAGAAGCCGCCCAGGAACAGCTGGTGCGCGGCATTCATGAGCTGACCAACAAGCCCATCGTCGGCGTCGGCCGCTTCACCAGCCCGGACGTGATGGCCAAGATGGTGAAATCCGGGACGCTGGACTTCATCGGCTGCGCGCGGCCGTCGATTGCCGACCCCTTCCTGCCCAAGAAGATCGAGGAAGGCCGCATCGAAGACATTCGCGAATGCATCGGCTGCAACATCTGCATCACCGGCGACATGACCATGTCGATCAGCCGCTGCACCCAGAACCCGACCTTCATGGAGGAATGGCGCAAGGGCTGGCATCCGGAGAAGATGAACACCAAGGGCGACAGCTCCAACGTGCTGGTTGTCGGCTCCGGCCCTGCCAGCCTGGAAGCCGCCTGGGCGCTCTGCCGCCGCGGCTATGACGTGGCGGTGGCAGAGGCCAAGGAAGTGATCGGCGGGCGGGTGACCCGCGAGCGCCAGCTGCCGGGGCTGAACGCTTGGGGCCGTGTGGTGGATTACCGCGACTACCAGCTGAGCCAGCGCCCGAATGTGGAGATCTACCGTGAAAGCCCTCTGGATGCGGACAGCATCCTGGAGTTCGGGTTTGAGAACGTCTGCATCGCCACCGGCTCCACCTGGCGCCGTGACGGGGTTGCGCGTCAGCATGTGGTTCCGATGCCGATTGGTGAAGGCGCTAGGGTCTATACGCCCGACGACCTGATGGACGGCACCATCCCCGAAGGCCGTGTGGTGGTCTATGATGACGACCATTACTACATGGGCGGAGTTCTGGCCGAATTGCTGGCCTCCAAGGGCGCGCAGGTGACGCTGGTCACGCCGTCGGCCTATGTCAGCGACTGGACCAACAACACGCTGGAGCAGGTGGCGATCCATCCGCGCCTGGTCGAGGCCGGGGTGGAGATCGTACTGAACCGCGGGGTGACGGAAATCCACGCGGGCCATGTGGTCAGCAACTGCACATACACGGATCGCACCTGGAACATCGAGGCGGATGCCGTGGTCATGGTGGCCTCGCGCACCGGCAACGACAGTATCTACGAGGACCTGCGCGCCCGCGAGGCGGATTGGGCGGATGCCGGCATCAAGTCGGTCAAGATCATCGGCGACGCCAGCGCGCCGGGGCCGATTGCTTGGGCGACCTACGCGGGCCACCGTTACGCGCGGGAGCTTGACGGGCCGGACATCGGCGACGCGCTGCCCTTCCGCCGCGAGATCACCGAGCTGGCCGTGGACTGACGATGGCAGCCACGCTCGACATACTGGAGCGGCTGACCGGGTTCGACACGGTCAGCCGCAACTCCAATCTGGAGCTTGCCGCCTACGTGGAAGGCTTCCTGGTTGAGCGCGGTTTCGCAGTGATGCGGCTGCCGTCGCAGGATGGCTCCAAGACCGGGCTCTATGCAGAGAAAGGCCCGGCAGGGCAGGGGGTGCTGCTGTCGGCGCATACGGACGTCGTGCCGGTGGACGGGCAGAAATGGACCCGCGATCCGTTCCGGCTGACCCGGGACGGAGACCGTGTCTATGGCCGCGGCACCACCGATATGAAGGGCTATGTTGCTAGTGCCTTGGCGCTGGCGGACCGGGCGGCAACAGCGGACCTGAAAGAGCCGCTGAAAATTGCCCTGTCCTATGATGAGGAAATCGGCTGCGTCGGTATCCAGGAGATGCTGGAGCGCCTTGCGCCGCTGATAGGTCAGCCCCGCGCCTGCTTCGTGGGTGAGCCGACGGAGATGGAAGTCGCCATCGGTCACAAGGGCAAGGCGGCCCTGCGTGCTGTCTGCCACGGCCAAAGCGGCCATTCGGCCCTGGCGCCCAATTTCACTAACGCTTTGCACCTGGCAGGGGATTTCATAAGTGAGCTGCGCGCGCTGCAGGATGATTTCGCTGCCAACGGTGCACGGGATGCGGCCTATGCGGTGCCCTATTCAACGGTGCACGTCGGCAAGATGGGCGGCGGCACAGCACTCAACATCGTGCCGGACCGGGCCGAGCTGACGTTTGAATACCGCCACTTAGCGGCCGACTGCGGCGATGATATCCTGGCCCGCATTCAGTCTGCAGCTGACCGGGTCAGCAACCGCTACCCGGCGGAGGCACGCGTGGAGGTCGAGCAATACAATGCCTATCCCGGTCTCGACGTGCCCGAAAACAGCCCGATTGTCCCCTTTGCCCAGAAACTCGCCCAAAGCAACAGCACCGCCAAGGTCGCCTTCGGCACCGAGGCCGGCTTTTTTGACCAGCTGGGCGTGCCAACCGTGGTTTGCGGTCCGGGTTCAATGGAGGGGCAGGGGCACAAGCCTGACGAATATCTGGAGCTGAGCCAGCTGAGCCAATGCGATGCGATGATGGACAGGATCCTGGACGATCTGACAAATTGAGGAAATCAACATGACCATGACCGCCTATCTGCAATCCATGGACCGCGGAGAACTGGACGCCTGGGGCACACCGGAGGACATCGGCTCGGAAACCGTGGAAGGCACCCCCAAATGTGCGGGCAGCTTTGACCTCGGCAGCCCGGATGATCCGGTGTTCGGTGGCCAGTACAGTGTGACCAAGGGCAAGTACCGCGTCACCTATGGCTTCCACGAGCACGCAACGCTGCTGGACGGCGAGGTGGCCCTGACCAATGAAGCCACCGGCGAGACCGTGGTCTATGGGCCCGGCGACAGCTGGATCATTGCCAAAGGCACCCCGGTCCTGTGGGACATCCGCAGCGATGCGGCGCGCAAATCCTATCTGGCGGTGACCGTGGATATCCCTGCCTGATTGCGGAAATCGCCTGGTTTGACGCGCTGGGCCTTCCTGGCTCGGTGATCATTGTTGCGGCCTGTTACCTGACCACGCGCGGTGCGCTGCCTGCCGACAAGATCCCGTTTCATGCCGCAAATATCGCGGGGCGGTGCGCTGGTGATCCTGTCGCTGGCCTTCCGCCCCAACCCCGGCGCCACCGTGAACGAGGTGATGTTTCTTCTGATTGCGTTGCTGGCAATTTTTCGGAACCTTCGGGCCAGAGTTTAATGCTCCGGCCCGTTCAGCATGGCAGCGGATGAAAGGATTTCATCAACCCTGTCCGCAGGCAGGTTGCCATCTTCCTCCAATATGGCGCGGACGCTGCGGCCGCTGGACAGCGCTTCCTTGGCTATCCTGGCAGCGGCGTCGTAACCTAGATGCGGGGCAAGAGCAGTGGCCAGCACCAGGCTGTTATCCAGCAGGGCGGTGCAGCGGTCCGCATTAGCCGTAATGCCGGTCACGCATTTCTCTGTCAGCAGATCGACGGCGTTTTTCAGGATGCGGATGGATTCCAGCAGGTTATAGGCCACCACCGGCTCCATCGCGTTGAGCTGCAGCTGCCCGGCTTCCGCCGCCATGGTGATGGTCAGGTCATTGCCGATCACCTGGTAGCAGACCTGGTTAACCACCTCGGGGATCACAGGGTTGACCTTGCCCGGCATGATCGAGGACCCCGCCTGCACTGCGGGCAGGGTGATTTCGCCAATTCCTGCCCGCGGGCCGGAGGACAACAGCCGCAGGTCGTTGCAGATCTTCGAGAGCTTAACCGCCACCCGCTTCAAGTTGCCGGAATAGGCGACAAAGGCGCCGAGGTCCGATGAGGCTTCGATCAGGTTGCCCGCCTGTTTCAGCTCAATCCCGGAAAGCTCGGACAAAAAGCGCAAGGCCAGCGGCGCATAGCCGGGTTCTGCATTGACGCCGGTGCCGATGGCCGTGCCGCCCAGGTTCACCTCGGTCAGCAGGCGGCTGGCATCGCGCAGCCGGTCGACGTCCTCTCCCACGGTGACGGCAAAGGCGGCGAATTCCATCCCCAGCGACATCGGAACCGCGTCCTGCAACTGGGTGCGGCCGACCTTGGCGATGCCGTAAAAAGCCCGGGCGCGCGACTCAAAGGCCTGCTGCAGCCCTAGCAGCGCCTCACACAGCGGTTCCGTGCTGGACAGCACCGCCAGCCGGATCGCTGTCGGGTAGACGTCATTGGTGGATTGGCCGTGGTTCACATCGTCATTGGGGTGCAGATGCGCGTAATCGCCAGGCCGGTGCCCCATCCGTATCAGGGCAAGATTGGCGATCACCTCGTTGGCATTCATGTTGGTGGAGGTTCCGGCGCCGCCCTGGATCATGTCGACGCTGAAATGCTCATGAAGCTGCCCGGCGATGATCTCCGCACAGGCTGCGGTGATTACTGCGGCCTTGTCCTGCGCCAGCCCGCCGGTCTCGGCATTGGCGCCGGCGGCTGCGGATTTCACCATCGCCAAGGCCCGCACCAGCGCCGGGAAATGCGACAGCGGCACACCGGTGATCGGGAAATTTCCCCGCGCCCGTTCCGTCTGGATGCCGTGCAGGCAGTCTGCAGGCAGCTCCACCTGGCCAATGGAGTCCTGTTCCACGCGTGTCTTGTGCATTGTCTGCTGTCCTGCTGCTGGGAGTATTCCCCTAGGCCATAGCCAGATCCGCAGATGCGCCAAAGATGCGGTTTCCGTTGCAAGGCTAAGGGCCAGGCGAAGTAAGAGCGGCACCTTCTTGCGCCCTTGCTAAAGCGTTGCTTTGGCTTGTTTTTCAAAGGTTAGGTAAAGACTAACATTTGCTGAGGGAGTCAATTCTTAAAGCAGCCCGTCTGCCTTCCTATGCTGGATCAAACGACACGCGGCAGAGGGGAGGCGCAAGTGCCCGGCAATAAGACAGATGCGATTGATGTGCGCAATGCGGTCAAGCGCTATGGGGATTTCACCGCCCTCAAGCGCATTTCGCTAACCATCAAGGATAATGAGTTTTTCACCCTGCTGGGGCCCTCGGGCTGCGGCAAGACCACGCTTTTGCGGATGATCGCCGGGTTCGAGGATGTGACCGAAGGCGAGATCCTGCTGTTCGGTGACGAGATCGAAAGCCTGCCGCCACACCAGCGCCCGGTGAACACCGTGTTCCAGAACTATGCGCTGTTCCCGCATATGACGATCCTGGACAACGTGGCCTTTGGCCTGGAGATGCGCGGCAAGTCCAAATCCGCCGCCCGCAAACGTGCGGGGGAGATGCTGGAGCTGGTCCAGCTGTCGCAATTCGCTGCCCGCAAGCCGTCTCAGCTCTCAGGCGGCCAGCAGCAGCGTGTGGCGCTGGCGCGTGCGCTGGCGCCACAGCCTAAAGTCCTGCTTCTGGACGAGCCGCTGTCGGCGCTGGACCTGAAGCTGCGCAAGCAGATGCAGCTGGAGCTGAAGCACCTGCAGCGGGAAACCGGGATCACCTTCATCTTCGTGACCCACGACCAGGAGGAAGCGCTGACCATGTCCGACCGCATCGCGGTGATGTCGGCGGGCGAGATGCAGCAGCTGGGCACCCCGACCGAAATCTATGAGCAGCCGCGCAACATGTTCGTGGCGGATTTCATCGGTGAAACCAACCTGTTGGAGGTCTCCGTCGATCAGGTGATGAACGGCCGGGCGGTCTGCCATCTGGGCGGCGGCCACGCGCTGACCTGCAACTCGGTGGACGGTATCGGCGCTGGCGCCAAGGTGCATATGTCGGTGCGGCCCGAACGCCTGTTCATGTCCGACGTGCCGGTGGAGGCCGAGAGCCTCAAGGGCCGGGTGGCCGAGAACATCTTTGTCGGCACCGACATCAGCACGCTGGTCGATCTGGCCGAGGGGCCGCAGTTCATCGTGCGGACCTCCAATTCCGACCGCGGCAACAAGCGGATCTTTGAGCCGGGCAGCGAGATTTTCGTCAACATGGAGCTGGGGGCCGGGCGCCTCCTGATGGACTGATGGCAGCAGGCGCAGCAAGCGGCGGTTCAGCCCGCGCAGATACTTACAAGGACGCCCGCGGCTGGCTGCTGCTGCCGTCCTGGGCGGTGCTCGGCATCTTTGTGCTGGGCCCCGTCTGCATGATGCTGATCTATTCCTTCCTGACCAAGGAATTCCGCGGCGGAGTGATCTGGGAGTTCAGCCTCGCGGCCTATGACCAGTTCTTCTTTGACCGCGGGCTGTTCGGGGATGAGCCGCCCAGCATCGAGTGGACCTATATCACCATCTTCTGGCGTTCGATCTGGCAGGCCGGCGCGGCGACGCTGCTCAGCCTTCTGATCGGCTTCCCCACCGCCTATTTTATCGCCACGCGGCCCGAAAACGTGCGGCCCGTCTGGGTGTTCCTGATCACCATCCCCTATTGGGTGAACCTGCTGATCCGCACCGTCAGCATGAAGTTCCTGCTGCGCGATCAGGGGCCGCTGAATGATTTCCTGATCGGCACCGGGCTGATCGACACCCCCATTCACATCGTCAACACCAACTTTGCGGTGCAGCTGGGGCTGTTCTACTCCTACCTGCCGTTCATGGTGCTGCCGGTCTATGCCGCGGTGGAGCGCTACAACTTCTCGCTCAGCGAAGCTGCTGCGGATCTCTATGCCAGCAAATGGACCACTCTGCGCCGCATCGTGCTGCCCGCGGTGAAGCCAGGCGTGGTGGCGGGCTGCATCCTGGTGTTCGTGCCGTCGATGGGCTCCTTCCTGGCGCCGGATCTGCTGGGCGGCGCCAAGAACTTCATGATCGGCTCGCTGATCGAGGAGCAGTTCAAGGGCAATGCGGGCAACTGGCCCTTTGGCGCAGCGGCTTCGATGATCCTGCTGACCATGGTGCTGATCATCCTGATGTTCTCCGCCCGCCAGCAGGCCAAAGCAGACAAGGCAGAGGAATGAGCCATGGCGCATGTGAATGAAAATATCAAAGCCTACAAAGGCTTCCGCTCGGTCACCCTGTTGTGCCTGGTGGTGCTGTACGCCCCTCTGGTGATCGTCACCATCTACAGCTTCAACGCCTCCGCTTCGATCACCAACTGGGAAGGGCTCTCGTTCCGCTGGTACGCCGATGTCTTCACCGGGCCGGAAAGCGCCAAGTTCAAGACCGCAGCCTTCAACAGCTTCACCATCGCCATCATGGCGGCGACTGCCAGCACGATGATTGCTACCTTGGCAGCCACCGCCATGGTGCGCGGCGGCCAGTTCAAGATGCGCACCGTGTCTTTTGGCCTGATCAGCCTGCCGCTGATGGTGCCGGAGATCGTGACCGCGGTGGCCACGCTGATCTTCTTCAATGCCATCGGCTTCACCCGCGGCTACCTGACCATCCTGGTCGCCCATATCGCCTTCTGCATCCCCTTCGCCTATCTGCCGATCTCGGCCCGGATGCAGGGGATCGAGGACAGCTTCGAGCAGGCGGCGATGGACCTTTACGCCACCCGGCGGCAGGCTTTCACCAAGATCCTGATGCCGCTGATGGCGCCGGGCATCATCTCCGGCTTTCTCCTGGCCTTTATCGTCTCGCTCGACGACTTCATAATCACCAACTTCGTCAAGGGCGCGGGCGTCGAGACCCTGCCCACCGCGATCTTCGGTTCGGTCAAGCAGGGCATCAAACCCAACATCATGGCGATCTCGACCATGCTGCTGAGCGTCTCGATCGTGATGGTCACCATCAGCTACTTCGTCAGCAAATCCGACAGCACAAAATGATCCAACCTGGAGGGAAACACATGAAAAACCTGCTGAAATCCAGCGCCGCCGCACTTGCTCTGAGTGTCGTTGCCAATGCCGCCGCCGCCGAGGGCAAACTGGTCCTCTACCATTGGTTCGAATACATGCCGCAGGAGGTCCTGGACAAGTTCACGGCTGAGACCGGCATCGAAGTGACCATGGACACCTACGATTCCAATGAGTCCATGCTGGCGACGCTGAAGGCCGGCGGCATGGGCACCTATGACCTGGCAGTGCCCGGCGACTACATGGTCAGCATCATGGCGGGCGAGGGCCTGCTGGACACCATTGCCGACGGCGAACTGGCCAACAAAGGCAACATCGCTCCGGAATGGTCCGACCCCAGCTTTGACCCGGGCCGGGTGTCCTCGATCCCTTATCAGTGGGGCTCTACATCTTTTGCTGTGAACCGCGACGCCTACAGCGGCGACATCCAGACCACCGACATCCTGTTTGCCCCCCCTTCGGAACTGTCGGGCAAGATCAACATGCTGGACAGCCAGGGCGAAGTGATGGCGATGGCCTCGCTGCACCTTGGCATCCCGCAGTGCTCCACCGACCGCGAGCAGCTGAAAGCGCTGAACGCCATGCTGCAGGATGCCAAGCAGCACTGGGCATCCTTCAATTCCGACACCGCCAAGGAAGTGCTGGTGTCGGGCGATGCTGCGGTGGGACAGATCTATGACGGCTTTGCCGCCAAGGCCCGCGAGGAAGGCGCCAATGTGGAATACGCCTATCCGACCCAGGGCTATGTCGCCTGGATGGACAATGTGGTTCTGCTGAAGGACGCGCCCAACCGCGGCAACGCGCTGAAGTTCATGGACTTCCTGCTGGAGCCGGAAAACATCGCCGCGGTTACCAACTACGCGCAGTACAACGCCGGTGTGACCGGGGTTGCGGAATTTCTGGACCCGGCGCTGGCCGCACAGCCGGAAAAGAACCCCCATGCCAATGCGGGTGACGGCGTGTTCATTGAGGTCTGCGATCAGCAGACACAGGCGGTCTATGACCAGATCTGGACCAACCTGAAGAAATAATACCTCCCCTGATGGCCCTTCTGGGCCTGCCTGCCCCGGCGCTTGCCGCCGGGGCTTTTTTGCAGTGCGTGATCGCTTCTGTGCTGTCGCCGCTGATAGGGCGGGAGGCCTTCGGTCAACTTTTCTGCACTGCCGGGGGCTGTGCTTCAGGAGGATACACGCGCCGTCCGCTCAGAACCGGGCGGGGAGGCGGGCCGGTGAGTGCCGGCAGGAAGCTGGTGATGAAGGCGAGCCAGCCAGCGGACCAGAGCAGCGCCGCCGCCGAAGTCAATTCTTCCGAAATTGCCGGAAAGAGCGGCACCGCCAGACGGACCCAGGCCGTCGCCCCGTTCAAAAGCACCCCGGTGGTCAAGGCGGGCCGGGCACGCATGATCCCGTCGCTGCAATGGGCGCTGGCCCGCCCGGCGATGGCCATGATCAGCCCGGACATGGCACCAACCGTGATGGCATGAAGGGCCAAGGAGACCGGATAGTCCCAAAGGCCCAGCCCCGTGACGCCGATCATCAATGCGCCAACAGGCAGCCATAGAAAGGCGAGGTGCAGCGCGGCCAGCAGAGGGTTGGAGAGGACCGCCGCAGTATTCCAGCCCAGCATGGACCAGACCATCAGAGCGGCAGCCGCAACAAGAACGGCGTCCGCGGCATGGGCAGCCCCGGCCAGTTTCAACGCCAGCGCCAGGGCCAGCACCCCCTGTGCCGCTCCGCGTATCCGCGGGCGCTCTCTGACTTTAAGACCCCGCTGGCCCTTCTGTGCCAACCAGTTGCGGGTGAATGCAGGCACGGCCCGCGCACCGACGCTGAACAGAAGCAGGGTCAGGCCGCTCAGGATCGTCTGTGCAACGGCCAGGCAGGCCCAAACGTCTCCTGTCGCGGCATTTGCCATGAAAACGGCTTCTCCCAAACCCAGGGCAAAGACGGCTGCGGCAAATCCCAGTTTTCGGCAGGCCCGTGCCGCAATCAGCTCGTGCAGCAGATACCCGGCAAGGCCAAGAAAATACGCGATGTTCAGCAGCAAGGGAACCGCCAGCGGCAGCGCCGCGGACATTGCAGTAGCGGCGCGGGCCAGCAGCCAGACCGTAACCAGCGCCTTCAGGCCTGCGCCGCAGAGCGGTGGGCGCGCTGTCCAGCCCGGCATCGCCGTCAGCAGGTAACCGCCGATGGCAGCCGGCGCAAAGCCGAAAAGCAACTCGTGCACGTGCCACAAAACTGCGGGTTCCAAACCCGGGTCCGGCAGCCCCAGGCGGACGCCCAGCGGCCACCAGGCGACAGTCAACAGGGCGCTAAGAAACGCCAAGAGGAACAGCGGCCTGTACGGGGCATCCCAGAAGGCGCTGAAGTCCTGGCGGCGGATCACGGCGTTGCTGGATCCGCGGACCAGGACACGCCGCTTGGCCCGGTCAGAAACCCGTCGCTCAGGCGGGTTTGCGGGAATGTCTCCTGCACATCCGCGGCAATGGAACCAGGGGGCAAAGCGCCATTCACCCGGTCGCGGTAGACCTGGCACAGCCGGATGAAACCCTGGGATTGCGGCGACAGGCGCAGGGCGGAAACGCCTGCTTCGGCCAGAGCCTCAATCTGGTAGTCGGCGCAGGCATAGCTGTGCGACAGGGTCTGAACCCCGTTCATCGCCATGAAGGGCTGATTTTCCAGCGTCTGCACCTCAAGCCCGTCGGGGTCATCCTCGCAGGCGAATTGGCAGTTATCTTTGGTCCGCTTGTGCAGCCGGGCATGATAGCAGCGCCCCGAGATCGCCAGCGGCAGCCGTCCGTGGCCCCAAACCTCGATGGCAACACCCAGCTCCTTGCCTGCGCGGGTGAGTGTCTCAACCGACGCCAGCGGCAGCTCCGGCGGCAGGCAAACACGCGTCGCCCCCAGCGATGCCAGCCAGGCCAAAGTGCCCTCGTTGTAGACATTGACCAATGGCCCGACGTGAAAGCCCATGCCCTCGGGCAGATGCGCCAGCGCCGTCAGGTCGTTGATCTCAACCGTCACCCCCATCGCCGCAAGGTCCGCCGTCAGCTTGCGCTCGCGCTTGAGCGTGACAAGGGCAAGGCTCGTCAGCACTGCCTCCTTGCCCGCTTCCGCCAGCAAGGCCAGCGCCTCGGGGATGCGGTCCTGGTAGAAGGGCAGGCGTTTGGAGCAAACCAGCTCCCCCAGAACAACGCGGTCAACAGGGGCCTCAGGCAACGCGCCGTAAAACGCGCTCCAGCTTTCGGCCGGCCAGAAGAATTGGTTCGGCCCGACGGTCAGTTCCATTCCGTTATCTCCAGATTTTCTTGTAGGCGCCCGTGGTCATCGCCTGACCTTCCGAAAGCCGCGCCAGCATGCCCTGCGGCAGCGGCTTGCCTGCTTCCAGCGCATCAACCGCAGCGCGGAAGTTGCGCACCACCTGCGCCACATAGGACTTCGAGCGCTGCCGCCCTTCGATCTTCAGTGCGGTGACACCGGCTTTCTGAAGCTGCGGGATCAGCTGTTCCGCGTTGAGGCTGACCGGGTCTTCAAACAGGTGGCTGGTCTGGCTGCCTGCCGAGAAGCAGCCCTTGCACAGGGTCGGATAGGGCGCGGGCTCGTTTTTGGCCACGCGGTGGATGGTAAACCCGCCCAGCTTTGCATCCAGCGCGCCATCATCGTCACGGTACTCCACGTGGCTGGCTGGTGAGCAGACCCCGTTCATGTTGGGCGACAGCCCGGTTGCGTAAGACGAGAGCGAACAGCGCCCCTCGGCCATGACGCACAGTCCGCCAAAGACGAAGACTTCGGTTTCCACTTCCGTTTCTGCATTGATGGCCGCGATTTCCGGCACCGACAGAACCCGCGGCAGCACCACCCGTTTCACACCGAATGTGCCGGCATAGAAATTGATGATGTCGGCATTGGCGGCCGCGGCCTGGACCGAAAGGTGCAGGCGCAGGCCGGGGTGGCTGCGCGCCGCGTAGTCCAGCAAGCCGGGGTCCGCCAGGATCACCGCATCCGCACCGGACTGCGCGGCGTCGTCAATGGCGCGGTGCCAGAGCGGCTGATCGCCTGCGCGGGGGAAGGTGTTGATCGCCACCAGCACCTTGGCGCCGTGACCGTGGGCAAAACCCACCCCTTCGCGCATTTCCGCGCGGTCAAAGTTGAGGCCCGGGAAATTGCGGGCGTTGGTCTCGTCGTTGAAGCCGCAATAGACCGTGTGCGCCCCGGCCTTGACGGCGGCACGCAGGGCCGCGGGTGTTCCTGCGGGGCAGACGATTTCCATCACCATGCCGCCTCCTCCTCCGGCCGGGCGAGCGAAACACCCGTGCGTTGCTCGGCGAAGGCAACCGCCCGCAACAGAAAGCGGGCAAACGGCCCGGACATCGCGGCGATCTCCTGCGACAGATCCAGTTCTGCATCATCCACCGCGTTGCGCAGCGCCAGCGCCGCGGCAGTATCGCCTTCGATCACCAGGTCCCGGGAGAAGAACAGCGCATCCCCGTCATAGGCCCCATGGACCAGCCCTAAAAGCGCAGCAAGGGGGCCGGAAATCCGGGCGTCGCCGTCACCGCTGCCACGCAGGGCGCGGACCTTCGGCTGGCCGCCATTGGGTTCAAGGCAAAGAACAATGGGCAGATCGGCAGGATCCAGGACGAACCGCTTACGGTCGTGCTCGCCCAGGCGGCGGAACAGGCCCGGGTGACGCTTGGCAATCCGCCGGGAACAGGCCGTGAGAGAATGCGATACGGGAACAAGGGGTACGACGCGCAGCAGCCGCGCAAGGGCCGTCGGGCAAATTGGAATCTGTGGCTGGGCGTGTGGCAAAAATTAATCCTTTCCCGCCGGTGGCTTCATCTGTAGCGGGTGTATGGCCCCGCACGCGGACGGAGTTTGACGGCGGACAAATTCGCGGCCGGAAACTTTGCTAGGGATCGGCGGAATTCAGCACTGGAGCGGTCCCATTCGTACTCTTCCGCCATATCCCAGCCTCCGCCATTTCCTGGATTGGTGTGCGTCTAAAGGGCAGTTTCAGAGGATTTTCGATCCGGTTTCCGTGCGCCATCAGATGACGGCGGTGCACCGCAAAGTGCTGGAAGCCGGCGGCCCGGTGCTGCAATTCGACCGCCCGGGTCTGGACGGTGGCCAGGTCTCGGGCATCCCGGTCGTGGTGAACCTGTTCGGGACTGCTGAGCGCGTGGCGGCCGGGCTTGGGGTCGCACAGGACGGCCTGGATGATCTGGGAAGCTTTCTTGCGGCGCTCAGATCACCGGCGCCGCCGGACGGCCTGCGCGATGCCTTGTCCCGCTGGCCCATGCTAAAGGCGGCGCTGGCCACCCGTTCGAAGCGGGTGAAATCCGCGCCGGTTCAGGCCATCACCCGCGAGGGGCCCGATGCCAGCCTGGAGACACTGCCGGTGCAGACTCATTGGCCCGGTGACGCCGGGCCGCTGATCACCTGGCCGGTTGTGATAACCCGCCCGCACGGCAGCGCCGCGGAAAACGTCAACAGCTACAATGCCGGGGTCTACCGGACCCAGGTTCTGGACCGCTCGCGGCTGATCATGCGCTGGCTGCCGCACCGGGGCGGCGCTGCGCATCACCGCAGCTGGGCCGGGCAGGGAGAGCCGATGCCGGTGGCCGTGGTTCTGGGAGCGGACCCCGCCACGCTTTTGTCCGCGGCGCTGCCCTTGCCGGAAACCGTGTCGGAGCTGACCTTTGCCGGTGCCCTCAGCGGCGCACGCCCGCGCCTGGCGCCCTGCAAGACCATCCCGCTGATGGTGCCCGCCGACGCCGAGATCGTGCTGGAGGGCTGGGTATCGGCATCAGATACCGCTCCCGAAGGCCCCTTTGGCGACCATACGGGCTATTACAACCCGGCAGAGCCCTTTCCCGTCATGCAGGTCAGCACGGTGACCCATCGTGAGAACCCTCTATACTTGTCGACCTATACCGGCCGGCCGCCGGATGAGCCCGCCATCATCGGCGAGGTGTTCAACCGGCTGGCCCTGCCAACGGTGCGGGCGCAGATCCCGGAGATCCGCGACCTGTGGCTGCCGCCTGCCGCCTGTTCCTACCGCATCGCCATTGTCAGTATCGACAAACGCTACCCCGGACAGGCGCGCCGGGTGATGATGGCGCTGTGGGGGATGCTGCCGCAGTTCAGCTATACCAAGATGATGATCGCCGTGGACGCCGATGTTGACCCGCGGAACTGGGATGACATCGCCTGGGTGCTGGCCACCCGCATGGACCCGTCCCGCGATGTCATGATGCTGGAGAATACCCCGATGGACTACTTGGATTTCGCCTCGCCCCAGCCGGGGCTGGCAGGCAAGATCGGCATCGACGCCACAACGAAAATCGGCAGCGAGACGGCCCGCGAATGGGGGCAGGTCATGCAGGCGGATGCAAAAGATCAGGCCTTTGCAGCGGATATTGTGTCCCGGCTGATGCCGGAGCTGACGGCATGAGCAAACATCGGGTTGTGCTGGGGGTCTCGGGCGCCTCCGGGGCCGTGCTCAGCCTGGCGGCCGCACGGTATCTGCTGCAGCTGGGGGCCGAAATTGATTTGGTCACCAGCGCAGCTGCCGAGCGGACCTTGGCCCAGGAATGCGGGCCGGATGCCGTGGAAACCCTGAGAAGCATGGCGGCACGCTGCCATCCTGTGCACGACATCGGTGCCGCCATCGCCTCTGGCTCGGTGCCGGTGTCGGGGATGATTGTAGCACCGTGTTCCATGCGCTCCTTGGCTGCCATCGCACATGGGTTCGATGACAACCTTCTGACGCGTGCAGCGAGTGTGCAGCTGAAGGAGCGCAGGCGTCTGGTCCTTCTGGCCCGCGAAACACCGCTGACTCTGGCGCATCTCCGGAATATGGCAGCTGTGACCGAAATGGGCGCCATCGTGATGCCGCCGGTTCCGGCTTTCTACCTGGCGCATGAAACCCTGGACGAAGCCGCCGCCCAAGTCGCCGCCCGGGCAGTTGACCTGATGGCGCTGTCCTCTCCATGCGCACAGCCCTGGTCGCCATCGCACAGCATCTGATCACAAGGCTGGCGGCTGAAGAGCCTGAACTGTTCGGCTATGGCGCGGTACTGATGGGAGGCCGCCGCCGCGGGCAGGCTGCGTTTGAAGCCATGTCCGTCAGCCCCGGACCTGCAATGCGAAATGGATTGCTTCAGGGCTGAAGCAATTGCCTTACCCAAGGTTCTCCGGGCCGGAATGCTGCAAGGGGCGTCAGGACTGTGGATACGCTCTAGCCAAGGCCGCGAACCGCTCATAAACTGGTTTGAACTAAAAAAACTTGGAGTTCCTCCCCCTATGACACCTTTCGCAATTGCTGGTGTTCAAATGCACGTTGGCGCTTTGCACTCGAATGTTGAAGCAATGCGCCACCGGATTGAAATACTGATGGCCCGTTTCCCCTGGACGCAAATGGTGCTGTTTTCCGAATTGGCTCCCTACGGCCCTCTGGACCGCTTCGCGCAGCCGTTCCCAAACGATGCTATTCAGCAGTTCCAGGAGGACGCCCGCAGGTTCGGCATCTGGCTGATCCCCGGATCCATGTTCGAAAAGACAGAGGACGGGCGGATCCTGAACACCTCAGTGGTGATCAACCCGCAAGGCGAGATCGTCGCCAAATACTCTAAGATGTTCCCGTTCCGGCCGTATGAGGCAGGAATTTCGGCGGGCACCGAGTTTTGCGTGTTCGACGTGCCAGGGGTGGGCCGTTTCGGCCTGTCGATCTGCTATGACATCTGGTTCCCGGAAACCACCCGCCAGCTGACCAGCCAGGGCGTCGAGGTGCTGCTGCATCCGGTGCTGACCGGCACCACCGACCGCGATGCAGAGATTGCGATTGCCCGTGCGACGGCGGCGCAGTTCCAGTGCTATGTTTTCGACGTCAACGGGCTGGGCGCCGGCGGCGTCGGCCGGTCGCTGGTCGTCGACCCCTCGGCCACCGTGCTGCACCAGTCCGCGGGCCAAGAGGACATGTTCCCGATCGAGATCGACCTCGACCAGGTCCGGCGGCAGCGTGAAACCGGCCTCAAGGGGCTGGGCCAGGTGCTGAAAAGCTTCCGCGACCGCGAGGCCGAGTTCACTGTTTACGACCGCAACAGCGGCGCGGATGCCTACCTCAAGACACTGGGGCCGCTGGAAACGCCGGGGCAGGGGTCGCCGCGCGGATTGCAAACCGCCGATCCCAGAAGCTCGCTGGAGAATTTGGAACAGACTCTTTATCCGCCGCATCATTTCTCCGTTTTTGAAGGGAAAACGGGATCAGATTAACCGGACTGGACGGCGGCACCGGTCCTGACGCGACAGAAAGGAGGCAGGTTTTGAACTTGCACTCGCGGAAGAAGAAGTTGCCGTCGATCAGGGATTACTACAGCGCAACGCAGCTTCGCGCCGACAGGTGGAGCGCGTTGCGGGAGGCCGCCGAAGGCCTTGCACGGCATCGCCGGGAAGGGCGGCAGAGCCAGAAGCTGATGGCCACCGCGGAACATTTGCTGGAGGTTCTGGCACCCGTCGAAAGATACTGGGCCTTTCCGGGGATACATGCGTTCGAGCACCTGCGCAGGATTTTGCAGAACGGCAATGCCGACGATCTGTCGGTGTCTGTCCGGCGGATCGCCCGCGCGCTGACCTCCGGCGCCTACCGCCGCCGTTCGATCCCGTTGTCCTCCGATGAAATCGATAACGAGGATTACGAGGACGAAGCCTCCCTTGCACCCGAGGCGCGGGCGCTGGGCCGGCCTTACTTTGAAGTATTGATTGTTGATGACGTTTCAGAATCCCAGGAACGCTTCCTGCGGCAGAACCTTTTGCGGATGCGCCGGGTCGAAGACCCCTTCATCTATGAGCCGGTGATTGTGCCCTCGCTGGAGGATGCGCTGATCGGCATCCTGTTCAATTACAACGTGCAGGCCGTGGTGGTCCGCCCGGGGCTGTCGCTGAAGTCCCGGATCGACCTGCCTATCCTCAGCCAGTATTTGACCCGCGTCAGCGAAGAAGAACATGTCGACGCGATCGAGCCGCACGAATACGGCCCGGAGACCTGCCGTCTGATCGAAAAGATCCGCCCGGAACTGGATGCCTATCTTGTCACGGATCGCTCAGCTGAGGATATCGCCGGGCTGGACCTGGGGCGCTGCCGCCGGGTGTTTTACAATCAGGAGGATTTCCAGGAACTCCACCTCAACATCCTGCGCGGGGTGGACCGGCGCTACAAATCGCCGTTCTTCACTGCGCTCAAGGAATATTCAAAACAGCCCACAGGCGTGTTTCACGCCATGCCGATCAGCCGCGGCAAGTCGATCAGCCGCTCGCATTGGATCCAGGACATGGGGGCGTTCTATGGCTCCAACATCTTCCTGGCTGAGACATCCGCCACTTCCGGCGGGCTCGACAGCCTGCTGGAGCCCCGCGGCCCGATCAAGGAAGCCCAGGACATGGCGGCGCGGGCATTCGGCGCCAAGCACACGTTCTTTGCCACCAACGGCACCTCGACCTGCAACAAGATCGTGGTGCAATCGGTGGTCCGCCCCGGCGACATCGTGCTGGTGGACCGCGACTGCCACAAGTCACACCACTACGGGATGGTGCTGGCGGGGGCCAGCGTGGCCTATATGGACAGCTATCCGCTGCATGAGCATTCGATGTACGGCGCGGTGCCGCTCAGGGAAATCAAGCACACCCTCCTGCGGCTCAAGGCGGCAGGCAAGCTGGACCGCGTCAGAATGGTCTTGCTGACCAACTGCACCTTTGACGGCATCGTCTACAATGTGCGGCGGGTGATGGAGGAATGCCTGGCCATCAAGAAGGACCTGATTTTCCTGTGGGACGAGGCCTGGTTTGGATTCGCGCGGTTTGACCCGACTTACCGCCAGCGCACTGCCATGGGCGTTGCCAACATGCTCAGGGAGACGCTGCGCAGCGAGGAGACGGCGGAAGCCTGGAAGGCGCAGCAGGAAGCGCTGAAGGACGCGGATGAGGAGACCTGGCTGAACACCCGGTTGGTGCCGCCGCCGGATGCGCGGGTGCGGGCGTATGCCACCCAGTCCACCCACAAGACGCTGACTTCGCTGCGCCAGGGGTCGATGATCCATGTCAACGACCAGGACTTCAAGGGCGAGGTCGAGCAGGCCTTTCACGAGGCCTATATGACCCATACCTCGACGTCCCCGAATTACCAGATCATCGCCTCATTGGATGTCGGGCGGCGGCAGGTGGAGCTGGAAGGGTTCGAATTCGTCCAGAAGCAGATCGAAACCGCGATGTCGATCCGCCGCGCCGTTTCCGACAATCCGCTGCTCAACAAATACTTCCGGGTGCTGACCGCCGGCGACATGATCCCGGAAGCCTTCCGCGAAAGCGGGGTCGAGGCCTATTATGATCCGGATCACGGCTGGGCCGACACCTGGAACATGTGGAGCCAGGATGAGTTCGTGCTGGACCCGACCCGTGTCACCCTGGCTGTGGGCGGCACCGGTTGGGACGGCGATACCTTCAAGACCAAGATCCTGATGGACAAATACGGGATCCAAATCAACAAGACCTCCCGCAACACCGTTCTGTTCATGACCAATATCGGCACCACGCGGTCCTCGGTCGCCTATCTGATCGAGGTGCTGGTCGAGATCGCAAATGATCTGGATGATCTGCTGGACGATGCCTCCAAGATGGAGCGGCGGTCGTTTGAAAACCGGGTGTCAGCCCTGGTGGAGCATGTCCCGCCGCTGCCCGACTTCAGCCGCTTCCACGATGCCTTCCGCCATGGCACCGACACGCCGGAAGGGGATATCCGAACCGCCTTCTTCCTGGCCTATAACGAGGACAATTGCGACTATATCCCGACTGATGACAGCCTGATGGAGCGTCTGCAAGCGGGAGAGGAACTGGTGTCATCCAGTTTCATCATCCCCTATCCGCCCGGTTTTCCGATCCTGGTGCCGGGGCAGGTCATCAGCCCGGAAATCCTGTCGTTCATGCGGGCGCTCGATGTCAGTGAAATCCATGGATACCGCGCCGACCTCGGCCTGCGGGTGTTCACCAAGGAGGCCTTGAAGTCCGTCAAAAAATAAAAGTCCGAAAAACAATTAGAAATAACAGGGAGACGATACATGCCGAAGAAAGTTCTGAACAACATTTCGGAGATCCGCCGCTATTTTCACACCAATTCGGACCCGATCTATTTTGTCTCAGCGACGAACTTCAACCTTCTTGGGCTTGACGAATGGGTGAAGAATTTCAAGTACATATGTTACATGGACTGTTTTGACGGGCGGCATCCTAACGTACTGGTTCCCTCCGAGCTGCCGCATGATGAGTTCCAATCCATCGAGGACATCAACAACTACCTTCTGCAGCACAAGGAGGTGATCGACTACGTCAAGGCACGCGGCGGCAAGCCCAAGTTTGTGTTTCTGATGTTCGACGAGAAGACCGAAAAACTGGCCAAGGAACTGGGCGGCGAGGTCTGGTTCCCCAAGGCGAAGCTGCGCACCAAGATGGACAACAAGATCGAGACCGTGCGCGTCGGCAACAAGGCCGGCGTGCCCTCGGTGCCCAATACGCTGTCCAAGGTCGAGAGCCACGATCACCTCAAGAAGGTCTGCAAGAAGGCGGATCTGGGGGACGACCTGGTGCTGCAAAGCGCCTTCGGGGATTCAGGCCACACCACGTTCTTCATCAAGACCGAGGCCGACTTCCGCAAGCACGAGCATGAGATTGTCGGCCAGGGCGAAATCAAGATCATGAAGCGGATTGACTGCCGCGGCTCCGCGATCGAGGCCTGCTGCACATCCGAGGGCACCATCGTCGGCCCGTTGATGACAGAGCTTGTCGGCTTCAAGGAACTGACCCCCTACCGCGGCGGCTGGTGCGGCAACGAGATCTTCTCGACTGCCTTTCCGCCGAAAACCCGCGAGAAGGCGCGCGAGCTGACCTTCAAGTTCGGTGAGCAGCTGCGCAAGGAAGGCTACCGCGGCTATTTCGAGCTGGATTTCCTGATCGACAAGAAGACCGGCGACATCTGGCTGGGCGAATTGAACCCGCGGATCACCGGGGCGTCCTCGATGACCAACCACGCGGCTTTTGCCCATGCCGATGCGCCGCTGTTCCTGTTCCATTTGCTGGAGTTCTCGAAAAAGCCGTTCAAGCTGAATGTCGGGGAGCTGAACGCGCGCTGGGCGGACCCCGACATGATCGACTCTTGGTCGCAGATGGTGATCAAGCACACAGAGGACACCGTGGACATCGTGACCAAAGCCCCGGAATCCGGCATCTACAGGATGCTGCCGGACGGCCAGGTTGTGTTTGACCGCTTCGACTACCACCGCCGCGCGGTGGAAAGCGAGGATGAGGCGTTCTTCCTGCGCATTTCCAATGCGGGCGATTACCGTTACGAAGGCGCTGATCTGGGGATCCTTGTCACCCGCGGCCGGTCGATGACCAAGGGCTTCCAGCTGACAGAGAAATCGAAACGCTGGATCGACGGCATCAAGAACGCCTATTCCGCGCGGCCTCTGCCGTCGGCGCAGGCCTTTGAGGATCCGGCGTTCAAGATTATGTAGGCTGCATGAAACTGACATTCCGCGCCGTCGAGGAAACAGAGCCTGGGCAGCAATTGTCCGGGCTCTTCTCCGAATACCGTACCGCCTATCTGAACTGGTGGGCGGGAGAGGGGCTGTCGGGCCGCCCGACCTATGCGGAGTGCCGCCGGGCGCTCAATGCGTATATGCCTGAGATACTGGGTATCTACGACCAGTTGTGCGCCGCGGCCGGCGGCGGAGACATGGAAGCCCGGTTCCTGAGCTTCTACTGCCCGCCGCGCTATCTGGCCGGGTGCAGCCAGGCCATCTGGCAGGGCAAGGAACCGCTGCTGGTGCGCAACTATGACTACAACCCTTCGGCCTTTGACGCGGTGTTCCTGAAATCCGGCTGGGGCGGGCGGCAGGTGATGGGCAGCACCGACGGGCTGTTCGGCCTGCTGGACGGAATGAATGATGCCGGGCTCACGGTGTCGCTCACGTTCGGCGGGCGCCGTGCGATGGGCGACGGCTTTGGTGTGCCTCTGATCCTGCGATACATCCTGCAGACTTGCTCTGCACTGGATGAGGCGGAAGACGTGCTGCGCCGTGTGCCCTGCCATATGAGCTATAACGTGACGGTGCTGGACCGCGCGCGGAATTTCTTCACCGCTTACCTTGCGCCGGACCGGCCCACGGTCATCACCCGGGCGGCGGTGGCCACCAATCATCAGGAGCGCGTGGAATGGACCAGCCACGCCCGGCTCACGGCCTCGGTGGAGCGGGAACGGTTCCTGCTGCAACGGTTGACACTGCACCCGGAAACCAAGGACAAATTCACCAGCGCCTTTCTCAAGCCGCCGCTCTACTCGCTGGCCTTCGACCGGGGGTTCGGCACGCTCTACACGGCGGCCTATCATCCGTGCGACCTGTCGGTTGAACTGCTGTGGCCGGGCCGGGTGTGGCACAAGAACCTGAACCGGTTCGAGACAGGCCGCCTTGGTGTCGATTACCCCGATTTTCAGAGCCAGCCTTTGCCCTAGCGGCCTGAGCGGCCAGCAGTTCTTGCCTTGCTGCTGAAGGGCTCCATATTCAGCAGTGGCGCGCACGCTGAACATGCTGCAGGGCACTGGGTTGAAAGTGCTGCGCCTCGTCTTCTTTCGATCCAGATATTCGGGTGCTGAGGTGCCCGGAGGGGGCAATGATGACACCATTCTCGCGGGTTTACTATTTTGGCGACAGCCTGACCGACGAAGGCAATGCAGTGGACCTTCTGGCGTCGGTCATTGAGCCATTCATCCTGCTGGATCTGATCGCGGGTTTCGGCGGCTTCCCATCGTCAAGCGACCTGGACCGTCTGCGGGCCGAAGCCAAAGTTGTCGCCCGGCAGACCATTATAGACAGTTTTTCCGAAGTCGGCCCGGAAGGTGCAGTAACCAACGCGCTGACCCATGCCAGCTACGCCGCCGCCCTCGGCGGGTTTGAGGTTGTGAACTATGCGGTGGCAACGGCAACAGCCTTGGGCGACGGCCTTCTGGAAGACCTGATAGACCTCGAAGCCCAGGTCGCAGATTTTGCCGAGGATTCCGCGGGCGGTGTTCCGGCGGATTCGGCTGCGTTCTTTCTCATTGGCGGCAATGACTTCATTGACCTGCTGGGAACCGTTCAGGAACAGCAGATCACGACCCAGGCCGATTTCCTGGCCCTTGCAACGCCGGTCATAGAGGGGCTGATCGCGCAGATCGTCTCCGCCGCCCGTACCGCCATTGCGGCCGGGGTCGGCACGGTGTTTCTCGCAACCCAGCCTGCTGACAGGTTCTATCCGGAATTCGATACACTCTCCCCGGTTCAGGCAGGCTTTGCAGATCTTTTAGTCGGCACTTTCAACGGCAGGATCGCGGACAGCATTGCGGCCCTCGGCGCCGAGGGGATCGACGCCAGGTCCGTCGACCTGTTTGCGGTGTCACAGGCTATAACGGAGGATCCTGCGGGACTTGGCCTTCTCGCAGACCGGACGGATTATCTGATCGATGGAAGCGCGTTCGACAGCGACCAGGTTTTGGCCTGGGATTCCATCCACCCGGCCGAAACGCCGCACCAGGTCTGGGGCGCCTACGCCGAATTCGTAATGGACGGCGGCAAGACATCGCTGTTGGATGATAGCGGCACGCTCCAGCGCAAGGGGGGGGCTGCAAACGCCATTTTTGCACTGGGCGGTGATGACACAATCAATGGTGGTGGCGGTGCTGACGTTGTGATCGGCGGCAGCGGCAATGACAGGATCTATGGAGCAAAGGGCAAAGATATTCTCCTCGGCGGCAGCGGCAATGATACCGTGAACGGCGGCAGTCAGAACGATATCATCAGCGGTGGAGACGGCTCGGATGTTCTCCGCGGCGCGGCTGGCAACGATGTGATCGCGGACGGGCGCGGCGATGATCTGGTATTCGGCGGGTCGGGCGACGACACCTTTGTTTTCACTGAAAATGCGCTCATCGGCGGCGGCGGGCCGTCAAACGACATCTTCCGCGGCGGGAAGGGAAACGACACACTGTATCTTGTTTTGGATGATGCCAGCTATGCCGCCTTCGAGGCCGGGAATGTGGATGGTGTTTTGAATGATCTCGGTGTCAGCGTATTCGGCGTGGAGTTCATTCACGCCATTGCCGGCCGCGGCAGCATCGCTTCAGCGTTTGACAGCTTCGACTGGTTCCTCCCTGCCAATCACTGGGGGGCTGTATCTGCTCCGTCTTCGGGAGACGAACTGCTGACCTGAGCCGGTGCAGGCTTCCAATTTCAGCAAAAATCAGCGGCGTAACCTTACGCGGGGTAATCGCCTTATACACATCATATCATAGGGTCAGCCTATGATATGATGTGTATAATCGATTTTTCTTAGCCTGCAATTCTGTCAAACTGCCAGTCACCAAAAGCAATAAGTCCAAAGCGCCTCGTCAGAAGGCGTGGGAAAACGACATCAAGCCAACAGAGGAAATCCATGAAACAGAAAGCGTCATTTATTACCGCTCTAGCCTTCACAATGTCAGCTGCCAGCGCGGCATTGGCTGAAACGGAGCTGACGGTCTACACGGCGGTTGAGGCCGAAGACCTTGCGCGCTACGCAGAAACCTTCAATCAGAGCCACCCAGACATCAAGATCAACTGGGTGCGGGACTCGACAGGGATCATCACTGCCAAGCTGCTGGCGGAACGCGACAATCCGCAGGCGGATGTGGTCTGGGGGCTGGCGGCAACTTCGCTGCTGCTGCTGAAGTCGGAAGGGATGCTCGAGTCTTATGCTCCTGCTGGTGTTGACCAGCTGGATCCGAAATTCGTCGACGGCGACAGCCCACCTAGCTGGGTCGGCATGGACGCCTGGGTGGCGTCGGTCTGCTACAACACGGTTGAGGCCGAGAAACTGGGCCTGACGCCGCCGTCGACCTGGAAGGACCTGACTGATCCCCAGTATGCAGGCCATGTGATCATGCCGAACCCGAACTCCTCCGGCACCGGCTTCCTGGATGTCTCCAGCTGGCTGCAGATGTTCGGCGAGGAGGAGGGCTGGAAGTTCATGGATGCGCTGCATGAAAACATCGCGCGCTACACCCATTCCGGCTCCAAGCCTTGCAAGCTGGCTGCCGCCGGAGAAATCCCGATCGGCATTTCCTTTGCCTTCCGCGGCGCCAAGTCCAAAGCCGCGGGCGCGCCGCTGGAGATCATCGTGCCGTCCGAAGGCGTCGGCTGGGACATGGAGGCAACTGCCATTGTGGCCGGCACGGCAAACCTTGAGGCCGCGCAGACGCTTGTTGATTTCACCGTCACCAAGGAAGCCAACGAGATGTACAACACCGGCTATGCGGTTGTGGCCTATCCAGGGGTTGCCAAGCCGGTGGAGCATTTCCCCGAAGGCCTGCTGGACGCGATGATCGACAACGACTTTGAGTTCGCCGCCAACAACCGCGCCGCCATCCTGAAGGAATGGCAGGCCCGCTACGACGGCAAGTCCGAAGCGAAATAAGCCTGCAGGGGCGAAGGGGCAGCCCTTCGCCCTTTTGCCTTCCTGTACCACATTGCCCCATGCCCAGAGCCATGCCGCCTGCTGACAACAGCCAGGGCGCGGCGCCGGCATATGCAAGGACCGACGACGTGCTTCAAATGACCCCGCCCAAAGAAACCTACCTTAGCATTCGCGATCTCTGGAAAGCCTTCGGCAGCTTCATCGCGCTGAAGGACATCTCCCTGGACGTGAAGGAAGGCGAATTCATCTGCTTCCTTGGCCCCTCGGGCTGCGGCAAGACCACTCTGCTGCGCGCCATTGCCGGCCTGGACCTGCAATCCAAGGGCACGGTGACCCAGGGCAGCCAGGATGTCTCCAACCTGCCGCCGTCAGAGCGCGACTTCGGCATCGTATTCCAGTCCTACGCATTGTTCCCAAACCTCACGATAGAAAAGAACATCGCCTTCGGCCTGGAAAATGCAGGCCGCAGCAAGGCGGAAATCACCTCCCGTGTGACCGAGCTGCTGGAACTGGTCGGGCTGCCGGATCAGGGCCGCAAATACCCAGCACAGCTGTCCGGCGGCCAGCAGCAGCGGATTGCCCTGGCGCGCGCCATCGCCACCAACCCTGGCCTTCTGTTACTGGATGAGCCGCTGTCGGCCCTGGACGCCAAGGTGCGGGTCCACCTGCGCCACGAGATCAAGGAGCTGCAGCGCAAGCTGGGCGTTACCACCATCATGGTGACCCACGACCAGGAGGAGGCGCTGGCCATGGCCGACCGCATTGTGGTGATGAACCACGGTGTGATTGAACAAGTCGGCTCCCCCACCGAAATCTACCGCGAACCGGCCAATCTGTTTGTGGCCGACTTCATCGGCGAGATGAACCAAATCAGCTCTTCGGTTGCCAAGGGCGGCCGTCTGGCAGTTGGCGAAAAGACCTTTGCCTGCCTGCCGCATGAATTTACCGACGGCACACCGGTCATTGCCGCCATCCGCCCCGAGGATGTGATCCCGCATGAGGCCGGATACCTTGAAAGCAGCGGCAACCGGAACTGCATCGATGTCCAGCTGGCCGAAATGGAATTCCTCGGCTCTTTTTGGCGCTGCCGCCTGACCAATAAGCGTTTCGGCGGCAAGGAGCTGATTGCCGACTTCTCCATCAACGCGGTGCGCCGCCTGGATCTGGAGGCCGGCTGCCAGATGGAAATCGAACTGCCCGACAACCGTTTGATGGCGTTTGCGCAAGACGGGCAGGGAGCGTGACGCAGATGGCAGATACAACGCAATCCGTCATGCCTGCGGGCCCGGTGATCAAGGGCAAGCTCAGCCGCGACGACATCATCATGCGCGGCAGCATGATCATCATCGCGCTTTACTTGGTCGTGTCGCTGGTATTTCCGCTCTATGCGATGCTGTCGAAATCCTTCTCCACCTACAGGGTGGAGCTGTCGCAGTACGAATTCCAGGTCAGCGACGAGGCGGGCCAGTTTGACGGCAGCATCCTGACCGGCGCGGACCTGAACGCCCGCAGCGGCACCTTTGCCGATGCCGATCTGTCCACCGGCGCGGACGGGCGGCTGCCGGTCACCGGCTTCTTCCCGGACTTCAGCTTCCGCAGCCCGGTGATGTACCAGATCCGCAATACAACCGGCACAGGCCGCTTCCTGATCGGCTCCAACCTGCAGACCGGCACCGAATGGGTCACGCTTGATTCCAACACCTTCCGCCGGGTGCAGCTGCGCCCCGTGCAGGCGCAGGGGCTGGACAACTTCGTCTCCTACTTCTCGACGCCTGCGCTGTTCAACTCGATCAAGAACTCGCTGTGGATCGCGGTCCTCAGTACCGTTGTCACCGTCTCGCTTGCCTTCTGGTTCGCCTACGCGCTGAACCGCAGCTGCATGAAATACAAGGGCGTGTTCCGGCTGATCGCCATGGCGCCGATCCTGGTGCCGTCGCTGCTGCCCGGTATCGCGCTGGTCTACCTGTTCGGCAACCAGGGCATGATCAAGGAGCTCTTGTTCGGCGCCAGCATTTACGGCCCCATCGGCATCGTGATCGGCTCGGTCTTCTTTACTTTCCCGCATGCCTTCATCATCATCTCAACCGCGCTGGCGATCTCTGACGCCCGCCTGTACGAGGCCGCCGCCAGCCTGCGCTCCACCCCCTGGCGCACCTTCTGGACCGTCACGGTGCCGGGCGCGCGGTATGGCCTGATCTCGGCGGCCTTCGTGGTCTTCAATCTGGTGATCACTGACTTCGGCCTGCCCAAGGTGATCGGCGGCCAGTTCAACGTGCTGGCAGTGGACATCTACAAGCAGGTGATTGGCCAGCAGAACTTTGAAATGGGCGCGGTGGTCTCGGTGGTGCTGGTGATCCCGGCGATCCTCGCCTTTGCCATCGACCGCATGGTGCAGTCCAAGCAGGTGGCTCTGCTGTCGGCCCGCTCGGTGCCTTATGAGCCGCAGCCGAACAAGAAGATGGACCGGATTTTCTTTGCCTATTGCACCCTGATCGGCATTTTCATCGCCGGGCTGCTGGCGGTCTGCCAGTTCGCGGCGCTGATCAAGTTCTGGCCCTACGACCTGAGCCTCAGCCTCAACAACTACCAGTTCGACAGGATGGATGGCGGCGGCTGGGGATCCTATATGAACTCGATCAAGCTGGCGCTGATGACGGCTGTGGCCGGCACCGCGGTCGTGTTCTTCGGCGCCTATCTGGTCGAGAAATCCAAGGGCTTCCGCACCGGGCGCGCCATCTTCCAGATGTTTGCGATGCTGCCGATGGCAATCCCGGGCATGGTGCTGGGGCTGGCATACATCTTTTTCTTCAACAACCCCGCCAATCCGCTCAATGCGATCTACGGCACCATGGCGATCCTGGTGGTCTGCACCGTCACCCACTTCTACACGGTGTCGCATCTGACAGCGGTCACCGCCCTCAAGCAGATGGACCGGGAGTTTGAATCGGTTGCCGCTTCGCTCAAGCAGCCCACGATGAAGCTGTTTGCCCGCGTCACGGTGCCGGTCTGCCTGCCTGCGGTGCTGGACATCTCGATCTACCTTTTCGTCAACGCGATGACGACGGTGTCGGCGGTGGTGTTCCTCTATTCGCCCAAGACCACGCTGGCGTCGATTGCGGTGCTGAACATGGATGATGCAGGCGACATCGCCCCGGCGGCGGCGATGGGGATGATGATCTTCTACACCAACGCGCTGGCGCGGATCATCCACTTGCTGGCCACCCGCGGCATCCTGCGCCGCACCCAGGCCTGGCGCAGCCGCTGACCGCGGTTTCCGCCGGGCAGTCTTAAGGCGCAGTCGTTGCCTCCGGCTCCATCGCGGCCGCAACGCAGGAGCTGAGCGGCGGCGCTGCGGAGCCGGGCGGCTGACCGGTTCCGCAGCGGGGGCGCGGGAGGCGGCGGTGCCTTCCGCCGCAGCAAACAGGCGCAGTTCTCTCCTGGGTTCTGAAGGCCCCCGCAGCGGGCGGGGGCCGCACAGCCAGGATTGAAGTTTTCCGGAAACCGCTGAAGTTTTTCTTGCCGCAACGGAAGTGATGCGCTACGCGCGCTTTACCGGTCCCGCAAGGGCTAAGAGGGAATCCGCGGTGCCAGCCGGCGCCAAACGGAACTGCCCCCGCAACTGTAGGCGGCGAGTGCTGTGCCATGATGTCACTGGATCCACGCGGTCCGGGAAGACGGCGCAGGCAATGACCCGCCAGTCAGGAGACCTGCCGGTGAAAAACTGAAGCACACCGGACGGGGTTGTCCGGGGAGGTTGCCGGCAAGATGCGCCGCCGCTGTCCGGTGCCGCAAAATGGGGCCAGATACCCAGCCTTGCCGGTCAATGCCCTTTCACCCGTTCTCCGGTCATTGACATATGGAGATCGAAGACCATGTTCCTGCGTTCCGGCCTGATGGGCCTTTCCTTCGTTGCGGCCGCTCAGGCTGCTGCCGCCAGCGAGAGTTTTCCGCTGACCATTCAAAACTGCGGCGAGACCGTCACCTTCGAGGCACCGGTTGCGTCTTCCGTGACCGTTGGCCAGGCCGCCACTGAGGTGCTCTATGCGCTGGGCCTGGGTGACAAGGTGCTGGGCACCTCGGTCTGGTTCAACGACGTGCTGCCCGAATATGCCGAGCTGAACGACAAGGTCGAACGCCTGGCCGACAACGACCCCAGCTTTGAAAGCGTGGTGGCCAAGCGCCCCGGCCTGGTGACAGCTCAGTACGAATGGCATGTCGGCCCCGAAGGCGTGGTCGCCAAGCGGGAGCAGTTCCACGACCTCGGCATCCCGACCTATGTGATGCCCGCTGACTGCGTCGGCAAGGACAACACCACCGGCGGCGACGGCACCCGCACCCGGATGTTCACCACCGACAGCCTCTATCAAGGCATCGAGGAACTGGCCGCGATCTTCGGCGAGGCTGAGAAGGGCGCTGAGCTGGTTGCCGACTACAAGGCGCGCGAGGCCGCAGCTGTTGCCAAGGCACAGGAAGTTGCGCTGGAGGATGCCTCCGCGGTGTTCTGGTTCTCTTCGCCTGAAATGGAAAGCGATCCGTTCGTGGCCGGCCAGAAGGGCGCCCCGGGCTACATGATGCAGCAGCTGGGCCTGAAGAACGTCATCGAAACCGACGAGGAATGGCCGACCGTTGGCTGGGAAACCATCGCCAAGGCCAACCCGACGGTGATCGTGATTGCCCGCATGGACCGCCGCCGCTTTGCCGCTGACGACTACGAGAAGAAACTGGAGTTCCTGCGCACCGATCCGGTCGCCAGCCAGATGGACGCGGTGAAGAACGACCGTATCGTGGTGATGGACGCCCAGGCGATGGACGCCACCATCCGCGCCATCCCGGCGCTGGAGGATCTGGCCGCTGAGCTCAGCGCGATCGGCAACGGCGAATGAGCGCAGCCGCCGCAGTCGCATGGCAGGGCTTCCGGGGCGCTTGCCTGGCCCTGCCGGTGCTGGCCGCGGCGGTTCTGGCAGGCGCAATGATCGGGGAGACCGCGCTTGCGCCCGACCTTGTCCTGTCGGTTCTGGCCAACAAGCTGGCCGGGGCAGGCCTGCCGGTGGATCCGGTGGACCAGGGCATCATCTGGAGCTACCGGCTGCCGCGGGCGCTGGTGGCTGCGGCCTGCGGGGCGGCGCTGGCGGTGGCCGGGGTGGTGCTGCAGGCCTTGCTGCGCAATGCGCTGGCAGACCCCTATATCCTTGGCATTTCCGCCGGCGCCTCGACCGGGGCGGTGGCTGTCACCATTGCCGGCCTCGGCGGCGGCGCCCTGTCGCTGTCCTTCGGCGCCTTCAACGGGGCGCTTCTGGCGTTTGGCTTTGTCGCCATTCTGGCCCGCGCGGCCGGGGCAGGGGGCAGCCGCGCCGCAGCGGCGCAGATCGTGCTGGCGGGCATTGCCGGCTCGCAGCTGTTCAATGCGCTGACCGCTTTCATTATCGCCAAATCCGCCAACGCGGATCAGGCCCGCGGCATTATGTTCTGGCTGATGGGCAACCTCAGCGGCGTGCGCTGGCCGGACGTGTGGCTGGCGGTGCCGCTGGCCTTGGCGGGCTGGATGATCTGCCGGTTTCACGCGCGCGCCCTGGACGCCTTCACCTTTGGCAGCGACTCCGCGGCCTCGCTCGGCATCCCGGTCCGCCGGGTTCAGGTGGTGCTGATCTTTGCCACTGCCCTCACCACCGCGGTGATGGTGTCGATCGTCGGCTCGATCGGCTTTGTCGGCCTAGTGATCCCCCATGCGGCGCGGTTCCTGGTCGGCCCGGGACACCGCAGGCTGATGCCGGCCGCTGCGCTCACCGGTGCCGTGTTCCTGATCGCTGCCGACATCGTCTCCCGCATCATCATCCCAGGCCAGGTGCTGCCCATCGGGGTGGTCACCGCCCTGATCGGGGCGCCGTCCTTTGCGGTGATCCTGGTGCGCGGGCAAAGGACTGCGAGATGAGGATCGAAGCCCGCAACCTGTCTTTCTCCGTGCGCGGCAAAACCCTGCTGCAGGACGTGTCGCTGGCGGTGCAGCCGGGTGAGACGCTGGCGCTGGTCGGCCCGAACGGCTCTGGCAAATCAACCCTGATGCGGCTGCTGTCGGGCCTGGCCAAACCCTCGCATGGCGAAGTGCTGCTGGCGGACCAACCGCTGGCCCGGCTGACCCGCCGGGAGATCGCCCAGCGGATCGCCATTGTCGAACAGCAGGCCGACACGGCTGAGCGCATCACCGCACGGTCCGTCGTCGAGCTGGGCCGCACCCCCTGGCTGTCGGCGCTGAAACCCTGGAGCAGCGAAGACACCCAGCTGGTGGACAAGGCGCTGCATACGGTGGAAATGGGGGGCTTCGCGCGCCGCGAATGGGCCACTCTGTCCGGCGGCGAACGGCAGCGGCTGCACATTGCCCGTGCCCTCGCGCAACGGCCGGGGCTTCTGCTGCTGGATGAGCCGACAAACCATCTGGACATCCACCACCAGCTGTCGATCCTGAACTGCATCCGGAACCTGCAGGTGACAACCGTGGTGGCCCTGCATGACCTGAACCAGGCCCTGACCTGCGACCGTGTGGCGGTGCTGTCGCACGGGCGCCTGGTGGCCATTGGCGCGCCCGGGGAGGCGCTGGATCCGGAAACGGTGTCCGGGATCTTCGGGATCAAGGCCCGCTGGGTCCGGGACGGCGAGGGCGCGGATCCCTTCCTGTCCTTTCAATTGACCTGAGAGGCCATCTGCACGGGTGCCCCGGCCATGCTGCGCCGTGCCGGAGGTTTTCAGCCTGGCACGCCTGACAGATTGCAGGACTGTATGAAGGCGCAGCACTCCTCGGTCAGCGCGGCAAAGCGGGAGCGTTCGCGCTGATACAGGTAGACCGCCCGCTTGTCGGGCAGGTCGGCAATCGGGCGGAAGGCGGTTGCCTCCGGCATGAACCGGGCAACCGTCTGCGGCAGCACGGTGACCCATTTACCGGTCCGGACCATGGTGATCAGCGAATGGGTGTTGTGGATCGTCACATCCGCATTGCTGCTCGCTTCAACAAAGCGTTCATTGCGGATCAGATCGCACAGGGCGTTGCGGACAAAGGAGGCGCCGGTCACTTCGGCAATTGAGGGGCGCGCGTCCTGCCGGTACAGCGGATGGTCGGTGGAACAGACCAGCCCGAAGCGGTCCTCGAACAAAGGCACAGCCCTGACACCGTTCAGCGGGTGGCAGCCGGAGGCAATGCCGATATCCGCCTTTCCCTCCGCCAACGCGTCCAGAACCTCCTGAGTGTCGGTGTCGCGCAGCTCCACCTTCAGGCCCGGATGCCGCGCCGTCATGTGTTCCAGCACCGCAGGAAACACCAGCGCCGCAACCGATGGGACCGAGACAATCCGCAAGAGCCCGTGCGCCGCCTCAGCCGCCATCTCGATGCTCTGCACGGTCTGATCGAACTGCCGCACCTGTTTCTGGGCCAGTTCAAAGACTTGCTCACCCAAGGGTGACAGCTGGTTCTTGCGCTCGCCCTCGAACAGTCTCTTGCCCAGATGATCCTCCATTTGCTTCAGCGTCATGGAAACGGCGGATTGGGTCCGGCCCAGCCGGTTGGCGGCCTCGGAAAGGTTGCCGGTTTGCGCCACGGTGCAGAAGGCGCGCAGCATTTCGATTTTCAGTGCCACGCTTCAATTTTCCTGAAGTTGTCTACAGTTTATTGAGTTTGACTGATGCGGGCTGCAGAGTCCATCCTGCTGCAAACCTGAAATTCAGCATCTGGGGCTTTTCCGTGACCAAACTGAACCTGATTGCCGGCGAATGGCTGGCGGGCGAAAGCGAAATCGAAAACCGCAACCCTTCGGATCTGAGCGATCTGGTCGGTATGTTTGCCCAGGCCAGCTCCGATCAGCTGGAGGCGACCCTGGACCAGGCGCAAATCGCACAGCGTGAATGGGCCGCCTACGGGCTGGAGCGCAAGCAGGCGGTGCTGATGAACATCGGCAACGAGCTGATGGCCCGCGCCGAAGAGCTGGGCACGCTGCTGAGCCGCGAAGAAGGCAAGCCGCTGGCCGAGGGCAAGGGCGAGGTTTACCGCGCAGGCCAGTTCTTCACCTATTACGCCGCCGAATGCCTGCGCCAGATCGGTGAAAACGCGGACTCCGTGCGCCCGGATATCGAGGTGGATGTGCGCCGCGAAGCCGTTGGCGTGGTGGCGATCATCTCCCCCTGGAACTTCCCGACCGCAACCGCATCGTGGAAAATCGCGCCGGCACTCTGCTACGGCAACGCGGTTGTCTGGAAGCCCGCCAACATCACCCCGGCCTCGGCCGTGGCCCTGACAGAGATCATCGAACGGCAGGACATCCCCAAGGGCCTGTTCTCGCTGGTCATGGGCTCCGGCCGCTCGATCGGCCAGCGCCTGGTCGAAAGCCCCAAGGTGAACGCGATTTCCTTCACCGGCTCGGTGCCGGTGGGCAAGGGCATTGCCGCCGCCGCCATCCAGAACCTGACCAAGGTGCAGATGGAAATGGGCTCCAAGAACGCGCTGGCCGTGATGGACGACGCCGACCTGGACCTGGCCGTCTCCCTGGCACTGGGCGGCGCCTTTGGCGGCACCGGCCAGAAATGCACCGCTTCCTCCCGGCTCGTGGTCCACGCAGCCGTGCACGACGCCTTTGTTGAAAAACTGGTGGCGGGTGCGCAGGCGATGAAAGTGGGCCACGCGCTGGAAGCGGGCGTGCAGATGGGCCCGGTGGTCAGCGAGCAGCAGCTGAACGAGAACCTGGCCTATGTTGATCTGGGCACATCCGAAGGCGCCGAACTGGCCTGCGGCGGCCAGCGCCTGGAGATGCCGCACGAAGGCTTCTACATGTCCCCCGGCGTGTTCCTGAACACCACCAACGACATGCGCATCAACCGCGAGGAAATGTTCGCGCCGCTGACCTCGGTGATCAAGGTCGGCAGCTATGACGAGGCGCTGGCCGTGGTGAACGACACCAACTTCGGCCTGACCTCCGGCATCGTCACCCAGTCGCTAGCCCGCGCCACCCACTTCCGCCGCAACGCGCGCACCGGTGTGGTCACCGTCAACCTGCCGACCGCAGGCACCGACTACCACGTGCCCTTCGGCGGCCGCGGCGACAGCTCCTACGGCCCGCGCGAGCAGGGCAAGGCGGCGGCGGAGTTCTACACCACCGTCAAGACGGCCTACATCAGTGCCGGCAAGCCGGTCTGAGACTGAAACCCTGGAAGCGCCGGACACCGGCCTGCCAGATTGTGGAAGCGCCCGCCCTCCTCGTTTCCCCTGAGGCGGGCGCCTCCTGCCCGTTGCCTGAAGGCCGGGCGCTGGACTTTGAAAACCGAGGTGCTTGAATGACCGGATACCGTATCGACTGCCTGCAATATGCCAACTGGTCGGAAAAGATTTTCCGCCAGCTGCGCGAGGGCAACGTGGACGCGATCCATGTCACCATTGCCTATCACGAGAACTTCCGCGAGACGGTTCTGAACTTCGAGAAGTGGAACCGCTGGTTCGAGCAGTACCCGGACCTGATCATGAAGGGGCAGTGGGCCTCGGACATCGACAAGGCGCGCGAAACGGGGCGCACCGCGGTGTTCTTCGGCTTCCAGAACCCCTCGCCGATGGAAGACGACATCGGCCTGGTCGAAATCCTGCACACCCTGGGCGCCCGCTTCATGCAGCTCACCTACAACAACCAATCACTGCTGGCGACCGGCTGTTACGAGGCCGAGGATCCGGGCATCACCCGCATGGGGCGCCAGGTGATCAAGGAGATGAACCGGGTCGGCCTGGTGGTGGACATGAGCCACTCTGCCGACCGCTCCACCATCGAGGCGGCGGAGATCTCCACCCGTCCGATTGCCATCACCCATGCCAACCCGCATGAGTGGTCGCCGGCCCTGCGCAACAAGAAGGACGATGTGATCCGCGCAGTCACCGGCCACGGCGGCATGCTGGGTTTCTCGATTTATCCGCACCACCTGAAGGACAAGTCCGACTGCACCCTGCAAAGCTTCTGCGAGATGATTGCACGCACCGCCGAGAAGTACGGGGTGGAGCATCTCGGGATTGGCACCGATCTCTGCCAGGATCAGCCCGACAGCATCGTTGAATGGATGCGCGTCGGCCGCTGGACGAAAGAGATCGACTACGGCGAAGGATCAGCCGCCGCTCCGGGTTTCCCGGAAATGCCCGGCTGGTTCAAGGACAACCGCGACTTTGGAAACATCGAAGACGGCCTTCGCGCGACGGGCATGAACGATGACGAGGTCAGCGGCATCATGGGCGGGAACTGGTACCGGTTCTTCGCCGAAAACTTTGGCCCAAAGGGATAGGTCATGGAAACAACCGCGCAGACAACGATATCACGACGGGACCCGGCTCAGGTCATGCGCCTCAGCCGCCTCGGCTCCCTGCATCAGTGCCGCCTCAGCTTCATGCGGGTGCTGACACGCCGCATGGCCCGGGAAAACTGGAGCTTTGCGCGCCCCAAGTTCGATATCGACGGCAACGGCGTCGGCGTGGCGGTCTATACCGCCGCCGGCCCTGCGCGGACTTATTCCCTGGTTGCCTTCGCCCATGACCTGCCGCCGGAAATGCGCTCGGACCGGGTGATCGCCACCGCTTGGGATGCAACCTTCACCCTGTTCGACGGCGTGCCGACGGATGCCGACATTGAGCGTCTGTCAAAGAACGTGCCGTATCAGGAGGCGGGCCGGGTCAACGAGAAGTCCCTGTCAGTCTCCCGCGCCAACCGCTCTGTGCGCCTGTGGGCGCATTTCGTCGACTCGCTGTCGCAAGGCCAGCAGCCGGACCAGGCGCAGGTGGACGCTGTCGGCTATCTGATGCGCACCACCGCCGTGTATGGTTCCGGTAAATTGGGCGCCGCCGACCGGGAGGCGATTGCCGACCGCCCCGAGCTCAACACACCGTTTCAGGCAGAGATGCTGTCGGTCTTTCTGACCCGCGCTTTCGTCCGCGACCTGGTGGAGCATATGGCCCGTGCCAAGGGCGGCGACAACGCCGTGCCGCTGGCCCCGGAAACCGCGCGGCGGCTGGGCATCGGCAATTCCACCGGTCTCGGCATGGCGCCCTACATCGTCAACCACCCGGTGCTGTTCAACAACTGGATCATGGCGCGGGAAGAGGCGATTGCCCGGGTGCGCTCGGTCGAAACCGCCTCGGCTGAGGAAGCCGCCTGCTTCCGCCGTATGCTGCGGCGGAGCGAACTGTCGGCGGCGCGCTGGCATTCGGAACACCCGGCGCAGATCGAGAAGCTGGCCAGCCTTCACACAGATCTTGAGGCCCTGGCCGCCTGGGCGGCGGCAGACGATCTGCTCAATGACCACCCCTGGGACCGTCTGATCCGCTGGAGCGAGACAGCCTTGGGCCTGGAGGGGCAGGAACTGGCGGCCTCGCTGATCCTGGAACCCTATGGGGACCTTGTGGACGGGTTGTCCGACTGTATGGCCGATGCCAACAAGGACGCCTTCATCATCGATGGCGCAATGCCGGTTACACAGGTGAGGGAGCTGATCGAGGACAGCTTTGCCTGGGCGCTGGATCTGGACTGGAGCGCCCGCGAAAACTGCGCCCGCGCCTGGTATGTCTCGGAGGAGAAGCTGGAACCCCGCATGGGCGAGCGCTTTGACGAGCCGATTGCCGCGTACGAGCAGCCGCTGGCCCCGGCCCGTGATGCCGCCGCGGCCCACGCGGCCCTGGCTGGCTGGGACGGGGAAGAGTCGATCGCATCCTTCCTGCTGCGCCACCCGGAACACCGCCACACCGTGCGCCGGGCGCAGATGAGCCGGGTCGCGCCTTACAGCGAAATCCGCAGCAACACCATCAGCGACCGGGTGCTGCCGGTCGACATGCTGCGCGCCAAGCTGTCGTTCTTCGGCGCCACCCATTTCGACCCGCGCTCCGACCGCTGGGTGCGGATCTGCATGTATGCGGGCGCGCCGTATCCCGAAGACCTGACCACCGCCAACGCCGACCTGTGGGTTTATCCGGAGGCAGACCAATGAGCTATGCGCTGAACGAAGTGGAAGCCACCGCCAAACGCGCCGCCCGCGGGGCGGGCTATGACTGGGGGCTGGCGGAGGAGGCTGCAAAAGCCACCCGCTGGCTGTGCGCGCAGGGGCTGGACGGTGCCGCGGTGCTGGCTGGCCTGCTGGAGGCCGGATACGCGGCGGGGCTGCAATCCCATGTGCCGCAAAGCCTGGATGGCGACTGGCAGGCCGAGGCGCCGCTGTGCCCGCTGGCAACCGGTGCGGCGCTGTCGGACTGCGCCGCGCGGCTGCAAGTGCTTACGCTGGCTATGGGGCCGGTCTCCCGGCCCGCAATGATCCTGCCCTTTGCCGCGCTGGCCGCGCGCCAGCTCGGCGCTTGTGTCACGGTCGAAGGCGAGGGCTTTCAGGCCGTCACCGACGGCATCGGCCTGCAGTGCGAAGGCACTCTGCCGGAAACGGCGGCGCAGCTGAGCATCCGGGCCGCGGGCAGCCTTGCAAACGCAAACCCAAGCCAAACCCGCGCGGAACCGGCGGAGGCGGCCTGGGCCGTCCTGAACCGTTTTGCCCATAAAACCTACGCTCCGGCCACCGAGGAGTCGCGCCTGCTGGGCGCCGGCGCCGGGCTGTCGGACAACGACTGAAGAGGCCACTTACATGACCGAAACCAGAACTATGTCCCTCGCCGAGATCGAGGACCTGTCCTTCCGCGCCCTGGTGGCGGCAGGCACGTCTGAGGCCAATGCCCGGCCCCTGGCCGTCGCAACAGCCGCCACCGAGGCGGATGGCGTGGCCAGCCATGGCCTCGCCTATATCCCGATCTATGCCGAGCATGTGCAATGCGGCAAGGTGGACGGGCAGGCGGCACCGGTTCTGGCCCGCCCGCGCCCCGGCGTCGTGGCGGTGGATGCCGCCACCGGCTTTGCCCATTCCGCCATCGACATTGGGTTCGAGGCGCTGATCCCGGCAGCGCGGGAGCAGGGCATCGCGGTGCTTGCAATCCGCAACAGCTACAACTGCGGCGTGCTGGGCTACCACACCGCCCGCCTGGCCCGCGCCGGGCTGGTGGGGCTGGGCTTTACCAACGCGCCGGCCTCGATCGCGCCCTCGGGCGGCAGCAAGCCGGTGGTCGGCACCAACCCGTTCTCGGTTGCCGTTCCGGGCGAGGATGGCGAGCCGGAACTGCTGATCGACCAGAGCGCCAGCACCATCGCCAAGAGCGAAGTGATGAAGCACGCCCGCGAGGGCAAGGAGATCCCGCTGGGCTGGGCGCTGGATGCCGGCGGCAATCCGACCACCGATCCGGACGCGGGCCTCAAGGGCTCGATGGCACCCTCGGGCGGTTACAAAGGCGTCGGTGTTGCGCTGCTGACAGAAATCATGGCCGCGGCGCTGACCGGCGCCACCCTCGGCATCAACGCATCGCCCTTCTCGGGCACCGCGGGCGGGCCGCCGAAAACCGGCCAGATGTTCATCGCAATCGACCCGGCTGCGACCTCAAATGACGCTTTTCGTGCTGGAATGGCCGGGATCGTGGAAGCGGTGCGCGGGCAAGACGGCGCACATCTGCCCGGAGACGGGCGGCGGGCAAAACGCTTGCAGGCCCGCCAAGACGGCGTCGCTGTCAGCGTTGCAACGCTGGCAAGGATCGAAGCCCTGCTGGGCTGACGCCAGATACCGGCGGTTGCGCGAACCGCCGGACAATCCGCACCCCGGTGCGGCACGTGCGAAACGGGAGGAAACGCATGTCAATAAAGCAACCTTTTACGGATCTGGAGATCAAGACCTCCGACGAGGGCTTCTATAAGGGGCACAGCGTCGAGATCGCCTTGCTCAGCAAGGGGATCATGGTCGCCCTGGTTCTCTGGGCCTTGGTCTGGCCGGCAAACGCCACAGGCGTTCTGGGCAGCCTCAACTGGCGGATCCTTGAGGATTTCAACGCCTTCTACATCATCATCGTCGGTTTCTTCGCCTTTTTCCTGTTTGTGGTCGCCGCATTGCCGCAAACCGGTAAGCGGATCATGGGGGGACCGGGCCAGGGCAAGGAATTCTCGGATTTCTCCTGGTTCTCGATGATGTTCGGCGCCGGTCTGGGCGTCGGCCTGATGGTCTTCGCTACCGCTGAACCGCTGGGTCTCTGGGGCTCCAACCCGGTGGTCCTGGCGCAGCAGGTGACCGCTAACACTGAAGAAGCCATCCAGTCCGGCTTCCGCTACACGTTCCTGCACTACGGCTTCCACGCCTGGGCAATCTACGTGGTGACCGGCCTGTCTCTGGCCTACTACGCCTATACCCGCGACATGCCGCTGACCATCCGCACCGCGCTGACGCCGCTGTTCGGCAGGCTGATGAACGGCTTCCTGGGCCACGTCGTTGACGTGCTGGGTGTTGTTGCCACCATCCTGGGCGTTTCCGTGACCATCGGTTTCGGCGTCTCCCAGTTCGTGGACGGCGTCTATGCCATCACCGGCATGGAATGGATGATGGACATGAGCGGCGACGCGCCTGCACCGGGCACCGTTGGCCTGCTGGCCGGCCTGTTCGCGATCATGGGCCTGTCGATCATCTCGGCGGTCTCCGGCGTCGGACGCGGCGTGAAGTATCTGTCGAACCTGAACCTGGTTCTGTCGATCATCCTGCTGCTGACCTTCGTGGTCTTCGGCTCCTTCATGTTCGCAATGACCACCTACGCCTCGGCTTTCGTGGACTACGTCCTGCACTTCGCCTCGCTGAGCTTCGGTGCCTACGGCCCGCAGTCCGCAGCTGACTTCGCGGCAGCGCTTCCCGCGGACGCGGCGCCCTACGCAGATGCTCTGCGCGGCGGTGCAACCAACGCCTGGGGCTCCTTCGATGGCTTCAAATCCGGCCTGGAAGGCGAAGCTGCAGCCCTGTCCGACGACGTTCTGGCAGCAACCTATGCAGCTGGTGAAGCACAGCGCCAGTTCGGCTGGCAGGCAGGCTGGACCACCTTCTACTGGGCCTGGTGGATCGCGTTCTCGCCCTTCGTCGGCCTGTTCCTGGCGCGCATTTCCCGCGGCCGTTCGGTGCGTGAGTTCATCGTCGGCTGCGTGTTCGCCCCGGCGCTGGTCTGCTTTGCCTGGATGACCATCCTGGGCGGCACCGCCATCGACCTGGAACTGAACGGTGCGGCCGAAGGCGCGATCATCGGTGCCTCCAACACCGCCAAGCTGTTCGTGACGCTGCAGAGCATGATCGACGGCGGCCTGCTGTCCGGCATCACCATCATGTGCGTGGTGCTGATCATGACCTTCCTGGTCACCTCGGCGGACTCCGGCATCTTGGTGATGAACACCATCATGTCCGGCGGCGACCAGAACATCGGCAACAAGCACAAGATCGTTTGGGGCCTGATCCTGACCGCTGTGATCGGCACTCTGCTGTTCGCAGGCAAGCAGAACGGCGGCGCCGACCCGATGGAGGCGCTGAAGAGCGCGATGATCATCGGCGCGCTGCCCTTCACCATGGTCATGGGCCTGATGTGCATTTCGCTGGCCAAGGCGCTGTTCCGCGACGGCCAGCGTGAGAAGGCTGCAGCTCCGGCCGAATAAACCCTGGCACCGGGCAACGCAGCTGCGAGTGCCCGGCCTGAAAACAGCCTCCCTCCAGGAGGCGGAGAAGCCGGGGGAGCCATCCTCCGGCTTTTTCTTGCTGTGTTACGGCTGGCGGTGAGCCGGCGGCAATTGGCCCCTGAACCAATCCAGCAGCTGTTCCAGCGCGCTGTTGCTGGCGGCAGGTGTACGGTGCTGCACAAAATAGCTGTACGGCCTGTCTGAGACCGCCGTCCCCAGCCGCAGCACCTCGCCGCAGGCCAAGGCATTGTCGGCGATCCCCGCCCAGCCCAGCCCAACCCCTTCGCCGCGCCGAACCGACTGGAGCAGGAACGGGTAGGCGTCGAACTCCGGCGCTTTGCCAAAATTCGGCGGCAGCTGCCCCGCCTGTTCAAACCAGCCCTGCCAGGTCAGGAACCCTGAACTGCCGGTGTCGAAATGCAGAAACAGCTCCGGCGCCAATGCGGACAGGTTTTCAGCCGCTTCAGGGTGATCCGCCAGAAAGCCGGGGCTGCAAATCGGAAACGTCTCCGCAGGGATCAGAGGAAAATACGGGCGGTCCGGCATCCGCGACGGGTCCCAGACCACTGCCGCATCCAGACGGCTGAGGTCGATGTCCCCCAGCTGGTCGGTGGTCACCACCCGGACCCTTGTGCCACGCATGCTGGCGCGCAGGTCCGAATACCGCGGCATCAGCCATTGATCGGCAAAGCCGAAGGTGCAGGCCAGCGTCACTTCATCCGTCTCCGGTGCGGCCAGAACCTCGCTCCAGGCCTGATCCACATGGCCCAATCCCAGCGCCACCGCATCCGCCAGCCGGGTTGCATTGGCCGTCGGGGTGATCCGGTTGTTGTTGCGCTCAAACAGCGGCTGCCGCAGCCGCCCCTCCAGCGTCGAGATATGCCGCGACACCGCGGGCTGGCTGAGGCCGAGCTCCGCTGCGGCGCGGGACAGGCTGGCGTGGCGCACGGCAACTTCCAGCACCAGCAAGGAGTTCAGCGATCCGGCGGTAGGGCGTATCGAGCGTTCCATAGGAAATTGTTAGGGAGGCCATGCAGTCTTGGCCAGTGGATATTGCAAGCGGCAAAGATAATCTGGGGCGGCAAACATGATCTCAGAATTTTCCAGGGACTTCCCAAATGCCGCAGCGCCCCCTTTCCCATATCCGCGTTCTCGACTTCGGCCACTATCTGGCGGGCCCTTTAACTGGCATGATGCTGGCCGACATGGGGGCAGAGGTGATCCGCATCACCCCGCCCGGCGGCACCGGCTTTGACGGCCCGGCCTTCGATATGCTGTCGCGCGGCAAGCAGACGCTGGAGCTGGACCTGAAATCGGAGGAGGGCCGCGCCACTGCCATCGAACTCGCCAAACGCGCAGATGTAGTGATTGAGAACTTCCGTCCCGGTGTCATGGACCGTCTCGGCCTCGGGCCGGAGGTGCTGCGCAAAGTCAATGATCAGCTGGTCTACCTGTCGATGCCGGGTTTTGCCTCCACCGATGCCGAGCTGGCCGGCCTGCCTGCCTGGGAGGCAGTGATCGCCGCCTATACCGGCCAGTTCACCGACATGGGCCTGAACCGCCGCCTGATGGGCATCAACCCGTCCTTCTCGCCGCTGGCCCTGGCCTCGGCCTATGGCGCCAGTTTCGGCGCCATGTCGGTCCTCTTTGCGCTGAACGCCCGCGAGGCCAACGGCGGCGACCATATCGAGGTGCCGCTGGCCGCCGCGCTGCTGGAGGGGCTGGTCTATAACTGCGAGCAGATCGAAGACTACCCCGAGCGCTACAAGTCCCCGCGCGAGGTGGAACTGGACCGCCGCGCCGCAGAAGGCCTGCCGATGAACCTGAAGTTCGAGGAGTTGTCGGAATTCCTCGACCCGTTCTACCGCACCTATACCTGCGCTGACGGGCGCGGCTTCTATGTGGTGAGCGGCTCGGTCGCCACCCATCCGCGCCGGGTGCTGGAGACCCTGGGGCTCAAGGACCTGGCGGACGAGCTGCCGGACTTCTCCGCCTATCTTGATACCAAGGACTGGCCCGCCGAATGGTCGATGCGGAATTACCCGGTGGGGGCGTCCGACCGGGAACGGGTGTCCTCGGCGATGAAGGCGGCCTTCCTGACCAAACCCTCGCATGAGTGGGAGGAGTTGTTCGGCGCTGCCAAGGCACCCGCCACCGTGCAGCGCTTCACCAGCGAATGGCTGCACGACCCGCACGCATTGGCTTCCGGGCTGATCCTGCAGGTCAAGGACGCCAAGCACGGGGTCATGCAGCAGATGGGCAATGTGGCCTGGCTGTCCGGCGACGAAGATGCGGTGCGAAAAACCAGCGCCGAGGAGGCAGACCTGGCGGCGCTGCTGGCGGAGCCGGAGCGCGGCGGCACCAGCGGTCAGGCGGGCAAGGGCTGGCTCGACGGGCTGAAGGTGCTGGACCTCACCAATGTGATCGCCGGGCCGACCATCGGCTCGACCCTGGCACGCTACGGCGCAGAGGTGACCCTGGTGCAGCCGGTGGATCCTTCGGTGGACCCCTGGAACACCGTCGTCTTCGGCATCCACGCGCAGCGCGGCAAGGAGAGCATCCTGCTGAACCTGCGCAGTGAACAAGGGCAGGAGGCGCTGGCCCGGCTGATCGCCGAGGCCGATGTCATCACCATGAACGGCACCGACCAGCAGCGCGACCATCTGGGCCTGTCGCCGGAACGGCTGGAACAGATCAATCCGCGCCTGATCCTGGTGCAGCTCGATGCCTTCGGCGGCCCGATGCGCGGGCCGAAATCCGATCACCTCGGCTATGACGACCTGGCGCAGGCCGCAACCGGGGTGATGCTGCGGTTTGGCGGCGGCATGGAAACGCCGGAGGAGCACGCCCATTTCGGCACCATCGACGTGCTGACCGGCTTCTGCGCATGCGTGGCCCTGGGCGGCGCGCTGCTGCGGCTCCAGGAAACCGGCAAGGGCGGGGTGGCACGCGCCTCTCTGGCGGCGGCCGGCAACCTGATCCAGGCGCAGTTCATGTATGACCATGAGGGCAGGGCGCCCTTTGACGAACCCTCGGGGCGCAAAGCCTTGGGCTGGGGGCCGTTCTACCACTGTTATCAGGCCGCGGACGGCTGGTTCTTCTTCGCGGCCCCGACCGAACGCGCCGCCGCCCTGGCGCGGGTGCCGGACCTGTCGGATCTGGCAGAACTGCCAGAGGACCAGCTGCAGGCGGCGCTGTCTGAACGCTTCGCTGCCCAGCCGCTTTCCCACTGGCGCGCCGCATTTGCCGGCACCTCGTCCACCGCAGTGCCGCTGTCCTCGCTGCACGAAACCCGCGATGCGGCTTTGCAGCTGGAAAGCAAGGGGTGCATCGACCTGAACCAGGCCACTTTCAGAGTGATCCGCCACGACCGGCACCCGATGGGCCGCTGGTGCGACCTGGTGGCGCCCAACGCGGTGCGCCCGCAGACAGGCCGGATCACGATCCCCGGTCCGGCCCCCAAATACGGCGATCACACCCGGGCGATCCTGGCGCGGCTTGGCTATTCCAAAGACGAAACAGCGGCGATGATCACCAGCGGTGCTGCGGGCGAAAGCTGGTCGGAAAAATACCTGCCGGAGTGATCCGCCCGGCGGCTGGTTGGATTAAAAAAGCGCCCCGGAAATCCCGGGGCGCCTTTCTGTTTTGCTATGCCAGGGCCGTTCAGGCCGCCAGATCAAACCGGTCGGCGTTCATCACCTTGGCCCAGGCTGCCACGAAGTCGCGGACAAAGGCTCCGGCGCCATCGTCTTGCGCATAGACCTCTGCCAGCGCCCGCAGCTGCGAGTTCGAGCCGAACACCAGATCGGTGCGGGTGCCGGTCCATTTAACGGCGCCGCTGGCCCGGTCGCGGCCCTCATAGGTGCCGTCGCCTGCCGGCTTCCACTCCACCCCCATATCGGTGATGGCGGTGAAGAAGTCGGTGCTCAGCACGCCAACGCGGTCCGTGAACACGCCATGCTTGGAACCGCCGTGGTTGGCGCCCAGCACCCGCAGCCCGCCGGTCAGCGCGGTCATCTCCGGCGCGCCGAGGGTCAAGAGCTGCGCCCGGTCCACCAGCATCTTCTCGGCCGGCACGGCATACTCCGCCTTCTGGTAGTTGCGGAAGCCATCGGCCTCCGGCTCCAGCACCGCGAAGCCGTCGATGTCGGTCTGCTCCTGCGTGGCATCGGTGCGTCCAGGGGTAAAGGGAACATCCACCGGGTGTCCTGCAGCCTTTGCGGCTTCCTCGACGCCGGCACCGCCCGCCAGCACGATCAAGTCGGCCATCGACACCTTCTTGCCGCCGGACGCGCCGGCGTTGAACTCGCTCTGGATCTGCTCCAGTGCCGACAGCACCTTGGCCAGCTGCGCAGGCTCGTTCACCTCCCAGTCCTTCTGCGGCGCCAGCCGGATGCGGCCGCCATTGGCACCGCCGCGCATGTCGGAGCCGCGGAAGGTCGAGGCCGAGGCCCAGGCGGTGGAGACCAGCTCAGAGACCGAAAGTCCGGTGCCCAGGATCTTGGCCTTCAGCTGCGAGACGTCCTGCGCATCCACCAGCGCGTGATCCACCGCCGGCACCGGATCCTGCCAGATCAGGTCTTCGGCAGGCACGTCCGCTCCCAGATAGCGCGACTTCGGCCCCATGTCGCGGTGGCACAGCTTGAACCAGGCACGGGCAAAGGCGTCGGCGAATTTCTCCGGGTTGGCGTGGAAATCGCGCGAGATCTTCTCGTATTCCGGGTCCATCCGCAGCGACATGTCAGCGGTGGTCATCATCGGCGCGTGCTTCTTGCTGGGGTCGTGGGCGTCCACCACCATATGCTCCGGCTTCACGTCCTGCGCCTGCCACTGGTTTGCGCCGGCCGGGCTTTTGACCAGTTTCCACTCATAGCCGAACAGCACGTCGAAATAACCCATGTCCCAGGTGGTCGGGTTCGGTTTCCAGGCGCCTTCGATGCCCGATGTGGTGGTGTCGCCGCCCTTGCCGGAGCCATGCGCGTTGGCCCAGCCAAAGCCCATCTGCTCCATCGCGCCGCCCTCCGGCTCGGCACCCACCAGCTCCGGGTCGCCCGCGCCGTGCGCCTTGCCGAAGGTATGGCCGCCCGCCACCAGCGCCACGGTTTCCTCGTCATTCATGCCCATGCGCGCAAAGGTGTCGCGCACGTCAAAGCCGGAGGCCACCGGGTCCGGGTTGCCGTTCGGCCCTTCCGGGTTCACGTAGATCAGGCCCATCTGCACGGCAGCCAGCGGGTTTTCCAGGTCGCGCTCGCCGGAATAGCGCTGGTCGCCCAGCCACTCGGTCTCGGTGCCCCAGTAGATGTCCTCCTCCGGCGCCCAGACATCCTCGCGGCCGCCGCCAAAGCCGAACACCGGCCCGCCCATCGATTCAATGGCGCAGTTGCCTGCCAGGATCATCAGATCGCCCCAGGAGATCTTGTTGCCGTATTTCTGCTTGATCGGCCACAGCAGGCGGCGCGCCTTGTCCAGGTTGCCGTTATCCGGCCAGGAGTTCACCGGCGCAAACCGCTGGTTGCCGGTGCCGCCGCCGCCGCGCCCGTCGGCGGTGCGGTAGGTGCCGGCGCTGTGCCAGGCCATGCGGATGAACAGCCCGCCATAGTGGCCGTAATCCGCGGGCCACCAGTCCTGGCTGTCGGTCATCAGCGCAAACAGGTCCTTCTTCACCGCCTCCAGATCAAGCTTCTTGAACTCCTCGCGGTAGTTGAAGTCAGGACCCATCGGGTTCGACTTGGGGGAGTGCTGATGCAGGATCTTCAGGTTCAGCTGGTTCGGCCACCAATCCTGGTTCGAGGTGCCGCCGGCGTCGGTGTTCAGCGCCGCGCCGTGCATCACCGGGCATTTTCCTGCGGGGGTATTTCCGTCCATTTCCTTCTCCGATCGTGGCTTCAATTAGTTGAACTGCGATGTGGAGGAAGCGCCCCGGAACCATTCCGCCAGCCTGTGCGCCGCATGGAAATGCACGCGGGGCGCAGGCTGCCTGCGCCGGGTCTCCCTGTTGTCCTGAGGATGAGGCTAGCAGGGAAATATCATTGGGATAAGTTGCATTTATTCATCGCTCTGATAATGAAAACCTATGATAAACGTGACCCTCCGCCAGATGCGCTATTTCGAGGCGCTGGCCCAGCACCGCCATTTCGGCCGCGCGGCCGACGCCTGCGCCGTGTCTCAGCCTGCTTTGTCTGTTCAGATCAAAGAGTTGGAGGAGGTGCTGGGGGTGCAGCTGGTGGAGCGCGGCGCCCGCCAGGTGCGGCTCACCAGCTTCGGCGAGGATCTGGCCTCCCGTGTGCGCGGCATCCTGCGCTCGGTGGATGAGCTGGGCGAGCTGGCGCGGGCCTCACGCGACGGCCTAGCCGGGCGCCTGCGGATCGGGGTGATTCCCACCATCGCCCCTTATCTGCTGCCCTCCATCGTGGGCACGCTCACCCGGCAGTACCCGGAGGCCGACATCCGGGTCCGCGAAACCGTGACCCCCAAGCTGCTGGAAGAACTGGGGGAGGGGCGGCTGGACACAGCCATCGTGGCGCTGCCGGTGTCTGAGCCGTCTTATGAGGAGGTGCCGCTGTTTTCCGAGGATTTTGTGCTGGTGCGCCCGGGCGAGGACGCTGGCACCCCGGTTCCCGGCCCCGAGGGCCTGCGCGAGATGCGCCTCCTGCTGCTGGAGGAGGGGCATTGCTTCCGCGACCAGGCCTTGTCCTTCTGCAACATGCAATCCGCCGCCCCGCGGGAGCTGCTGGACGGCAGCTCCTTGTCGACACTGGTGCAGATGGTCAGCGCCGGGATCGGGGTGACGCTGATCCCGGAAATGGCGGTGCCGGTGGAAACCCGCTCGGCCGTGGTGTCGGTGGCCCGCTTCCGCGACCCGCAGCCGTCGCGCACCATCGGCATGATCTGGCGGCGCAGCAATCCGCTGGCGCGGCAGCTGATGCAGGTGGCCGAGGTGGTCCGGCAGGCCGCGGACACGTTGCGCGCCAGCTACGGCGCGGTCCGCTAAGGCGCGCGTTTCTTTCTGCTGGGTATTCTGCGCCGCCCGGCTTGCCCAAAAATTGAGTGCCGCTACGGCAACTTCAACCGCATGAGGAATGGTGCGTAAAGGGCACGCTCACAAGGATTTTATGGGCCTCACTGTTTCCGGAGGCGCGACGCTTTGTTAACGTTCCGTTAATAATTATAAGTTGAAGCAGGCATACGGGCAGATGAGAACGGGCTTTCGTGGCACGTTTGTTGTTTCCTGGTCGCAAACCGAGATCGACGGCCTCCCGGCCGCACCGGTGGACGCCATTGATGTGGGGGCGGCCTGGTCCTGGCACGGCGATGCGGTGCGGGTGGACGGGCCGGCAGGGCTTTTGCGGCTGGACATGGCAAACGGCGAGGCAGAATTGCGCCGCCGGGCGGCACGCTCGGTGCGCAGGCTGGTCGGGGCTGCGGTGCAGAACCGCACCGATGTTCATGCGGTCGAGGTCGATGAGCCGCTGATGGACAGCAGCTTTTCCGTGACCAACGGCGTGCAAAGCTACACCGTTACCCTGATCGAGGTCGGCCCGGGTCAGCACCCTCTTTTGATGTTCGTGGATGAGCTGCCGCCGCGCGGCACCGACCTTTGGGTGGTGCACCATTCGCTTGGCACCATTCACGCCGACCGGCCCCAGGGCGAAACCGGTGTTATCTGCTTTACCCCGGGCACCTTGATTGCCACGCCCGGCGGGCCGAAACGGGTGGAGCAATTGCGCGAAGGCGAAAAGGTGCAGACCCGCGATAACGGCGCCCAGGAGATCCTCTGGATCGGTTCCCGCCGGATCACCGGCGCGCGGCTTTACGTGATGCCGCGGCTGCGCCCGATCCGCATTCATGCCGGCGCCTTGGGCATCGACCGCCCTGAACAGGAGCTGCTGGTCTCCCCCGATCACCGGATGCTTCTGCGCGGCAGCCGGGTGCGGGCGCTGTTCAACACGCCCGAGGTGCTGGTCGCGGCCAGCGACCTGGCCAATGGCTCCACCATTCAGCCCGACACCTCGGTGCGCGAAGTCACTTATATCCACCTGATGCTGGCCAATCATCAGGTGCTCTGGGCCAACGGGGTGGAGACCGAAAGCTTCCATCCCTCGAATGCCTCGCTTACCGCACTGAGCGGCTCCGACAGGGCAAGGCTGTTCGGCCTGCTGCCGGAGCTGGAGCGCAACCCGCTGTCCTACGGTGCCCATGCCCGCCGCAACCTCAACACGTCCGAGGCAGCGATTCTCGGCCACGAAGCAGCCTGAAGCCTTTATCCGGCGGAGTCAGGGTGCTATCCGGCGGCCCAGGCCGGGTCCCGCTGCAGATTTCCTGCCGAACAGGCAAACAGCGTGTTGACTCTGCCCCGTCCCCCTATATAAGCGCGGCTTCATTGGTGTTGGTGGCCCCCGCAAGGGGATGCCTGTCATGGGGGAAACCTCAAGAGGACAACGCCCTTCGAAACCATAAACGAAGGAGATCAGCCGTGACCAAACGCACGTCTGCCAAGTACAAAATCGACCGCCGCATGGGCGAAAACATCTGGGGCCGTCCGAAGTCCCCGGTTAACCGCCGCGACTACGGCCCGGGCCAGCACGGCCAGCGCCGCAAGGGCAAACTGTCCGACTTCGGCATTCAGCTGCGCGCCAAGCAGAAGCTGAAAGGCTACTACGGCGACCTGACCGAAAAGCAGTTCCGCCGCATCTACGGCGAAGCCGTCCGTGTGACTGGCGACACCGGTGAAAACCTGATCGGCCTGCTCGAGCGCCGCCTGGACGCCGTTGTCTACCGCGCCAAATTCGTGGCAACCGTTTTTGCCGCCCGCCAGTTCGTGAACCACGGCCACGTGACCGTGAACGGCAAGCGCGTGAACATCCCCTCCTACCGCGTGAAAGAGGGCGACGTGATCGAGGTCCGCGACAAGTCCAAGCAGATGGTTGCCGTTCTGGAAGCCGTTCAGCTGGCTGAGCGCGATGTGCCGGATTACATCGAAGCCGACCACTCCAAGATGACCGCAACCTTCGTGCGCACCCCGTCCCTGGGCGACGTGCCGTACCCGGTTGTGATGGAACCGAACCTGGTCGTCGAATTCTACGCCAAGAACTAAGCCTGCTGCCCCCGGGGCATCTGGCGGAAGGGCTGTCCTTTTGGTCAGCCCTTTTCTTTTGCGGAACTGCCTGGCCAGGGCGCTCCGCGGCTCCCGGTTCCAAAAGCTGTGGTCCGGCGGCGCCGTTGGTACTATCCTGATCCAAAACGACAGGGAGTGACCAATGAAGTTCTTGATGAAAGCAGCGGCAGCGGCCGCGTTCACGGTTCTGGCGGCAGCGGCGGGCGCCGCACCTCTGAAACTCACACCTGCAAACCCGCAGCCTTCCGGCGTCAAGCCCGGCCTGGCGGTGGTCTACGCCTATCCGCAGGACGTGAAGTCACTGGCCGAAGCCTCGTCTGCGCTGAAGATCAGCAGCGAGCGGGGCCGCCCGATTGCCGGCCTGGACAACCGCGATACCGAGGAGGGGCAGAACACCCTGACCGCCAAGCGGCCGATGCATGTGGCGGCGCGCATCACTGGGTATGTGAAGCTGGACACGCCCGGCGTTCACAACATCGACTTTCTGACCAACGACGGCCTGCTGGCCAAAATCGGCGGTCAGGTGGTTGGAGAATTCGATGGCCGCCAGTCCTGTGACAGCACCATCGTGACCCAGGTCGAGGTGCCTTCACCCGGCTGGTATCCCGTCGACATTCTCTATTTTCAGCGCCTCGGCACCGCCTGCCTGCACATGCGGATGGGACCGGACGGCAAACGCCCGAAATGGATGAAAAACAGCGCCTTCGGGCACTAACAGCCATGACCGCAGGGCAGGGGGCTGCCCTTTGCCTCTGCCCTCACAGTGGCAGCGGCCGCCCCTCCGCGATGGCCTCCATCGCGAAGTAGGAGGTCACGCTGTCCAGCTCCACGCCTGAAATCAGCCGCTGATAGACCTTGTCATAGCTGGCCATGTCCTCCGTCACCACTTTCAGCTGATAGTCGTAGTCGCCGCCGATGCGGTGGAAATCCACCACCTCGGGAATGGTCAGCACATGGCGGCGGAATTTCTGCAGCCAGTCCGCCGAGTGATGCCGGGTGCGCAGCAGCACGAACACCACCAGATCCAGCCCCAGCTGCTTGCGGTCCAGCCGTGCGGTGGAGCCCTTCAGCAGCCCGCTTTCGTTCAGCGCCTTCAGCCGCCGCCAGCAGGCATTCTGCGACAGCCCCACCTGATCGGCCAGTTCCCGCTGGGACAGGCTGGCGTCCTCTTGCAGGGCCCGCAGGATGGCGCGGTCAATATTATCTGAAGTTTTGCTCATTTTCCGATCATATGACACAAGTTTAGCGTAATCCACTCATTAATTGATTAAGTTTTTGCGCCAATTCCCGTTCACTATGCCTCAACATATTTCGGAGGCGCGACATGACCCTGGCAGCATTCAAACAGACAATCCGGCAAGCAGCGCAGGACGGCATCCTTGGCCGCAGCGTGATCGGCGACGGGGTGATGATCCCCGGCCTCGATGGCGAGGTGCCGCTGGTCTACGCCGATTACGTCGCCTCCGGCCGGGCGCTGCGCCAGGTGGAGGATTTCGTGGCAGGCCAGGTGCTGCCTTTCTATGCCAACTCCCACACCGAGGCGTCCTACTGCGGCATGCAGATGACCCGCCTGCGCCGCGAGGCGCGCAGCGAGATCGCCCGCATCACCGGCGCCACGGCGGAGGATGCGGTGATCTTCACCGGCTCGGGCGCCACCGCGGGCCTCAACCGGCTGGTCAGCCTGTTCGGCGTGAACGAGGCCGCCCGCCCGGTTGTCTTCATCGGCCCCTATGAGCACCACTCCAACATTCTGCCCTGGCGCGAGAGCAAGGCCGAGGTTGTCGAGATCCCCGAAGCGGAGGAGGGCGGACCGGATTTGGCGGTGCTGGAACTGGCCCTGAAACAGCACGCGGACAGCGATCTGAAGATCGGCAGCTTCTCCGCAGCCTCTAACGTGACCGGCATCGTCACCGATCCCGACCCCATCAGCCGCCTGCTGCGTGAATACGGCGCGCTGTCGGTCTGGGATTACGCCGGCGGCGGCCCTTACCTGCCGGTCGACATGGGCGGCAATGGCGCGGCGCGCAAGGACGCTGTTGTGGTCTCGCCGCATAAATTCCCGGGCGGCCCCGGCGCCTCCGGCGTGCTGATCGTCAATCAATCAGCTGTGCGCCGCCGCTGCCCGTCCTGGCCCGGCGGCGGCACCGTCAGCTTTGTCTCCCCCTGGCGGCATGAATACAGCCGCGACCTGGCCGCCCGCGAGGAGGCCGGCACCCCCAACGTGACCGGCGACATCCGCGCCGCACTGGCGTTCCTGGTCAAGGAGGCCGTGGGCCAGGAACAGATCGAAGCCCGCGAGGCGAAGTTCGCGCAGATGGCCTGGGAGGGCTGGTCCGCCAACCCGCGGCTGCGCATCCTCGGCCACCGCACGGCGCACCGGCTGCCGATCTTCTCCTTCCTGGTCTCCGACGGCGCGGGCAACCCGGTGCACCAGCAGCTTTTCACCCGCATGCTGAGCGACGTTTACGGCATCCAGGCCCGCGGCGGCTGCGCCTGCGCAGGCCCTTACGCGCACCGTCTGCTGGGCATCAGCCAGCCGGAATCGGAAACTCTGTTTGCCGACCTGCAGGCCGGTGAAGAGATGAAGAAGCCGGGCTGGGTGCGGCTCAACTTCTCCTATCTGATGGAGGAGGAAACCGCGCAATACATCATCAATTGCGTCAATGAGCTGTCGATGAAGGCGGGGGAGATCGCAGCCCGGTACAATGCCGATCCTGCGACCGCGCGGTTCAAGGCTCAGGCGGCCTGACCCCAGTCTGAACGGGTGCTTTCCCGCTTCGGGGAAGCACCTCACATGCAAGTGACATGTAGGTAGCGGCCCCCTGTATTTAAAGGGGGAAAGTCTATTCCAAATCCCCCGCGACCGCAGGGGGGCGCCGTGGCAGGCTTGAACCAGTAGTTAATTGGTTGGAGCAAAGTCATGGCTCTCAAGCTGTCCGCCCCCGTCGGCGACAAGAAACGGATTACCAAGCCGGACCCGAAAACCGGCGAAAGCAAATTTAAACCGGTCAAGAACACCCCCGCAGATGTCGAACTCGTCCGCCTGATGCTCAAGGCGAACGGCTATCCCGTCGAGATCAGCACCAAATGCGATGCCGGGCTGATCAAGACGATCCGGGATTTCCAGAAGAAGAAACTGGGTTTCCGCAAGCCCGACGGCATTGTCGATCCCGGCATGCGGACCTGGAACGCGGGCCTGCCCAAACTGGCCGCCCAGGTGTCGGCCGACGCCAAGATCGAACGGGTCGAGGTTGTCGAGAACGGCAAGACCAAGCTGATCACCGTGGCCGAGTTCGAAGCCGGGCAGGAGGAGCTGCGCCGCAAGCTGCTGGCCAAGGCGGAGATGATGTACGGCCAGGCGGAATCCTGGGTCGATTTCTGCAACGAGGTGGAAAACACCCGCCAGGGCAACGAGACCTTTCTGAATGCGCTGACCGAATTTGCCGTCAGCATGGTCAACGACAAGACCGATCCGCCCTGGACTGCGATCCTGAACGCGCGCTCCGAGGCGAGCCTGATGAAGACCCTGACCAGCAAGAAAAAGCCGGATTGGAAAAAGGTCTACAAGCAGGACGTCAAGGCGACCAAGGCCTATAACAAGGGTGGCAAGGCCTTCAAGAAATTCATCGACCAGCGCATCAGCACCGCAGGCGCCATCATCTGGAAGCTGGAGGTGGTGCGCGAGGTCTCCTTTGCCGTGGTCGAAACCTATATGACCGCCCGCCTGATCGCGACCAAGGGCATGTCGCCCGCCAAGGCGCACGCCATCGCCGCCGCCAGCACCGAGGCGCTGAAATCCAGCGCCGGCCAGCTGGGCGAGCATCTGGCCGGCAACAAGGTCACCTGGGACGGCGCCGCCAAGAAAGTCTTCATCGACAGCTTCATTGCGGGCCTTGCCGGGGCCGCGGGCGGCAAGCTGACGGCCAAGCTCTCTGCCGGCCTCGCCGATGACCTGGCCAAAGCCGCGGCCTCCAGGCTGTCGCGCGAGATGCCCAAGAAGGCGGTCAAGGTCTTCTTCGAGAAGTTCCTGAAATCCAAGGCCGGCGAGGCTATGGTGACAGAGGCGCTGAAGGAAACCATCGGCCTCGCCAAGCCCTTGATCGAAAAGGGCCGCCCGCCCAACACCAAGGAAATCAAGGAAAGCATCGCCAAGATCCTGACCGCGGGCATCATGTCCGCAGGCGCCGGCAAGGCGCTGGAGAAATTCTCCTCCGGCTTCACCTCCGGTGCCGAGAAGTTCCTCAAGTCCAAACTGGCGCCGGCCGCCATGGAAGGCGCGGTCAAGAAGGACCTGATCGCCAAATACGGCACCAAGGCCACCGAGGATTTCATCAAGCTGCACGGCGACGCCATCTATGGCGAGATCGCCAAGCAGATCTCCGGCAAATCGCTCAGCAAATATGCAGGCGAAGTGCTGAACAGCTCGGACGGCTCGCAATCGGCTGCGACCATGCAAAAGCAGGCCAATGAAGCGATGCGAAAGGATATGGAGCTGCGCAAGAAGATCCAGAAGATCATCATGGCCGAGGCCAAGCGCAAAATGCCCAAGACTGCAGCCGCGCATTAACGCGGTGCGGCCGGGGCAGGCTGCCGACGGGGGCGGCGGCGTGGGGGAAGCGTCATCTTGGTGCTTCCCCGCCAGCGATTGGGCCGTTATGACGGGTTGGAATTAAGGAGCCCGTATTATGACCCAACTCACACCGCAGCCCGGTATCATGGACATCGCTCTGTACCAGGGCGGGGCTGCCCATGTGAAAGGGGTGAGCAATGTTGTGAAGCTCTCCTCGAACGAGAACCCCTTTGGCCCCAGCCCGCGCGCCGTCCAGGCGATGCAGGACGCGGCGGCCAATATGCACCGCTATCCCAGCTCGGACCACGGCGCACTGCGGCAGGCGATCGGCGAGGTGCACGGGCTGGATCCGGAGCAGATCATCTGCGGCGCCGGCAGCGACGAGATCATCGCCTTCCTGTGCCAGGCCTATGCCGGCCCGGGCGACGAAGTTCTCTATACAGAGCACGGCTTTGCCATGTACCGCATCAGCGCGCTGGCCGCCGGCGCCACCCCGGTGGAGGTGAAGGAGCGCGAGCGGGTCACCGACGTGGACGCGCTGCTGGCGGGTTGCACCGCCAGGACCAAGCTGGTCTTCATCGCCAACCCCAACAACCCCACCGGCACCATGATCAGCGAGGCGGAGGTTGCCCGCCTGGCCGATGGCCTGCCCGATGGCGCGCTCTTGGTGCTGGACGGTGCCTATGCGGAATATGTCGAGGGCTTTGATGCAGGCGCCGCGCTGATCGCCGCCCGCAGCAACGTCTTCATGACCCGTACTTTCTCCAAGATCTACGGCTTGGGCGGCGCCCGGATCGGCTGGGGTTACGGCCCCAGGGAGATCATCAACGTGCTGAACCGGGTGCGCGGGCCGTTCAACGTCTCCAGCACCGCGCTGGCGGGCGCCGAGGCGTCGGTGCGCGATACGGGCTATGTCGATCACTGCCGCGCGGAAAACGCCAAATGGCGCGCCTGGCTCGCCAATGCGCTGGCCGAACTCGGGGTGCCGTCGGACGTGTCCAGCACCAACTTCATCCTGGCCCGCTTTTCCAGCCAGGCTGAAGCAGAAGCTTGCGACCTGCACCTGCAGGCCCAGGGCCTGATCGTGCGCCGGGTGGCGGGTTACAACCTGCCCACAGCGCTGCGCATCACCATCGGCGACGAGGACTCCTGCCGCCGGGTGGCCGCAGCGGTGCAGGCATTCAAAGAGGGCCAGGCATGAGCGGGCAAGTGTATGGCCGCGTCGCGCTGATCGGCCTGGGCCTGATTGCATCCTCGATGTTCTGGGCGATGAAACGGGCAGGGCTGGCAGGTGAGGTCACCGGCTATGCCCGCAGCGCGGAAACCCGCGAAACCGCCCGCCGCATCGGCCTTTGCGACCGCATCTGCGACAGCGCGCGGGAGGCGGTGCATGACGCCGACCTAGTGGTGCTCTGCGTCCCCGTCGGCGCCATGGGCCCGGTAATGGAAGACATCGCGCCGGTGCTGAAACCCGGCGCCACGGTTTCCGACGTGGGCTCGGTCAAGCGCCATGTGATCGAGGCGGTGCAGCCGCATATCCCCGACGGCGTGCATTTCGTGCCCGCCCACCCGCTGGCGGGCACCGAGCATTCCGGCCCTGAATCCGGCTTTGCCGAGCTGTTCGACAACCGCTGGTCTCTGCTGGTCCCGGTCGAAGGCACCGACCCGGAGGCCACCGCCCGCCTGCGCGCTCTGTGGGAGGGGATGGGCGCCAACGTCGATGAGATGGACGCCGACCACCACGACCTGGTGCTGGCCGTCACCTCGCACACACCGCACCTGATTGCCTACACGATGGTGGGGGTCGCCGACGACCTGCGCCGGGTGACCGACAGCGAGGTGATCAAGTATTCGGCCGCCGGTTTCCGCGACTTCACCCGCATCGCCGCCTCGGATCCCACCATGTGGCGCGATGTGTTCCTGACCAACAAGGACGCCACGCTGGAAATCCTCGGCCGTTTCACGGAGGAGCTGTTTGCCCTGCAGCGCGCCATCCGCACCGGCGACGGCGCGCATTTGCACGACTACTTCACCCGCACCCGCGCCATCCGCCGCGGCATCATCGAAGCGGGCCAGGACACCGACGCCCCGGACTTCGGCCGGGGGCAGAAGAAGTGATCCGCGCAGGCGTGCTGATGCTGGCAGCCGTGTCTGGCAGCGCCGCCCTGGCGGCAACGCCGGACGGCTCGCTGGAGCCGCCCGTCCGCCCTGCGGCGGCAGCAGGCTTTGAGGCCGCCTTGGCACCGGTGCCCGGCATGCGCCCGGAATCCCGCCCGCAATCGGAGCAGCGCTTGGCGGCCGCTGCCCGGCCCGCGGACCTGCCGCTGCTGGCGCCGGGCGCGTCCTTGCTGCCCTCCGCACGCCCGGACAGCCTGGCAGAGCAGGTGCTGTTCAAGCGCCGCCAGCGCCGCAAGGGCTCGGTCTGCGGCGACATCGATATCCAGGGCGATGACGTGGGCCAAATCTCCGGCACGCTGCCCGGCTGCGGCGCCAAGGACGCGGTGCGAGTGCGCGAGATTGCCGGGGTGCGGCTCAGCCAGGCCTCGCTGATGACCTGCAACACCGCCCGCGCGCTGAAGACCTGGATCAACCGCGAGGTCGAAACCGCCTTCGGGCGCCGCGACAAGGTGGTGTCCCTGCGGGTCGCTGCCCATTATGCCTGCCGCACCCGCAACAACCGCCCCGGCGCCAAGATCTCCGAGCACGGCAAGGCGCGGGCCATCGACATCTCCGGCTTTACGCTCGCCAGCGGCGAGACCGTGTCCGTGCTGCACGGCTGGCAGAACCGCAAGATCCGCAAGAAGCTGAAAAAAATCTGGCGCGCCGCCTGCGGCCCCTTCGGCACCGTGCTGGGACCTGAAGCCGACCGCTATCACAAGGACCACTTCCACCTGGACGTGGCGCGCCACCGCGGCGGCACCTATTGCCGCTGACGGCGGGCTCCCGCGCCTGAAGGTGCCCCCAAGGGGCACATTGCAGTCTTGGGCCGGGCGCGCTGCGCGCGAAGAAAGATTGCTGAGAAGCGCTTCGGCGCAGGTCTGCCCTGAAGCGCGTTTGCAAGTGTATTAGGAAGTGCCTGTAAAGGGAAAACGGCGCGCGCTGCGCGGCCCTTGACAGGCGGGCGTTGCCTTCAGCGGATGATCAGCCGCGGCGCATGGCCCAGCGGCAGCGGGCCCAGCGTCACGTATCCGTCGGCGAACCCCAGCGTGATGTCCAGATTGCGCGGGTTGCCGCGCGCTTCTGCCAGCAGGCCCAACACCCGCTCCACCGAACTGCGTAAGGAGGGGGGCAATGCGCCGCTGCGTTCGGCCATCAGCACCAGCCCGCGCCAGTTCTCCGCCTGCAGGGCGATCTCACCCTCCGGCAGCCCCTGGTCATCGACCGTCAGCGCGCCGGTGGCCTTGAGCCGCAGATCGCCCCAGCCGGCGTCGGCCAGTTTAAGATCGATCCGGCGCGGCTGCGGCCGCCTCTGCTCCAGCGCGGACCGGTCCCAGGGGGCGTCAAAATCCACCGACATTTCCAGCTTCAGCGTGTCGAACCGTTCCGGCAGCGGCGCACTGGCCGCGAGCAGCCTGCGCCAGGCGGCGCGCGGGGCAAACTCCCTGGCTTCGGCGGCAATGCGGTAGGTTTCGGGAGCGCCGGCTTGCACCATGCGCAGATCCAGCGCCGCGCCGCTCAGCACCGTTTCGCCGCCGCGAGCAATCTGCCAGCCGTCCGCCACGGCAGCCATCTGCTCCAGCTCCAGCGCAACCCCCGGCTTCAGGTGCAGGCTGGCCTGCAGGCCGTCAGCGGTGATCACCGCGGTCCGGTCGAAATACGAGAGCCGCTGCGCCGTCGCCGGGAAGTGCAGTTCCAGCTGCCCGGGCCAGGCGGCAGGGCTCGACAGCTCCAGCCAGTCCGCCCGCCAGGCGGTACCGGTGCGGGGATCGGCGAGGGCAGGGCGGCTGATCCGGGTCTGGTGCCGCAACGGATAGCCTTGCGTCTCGAGCCCGGCATACTCCGCCTGCCAGCCCCGACTTTCCTGCGCCTCGAACCAGGCGGCGATGCCGTTCTTCAGCCCCCAGGCCGCGGCCGCCCAGTAGAGGCTCCACACCAAGAGGGCGGCAATCAGCAGTTTTGCCAGGCGCATCGGATAGCCTCTTTTGTCCGGATCAGGATTGCTGTTTATAGGGAGGGCACGGAAAGGGCCAGACAACATGACCATGTGGGTATTCGGATACGGATCGCTTCTTTGGAACCCGGGCTTCCCGGTGGCGCGGCGCGAGGTGGCGGTGCTGCACGGCTATGCGCGCTCCTTCTGCATGTCGTCGATCCATCACCGCGGCAGCGAGGAAAAACCCGGCCTGGTGCTGGCGCTGGACGCCGTCCGGGACGCCCATTGCAAGGGGATCGCCCTGGCGGTCGAAAGCGGCCACGAGGAGCAGACCCTGGCGGAGCTGCGCGAGCGCGAGCTGATCTCCTCTGCCTATCTGGAGCGCGACCTGGCGGTGGAGCTGGGTGATGGTTCCTCAGTCACCGCCGTCACCTATGTGATCGACCCGCACCATGTGCAGTATTGCGGCGGCCTCAGCCTCGAGGAACAGGCCCAGATCATCGCCCATGCGATAGGCGGACGCGGCCCCAATACCGAATACCTCTACAACACCGCCGAACATCTGGCCGAGATCGGCCTGCACGACAGCGATCTCGACTGGCTGGCAGGCCGGGTGCGGGAAATCACCGCATAAAGCCTTGGCGCTTCTGACACTTTGCTTATAGGCTGCGAACGCAATACGAGCAGTCAAAAGTGTCAGGAGCCAAGCAATATGGCGCAGCCAGACCGCAAGACCCGGCCGCAGTTCTCCCAGCCGGTGCGGCAGATCATCATGATGCTGATCGCGCTGGGGCTCTCGGGCTTTGGCGCCTTTGTGGCGCTGCCGCGGGTGCTGCCGGTGTTTGAGGCCAACCCCTGGCTCAACGGCTTTATCGTCCTGGTGTTCGTGATCGGCGTGCTGGCCTGTTTCTGGCAGGTGGTGCAGCTCATTGGCTCGGTGCGCTGGATCGAGCGTTTTGCCGGCGGCGACAATCAGGAGCACCGCCGCCCGCCCTCGATGCTGGCGCCGCTGGCCTCGCTGCTGGGGTCGCGCAGCGCGCGGATGCGGCTGGGCTCGGCCTCGACCCGCTCGATCCTGGATTCGGTTGCCAGCCGCATCGACGAAGACCGCGAGATCACCCGCTACATTGTCAACCTGCTGATCTTCCTGGGCCTTCTGGGCACCTTCTACGGCCTGGCCACCACCGTTCCCGCCGTTGTCGACACCATCCGCAGCCTGGCGCCGCAGGAGGGCGAAGAGGGGCTTTCGGTCTTCAACCGGCTGATGACGGGGCTCGAGGCCCAGCTGGGCGGTATGGGCGTTGCCTTCGCCTCCTCGCTGCTGGGTCTTGCGGGCTCGCTGATCGTGGGCCTCTTGGAGCTGTTCGCGGGCCACGGCCAGAACCGGTTCTACCGCGAGCTGGAGGAATGGCTGTCCACCATCACCCGGGTCAGCTTCTCCTCCGGCGAGGACGGTGCCGGCGACAGCGGCGTGGTCTCCCAGGTGCTCGACAACATGGCTGAGCAGATGGATGCGCTGCAGGCGATGTTTGCCGAAACCTCCGAGGGCCGCGCGGCAGTGGACCGGAAGCTGGGAGACCTGGTCGAGACCATCCAGGAAATGAACCGCCGCCAGGAGCAGACCGGCACCATCACCGCGGCACTGGACCGGGTCGCGGTCGGGCAGGAGGCGCTGACCGAGATCTTGCGCAGCCAAAGCGAGCAGGGCGGCATTGACGCCGAAAGCCGGATGCGGCTGCGCTCGATCGACGTGCAGATGCTGCGCATCCTCGAGGAAATTTCGGCCGGCCGCCAGGAAAGCCTGGCCGAGCTGCGCAAGGACATCGACCTGATGATCAAGGCCTTTGCGCGCCCGCGCGGACTGTCCCGCGGCGGTCTGCCGGACCGGGGCGCGGGGGAGTAACCGATGGCCCTATCCCGGCGCACAGGACAGCGGTTCCAGGCCTCGATCTGGCCCGGGTTCGTCGATGCGATGACCGGGCTTCTGCTGGTGCTGATGTTTGTGCTGACCATCTTCATGGTGGTGCAATTCGTGCTGCGCGAAACCATCACCGGACAGGAAAGCCAGCTGGATGAGCTGTCGGCCGAAGTCAGCGCGCTGGCCTCTGCCCTGGGGCTGGAGGAGCGCGAGAACCGGCGCCTGAACGCCCGGATGGGGGCGCTGACCTCGACCCTCAACACGGCCGAACAGGATCTGGCGCAGGCCCGCAGCCTGATCACCTCGCTGACCGCAGAACGCGACCGCCAGGCCGGAGAACTGGCCGAGGCCGCCAGCCGCATCACCAGTTTCGAGGCCCAGGTGGCGGCCCTGATCGCCAGCCGTGACGCCGCCCGGGCGCGGGTTGCGGACCTGAGCGCCGAACGCGAAAGCCTGGAAGCCGCCCGCGCTGCGCTCCTGAATGAGCAGGAGGCGCTGAACCTGGCGCTGGCCCAGGCCCGCGGCGAGATCGACGCCCAGGCCGAAGCGGCGCGGCTGGCGGCGGCAGAGCGCGAGGCGATGGAAGCGCTGATCGCCAGCCTTGAGGCGGAGGAGGCTGCCAAGTCCGAAGAAATCGCCGGGCTTCAGGAGCAGCTGAGCGCCGAAGAGGCCGCCCGGATGGTGGAGGCCGCCGCCGCCGAAGCCCTGCGCGAAAAACTGCAGTCGGCGGATGCGGAACTCACCGCCATGACCCTGGCGCTGGAGGCGCAGCGGCAGCAGGCGGAGGACACCCTGACCCTGCTGGCCGCCGCAGAGGCCGCAAAGCGGCAGCTGGATGCGCAGCTCACGGAACTGGAGGCAGCCCGCGCCGGGTCGGATGCAGAGGCCGGGCGGCTGGCGGCGGAGCTGGCGGAGGCCAAGGCCGCGCTGGCCGCGGCGGAGACCCAGGCAGAGGATCTGGAGGTGCTGCGCCAGCGCCTGCTGGCCGCCGTGGCCGCGCAGGAAGCAGCTGAAACCACAGCCACGGAACGGCTGACCCAGGCCGAAGAACGCGCGGCGCTGCTGGCGCAGGCGCGGGACGCCCTGTCGCAGGAGCAGGCAGTGTCAGAGGAAGCCCGCCGCGAGACCGCGCTGCTCAATCAGCAGGTCGCGGCCCTGCGCGAGCAGCTGGGGGGCTTGCAGGCGATTCTGGACGACTACCAGGCCCGCGACGCGGCGCAGCAGGTGCAGCTTCAAAACCTCGGCCAGGACCTGAACGCGGCCCTTGCCCGCGCTGCCTCGGAAGAGCGCAAGCGGCGGCTCTTGGAAGAGCAGGAGCGCAAGCGGCTGGAAGCCGAGGCTGAGGCACTCACTGCCAAGGCGCAGGACCTGGAGCGCTACCGCTCCGAGTTCTTCGGGCGGCTGCGCGATCTCCTCGGCACCCAGGAGGGCGTGCGCATCCAGGGCGACCGCTTTGTCTTTGCCTCCGAGGTGCTGTTCCCGCCGGGCAGCGCCACCCTGTCGCCGGAAGGCCGGGTGGAGATCGCCAAGGTGGTGTCGATCCTGCAAAGCGTGGTGACGGCGATCCCGCCGGAAATCAACTGGATCATCCGGGTGGACGGGCACACCGACAACACGCCGCTGGGGGTGCATCCGAAATTCGCCGACAACTGGGAGCTCAGCCAGGGCCGGGCGCTGTCGGTGGTGCGCTACATGGTCGAGGCGCTGGGGGTGCCGCCGTCGCGGCTGGCCGCCAACGGGTTCGGGGAATACCAGCCGGTGAACCCGGCGGACACGCCGGAGGCCCGTGCCCAGAACCGGCGGATCGAGCTGAAATTCACCGAGAAGTGAGCCGGCCGTACGGCAGGCTGCGGCGGCACCGTTGAGCGGGAGATGACCCCTGCCACGGCCCGCGGGGTGCAACCCGCTTCACTAAAGGAGACAAGCTACTAGTTACACACGGGTTGCTGCCCCACCGGGCAGTAGGGCTGCCATATAACCTATTGCGATTTACGGGGTTATCAAATCTGAAGCGGCTGCCAGGGCCGGCACGGCTTGCGGGCAGGCGCCTCCCGCCCGGCGCCAGGCAGCCCTTAGGGGCCGCCGCCCCGGCGGCTGCGCGGGATGTCACTGAGAGGCCGCGTCCGCCGCGGGCGGGATCACCATGGCGCGGGAGAATCTGCCCACTTCGGCGCCGTCGCGCAGCAGCCGGGCGGTGCCGGTATAGCTGCCCGCAGGCCATTGCCCGCCGCGCAGGCGGCGGCCCGCGGCGCGGAACAGCTGCGCCTGGGTCCGTTCGAGGGTTTCGCCGTGCGAGACCAGCTCGCCGCCGGGCCCTGTCACGCTCAGCTCCAGCCTGTCGCCGGCCTGGCTGCCATAGGCATAGGCCCAGAACACCAGCGCCGGCGCGTCCGCAGCCAGCGGCGCCTCGCCGGCGGTGCCGGCCTGAATCGCGTCGAATCCGGGGATGGCAGAGGCAAAACCGGCCCCGATCAGCCCGCCCGGCCGGTAGGGCAGCGGCTCAGCCCAAAGCGTCCGCGCCGGCGGGCTGCCGCAGCTGCCCAGCCTGTCCGGGGCAAAGGGATCCACCACTTCGCCGTCCTTGCGCACCGACAGGTGCAGATGCGGGAACTGGGTCCTGCCGGAGAGGCCGACCTCTCCCAGCACATCGCCGGCCCTGACCTTCTGGCCGCTTTCCACCCGGACCGAGCCGCGCTTCATGTGGCAGTACTGGGTCTCCCAGCCGCTGCCGTGGCTCAGCACCACGCCGTTGCCGCATTCCTTGCCGTCGATGGCGGCTTCGTTCTGAGCGGTGGCATACTGGTCCGGCATCGAATTGCGGGTGCCGCGGACGACCCCGTCCGCCGCCGCGCGCACGGCGACGCCCGCCTGCATGTCGGTCAGGTAGGGCAGGGCAAAATCGGTGCCCTTGTGGCCGTCATAGCTGAGCGTGCCGCAGGTGAAATCCGTGGCGCCGCTGCCGGGATCATGGTCGGTGAACTGCTGGATGCGGCAGTCCTCGCCCAGGGTGCAGTCCAGCGGGAACTGCAAAACGAAATCGCCCGCCGCGGCAGGCGCGGCGAGCGAGAAAGATGTCAGCAGGGCTGCGAGGCGCATCAGTCCGCGGTCAGCAGCGGCGGCTTGTCCCCGGAAATCCGCGGGCTTCCCGGCCCTTCCAGGCGCAGGTCCAGCTTGCCGTCCTTGATGCCGACCTTGACCACGCCGCCCTTGGTCAGCTTGCCGAACAGCAGCTCCTCCGCCAGCGGCTTCTTGATGTGCTCCTGAATGACACGGCCCAAGGGGCGCGCGCCCATGCGGTCGTCGTAGCCCTTGTCAGCCAGCCATTCGGCCGCCTTGCGCGTGAGCTCGATCGAGACATTGCGGTCCATCAGCTGCGCTTCCAGCTGGAGGACGAACTTCTCGACCACCTGCAGGATCACCTCCTTGCCCAGCGGCGCGAAGGAGATCACCGCATCCAGGCGGTTGCGGAACTCCGGCGTGAAGGTGCGCTCGATGGCGGCGGTGTCCTCGCCCTCGCGGCGGTCGCGGCCGAAACCGATGGCGGCCTTTGCCTGTTCCGACGCACCGGCGTTGGAGGTCATGATCAGGATCACGTTGCGGAAGTTCACGGTGCGGCCGTTGTGGTCGGTCAGCTGGCCGTTGTCCATCACCTGCAAGAGGATGTTGTAGACATCCGGATGCGCCTTCTCGATCTCATCCAGCAGCAGCACGCAGTGCGGGTGCTGGTCGACACCGTCGGTCAGCAGGCCGCCCTGGTCAAAGCCGACATAGCCCGGAGGCGCGCCGATCAGGCGGGAGACCGCGTGTTTCTCCATGTATTCCGACATGTCGAAGCGCAGCAGCTCGACCCCCAGCTGGTCCGCCAGCTGCTTGGCCACCTCGGTCTTGCCGACGCCGGTGGGGCCTGCAAACAGGTAGTTGCCGATCGGCTTTTCCGGCTCGCGCAGGCCGGCCCGGGCCAGCTTGATGGCGCTCGACAGCGCGGTGATCGCATCGTCCTGGCCGAACACCACGCGCTTCAGCGAGTTCTCCAGGTCCTTCAGCACCTCGGCATCGTCCTTGGAGACGTTCTTGGGCGGGATGCGGGCGATCTTCGCCACAACAGCCTCGATCTCCTTGACGCCGATGGTCTTGCGGCGCTTGCTTTCGATGATCAGGTGCTGCGCGGCGCCGGCCTCGTCGATGACGTCGATGGCCTTGTCCGGCAGCTTGCGGTCGTTGATGTAACGCGCCGACAGCTCCACCGCGGTCTTGATCGCATCCGAGGTGAACTTGATGCCGTGATGCTCCTCGAAATAGGGTTTCAGCCCCTTCAGGATCTCGATGGAATCTTCCACCGTCGGCTCGTTCACATCGATCTTCTGGAACCGGCGGCTCAGCGCCCGGTCCTTCTCGAAATGCTGGCGGAACTCCTTGTAGGTGGTGGAGCCCATGGTGCGCAGCTTGCCGCCCTGCAGCGCAGGTTTCAGCAGGTTCGACGCATCCATGGCGCCGCCGGAAGTGGCGCCGGCACCGATCACGGTGTGGATCTCGTCGATGAACAGCACCGCATCCGGGTGGTCCTCCAGCTCGGAGACCACGGCCTTCAGCCGCTCCTCGAAATCGCCGCGGTAGCGGGTGCCCGCCAGCAGCGCGCCCATGTCGAGCGAGTAGATGGTGGTTTCCGACAGGATTTCCGGGGTTTCGCCGGAAACGATGCGGCGCGCCAGCCCTTCGGCGATGGCGGTCTTGCCGACACCGGGGTCGCCCACCAGCAGCGGGTTGTTCTTGCGGCGGCGGCACAGCACCTGGATGCAGCGCTCGACCTCGTGGTCGCGGCCGATCAGCGGGTCGATGTCGCCGTCGCGGGATTTCGCATTCAGATCGACGCAGTACTTGGCCAGCGCCGACTCCTTCTTCTCGCCCTCGGGGGCGGCAGTCAGGTTGTCCTCTTCCTGCTCGGTGGCGCCGGTGACCGGGCGGGATTCCCCGTAGGCCGGGTCCTTGGCCACGCCGTGGGCGATGAAGTTCACCGCGTCATAGCGGGTCATCTCCTGGTCCTGCAGGAAATAGGCGGCGTCGCTCTCGCGCTCGGCAAAGATGGCGACCAGCACATTCGCCCCCGTTACCTCTGTGCGGCCGGAGCTTTGCACGTGGATCGCGGCGCGCTGGATAACGCGCTGGAAGGCTGCGGTCGGCACCGCCTCCGATCCGTCGATGTCGGTCACAAGGTTGGCAAGATCCTCATCCACGAATTCCACCAGGGAGGATCGCAATTCGGTCAGGTCGACGCTGCAGGCGCGCATCACGCGGGCCGCGTCGGGCTCGTCGATCAGGGCCAGAAGCAGATGTTCCAGGGTTGCGAATTCATGACGGCGTTCATTCGCCAGCGCCAGCGCTGCGTGAATGGCCTGTTCCAGGGTGCTCGAGAATGAAGGCACGGGCGTGCTCCTCTGATCTTGGGTTGGCCGGTGGGGCGGTATTAACCAACCCCTCAGTTCAACCATGTGCTTATATGGTTAGAGTTTGGTTGATAGAGCGCCGGCTTCAAGGTCTTTTCTTCATTTTGGGGTCACAATTATTTTCTCCCTGTTGCGCCCCGATGCCCTTGATTTGCTCAGAAATTGTCTTTCCGCTTGCGGATTTCGGAAAAAACCTCTGCATCTTCAGCGCTTTGCATGCCTAGATGGGCTCTCACAGCGCTGTCAGCCGCGCGCAGGAACGGATTGGTGTCAAGTTCCAATTGCAGTTCGGACGGCACCGTCGCGACGCCGTTTTCCCGGGCCCTTGCGATATCGCTCACCCGCGCCTGCAACGCCGGGTTGCCGGGGTCCACGGTGACCGCAAAAGCACCGTTAGCCTGGGTGTATTCATGCCCAGAGTAAACCATAGTTTGCGGCGGCAGCGCGGCAAGACGCGACAGGCTGGCCCACATCTGCTGCGGCGTGCCCTCGAACAGCCGCCCGCATCCCAGCGCCATCAGGCTGTCGGCGGTGAAAACCGCCTCCGCTCCGGGGATGTGAAAGGCAATATGGCCCACCGTGTGGCCGGAGACATCCATCACCTGCACCTCTTCACCCAGCAGGGGGAAGCTGCCGCCGTCCTCCACCGCCATGTCCAGCGGCGGCAGCCGGTGCGCATCCCCCTGCGCGCCGATCACCTTGGCGCCATAAGCCTCGCGCAGCTCCGCCACCCCGTCCACATGGTCCCAGTGGTGGTGGGTCAGCAGGATCCAGTCCAGCCCCCAGCCGCGGTCCGACAGCGCCGCCTTGACGGCGCCGGCCTCGGGCGCATCCACCAGCGCGGTTTCACCGGAGGCCGGATTGTGGATCAAAAAGGCATAGTTATCCGACAGGCAGGGCAGGGTGACGATCTCAAGAGGCATGGTCATTCGCCTTTACATTGCTAAACTGCGCCCAGATTGGCCGAAGCAGCAGGCGCCCGCAATGCATCTTGATGTTCAGGATCTCAGGAACTTCTACTACCGCAGCACCCTGGGGCGTGCGGCGCAGGCGTCGGTCCGCGGCCGCCTGCTGGAATTGTGGCCGGAAGCCGCGGGGCTGACGGTGGCGGGCTTCGGCTTTGCCGCGCCGCTGCTGCGCCCCTACCTGCCGGAGGCGCGCCGGGTGATGGCGCTGATGCCGGGGCCGCAGGGGGTGATGCAATGGCCTGCGGGGATGCCCAACGTCTCGGTCCTGTGCGAGGAGACCAGCTGGCCCATCGACACCGGCCGCGCCGACCGGCTGGTGGTGATGCACGGGCTGGAAACCTCGGAACGGCCCAGCAAGCTCCTGGGGGAATGCTGGCGGGCGCTGGGGCCGGGGGGGCGCGCGATTTTCATTGTGCCGAACCGGGCCGGGCTCTGGGCGCGCTCCGATCTGACGCCCTTCGGCTTCGGGCGCCCCTACACGCTGCGCCAGCTGGAGGGCCAGCTGCGCGAGCATCAGTTCGCCATCGAGCAGCACACCGCCGCGCTCTACCGGCTGCCCAGCCACAAGCGCTTCTGGCTGAAATCCGGCGCCATGCTGGAAAAGATGGGCCGCAAGCTGCCCGCAATGCTGGCCGGCGGCGTGTTCATGGTCGAGGTCAGCAAGCAGACCTACCCGCAGAAGGGCCACATGACCCGCGCCAAGGCGCCGAACCGCATCCGGGTGCTGGAGGGGCTCTCCAACCCGATGCCGGAACCGGCCTGAACCAAGCAGCGCGCACGGCGCCGGATTTCGATTCCCGAAATCCGCCGGAACGGCCCGTTCGGGTGGTTTTCCACCCTTGTGTGACGATTTTTGACGCAAATGCCGCTTTCCGGAATCGCAAAATCCTGCAGTTCACCCGCACTTTTTTATTTATCGACTGTGGTCAAAGGGCCGCACTTGACGCAAGCCTTTGAAAACGCAGGAAACATGCTTTCTTCTGTTACCGTTATAGGCAGTTGATAGGTCGCATCCGCTCTGCTAGACCCACGCTGATTTCAACGCCCCGCTGCCAATGGGGGATGACTCACGCCCCCGGACGCCTCCTGACGCCAGGTACGCCAACCGGGGCCAAAAACATATCGGAAGGGTGGACGTGTCCGAACCAGCTTCGATTTCTGCAGGCATTGCTGCGCGCTATGCCACGGCGGTGTTCGACATCGCGGAAGAGAACAAGGCGCTCGACAGCCTTGAAACCAGCATCAATGACCTGGCAGCCGCGCTGGCTGACAGCGAAGACCTGAACGGCCTGATAAATTCGCCGCTCGTGTCGCGCGAAGAGCAGGGCACCGCAATCACCGCGGTGGCAGACAAGATGGGCCTGGACCCCGTGCTGCGCAACACTCTGGCCCTGATGGCCGACAAGCGCCGCCTGTTCGTGGTGCCCGCGCTGATCAGCGCGCTGCGCGACCGCCTGGCCGAAGCCCGCGGCGAAGTGACCGCCGAGGTGGTCTCCGCCAAGGCGCTGACCAAGACCCAGAGCGAAAAGCTGGCCAAGACCCTGGCCGAGCGCGTGGGCAAGAAAGTTACCATCAATGCTTCCGTCGATGCCTCCATCATCGGCGGTCTTGTCGTTAAAGTGGGCTCGAAGATGATCGACAGCTCGATCCGCTCCAAGCTCAACTCCCTACAGAATGCAATGAAAGAGGTCGGATAAATGGGTATCCAAGCAGCAGAGATTTCTGCGATCCTGAAAGACCAGATCAAGAATTTTGGTCAAGAAGCCGAAGTGGCAGAAATCGGCCGCGTGCTGTCCGTCGGTGACGGTATTGCCCGCGTTTACGGCCTCGACAACGTCCAGGCCGGCGAGATGGTCGAATTCCCGGGCGGCATCATGGGCATGGCGCTGAACCTCGAAGCCGACAACGTCGGTATCGTGATCTTCGGCTCCGACCGCGACATTAAAGAAGGCGACACCGTCAAGCGCACCAACTCCATCGTGGACGTGCCGGCCGGCCCCGAGCTGCTGGGCCGCGTTGTCGACGGTCTGGGCAACCCGCTGGACGGCAAGGGCCCGATCAACGCTGCGCAGCGTCAGGTTGCTGACGTCAAGGCGCCGGGCATCATCCCGCGTAAATCGGTGCACGAGCCGATGGCAACCGGCCTGAAATCGGTTGACGCGATGATCCCGATCGGCCGCGGCCAGCGCGAGCTGATCATCGGCGACCGTCAGACCGGCAAGACCGCCGTGGCTCTGGACACCATCCTGAACCAGAAGGTCTACAACGACGCCGCAGGCGACGACGAGTCCAAGAAACTGTACTGCGTCTACGTCGCTGTCGGCCAGAAGCGCTCGACCGTGGCCCAGCTGGTGAAGAAGCTGGAAGAGTCCGGCGCCATGGAATACTCGATCGTGGTTGCCGCAACCGCGTCCGACCCGGCACCGCTGCAGTTCCTGGCCCCCTATGCCGCAACCGCGATGGCCGAATACTTCCGTGACAACGGCAAGCACGCGCTGATCATCTATGATGACCTCTCCAAGCAGGCCGTGGCCTACCGCCAGATGTCCCTGCTGCTGCGCCGTCCGCCGGGACGTGAAGCCTACCCGGGCGACGTTTTCTACCTGCACTCCCGCCTGCTGGAGCGTTCGGCAAAGCTGAACGAGGACTTCGGCGCCGGCTCGCTGACCGCTCTGCCGGTCATCGAAACCCAGGGCGGCGATGTGTCCGCGTTTATTCCGACCAACGTGATCTCGATCACCGACGGCCAGATCTTCCTGGAAACCGAACTGTTCTACCAGGGCATCCGCCCCGCCGTGAACACCGGTCTGTCGGTTTCGCGTGTGGGCTCCTCGGCCCAGACCAACGCGATGAAGACCGTTGCAGGCCCGGTTAAGCTGTCGCTGGCTCAGTACCGCGAGATGGCGGCCTTCGCCCAGTTCGGCTCCGACCTCGACGCCGCCACCCAGCAGCTGCTGGCCCGGGGCGCCCGTCTGACCGAGCTGATGAAGCAGCCGCAGTACTCGCCGCTGACCAACGCCGAAATCGTCTGCGTCATCTTCGCCGGCACCAACGGCTACCTCGACAAGGTGGACCTGAAGGACGTTGGCCGCTGGGAAGCGGGCCTGATCGCCCACATGCGCGGCAAAGGCAAGGAAACCCTGGACTGGATCACCAACGAAGATCCCAAGATCAAGGGCGACGCCGCTGACAAACTCAAGGCTGCGATCGACGAATACGCCGCAACCTTCGCATAAGGAGAGAGTCGGGACATGCCTTCTCTCAAGGACCTTAAAAACAGGATCGAGTCGGTCAAATCGACCCGCAAGATCACCAAAGCCATGCAAATGGTGGCCGCGGCGAAACTTCGCCGCGCCCAGGAAGCTGCCGAGGATTCCCGGCCCTACACCAAGCGGTTCAACGCCGTGATGGCAGGGCTGGCGGCCTCGGTCGGCGGCAGCGACTCCGCGCCCAAGCTGCTCCGCGGCACCGGCTCGGACCAGGTTCACCTCCTGGTGGTCATGACCGCCGAACGCGGCCTCTGCGGCGGCTTCAACTCGAACATTGCCAAGCTCGCCCGCCAGAAGGCGGCCGAGCTGAAGGCCGCGGGCAAGACGGTCAAGGTTCTGACCGTCGGCAAGAAGGGCCGCGACGCCCTGAAGCGCGACCTCGGCAGTGATTTCGTCGGCCATGTGGACCTCAGCGAAGTCAAGCGCATCGGCTATGCCAATGCGCAGGCGATCGCCAAGGACATCCTGACCCGGTTCGATGCTGGTGAATTCGACGTCGCCACGATCTTCTACTCGGAGTTCGTCAACGTCGTGACCCAGATCCCGACCGCGCAGCAGATCATCCCGGCCTCCTTCGAGGCTGAGGAGGGCGAAAGCTCTGGCGCCGTCTACGACTACGAACCGGGCGAAGAGCGGATCCTCGCGGACCTGCTGCCGCGCGGCGTGGCGACCCAGATCTTCTCGGGCCTGCTGGAAAACGGCGCATCCGAACAGGGTGCCCGGATGAGCGCGATGGACAACGCGACCCGCAACGCGGGCGAGATGATCGACAAGCTGACCATCGAGTTCAACCGTTCCCGTCAGGCCGTGATCACCAACGAGCTGATTGAAATCATTTCGGGCGCTGAGGCGCTCTAAGAGACAACCGGAGACCAACAAATGGCACAAGCAAAAGGCAAGGTGACTCAGATCATCGGCGCCGTTGTGGACGTCCAGTTCGACGACCACCTGCCCGCAATTCTGAACGCACTGCACACCGAAAACGACGGCAAGACCCTGGTTCTGGAAGTTGCCCAGCACCTCGGCGAAAACACCGTCCGCACCATCGCTATGGACGCAACCGAGGGCCTGGTCCGCGGTCAGGCCGTGACCGACACCGGCGCGCCGATCTCGATCCCGGTCGGCAACGCCACCCTGGGCCGCATCCTGAACGTTGTGGGCGAGCCGGTGGACGAAAAGGGCCCGGTGAACGCAACCGAGACCCGCGCCATCCACCAGCCGGCACCGGAATTCAACGACCAGTCCACCGAGTCCGAAGTCCTGGTGACCGGCATCAAGGTGATCGACCTGCTGGCGCCCTACGCCAAAGGCGGCAAGATCGGCCTGTTCGGCGGCGCCGGCGTGGGCAAGACCGTTCTGATCATGGAACTGATCAACAACATCGCAAAAGTGCACTCGGGCTTCTCCGTGTTCGCGGGTGTTGGCGAGCGGACCCGTGAAGGCAACGACCTGTACTGGGAAATGATCGAATCCAACGTGATCAAGCCGGACAACCTGGAAGAATCCCAGGTGGCCCTGGTTTACGGTCAGATGAACGAGCCTCCGGGAGCCCGTGCCCGTGTTGCGCTGACCGGCCTGACCCTGGCCGAGCAGTTCCGCGACCAGTCCGGCACCGACGTTCTGTTCTTCGTGGACAACATCTTCCGCTTCACCCAGGCCGGTTCCGAAGTGTCCGCTCTGCTCGGCCGTATCCCGTCCGCTGTGGGCTACCAGCCGACCCTGGCGACCGACATGGGCGCGATGCAGGAACGCATCACCTCGACCAAGCACGGCTCGATCACCTCGATCCAGGCCGTCTACGTTCCCGCGGACGACCTTACCGACCCGGCACCGGCAACCACCTTTGCCCACCTGGACGCAACCACCGTTCTTAACCGTGCGATCTCCGAGCTCGGCATCTACCCGGCTGTGGACCCGCTGGACTCGACCTCGCGCCTGATGGACCCGGCGATCGTTGGCGAAGAGCACTACAAAGTGGCTTCCGACGTTCAGCAGATCCTCCAGCGCTACAAGTCGCTGCAGGACATCATCGCCATCCTCGGCATGGACGAACTGTCGGAAGAGGACAAGCTGACCGTTGCGCGCGCGCGTAAGATCCAGCGTTTCCTGTCCCAGCCGTTCGACGTTGCGAAGGTGTTCACCGGCTCTGACGGTGTGCAGGTTCCGCTGGAAGACACCATCTCGTCGTTCAAGGCCGTTGTGGCCGGCGAATACGACCACCTGCCCGAAGGCGCCTTCTACATGGTTGGCGGCATCGACGAAGTGAAGGCCAAGGCCGAGAAGATGGCTGCGGAAGCCGCCTAAGCACGGATTTTCCCCCGCGCCCCGCGGTGCGGGGGGACCCTGAAAGGAGGCCCCAATGGCACAAACGATGCAATTCGACCTCGTCAGCCCCGAGCGCAGCCTGGCTTCTCTGCAGGCCAGCTCGGTTCTGATCCCCGGTGCGGAAGGCGACATGACGGCAATGCCGCAGCATGCGCCCACCATCACCACCCTGCGCCCCGGCGTGCTGAAGGTCGAAAGCCCGGAAGGCAACTCGGAGTATCTGGTGACCGGCGGTTTTGCCGAGATCGCAGGCGACAGCCTGTCGGTTCTGGCCGAACGCGCGATCCCGATGGCCGAGATGACCCGCGATCAGATGAACGCGCTGATCGAGGAAGCCCGCGAGATGTACAAGACCGCGAAAGAGGAAGACCAGCCGCACGGCCTGGTCGAGGACGCAGCCAAGCTGCTCGCCGACATGGAAGCCCTGGGCACCCATATGTCCCTCTGATCCAAGCGCGGATTGGACGAAATAGAGACCGGCTCCCGTTGGGGGCCGGTTTTCTTTTGGGGAAGGCGGGGTTCGGAATAGGGCAGGGGAGGTTGGCGGACCTCAAAAGGGGCCTGGGTCCCTTACTCTTCAACAGGAGTTGAGAACCTTTGGCGTTTAGCCGGACAACGCGGTCTTTCGCTGCCATAGCAGCCCGGGGACATTATTATGTCGGGTTCCCATCTGGAAGTATTAGACTTGGCTACCTCACGAGCGCCAGTTCCGCCGGGCTTTCAGTCAGGCTGATGCTGCCGAAGTGGCTGTCCAGCCCATCTGCGCAGGCCCCCATATCTTCGGCGCTGCCATAGTCGATCTTACCATTGGCCTCGCCGTAAACATTCATCAGCGCGGCCACGTTTGACCCCAGCTTCAGCTCCTCTCCAGCCCCCATCTGCACCCCGCGCAAATCGTTGTTGGAGCCGAACTCGATATTGCTTTCGGAGAACAGATAGACGTTGTAGGAGCCCCCGCCGCAGTAGTCCTGGCTGCCCACATCATTGTTGGAGCCCAGCAGGATTTTGTCCGGGCTGGCGAAAACCACGTTCTCGATGGTGACGTTTGAACCGACTTTGACCTCCTTGCCTGCCACCACAGCGATGTTTGCCACCGTCGTGTCGGAGCCGAAATCGGCGACCTCATTGACCACATAGAGCGTGCCGGGGCTCAACGGGGTTGAATCGGTGATTTCATCCAGTAAAACAGGTCCGTTGACAATAAAGTCCGGAAGTTCGGACAGGGCCCCGCTTTCCATCAAGGCGATCACCTCCGGCGCAAGGCCGGGGAGCAGCAGGTCCTTGTCCATTTCCTGCAGCGCCTCTTCGGCGCCTTCGTTGTTGCCGCCCTGCTGAAAGTCGTCAGTGTCGTTCATGCCGATCACGGTTCCAGGGCCGAAGTAATTGTCGGAACTGATTTTGACCCCGTCCTTGCCATACAGGCAGAAGTCCGCGGCATAGCTGTTGTTGCTGCCGGAAAGAATCTCCTCATCGCTGAAAAAAACCGCCATTCCGGCAGCTTCCCAGTGCATTGCCCGCCTCAGCGACAGCGGTACGGGTAATCTCAAACCGGGTGATACCTGCAAACCGCGCAAAAAGAGCGTCTAGAGGATTGTTGCTGGCGTCGGTCCGCCGCGTCGTCACTTGCACCGCATTCTTAGGCGTCCCGCCCGCTGCAAACACAGCACCATCCCAATTGCCGATAAGGATATCGCTTGCCTGAAGAACCGGATTGCTGCCTGCCTCCGGATAGTTCTTCTCCGCATATGCAAGTGCTTCGGTCACAGCATCAGCATCTTCAGGCAGCTGGCTGGCCCCCGCCAATGCCGCTGCATCCGCAGCAACCTGAAGCCGGTTGCGCACCAAGCGAACCATCCCCCAGTCTATTGTCAGCGCCAGCAGCAGCAGGAACATGGGCAGTGAAATGGCAAAGAAAACGATAATTGCTCCGCCATCCGTCCGCAGGAAAGCACGAAGCCGGGGCCGAAGCTGCCGCATCGCCCTACTCCTTCCTCATCGTGACTTCTGCCCGCAACAGTTCGGGCAGAGGCACAAAAGGCACCAGGCTGGCAAACACGTTACTGGTGCTCACGGTAACGCGGACGTCATCGCTGCCGGTTGCGGCGCTGTCCTCGGCCGTGACCGAGAAACTGGTAGGCCAGATCGACAGCACCGATTGTACTGACGCCTCAGCCTGCGCGGTGCTTGAGGTGCCAACCGCCAGCTCCCGCGCGCCCTGCCGCGCGGCATCAAACATCGCGTCCGACACTGACAAAGTATAGCTCCACGAAACTGCGCCGAATATCAGAAGCAGCAGGATCGGCAGGACAAAGGCAAACTCCACGAGAACCGCGCCTGACGTATCCTGCACGAAATTCTGCAGTTTGGCCTTCAGTCTGTCTGCCACGCCCCGCACTGCGGAAGAATGCCGTCCCATTGCCGTTTGATCCTCAATGCATACAGCTTCCAGTTTGACTCGTACTGGTCCTGGCGGCATCGGCTCTGGGGGTGAAAATCTCCCCATATGGTTGTATTTTCAAGTGGGAAAAGCCCTGAGCGATCAGGGCCTGAGCATTGCCTTGCGTAACTGCAGTATCCAGGGCGGCGGAGACAGCAGCTATGGACACAAACCCTGCCTAGGCTCGGTGTGGGGTGTGCGGCTGGACTGGAGGGGGCCTCGCATTTTTTGGTTTGCCGCGGCAATTCCTCCCGCCTTAACCCTATTCTCATCAAATTTTCCGAAATTGCCCTGCATGACGCTTACCCAATCTGCAGGAGTCTCCGTGACCGACTGGACCTCCGGCTATGTCGCCGGCATTGACTACACCTTCGACTTCCACCGCCAGCTGACCCCCGCGCTGCTGGGCTTTGCTGCAACCGCCCAGGGCCACCGGCACGGGCTGGACGGCGCGGGCCTCAGCTATTGCGAGCTGGGCTGCGGCCAGGGGTTTTCCGCCAACCTGCTGGCAGCCGCCAACCCGCATATTGAATTCCACGCGATGGACTTCAGCCCCTCCCACATCGCCGGCGCCCGCGAGCTGGCGCAGGAGGCGGCGCTGCAGAACATGTTTTTCCACGAGCGCAGTTTCGAGGACTTCGGCGAAACCTCGGGCCTGCCGGCCGCCTTCGACGTCATCGCGCTGCACGGCGTCTACAGCTGGGTCTCTGAGGAGAACCGCCAGCACATCCTGCGCTTCATCGCCGACCGGCTGAAGCCGGGCGGCCTGGTCTATGTCAGCTGCAACACCCAGCCCGGCTGGGCGGCCGCGATGCCGCTGCGCCGGATCCTGGCAGCCCGGGCAGAGCAGGGCAGGGGCACCCTGCCGGAGCGGATCAGCGACGCGATGGAGTATGCCCGCCGGCTGGCCGCGGCCGGCGGCGGCTATTTCGGCAGGAACCCGGCGGTTGCCGCCCGCCTCGATCACATGGCAACGATGCCGGAAAACTACGTGGCGCATGAGTATTTCAACAAGGACTGGACCCCCTTCTTCTTCGAGGATCTGGCCGCCGAGCTGGGGTCGGCCAAGCTGGATTTCGTTGGCTCCGTCAGCCTGATGGACAACCTCGACGGCATCGGCTTCACGCCGGAACAGCGCACCCTGCTGGCCGGGGAAAGCGATCCGGTCCGCCGCGAAGGCCTGCGCGACCTGCTGCTGAACGAACACTTCCGCACCGACCTCTTCGCCAAGGGCAGGCTGGCCCATACTCCGCGCGGCGGAATCGGCGCCTGGTTTGCCACCCCCCTGGCGCTGACCCGGCCCTATGGCGGCGGTGCGCTGCGGTTCCACCACCGCGGCCAGGAGGTGCCGCTGGAGCAGGCGGACTACGCGCCGGTGCTGCTGGCCCTGGCCAGCGGCCCGGCCACGGTGCGCAGCCTGCTGGACCAGGGCGCGTTCGGCAACATGGAGTGGGGCGGCATCACCCGGATGCTGACGGTGCTGGCGGGAGCCGGCCAGATCGCCCCCGCGCTGCCGCTGGACGGGCTGGAAAGCCGCGCCGCCGCCTGCCGCGCCTTCAACCTCGCGGTCTGCAAGCGGGCTGAGGAAAGCGATGCCCTGCGCTATCTGGCTTCGCCGGTCACCGGCGGCGGCGTGGAGCTGGACCGGTTTGAGCAATTGTTCCTGCTGGCCCGCAGCGAAGGGCTGGAGACCCCGGCGGAATGGGCAGCCCTGGCCTGGCGCATCCTGGCCCCGCAGGGCCAGCGGCTGCAGCACGAGGGCCGGGTGCTGGAGACCGAAGAGGAGAACCTGGCGCTGCTGCGCGCCCGTGCGGGCAATTTCGCCGCCCGCCGCCTGCCGCTCTGCGACAGCCTCGGCCTGACGCTGGAGGACAGCTGGCAGGCCCCGGCGCAGCTGCAGGAGGCGGCGGCCTGAACGGTGCTCAAAGGGGCGGGAAATCATGCGCAACCCGCCCCGCATTAGCAATTCGGCAAGCACTGTCCGGTAAACAGGAGCGGCACGAGACAACCACTTACAGGAACCGAAACGTGTCCTTTGAAGACCGCGCGCTGGCTGCCCAGACCACGGGCCGGGAATCCCCCTTCGCCCTTGATGAAGTGTTCTTTTCCCGCACCGATCCCCGCGGTGTGATCCAGGCCGGCAACGCCGTGTTCAGCCGGGTTGCCAAATACCCGCTGGATCAGCTTCTGGGCGCGCCGCACAAGATCATCCGCCACCCGGACATGCCGCGTGCGGTGTTCCAGCTGCTGTGGGACACCATCAAGGCGGGCGGCACCGTTGGCGCTTATGTCAAGAACCGCGCCAGCGACGGCAGCTATTACTGGGTCTTTGCCGTGGTCACCCCCTGCGACGGCGGCTACCTCTCGGCCCGGATCAAGCCGACCAGCCCGCTGCTCAAGACGGTGGAGCAGGAATACGCCAGGCTGCGCCAGGCGGAGCAGGCGGAGGAGCTGAGCCCGCAGGACAGCGCCGCCCGGCTGCTGGCCCGCCTCAAGGAGCTGGGCTTCGCCGCTTACAGCGACTTTTCCGGCCACGCCCTGGCCGAGGAATTGCTGGCCCGCGATGCAGGCCTCAACCGCCCGCCCTGCGCCCGGCTGGCGGAACGCCGCGCGATGCACAGCACCGCCGGCACGCTGGTGGAGGAAACCGAGGGCCTGGTGCAGGAATTCGAATCCATGCGCACCATCCCCCATAACCTGCGGGTCATCGCCTCGCGCATCGAACCCGCGGGCGGCCCGGTGACGGTGCTGTCCCAGAACTACAGCTCGATGTCGCGCGACATGTCGGACTGGTTCGCAGCCCACGTCTGGGGCAAGGACAGCAATTTCCGCGCCATCAAGGGCACCGTGACCGCAGCCATCTTTGTCGAGGGCCTGGCCCGCATCCTGACCGAATGCGCCCGCCAGCTGGAGCAGGAGGACGGCTCTGCCGCCACCGACATCAGCCGCGAGCAGGGCATTCTGACCGACCTGACCGGTGTCCAGTTCAGCAAGGCCCGCGCCAGCCTGCAGGACGTCCGTTTCGAGGCCGCCCGCATCCAGCAGGCCTGCCAGACCCTGCACCGCCATTTCATGGCACTGACCACCACCCGGGTGCTGTGCAAGATCGAATGCGCCCGGCTGGGCAATGTCGGCGAGACGCTGAACACGATCATCGATGAGCTGGGCCGGTTCCAGGACCGGATTTCCGCCCGGCTGGAAAAGATCTCCGAACTCAGCGCTGCGCTGGCCAGCGATGAGGCCTGAGCGCCCCCGGGGCGCTACCCGTCCTTGGCCTTCTCCGCCCAGCTCTTGCGGAAGGACGCGGGCGACTGGCCGTAGCGTTTCTTGAAGCGGATCGACAGCTGGGTTGCGCTGCTGAAGCCGGTGGCGGCGGAAATCTCTGCCACCGTCATGTTGGTCTCGTTCAAGAGCGCCAGCGCCCGGCCCACCCGAAGGTCGATGTAGAACTGCACCGGCGAGGTGCCGACATAGCGCTGGAACAGCCGCTCCAGCTGGCGCCGCGAGATCTGCGCGTGCTCCGCCACCACACCCACCTCCACCGGCTCCTCGATGGTGTCGTGCATGAACTGCATGGCGTTGATCAGATGCTGGTTGCGGCTGCTCAGGGCCACGGAATAGGCCGACTTCTGCAGCGCCTCGCGGTTGTTGGAGCGGAAGTGGATGCACATGTCGGAGACAATCACCGCCAGGTCCTTGCCGTGGTCGGTCTGGATCATCTCCAGCATCATGTCGGTGGCCGCATTGCCGCCGCCGCAGGTCATCAGCCCCTTGTCGATCTCATAGAGGTTCGAGGTCGGCTCCAGCCCCGGGAAGTACTCGGAAAACGACGGCTGGTTCTCCCAGTGCAGGGTAAAGCGCTGCCCCTGCAGCATGCCCGCCTGGGCCAGGGCAAAGGCGCCGGTGCAGATGCCGCCGAACCGGCCGCCATGGGCGTTCTGGCGCCGCATCCAGGCCAGCACCTTGGGGCTGGCGCTGTCCGACGGCTCGATGCCGGCGCAGACAAAGGCAAAGCTGCCGCGCGGCAGGTCCTCCAGCGCCATGCCGGTGTTGATTTCAATCCCGTTGGAGCAGGGCACCGGCGCGCCGTCCTCGCTCAGCAGGAACCAGCGGTACAGCTCCTTGCCGGTGACCTGGTTGGCAATCCGCAAGGGTTCCACCGCGGCGCTGAACGCCAGCATGGTCAGCTTCGGCAGAAGCAGAAAGTAGATGTCTTTGGGCGGCCCGTCGTAATCAACCCGGAAACTGGCCGCACCCTTCGGGACAAAGCTGCGGAGATTCATATCGCTAACCTAACAGATGGGACGTTCACAGTGAAACGCGCGCCGGAGGGGAGGCTCCGGCGCGCGTAGGGGGATCAGGCGGTGAGCTCCTGCACCGGCTCGCCGCTGTCCTCCCAGGCCGCGACCTCGTCGTCGCTGGCTTTGGGCGAGAACAGCCCGGTCATCGCATAGAAGATGCCGATCAGCGGCGACAGCCAGCAGGCAAAGGCCAGCGGGATATAGAGCAGGTTCTCGAAGTTGCCGTCGGCAATCCCCAGCGCCAGCGCCGAGATCACAAAGGCGCCGCCGGCGTTCCAGGGGATCAGCGGCGAGACCAGCGTGCCGCCTTCCTCGATGGCGCGCGACAGGTTCAGCGGCGAATACTTCAGGCCGCGGTAAACCGGCGCATACATCCGGCCCGGCAGGGCAATCGACAGATACGGATCGCCCGCCACGGTGTTGGTTGCCACCGAGGTCAGGATCGCCGAGGTCTGGATGCCGGCAAAGGACTTCACCCGGGCAATGATCACCTCGATGATCGCCTGCAGGCAGCCGGTGCGCTCCAGCGCGCCGCCGAAGCCCAGCGCCAGTAGCACCAGCGAGATGGTCCACATCATCGACTGGATGCCGCCGCGGTTCAGCAGCGGGTCAATCTCGGCCACGCCGGTGTCGATGGAATAGCCGCTGTTGGCGAATGTGAAGGTCTCATGCAGGCCCGCGCCCTGGCACGCCATCGCCATGATGCCGCCCACGACCGCACCGGCAAACAGCGACGGGATCGGCGGCTGCTTCTTCACCGCCAGCACGATGACCAGCAGGGCAGGCAGCAGCATCAGCGGCGAGATCCAGAACGCGTTGTCCAGCGCCGCGGTGATCGCGTCGATGCGCTCAAACGACACCTGCGAGGTGTCGATCAGGGTGAAGCCGACAACCAGGTAGATCGCCAGCGCGATCAGCATCGACGGGATGGTGGTCGGCAGCATGTTGCGGATGTGGTCGAACAGGTTGGTGCCGGTCACCGCCGGGGCCAGGTTGGTGGTGTCCGACAAGGGCGAGATCTTGTCGCCGAAAAATGCGCCCGAGACCACCGCGCCGGCCGTCCAGTACATCGGAATGCCAAAGCCCGCGCCGATCCCCATCAGCGCCAGGCCGACGGTGCCCACGGTGCCCCAGGAGGTGCCCAGCGACACCGACACGATGGAACACAGCACCATGCCCGCGGCCAGGAACAGCTCCGGCGACAGGATTTTCAGGCCGTAATAGATCAGCGTCGGCACGGTGCCGCTGGCAATCCAGATGCCGACGATCATGCCAACGGTGATCAGGATCGACACCGACGGCAGCGAGATGTTGATGACGTGGAACACGCCCTCTTCGATATTGTCCCACTTGTGGCCCAGCTTCAGGCCGACCAGCGCGGTGATGGCGATGCCGATCGCCAGCGGGATATGCGGGGTGAAATCCCCGAAGTAAAACAGCTGGATGCCCAGCACCAGCAGGGTCAGCAGGATCGGCAGCAGCGCCATTCCCAGACCGGGTTTTGCAATATTCGGATCAGATGGTGACACGGGGTTTCTCCTCCCTTGGGTCAGAACGCCTGTGCGACGCGGATGCAGTCAAACACCAGAAAACCGCGGCCCGGACTCGATGCCAGCGCGCCGGAATCCACAGTTTTTGCGACAAGAGGGGAGAATGGGGCGGATCGGGGAAAAGTTTCCGATCGGGGATAGTTCCGCCCGGCCGGCAGAATGGAAACCGCGCCGCTGGGCCGGCGGCGCGGGGCAGATGCTGCGGGCACAGCAGCTGCGGGTGCAGCACCAGCGGGGACCGGTGCTGCGGTAAAATTGTCAGGCGGCTGAGGCGTCCGCGGGCGGCAGATCCTGCTCCCAGTCCCCGGCGGCCGGGGCAGGGCGGGCGGCGGCGTCGGCTGCTGCGGCGGCCACCCGGAAGGTCTGCACCAGATCGGCCAGCACCCGGGTATCCTGCCGCATGGTCACGGTTGCCGCGGTGGTCTGCTCCACCATCGCGGCGTTCTGCTGGGTGACGCTGTCCATATGCGACACGCCGGTGTTGATCTCGGAGAGGCCGGTGAATTGCTCCTGCGCCGAGGCGGCAACATCGGAGGACAGTTCGGTCACCCGCTCCACATGGCCGACAATGCGCTCCAGCACCCCGCCGGCCTTGCTCACCAGGTCGACGCCTTCGTCCACATGGCCGGCGCTGACGTTGATCAGATCTTTGATCTCCTTGGCAGAGACCGCGGCCCGCTGCGCCAGCGCCCGCACTTCCGAGGCGACCACCGCAAAGCCGCGCCCGGCCTCGCCGGCCCGCGCCGCCTCGACGCCCGCGTTGAGCGCCAGGAGGTTGGTCTGGAAGGCGATGTCGTCGATCACGCTGATGATCTGCGAAATCTGGTCCGAGGACGACGATATCTCGTTCATTTTATCGACCGCATCCGACGCGACCGCCATGCCCTCCTCGGCGATCCCCTGCGCTTCCCGCGCCAAGGAGCTGGTCTCCGTCGTCGCGCCTGAGGAGTGCTTCATGCTGGATGTGATCTCCTCCACCGCAGCGGCGGTTTGCTCCAGCGTCGCGGCCTGGGTTTCGGTGCGGTTGGACAGCTCTTCCGCCGCGTCCGAAATCTCCCCGGCAGAGCTGCTCAGGTTGGCTGCCGAGTCCTGGATGGTGCCGATCACCCCGCCCATGTTGTCCATCAGCGTGTTGAAGGAGGTGCGCACCTGGTCATAGCGGGCCGGAAAATCGCTGTGCTCCGGGCTGGGAATGGGCTGCGTCAGATCCCGTTCCGACATCCGCTGAATGCCTTCGGTCATATAGCGGAAGGCGGTTTCCTGCTCTTCTCTCTGGGCTTTGAAATAGGCGTCGATCACCTGATAGGTGTCCATCGCAAAGGCCCGGTTCAGCGCCCCCAGCAGCCGCACCATCCGCTTGCGCGCCATCGGCGTGTAGGTGGCGCCGAACTGCTGCGACAGCATCTCCTGGATATAGGAGGTCGCCCGCGCATAGCCTGCCAGATACAGGTCGAACGGCAGCTGAATCCGGAAATGCACCCGGCCGATCGTGTCTGCTGATTTGAAATAGTCATCCGGGAATTCGCCGCTCAGCAGCAGCTCCCAATGCCGTTTCTGGGCGCCGCGCGCATGATCCAGCGAGGCCTGGTTCCTGAAGAACCCGGAAGCCTCCTGATCCGATTTGGCAAAGGCATAAAAATATTCCAGCACCTGGTCCAGTTTTGGCCCGACCAGCTTGCCGGCGGTCACCAGGTCCTTTTTCTGTTCGCCGTCGAGGGCGAATTTCGAAATTGTCTGCGTATTTCCGTTGTTGCCCATATGCGTCTCCAAACCAGGCCTCCGAAAAGCTGAACACATTCAATTCCGTGTATCTGGGGGTTAACATTCCGTTGTTGCGGTGGTTTCACGCTGTTTCCGGTGCTTTGGGGGGCGGTAAATTATCATTCCGGTAACTGGATGCTACCTATGGGTGCGCGGACTGCCGTCGAAACCCTCATTGCGGATCGGTTCTTGGCAGCGGCCGGATGATTCGCAGGTGGCTTGGATGGCCGGGTCCGGTGATGCAGATGATCAATAGGGGGACGCGCGCTTGGCGTGCCGCCCTTTTCCGGGGTGGCACCGGGCGGCGGTATGGGCCATGTCTAGCTGAGAAGAGACTGCTTGAGGCCCGCCATGAAACGACTGCGCAATCCCCGCACCGGCATCGAACAAGGGGATGTCACCCTGTTCTCGGATTTCGAGAACGGCGGCGAGATGTGGACCGGCTCCGGCCCGCGGGTGCGGCGCAAGGCGGTCGCCTTCGGCCAGGCCTATGCCAGCCCGCCCGCGGTGCATGTGTCTGTGTCGCTCTGGGACATGGACACCTCCGCCGCGATCCGGGCTGAACTGGTGGCGGAAAACATCACCTGCCATGGCTTCGACATCGTCTTCCGCACCTGGGCCGACAGCCGCGCCGCCCGCCTGCGCGCCGCCTGGCTGGCGATCGGCGAGCTGCCCCACGCCGATGACTGGGACGTCGATTAAACCTGCGCCGTGATGGACCCGGCCAGCAGCAGCTTCTGAAACTTCGGGCATTCCAGGTGGCTGGGCGCCGGGCAGTCCGCCACATGGCGCAGCGCGTCCTTCAGGGCCGTCAGTTCGCGGATCTGCGCCTCCAGCGCGTCGGCGCGGGCGTGCAGCTGGTCCCGCGGCAGATCCGGCTGGCCGTCCTTGCCGAACATGCCCGCAACCTCCTGCAGCGAAAACCCCGCCGCCTTGCCCAGCGTGATCAGCGACAGCTGCAGCAGGACCTCCGGCCCGAACTGCCGCCGCAGCCCCTTGCGCCCGGCTGAGGTGATCAGCCCCAGATCCTCGTAATACCGCAGCGCTGAGGGGGGCACGCCCGAGCGTTCCGCCACCTCGCCAATATCCAGAAGTTTCATTCTTGACCTCAAGCCGGCTTCAATCCGCAAAGGCTGGCACTCCGCGGCGGAACTGGCAAGGCCAGTCCCGAAACAAGCTTGACTTAAAGTGAGCCTCAAGTCGTAGGCCTGCCTCGGACGTGACACCAAATCAGCAAAGGCAAAGGGCCCAATGGAGCACAATTTCATCTTCAGCGCGTTATTCATCGGCATCGGCGCAACGGCGGTCATGGATCTGGGGACGCTGGTTCAGAAACATCTGCTGCGGTTGCAGACCCTGGACTACGCGCTGGCCGGGCGCTGGCTGGGCCACGCCGCCCGGGGGCGCCTTGTTCACCGCCCGATCACGGCCAGCCCGCCTGTCCGCGGCGAACGGCTGATCGGCTGGAGCGCCCACTACCTGACAGGCATCGTGTTTGCAGCCGTCTTTCTGAGCGCAGCCGGCGGGAACTGGATCAAGGATCCCAGCCTGTGGCCGGCTCTGGCATTTGGCGTCCTGACGCTCGCTGCCCCGTTCCTGGTCCTGCAACCCGGCATGGGCGCGGGGCTGGCCGCGCGGCGGACGCCCGCCCCGAACAAGGCCCGGCTGAAAAGCCTGGCAACGCATCTGACCTTCGGGGCAGGGCTGTGGCTGTCGGCGCTCTGCCTTGCCCTGCTGTAGCGCCTGCGCGCAGACGCCCGTAGTGCTGGCAAGGGCCTGGAACAATCAAAAAGCCCCGCACACGGGCGGGGCTTTCATCATTTCCATCTAACAGCCGCCTCAGCCGCCGTTGGAGTAAAGGCTCTCGTAGATCGGCACCAGCGTCTTGTCCTCGAACAGCGACGACACCGAAGTGCCGTGCCAGATGTTCAGGATCGCCTGGGTGAACAGCGGCGCGGTCGGCACGATGCGGATGTTCGGCGCGGCCTTCACTTCCTCGGTCGGCTGGATCGAGTCGGTCAGCACCAGCGACTTCATCACCGAGTTGCTGACGCGCTCGACTGCCGGGCCGCTCATCACGCCGTGGGTGATATAGGCGTGCACTTCCTTGGCGCCGTTGTCCAGCAGCACCTGGGCCGCTTTGCACAGGGTGCCGGCGGTGTCGCACATGTCGTCGACGATCAGGCAGATCTTGTCCTTCACGTCGCCGATCACGGTCATCTCCGCCACTTCGCCCGGCTTCTCGCGGCGCTTGTCGACAATCGACAGCGGCGCGTTGATGCGCTTGGCCAGCTCGCGGGCACGGGCCACGCCGCCGACGTCAGGGCTGACCACCATGATCTCGCCCATCCGGTCCTTGAACTGGTCTTTCACATCCAGTGCAAAGATCGGCGAGGCATAGAGGTTGTCCACCGGAATGTCGAAGAAGCCCTGGATCTGGGCCGCGTGCAGGTCCATGGTCAGAACCCGCTCGATGCCGGCGCCGGTCAGCATGTTGGCGACCAGCTTGGCCGAGATCGGCGTGCGGGCCTTGGTGCGGCGGTCCTGGCGGGCATAGCCGAAGTAGGGGATCACCGCGGTGATCCGCTGGGCCGAGGAACGGCGCAGCGCGTCGGCGATGATCAGCAGTTCCATCAGGTTGTCATTGGCCGGGTTCGAGGTCGGCTGGATGATGAACATGTCCTCGCCGCGGACGTTCTCATAGACTTCGACGAAGATCTCGCCGTCATTGAACCGCTCGACGCGGGCATCCACCAGCCCCTGGTCGACACCGCGGTGCATGCTCATGCGGCGGGTAATGGCTTGGGCAAGAGGAAGGTTGGCGTTCCCAGCAATCAGCTTGGGTTCGTTCAAGGTCGGCATTGGCTGTGATCCCCAGGCAGCAATGGCAATGTGTCAGATTCGTGATATTGAACCCCGCTTATCATGCACTTACCCTCGCGCAAAGTTCTAAGCGGGAGAAACAGCTTTTGGTGGCATCGCGGCACACCCTCTCAACCCCTTGCGAATTTGCCTTGCCTGCGGGGCGGGCATGAGCAGCGCACCGCAGGTTTTCTGCCGCAGCTTCGGCCAGGGGCCGCGGCCGGTGCTGGCGGTGCATTGCTCGCTGGCCCATTCCGGTGCCTGGCGCGGTGTGGCAGAGCAGATGGGCGGGGAGATCACCCTCAGCGCCTTTGACATGCTCAGCCACGGCCGTAGCCCGGACTGGGACGGGCAGGGCAACTACCAGCTGTTGAACGTGCAGGCGGGGCTCGCGCTGCTGACGGACCCGGTGGACCTCGTCGGCCACTCCTTCGGCGCCACGGTGGCGCTGCGGATGGCGATGGCCCGCCCGGATCTGGTGCGCAGCCTCACCCTGATCGAGCCGGTGCTGTTCGCCGCCGCGCAGGACGAGGACCCCGCAGCCTTTGCCGCTTTGGAGGAGGCCAGCCAACCGGCTGAGGCCGCCTGGGCATCCGGCGACCTGGAACTGACCACCCGGCTGTTCAACCGCATGTGGGGCACCGGCGAGGTGAAATGGCCGGACCTGCCAGCCCCCGCCCGCGCCGCGATGGTGCGCGCGATGCCGGTGGTGATGGCCAGCCATAAAACGCTGCATGAGGATGAAAACGGCACCCTGGCCCCCGGCGCGCTGGATCCGGTCACCATGCCGGTGCAGATCCTGACCGGCGCGGACAGCCCGGCAGTGATCCCCGCCATTGCCCGCAGCCTCTGCCGCCGCCTCGGCGCTGTGCACACCGAAGTGCCGGGCGCGGGCCACATGCTGCCGGTCACCCGCCCGGCAGAGACCGCCGCGCTGCTGCGCCAATTCTGGCCGCCGCTCTGACCCTTTGCGCTGCCGCCCCGGGCAGGGCAGGATAGGGGAATACCGGCCCGCATGGAGGAGACGGCACAGATGGCATCGAAAAAGGACCTGCTGAAAACTCTCCTCAAGGGGCTGGAGACCGGCGACCCGGCCTCTGCAGCCGTCGTCAACGAGGCGAAGTACATCCAGCACAACCCGCAGACCCATGAGGGCAGCGAGGGGCTGGCGGTGCTGTTTGCCCGCCTCGCCAAGACCTCCCCCAGGGTCACGTTCAAACGGGTGTTCGAGGACGGCGATTTCGCCTTTGCCCACATCGAATACGATTTCTCCTCCCTGCGCGCGGCTTTTGAGGTGTTCCGCTTCGAGGACGGTAAGGCCGTCGAGCACTGGGACAACATCCAGCCCTTGCGCGGCCCCAACCCCTCCGGGCGCGGGATGCAGGACGGCGCCACGGAGATCACCGATCCGGACAAAACCGAAGACAACCGCGCCCTCGCGCGCAGCTACACCGAACAGGTGTTGATCCAGCAGCAGCCGGACCTGCTGCCGGACTATGTCCGCGCCGATCTCATCCAGCACAACCCGGACCTGACCGACGGTCTGCCCGCCCTGCGCAAAGCCCTCACGGCCACGCAGAACGGCACACCCGTGATCCAGTACCAGCACCTCCACCGGGTGCTGGCAGAGGGCAATTTTGTCCTTTGCGCCAGCGAAGGCCAGCGCAATGGCACCCACACCAGTTTCTACGATCTCTACCGCATTGAGGACGGCAAGATCGCCGAACACTGGGACACCATTGAGTCCATCCCCCCGCGCAGCGAGTGGAAGAACGACAACGGCAAGTTCTAAGGCCGGCCCGTCCTCACCAGGGTGTCGCGCCCTGCTTGGCCAGATGCCGTCGGGGCCAACCGGCGGCAACACCGGGCCTGTGCTGCCGGCCGAGTCACGGCAGCTGGCGCATTTCGCGGCACAAAGCTCCGCGCCTTCAGCCGCAATCCTACCGTAAAACGGGCCGCAGCAGCAGGAGCTTGCCCCCCAGCGGCGGCAGACAGCCTTTGGAATATCCGGCACCTCCGTTACACTCTGCCATAGGTAAAGAGTGACAGGAGGGTCCCATGCCCGGACTGGATTTCTGGTATTCGATCGGCAGCACCTACAGCTACCTCACCGTGATGCGGATCGGCGATGCGGCGGCGCAGGCTGGCATTCCCGTCCGCTGGCGCCCCTTCAACGTGCGCCACGTGATGACGGTGCAGAACAACATCCCGTTCAAGGACAAGCCGGAAAAGACCGCCTACATGTGGCGCGACATCGAACGCCGGGCGCAGCGCTACGGCTTCCATGTGCGGCTGCCCGCGCCTTATCCGCTGCCGGAACTGGTGCTGGCCAATCAGGTGGCGGCGCTGGGCGCGGCGGAAGGCTGGGGCGAGGCCTATACCCAGGCCGCCTACCGCTGCTGGTTCGAGGCCGGCCAGCCCGCGGGCGAGGACCCGAACCTCTCCGCCAGCCTGCAGGCCGCGGGCCAGGACCCGGCCCGGGTGCTGGCAGAGGCGGTGTCGGACAAGACGGTCAAGATGCTCGCGGATGCAACCGATGAGGCGTTGGCGCTGGGCATCTTCGGCGCCCCCAGCTTCTCGGTCGCAGGGGAGATATTCTGGGGCGACGACCGGCTGGAGGACGCCCTCCTTTGGGCGCAGGGCAAGCGATAGCCGCCGCCCTGCCAAGAATCAAAGCAGTGACAGGAACGCCCGGATATCTTCCTCCGGCACCGACCAGTCGCAGACGAAGCGTGCAGTGACCAGCTCATGCTCCGGCCCCTGCAGCAGCCCGTCCCACAGGTGGTAGATGGCGCCAGCCGCAAACAGCTCCTGATGCTTGCCGCGGGGCAGGGCGGCAAAGATCATGTTGGCCTGCGCCGGATGGGTGAAATGCGCTCCTGCCGCCTTCAGTCCTTCGGCCAGCAGCGCGGTTTTTGCATTGGCGGCGCGGGCGTTTTCCAGCCACAGATCATCAGTCAGATAGGCCAGCATCTGCGCCGACAGGTAGCGGTGCTTGGAAAACAGATGCGCGCCGCGCTTGCGGCGGTACTCGAACTCCTGCGCATGTTTGGGATCAAAGAAAATCACCGCCTCGACCCCCAGGCAGCCGTTCTTGGTGCCGCCAAAGGACACCGCATCGACGCCCGCTTTCCAGGTCATCTCGGCCGGCGTGCAGCCCAAGGACACCAGCGCATTGGTGAACCGCGCGCCGTCCATATGCACCGGCAGCCCGTATTCCTTGGCCGCACCGCAGACCGCCTGCAGCTCCTGCAGGCTGTAGACGGTGCCGAACTCCGTCACCTGGGTCAGCGACACCGGCCCCCGCTGCGGCCCGTGCACGCCGCGGGTCTCCTCGCCCTCGATGGCCGCGCGCAGCCCCTCGGAGGTCATCTTGTCGGCCTCCGTCACCAGCGTCAGCTTGGCGCCGCCCGAGTAGAACTCCGGCGCGTTGCATTCATCCATGTTGATATGGGCTGGCCTGGTGCAGAACACCGTCTGCCAGGGCTGTGCCAGTGTCGACAGCGCCAGCACATTGGCGGCGGTGCCGGTGGCCACCAGGTAAACCGCCGCCTCGGGCGCCTCGAAAATCCCGCGGATCCGCTCCGTCACCTCGGCCATTTCCGCATCCGCGCCATAGCCCATGGCATAGCCCTGGTTGGCCCGCACCAGCGCGTCGAGGATCTGCTGCGGCACCGGGCCGGAGTTGTCGGAGGCGAAATGCATCGGTCACGTTCCCTGATCTGCCTGAAATCTTTCCCCAAGCAGTAGGCAGTTCCGCCCCCGATGCCAAGGCGGTACCGGCAGGACGCCGGGTCAGAACATTCGGGCGAACAGCAGCCCCAGAGCGATGCCGGTGCAGGTCCCCGCCGTGGCCCAGATCAGCAGCTGCTTGCCCAGCTGGTACCGGTGCCAGGTCTGGATTTCACTGGCCTGCCGGCTGCTCAGCCCCAGGGTCGAAAGGAAGGCCCTGGCCTTGTAGGCTTCTCTTTCGCTGAAATAGGTGCCGTGCTCGAATGGCATCTGCCGCCCTCCTCATGGGGAACCCTGTTGGATTGCCTCATCATGGGGGCGGGGCGCCTCGTGGCGCAACCTGAAATTGCATCTCTGTTTAACTGTCGCGCGCCGGTCGCGGACCGGCTTGCTCAGCCGGTGGGCTCGTCGATGATGTGGTCTTCCCACTCGTCCTCGGCGATCTCGAACTCCGACACCGTCCAGCCGCGCACCGAAACCCCGGCCTCATGCACGCTCTCGGGGGTGCCGGTCAGCAGCGGGTGCCATTCCGGCAGAGGCTTGCCCTGCCACAGCAGCCGGTAGGCGCAGGTTTCCGGCATCCAATAGGCGTGGGTGTCCAGGTTGTCCGGCTTCAGCACGATGCACTCGGGGATGAACTGGTGGCGGATCGGATACTGTGCGCAGCGGCAGGTGCTGTCATCCAGCAGGCGGCAGGCCACCCGGGTCAGGGCGACCTCGCCGGTGTCCTCATCCTCCAGCTTGTTCAGGCAGCATTTGCCGCAGCCGTCGCACAGCGCTTCCCATTCCTTCTGGCTCATCTTGTCGAGCGGCTTCTCCTCCCAGAAGCGCTCGCCCAGGCCGGAGCGGTCAATGACGTCTTTTGCAGGTTTCATAGCGCCGCCAGTATCCCGCGCGCCTCGGCGCAATCCGCATCCATCTGCGCGATCAGCGCCTCCAGCCCGTCGAATTTCAGCTCCGGCCGCAGGAAGGCGACCAGCCCGACCGACAAAGTCGCGCCGTAAAGATCGCCGGAGAAATCGAACAGGAAGGTCTCGATATTCGGGACCACGCCGCCGAACATTGGCCTGACCCCGATCGAGGCCGCGCCGTGATAGCTGCCCGCATGCGGCCCCTCCAGCACATCGACCAGCACCGCATAAACCCCGAACCGCGGCTGGTGCAGCCCGTCGATCGACATGTTGGCGGTGGGGAAGCCCAGCTCCCGCCCGCGCTGCTCGCCGCCGATTACGGTGCCCTCGATGCGGTGCCAGTGGCCCAGCATCTCCTTGGCGTCCGCAGGCCGGCCCTCACTCAGCGCGTTGCGGATCGCGGTGGAGGACACCGCGTGCTCGGAATATTCCATCAAGGGTGCGATGGTGACGCCAAAGCCGTACTGCGCGCCGAACCGCTTCAGGTCTTCGGCATTGCCTGCACGGCCCTTGCCGAAACAGAAATCGGCACCCACCACCACATGCGCCAGCCCCAGCCCTTCGGAGATCACGTCGCGGGCGAACTCCTCCGGCGTCAGGCTCGACAGCGCGGTGTTGAAGTTCAGCTCATAGAGCCGCTCCACCCCCAGCTTCTCCAGCCGGTGGGCGCGGGTCTCGGCCCGCATCAGCCGGAACGGCGGGCTGTCCGGCGCGAAATACTCGCGCGGGTGCGGCTCGAATGTCATCACCCCCAAAGGCGCCCCGGGGGCGGCCTTGCGGGCCAGCTCGATCACCGACTGATGGCCCAGGTGCACGCCGTCAAAGTTGCCGATGGCGACGGTGGCGCCCCGGTCCTGCACTTCGACGAATTCATAATCTCTGACGATACGCATGGCGCATCCGTACCCGCAGCCGCGCGGCGGTTCAAGCGGGCAGTGGCGGGGGAGGGGCAGAGCACACGCACCCCCGCCCGGAACAAGGCGCGCAGCGCCGCCGGGCGAGCGCCTGCCCGCCCCATCGGGCTGGCGCTTCCGAGAGGGCAGTGCGCCCTCGTTAACTCGTACGGAAGGTGCAGGGATAAACTGCCCCGAACAGGCGTAGCAGCGCCACCCCGCGGGCAGGCGCCCGCCCTCAGCATCAGGCCATAGACGCGACACACCGCAGGGTGTTGCGCATCCACCGTACGCCCCCTTCACGCAATCCTCACGCCCCTCTGCCATACTCCCGGAAGATCGCGATCCCCCGCCATGGTTCCCGCGCGCGGGGCCATGATACGAGGCGCAGGCATCTGTGAGGCTGCCTGCGCAACACCCGGAGACCGGCCCTGAAAAAAAGGGGGTCGTCCAAGCGAGCTTGTCCGAGCAGGCCCCCGGCGGGGTCTGTCCACCTCCACCCGGCGGCGCCGCCCCCTTAATCGGGACACAGCGCAGAACCGAACGGAAAGAGCGGAACAGCAGAGGCCAGCAAGGAAAAAACCGCCAAGGGCAAAGGCCCCCGGCGGCTGAAACTGCTGTGAACCGGAAAACTCAGTCGAACTTGCGCGACGGCGCCATCACCATGGCCTCGCCCACCAGAACCTTCTTGCCGTCGACGATGCAGCGGCAGTCCAGCTTGACCCGGCGCTTGTCGATCACGATGTCGGTCACCTCGACCTCCGCCAGCACCAGATCGCCCGGGCGCACCGGCGCCAGGAACTTCAGCGACTGGCTCATGTAGATGGTGCCGTGGCCGGGCAGCTGCTCGCCGATCACCGCAGAGATCAGTCCGGCGGTCAGCATCCCGTGCGCGATCCGGCCCTCGAAAATGGTGTCCTGGGCGTAATCGTCATCCAGATGCACCGGATTGCGGTCGGTCGACACCTGGGCAAACTTCTCGATGTCCTCATCGGTGATGACTTTGCGCAGGTAACGCACCATGCCCATCTCGATGTCTTCGATGCAGATGGTTCCGCGCGGCATGTTGTCCAACATCTCATCCTCCGTTCGCCTCGGCTCTGATCGCATCATTCGACCGCTTGGCGTTGTAACTTTTGCGCGCCACCGTGGCCGCTTGCGCAACTTTATTACTTTGCAGTTGCAGAAAATCAAGACATTTCTGACAAAAGAAAACCCTGCCCGGTGCGGGCAGGGTTGCAAGGCCGGGTCAGCCAGCGGGGGTGCCGGGTGCCGGATTTACCGCAGAAAACCAATGGCATAGGTCGGCGCGGACTGCTCCTGCGCCAGATAGGCCGCCAGCGCATCCGGGTCCGGCTGGACTGATGTCTTTGTCTCTCTGGCCGCAAGCCCGCCGGTGATGAACAGGGAATCGATGCCTTCGCCCATGGCGCCGGCAATATCCGTATGCGGCCCGTCGCCGATCGCCAGGATCTCGGAATCGGCAATCCCCGGGGCCACTTCCTGCAGCCGCAGCCGGGCCAGGTCATAGATCGGCGGATGCGGCTTGCCGAAATACAGGCTCTCGCCGCCCATCCCGGTATAAAGCCGCGCCAGCGCCCCCGCGCACCACTCGCGCTTCTCGCCGCGGTCGACGATGATGTCCGGGTTGGCGCACAACAGCTTCATGCCCATCTGCTTGGCATAGAGGAAATCCGCCCGGTTCACCTCCGGGTCCGCCATGGTATCGAAGGGCCCGCAGCAGACGATGCCCTCGGCCTCTTTCAGCGGCACCCGGGTGATCTCCACCGGATTATGGATCACGTGCAGCGGTTCGAAGAAGCCCGCATCGCGTTCCCATTCGCCCATGAAATAGACCTTGTTGCCGACCGCGCCGGTGAACATCGCCGCCCGCGCGGAATCGCCGGAGGTGGAGATGGTGTCATAGGCGTCCGCCGGCACGTTGAACTGCCCCAGCTGCGCCGCGACACCCGCGCGCGGTTTCGGCGAATTGGTCACCAGCACCACGATGCCGCCCGCCTCGCGGTAGGCCTTCAGCGCCGCCACCGCATCGGGAAAGGCGGTGATGCCGTTGTGCACGCAGCCCCACAGGTCCACGAACAGTGCCTTGTAACGGCTGGAAACTTCGGAAAGGGAGTTGATGATCTGGGTCATGTCCGGGCCTTCGCGCGTGGGGTCTTTGCCGCCAGCTATGGCAGAGACCGCGGCATAAGGCCAGTGGCCGGGGAGTTCATGCCGCCGCAGGACATTTCCAATCAGCAACTGGCAGTATAGCCTGCTTGCGGAATTTCAAGTGAAGAAAAAGAGCCGGATGCAATTCATAGAACGGTCTTTCACGGGGCTGAGGTCCGCCCGCCATGTTTTCAAAAGCCGCGGGCACCCGGCACAGGTGACCCTGTTCCCGATGCTGCATATCGGCGAAGCCGGGTTCTATGACGCGGTCTACCGCGACGCGCTGGACCACGATGTTCTCTTGTTCGAGGGTGTGAAATCGCCGGTGGTGCAGCATCTGACCAGCTCTTACTGCTGGCTGCACGGCAACCGTCTGGGACTGGTGACGCAGCCCTAGCTGTCGGCCCAAAGCGCAACCGCAACGAAAAAGGCGCCCCGCGGGGCGCCTTTTGTCCGTTTGCCAGATGGCTGCGATCAGACCTTGAGGTTCGGAATGATCTGCTTCTTGCGGGACATGATGCCCGGCAGCACCACGGTGTCGCCGGCCGCATCTGCGCCGAAGGACTTGCTGGCAACGGTCTTGACCAGATCGTTCGGGACCAGCAGGGTGGCTTCCTCGTTCAAGATGTCGACCACGAACAGCAGCACCTGATCGACGCCGTCCTCAGCCGCGACGGAGGTCATCGACTCCATCAGCGACGCCTTGCGGTCCAGCACCACGCCCGGCGCGGTGGTTTCCAGAACGGAGACGCGGAACTTGGTGCCGTCGACCTCGTACTCTTTCGAGTCCATGCGGATCAGTTCCGCATCGGAGAAGGAGGAGACGTCGGATTTGGCGGCAAACATCTCCGCCGCGTAGTCGGCGATATTGATGCCCAGCTCACCCGCCAGCTTTTCGGCCACGGCCTTGTCATGGGCGGTGGTGGTGGGGGAGCGGAATTCCAGCGTGTCGGACAGGATGCAGGTCAGCGCCGCGCCCTTGACGGCTTCCGGCATCTTGGCGGCGTCGTCGCCCATCAGGTCGTGCATGATGGTGGCGGTGCAGGCCAGCGGGCGGATGGTGATGTCGATCGGGCCTTTGGTTTCCAGGCCGCCGACCAGCTTGTGGTGGTCGATGATTGCCTGCACGTCGGCGCCGTTGATGTTGGCGGGCAGCTCAGCCGGGTTGTTGGTGTCGACGATGACAACCGCCGCATCATCAGCCACGTCGGCGATGATTTCCGGCTTTTCCAGGCCCCAGCGCTGCAGCATGAAGGCGGCTTCGGTGTTCGGCTCGCCCAGCAGCTTGGGCGCGGCGGCGACGCCTTTCACCTCGTTCAGGTACCAGGCCCAGACAATGGGGGAGCCGGTGGAATCGGTGTCGGGGGACTTGTGGCCGAAAACTTGGATGGTCATGGGGCTGTCCTGTTCATGCATAAGGTCAGAAAGGCGGGATTTGCGCGCCTTATAGGGCTGGCGCGCAGGCTTGTCACCCCGCTGATGCTGCAATGCGGCGTTGTGTTCGGGACGGGGCTCAGAACGGCGCGCGTTCCAGCGTGTAGCCCGCTTGCTGCAGCAGGTTCAGCACGCCGTTTTTGCCGGGCAGGTGCAGCGCACCGGCAGCGGCCACGATGAGATCGCCCTCCGCCGCCTCGATCACCGGGATCCAGGCGCGGTTGCGGTTGTTCAGCATGGCCTCCATCGATTCCTGCCAGATCCGGCGGGTTTCCTCAGGCGGCAGCGCATCCGACTGCAGGAAGTCGCGCTCGTAAATAGTGAAATAGGTCAGCGCCTGTTCGTCGAAATAGCTTTCGATCATGGTGAAGATGGCGTCCTGTTCGCCGCCCAGCAGCGTCAGATAGGCGCGCAGCTGGCGGACCTGCTCCTCCAGCGGCTCGCTGTTGAACACCTCGAACAGGGTCATCGGGCTTTCCAGCGCCCGGGTTTCGGTGCCGGCCTCACCGGCGACCTGTTCCAGCCGCTTATCCAAGCCGTTGGTGCTCTCCGGCGAGGTGCGCAGGCAGGGCGGCACCGCCATCGAGACGGCCAGGAACCAGGGCCGCATCTTGGCGGCCATCCAGGGCGCGACGCCATTGGCGCGGGCCTTGGCGGCCAGGTCCTCCCATTCGGCAGGCGGCAGCCGGTCGATCAGGCTGGGGCCTTCGGTGATCAGGGTCAGCGACGGGTCGCGGCCGATGGCGGCCATCAACTCGGCCTCCTCGCGCTTGGTGCCTTCCAGCAGCAGAATGTCGGCCTCGGCAATCAGCGGTGTCAGCGCGGCGGTCACCGCGTCCAGCCGCGGGTCATTGATGTGCATGGTGCCGATCACATGCACGCTGCGGCTGCCGCGGCGGGCGATCCAGTGGTTGCCCTCGGCAAACGGTGTGGCCGCGACCCGGGTCTCAACGGCGGCCCGTTCGCTGGCGCTCAGCGCCAGCCGCTGGTCGGTGCCGGTGCAGGCGGCCCAGAGCGTTGCAGGCAGCAGCAGGAAAGTAAAGGCGAGAATGAAACGCATGAAGAAAAGTCCTGAAACGTGAATTGGAGGGCAGGTTTGCCGCAGCCTACCACGGGGCGCGGGCTAGGCTGAAGCCCTGTGCCTTGAGCAGGTTCAAGAGGCCGTTTTTACCCGGCAGGTGTGCGGCGCCTACTGCGATCACGAAGCGGTCCTGGCGGGCGGCCTGGATCACCTTCATCCAGCGGATGTTGCGCTGGTCCAGCAGGCGGCGGTTGTACTGGGCCCACAGGCGGGTGGTCTCGGCACGGGTGAAGCTGCTGTACTGGGCGCTGATCCAGGGCGCCAGCACGAAGGAGGTCCAGACGCTCTGGTCGAAATAGGCCTCAACCGGGGTGGCGTCCTCGGGCTTGTCGGACTGCACCAGCTGCAGTTCCAGCTCCAGCATCCGGGCCTGGTCCCGCAGCGGCATTCCGGATATGGCCGCCAGCGCCTGCTCCGGGGTTTCCAGCGCGCCTATGGGAATCCGCTTGCGGCGGGCGAAATCGGCGATCCGGTCGTCCAGCCCGCGGCGCAGGCCGAAGCCGTAGGGGCGGCAGCCGCTTTGCACCAGGAACATCGAGATCGCCCAGGGCTGCATCCGGTTCATGGTTTCCAGGCTGGCGCCGCTGACCTGGGCGGTCAGCTTGAACCGCTGCCAGGCATCGGGGGCCAGCAGGTGGCGCAGCTCGCGCCCCTGCGGCAGCAGGAAGCTGCGTGCCATCGAAGGCGGCATCCGGTCCAGCCGCTCCATGTCCTGGTCCGAGGTTTCCAGGTAGATCGCCTGCGCCGACAGCAGCGCCGGGCGCAGCTTGCGCATCACCCCGGCCATGCGGGCATCGCCGCCGTGCATGGTGCCGATCACATGAATGGTGCGGCTTCCCTTGGTGGCGACCCAGTGGTTGCCTTGGGAAAACGGGGTGGCGGCCATTTCGCGGTCCAGCTGCGCCTGGGTCTGGGGTGGCAGGTGGTCGCGGTAGTCGATGCCGCGGCAGGCGGCAAAACCGGCGGTGGCCTGCAGCATCAGCGCAAGTGCCAGTGCAATCCGTTTCATCACGCGCCCTTTCCCCGGGGTTCCTGAACTATTGGCCTGGACTTATGAGCCTAGGGCGGGGCAGGGGTGCCGGCAATGTAAAACCCTGCGTTGCCCTGTAAAACCGGGCGGCGGATTGCCAAGCCGAGCGCTTCCTGCCAGTCATGGGGCATGGAACGCGAGGATCAGCTGTATGCGCCGGTGAAGGCGCTGCTGGAGGCCCAGGGCTATGCCGTAAAGGGCGAGGTGGGCGCTGCCGATGTGGTGGCTGTGCGCGGCGCTGAGCCGCCGGTGATTGTCGAGCTGAAGCTGAAGTTTTCGCTGTCGCTGTTCCACCAGGCGATCGCGCGGCTGGCCATCACCGACCATGTCTATATCGCGGTGCCGCGGCCCGGCGGACGGCAGGCGCGGCGGATGATGAAGGACAATCTGGCGATGTGCCGGCGGCTGGGGCTGGGCCTCATCACGGTTCTGGCGGACGGGCGCGCAGAGGTGCATTGCGATCCCGGCCCCTACAGCCCCCGCAAGTCGAAGAAGAAGCAGACGCGGCTGCTGCGCGAATTTCAAACCTTGCGCGGCGACCCCAACGCGGGCGGCGCCACACGGCACGGCATTGTCACCGCCTACCGCCAGGACGCGCTGGCCTGCGCCGCGCATCTGGCCGGGGCGGGCGCCTGCAAGGGGGCGGAAGTGGCCCGCGTCACCGGCGTCGCGCGCGCAACCCAGCTGATGGCCAGGAACCACTATGGCTGGTTCGAACGGGTGGCGACCGGCATCTATCAGCTGACCGATGAAGGCCGCGCGGGGCTGGTGCATTGGGCGGAGAGCTGGGAGGGGAAGTGATGTGGCGGCTTTGTGCTGTTGCCGGCTAATGCGTTCAGTTGTGTACAGCCCATATTTTGCAGGAAATTATCGCCCCTTGAGTTAATCAGATTCATGTCAGTTGCATTTTTTCCCTGTTGAGCGCGGGGTCCTGTCAGCCGATGACTGCCCCAGCTTTGCACAAGGGGAGAGAGCAATGGCAGATCAGGACATCGACCGGCTTCAGGACCGGCTGCGGGCGCAGCGAGTCTCTTTCGACAAGATCCCGGTGATCGACATCAGCGCGCTGAACACGGGCGGCAGCCTGTTTGAGGTGGCAAAGGACATCCGCTGGGCGCTGACCAACGTCGGCTTCTTTTACGTGAAGAACCACGGGGTGCCGGAGGCGGTTGTGAACGGCGCCTTTGAGGAAACCCGGGCGTTCTTCGACTTGCCGCTGCAGGACAAGATGGACCTGCATATCTCCAAGTCGGGCCTTGCCCTGCGCGGCTATATCGAGATCTTTGGCGAGAACACCGACCCCAAGAAGACCAAGGATCTGAAAGAGTGCTTCGATACCGGGCCGGAAGGCTCTGCCGGGGACGCGCCGTTCTTCGGCCCCAACCTGTGGCCCGCGGCGCGGCCGGAATTTGAACGCGCGGTCTATTGCTATCATCAGGAGATGAAGGGCCTGGCGCAGCGGCTGATGCGGGCGATTGCGGTCAGCCTGGACCTGGAGGCGGATTTCTTTGCGCCGCGGATGCAGAACCCGATCACCATCCAGCGGCTGCTGCACTACCCGCCGCAGGAGGGCCGGATCGACGAAAGCGTGATGGGGATCGGCGCGCATACGGATTACGGCAGCCTGACCATCCTGGCGCAGGACGATGTGGGCGGCTTGCAGGTGATGAACCGCGACGGCCAGTGGGTCGAGGGGCCGCCGATTGCCGGGACATTTGTCATCAACATCGGCGACCTGATCCAGCGGCTGACCAATGACCTGTATCTGGCCAACCTGCACCGGGTGGTGAATGCCTCGGGCCGGGAACGCTATTCGATCCCGTTCTTCATCGACGCCGACGCGGACGCGGTGTTCCAGCCGCTGGACAGCTGCGTCAGTGCCGGAAACCCCGCGCGCTATGCGCCGGTCAGCTGCGGCGCGCATAAATTCGGCCGCTTCAAGGACAGCTTTCCGCACCTGAAAGACAAGGCTGCATAAGCGAAAATCCAATGCAGAACAGGGGGCGCTGCGGCGCCTTCATTTTTTTACTGATTCCGTGTTGACAACATGCGGGGGCATTCCTAGCTTCCCCTCGTTAGCACTCAGACCTGTTGAGTGATAACGGCCCCGCCGGGGAGGCGGAGGTCCAACTGATAACAACCTTTGAGCCTTTTTAAGGAGCTGCAAAGATGGCATTGAAACCGCTTCATGACCGCGTGCTGGTGCGCCGCACCGAAAGCGAAGAGAAAACCGCGGGCGGCCTGATCATCCCCGATTCCGCCAAGGAAAAGCCGAGCGAAGGCGTTGTGGTTGCATGCGGCGCAGGCGCCCGCAAGGACAGCGGCGAGCTGATCGAGATGGCCGTGTCCGCTGGCGACCGCATCATGTTCGGCAAATGGTCCGGCACCGAAGTGACCGTCGACGGTGAAGAACTGCTGATGATGAAGGAAAGCGACATCATGGGCATCATCGAGTAAGCCGTCCGGCTTCTCTGATCCCACTATCGCTGAAACACACAGAATTTCTCTAGGAGAGTGAAAAATGGCTGCTAAGGACGTCAAATTCGACACCGATGCCCGCAACCGCATGCTGAAAGGCGTCAACATTCTGGCTGACGCCGTGAAAGTGACCCTGGGCCCGAAAGGCCGCAACGTGGTTCTGGACAAATCCTTCGGCGCACCGCGCATCACCAAGGACGGCGTGTCCGTGGCGAAGGAAATCGAACTGGAAGACAAGTTCGAGAACATGGGCGCCCAGATGGTGAAGGAAGTTGCTTCCCGCACCAACGACGAAGCCGGCGACGGCACCACCACCGCAACCGTTCTGGCCCAGGCGATCGTCAAAGAAGGCCTGAAGCAGGTTGCAGCCGGCCTGAACCCGATGGACCTGAAGCGCGGCATCGACCTGGCAACCGCCAAAGTCGTGCAGGGCATCAAGGACATGGCCCGCGAAGTGAAAGACTCCGACGAGGTTGCGCAGGTTGGCACCATCTCCGCCAACGGCGAAGCTGAAATCGGCCGCCAGATCGCCGACGCGATGCAGAAAGTCGGCAACGAAGGCGTCATCACCGTCGAAGAGAACAAAGGCATGGAAACCGAGACCGACGTGGTCGAGGGCATGCAGTTCGACCGCGGCTACCTGTCGCCCTATTTCGTCACCAACCCCGACAAGATGGTCGCGGATCTGGAAGACTGCATGATCCTGCTGCACGAGAAGAAACTGTCTTCGCTGCAGCCGATGGTGCCGCTGCTGGAGCAGGTGATCCAGTCGCAGAAGCCGCTGCTGATCATTGCTGAGGACGTCGAAGGCGAAGCGCTGGCAACCCTGGTTGTCAACAAGCTGCGCGGCGGCCTGAAAATCGCAGCCGTCAAGGCGCCGGGCTTCGGCGACCGCCGCAAGGCCATGCTGCAGGACATCGCGATCCTGACCGGCGGCCAGGTGATCTCCGAGGATCTGGGCATGAAGCTCGAGTCCGTCACCATGGACATGCTGGGCACCGCCAAGAAAATCACCATCACCAAAGACGAAACCACCATCGTCGACGGCGCTGGCGAGAAGGCCGAGATCGAAGCACGTGTTGCCCAGATCCGCACCCAGATCGAAGAGACCACCTCTGACTACGACCGCGAGAAGCTGCAGGAACGCGTTGCCAAACTGGCAGGCGGCGTGGCCGTGATCCGCGTCGGCGGCATGACCGAAGTGGAAGTGAAAGAGCGCAAGGACCGTGTGGACGATGCGCTGAACGCGACCCGCGCTGCTGTGCAGGAAGGCGTGATCGTCGGCGGCGGTGTTGCCCTGGTGCAGGCCGGCAAAGGCCTGGAAGGCCTGGAAGGCGCCAACGCTGACCAGAACGCGGGCATCAACATCGTCCGCAAGGCCATCGAAGCGCCGCTGCGCCAGATCGCCGAGAACGCAGGCGTCGACGGTGCCGTGGTTGCAGGCAAGATCCGCGAATCCGCGGACAGCGCATTCGGCTACAACGCGCAGACCGGTGAATATGGCGACATGTTCTCCTTCGGCGTGATCGACCCGGCCAAGGTGACCCGCACCGCGCTGGAAGACGCGTCCTCGGTTGCTGGCCTGCTGATCACCACCGAAGCCATGGTTGCCGACAAGCCCGCCAAAGAAGGCGCGGCAGCCGGCGGCATGCCCGACATGGGCGGCATGGGCGGCATGGGCGGCATGATGTAAGCATCAGCCATCCATCCGGATGACTTTGGGGCTGCCTTCGGGCGGCCCCTTTTCGTTTTGAGGGGGGAAGAAGGCCCGCCTTGCGGGCCTGCCTGCGGCGCGGGTATTTGGGACCAGAAAGAAGCGGGAGGTTTGGGATGGTTGTTGGGCCGGATTTCAGCAGGGGTCAAAGACCGGAAGAGGCGGATGAGATTGATGCGCTTTTGCGGACAGCCTTTTGCCGCGTTCGCTGCCGCGGGCAGCTGACGTGAAGATTTCAGTGGCCGGGTATGGCGGGGCGGGCTAGCTTTTTGAGAGACGCGCAACAGGGAGGGTCCGGCAAATGGCGGTACCGGCGGGGCCGATGCTGGCCCGTCTCCTGCTTGCCCTGCTGATCGCCGGCTGTTCGGTTTCGCCGGCGGACCGGCTGGCCAAGCCGCCCAACCTGTATTCAACCGGGCTCAATTACCAGGCGGAAAAGGTGCCCGAGGCGCAGCGCACGGTGGCGCCGCGGCTGCTCTATGTCACCAACCGGTCGCAGCGGCTGAACGGGGACGGGACCGTGACCTATCTGGCGGAACGGTCGGACTCCATGGCCTTCGGGGCGGCGCAGGTTCAGTTCACAGGGGTTCAGGACTGGCCGGAACTGGTGGCGCTGACCCATGCCGATGGAAAGGGGCGGCTGCCGCGGCTGAAGGTGGCGGGTTACCGTGACGGCATCCGCTTTTCCAAGACGCCATTGCCGGCCGAGCGGCGGGAGGGCCGGGTGGTGACCGAGGCGCGGGCGGAGCGCGAATATGCCGCCTACTCGGCTGCGTTCCGGAAAGCGGTGGCGGCAGAAGTCAGGCGGGCCGGAACCGGCCGCATTCTGTTGTTCGTGCACGGTTTCAACAATGACTTCGACGATGCGCTGACCACATTGGCCAATATCTGGCACTATGCCGGGCGCCGCTCGGTGCCGATGATGTTCTCCTGGCCCGCGGGCAGTTCCGGCCTGTTCAAGTATTTCCGGGACCGGGAGGCGGGGGATTTTTCGGTGTTTCACCTGAAGGAAACACTGGACCTGCTGGCCTCGGTTCCGGAGGTGGAGGACATTGACATCGTTGCCCATTCCCGCGGCAGCGATCTGGCCACCACCGCGCTGCGCGAGCTGGTGATCCGCGAGCGGGGGCGCGGCCTGCAGCCTAAGCTTACCCTGAAAACCGGCACCCTGATCCTGGCGGCGCCCGACATTGATGTGGGCTTCGTGCGGCAGCGGCTGATGAGCGAGCGGGTCTTTGCAGCCTTCGAACAGGTCAACGTCTACATCAACCCTGAGGATCAGGCGCTGGCGCTGGCGTCGGTCCTGACTCGGGAATCGCGGTTCGGGCGGCTGGATGCCACCGATTTTGCCCCGGGCGAACTGGCGTCGCTGAAGAAGGTGGGGCTGGTGCATTTCATCCGCGTCGAGGGCGCGGCCGGGGCAGGCCACTCCTACTTCCGCGATAATCCCGGTGCGATGTCGGACATCGCGCTGGCGCTGAGGACACGGGCTTTTCCGGGCGGCACCCTGCGCCCGCTGGAACTCGACCACGAAAATATCTGGACCTTGCATCCCGACTACCCGCTGGATCGCCTGCCGGACCTGGACCTGGACTTCGTGCAGGACCGGCGCTGAGGGTCAGCGGCGGACACCGAGAAACCGCTGGTGCGGTGCCGGCTGGCGTTGTAGCTGGATTTCATGCGCCTGTTTCTTCTTGTCTCCCTCACCATGGCGGCCTTTGCCGCGAATTCCATCCTCAGCCGGCTGGCGATCGGGGACGGGCATATGGATGCGGGCAGTTTCGGGCTGCTGCGGCTGGCCTCCGGCGCGGCGATGCTGGTGGTCCTGTGCCGGGTGCAGGGGCTGGCGGTGCGGCAGGGGCTGGCAGCGAGCCTGAAGGGCGGTGCGGCGCTGACGCTTTATATTGCCGGGTTTTCGCTGGCTTATCAGCAGCTTGATGCGGGCCTTGGCGCGCTGGTGCTGTTCGGGGTGGTGCAGGTGTCGATGTTCCTGTGGGGCGCGGTGCGGGGCACGCCGGTCGGCGCGGGCCAGGTGGCGGGCGCAGTGCTGGCGTTTCTGGGGCTGGCCTATGTGGTCTGGCCCGACGGCTCCGGCACGGCGCCCTTGGGCGCGTCGCTCTTGATGGCGGCGGCGGGCCTGGGCTGGGGGATCTACAGCATCCTGGGCCGCGGTGCGGCGCAGCCGCTGGCGGCGACGGCGGTGAATTTCCTGTGGTCGACAGCAATGTTCCTGCCGGTTGCGCTGTGGCTGGGCGGCAGCACGGTCAGCGCTTACGGCGCGTCTCTGGCGGTGCTGTCGGGCGCGGTCACCTCCGGCATGGGCTATGCGCTGTGGTACCGGCTGCTGCCGCAGATCCTGCCCGCGGTGGCGGCCACGGTGCAGCTGAGCGTGCCGGTGATTGCGATCCTTGCGGGTGCGGCATTGCTGGGCGAAAGCATCGGTCTGCGGCTGGTCTTCGGCAGCGCCGCGGTGCTGGGCGGCATTGCGCTGGTGGTGCGGCTGGCGCCCGGGCGCAAGGTCGAGGCCGCCAAGTAGACGCGGGGGCTTCCCTGTGCTGCCGCTTGCGCTTATCTGGGCGTCATGCGTGATCTATTGAAACCCCTGCTTGCCGCCGCTGCGGCGCTGCTGCCGCTGCCTGCGGCGGCCGATTGCGTGATCCTGCTGCACGGGCTGGCGCGCTCTGAAACCTCCTTTGCGGTGATTGAGGAGGTCTTGCAGTCGCGCGGATACAGCGTGGTGCGGCCCGGCTATGCCTCGACCGAGGAGACCATCCAGGTGCTGGCGGAGCACACGCTTCCGGAAGCCTTTGCGGCCTGCGGCGGGCAGAAGACGCATGTGGTCAGCCACTCGATGGGCGGCATCCTGCTGCGGTACTGGCTGCAGGATAACCACCCGCAAAACCTGGGCCGGGTGGTGATGATGGGGCCGCCCAACCAGGGCAGCGAGCTGGTGGATGAGCTGGGAGACTGGGAGGTCTTCGGCCTCTTGAACGGTCCCGCCGGCCTGCAGCTAGGCACCGGGGCGGAGAGCCTGCCGCGGCGCCTGCCGCCGGTGAAGTTCGAATTGGGGGTGATTGCCGGGAATGAGACGCTGAACCCGGTGTTCTCCTCGCTGATCCCCGGAGCGGACGACGGCAAGGTCTCGGTCGAGAGCACCAAGGTTGAGGGCATGGCCGCGCATCTGACGCTGCCGGTCACCCACACCTACATGATGAACAACCCGCAGGTGATGGCGCAGACGCTGCATTTCCTGGAGGAGGGGCGGTTTGAGCCCTCGCTGACCTGGCTGGCGGCGGTGGAAGAGATTATCGGCGAGGCCTGCCAGCTGAATGGCGGCTGTGAAGAGGCAGAGGAATGACTTTAGAACTGACCTTGCAGGGCGGCGATGTGCTGCGCCCCGGCGGGCTGGAGCGCGGCGGCGAGTTGGCCTTTGCGGACGGGCTGGTGGCGGAGGCGCCCGCCGGGCGGGTTGTGGACCTGACCGGCTATCTGGTGCTGCCGGGGATCGTGGACGCCCATGGCGACGGGTTCGAGCGCCACCTGGCGCCGCGCCGCGGGGCGATGAAGCAGATGGTGGAGGGGGTCGTGGCCGCCGAGGCGGAACTGGCGGCCAACGGCATCACCACCGCGGTGCTGGCACAGTTCTATTCCTGGGAAGGCGGCCTGCGCGGGCCGGAGTTTGCGGCGCAGGTGTTCGAGGCGGTCAAGGCGGTGCGCGGCTCGGTCGTGACCGATCTGCTGCCGCAGCTGCGGTTCGAGGTCCACATGCTGGAGGATTACGCCGGGCTGGCCGCAAAGGTGGCCGAGTGGCAGGTGCCCTATGTGGTGTTCAACGACCACTTGCCGCATGAGCGGCTGGCGGCGGGCAAGAAACCGCCGCGGCTGACCGGCCAGGCGCTGAAGGCGGGGCGCAACCCGGAGGTCCACTGGCAGATGCTGAAGGACATGCACGCGCGCCGGGATGAGGTGCCGGGCGGGCTGGATGCGCTCTGTGCGGAACTGGCGGCGCTGGACGTGCGGCTGGGCAGCCATGACGATCAGACCGCAGAGGACCGCGCCGTCTGGCGCGAGCGCGGCGCCCGGATTGCCGAGTTCCCCGAGACGCTGGAGGCGGCGGAGGCGGCGCGGGCGGCGGGCGATCCGGTGATCCTCGGCTCGCCCAACGTGGTGCGGGGCGGCTCGCACAAGGGCAATGCCTCCGCCGTCGAGCTGATCGCGATGGGGCTGTGCGATGCGCTGGCCTCGGACTACCACTATCCCAGCCCGCGGCGTGCGGCGCTGATGCTGGAACGCTCCGGCCTGCTGGATCTGGCGGGGGCGTGGCGGCTGGTGGCGGAGGGGCCTGCGCAGTTGCTGGGCCTCACCGACCTCGGCACACTGGAGGCCGGCAAGCGGGCTGATATTCTGGTGCTGGACAAACAGACTCAGCGGGTTGCGGCGACAATCGCCGGTGGGCAGGTCAGCTATATGTCCGGCGGGGTTGCGTCCCGGTTCCTGGGGTAGCTGCGCCGCGCATCAGGCCAAAAGGCCCTCTTTGCGGCGCTTGAAACCGGCGGGGCCGGTTTCACCCTGCCGCCTTGTCGCGGAGGCGAAGCACGGATAGGTTGCGGGATAACGATTTCACCAACTGCTAGTTACCTATATGACGCGAAAATACGGCCGCACATTTCATCTGCCGCAATCCCCCGGCGCCACCAATGACGACAAGATATTGCAGAGCTCTGCTGCGCTGATGGCGGAGGCGCAGGTGGTGATTACCGAAAAGATGGATGGCGAGAACACCACGATCCATTCCGGCGGCTGCCATCCGCGCAGTCCCGATGCGCGGTATCATCCGTCGCGGGATTGGATGAAGGCCTTTTCTGCAGGCATCTCTCCGGTCCTGGCGGAGGGAGAGAGGATTGTTGGTGAGTATCTCTATGCCCGCCATGCCATCAACTATTCCGCGCTGCCCAGTTACTTCCTGGGGTTTGCCTGGATCGTTGATGGCGTGATCCAGGCCTGGGAGGAGACGCTGGCCCGGTTTGGTGAATTGGGGATTGTCAGCGTGCCGGTGCTGTACAAGGGCCCGCCGTCAGAACAGGTGATAGGGGAGGCCATCTCTGCACTGGATTTGGCGGCACAGGAAGGGTTTGTGATCCGTGCTGCCAGAGGGTTTGGCGAGGCGGAAATGCAGACGCTGCTGGCAAAGTACGTCCGGGCGGATCACGTGCAGACAGAGGTGCATTGGATGAACGCGGAGACCATAAAAAACGGCCTCGCCTGAAGCCGCCTGCTTCTTCTGGCCGGAAATATCCCGGGGGTCTGGGGGCAGCGCCCCCAGCCTTGGCGGCCTGGTCCCTAGGCCTGCGGTTTCACCACCCGGTTCACATGGCCCATTTTGCGGCCCGGCTTGGCCTCTGCCTTGCCATAGAGGTGAATGGCGCAGTCCGCCTCTTTCGCCAGTTCAGGCAAGCGGTCCACGTCATCGCCGATCAGGTTTTCCATCACCACGTCGGAGTGGCGCTGGCCGTCGCCCAGCGGCCAGCCCGCGACCGCGCGGATGTGCTGTTCGAACTGATCCACGGTGCAGCCGTTCTGTGTCCAGTGGCCGGAGTTGTGGACGCGCGGGGCGATCTCGTTGACGATCAGGCCTGCGGGCGTGACGAACAGCTCGACGCCGAGGACGCCGACATATTCGAGCGCGTTCAGGATCTTGCCTGCCATCAGCACCGCGTCCATGCGCTGGCCGGTGCTGAGTTTCGCCGGCACGGTGGTGGTGTGCAGGATGCCGTCGCGGTGGACGTTCTCGCCGGGATCGAAACAGGCGATCTCGCCGGTGGTGCCGCGGGCGGCGATGACGGAGACTTCGTGGCTGAAATTGACGAAGCCTTCGAGGATCGAGGGGGCGCCGGCCATGGACGCGAGCGCCTCGCCTGCGTCTTCCGGTGCCTTGATGCGGGCCTGGCCCTTGCCGTCATAGCCGAAGCGGCGGGTTTTCAGGATCGACGGCGCGCCGATCTCCGCCAGCGCCGCGTCGAGGCTGGCCTGGTCGGTGATGTCGGCAAAAGGCGCGGTCTGGAGGCCGAGGTCCTGCAGGAAGGTCTTTTCCGTCAGCCGGTCCTGGCTGATGCGCAGCGCCTCGCGGCCCGGACGGATCGGTTTTTGCGATTCCAGCAGGTCCAGCGCGGAGGTCGGGATGTTTTCGAACTCATAGGTGATCACATCGACGGAGGCGGCGAAGGCAGCCAGCGCCTCGGCGTCCTCGTAGCCTGCGGTGGTCACGCGGTCGGCGACATGGCCTGCGGGCGGGTTGGCGCCGGGCTCAAAGATGTGGGTCTTGAAGCCGAGGCGGGAGGCTGCCACCGAGAGCATCCGGCCGAGCTGGCCGCCGCCGAGAATGCCGATGGTGGAACCGGGGGCGAGCACGTCAGTCATCGGAGGGTTCCTCGGGGATGGATGCGGAGAGGGCGTCGCGCCAGTCGTCCAGCCGCTGGGCGAGGTCTGCGTCCTGCAGCGCCAGGATGCCTGCGGCCATCAGGCCTGCGTTTGCGGCACCGGCGGACCCGATCGCCATGGTGGCGACCGGAAAACCCTTGGGCATCTGCACGATGGAATAAAGCGAGTCGACGCCCGACAGGGCGCGGGTCTGGACCGGCACGCCCACAACAGGAACGCGGGTCTTGGAGGCGACCATGCCGGGCAGGTGAGCGGCGCCCCCCGCGCCTGCGATGATCACCTGCAGGCCGCGGTCTGCTGCGGATTTGCCGTAGCTCCACAGCCGGTCCGGGGTGCGGTGGGCGGAGACGATTTTCGCCTCGTATTCAACGCCCAGTTCATCGAGGATATTGGCGGCTTCCTTCATGGTCGGCCAGTCGGATTGGCTGCCCATGATGATGCCCACTTTGATGTCGGCCATGGCTGGTGGCTCCTGTCGCGGCTTGTGGAGCGCGCACTATAGGGAATGTTGGGTTTTGCGCAATCCGGCTTGGGCGGGAAAACCGCGGGATTTGCGTGGATTCAGGGGCTTTGGCGCTATGCCGCAGGGGCGGCTCCCGCCCGCGCGGGGATGCAGCGGGGCTGCCCCGGCTTGCCGCCCGTGCGTGGCGCCGAGCGGGGGCGCGGCGCGAGAGCCGGTGGCGGGGCTTGCGGGACACGGGGAAGGGGGGCAGTGTGGCGGCTGGATCAGGGAGAATAGGATGCTGGAACTGCGCCCCAATTGCGAGCTGTGCGACAAGGATCTGCCGCCGGAGGCTGCGGAGGCGCGGATTTGCAGTTATGAGTGCACCTACTGCGCGGACTGCGCGGAGAGGGTGCTGCACAATGTCTGCCCGACCTGCGGCGGCGGTTTTGCGCCGCGGCCGATCCGGCCCAAGCGGGCCTGGCGGGAGGCGCTGAAGCTGGGGCTGGGGAACCATCCGGCCAGTGGCAAACGGGTGCATTCGAAGTTCAGCCGCGAGGATATTGAAGCGCATGTAGCGCGTATCCGGCACTTGAGGCCGGAGGAACGGTGAGCGGAGCCGCTTTTGCAGCGGCCCCGCGTCTTTTCGGGATCAGTCGCGCTGTTGCGGCAGGATCAGGTTGAGGAACAGGCCTGCAACACCCGACAGGCCGATGCCCGCCAGGGTGAAGCCTTCGCCGAATTGCAGCGTCAGCCCACCAAGGCCGATGATCAGCACGGTGGAGATGATCACCATGTTGCGGGCCTCCGACAGGGCCTCGCCCAGTTTCGCCAGCACCGACAGGCCGACCACGGTGACCATGCCGAAGAGGAGGATCATGATGCCGCCCATCACCGGCATCGGGATGGTCGACAGCGCGCCGGAGAGCTTACCCGCGAAGGAGAGCGCGATGGCAAAGAGTGCGGCCCAGGTCATGATCGCCGGGTTGAAGGCGCGGGTCAGGGTGACGGCGCCGGTCACCTCGGAGTAGGTGGTGTTGGGCGGCCCGCCCAGCAGGCCCGCGGCGGCGGTGGCGAGGCCGTCGCCCAGCATGGTGTTCTGAATGCCGGGTTTTTCCATGTAGTCGCGCTTGGTCACGCTGGAGATCGCCATGATGTCGCCGAAGTGCTCAATCGCGGGGGCGATGGCGACCGGCAGGATGAACAGGATGGCCGCCAGGTTGAACTCCGGCGCGACAAAACCGGGGACCTTGAACCAGGGCGCATCGGCCAGCGGCGCGGTGTTGACCAGCGCCTCGCCGGTGACGGCGCCCAGCACCAGCGCGGCGATGTAGCCGGCGGCGACGCCTGCCAGGATCGGCACCACCCGCATGATGCCGCGGCCGAGGATCGCCGTCAGCATGGTGGCGCCGAGCGAGATCGCGGCGAGCAGGAGCGCGGTGTTGCGCGGCATTACCTGGGTGTCGCCCGCCAGGCCGGTGGCCATGTTGACCGCAACCGGCGCCAGCGACAGGCCGATCACCATGATGACGGGGCCGACCACCACCGGCGGCAGCAGCCGGTGCAGGAAGCCGGCGCCGAAGGCGCGGATGGCAAAGGAGAGCGCAACGTACAGCAGGCCCGCCGCCGCAAGGCCGCCGGTGGTGGCGGCCATGCCCCAAGTCTGCACGCCGTAGATGATCGGCGCGATGAAGGCGAAAGAAGACGCCAGGAACACCGGCACCTGGCCGCGGGTCACGATCTGGAAGATCAGCGTGCCAAGGCCTGCGGTGAACAGCGCGACGCTGGGGTCGAGGCCTGTGAGCAGCGGCACCAGCACCAGCGCGCCGAAGGCGACAAACAGCATCTGGGCGCCGACCAGCGCCTGTTTCGGGGTGAATTTGTAGTCGGCGCTCGGGGCGGCGGGCACCGGTGTATGGTCGCTGGTGGCGGTCATTCTTCTCGCTCGTATCTTGGGTCTTCGCTCAGGCCCGGGCCGGGCTGCTGCCGGGGGTGCGGGCAAAATTGCAGTGCTCCTAAACGGAAAAAACTGCTTTGACCATCCGGTCAGGAAGGGTTTTCTGTGCCTGCGGACAGGGTGTCGCAACAGGGCCGTGGGGATGCCGGTTTTCTGCAAGCCAAGCGGCGGGGCGGGCGGCTGTGCTGGCGGGGAAATTTTACCCGGAAAGCCTTCCCATGAGCCAGCAGACCGACCCGCTCCTCCAGCCCCTGCAGCTGCGCCACCTGACCTTGCACAACCGGATCATGAGCACGGCGCACGCGCCCTCGTTCCAGGAGGGCGGCCATCCGCGCGACCGCTACCGGCTCTATCACGAGGAGAAGGCGAGGGGCGGCATTGCGCTGACGATGATCGGCGGCTCGACCAATATCGCGCCGGACAGCCCCTCGGTCTTCGGGCAGCTTTATGCGGGCGATGACAGCATCATCCCGTGGTTCCGGGAGCTGACCGAAGGCGTGCGCAGCCATGGCGCGGCGGTGATGTGCCAGATCACCCATATGGGCCGGCGCACCGCATGGGATGACGGGCACTGGCTGCCGGTGCTGGGGCCGTCCGGGCGGCGGGAGCGGGCGCACCGCGCGTTCCCGAAAGTGATGGAGATGGAGGATATCTCCCGCATTATCAGCGACTTCGCCGCGGCGGCGGAACGCTGCCGGGAGGGCGGGTTCGACGGCATCGAGATCCTGTCGCACTCGCATCTGCTGGGGCAGTTCCTGTCGCCGCTGGTGAACGCAAGGCAGGATGATTACGGCGGCTCATTGGACAACCGGCTCCGGCTGACGCTGCAGGTGCTGGAAGCGGTGCGCGAGACGGTGGGGCCGGATCTGATCCTGGGGATGCGGGTGACCGGCGATGAGCTGGCGGAGGGCGGCCTCAGCGCGGCGGACTGTATCACGGCAGCGCAGAAGATTGCCGCCACCGGCGCGGTGGATTTCCTGAACGTGCTGGCGGGGGCGCCCTATGACGATCTGGGGCTGGCCGGCTGGGTGGCGCCGATGGGGATGCCGGCAGCGCCGGACCTGAATGTGGCGGGCGCGATCCGCGCGGCGGTGGATCTGCCGGTGTTCCATGCCGGCGGGGTGGCGGATGTTGCCACCGCCCGCCATGCCATCCGCGAGGGCCGGGCCGACATGATCGGCATGACCCGGGCGCATATGGCCGACCCTTATCTGGTGCGGAAGCTGCGCCGGGGCGAGGAGGACCGCATCCGGCCCTGCGTGGCGCTGGGCTACTGCGTCGACCGGGTCAATCAGGGCAAGCCTGCGGTTTGCGGCCATAATGCCGCGACGGGCCGCGAGGCGGTGATGCCGCATGTGATCTCCCCCGCGGAGGTGCGGCGCAAGGTGGTCGTCATTGGCGGCGGCCCGGCAGGGCTGGAGGCCGCAAGGGTGGCAGCAGAACGCGGCCATGATGTGGTGCTGTTCGAGGCCGGCGCGCGGCTTGGCGGCCAGATTGCGCTGGCGGCCAAGGGCATGACCCGGCGCCAGATCTGGGGTGTGGCGGACTGGCTGATCTGTGAGGTGGAGCGGCTGGGCGTCGATGTGCGCCTCAATACTTACACCGAGACGGAGGATGTGCTGGCGGAGGCCCCGGATGCGGTGATCGCGGCCACCGGCGGCTGGCCGGAGGCTTTGGATATTCCCGGCGGGCATCTGATTACCTCCAGCTGGGAGGTGCTGTCCGGCGAGGCGCGGGTGGCGGGTGAGGTGCTGCTGCTGGACGAGGTTGGCGACCACGCGGCGCTGGTCTGTGCGGATGTGATGGCACGGATGGGCTGCAAGGTGACGCTGGCGACGCCGGACCGGATGGCGGGGCATGATCTGGGGCCGACAAACTCCGCCGTTGTTCTGCGTGATCTGGCGCGGCAGGGGGTGGCGTTCGAGAGTCTGCTGGAACCCGTGTCCGTTGCTGCCGAGGGCAGCCGCAAGCGCGTGACCCTGCGCCATGTGCTGACCGGAGAGGTGCAGGAGCGGCTCGCGGACCATGTGGTCTCTGAGCACGGGATCACCCCGGCGGAGGACTTGTACCACGCGCTGAAGCCCAAATCGCGCAATCTGGGGCAGCTGGACCATCAGAAAATGATTGCCGGGCGCAGTCCCTTTGCAGAGGCGAACCCCGAAGCGCAGTTCTGGCTGGCCCGCGCCGGCGACGCGGTGGCGGGGCGCAATATCCACGCCGCCGTCTATGACGCGCTGCGGCTGTGCAAGGATCTCTGACACAGCCGCACAGCACGACCGCAGCGCGCCGCCGGGCGCGCTGCCAGGCCCAACGCCTCCCGGCGCAGCTTGCCTGCGCGGAGAAGGGGGCGGGAGCCCCTGCTGAATATGTGAAACAGCTGCGTTCTGCAGCTTTCGCCCGTACGGCTATGGCACCGGCTGGCGCGCCGGCAGCCCGGCGCGGGGTCAGGCGATGATGTCCGGGGTCAGCCGGTCTTCGATCAGGGCGATCTTGTCTTTCAGGATCAGTTTCTGCTTCTTCAGGCGGCGGATCGTCAGCTGATCGGCGGTGCCGCGCTCTTCCAGCGCGCTGATTGCCTCGTCCAGATCACGGTGCTGCCTGCGGAAAACCTCTAACTCGACCTTCAAAACCTCATCTGTCTTCATCGACACATCTGTAGGTGCGTTCATGGGCGACTCAATTCGGCTGATGAATGAAGTGAGGGTGAAGATACTTCGTTAAGGGCTTTTCCGCTAGACCTATGGGCACATGGTCTTGTGAAACCAGAAAGAACTTCCCATATTCTTCGGGAAGCGGCTGCCGGAAGCGGGGCCGCGGATATCCGTCGCTTTGGCATAAAGGACGAACAGCGTGTCGAAACTAACCTTGGGCTCTTACCCGCATATGCTGGGGTTCGAGCAGCTGGAACGCCTCCTGGAACGCTCGGCCAAGTCGGGCAACGAAGGCTATCCCCCCTATAATATCGAACAGACTTCCGATCATTCCTACCGAATCACCCTGGCCGTGGCCGGTTTCGCCGAAGAGGATCTGGCGATCACCGTCGAGGACCGCCAGCTGGTGATCCGCGGCCGCCAGCGCGACGACAGCGAGGGGCGGGTGTTCCTGCACCGCGGCATCGCGGCGCGCCAGTTCCAGCGCATGTTCGTGCTGGCCGACGGCGTCGAAGTGGGCGAGGCGGTGATGGAGAACGGGCTGCTGCATGTGGATCTGACCCGTGCGCGCCCGGAAACCGTGGTCCAGACAATCAGTATCAGAAAGGGGTAAGAGCAATGCATACACCGTTTGACTTCAAGGATGCCGGCGACCGGACCGTCTATGTGAAGGCGGTTGCGGTGGCAGATCTTCCCAAGGAAGTGCAGAAGAGCGCCGGCGGGCGCGAGCAGCTTTATGCGGTGCACGACGCCGAGGGCGGCCAGCTGGCGCTGGTGGCCGACCGGCAGCTGGCCTTTGTGCTGGCGCGGCAGAACGACATGACGCCGGTCGCGGTGCACTGACGTCCGGGCATCTGCCGGAAATCACTTGCATTTCTGAGAAACAGGCTCCCATTTTGGGGGCCTGAGTTGTTTTGAACGGCTGATATTGCAAGAGAGGCATTTAATGATCCGGAAATTCCGTCCGCTGGTGCAGGTTCTGGGGCTGGCGTTTGGGCTGTCCGCCCTGGCTGCGCCGGCAAATGCTGACCCTTTCGTGACATGCGTGCAGCAGCAGCTGGCGGATCTGGGCTATGCCCCCGGCCGGCCGGACGGGCGGCTGACGCCGCAGACCAAGGGCGCCTGGCAGGCGATGCGTCAGGCAAAGGCGGGCGCCGGACCGCTGGCCGCGCTGCCGCCGCTGGCCCCGAAAACCGCGATCCACTGGTGCCGGGAGCTGCCGGCGCTGAAAAACGGGCTGGAGCGGCATCTGCCGTCGGCGGCGCCGGTGCGGATTCTGGCGGACACGCCCAACGTGGAAAAAGGCATCCGGCAGGCCTATGACAAGGTTCTGCGCTTCATGGACCGGGAGTACGGCATCGTGCTGGCCGGGTATATCGGCATCGCGGCGGCGGGCAATACCAAGGACGTGCAGGGCTATGTGCGCCGCCTGCTGAGGGATATGTCCAGCGCGCGGTTCAACCCGGACGCCTCCATAGCGGCCCATTGCAACAAGCCCTTTGGCGTCGCGGGCGCGGCCTATCTCAAGTTCATGTACATCTGCTGGGACAACCCGCATCAGGCGGACGGCGCCTGGCTCAAGCGGTCGCGCAAGTGGCTGGGGATGATGATGGCGCATGAGTACATGCACCTGGTGCAAGCCGAACTGGGCGGCGCCCGCGCCGAAGGCTTCAACGGCGGCTCGCTGCGCGCCCGCATGGGGCCGGCCTGGCTGGTGGAGGGCAGCGCCGAAGTGGTGGCGGCGCGGTTCGGCAAAAGGGCCCTGCGGCTGCGCGCGCCGAGGCTGGCGGAGCTGCACGAGATGTCGCTGGAGTCGAAAAAGAGCCTGAACGGCATGCGGGCGCATAAGACGGTCCGCACCGGCGGCGATTATGACTTTGCCCATTACGCGGTGCATATCCTGACCCGGATCAGCGGCGAGGAGGCGCTGTTCACCTTCTGGCGGCGCCTGGGTGCAGGCCAGAACTGGGATCAGGCGTTCGAGGGCGCCTTTGGCATCCGCATGGGTGAGTTCGAGGCGCAGGTGATGGAGCTGCGCAAGCGGCCCGGCACTGCGCGGGCCTATATTTCCAAGATGCGCCGGAGGCAGTCTTGAGGGCTGGCGGGGGGCTGCGGCGGCTTGTGCTGGCGGCGGGGCTGGCCCTGGCGGCCGTCCCGGCAGCGGCGGACCCGTTTGTCGCCTGCGTGCAGGGGCAGCTGAGCGGGATGGGTTTCAAGCCCGGCGCGGCTGATGGCGTTATGGGACGGCGGACGCTATCAGCTTGGATGGAGATGAAGATGCGTCACGAGAGCAGTTTCTCGAGCCGACTGAGGAACCTTCCACCTCTGTCCCGTGAAACGGCCATTCACTGGTGCCGGGAGCTGCCTGTATTGGAAACTTGGCTTTCTGCTTTCCAGCCATCTGTAAGGTCGCCATTGGTTCGAGCCAGTTCGGATCCGGCGGAAACCTTGGTGCGCCAGGCTTTTGCATCGGCAAAAGCCTTTCTGAAGCGTGAGTATGGTGTTGTACTGGCTGGAGACCTGGGGATTGCAGCCGCGGATGACTGGAGAACTCTGCAGAAACTCGCCCGCCAAGTGAAGGCACAGACCGCGGCCAGCCCGTCGCAGTCGGATGCAGCGATCAGAACACGATGCGACGGGGAGCAGCAGGTTCTCGGTACGTCCTACCGGAACTGGATGTTTATCTGCTGGATCAAGCCGCAGGCAATGGATGATGCCTGGCTTGCCGGTGCCCGCCGCTGGTTGGGAGCGCTGATGGCGCATGAGTATACCCATATTGTGCAGGCTGAACTGGGGGGCGCCCGTACCTATGAACAGGATGTGCCTACGCAGCTTCAGCAGATGGGGCCCTTGTGGATGGTCGAGGGCACAGCGCAGGTGCTCACTTCGCACTATGTAGAAACCGAGTTGGGGCTGGAACAGCCTGGGCTGCCGGCGCTACGGGTCCGGGCTTTGGAGGCAAAAACCGATCTAAGCAGCTTGAGGCGCTTGCAGAAAGTGCTGGACACAGCGGAATACGACCTCGCCCATTTTGCGGTGCATATCCTTGTGGAGGCCCGCGGAAGAGAGACACTCTTTGATTTCTGGCGCCAGTTAGGAAACGGGATGAGCTGGGAGCAGGCTTTTGCGGCTAGCTTTGGTATCGGACTGGAGGAGTATGAGGTAAAGGTTATGGAGCTGCGCAAGCGGCCGGGGAATGTGCAGGACTTGCTGGCAGCCGAAAACTTTTCCGAAGCGCTCAAGGCTGTCCCGGTGCCGGTGAAAACTTTTCCGATGGATCAGCCGTGGCGGTTTCCCGATGCGCTTAAGGCACCCAGAAGAACCTCGTCGGGCCTCCTTCCGTCCCCCCAGCTAAAGAGTTTTTCTGGACCGAGGCCGGAAAAGTCTCCTACGCTTTATGGCCATTGGTGAGAGTTTTTGGCCGGGACGGAGAAGAAAGATGGCACAATTTGACTTTGACTGGGTGGACGCCTTCTCTGCCCATGCCTTTGGCGGCAACGGCTGCGCGGTGGTGCATGGCGGCGCGCATCTGCCGGAGGCGGTCTGCACCGCCTACGTGCGGGAGACCTCGCTGGTGGAGTGCACCTTCACCGGCCCGTCGGAGGTGGCGGACGTCAAGGTGCGTTATTTCCTGGCCAGCCGCGAGATCCCCTTTGCCGGCCATCCGACCATTGCGACAGTCGCGGCGATGCGGGACCGGGGGCTGATTGAGGGCGGCAGCATCACCCTGGAAACCGGCGCCGGGATCGTGCCGGTGAAACTGGGCGGCGATCTGATCGAGATGACGCAGGTGGCGCCGGAGTTCGGCCCCGTTGCCGATCCGGCGCTGGTGGCGGCGGCGGTGTCGCTGCCGGTGGAGGCGATCGTGGGGCAGCCGCAGAAGGTCTCCACCGGGCTGCCGTTCTGCGTCACGGTGCTGCGCGACCGCGCGGCGCTGGAGGCGGCGGAGCTGAACCTGGAGGCGCTGGCGGCATTGGGCAAGTCGCTGGGCGCTGATGGCATCGACATGATGGAGCCGTTTCTGGTGACGCTGGAGGGGGCGACGGAGGCGGGCGACACCTTCTCGCGCCTGCTGATGGCGCCGCCGAGCCCGCCGGAGGATCCCTTCACCGGCTCCGCCACCGGCGCGATGGCGTCGTACCTGTGGAAACACGGGCTTACGGGCAAGGCGGAATTCACCGCCGAGCAGGGCCACGGCATGGGCCGCCCCGGCCAGGCGCGGGTGGCGCGGGTCGGCCCGGCGGACGCGATTGAAGGCGTGCGGGTTGCGGGCGAGGGGTTTGTGCTGATGCGCGGCACGGTGGATTTGCCGGAGGGCATGTAAGCTGCCTTCAGGCAGGCGGCTGCCGCGCGTTCACGAGGTTCTGCAGCTACCGGATACTCTGGTCATCCGCTTTGGCGACGATACGCCAGGCGGCGTTGAGAAAACACACCAGGGCATAGCCCAGAGAGCCGATGTAACGCAGGGTCCCCAGGATCTGACCGCAGGTCATGTCTTGCAGCCAGTACAGGGCGGTGCCGAGCGCGCCTTGCAGAAGGTTCATGGCCTCGCCGGTGCTTGCGGTGCCGCCGCCGTGTCGGATCGACCAGAGCGAGGGGGGCCCGCTAGGAGATAGGCCAGCCTGCGCCCGGCGTAGCCCGCCAGCATGACCGGAATTGCAAGGCGAAAGCGGCAGCAGGAACATCTGCCGGGTTTTTCGGGCGGGACACGGGAGAGATCTCAACGCTAAAGTTGGCCGGGAAGTTCCCGCGGTGCAAGGGGCATCGCCCCTGCCGGACACGGGGCGCGGGGAGGCGTCCGGCGCGATAAGCGGCGTACAGGGCGCGGACGAAGGCTGTCTTCTGGTACGCGCGCGGTGGATCTGTCGAGGAAAATTTCGTTAGCCGCCCAAAGTGAAGTTTCACTGCAAGGTGCGTCATTGACGGTGATCTGCGCATTTTGACAACCGCTATTTAAAGCAAGGGCGGAAGGACGAAGCCGCTCGCGCGGCAGGGGCGGCTGTGGCGGGCGCACCACGCTGATCTGACCCCCCTGTGCATTTGGGAATGACCGGATCTGTCTGATGATTGGGGCCTTCTCAATCCACAGACAGGAGGGTCCCATGAAGGATCATAGAACCACGCCGCTGCGCGCGCGGATGATCGAGGACATGCGCATCCGTGGCATGGGCGAGAGCGCCCAGAAAGCCCATATTCGGGCGATCAAGGATTTCGCGGGATACCTCGGGCATGCGCCCGATACAGCAACGCCGGAAGAGCTTCGGGCCTACCAGTTGCACATGACCGATACCGGCGTCTCGGCCTCGACGTTCAACGTGCGGATCTCATCGCTGCGGTTCTTCTTCAGCATCACATGCGGCCGCGAGGAGATGAAGCGGTACATGCAGTTCCGAAGCAAACCCCGGAAGTTGCCGATCGTCCTCAGCGTCGAAGAGGTGGGCGACCTGATGGCCGCGGTGCCCGGACCCGGGCTGAAGTACCGTGCGGCCCTGGGTATCAGCTACGGAGCAGGTCTGCGGGCCTCCGAGGTCTGCAATCTCAAGGTCACGGATATCGACAGTGACCGGATGCTGATCCACGTCGAGGACGGCAAGGGCAGCCGGGACCGCAAGGCGATGCTGTCGCCGGGGCTGCTGGAGCTTTTGCGCGACTATTGGCGCGAGGCGCGGCCGGAGGGCTGGCTGTTCCCGGGCAAGCCGAAGATCAACCCGCTGTCACCGCGGCAACTGAACCGGGCGTTCACGTCCGCAAAACACATGGCAGGGATCAACAAACCCGCAACCCTGCACACGCTCCGCCATAGCTTCGCGACGCATCTGCTGGAGGCGGGGACGGATGTGCGGATCATCCAAGTATTGCTGGGCCACGCCAAGCTCAGCACCACCGCCCGCTACGCGCATGTGGCCACCAAGACGATCCGCTCCACCGTCAGCCCGTACGAACGTCTGAAGGAGCTGCAGGACCACACTCTCCGGCGCGGACTGGTGTGACCGGACGCCGGGGGTGCCCGGGCGGCCGGGACTGGAGCTTGCTGACATCTTCCGAAGACACGGACCCGCGTGGCGGCGGGCCAATGCCGGGCATGTCAGCCTAACCCAGCTCAAGGTGATGTCGGCGATCGAGGCCTGCCGGACCGAGGTGCTCGGCGGGCATGTCGCTGCGTGCGGAAAATGCGGCCACCGGCACATCGCCTACAATTCCTGCAAGAACCGGCACTGCCCGAAGTGCCAGGGACCAGCCGCACGTGACTGGATGGCCGCGCGGGCCGAGGACTTGCTGCCGGTCGAGTACTTCCACGTGGTCTTCACCCTGCCGGCCGAGATCGCGCAAATCGCTTACTGGAACAAGAAGGCAATCTACAGCCTGCTGTTCCGCGCCTCGGCTGAGACCGTGACGACCATCGCCGCGGATCCCCGGCATCTCGGCGCCCGGGTCGGCATGACCAGCGTGCTCCACACCTGGGGCTCGGCGCTGACCCACCATCCGCATGTCCACATGATCGTGCCCGGCGGCGGCCTGTCGCCGGACGGCACAAAATGGATCGCCTGCCGCCCCGGGTTCTTCCTGCCGGTGCGCGTCCTCTCCCGGTTATTCTGGCGACTCTTCCTCGAAGGGCTGGCGGTCCTGCACAAGGTGGGCGCGCTTCAGTTCTTCGGCGACCTCAAAAACCTGGCTCAGGCCGGCGCTTTTGCCACCTACCTCGCCCCGCTGCGCAAGACCGAGTGGGTCATCTACGCCAAACCGCCCTTCGGCGGCCCCGAGGCCGTGCTCGCCTATCTCAGCCGATACACGCACCGCGTGGCGATCTCGAACCACCGCCTGATCAGCGCCGATGCTGCGGCCGTGGCGTTCCGCTGGAAGGACTACCGCATCAAGCACGGCGACCGGCAAAAGGTGATGCGCCTCGAGACCGGCGAGTTCATCCGCCGGTTCCTGATCCACGTCCTGCCCGATGGATTCCACCGCATCCGGCACTACGGGCTGCTGGCCAGCGCGGCTCGCAAGGCCACCATCGCCCGCATCCGCAGATTGCTCGGCGAGGCGCCGCAGGACCCGGACCCGCAGGAGAGTGCTGAGGTCATCCCACTCACACTGCGCGAACCGTGCCCCTGCTGTGGCGGGGCGATGCGCATCATCGAGATCTTCCGCCGCGGTCAGAAGCCGCCATCTCGAGCACCACCCCGGGAGCAGGCCGCATGACGCAACACCCGCCTCAAACGCGCGAAACTCACCAGCTGCCGCCCGCAGGCTGGACCGCTCCTGGCCTGCCCGTTACTGCGCTTTGCTCAGGAAAATGCAATCAACTGTTCCGCCGGCATCCGAAACCCACGCCCCCAGCCGTCCGAGCGACCTCCAGCGATAGGCACGCCATGTCCGGTCGGTGGCCAGACCCCACCCTCGCAATCACCCGCAGCACGCTTTCCCCATAGACAGCGCCCGGGTCCCGCGGCTTCCTCCTTCCGAGGTTTGTCAACGCGGGCCGACGCCCGCAGACGCCCCGCTGTCACGCAGCGGCCCGCATCGAAAAACCTTCAGGATAGCCGTTTGCTATTCTAGGGGCGAATGGCACCTGTAGGGGACGGAGCGGTCAATCAATCCAAGGCAAACTCGCACGAGCGCTTTCAGAAGCAAACTGGTACGCCGCCGGGGGCGCAAGAGGCCTGATACCGCCCGCAGCAATGTCTCCCTTCACTTCTGCGGACCTATGCCAGCGGCCATGTATTCAAGCAGCGCGAGGCAGCGTTGAGCGGACGGGTTGCCCCGGCCGAACCGGGTGAGCTTTGCATAGAGCCGGGTGTTTCTTGAGTGCCAGTCCACAGGCATTTCAACCAGGGAACCCCTTGTCAGGTAGGAATCGGCAAAGCTGCGCCAGCCCAGTCCCAGGCCGGCGCCGGCCGCAGCGGCCTCCAGCAGATAGACGTAGCTGTCGAATTCCTCTCTGACCTGCCAGCCGGCAAAGTCAGGATGCGCCCTTTGCCAGTCCCGCCAGGTCATCCAGCCGAAATTGTCCTTGCTCAGTTCCAGCAGCGGCGGCGGGGCGCAGGAACCTTCAAGCGCTCCCTGTGCCTGCTCGATCAGGTCAGGCGTGCCGACCGGTTTGATTTCCTCATCGCAAACCACGACATGCTCTTCCGCCGGCGGGAGTGATGAGTACTCGAACACGATATCAGCTCCAGTATCTACTGCCGACCGGGTGAGGTTGTATTCAGCGGTCAGCAGGCGCAGTTCCACCTCCGGGCCCAGAGCTTTGCGCAACTGGCCATGGCGTGGCATCAGCAAAAGATGTGAAACCGAATGCGAACAGACCAGGGTGACCAGGTTCCCGCCCCGCGCCAGGCCGCGGACCGAATCCTGCAGCATGTCGAGGCCCTGCACTATCCCGGTATAGAACTGCTGCCCCTTTCTCGTCAGGCGGACGGGTGAGCTTCCCCGGTCAAAAAGCAGGGTGCCGAAGCGGATTTCCAGGTTGCGGATATGGCGGCTTATGGCGGGCTGCGACGTGTTCAGCTCCTCGGCCGCGCGGGCAAACCCTTGAAGGCGGGCCGCCGCTTCGAATGCAGCCAGCGCGTTGAAGGAGGGGAGGGTGTATTTCCGATCCGGCATATCAGTTTCGATATGTCGCCATGGACGCAAAAGCAATGGAAATCCGCGGGGATCCCAAGGAAGCTCCTGTGCGAAAGACACCCCTAACCGACTGACGGATTGCAGCATGGACGACTACGAAAAACCACGTAAATGGGCAGATCCCAAGGTGAAGCTCTTTCCGCACCAGGTGGGCTTTACCTGCCCGCCGCATGACTTCGATGCAGCCCCTTCCGACTTCCTCCGCATGGCGCCGCGCAGTGTCGGCGCCCACGGCTGGATGCTGCATGTGCCCGATTATGCGCACCGGCTGGACCAGCGGAAAAAGAACTTCGGCATGCTCGAGGATTTTCTGGAATGCATGGCGAACAACGGGGCCGATGTCTGCGCGCAGGTGGGATCGAACTGGGTGCATGCCTCCGGCCTCGGGGTCGAAGGGATCCGACGGCATTGCGAGATGCTGAGCGACAAATACGAGACTCCGTTCCACATGGCCGGCTATGCGATGGTCGAAGCGCTGCGCGAAAGCAATGTCGAGAAAGTCGCGCTGAACGCCTGTTATCACCCCGACAGCTGGTACAAGGGCACTGTCAGTTTCCTGAAAGAAGCCGGGTTCGACGTGCTTTGGGCCGGGAACTTTTATGATCAGGGCTGGTTTGCTTCTCAGCAGGAGGTCGATGACTGCATCTGGTGTTTCAACGAAGAGCTGATCTGGAAGTCCTTTGAGTATACCGCAGAGCAAGCTCCCGGCGCCGATGCTTACCTGATCAACGGAATGAGCAATTACCGCCGCCCATCGGACGGGATTGCGCAGCGCCCGGTCCATTTTGCCGCCGCGCTGGAGGAGCGTCTGGGCAAGCCGGTCATCGGCCATGATATCGCGCTTTACTGGCGGATTTTCAAAACTCTCGGCATTGCGCCGGAAACCCCGCTCGGCAGCCTGCTTTCATCTTTGAAGGACTGATCATGCATAAGATTGTTGCCCTTTGGGCCATCCCCCGCTCCACCTCCACTGCCTTCGAATGGATGATGCGGCAGCGCGGTGATCTGGACTGCCTGCACGAGCCTTTCGGTGAGGCCTGGTACCAGGGCGAGGATCCGCTCTGGCCGCGATTCAGGGAGGGCGAAAAGACAACGCCCGGCCTGACCCTGGAAAGCGTCTGGGACGGTATCCGGGAACGGGCCCAAAGCGGGCCGGTCTTCATCAAGGACTTTCCGCATTACATCAATCACATGTGGAACCCGGAGTTCCTGTCGCATTTCACCCATGCCTTCCTGATCCGCGACCCCGCCAAGACAATCACATCGATGCACCACAAGTGGCCCGACTTTGACGAGCTGGAAGTGGGCTTTCCCGAACAGCGCGCACTGTTCGACTTGCTGACTGCGCTGAACGGCACGCCGCCGCCGGTTGTCGACAGCGACGACCTGCTTGAAAATCCTGCGGAGATGACAAGGTCCTTCTGCGATGCGGTCGGCATCCCCTTCATCGGGGAGGCGCTGAGCTGGGAGGCCGGCGGCGACCCATCGGCCCACAGCTGGTGGGACGGCGGGTCCTTTCATGCGAACCTGGCCAAATCCACCGGGCTTACGCCTCAGCAACGCAAATATGTCGATCTGCAGGGCGTGCCGGAACGGGTCCGCCGGGTGCACCGCCGCATGAAACCGCATTATGATCACTTGCACGGGCACCGGATCCGGCCCGGGTACGCCCCCTCCTAAAACGGAAGGACCAGGGAATTGCCGTCACCAACCTCCGTGAAAGACGTTGTGGAAGCCGGGCTGTGCATCGGTTGCGGGCTGTGCGAGGCGCTGGCGCCTTTGCAATGGAAGATGGCCTACACGCCGCAAGGCCGCCTGCGCCCTTCCCGGATCGGCCCGGGGTCCGATGCCGCGATATTGCAGGCCTGCCCGGGGGCGGTTGCCCGCCCCAACAGCGAAGCTGCCCCGCTCGAGGATTCTGTCTGGGGCGGCTATCACCGGATGCAAGAGGCCTGGGCCGACGATCCGGATACCCGGTTCCGGGCTGCGACAGGCGGTGTCCTGACCGCGCTCGCCGCGCACCTGCTTCGGTCCGGCGAGGCACGCTTCATCCTGCATTGCGCCGCCGGCCCGCAGGCACCGATGCGCTCCGTCTGGTGCCTCAGCGACACTCCCGGCCAGCTCTTGGAGCGCGCAGGATCACGCTACGGGCCGAGCGACACGCTGGCCGGGCTGCAAGCGGCGCTTGAGCGCGACGAACCTTTTGGGGTTATTGCAAAACCCTGCGATGCCGGCGCGTTGCGCGAACTTTCTAAATCCGATCAGCGGCTGGACCGGAACCTCGTGGCCGTTCTGGTCATGGTCTGCGGCGGCGCATCGGACCTGGGCAAGTCGCAAGCCGTGCTCGACGAATACGGCCTGTCCGAGGCAGAGGTCGCACTGTTCCGCTACCGGGGCCACGGCAATCCCGGGCCAACACGGATCGAAACGCGCGACGGCCGCGCCTTCCAGAAAACTTATGGTGAGATGTGGGCAGACGAAAGCGGCTGGCGTATCCAGACCCGCTGCAAGCTCTGCCCCGATGCCTTGGGGGAAGCCGCGGATGTAGCAGCCGCGGACATATGGCCGGATGCCAGCCCCGATTGCGACGACGAGGGCTTCAACGGGGTAATCACACGGACAGCAGCCGGCGAGCAGCTCTTCCGCGCCGCGTGCGAAGCCGGGAGCCTGACCGCCGGCGCAGGCATCACACCCCGCCAGTTCGACTCCTTTCAACCGCATCAGGTCCGCAAGAAACACGCCTTGGCCGCGCGGCTCAGAGGCATGGCCGCGGCGGGCTCCCCGGTTTATGAGCATGAAGGTCTAAGGCTGGAAGCGCTCGACACCAACGATGCGCAGGAGGAGGCAGGAACCCTGCAGCGCGTCCGCGACGGGAGGTTCCGAGAAGAACTCCCGTAATCGTGGCGTATTGTGCGCACCGGGGCTGCTGCCCGACGCGTAGAAAATCCGTCGCTGCCCTGCCGGTTAGGCGAAAGGACAAGGTGACAGGGTACAGAATCCGCTGAACTCCTCCAGGAGAGCCTCGCCTTCCGGTTCACTGTTTGCGTCCACCTAACAGGCAGGACTGCCAGACAAAGCGCCCGCGGCATGGCGCTGGATGTGATCAATCGAGCCGTCCGATCCAGTCCAGAAAATACGTTGTTCCAGCCTTCCGGGCTCCCGCTGGGGTCATGGAGCAGTAATACCCCCGTTTGGTTTTGCATTCGTGCTCGCAAGCAAGCGCAAGCGTTCAGTTCGCCAGGAACTCATCCAGTATGTGGCGCCAGCCAATGCCGACACCCAGACCGTTCTGGATGGCCCGCAAGTAGACCATGTAGCTGAGGTAACTGTCATGGGCGGGCGGTTTGGGGATGACAACCTCCGTTTCCTGAAAGAAACGGTTCCAATCATTGTTATGGTCTGAACTGTTCAAATGCAGCAGTTTTTGCCGACCCAGTGATGGCAAGTCCATCGGCGCTCCATCATGCAAAAGACCGGGATGGCAGACGGCAACCATCGTTTCCTTGAAAATCAGCCGGCTCTCTGCTCCGTCCAGGCCGTCTTCGCCGAACAGGATGACAGCATCGCATTTCCCGGGATCGAAATCAGCGTTCTGATCCCTGGTGATGACCTGCAGCTTGATATCGGGAAAGGCCGCCTGAAACCCGGCCAGGCGGGGCAGCAGGTAGAGGCTGGTAAACCCGATGCTGGCGCTGACGATGATGGTTTCATTGCCGCTCCGGGCGCGCAGTGTCTCAAGCCCCTCGCGGATTGCGTCAAAGCCTGAGGCAACCGCCCCGGCCAGAAGTCTCCCTTCCTCTGTCAGTGTCAGGCGTGGTTTGCTTCGGAGGAAAAGGGTCACGCCCAAATCCGCCTCCAGCGCCGCGATGTGCCGGCTGACCGCGGGCTGCTGCACGTTCAGCTCTTGTGCGGCGCGCGAGAAGCTCAGGCAGCGCGCCGCGGCCTCGAAGGCGTTGATCTGATGGAGAGGGATCCGGCGCGACACCATCATTCCTTTGATGAACTATATGCATTCACCATTTCCGCCTTTTTCTAAGTTTTCAACTGCGCAATGCTGAATTGACCCTTGAAGAAGGAATGATCCGTGCGGAAGCAGGTTCTGGCCTTGGGCGGCGATGGGATTGGCCCTGAAATCCTGGAGCAGGGCCTGCGGGTTGCCCGCCATCTGGCCGCGCGCTCCGGCATCGACTTGTCGGTGGAGCATGGTCTGCTGCACGGGGCCTCATGGGATACGCACGGGACTTTCTGCACCCCCGGTGTGCTTGCCAGGGCGCGGGCATCGGACGCGGTCCTGGTTGGTGCCGTTGGCGGCCCGCAGTGGGACGGTATCCAGGTGCCGGGCGGGGCTGAATGCCAGGACGGGCTGATGTATCTGCGCCACCACTTGCAGACTTATCTGGGCCTGCGTCCTGCCCGCGCCTGGGGGCCGCTTCTGAACTGCACGCCCTTCCGAAAGGGTTTGGCGGACAGGGCCGATGTGCTGATCCTGCGCGAAATGTGCGGCGGCGCGATGTTCGCAACCGAGCGCGGGCGGCGCGACGTGAACGGCTTGCGGCAGGGCTTTGACCTGACAGCCTATGACGAGGCCGAGGTTGCCCGTTTCGCCCACGGCGGGTTCCAGCTGGCGCGCAAGCGGCGCGGACGGCTGGTCAGCTGCGACAAGTCCAACGTGATGGAAAGCTACAAGCTCTGGCGCGAGGTTGTCACCGAAGTGGCCCGTCACTACCCGGATGTGACGTTCGAGAACATGTTCGCGGACAACTGCGCCTACCAGCTGATGATGCGCCCGCATGATTTCGACGTGGTGATCGGCTGCAACCAGCTGGGCGATGTCCTCAGCGATCTGGCCGCGGTTTACGCCGGATCCCTGGGCATGCTGCCCTCGGCCTGCCTGTCAGCCAATCCGGACGGCGGGCCGGTTTTCGGGATCTATGAAAGCACCGCCGGATCCGCCCCTGACATTGCGGGGCAGGGCATTGCCAATCCCGTTGGCACCATCCTGTCCATCGGCTTGATGTTCACCTACAGCTTCGGGTTGCCTGCGGCCGGAAAGCAGGTCGAAGAGGCGGTCAGCGGGGTTCTGCAGTCCGGGGTCATGACGCCCGACCTGGGCGGCACAGCCACAGGTGCTGCAATGACCGATGCGATCCTCGAAAGGCTAGCGGGGTGAGCGCGTTTGACTACGTCATCGCCGGCGGCGGGTCCGCCGGTTGTGCGCTGGCGGCGCGGCTGGCCGAAGACCCCGGTGTTTCGGTCTGCCTCGTTGAGGCCGGGGGCAAGGGGCGCGGCCTGTTCATCCGGATGCCCGCGGGAAACGGGGTTGTCTTTGGGAATCCGAGGCTCGACTGCGGCTACACCTCAGTCCCGCAGCCGGGACTGAACGCGCGCCGGGTCTATTTCCCGCGCGGCAAGGCCTTGGGCGGGTCCTCCATCGTCAACGGCATGATCTATATGCGCGGGGTCGCCGCGGATTACGACGCCTGGCAGCAGATGGGGCTCGACGGGTGGTCTTTTGCGGAGGTGCTGCCGTATTTCCGGCGGTCCGAAGGCGCACGCGACCGGCGCGACGCCTGGCACGGGGCGGACGGGCCCCTGAAAACCGAGCCGGCGCGGAATTTCGGGGAGATGGAGCAGGCATTCCTCGACGCCGCCGCGGCTGCGGGGCACCAAAGGATCGACGATTTCAACGGGCCGCTCCGCACCGGCGTCGCGCGCAACGACAGCACCGTGTCAAAGGGCGTGCGGCAATCCTCGGCGATTGCCTATCTGAAGAAGCCCCCGCGCAATCTGACGATCCGCACCCACACCCAGGTCGCACGGGTCGTGATCGAGAAGGGCAGGGCGGCGGGGGTGCAAACGTTGAGCGGAGAAGTGATCCGCGCCGTGCGCGAAGTGGTCCTGTGCCAGGGGGCTGTCGGCACGCCGCATCTGCTGATGCTGTCGGGGATCGGGCCCGCGGATCATCTGGCCGGGCATGGGATTAATGTGGTGGCCGATCTGCCGTCCGTGGGCGCCCATCTGTCGGATCATCCTGATGTGCCGCTGCAATACGGCTCGGACCGGCTGGATCTGAGCCACGCCAGATACCAGCGGCTGGACCATGCGGCCAGGCTGATGGGTCATTGGCTGCTGAATGGCGGCGGCCCCGGGGGCGGGGCGTTCTTTTCCACGGTGCTCTTCCATTCCTTTGGCGACCCGGCCCTGCCTGAGCAGGAGGTCTTCATGACCCCCATGGTGGTCGAGGAAAACCTCGGCAACGGCGCGGGCGAAGGCGTGCCGGTGCTGCAACGGCTCGGCCGCAAACTGCTGGTGCGCGGGCGCAAGATGGCCCTGCCGGGGGTGCAGATCGACATCAACCTCGAACGGCCCCGGTCCGAAGGCACAGTGCGGCTGGCCAGCGCGGACCCAAGGGCCCATCCGGTGATCGACCCGAATTACTTTGCCGATCCCCACGATATCGGCGTTCTCAAACGCGGGGTTGCGGTGATGCGGGAGGTCATGGCCCAAAACCCGATTGCACGGCTTGTCACCGGCGAGACCGGCGTGTGGAAAGACGCGCGATCCGAAGCCGAAGTCACCCAGGCCATTCGCGAAACCGCCTATACCGGCCATCACCTGGCTTGCACGGCCCGCATGGGCGACGTTCTGGACAGCCAGCTGCGCGTGCATGGGGTCGAGGCGCTGCGGGTTTGCGATGCGTCGGCCATGCCCGCGCAAATCACTGGCAACCTCTATGCCACGGTGGTCATGATGGCGGAAAAAGCTGCCGACATAATCCTTGGCCGTGCGCCCTTGGCCCCCTGAATTCCCGATGGAGACCGCCAAATGACGATCCGAAACTTTCAGTATTTCGCCGGCAACGCGTGGCACGACCCCGCGGAGGGCGGCTATATCGACAGCGAAAACCCCGCGAACTGGCAGGTCTGGGCGCGCGTGCCCGATTGCCGGTCCGCAGATGTCGGCCGCGCGGTGACTGCGGCGAAATCGGCCTTCTACGACGGCCCTTGGGGACGGATGCAGCCAGCGGAGCGCGGGCGCTGCCTGCGGCGCATGGGCGATGCGGTCTCGAAACACGCCGAGCGGCTGGGATCGGTCGAGACCCAGGACAACGGCAAGCTGCCGTCGATGATCACGCCGGGGCTGCGTGAGGGGCAATGGCTGGTCGACAGCTTCCACTATTACGCGGGCATGTGTGACAAGTTCGAAGGCCGCGTGATCCCGGCCGAGGCCCCGGACGTCCACAACTACGTCAAATGGGAACCCTTTGGCGTGGTGGCGCAGGTGCTGCCGTGGAACTCGCCGCTCGGGACCCTGTTCTGGAAACTGGCGCCCTGTCTTGCGGCCGGGAACACGGTGGTGATCAAGCCGTCGGAGCATTCAAGCTGTTCCACCCTGGAACTGATGGAGGTGCTGCTGGAGGCCGATCTGCCGCCGGGCGTGCTGAACGTGGTCACGGGCTATGGCCCGACCACCGCCGCGCCGATGATCGAACACCCGGATGTGCGCATGGTCAGTTTCACCGGCGGCACGGCCGGCGGGCGCGCGGCAGCGGTTGCCGCGGCCCGGCAGGTCAAACCGGTGGTGATGGAGCTTGGCGGAAAATCCCCCCAGATCGTTCTGCCGGACGCCGATCTGGACCTGGCGGTGAACGGCGCCGCTGCGGGCATCTTCCCGCCGGGCGGTCAAAGCTGCATCTCCGGCTCGCGGCTTCTGGTGCATCGCGGCATCATCGGCGAATTTACGGAGCGGCTGGTCGAGGTCGTCAAGAAAGCCCGCGTGGGTGATCCGCTGGATCCTTCCACCCAGATCGGCCCGATAGCCAACCGCCCGCATTACGAAAATGTCCTGAAACGGATCGGGGCCGCAGAGAAAGCCGGCCACAGGATGCTGCTGGATGGCCGCAGCGCCAGCCGGGACACCGGATATTACATCGGCCCGACAATTTTTGCCGATGTCCCCAACAGTGCCGATCTGGCCCAGAACGAGGTCTTTGGGCCGGTGGTCAGTACAGAGGCCTGGGACGACGAAGACGAGGTCATCCATACCGCCAATGACACGGTCTACGGCCTCGCCGCCGGCATCTGGACCCGCGATGTGGCAAAGGCGATGCGCATGGCTGACCGGATCGAGGCCGGCACGGTTTACATCAACAACTACTTCAATGCCGCCACCCAGTCCCCCGTCGGCGGCTGCAAGCAATCGGGTTACGGGCGCGAGAACGGCTGGGACGGCATGCGGTGCTTCTTCCAAACGAAATCCGTCTGGCTATCCACCAATCCCAGCCAGCCTGATCCCTTTGCCTGAATTTGCGAGGTTTGAGTAATGGAACGCAAGCGCAACGCCGCCTGGAACCACCATCCCGATCTGCCGATCCCGGTCTCGCCGATCCTGAGCTGGCCTCCAAGGCCCCTGGCCTGGCTGACGTGGATTTCAACCTATTGGCTTGCTCTGAGCTCCGTCACGGTTGAGCTGTTCCTTGCCTGGGCCGTATACCAGTGGTTTCAGCCCGGCTGGGAGGAAATGCAGAGCCTTGCGCCCGCGTGGATGCTGCAAATCTGGCTGCGCAATTTCCTGTTGCTGATGCTCGTCGCGGGCGGCCTCCACCTGTGGTTCATCACGCTCAAGGGCCAGGGAAAAAATCTGAAATTCGACGGCCGCGATCAAGCGGCGGACAACGGCCATTTCACGTTCCGCAATCAGGTCCGCGACAACATGTTCTGGTCGATCGCCTCCAGCCTGACCTGCTGGACACTGTATGAGACCGGCTATTTCTGGGCAGCTGCGAACGGGATGGTGCCGCAGGTCACCCTGACGTCGAATCCCGTCTGGTTCCTCGCCTGGCTGGTGATCATCCCGGTCTGGTCCAGCTTTCACTTCTACTGGGCGCACCGCCTGCTGCACTGGCCGCCGATGTACCGCCTGGCCCACTCGCTGCATCACCGGAACATCAACATCGGCCCTTGGGCCGGCATTTCGATGCACCCGGTCGAAGCTGTCCTGTACTTTTCGACGCTGCTCATTCACTTCATCGTGCCCTCGCACCCGGTCCACTTCCTGTTTCATTGCTACGTGAACGGCCTCAACCCGTGCGTGTCGCATTCAGGCTTTGAAAAAATCAGCGTGAAGGACAGGAACCGTTTCAACACGGGCGACTTTTTCCACCAGCTGCACCACCGCTATTTCGAATGCAACTACGGCACCGCCGAGATGCCATGGGACGTGATCTTCGGCTCATTCCACGATGGCAGCGAAGACGCCACCCGCATCACCCGTGAACGCAAGAAGCGCATGCACGCCCATGGTCAGGACAGGGCGCCCGCCGCACAGGACAAGGTGTCATGACCGCGGTTTCCCGGCTGGCGGCTTTTGCGGTTTCGGCAGCGCCGGATGCCGGGCTGAAACAGGTGATTGCCCCGGCGGTTGCGGATTGCTTCGGCTGCATCCTGGCCGGGGCCGGCAGCAGCGTTGCCCGCCGGGTGACGCAGGCGCTGGCCGCATTCGGTCCGGGCCCGGTTCCCCTCTACGGCACCGGTGATACGCTCAGCGCGCCGATGGCCGCGCAATTCAACGCCGTCGCAGGCCATGCGTGGGACCTCGATGACTGGGAGGAACCGGGGAACACGCACCCAACGGTGATCCTGCTGCCAGCCCTGCTGGCGGCCAGTCATATCCGCAGGTCCGGCGGCGCGGATCTGCTTGCCGCCTATGCCGTCGGGGCCGAGATCATCATGCGCCTTGGCGAGGCTGTGTCGCTGGACCACTACGCGCGGGGCTTTCACTCCACTGCAACTCTTGGCGTCATTGGTGTTGCGGGCGCCGCAGCCCGATTGCTGCGCTTGACAGAGGATCAGACAGCACATGCCCTCGTATTGGCGGTGTCCCAATCCGCCGGCTTCACGCTGCAGTTCGGCTCCAATGCCAAACCCCTTCAGGCTGGCTGGGCTGCACGGGGCGGGCTGGAGGCCGCGCTGCTTGCCGCGCAAGGCATCACGGGTCAGCCGCATGTGCTGGACCACGCACGCGGCTTCGCGGGTCTCATGGCCGATTTCGATCCCCGGCGGTTCTCGCAGGCATTGGACAGGCTTGGCGCCCCCTGGGCCTTGGACGAATACGGGCTCGTCCTTAAACCCTGGCCGTCCTGCGGATACACACACCGGCTGATGACTGCAGCGCTGGAGTTGCGCCCCGCCCTTGCAGGGCGGCTTGCCGGGATAACGTCGATCCGCGCCAGCATGCCTGATTTTCACGCGGAAATCCTTCCGTTTGATCGCCCGCGCACGCGGACTGAAGCCCTGTTCTCTGTCCCTGCCTGCATTGCCCGAATGCTCGTGTCCGGGAACCTGACCCTTGACAACAGCGCCGGCGCATTCTGGGAACAACCGGAGACTGCCCGGCTCATCAGCCTGACTGCGGTTGCGCCTGAGCCGGCCCGTTTGCCGACCCGGAACTGGTGGCGGCGGCGGTCAGCTTGCCGGTGGGGGCGATCGCGGGGCAGCCGCAGAAGGTCTCCACCGGGCTGCCGTTCTGCATCACCGTGCTGCGCGACCGCGCAGCGCTGGAGGCGGCAGAGCTGAGCCTGGAGGCGCTAGCCGTTTGGGGCAAATCGCTGGGCGCTGATGGCATCGACATGATGGAGCCGTTTCTGGTGACGCTGGAAGGGGCGACGGAGACGGGCGACACCTTCTCGCGCCTGCTGATGGCGCCGCCGAGCCCGCCGGAGGATCCCTTCACCGGCTCCGCCACCGGCGCGATGGCGTCGTACCTGTGGAAACACGGGCTTACGGGCAAGGCGGAATTCACCGCCGAGCAGGGCCACGGCATGGGCCGCCCCGGCCAGGCGCGGGTGGCGCGGGTTGGGCCGGCGGACGCGATTGAAGGCGTGCGGGTGGCTGGCGAGGGCTTCGTGCTGATGCGCGGCACGGTGGATTTGCCGGAGAGTGTGTAGAGGGAGCTGAGTACTCCCTAACTCTCTCAGGGCTTCAATGGTCTTTAACTGCCAAGCAGTCTCGATTTTTTTTCAGACTTTCTTTGCATTTGGGTCTCTAGGCAAAATCTACGAAGGTAAGCTTGCCAGTTTCAGACAGCTCTAACGAAAGCTCGCTCCAATCTTTTTGATCTAACAACGATTGTTCGCAATGATCGTGGTTGTGGCCGTAAATACAAAAGATGCTTCCCGTCTCGTGGAAGCCGTCTTCCCCATCGCCTGACGTGCCTGCCAAGGCAGCGGTGATGCAAATGCTGCCAAATTGAATGGGATGGGGGTCTCCCGGAGGGCTAGGAGGCTTGGGTCCCTCGCAATGGGCGGACAGATGATACTCCTTGCCGCCCATTTTGATCCTTGATCGGTGTAGCTGAGAAACGATGAAGCGGCTGATCGGTTTCTCAAGTCTCTCAACAGCTTCCAAATCAGTCTCATCAGCCAATCCGTTTTCTAGAACGAGATGCTGTAGCTCTTGCATCAGGTCTTCCATTTCGTAGGCGAACACAATCGAAAGGCGATCGTTTACGAATTGAAGAACTGACATGTCCCGCCGTGTGCGTCGGGACCGTAGATTGAATGAATAGTTTCCGTCTGTTCCCTTTGCGAGTCTCTTGATTGCGGCGTCCGCTTCTTGGCATAGGCGATTGTAATTTCTAAACTTTGGAGGTGTTGGCCAGTTCGGCGGCACGGGTTGATTGGTGGTTGCCGCGAGGCGACGGTCATTCATCCCGCGGAGGTTCCGCCGCAAGGCTTCAATCCAATCGTCGTTCTGTACGAGTGCCCCTTTGCGAATCCTTTCTTCTAGCTAAATCTTAGTGGCAATCGTGTCGCGCAGACGTTGGAAAGCCAATCCACGGTTGCGCGCTTCCGGGTGAGCCACCAGATCACCGATCTCAAGCATGATCGAACCCTTCCTCGCCTTTGAGCGCAAAAAGCGAAACAAGTCTGTAATGTCTGCGGATGAGTAGCGACCTGAGAGAAGCCGTAGAAAGCGGGGGCGGAACACGGCGAGGCTGGGATCAAGCTTAGCATTTGGCTTCATTGCTTTTTTCCTCTCATTAGAGCGGTGGGGGAAACGTTCATTCTTCGTTTTCGACCTTACGCACTTCTGATTGCATTGCAATTTTGGCGGAAAGTATTTTGAGATTGATCGCTACATAGGTGAGATGGAACTCATCTTCTTTTCTACCTCTTCCATCAAGAAAAAACGGCCCGCCAAATGGCGGACCGCTTGTGTTTCACACTGCCGTCAGGCTCAGGCCTTGATGAGCCCCATGCTTTCCAGCTTCAGCAGAACCTGGTGGGCGCAGTTGTCGACATCGACGTTTTCGGTCTCGACCGACAGTTCCGGGTTGGCCGGCACGTCGTAAGGGTCGGAGATGCCGGTGAACTCCTTGATCTTGCCTTCGCGGGCCAGTTTATACAGGCCCTTGCGGTCGCGGCGCTCGCATTCCTCGATCGAGGTGGCGACATGGATTTCCACGAAGGCGCCGAAGGCTTCCACGTCCTCGCGCACGGCGCGGCGGGTGGTGGCGTAGGGCGCGATCGGGGCGCAGATGGCGATGCCGCCGTTCTTGGTGATCTCAGACGCCACATAGCCGATGCGGCGGATGTTGAGGTCGCGGTGCTCCTTCGAGAAGCCCAGCTCGCTCGACAGGTTCTTACGAACAATGTCGCCGTCCAGCAGGGTGACCGGGCGGCCGCCCATTTCCATCAGCTTGACCATCAGCGCGTTGGCGATGGTGGATTTGCCGGAGCCGGAGAAGCCGGTGAAGAACACGGTGAAACCCTGCTTGGAGCGCGGCGGCTTGGTCTTGCGCAGCTCGGCGACCACCTCAGGGAAGGAGAACCACTCGGGGATCTCCAGGCCTTCGGCCAGACGGCGGCGCAGTTCGGTGCCGGAGATGTTCAGGATGGTGACGTTGTCGCGGTCGGCGATCTCGTCGTTCGGCTCGTACTGGGCGCGCTCCTGCACATAGACCATGTGTTTGAAGTCGACCATTTCGATGCCCATTTCACCCTGGAACTCGCGGAACAGGTCCTGCGCGTCATAAGGGCCGTAGAAATCGTCGCCGGCGGAATTCTTGCCGGGGCCTGCGTGGTCGCGGCCGACGATGAAATGGGTGCAGCCGTGGTTCTTGCGGATCAGGCCGTGCCAGACCGCCTCGCGCGGGCCGGCCATGCGCATCGCCAGGTTCAGCAGCGACATGGAGGTGGTGGCCGCCGGATACTTGTCCAGCACCGCCTCGTAGCAGCGGACGCGGGTGAAGTGGTCGACGTCGCCCGGTTTGGTCATGCCGACAACCGGGTGGATCAGCAGGTTGGCCTGGGCCTCGCGCGCGGCGCGGAAGGTCAGCTCCTGGTGGGCGCGGTGCAGCGGGTTGCGGGTCTGGAAAGCGACAACCTTGTTCCAGCCGACCTTGCGGAAGTAGGCGCGCAGCTCGTTCGGGGTGTCGCGGCGGGCGCGGAAGTCATAGTGGACCGGCTGCTGGATGCCGGTCACCGGGCCGCCCAGGTAGACCTTGCCTGCGGTGTTGTGCAGGTAGTTCACCGCCGGGTGGGCGTCGTCATCGGCGCCGAAGACCTTCTCGGCCTCTTTCGCCTTGTTCGGCACCCAGTTGTCGGTGACGGTCATGGTGGCGAGGATCACGCCTTCCTGGTCGCGCAGGGCAATGTCCTGGCCGGCTTCCAGCTTGGCCGCGAAATCCTCGGACACGTCCAGGGTGATCGGCATCGGCCACAGCGAGCCGTCGGTCAGGCGCATGGTGTCGACGACGCTGTCGTAGTCGGCCTCGGACAGGAAGCCCTTCAGCGGGTTGAAGCCGCCGTTCATCAGCAGTTCCAGGTCGCAGATCTGGCGCGGGGTCAGGTCCCAGCTGACCAGATTGGCCGCTTCGACCTTCAGTTTCTGGGCGCTTTCGTAGGAGACATAAAGCTCAGGAATCGGAGCCAGGTTGCTTTGCATCGGGTTGGTCCTGTGTTTGAGAGGGGGGAGGCCGCTAGCGGAGCCGGTGAGTTCCGCGTGCAGCGCGTTGTATTCTGCGAGCTTGCGGGCAAGGAATTGATCGGTGAGCCGCACTTTTTCCGCGGCGCCCCGGGTGGTCAGCGAATAGGCGAACCGCTGCCGCTTGTCCGGGCCGGGGCGGGCGCTGATGGTGATCAGGCCGCTGTCCGCGGCAGAGCGCAGCAAAGTGTTGAGCCGCCCCAGCGAAATCCCCACCGCCGCGGCGGTTGCGCGCTGCGACGCATCCGGCGCCGTGTCGAGCTGGCGCAGGAGGCGGAACAGCAGGTCTTCGCCGTCCGGGGTGGGTGTGGAAGCGGTGTCGGTCATCGCGGGCAGCAGTAGGCTCAACGGGTTAAAAGTGTGTTCACGCGTGAACGCATTGCATGGTTTGCCGCGGATGCAAAGGGTGAATTGGCCGCAGGCGGCGATTTTCCGCTGCGTTGCAGGGCTGCAACGGGTGCGGGTGGCAGGGCTGCTTGTTCTCCTCCGGCGTGCTGAGCCGGATGGCTGGCTCGGGCCGGGGCGGCGCGGGAAACAGGCGTTTTGCGCTTCGGGCCTTGGGCCTAATGCTGTTCTCCGGCCAGAGTGCGCGGCAGGGCGGCGGCGTGGGGCACGGGCAGGGCGTCCAGCGGCCTGGAAACGCCGCGCAGCTGGAAGGTTTCGAGCGCCAGATGGCCCGAATCATATCCTGCGGCCTCCAGCACCCGGGCCGAGATCAGCAGCTCGACGCCCAGCTCCTTGGTCTTGGCCTCCAGCCGGCTGGCGGTGTTGACGCTGCCGCCGATGATGGTGCGCGGCGCGTGGCCTGCGCTGCCGATCTCCCCCAGCACCAGCTCGCCCAGATGCAAACCGATGCCGATGCGGACCTCCGGCTCGCCGTCGGCGGCCAGCTGCGCGTTGAAGTCCTGCAGCGCGGTGCCGATGGCGGCGGCGGCGTCCAGCGCGGCGGCGGCGGAGCGGGCGGGGGTGGGCGCCTCGAACAGCGCCAGCAAGCCGTCGCCGAGGTATTTGTCCACCGTGCCGCCGGCGCTGGTGATGGCGGGGACGATGGCGTCGAAGAAGCGGTTCAGCAGGAACACCACGTCATAGGGCAGCTGGCCTGCGGTGCGGGCGGTGAAGCCGCGCATGTCGAGGAACAGCACCGCCAGCTGCTGTTCGCTGCCCTGGCTGGCATGGGCGCGGCCCTTGCGGCCGTCGGGGCGGAACAGGCGGGTGACGGTCAGCGGCGCCTGCGGCCGGATCTGGCAGGCCAGCCGCATGTTGGCGGGGGCCTTGACCCGTTCCAGGCTGCGGGCCTCGGGCGGTTCCGGGGGCGGCAGGTGCTCGCCGCCCTCATCCACCACCACGCGGCAGGTGGTGCAGCGCCCTTTGCCGCCGCAGAGCGACGTGTGCTGGACGCCGCCCGCCCGCGACATCTCCAGCAGGGTCATGCCGCGCTCCGCCCGGATTTCCGGCCCGAAGGCATAGCGGATGGTGACAGCGCGGCGGCGGCGGATAAGCTTGCGCAGCAGGTAGACGGCGGCGGTGAGGCCCAGCAGCGCGAAGAAGATCGAAAGCCACAGGCGCTCGGTCGCGAACATCTCAGCAAAGGCCTGCTGGCTGGGCCAGTTGAAGTCCTCCATCAGGGCGGCGCGTTCGGTGCCTTCGGTAAACAGGCCGTAGATGCGGCGTCCCTCTGTCAGCAGGCCGGCAAAGGCGAAGGCAGGAATGAATACGGCAATGCCCGCCATCCAGGGGATCAGCGGGCGCCACCAGCGGGTGAGCCGCAGCCAGTAGTGCAGCCCCATGCAGCCGTGGATCCAGACCGCCAGCAGCAGCAGGCTTTGCTGCCAGACCTCGGGCGAGTTCCACATCAGGATGATCTGGTAGGGCATCTCGTCATTGGTGCCGTAGACCTCATGCGAGTAGCGGGTGAAGACCAGATGGGCGAGCAGCTGCAGCGGGATCAGCAGGCCAAGCACGGTTTGCAGCGCCTCGCCCCAGCGCATCCGCAAGCTGCGGCGGCGGGCCAGGTTCCATAGTGCCAGCCCCGCGTGCAGGATCAGGGATGTGCCAAGGATCAGGCTGCCGGTCAGGCTGCGGGTGATGACCTGGCGGGCGTCCTGGAATTCATCCATCCATTCGGGCGAGATCAGCCCGACGCCGATGTTGAGGAAGTGAAAGAAGGCAAAGGTGAGCAGCACCAGCCCGGTGATGATCCGGGTGCGGGTGATCCAGTTGCCCTGCCAGAGTGCGCTTGCCACGTTGTGCCTTTCTGCCTGCCCGTTCTTTTGCCCGATTGTTTGCCGGTGCTGCTGCCAAACTGGCCCCGGTGGGCGGAGCGGTCAAGCCAGCGGCTGTCTTGATTGCGCCCTGCGGCCTGTGCCACGGTGGCCGCACATTGGTTTGGCGGGGATAGATATGGCGTTGAATTTCCTGAAGGCATTGCTGCTGGCGGTGCTGCCGCTGGTCTGGTCGGCGCCGCTGGCGGAGGCCGGGCGGCGGATTGCCCTGGTGCTGGGCAATTCGGAGTATCAGAACGCCTCCTACCTGCCCAATGCCGAGCGGGATGCGCGCGATATCGCGGCGGCGCTGCGCGGCATCGGGTTCGAGGTGCATGACGGCTATAACCTGGGCCGCCGGGACACCCTGCGCCTGGCCCAGCAAGTCACCGGCCAGCTGCGGGAGGAGGACACGGCGCTGTTCTACTACTCCGGCCACGGGGTGCAGCTGGGGGCAGAGAATTTCGTGCTGCCGGTCGATGTTGCAGGATCGGATGAGCAGGAGCTGAAGGCGGCGTCGGTGAGCCTGCAGGCGATCCTGCGCGAGATGGAGCTGCGGGCGGGGCGCAACATCATTGTTCTGGACGCCTGCCGCAACAACCCGTTCCAGTCCCGGATGGCGGCGCGCAGCCTGGGCGGCGCGGCGCGGGGGCTGGCCCGGGTGGATGCGGGCGTCGGCTCCTACATCGCGTTTTCCACCCAGCCGGGCAATGTGGCGCTGGACGGCAGCGGCCAGAACAGCCCGTTCACGGCGGCCTTGCTGCGGCACATCACGCGCCACGAGGATCTGCACGCGATGATGCGGCGGGTGCGGGCCGATGTGGTGTCGGAAACCGGCGGCAGCCAGGTGCCCTGGGAAAACTCCTCGCTGATTGACGAGGTTTATCTGGCGGCGCGCGGGCAAGCCGCGCCTGACCCGGCTGCCGGAGGTGGTGCCGCCGTTCAGGCGGTGCCTTCCGGGCAGATCCGGCCGCGGGCGCAGCAGTTCGACTACCGGGTTTCCGGCCTGGACCCGAACGGCGACGGGTTTCTGGCGCTGCGCGACGGCACCTCCTCCGGCGCGCGGCGGCTGGCCAAGATGGGCGAGGGCACGCGGCTGGCGGTTCTGGCGCAGCGCGGGCGCTGGCTGCAGGTGCGGACCGAAACTGGGCTGGAGGGCTGGGCCCATTCCAACTGGATCCGCAAGGACGCCGCGGCCAGCGCTGCCGCGCCGGTGGCGCAGAACCAGTGCGATGCCCTGTGGTTCCAGCGCAACTCGATCTTTGCCCGCCGCGGCTATTGTTTTCAGAGCGCGCGCGGGCAGGCGGCGTTTTCCAACGCCGGATGCATTCCGGGGATGCGTGCGGGAGACGTGCCGCTGAGCGCGGCGGAACGGGCGGAGGTCACCAGGCTGAAGGCGCAGGAGCAGCTGCTGGGGTGCCGCTAGGTCCTGCGCCTGCAATCGACGCCGGTGCCTGCCGCAGAAGCGGGATCAGCCCTCCAGCCCCCAGCCGTCCGGCGCAAACCCGTGCGAGAGGGCCGTGCGGGTGGCCAGTTCCTCGCCGATCCAGATGCCGGTGGCAGAGATGATCTGGTCCGGCAGGGTGGCGGCCAGATAGGCGGGGTCTTCGCCTTCGGCCTCGAAGAACTCGCAGGCATAGCCCTCGCGGCTCAGCTCCTCGGCCAGCGGGCGCCAGTCGGCGCCGTCGCGGGCGGGGACGAAGAAGTAATCCACGTCCGCCACCTCCGGCAGGCCGTGTTCGGCCTGCAGTTCGTTGAATGCCGCAACGGTTTCAGCCCGCTGCGCGTCGAAATCATGCGGCATCCGGGTTTACTCCTGTTCAGCCAGGAAGCGCTCGGCGTCGAGCGCGGCCATGCAGCCCATGCCGGCCGAGGTGACCGCCTGGCGGTACTTGTGGTCGGTCAGGTCGCCGGCGGCATAGATGCCGGGGATCGAGGTCTCGGTGGAGCCGGGCTTGACCTTCACATAGCCGCCGTTGTGCAGCTCCAGCACGTCCTTCACCAGTTCGTTGGCGGGGGCGTGGCCGATGGCGACAAAGACACCCTTGCAGGGGATTTCCTTGATTTCGCCGGTCTGCACGTTCTTGACCACGACGCCTTCGACCCCCAGCGGGTTGTCGGTGCCCACCACCTCTTCGAGGGTGTGGAACCACAGTGTCTCGATTTTTTCGTTCTTGAACAGGCGGTCCTGCAGGATCTTCTCGGCGCGCAGCTCGTCGCGGCGGTGGATCAGGGTCACCTTGGAGGCGAAGTTGGTGAGGAACAGCGCCTCTTCCACAGCGGTGTTGCCGCCGCCGATCACCACGATCTCCTGGCCGCGGTAGAAGAAGCCGTCGCAGGTGGCGCAGGCAGAGACGCCGAAGCCCTTGAACTTCTCTTCGCTTTCCAGGCCCAGCCATTTGGCGCGGGCGCCGGTGGCCAGAATCACTGCGTCAGCGGTGAAAGTGGTGCCGCTGTCGGCCTTGGCCACGAACGGGCGCACGGAGGTGTCGAGCGAGGTGATGTAGTCGCCGATCACTTCGCAGCCCATCGCCTGGGCGTGCTCCTGCATCTTGATCATCAGGTCGGGGCCCTGCACCTCGGTGAAGCCGGGATAATTCTCGACCTCGGTGGTGGTGGTCAGCTGGCCGCCGGGCTCGATCCCCTGGACCAGGACCGGTTCCAGCATGGCACGGGCGGCATAGACCCCCGCGGTATAGCCGGCAGGCCCGGAGCCGATGATCAGAACCTTGGTGTGGCGCGTCTCGCTCATGTGTGTTCCCCACGTAATGCAGCCTGGCGGGCGTGCCGCCGTCAGGCAATGCATATAGCGGCAGGGCGGGCAGGCTTAAACCCCCAAGGGGCTGCATGCCGCGGGATACAAATTTGCCGCACAATTGTGCATTGCGGCTTGCGCGTCCGAGCTGCAAAGAATATTGCGCGGCGATGAAACAATATTGCGCGCTGCGGCGGCGGTGCTATAAGAAACGCAAAGTTCACAGGAGTTTCCGGCATGGTCACAACCCGTCTTGATCCGATTGATCGCAAGATTTTGTCGGAGCTTCAGGCCGATGGGCGGATGACCAATGTCGAGCTGGCCAAGCGGGTCGGCATTTCCGCCCCGCCGTGTTTGCGCCGGGTGCGGGCGCTGGAGGAGGCCGGTCTGATTCACGGCTACCACGCGGATGTGAATTCCCGTGAGCTGGGGTTCGAGGTGCAGGTCTTTGCCATGGTAGGGCTGGAAAGCCAGGCCGAGGCGGAGCTGAGCGCCTTTGAAGAGAAGTGCCGCGGCTGGCCCCTGGTGCGCGAGTGCCACATGCTGAACGGCGAGGTGGACTTCATCCTGAAATGCGTGTCGCCGGACCTGAGCACCTTCCAGAGCTTCCTGACCGGCGATCTGCTGACCACCCCGAATGTGGCCAGCGTCAAGACCTCGCTGGTGATCCGCGGCGCCAAGGACGAACCCGGCGTGCCGTTTGAAGTGCTGGAAGAGCGGCTGGCGCGCGAGGCCTGAGCTTCAGCCGCCGCTGGCAGGGGAGCTGATTTGCAGGCTGCCGCTGCGCATCTTGATCTAAGTCATTGACAGAACGGGAAAACCCCGGATGCTGGAAAGGCGGGGCAGGCCGGTGCAATCGGTTTGACCCGGCCGTTGTTCCGCCGACTGGAGGTGCAGCAATGGCAATTGTTCAGCAAATCCTTGATGGCAAGGGCAAGACGCTCCACACGCTTCCGCCCGAGGCGATGGTGGTCGACGCCCTGAAACTGATGTCAGAGCAAGACGTGGGCTCGGTGCTGGTGGTGTCCGGCGGGCAGCTGGCCGGCATCTTCACCGAAAGGCACTATACCCGCAAAGTTTTCCTGGCCGGGAAGACCTCTCCCTCGACACCGCTGGCGGATGTCATGGCAACCGGTTTCACCAGCGTTGACCCCGGCCAGAGCGCCGAGGCCTGCATGGCCGTGATGAGCGAGAAGCGGGTGCGGCATCTGCCGGTCCTGAAGGACGGGCAGCTGGCCGGGATCGTCTCGATCGGCGATCTGATGAAGGCGATCATCGAAGAGGAGCACTTCAACGCCGACCAGCTGGTGCGCTACGTCCGCGGCATGAATTGACCGCCGCTGGCGGCGGCGGGGCTGCCTCGTTACAGAATGGCAGGCCCCGGCTGGCTGGCGCTGTCGGCCCTGGGATGGGCCAGCGGGCCGAAGCCCTGGATGCTGTCGGTATGGGCAAACAGGTTCAAAAACAGCGTCTTGATCGCATAGCTTGCCAGTTTCAGCGCATCCGGCCCCGGGTGGTAGGTCTCAAACGCCAGGCCGCCCACGGTGATCACCGCATGGCGCGGCAGGCACAGGTGATAGAGATCGACCGGCGCCGGCGGCGCGGTTTCAAAGATGCTCATGCCGTCCTGGAATTCCGATGCCAGCGTCAGCAGCTGCCCGTCGCCTGCGCCCTGCATGTGCGGCGGCGTGCGCAACAGGCGCGCGGCGGGGCCGGCCACCAGGCTGGCGGAGGGTTTCTGCAGGCCCAGGCTGTCGGCCATGAAACTTGTCAGGGTGCAGTTGCGGCTGCCGGAGCGGCCGGGCAGCACGCTGGTGCGGCCGATCCAGAGCAGGGGCTGGCTGCCGCCGTCCCGGGTCAGGATCTCATCGCCGGGCAAGAGGTCCTCGACCGCGATCGGGCCCTGCGCGGTTTCCACCAGCGAGCCGCGGGTGAAGGCGCTGAAGGCGTTCTCGAACAGCGGCAGGGCCGGGGCGATGTGGCGGGTATCCGAGATGCCGCCGCCGGCCAGCAGGCAGCTGACCTCATAGCGGCGCAGCTGCGGCTTTTTCGCGCTGCGCAGCGCAGCGGGGTCCTGCAGGATTGCAGTGGCCTCGACGGCATTGGCTGCAGCCCTGTGCAGCGACTGGGGGATGGTCATGACAGCAGACCTCTCCTTTCAAACTGCCCGCTTGCATCGGCCCCCACCGGCAACACAGACGTGCTTGAACGATATGATGTGGCCAGATTGGCCGGATTTAATTCGAATTGTCAAAAAATCTTAAAAGAACTGGTTAATGCAGCGCAGCGCGGTGGCGCAGCATCAGCTGCCCGCGGGAACTTGCCGGTTGGATGCCCCTGCGGCGGCTGGCCGGGCCGGCGCGATTGCGCCGGGGGGGGCGCCGCCGCCCCAGGGGCATCCGTCCCCGGCGTTAACCCAGTTTGCGCGCTGCGCCCTGGTGCTGCACCTGGCCGCGGCAGCGGCGGGCGGCAACCCAGGGCAGGGTCACGGTTTCGCTCCTGGCGGAGCGGGTGATGGAGGCAATGAAACGCTTGTTCATCTTCATGGTCCGTCTGTCCTTCGCCCGGCAGCTGCACCCTGCGTGCCGGGCGGCTGCTGTTATTATTGGTCTGACCTGTTTATGGGTAATCTTTGCGCCCTGATTATGACCCGCAGGGGGCATTTTCAGTCCCCGCGGGGGATGTTCCACGTCAGGCGTGCAATACGGGCTGATTGCGCCAGCCGGCTGATTTCAAAGGGAAATGCGGGCGTGCCTTGAGGGCCGGGCGCGGCAAGCGCCGGGATTGCGGCGGAATTTAACAAAATCCGCCACAATTGCGCTGGTTAACAGGGCCTTAAAGCCGGATGCAGGAGATCAGGCGGCCGTAGTCGGCCTCTTTGGCGTGGGTGGCGCGGCGGTAGGAGAAGAATTTCTCCGCATCGGAATAGGTGCAGTAGCGGCTCCATTCCGCGGCGCCGATGCCGGCCTGGCGCAGCTTGTGGAGGCCGAGGCCGGGCAGGTCGAACAGGTAGCGGTCGCCCTCGCCATTGGCAAAGAAACGGGCGTAGGCGTCGTCCTGCATCATGAAGTCGTCGAAGAACTCCGGGCCGACCTCATAGGCGCGCTGGGAAATGGTCGGGCCGATCACCGCGGCGGTGTTTTCGCGCCGGGCGCCGAGGCCCTCCATCGCGTCCAGCGTTGCCTCCAGCACCCCGTCCAGGGTGCCGCGCCAGCCCGCGTGGGCGGCGCCGATGACGCCGGCCTCGGGGTCGGAGAACAGCACCGGCTGGCAGTCGGCGGTCAGAATCGACAGCGCCAGCCCCGGCACATTGGTGACCATAGCGTCTGCCTGCGGCCGCTCCTGCGACGGCTCTGTCACCACCTGCACGTCGGCGCTGTGGACCTGGTGCACCGCGCTCAGGTGTTCCGGCGGAACCTCCATTGCGGCGGCCACGCGGGCCCGGTTGATCCGCACCGCCTCGCGCTGGTCGGTGGAGCCGAGGCCGCAGTTCAGACCCTTGTAGATGCCGGAGGAAGCGCCGCCCTTGCGGGTGAAGAACCCGTGCCGTACCGGGCCAAGCAGATCGGACGTGAGAATTTCAAGCGTCATGGGTTCAATCCTGGCAAAGGGGCAGCCTGGGGCGGGCAGAGGCCGAGCACTTTGAACAGGTTTCCCATTTCCTCCGGGTGCGTCAACCGCCGATGTGCGGCGATCAGAGAGTCCAGCGCCGCGTCCTGCAGCGGGGCGGCCAGGGCGCGGGCGCGGTCGGTGATGCCGAGCCGTTCCAGGAAAACGCCTTGGGGGGTGAGGCGGGTAAAGGCGCAACCTGCGGTTTTTGCAGCCATTGCCAGCGCCTCGAAATCCACATGCGCCGTCAGATCGGCCTCGCCGGGGGTCTGCAGCGGATCGGCGGGTTCATGCGCGCGCAGGGCCTGGAGGGTGTCCCCCAGCGCCCGCCAGTCGCCGTAGTCCACGATCAGCGCGGCGCCGCCATGGGCAGCGATTCGGGCGGCGATGGATTGGGTGACCGGGGCGGCGGCTTCGCAGATCTCGACCACATCGCCGTCCCGGGTGTCGGCCAGACGGTGGTCCAGCGCAGGCTGCGGCGCGGCGGGGCTGAGGCCGAAGCTGAGGGAGCCGTCCTGCAGGCCGATGCGCTTCTCGCTCCAGCCATCGCCTGTGCGGATGAACTGGCGGATGGGCAACGCGTCGAAGAACTCGTTGGCGACCAGGAACAGCGGCTGAGCGGGCAGCGCGTCCACGGTGTCCAGCCATTGGGGCGCGTAGCCGTCCAGCGCCTTGGCCTGGGCCGCGCGCAGGGCGGGGGAAGCCTCGACCAGATGGATCCGCATGGCGGCGTGGAAACCGGGCACGCCGCGGGTAGCGCGCAGAAGGTCCGCCATCAGGGTGCCGCGGCCCGGGCCGAGTTCCGCCAGCGTGAAGGGGGCGGGCGATCCCTGGTCGAGCCACGCCTGGGCGAGGGCGAGACCGATCAGCTCGCCGAACATCTGGCTGATTTCCGGCGCGGTGGTGAAATCGCCCTTGGCGCCCAGCGGGTCGCGGGTGGTGTAATAGCCGAACTGCGGGTGCAGCAGGCAGTCGGCCATGTAATCCGCCACCGACATCGGGCCATCGGCGCGGATGCGGGCGGTCAGGTGGTCGCTGAGGCTCATGCCGCGCTCCGGGCCGGGTGGCGGGCGCGGATCAGGAACCAGAGGCCGATCGCGATCATCGGCAGCGACAGCGCCTGGCCCTGGGTCAGGCCGATGCCGTCGATGTGCCAGGCCAGCCCCAGCGGGTTGCCGGGGGTGACGAACTGGGCGTCCGGCTGGCGGAAGAATTCAACGATGAAGCGGGCAAGGCCGTAACCGGCCAGGAATACACCCAACAGGCGGCCCGGGCTGTGGAAGGCGCCCCGGCGCCACGCCATGTACAGCAGCACGGCGCCAAGGATCAGCCCCTCCATCAGCGCTTCATAAAGCTGCGAGGGGTGGCGGGCGCAGAGCTGTCCCAGCGCCTGGCCGCAGTCCTGCGCCGCCGGGCCGGGGAAGGCCACGCCCCAGGGCAAATCGGTCGGGCGGCCCCAGAGTTCGGCATTGACGAAATTGCTGAGCCGTCCCAGCAGCAGGCCGGGCGCCACGGTATGGGCGACCAGATCGGCGATCTGCAGTTTCGGGATGTTGTGGCGCGCGGCATAGATCAGCGTTGCCAGGACCACGCCGATGAGGCCGCCGTGAAAGGCCATGCCGCCCTGCCAGATCTTCAGGATCTCCACGGGGTTCGCCAGGTAATAGGCGGGCTGATAGAACAGCACGAAGCCGAGCCGCCCGCCCGCAATCACGCCGAGGATGATCCAGGTCAGCAGATCCTCGACCTGCTGCGGTTTCATCGGCGGCTGGTTTGCGGGCCATAAGCCGGGGCGGCGCAGCGCCGCGACGGCCAGGCGCCAGGCAATGACGATGCCCGCGATATAGGCCAGCGCGTACCAGCGCAGGGCGAACTCGAAAGAGCCGATGGCGATCGAGAAGATCTCGGGCGAGAGGTCGGGGAATTGGATCATGGCCTGCATGTGCGTCTGAATGCCTCTGCTCTCCGGGGGAAGTCAACGGCTTGCAGCCGGGCGTGTGCTTGCCCATATAGGACACAACCCCGAGACGGAGAAGAACATGCAGACCCGCAACAAGATCCTGGACGATATTTCGCAGCTGATGACCAATGCGATGGGCGTGGCCCAGGGCGCCAGGGACGAGGCGGAAACCGCGATGAAGAGCATGATCGACCGCTGGCTGGCCGACCGCGATTTCGTCACCCGCGAGGAGTTCGACGCGGTGCGCGCGATGGCGCAGAAGGCGCGCGAGGAGAACGAGGCGCTGAAGGCGCGTCTGGACGCGCTGGAGGCAGCGCAGAAGTAAGCCAAGGCGCTGGCGCGCGGATTGCTCGCCCTGCGGAGACTGGAAGCCTGCTGCGGGGTGGTGCCGCGGTGGGCTTTTTGTTTTTCGCATGCCGGGTGGAATGGGGGGCAGATTGCCCGCCCTGCGGCGGTCTGCATGCCCCGAATAGCTGTCCTGCGGGGCTGTGGATAAAAACAGGTCGCTTTCCGCCCGCATGGTCGAATTCGGCTCAGCGCGGTTTGCGGCGTCCGGTGCATGCTGTGCTATCTTCTACTGAGGGATCGCAGCATGGTGTCTGTTTATTCGGTGCCCAATGCATTCAGCGCGCAGGAATGCGCGGAGATTATCCGCAAGACAGAGGTGGAGCCGGACAGCGAGGCGCTGCTGGTGGGGCAGACCCGGGACCACAACCTGCGCCGCGCCAGCGTGGTGTGGCTGGACGACGTGCCGGGCACCGGCTGGGTGATGGACCGGCTGATTTCTCTGGTGCGGCGGGCCAACAAGGAGCGCTTCGGCTTTGACCTGCGCGAGTTTGCCGAAAGCCCGCAGGCCGCGAGCTACAAGTCCGAAGACAGCGGCCATTTCGCCTGGCATTCCGACATCGGCGACGGGCCGGTGGCGGGCAAGCGCAAGCTGAGCCTGGTGGTGCAGCTGAGCAAGCCGGGGTCCTATGATGGCGGCGATCTGCAGATCATGCCCGGCGCCCATGTGGTGGCGGCCAGCCGGGGGCAGGGCAGCGCCACGGTGTTTCCCAGCTTCCTGCTGCATCAGGTGACCCCGGTCACCCGCGGCGAGCGCAAGTCGCTGACCGTCTGGGCGCACGGGCCGGCCTTCCGCTGACCCTAAGCCAGCCGGCGGTTGGCGCCGGCTGGCCGGGCGGGGCCGTTAACCGCAGCAGCCGCTGCCGGCGGTTGCCGGTTGTGCCGCGGGCGCTTCGTTCAGGTTGGCGCCGCGGCCCAGCCATGTGCGGTCTGCCAGATAGAACTCCGCAAACTTTTGATCGAAGTCCGCCGGCACTGACTTTTGCGGAATGGCGCTGGCCAGCAGCGCCTGCTGCCAGGCCTTGACCTTGGGGTAGGGGGCCAGCATGTCGTGACCGCTGTGCTCTGCAACAATGGCGGCGCGGTGCAGCAGCGGCAGCCAGGCAATATCCACGTTGCCAAGCGCCCGGCCCGCAAAGAAGGGTCCTTCGCCCAGCTGGGCCTCGGCCTTTTCAAAGGCCTTGGCGAGTTTGGCACCGCGCTCCTCCCAGACCGCCCGGTCCGCGCTTTGCATGGCGGAGCACTGCACCAGGTAGTGCTTGTTGGCCTGATAGCTCCAGGCGCGGTTCAGGGCGCGCTGCTCGGGCGTGAGGCCCGGCTGCAGCGGCGCGGAAATCTCATCCAGGTATTCGGTGATGGCGTCGGATTCAAACAGAGGGGTCCCGTCTGCGGTCACCAGCAGCGGCACCTGGCCGGTGGGGGAGAGGTCGAGGAACCACTGCGGTTTGCTGCTGAGGCTGATGTAGCTGATCTCATAGGGCAGGCCCTTGGCTTCGAGCAGCGCTGTCACCCGCTGCACGAACGGGCAGATCTTGAAGCTGATAATCCTGATCATCGTGTTGTCCTTTTTCCGATGGTTCCGCCCTGTAAGACGCGCGCCAAGGGAAAAAGACGAAGGTCAGATCAGCATTTTTTGCAAGTATCTGATTTCTGATCGTATTCCGCAATGCTGCCGCGGGCGTCCAGCGTGAAGTTGCAGCAGTCCTCGAAGGCGTCGCGCAGCGCCTTGCGGCCTTTTTGCACCCGCGATTTGAGGGTGGAGTAGGGCAGACCCTGCTGGTCGGCGTAGTCCTGCTGGGACATGCCCTGCAGGTCGATGGCGGTCAGCATGCGGGCGGTTTCGGCGGGCAGGGACTGGATGAACGGCTCAACGCAGCGTTCCAAGTCCCGGCGCGCCTGGGAATCGTCGTTGGCGTACCACAAGTCGTCCGGGTGGACGGAATTGGCGCGGGCGCCCTTGCGGTAGTGGTCGATGATCACGTGCCGGGCGGTCTGGAACAGCCAGGACTTCAGCTTGGCGCTGTCCTCCAGCGCGGGCAGGCCGGTGAAGACCTTGATCGAGATCTCCTGCAGCAGATCTTCGGCATCTTCGGGGTTGGAAACCCGGGAGCGCAGGAAGGCGCGCAGGCGGCTGCGGTACTGCGGCCAGATGTCTTCGATGGTCATTGGGGGCCTCCGCCCCAAGGTATGGGAAGTGGCCCGGCGGATTTCAACGGTTGAAAGGGCGATTTCCGGTTTACCCCGGGCCGGGGGTTCGCCAAAGTCACGCAGCCGGCATTTAGGGGGCTGTGGATTGTTCATCCACAAGTTATTGCAGATATCCCCAAAATAAAGGGTTGCCAGATCACCTTTTCGGCCCCACCATATCTAGTATGGGAGCGGGGATGCCTCCCCGGCCCGTAGTACAAAAACCTAGCTATAGGGCGCCTCTGTGCCCTGATGCGCTAGGCAAAATGAGAGGTGGCATCATGGCACTATCCGAGCTTCACCTGGAAGAAGACGTCCATCCGATCGACATCGTTGAGACCTTGGCGTCGCACCACGATTGGGACTTCGACAGGGTCGGGGACGATCAGATCGCGATGTCGGTGGAAGGGCAGTGGCGCACCTATTCGCTGACGCTGGCCTGGTCGGGCTATGAAGAATGCCTGCGGCTGGTCTGCAGCTTCGAGATGGAGCCGCCGGAGGCGGAGCTGCCGCGGCTCTATGAGCTGATCAACTGCATGAACGACCAGTGCTGGGAAGGCTCCTTCACCTATTGGGCGGACCATAAGCTGATGCTGTTCCGGTACGGGCTGATGCTGTCCGGCGGCCAGATGGCAACGCCGCAGCAGATCGACGCGATGCTGCACGCGGCGGTGGCCAATGCGGAGCGCTACTATCCGGCGATCCAGCTGGCGGTCTGGGGCCAGCGCAGCCCGCAGGAGGCGATGCAGGTCGCCATTGCAGAGGCTTACGGGCGGGCGTAAACCTTGCCCTGAACCTGATACGAAGGGGAGGGGCGAAACATGGATATGCAGGATATCGCTGCCCGCGGCCTGGTGCTGCTGGGCTGCGGCAAGATGGGATCGGCGATGCTGGCCGGATGGCTGGAGGGCGGACTGCCCGCATCCTCAGTCTGGGTGATTGATCCGCACCCGTCGGACTGGCTGAAGGGCACCGGCGTTCATATCAACGCAGAGCTGCCCGCGGCGCCGGGGATCGTGCTGATCGCGGTGAAGCCGCAGATGATGGGCGAGGCGCTGCCCGTGCTGCAGAGCTACGGCAACGGCTCCACTCTGTTCATTTCCGTTGCAGCGGGCACCTCAATCGCGACTTTCGAAGATGTTCTGGGCGCGCAGTCGCCGATCGTGCGGGCGATGCCCAACACGCCGGCCGCCGTGGGCCGGGGAATCACTGCAATTATCGGCAATGCCCATACCAGTGATGCGGACCTGGACCGCGCCGAGGGGCTGCTGCAGGCCGTGGGCCAGACCGTGCGGCTGGAAAACGAGGGCCAGATGGATGCGGTGACCGGCGTCAGCGGCTCCGGCCCGGCCTATGTGTTCCACCTGATCGAAACGCTGGCCGCCGCGGGCGAGGCACAGGGGCTGCCGGCGGAGCTGGCGATGAAGCTGGCCAAGGCCACCGTGGGCGGCGCCGGTGCGCTGGCGGAGGCGGCAGAGGAAAGCCCCAGCCAGCTGCGCATAAATGTGACCAGCCCCAACGGCACCACCCAGGCCGCTTTGGAAGTGCTGATGGATGATGATGACGGTTTCCCGGCATTGCTGAACCGTGCCGTTGCCGCGGCCGCCAACCGCTCCAAGGAGCTGTCGCGTGGCTGAGATCAATTTCGACGACTTCATGAAGGTCGACATCCGCGTGGGCGAAGTGGTCCGCGCGGAGCCGTTTCCCGAAGCGCGCAAGCCGGCAATCAAGCTCTGGGTCGATTTCGGGGCTGAAATCGGCGTAAAAAAGAGCTCAGCGCAGATTACGGCGCATTACATGCCGGAAACGCTGGTGGGCAAGCAGGTTCTGGCCGTCGTAAACTTCCCGCCGCGGCAGATCGGCAAGTTCATGTCAGAGATCCTGGTTCTGGGCCTGCCGGATGAAAACGGAGAGATATTCCTGGCCGGGCCTGATGGAAAGGTCCCGCTGGGCGGGAGGATGCACTGAGATGAAAATCTGGATTGCGCGGCCGATGACGGCAGCGGTCACGGCACGGGCGCGGGAGGCCTTTGCTGATCTGGAAATCCGCGAAACCAACGCGGTGATGAGCGAGGCGGAGATGCTGCGCGCGCTCCAGGAGTTCGACATTGTCGTGCCGACGCTGGGCGACAGGTTCACGGCAGAGATTTTTGCCAAGGCGGGTACGCCCCGCTGCAAGCTGCTGGCCAACTTCGGCGTCGGCTACAACCACATCGACGTGGAGGCCGCGCGGGCGGCGGGCGTCGAGGTGACCAATACGCCGGGCGCGGTGACCGATGCCACCGCCGATATCGCGATGACGCTGATCCTGATGTCGGCGCGCCGCGCCTCCGAGGGCGAGCGGATGCTGCGCAAGGGCGATTGGGAGGGCTGGCACCCGACCCAGATGCTGGGCTTGCATGCCACCGGCAAGCGTGTCGGCATCGCCGGCATGGGCCGCATCGGCCAGGCGATTGCGCGGCGCTGCCATTTCGGCTTTGGTATGGATGTGTCTTATGTGGCGCGCTCGGAGAAGGATCTGGACTTCCCGGCGGACCGCGCCGAGAGCCTGACCGCGATGGCGGGGCAGGTGGATTTCCTGGTGGTGGCGGTGCCGGGCGGCGCCGAGACCTATCACCTGATCAACGCCGAGGTGCTGAACGCCATGCAGAGCCATGCGCATCTGATCAACATCGCCCGCGGCGAAGTGGTGGAAGAGGCGGCGCTGATCGAGGCGTTGCAGCAGGGCCGCATCGGCGGGGCCGGCCTCGATGTCTATGAGTTCGAGCCGAAGGTGCCGCAAGCGCTGATTGACCTCGACAACGCCACCCTGCTGCCGCATCTGGGCACCGCCACCGAGGAGGTGCGCAGCAACATGGGCCATATGGCGCTGGACAACGTCGCCGCCTATCTCGCGGGCGAGGCGCTGCCGAACCGGGTGTAACCCCGGCTGGTCCAGCAACCGCAAAGACGCAGCCGCCTTACAGGGCGGCTGTTCTGTCTTTCGGGGTGTCGCCGGTGGCCTCGCGCCAGTGGCGCCGGCAGAGCGAGACATAGGTTTCATTGCCGCCGATCTGCACCTGGTCGCCCTCGGTCATCACCCGGCCCTGGTCGTCCTGGCGGACCACCATGGTGGCCTTCTTGCCGCAGTGGCAGATGGTGCGCACCTCGCGCATCTCATCGGCCAGTGCCAGCAGGGTGGCGGAGCCGGGAAACAGGTTGCCCTGGAAATCCACCCGCAATCCGTAAGCCAGCACCGGCACCCGCAGATCATCGACCACGCGGGCCAGCTGCCAGACCTGCGCAGGCTCCAGGAACTGGGCTTCATCCACGAAAATCGCGGCCAGCGGGCCGCGGGCCAGGCGCTGTCCGATGCGGGCATAAAGGTCGTCGCCCGCGGCGAACATATCCGCATCCTCGCCGATGCCGATGCGCGACGCGATCCTGCCGGCGCCGGCCCGGTCATCCAGCCGGGCGGTCAGCAGATAGGTCTCCATATGGTTTTCGCGGTAGTTGTGCGACGCCTGCAAGAGCACCGTCGACTTGCCCGCGTTCATGGTCGAGTAATTGAAATAGAGCTTGGCCATGGCGGCGGGTTTACCTGCCCGAAGGCGTGGGGGAAACCGGATTCTTGGCGGAAGCCGCGATGCGTTTGCGGGGAGGGAAGTCTCTCCAGGGCAGACGCGGCCAGGGTGGAAAAAACCCTTTTAGGCGGCCATCGCCATTGCCCCGGAGAGCACAAGTTGCGGGCAGACCAATTACCCTGAAGGCAGGATGTCACTCACCCATCCTGCTTTGCACTGGACAACAGATGCCAATCGCACCATGTCACTTGCTAAATCCCTGAAAACCTGAGGGATGGATAAGGTATCGCAATTCCTCTACAACTCGGATATGGGAAATTAACTGGTTCGTTCCCCATGGGGCGCGGCGGTCAAGCCAGGCAGGAATTTTATGGCGGAAATCGGGACGTATCTGAAAAAGCACACAGAGGCGCTGGTCAAGGACGTGGGCATCGAAGCTGCCTGCCAGATCACCGGCAAGTCCAAGGCGACACTGGGGCGGTATTACTCGGACAATGCAGAGCATGCCGACCGGTTCATGCCGGTGGACGCGGTGGCCAAGCTGGAAAGCGCGTCGTCCTATCCGCATGTGACCTCGGCGCTGGCGGATCTGAAGAACATCACCCTGTCCTACAACGGCAATGGCAGTGCCGAGGAAACCGGCCGCAGCGGCGGCGTGAACTCGGATGTGATTGCCCTCAGCCAGCGGTTTGCCCAGCTGATGTGCGAATACCAGGCGGCAATGGAAGACGGCATCATCACCGTCAATGAGGCCAAGCGGCTGCTGCGGGAAACGGTGCTGCTGCAGCAGGTGCTGCTGGATATGAAACTGCATCTGGAAGAAGAAAGTGCCTGACACGCCTGATGTGAGCGACCTGCCCGGGATTGCGGACGGGCAGCTGCATGCGATCGACGCGGACCTGCTGGCGGCGCCGGATGATCCGCGCCACCCGCCGCGCATCCTGCTGCTTTACGGCAGCTTGCGCGAGGTGAGCTATTCCCGCAAGGCGGCAGAGGAGGCGGCGCGGGTGCTGCGGGCCCTGGGCTGCGAGACGCGGATTTTCGACCCCTCCGGCCTGCCTTTGCCGGATGATGCGGGCGCGGCGGAGCACCCAAAGGTGGCGGAACTGCGCGAGCTGGCGGTCTGGTCCGAGGGCATGGTCTGGTCCAGCCCGGAGCGGCACGGCGCGATGACCGGCATCATGAAGCTGCAGATCGACTGGCTGCCGCTGTCGCTGCAGGGCGGCATCCGCACCACCCAGGGCAAGACGCTGGCGGTGATGCAGGTCTCGGGCGGCTCGCAAAGCTTCAACGCGGTCAACCAGATGCGCATCCTGGGCCGCTGGATGCGGATGGTGACGATCCCGAACCAGAGCTCGATCCCCAAGGCCTGGCTGGAATTCGAGGAAGGCGAACGGCTGCCCGACGGCCCGTTCTACCGCCGCCTGGTCGACGTGATGGAAGAGCTGGTGAAATTCACCTGGCTGGTGCGGGGCCGCAAGGACTACCTGACCGACCGTTATTCCGAGCGGGTGGAGAGCGCCGCCGAAGTGCACAAGCGGGTGTCGCAAAAATAGGCCGGGGCAGGGTGCCCCGGGCCAAATGAACAGAGCCCCGGCAGTGCCGGGGCTTTTTTGTCTTAGATCAGCGGGATCAGCGGCACGTCGCAAGCGGCCAGGGCCAGCAGGGCGGTCAGGAACAGGGTCAGGCGCATTCGGGGCTCCGTTCATGAGGGGTTGCCTATCCATGCCGCAGGCAGGCCCGCGGCGCAAGCGCAGCGGCGGTGAGGCGCCGGGCGATACGGGGCATGCCGGCTCATCCTATGGTGGCGGGCAGCGGTTAAGCATTTGGGCGGGCCAAAGTGCGGGCTTTAGCCGATTGTTAAGGCTCATTTGCGCCGCAATTGGGCCGCGAAGTTACCAGCCGCGCCGGAAAAGCCGTTAAACCAGCGAAAACCATGGATTTTTCTCCTAACGAAGCAGGTGGGATTTTCCCTTGTTTAAAATCGGTTTTTCCGAAAATTGACGGTGCCCGTTAAGTAAATAAGGGGTTTACGCGCGCCAGCACCGGCGGAACGGGCGCCGGTTAACCTTTTGTTAAGCCTGTCTCATTCTGCGCATCTTTCTGCCAGCGCGGCACCGCAGCAGGCCCCATTCCAGCCTCACAGCTCACCGACATTGGCGGTGTGGGAACATGGAGTGAGTGTCATGAGACGACTACTGGGAATAGCTGCCGCCATCGCCGTTACCCTAGCCTCCAGCGCGGGCAGTGCCGCCGCAGGCGGGCAGGGCAGCGCTGTGCAGACGGTGCCGGGCTGGCAGGCGGTGGGCCGCCTGAATATCGGCGGCCGCGCGATGTGCACCGCAACACTGATAGCGCCCGATCTGGTGCTGACCGCCGCCCATTGCATGTTTGACATCCGCAATGGCCGCCAAGTGAACCCGCGCAGAATAAAGTTCGAAGCGGGCCTCAACGGCCGCCAGTCCAAGGCGGCGCGCAAGGTCGCCAAGGCGGTGATCCATCCCGGTTACCGTCACGGCCAGACCAGCCAGTTCCAGACCGGCACCGACATTGCCGTGCTGCGCCTGGACCGTGCGATCAGCGGCGATATCGTCCGCCCCTTGTCCCTGGCCGCGGCGCCGCTGAAAGGCGCGCAGGTGGATGTGATGTCCTATTCCCACAGCAATGCCACCTCGCCGCGGCTGCAAAGCGCCTGCCAGGTGATTGCAGCGCGCCAAAGCTCTGTCATCACTTCCTGCCGGGTCGATTACGGCGCCTCCGGCTCGCCGGTGCTGCAGACGCGCCCGGGACGGCTGCCGCAGCTGGTGTCGGTGATTTCCTCCAAGGCGCGGATGGGCGGCAAGGGCGTGTCGCTGGCAGCGCCGCTGGGGCATGACCTGCAGGCGCTGATCCGGCAGGCGGGCTGAGCCCGGCCCGCGTACAGATACTGTTGCCGCCGGACAGCGGCGGCAGAGTGTGAAGCAGCCCCGCTTGGTCCCCCCCGGGGCTGCTTCCTTTTTCTGCTTCGGGACGTCCCGAATTCCCTGCCTCCTCAAAATGAAGGACGACGCGATCCACTGCACCCCTGTGCGGCGACAGCACGGAAATGAAAAAGCCCCGGACTGTGCCGGGGCTTTTCGAATGCGGGGCAGCTGAGGTGCCGGCGCAGGGGGTTAGCCTTGCAGCGATTTCACCTCGACATCCCCTTCGGCCTGCGCCTTGATCGCGCGGGCGGCGGCGTTGGAACCGGCCGCGGTGGTGAAGTAGGGGATCTTGTCATAAAGCGCGACGGAGCGCATTTCCTTGCTGTCCTCAACGGCTTGCGCGCCTTCGGTCGTGTTCATCAGCAGCTGGACGTCGCCGTCCTTCAGCATGTCGATCACGTGCGGGCGGCCTTCATAGACCTTGTTGACCAGATCGCAGGCGACGCCCTGGCTGTCCAGCCAGGACTGGGTGCCGCGGGTGGCAACCAGGGTGAAGCCCTGCTCCACCAGGATCTGCGCCGCTTCCAGCATCAGTTTGCCTTTATCGGTGTCCTTGATCGAGATGAAGGCGCGGCCCTTGGACGGCAGCACCATGCCGGCGCCCATCTGCGCCTTCAGGAAGGCGCGGGCAAAGGAGCGGTCCCAGCCCATGACTTCGCCGGTGGAGCGCATTTCCGGGCCGAGAATGGTGTCGACGCCCGGGAAACGGGCAAACGGCAGCACCGCTTCCTTGACCGAGAACCAGGGCATGTCCGGATCGGCCAGGGTCATCGGGTCGGCGATCGGGGTGTCGACGTCATAGCCTGCATCGGGCCCGTAGGGCGGGCGCATCGGGAAGTTCGACAGCGGCTCCCCGGCCATCACGCGGGCGGCGATGGAGGCGATGGCGCTGTCGGTTGCCTTGGCGACAAACGGCACGGTGCGCGACGCGCGCGGGTTCACCTCAATGAGGTAGATCTCATCATCCTTGATCGCGAACTGCACGTTCATCAGGCCGACCACGTTCAGCGCCAGCGCCAGGGCGTTGGTCTGGACCTTGATCTGCTCGATCATGTCCTTCTCAAGCGAGTAGGGCGGCAGAGAGCAGGCACTGTCGCCGGAGTGCACGCCGGCCTCTTCGATGTGCTGCATGATGCCGGTCACATGCACGTCCTTGCCGTCGCAGAGCGCGTCCACGTCCAGCTCCACCGCGCCGGCCAGGTAGCTGTCCAAGAGCACCGGGCTGTCGCCGGAGACTACAACGGCCTCGGCGATGTAGCGCTTCAGCTGGTCCATGTCGCGGACGATTTCCATCGCCCGGCCGCCCAGAACATAGGACGGGCGGATCACCAGCGGGAAGCCGATTTCGCCTGCGATTTCCAGCGCCTGCTCATCGGTGGAGGCGATGCCGTTCTTCGGCTGCTTCAGGCCCAGCTGGTTGACCAGCGCCTGGAAGCGCTCGCGGTCCTCGGCCAGGTCGATGGCATCGGGGGAGGTGCCCAGGATCGGGATGCCCTCAGCCTCCAGCGCGTTGGCCAGTTTCAGCGGGGTCTGGCCGCCGAACTGCACGATGACGCCGTGCAGGGTGCCGTTGTCCTGCTCGACGCGCAGGATCTCCATCACGTGCTCGAACGTCAGCGGTTCGAAATACAGCCGGTCCGAGGTGTCATAGTCGGTCGACACCGTTTCCGGGTTGCAGTTGATCATGATGGTCTCATAGCCCGCGTCGGTCAGCGCAAAGCAGGCGTGGCAGCAGCAGTAGTCGAACTCGATGCCCTGGCCGATCCGGTTGGGACCGCCGCCGAGGATGACGACTTTCTTCTTGTCCGACGGGCGCGCCTCGCACTCGACGTCGCCGAAGGCGGGGGTCTCGTAGGTCGAGTACATGTAGGGGGTCTGCGCCTCGAACTCGGCGGCGCAGGTGTCGATCCGCTTGAACACGGCGTTGACGCCCAGGGCGCGGCGGGCCTTGCGGACGTCGGATTCCTTCTGGCCGGTCAGCTTGGCCAGGCGGGCATCGGTGAAGCCCAGCATCTTGAGCGCGCGCAGGCCGGCTTCGTCCTTGGGCAGGCCGCCGGCGCGGATTTCCGCCTCGGCCTCGACGATCTCGCGGATGCGGGCCAGGAACCATGGGTCGAATTTGGTGACGGCCTGGATCTCGTCATCCGACAGCCCGTGGCGCATCGCCTGGGCGATGGTGCGCATCCGGTCGGGGGTTTGCTGGCCGATCGCCTTGATCACCGCGGCGGTGTCGCCTGCGGGCTCCCACGCACCGGCGCCGACGCCGTCGATGGCAACTTCGTCAAAGCCGGTCAGGCCCGATTCCATCGAGGCCAGCGCCTTTTGCAGCGATTCATGGATGGTGCGGCCGATGGCCATCGCCTCACCCACGGATTTCATCGCGGTCGTCAGGTAGGGCTCGGAGCCCGGGAATTTCTCGAACGCGAATTTCGGGATCTTGGTGACGACATAGTCGATGGTCGGCTCGAACGACGCCGGGGTCACCTTGGTAATGTCGTTGTCCAGCTCATCCAGGGTGTAGCCCACCGCCAGCTTGGCCGCGATCTTGGCAATCGGGAAGCCGGTCGCCTTGGAGGCCAGCGCGGAGGAGCGGCTGACCCGCGGGTTCATCTCAATCACCACCATGCGGCCGTCGGCCGGGTTCACCGCCCACTGCACGTTGGAGCCGCCGGTCTCGACGCCGATCTCGCGCAGCACGTTGATCGAGTGAGTGCGCATGATCTGGTATTCTTTGTCGGTCAGCGTCAGCGCCGGGGCCACGGTGATCGAGTCGCCGGTGTGCACGCCCATCGGGTCGACGTTTTCGATCGAGCAGACGATGATCGCGTTGTCCGCCTTGTCGCGGACCACTTCCATCTCATACTCTTTCCAGCCCAGCAGGCTTTCATCCACCAGGATCTGGTTCACCGGCGAGGCATCCATGCCGGAGCGGCAGAAGTGGATGTAGTCGTCGCGGTTATAAGCCACGCCGCCGCCGGTGCCGCCGAGGGTGAAGGCGGGGCGGATGATCGCGGGCAGGCCGATCTCGTCCAGCGCTTCCAGCGCGATGCGGACGCCTTCGTCCAGGTCGGCAGTGCCGTTTTCCCGCTTGGGTGCGGTGACGATGGTGGCCTTGGGGTTTTCGATGCCGAGCCGGTCCATCGCCTCGCGGAACAGCTTGCGGTCTTCGGCCATCTCGATGGCGTCGCGCTTGGCGCCGATCATCTCAACGCCGAACTTTTCCAGGACGCCCATCTCTTCCAGCGCCAGGGAGGTGTTGAGGCCGGTCTGCCCGCCCATTGTGGGCAGCAGCGCGTCGGGGCGCTCTTTCTCGATGATCTTGGCGACCACTTCCGGGGTGATCGGCTCGATATAGGTGGCGTCGGCCAGGCCGGGATCGGTCATGATGGTGGCCGGGTTGGAGTTCACCAGGATGACCCGGTAGCCCTCTTCGCGCAGGGCCTTGCAGGCCTGGGCGCCGGAGTAGTCAAACTCGCAGGCCTGCCCGATGACGATCGGACCGGCTCCGATGATCATGATCGACTGGATGTCCGTTCTCTTGGGCATGGCAGGCTTCCTTTGGTTTTTCGCGCGAGCAGGCTTTGAATCACGGGCGCCGACGTGCGCCCAAATTGTCCTGCGTTATAGGGACCGCGCCGAAAGGTTCAAGGGGTATCGGAAACGGAATTGGAAATGCCGCATCCACCCCTTTTGTTCGCATAGCGAACAGATATATGTGGGGGCAAGAAACTCGCGGAGATTTTTTCAGTGCGGATTCGCTTTGACCGGGGCCCCAAGGGGGCTGGCACATGCTTTGACCAGCCGCTGCGCATGATCCGCGCGGACGGGCCGGAAGAGGTGCCTGCTGCGCTGGCGGCGCTGGATGCGGCGCGGGACACCGGGCATTGGCTGGCGGGCTATGCGTCTTATGAGCTGGGCTATGCGCTGGAGGAGAAGCTGGCGGGCCGGATGCCAAGGGGCCGTCGGCTGCCGCTGATCTGCTTCGGGGTTTATGAGGAACCACTGCCTCAAGATGCTCAGGGCAGCGCCCGGCCCGACGGGGAGGAAGCGAAACGCCCGCCCCGTGGGGCCGGGCGCTG
>NZ_JCATZN010000003.1:0-726546 GCF_059694505.1 Leisingera sp. ANG49
CTGGCCCCAACCGCTACGGTGCATTTCCAGTGCACCGACAGCGGGCGGGAGAACCCGTTTAAGGCATCCTGCCGCTTAATACACGCCCCGCCAGGAGGCTCTCAGCCGGTTGTCGAACCCCAAAGCGTTACAGAAATTAACGGCCGTTACATTTCACGTTACATTTTATCTTGCCGCGAATCATCTTCCGTCGTATCACCGACCCAACGGTCGGCTTTTCCTGCCGCCGCCACAGGAGACGCGAACACCCATGGATGCTTTCATCTGCGATGCCACCCGCACCCCGATCGGCCGCTACGGCGGCGCGCTGAGCCAGGTGCGGACCGATGACCTTGCCGCCCTGCCGATTGCCGCGCTGGCGGCGCGCAACCCGGATGTTGACTGGGGCAGCCTGGATGACGTGATCCTGGGCGATGCCAACCAGGCGGGTGAAAGCAACCGCAATGTGGCCCGCATGGCCGCCCTGCTGGCAGGCCTGCCAACCACGGTGCCCGGCACCACCATCAACCGCCTCTGCGCCTCCGGCATGGATGCGGTCGGCATGGCATCCCGCGGCATCAAGGCGGGCGATTATGACATGGCCATCGCAGGTGGTGTCGAAAGCATGAGCCGCGCGCCCTTCGTGATGCCCAAGGCAACCTCCGCCTTCACCCGCGCCAATGCGGTTTATGACACCACCATCGGCTGGCGCTTCGTGAACAAGAAGATGCACGAGATGTACGGCACCGACTCGATGCCGCAGACCGCCGACAACGTCGCCGAGGATTACGGCGTCTCCCGCGAGGACCAGGACGCCTTCGCCGCCCGCAGCCAGGCCCGCTGGGCGGCGGCGCATGAGGCCGGCATTTTCAAGGACGAGATCATCCCGGTCACCATCCCCCAGCGCAAGGGCGATGACATCGTCGTGGACACCGACGAACACCCCCGCCCTGGCACCTCGGCTGAGAAACTGGCGGGCCTCAAGGGCGTCAACGGCCCGGACAAGACCGTGACCGCCGGCAACGCCTCGGGCGTGAACGACGGCGCCGCGGCAATCCTGATGGCGAATGAGGCCGCCGCTGCCAAGAACGGCCTGAAACCGATGGCCCGCATCGTCGGCATGGCCGCCGCCGGGGTCGAGCCGCGCATCATGGGCATCGGCCCGGTGCCTGCCACCCGCAAGGTGCTGGCCCGTACCGGCCTGACCATCGAACAGATGGACGTGATCGAACTGAACGAGGCTTTCGCGTCCCAGGGCCTCGCCACCCTGCGCGAGCTTGGCCTTCCGGACGATGCGCCCCATGTTAATCCCAACGGCGGTGCGATCGCACTGGGCCACCCGCTCGGCATGTCCGGCGCGCGGCTGGTGCTGACCGCCGCCTACCAATTGCAGCGCACCGGCGGGCGGTATGCCCTGTGCACCATGTGCGTCGGCGTTGGTCAGGGCACCGCCCTGATCCTCGAACGCGTGTAACGAAACCCTGAGGAGGTCCCAGACATGTATGCTCAGATGATCAAATCCGAAGCGACCCAGGACGATCCGGAAATGCTGGCGGCCTTCCAGGCGCGCATCGACGCGGGCGAGAAGATCGAGCCCAAGGACTGGATGCCCGAAGGCTACCGCAAGACGCTGATCCGCCAGATCGGCCAGCACGCCCATTCCGAAATCGTCGGCCAGCTGCCCGAGGGCAACTGGATCACCCGCGCCCCCACGCTGGAACGCAAGGCGATCCTGCTGGCAAAGGTGCAGGATGAGGCAGGGCACGGCCTCTACCTATACTGCGCTGCTGAAACCCTGGGTGTCAGCCGCGACGAGATTACCGAGATGCTGCTCGACGGGCGCATGAAGTATTCGTCGATCTTCAACTACCCGACACTGAACTGGGCCGACATCGGCGCGGTCGGCTGGCTGGTTGACGGTGCTGCAATCATGAACCAGGTGCCGCTGCAGCGGACCTCCTTCGGTCCCTACTCCCGCGCGATGATCCGCATCTGCAAGGAGGAAAGCTTCCACCAGCGCCAGGGCTATGACGCCATCCGCAAGATGGCTGAGGGTACGCCGGAGCAGAAGAAGATGGCACAGGATGCGCTGAACCGCCTCTGGTACCCGTCGCTGATGATGTTTGGACCTTCCGACAAGGACTCGGTCCATTCCGCCCAGTCAATGAAGTGGAAGATCAAGATGAACACCAACGACGAGCTGCGCCAGAAGTTCGTCGACCAGACCGTGCCGCAGGCCGAATACCTGGGCCTCACCATCCCCGATCCGGACCTGAAGTGGAACGAGGAGCGCGGCCACTACGACTACACCGACCCGGACTGGAGCGAGTTCTTTGACGTGATCCAGGGCAACGGCCCCTGCAACGTGGACCGCCTGGCCGACCGCAACAAGGCCTGGGACGATGGCACCTGGGTCCGCGACGGCCTGCTCGCCCACGCCAAGAAGAAGGCCGCGCGCCAGCACGCCGCCGAGTAACCCCATGCATTCCGGCGCCCCGGCCTGCCGCGCAGCGCCCCCTCAGCCAGGAGGATTAGAGACATGAAAAACGAATGGCCCCTCTGGGAAATCTTCATCCGCGGCCAGCACGGCATGAGCCACCGCCACGTCGGCTCCCTGCACGCGCCGGACGCCGAGATGGCGATCAAGAACGCCCGCGACGTCTATACCCGCCGCAACGAAGGCGTGTCGATCTGGGTGGTGGAAGCCAACCACATCTCCGCCTCCTCGCCCAGCGATAAGGGACCGCTTTATGAGCCGTCTGAGTCCAAGGTCTACCGCCACCCGACCTTCTTCGACATCCCCGAAGAAGTGGGGGCAATGTAATGACCCGCGACGACGCCTTTTTTCAATTCCTGCTGCGGATGGGGGACAACACCCTGATCCTCGGCCACCGGGTCAGCGAATGGTGCGGCCATGCACCAGTGCTGGAAGAGGACATCGCGCTGGCCAACACCGCGCTGGACCTGATCGGCCAGACCCAGATGTGGCTCGGCCTCGCCGCTGAGGTGCAGGGCGAAGGCAAATCCGCTGACGATCTCGCCTTCCTGCGCGACGCCTGGGATTTCCGCAATGTGCTGCTGTGCGAGGTGCCCAACGGCGACTTCGGCCGCACCCTGATGCGCCAGTTCCTGTTCGACGCCTGGCATTCGATCCAGCTCGGCCGGCTGATGAAATCCTCGGACGAGCGGGTTGCCGCGATTGCCGAGAAAGCTTCGAAAGAGGTGGCATACCACCTGGAACGCTCCGCCGACACCGTGGTGGGCTTGGGCGACGGCACCGAGGAAAGCCACAAGCGCATGCAAGAGACGCTGGACTATCTGTGGCCCTACGTGGGCGAGATGTTCCAGTCCGACGTCGCCGATGCCGAGATGGTCAAGGCGGGCATCGCGCCCGATCCGGCCAGCTTGCGCGAGGAATACGACGCCCTGATCTCCCGCATCCTGGGCGACGCGACGCTGACCATTCCGGAGAGCCGCTTTGCCCACAAGGGCGGGCGCACCGGTGCGATGCACACCGAGCACCTAGGCCACCTGCTGACCCAGATGCAGTGGCTGCAGCGCGCCTATCCGGGCGCCAAGTGGTAAGACAACGGCCACAGAACTGAGGGCATCGCCCGTCCGGCAGGGCGGGCGGGAAACTCCCGCCTCGAGGGAGGCTGGACGGGTGTTGCCCGGCGCGCTGCCGGGCGGAACAGCCAATGAGGGTAACCGCATGAGCCAAGTGACAACTCAGCCAAGCACTGACCAGATCTGGGAGTGGCTCGACGCCGTGCCGGATCCGGAAATCCCGGTCATCTCGGTCGTCGATCTCGGCATCGTCCGCGGCGTGGAATGGCAGAGCGAAACCCTGGTCGTTTCCGTCACCCCGACCTACTCGGGCTGCCCGGCGACCTCGATCATCAGCCTCGACATCGAGACTGCGCTGCGCAGCAAGGGGATCGAGAACCTGAAGATCGAAACCCAAATCTCCCCTGCCTGGACCACCGACTGGCTGTCGGAAAAAGGCCGCACCAAGCTGGAGGAATACGGCATCGCCCCGCCTCAGCCCGCAGGCGGCCCGGAAAAATGCCCGCACTGCGGCAGCACACATGTCACCAAGGTCAGCCAGTTCGGCTCGACCCCCTGCAAGGCCCACTGGCGCTGCCAGGACTGCCTCGAACCCTTTGATTATTTCAAGTGCATCTGAGGAGACCCTGATGGCGCGCTTTCACGACCTTGAAGTCACCGACGTCCGCAAGACCATCCGCGATGCGGTGGTTGTCACCCTGAAGCCCGCAAATGGCGCGGCTGAGGAGTTCGATTTCACCCAAGGCCAGTACCTGACCTTCCGCCGCGATTTCGACGGCGAGGAGCTGCGCCGCAGCTACTCGATCTGCGCCGGCACGGACGAGGGCATCCTGCAAGTCGGCATCAAACGCGTCGACGGCGGCGCGTTCTCGACCTGGGCCAATACCGAGCTGAAACCCGGCGACACCCTGCAGGCGATGGCGCCGATGGGCACCTTCTTCACGCCCCTCGATGCAGCTGCCGAAAAGCACTACCTGGGCTTTGCCGGCGGCTCCGGCATCACGCCGGTCCTGTCGATCCTCAAGACCACCCTGGCGGCGGAGCCGAACTCCTCCTTCACGCTGGTCTACGCCAACAAGGGCGTGAACACGATTATGTTCCGCGAGGAGCTGGAGGACCTCAAGAACCTCTATATGGGCCGCTTCAACGTGATCCACGTGCTGGAATCGGACGCGCAGGAAATCGACCTGTTCACCGGCCTGGTGACCGAGGAGAAATGCGCCCAGCTGTTCGAACACTGGATCGACATCAACTCGGTGGACACCGCCTTCATCTGCGGCCCGGAGCCGATGATGCTGGGCATTGCCAGCGCCCTGCGCACCGCCGGGCTTGGTGACAGCCAGATCAAGTTCGAACTGTTCGCCTCCGCCCAGCCGGGCCGCGCCAAGCGCAAGGCCGCCGCAAGTGATGCGGCCAGCAGCGCCAATCAGACCAAGGCAGCGATCACCCTGGACGGCGCCACCCAGACCATCGACATGGGCAAGGACATGACCCTCTTGGATGCGGCGCTGGAGAACGCCATGGACGCGCCTTACGCCTGCAAGGCGGGAGTTTGCTCCACTTGCCGCTGCAAGGTGCTGGAGGGCGAGGTCGAGATGGTCGCCAACCACGCGCTGGAGGACTACGAGGTCGAAAAAGGCTATGTGCTGTCCTGCCAGGCCTATCCGGTGACCGATAACGTCGTGGTCGATTACGACCAGTAATACCTGCCCGAGGGAGGAAAGATCATGACTGACGAAATGAGCATCGCGAGCTATCTGGCCCAGGGCGGCGTGCTGAGCAACCCGTCCAACGTGCCGCCGCGCTACCGCGCCGAGCTGATGAAGATGATGGCAACCTTTGTCGACAGCGAACTGGCGGGTGCCGCCGGCTTTGCCGACATCATCAACGAAGGGCCGGGCATCAAGGCGCGCATCGCCGCCGCCAAGATCGTGCTGGAAAAATCCGACAGCGCCGAAAAGGTGCTGCGCATCATGGGCGATTTCGGCGCCGATACAGAGCGTTACGCCGACCACCACCCCTGGACCGCGCGGCTGGAGCGGGACGCCGACATCGGCCAGACCCGCACCAAGCACGACATGCGGCTGGCTGTGTTCAACTACCCGCTGGAAGGCTGGGCGGATGCGGTGGTGATGAACCTGCTGATGGGCAGTGCCGTTGCCGTGCAGCTGGACGAGCTGAGCCATGTTTCCTACCAGCCGCTGGCCGAGGCGTTCCGCGCCATCCAGCCGATTGAGGCGCACCACGCGGAATTGGCCGAGGAAGGCCTGATGGTGCTGGTGGAGGCGCAGGGCGCAGAGGCCCTGCAGGAGCTGGCAGACTACTGGTGGCCGCGGGTCGCAGCCAGCTTCGGCTCGGAGACCTCGCAGAAATTCGAAGGCCTCAAGGCGATAGGCCTGCGCCGCACCCCGAATGCGGAGCTGAAAGCCCGCTGGGAGCAAAACGCAGCTGCCATTCTGGCCAAGGCGGGCCTGAAGCCCGCCGCCTGACCCCCAGCAAAAAGCTCCCGCCCGGGCATCCGCGCATCGTTGATGCGCAGGCCCGGTTGGGCCCGGCGCGCCTGACGGCACGCAGGGACACCGCGGCCTGTGGCCTTGTGCAATTCCACAGGGGAATGGTGCGGGGCTGCGGAATGGCGTTTGCGGCTCCCTGCCCCCATCTTTGCAAAGACGAACCGATGGAGGCAGACATGAGCACCGGCACAGCACCCCTTCCCGCAGGCACCAGCATCGGCCATGTGCATCTGAAGGTTTCGGACCTGGAGCGGGCCATTGCATTCTACAGCGGCGTGCTGGGCTTCAACGTGACCCAGCGGCTGGGCAGCTCCGCCGCCTTCCTGTCAGCGGGCGGCTACCACCACCACATCGGCCTCAACACCTGGCAGTCACGCGGCGGCCCTGCCCCGGCGCCAAACATGACCGGCCTCTACCACACCGCCATCCTGCTGCCGGACCGCGAAAGCCTGGCCGCGGTGCTGCGGCGGGTGCTGGACGCCGGCATCGCGCTGGAAGGCGCCGCCGATCATGGCGTGTCCGAGGCTATTTACCTGCGCGACCCCGACGGAAACGGGGTGGAGCTGTACCGCGACCGGGCTGAGGAAGAGTGGCCGCGCGGGCCGGACGGCAGCCTCCAGATGGGGTCTGACCCTTTGGACTTGCAAGCTTTGCTCGCAGAGGTTGAGTAGGTCAGCAACCCTGTCCGAATGTTTCGCGCGCGAAACAATTGGTCAGATATACTGACTTAATGGACGCGACGTCAGATTTTCACCGTGTCAGAATAGCTCCATGAAACCAAACGGAAAAAGACGCTTCGCCGATGCCATCGCACCGGCACCGGCGGGCGATGTTAGGTCTGGACCTCTGACCTTTCCCTGCCTACCCTAGCGGCAAGCACAGGGAGGCAGAACCATGGCTGTGGGCCGCACAATCCGCACTTATTTCAACGGCAGCTGGCAGGATGGCAATCCGGCGGTAATGCGGGCTGCGGACCATGCAATATGGCTCGGCTCGTCGGTGTTTGACGGCGCACGGCTGTTTGACGGCGTGACCCCGGACCTGGACCTGCACTGCGCCCGCACCAATGCCTCTGCCGCGGCGCTGATGATGGAGCCCACCCATTCGGTGCCGCAGATGATGGAGATCATCCGCGACGGGCTGGAGGGGTTCGCCCCCGGCGCCGCGGTCTATATCCGGCCGATGTACTGGGCCGCCGACGGCGACGAGACGCTGATCGCGCCCAAGGCGGAGAGCACCCGGTTTGCCGTCAGCCTGGAGGAGATCCCGATGGCAGCCCCCGATGCCGCCGCCACGCTGACCCGCACCCGCTTCCGCCGCCCGGTGCTGGAAAGCGCGGTGGTGAATGCCAAGGCGGGCTGCCTGTATCCCAACAACGCCCGGATGCTGCGGGAGGCGCGCAGCAAGGGGTTCAGCAACGCGCTGGTGCTGGACGCCATGGGCAACGTGGCTGAAACCGCCACCACCAATGTCTTCATGGTCCGCGACGGCGAGATCTTCACCCCGATCCCCAATGGCACTTTCCTGGCGGGGATCACCCGCGCCCGCCACATCAGCAACATGCGCGCCGATGGCATCACCGTGCATGAAGGCGTGCTGGGCTATCAGGATTTCGAGGAAGCGGATGAGATCTTCCTCTCCGGCAACATGAGCAAGGTGACCCCCGTCACCGCGTTTGACGAGTGCCGCTATCAGGCCGGCCCCGTGGCCAAACGGGTGCGGGAGCTCTACTGGGACTGGGCTGCCAGCAACCGGTAACCTGCGCGGCCCCGCTTGCAAGTGCTCGCGCCCGTTCCGGGCCTTTCTGCGAAACGCGGCCGCCCGGTCGGGCATGGCTCAGTGCCGCGGCACGGTGCCGCGCCGCGCATCTGCGCGGCGCCCGGCCCAAAGCCGCCAAAGGTGTTTCGGCGCAGCCGGAGCATCCTGCAGCTGCGGGAGGCCCTGCGAGTGCCGCAGCCCCGCCGGAGCCGGGCAGGTTTGGCCGGCGGATAGTCTAGGGCCAGAAATACGCAGCGTTGACGCTGCTTTGGCTCTATTGCCTGACGGCGCCGGTTGCGCCATGATCCGCGGTGCAACAACGAGAGAGCGAAGATGCGCAAATTCCTTGTGGTCCTGGACGACAGCCGCGAATGCCTGAACGCCATGCGCTTTGCCGCGATGCGGGCGGCGCACACCGGCGCGGGCGTCACCATCCTGTCGGTGATCCCACCGGATGAGTTCAACCACTGGATCGGCGTCGGCGAAGTGATGCGCGAGGAAGCACGCGAACGCATCCACGCCCATTTCGAGGTTTTCGCCAAATGGATGCGCGACCGCCAGAACGTCGACCCGGACCTGGTGATCCGCGAGGGCGAGGCGGTGCCGGAAATCCTAGACTATATCGAGGGCGACCCGGAAATCGGCGTTCTGGTGCTGGGCGCGGGCACCGGGCGCAAGGGACCCGGGCCGCTGGTCACCCAGATGACCAAGAACTCCGGCACCCTGCCGGTACCGATCACCATCGTGCCCGGCGATCTCAGCAAGGAAAAGCTGGAAGCGATCACCTGACGGGAAGGCAGACCAGGGCAAGGCAGAGGCGATGAGTGGCAGGATCACATTCTGGTTCGAATTCGCCTCCACCTATTCCTATCTCAGTGTGATGCGCTTCGGCGAACTGGCCGCCGCGCGCAATGTTGCTGTGACCTGGAAGCCGTTTCTGCTGGGTCCCATCTTCGCGGCCCAGGGCTGGGACACCTCACCCTTCAACATCTATCCGGCCAAAGGGCGCTACATGTGGCGCGACATGGAGCGGATCTGCGCCGCCCGCGGTCTGCCCTTCTGCCGCCCGGACGTGTTTCCGCAGAACGGGTTGATGGCGGCGCGGCTGACCTTGGCCGCAGCGGAAGAGGACCGCATTGAACCTTTCGCCAAGGCGGTGTTTCAGGCGCAGTTTGGCGAGGGCGCGGATATCGCGGATGAAGGTGTTTTGCAGGGCTGCTTGCGCAAGGCTGGTCTCGGAGCCGGGCTGATGCAGCGGGCGCAGGCGCCTGAAATCAAATCGGCACTTCGGGCGCAGACCGAGGAGGCCATTGCCGCGGGCATTTTCGGTGCGCCCAGTTTTACCTGCGGGGCGGAACTGTTCTGGGGCGACGACCGGCTGGAGCAGGCCCTGAACCATGCCGCGGGCGCCGTAATTTAGAATCGTTCCAAATCTTGACTTGGCGGGCCGCAGGGCGCATATCGGGGGCACGCTTAACGGAGACCCGACATGTTCATTCAGACTGAATCCACGCCCAACCCGGCGACGCTGAAATTCCTGCCGGGCCAGACCGTTCTGGAGGTGGGCACCGCCGACTTCCCCAGTGCAGACGCCGCGGGCAAATCGCCGCTGGCCTCCCGCATCTTTGCGGTTGAGGGCGTGACCGGCGTGTTCTTCGGCAATGACTTCGTGACGGTGACCAAAGCGGATGCTGTCGAGTGGGACCATATCAAGCCTGCCATCCTGGGCGCGGTGATGGAGCATTACCAATCCGGCCAGCCGGTGATGGCGGACGGCTCTGCCGACCCGGCTTCGGGCCATGCGGAGCATTCCGGCGAGGACGCGGAGATCGTCAACCAGATCAAGGAACTGCTGGACAGCCGGGTGCGCCCGGCGGTGGCCCAAGACGGCGGCGACATCACCTTCCACGGCTTTGACCGCGGCGTGGTGTATCTGCACATGCAGGGCGCCTGCGCGGGCTGCCCGTCCTCGACCCTGACCCTGAAAATGGGCATCGAGAACCTGCTGCGCCACTACATCCCGGAAGTCACCGAGGTGCGCCCGGTTGCCGTCTGACCGCGCGCGAAAGGACATCTGATGGCTTCCGAACCGCTGGTTCTGGGATTTGACACATCGGCCGCGCATTGCGCGGCCGCTTTGCTGCGCGGAGAGACCGTGCTGGCCTCCCGGCTGGAGGAAATGACCCGCGGCCAGGCCGAACGACTGATGCCGCTGCTGGAAGAGGTGCTGGCTGAGGGCGGTGCCGCATGGCAGGATCTTGACGCCATCGGGGTCGGTATCGGCCCCGGTAATTTCACTGGCATCCGCATCGCGGTCTCCGCCGCCCGCGGTTTGGCGCTGGGGCTGGAGGTGCCGGTTGTGGGCGCCGACGGGTTTGAAGCACGCGCTGCCGAGTGCACCCTGCCTGCGGTTCCGGCACCGCGAGATCAGGTCTATGCCGCCCTGCCCGGCGAAACTCCGCGCCTTATGCCGCGCCAGGAAGCCGAGGACGCCGCCCGCGGTGCCGGGCTGGCGTTCGCGCCTGAGGCAAGCCCTGCCGGGATTGCCGAAGCCATTGCGCGCATCGCTGCCGGGCGGTTTCAAACCGTGACAGAGCCGCCGGCGCCGCTGTACCTGCGCGCGGCTGACGCCGCGCCCTCCAGCGACGTGCCGCCTGCGCTGATTGATGAGTGATCCGCTGACACCGGCGCAGATGGCCGCCACCCATGCCGCGGGCTTCACCCAGTCGCGGCCGTGGTCCGCGCTGGAGTTCGCAGCCCTTCTGGACAGCCCGCTGATCTTTGCCGCCGGGGATGCCCGCTGTTTCGCACTGGTGCGGGTGATTGCCGATGAGGCTGAGCTGCTGACCATCGTGACGGATTCCGCCTATCAGCGCCGGGGGCTGGCCCGCGCCTGCATGGCAAGCTGGGAATCACTGGCGCGCGCGCGCGGCGCTGCAGAGATGTTTCTGGAAGTGGCCGAAGACAACGCGCCCGCGCAGGCGCTGTACCGCGCCTGCGGATTCGCGGAATGCGGGCGCAGGGCGGGATATTACCGCCGCGAAGGCGCCAATCCCGCGGATGCGATCCTGATGAGAAAGTCTTTACGCTAGGCCAGTTGCGCGGATTTCGCACCAAATGGTCAAAAAGCGGTTGACCCCCTCCCTGCCCTGCAGGCTAAATTGCCGCACCCTCTAAGGCCTGAACGGGGCCGGGCAGCGGAAAACCCCCGCTGCATTCAACAAAAATGACAGTGGGAGTTAACCTGATGACCCTGATGAAACCGCTGATGGGCGCAGCCGCGTCGCTGGCCCTGACCGCAGGTGCCGCGCTGGCGGAACCGGCGCTGATCTTTGATCTGGGCGGCAAGTTCGACAAGAGCTTCAACGAGGCCGCGCATGGCGGTGCCCAGCGCTGGGCCGAAGAGACCGGCGAAACCTACCGCGAGATCGAACTGCAGTCCGAAGCCCAGCGCGAGCAGGCGCTGCGCCGCTTTGCCGAGGCCGGCGCCAACCCGATCGTGATGGTCGGCTTTGCCTTTGCCGATGCCCTGGGCCAGGTGGCTGCCGACTACCCGGACACCAAATTCACCATCATCGACATGGTGGTTGAAGGCGACAATGTGCGCTCGGTTGTCTTTAACGAACATGAAGGCTCCTATCTGGTCGGGATGATGGCCGCGATGGCGTCCAATTCGAACACCGTCGGCTTCATCGGCGGCATGGACATCCCGCTGATCCGCAAGTTCGCCTGCGGCTATGCCGAAGGCGTCAAGGCAGCCAACCCGGATGCCACCGTGATCGCCAACATGACCGGCACCACCCCGGCGGCCTGGAATGACCCGGTCAAGGGTTCTGAGCTGACCAAGGCGCAGATCAGCCAGGGTGCAGATGTGGTCTACGCCGCGGCTGGCGGCACCGGCGTCGGCGTGCTTCAAACCGCGGCCGACGAAGGCATCCTGTCAATCGGCGTCGACAGCAACCAGAACCACCTGCACCCGGGCAAAGTGCTGACCTCGATGACCAAGAAGGTTGGCAACGCAGTCTATGAGGCGTTCCAGGACGGCCCGGACATGGAGACCGGCTTCTCGGTCATGGGTCTGGCCAACGGCGGTGTCGGCTATGCCATGGATGAGCACAACGCATCGCTGGTCTCTGCCGAGATGCAGGCCGCCGTGGACGAAGCTGCTGCCAAGATCGCCTCGGGCGAGATCAAGGTGCATGACTACATGTCCGATGACAGCTGCCCTGCGCTGAGCTTCTAAGCAGAAAGCCCCAGGCCATGACGGATTCTCTTCATATTCTGTTTGCGGCCTGGGGCGAACCATCGCCCGAAGCCCGCGCCGAAAAGACGGACGCGGCCATCGGGCCCGGCTTTTATTACTCCGATCCCAACACCCCTGCCCCCCTCACCGGGCGCGACGCCTATCTGGATTATATTGCGCAGTTCAGCGCGATGATGCCGGGCGCCGCCGCCAGGGTCGTTGCCGTCTTGGAACACCACGGCCATGCGCGCGCCACGGTGGATTTCGAGAAGGACGGCCAGCGCATGGTGCGCGGCCAGTATTTTGCCGATCTGCAAGACGGCAAGGTGGTGCGGCTGATCGGCTTCACAGGCATGGGAGAGCCCGATTGACCGCCCCCGCCATTGAACTCAAAGGCATTTCCAAGGCCTTTGGCCCGGTCCAGGCTAACAAGGACATTTCCATCAGCGTCGCCCCCGGCACCATTCACGGCATCATCGGTGAAAACGGTGCGGGGAAGTCGACGCTGATGTCGATCCTCTACGGTTTCTACAAGGCCGACAAAGGCGAAGTCTGGATCAAGGGCAAGCACACCGCGATCCCGGACAGCCAGGCGGCCATTGCCGCAGGCATCGGCATGGTGTTCCAGCACTTCAAACTGGTGGAGAATTTCACCGTGCTGGAAAACATCGTGCTGGGCGCCGAGGACAGCGGCATGCTGATGCCCTCGCTGCGCCGCGCCCGTAAGGAGCTGAAGGCACTGGAAGAGGAATACGAGCTGTTCGTGGACCCCGACGCCCGCATCGACGAAATCGGTGTCGGCATGCAGCAGCGGGTGGAAATCCTCAAGGCGCTCTACCGCAAGGCCGAAATCCTGATCCTTGACGAGCCGACCGGCGTTCTGACGCCGTCTGAGGCCGACCAGCTGTTCCGCATCCTCGACCGGCTGCGCGCCGAAGGGAAGACCATTATCCTGATCACCCACAAGCTTCGGGAGATCATGGAATACACAGACACGGTGTCCGTCATGCGGCGCGGCCAGATGACCGCCACTGTCAAGACGGCGGAGACCAGCCCGGAGCATCTGGCGGAGCTGATGGTGGGCCGCAAGGTGCTGCTGCGCGTTGACAAGGTGCCCGCCCAGCCCGGCGCCCCGATCCTGGAGATCGAGAACCTGAAGGTTGTGGACAGCGCCGGCGTCGAACGCGTCAAGGGCATCGACCTCACCGTGCGTGCAGGCGAGATCGTCGGCATCGCCGGTGTGGCCGGTAACGGCCAGTCGGAGCTGCTGGAGGTTCTGGGCGGCATGCGCCCCGGCACCGGCAGCATCAAGCTGCACGGCAGCCCCCTGCCGCTGCACGGCCAGGGCTCCGATGCCGCTGCGCGCCGCGCTGCCCATATCGGCCATGTGCCGGAGGACCGCCAGCGCGAAGGCCTGATCATGGACTTCCACGCCTGGGAGAACGTGGCCTTCGGCTATCACCGCGACGCGGCCTATCAGAACGGCGTTCTGATGAACAACGCAGCGCTCCGGGCCGATACCGAGGCCAAGATGGAGAAATTCGACGTGCGCCCGCCCGATCCCTGGCTGGCGGCCAAGAATTTCTCCGGCGGCAACCAGCAGAAGATCGTCGTGGCGCGCGAGATTGAGCGCAACCCCGACCTGCTGCTGGTCGGCCAGCCGACCCGCGGCGTCGACATCGGCGCCATCGAATTCATTCACAAGCAGATCGTCGAACTGCGCGATCAGGGCAAGGCGATCCTGCTGGTCTCGGTCGAGCTGGAGGAGATCCTGTCGCTCGCGGACCGGGTGGCGGTGATGTTTGACGGCATGATCATGGGCGAACGGCCCGCCGATCAGACCGATGAGAAAGAACTGGGCCTGTTGATGGCCGGTGTCGCGGGGGAGGCCGCGTAAATGGACAAGATGCCGAAATGGGCCGATGTGGTCCTGATTCCGCTGATCAGCCTGATCCTGGCCGCACTCCTGTCGGCGCTGGTGATCCTCGGGATCGGCGAAGACCCGGTGGCTGCGGTCAAGCTGATGGTCGATGGCGCCCTGGGCTCCACCTATGGCTGGGGCTACACGCTCTACTACGCCACCAATTTCATGTTCACCGGGCTGGCGGTGGCGATTGCCGCCCATGCGGGCCTGTTCAACATCGGCGGCGAAGGCCAGGCGATGCTTGGGGGTCTGGGCGTGGCGCTGGTCTGCCTGCTGATCCCCTGGCCGCACTGGACGCTGGCGCTGGTCTTTGCGGCGCTTGGCGCGGGCCTGTTCGGCGCCGCCTGGGCCGCTATTCCCGCTTATTTGCAAGCCAAGCGCGGCAGCCACATCGTGATCACCACCATCATGTTCAACTTCATCGCCGCGGCGGTGCTGAACTATGTGCTGGTTAACCTGCTGCGGCCCGAAGGCTCAATGGACCCGGCCACTGAACGCTTCCCCGAAGCGGTGCACCTGCCGTCCCTGCATGAGCTGCTGGCGCCGATCGGGATCGAGTTTTCGAAATCCGCGCCGGCAAACGTCAGCCTGCTGGTCGCCGTCGGCGCCTGCCTGTTTGTCTGGCTGCTGATCTGGCGCACGCCGCTGGGTTATGAAATCCGCTCACTCGGCAAGTCCGAGCCCGGCGCACGCTATGCCGGCATTTCCTCTGTCCGCACCATCATGATCGCCATGCTGATCTCCGGCGCGCTGGCCGGCATGATGGCTGTGAACAACGTGATGGGCGAGGCAGAGCGGCTGGTTCTGAACGCCACCGAAGGCGCCGGTTTCATCGGCATCGCGGTGGCGCTGATGGGCCGCAACCACCCGTTCGGCGTGTTCCTGGCGGCGATCCTGTTTGGTTTCCTCTACCAGGGCGGTGCGGAACTGGCGCTCTGGACCTCGATCCCGCGCGAGCTGATCGTGGTGATCCAGGCCCTGGTGATCCTGTTCACCGGCGCGCTCGACAACATGGTGCGGATGCCGCTTGAGCGGATCTTCCTGGCGATGCGGAAGGGGCAGAACTGATGGATTTCCTGACGATCATCCAGCTGCTGGATTCCACCGTCCGCCTGGCGACACCGCTGCTGCTGGCCTGCCTTGCGGGCCTTTTCTCCGAACGTGCGGGAATCTTCGACATCGGCCTTGAGGGCAAGATGCTGATGGCCGCCTTCTTCTCCGCTGCCGTCGCTGCCGCCACCGGCAATGTCTGGCTGGGGCTTCTGGCGGGCATCGGCTCCTCGCTCTTGCTGGCGGGCCTGCACGGGGTGGCCTCGATCACCTTCCGCGGCAACCAGCTGATTTCCGGCGTGGCGATCAACTTCCTGGCCGCGGGCATGACGGTGCTGATTGCCCAGGACTGGTTCCAGCAGGGCGGCCGCACGCCTTCGCTGATCGGCGGCGGGCGGTTCACCCCGTTTGACCTGCCCTTCGCCGAAAGCCTTTCCGGTGTGCCGGTGCTTGGCCCAATCTATTCCGAGCTGCTCTCCGGACACTCGATCCTAGTCTACATCGCCTTCTTGGCGGTGCCGGCCACCTGGTGGGTGCTGTTCCGCACCCGCTTCGGCCTGCGCCTGCGCGCGGTGGGGGAAAACCCTGCTGCCGTGGACACCGCCGGCGTCTCGGTTGTCGGCCTGCGCTACGGCGCGGTGCTGATCTGTGGCCTGTTGTGCGGCATTGCGGGCGCCTATCTGGCCACCGCGCTGCAGGCGGGTTTCGTCAAGGACATGACCGCGGGCCGCGGCTTCATCGCGCTGGCGGCGCTGATCTTTGCCAAGTGGCGGCCCTGGCACGCAATGGGCGCCTGCCTGCTGTTCGGCCTGCTGCAGGCGATTGCGCTGCGGTTCCAGAACATCGAGCTCGGCGGCATCACCATCCCGGTGCAGGCGATGGACGCCCTGCCCTACGTGCTGACGGTGGTGATCCTGGCCGGTTTCGTCGGCAAGGCAATCCCGCCGCGGGCCGGCGGCGAACCTTATGTGAAGGAGCGCTGAGCACAGCACCAGAAACAAAAAAACGCCCGGCCCCGCCGGGCGTTTCTGTATCCCCCTTCGTTTTTTTTCGTGTCAAGGACCACGGCAGCGGCGACGCGCAGGCGCCGTTCACCCTTGGCGCGGAGAAGATTGAAGTACACTCGAAAGGCCATCTGAGGCGCAGCCCTGCCCCTCAGAGGCTTCTCAGCAGTCTTCCATTCCGCCGCTCGCAGAGCGGCGCCCGGCCCAAGTCTGCCAAGGCGAAGGGCGCTGCCCTTTACCTGCAGGCGCGGGAGCTTACGTGCTTATGTCCAGTTCACCACTCTCTGTCGGTCCTGTCCTCCGCATTGCCGCCTGGCCGGTTGACCCGGCCCCTTCCGGTTGCTGTATGGCCCCATGCACATCTTCCTTCCCATCGCCGAGGTCTCGGTCAACTTTCTGCTGCTGCTGGGCATCGGCGGCGCCGTGGGGGTGCTCTCGGGCATGTTCGGGGTCGGCGGCGGCTTCCTGATCACGCCGCTGCTGTTCCTGATCGGCATTCCGCCAGGGGTTGCGGTTGCCACCTCCGCCAACCAGGTGGTGGCCTCGTCAGTGTCCGGGCTGATGGCGCATTTCCGGCGCCGCACGGTAGACCTGAAGATGGGCTATGTGCTGCTTGGCGGCGGCCTTCTGGGCGCCGCGCTGGGGATGGCGGTCTTCAACTGGCTCAAGCGGCTCGGCCAGGTCGATCTGGCGGTGCAGTTGTGCTATGTGCTGTTCCTCGGCGTGATCGGCGCGCTGATGTTCATCGAAAGCATCAATGCAATCCGCAAGGCACGGCAGGCGGGCGGCGCGCCCGCCTACAAGCGGCGCCAGCGGTCCTGGGTGCATGCCCTGCCCTACAAAATGCGGTTCAAGGCCTCCGGGCTCTATATCTCTGTGATCCCGCCCGTGCTCGTCGGCTTCGGCGTTGGCATCCTGTCGGCGATCATGGGCGTCGGCGGCGGCTTCATCATGGTGCCCGCAATGATCTACATCCTCGGCATGCCGACCAAGGTGGTGATAGGCACCTCGCTGTTCCAGATCATCTTTGTCGCCGGGTTCACCACGGTGATGCATGCCACGACCAACCACACGGTTGACGTGGTGCTGGCCCTGTTCCTGCTGATCGGCGGCGTGGCAGGCGCCCAGCTGGGCACCCTGATCGGCGCCAAGCTCAAGGCCGAGCAGCTGCGCGTTCTGCTCGCGCTGCTGGTTCTGTCGGTCTCGGTCAAGATCGGGTTCGAACTGCTGCTGGAGCCGACCGACCTGTTTTCCCTGACTGTGCTCAATCTGCCCTGAACCGCGGGCAGGCAGCTATAAGTCCAGTTTGCAACGGCAAATCAGTCCTGCACGCTGCAGAGCGGCATAGATCATTGATTTTTGATATGACTGCGGTTTAACAAAGAACATGCAGATCTACCTTCCCATAGCTGAGGTCTCAGTGAATGCCTTCCTTCTCCTCGGCCTTGGGGGAATGGTCGGGGTTCTCTCGGGCATGTTCGGAGTTGGCGGCGGCTTTCTGATGACGCCGCTTCTGTTCTTTATCGGCATTCCGCCCGCGGTGGCGGTGGCCACCGAGGCGAACCAGATCGTCGCTTCCTCTTTCTCCGGCGTGCTGGCGCATTTCCGAAGGCGCACGGTCGACATCAAGATGGGACTGGTGCTGCAGGCCGGCGGCCTGATGGGCGCGGCGCTGGGGGTTGTGGTGTTCAACTACCTCAAGGCGCTCGGCCAGGTCGATCTGCTGGTCAAGCTCTGCTACGTCGTCTTCCTGGGCGTGGTCGGCGGGCTGATGTTCATCGAAAGCCTGAACGCGATCCGCAAATCGAAGAAGGCAGGCGGCGCCGCTCCGGCGGCCCGGCGCCAGCGCGGCTGGGTGCATGCGCTGCCGTTCAAGATGCGGTTCCGCACGTCGGGCCTCTATATCTCGGTGATCCCGCCCATTCTGGTCGGCGTCTGCGTCGGCATCCTGGCGGCGATCATGGGCGTCGGCGGAGGCTTCATCATGGTGCCCGCGATGATCTATATCCTCGGCATGCCGACCAAGGTTGTTGTCGGCACCTCGCTGTTCCAGATCATCCTGGTCACCGGCTTCACCACCATGCTGCACGCCACCACCAACTATACCGTGGACATCGTGCTGGCGGTTCTGCTGCTGATCGGCGGCGTGGTCGGCGCCCAGATCGGCACCCGCATCGGCGTCTACCTGAAAGCCGAGCAGTTGCGCATTCTGCTGGCGCTGATGGTCATCGCGGTCTGTGTGAAACTGGGTCTCGACCTGCTGCTGCAACCCTCCGAGCTGTTCACGCTCGGCGACGCGGGGGGCCACTGATATGCGCAAGCTGCTGCTTTCCGCCCTGACCGCCGCCGCCCTGGCGCTGCTGCCGCAGTCCGCGGCTTTGGCCGCCAAGGAAGAGGTGGTCCTGGGCCTCAGCCAGGACCGGGTCGCGATCACCGCCACCTTCGACGGCTCGGAAATCCTGATCTTCGGCGCGGTGAAACGGGAAACCCCGATCCCCACCGATGAACCTCTAGAGGTTGTCGTGGCTGTTTCCGGCCCCGCCCCCGCCGTGATGGTGCGCCGCAAGGAAAAGAAGGTCGGCATCTGGGTCAATGTCGACAGCGTGCTGGTCGACTCGGCCCCGGCCTTCTACGCGGTTGCCACCAGCGCGCCCTTTGACACGGTGCTGACCGACACCGAAGACCTGCGCTACCGCGTCTCCATCGAACGCGCGATCCGCTCGGTTGGCGCGGCGATGCACATCCGCGGCGCCCAGGCCTTTGCCGATGCGGTGGTGCGGATCCGCGAGAAGAACGGACTCTATTCGCTGCGCGAGAACACCGTGGCGGTGGATGAGCAGACCCTGTTCCGCACCGCCATCAAGATGCCCGCCGACCTGACAGAGGGCGATTACCAGACCCGCATCTTCCTGACCCGCGGTGGCGAGGTGGTGTCGAGCTACGAGACCACTATCGACGTGCGCAAGGTCGGGCTGGAGCGGTTCCTGTTCTCCCTCTCGCGCGAGCAGCCGTTCCTTTACGGGCTGATGTCGCTGGCGATTGCCATTGCCGCCGGCTGGGGCGCCTCAGCAGCCTTCAGCCTGCTTAGAAACCGGTAAGAGGGGCGCGGCCCCTCAGGCGGAAACGAAGAGGGGCTCTGCCCCTCCTGGCCTTGCGGCCAATTCACCCCAGAGTATTTGCAGCAAAGAAGAAGCCCCGGTTTCTCCTTTCTGCCAATCTTCCCGTCCCGCGGCCCGGCAGGCGGCTTTGCCGCCGGGAGGGGAGGCGCGAGGCGCGCCGGCGCAGCGCCGCGCCCAACGGGAGCGGTGCATCCTGGATGCGCCAGCGGCGGGCGGGGGCGCTCAGCCGCGGCCGATGTAGGGCATCTTGGTCGCCATTACCGTCATGAACTGGACATTGGCCTCCAGCGGCAGATTGGCCATGTGCAGCACCGACTTTGCCGCGTCCTCAACTGCAAAGGTGTGCATTGGTTCAGCGCCCGGGCTGGCCTCGGCGTGGCGCTGGCTCAGATCCTCGACCATCGGGGTGCGGGTGTTGCCGATGTCGATCTGGCCGCAGGCAATGTCAAAGGGGCGGCCGTCCAGCGACAGGCTTTTGGTGAGGCCGGTGATCGCCGCCTTGGTCGCGGCATAGGGCGCTGAGTGCGGGCGCGGCACGTAAGCGGCGATGGAGCCGTTGTTGATGATCCGTCCGCCCTGCGGGGATTGCTGCCGCATCTGCCGGAAGGCGGCGCGGGCGGTCAGATACATGCCGGTGAGGTTCACGTTGACGGAGGCAAACCAATCCTCCAGCGGGATTTCGTCGATGGTGCCCGGCGGGGTGAAGATGCCCGCGTTGTTGAACAACACATCCAGCCGTCCTGCCGCCATCACAAAGCTGTTCACCGCATGATCGACCGCTGCCGGATCGGTCACATCGGCAGGCAGCACATGGGCGCTGGCGTGCCCCTGCGCCACCTCCTCCAGCTTCTCCGCCCGGCGCGCGGCCAGGCCGACCTGCCAGCCTTCGGCCAGGAACAGCTCCGCCACGGCGCGGCCGATGCCGGAGCTGGCACCGGTGATCAGGATTGATTTGCTCATGCCGGGGTCTCCTCCTGTGCTTCCAGCGTCAGCGCGGCAGCAGGCACCGCCTTCAGGTCATCCACCGGCAGCGGGCCGGTGGGCTTGGCCAGCCGGTTTCGGACCACCCAAATCAGCCGTTCCTGGGCGCGGGTAATCGCCACATAGGCCAGCCGCTTCCACAGCGGCTGCCCCGCCTCCACCCGGCCCATGCGGGCGGCGGCATAGATGTCGGGGGCAAAGACCTGCGCGGTCTCCCACTGGCTGCCCTGCGCCTTGTGGATGGTCACCGCCGCGCCATGCAGGAAGGTGGCGCCCATGCGGGCCGCATAGGGGATGAAGGGCTCTTCCTCATCCGGCTTCTCGATTTTGACGATGGACGCCGCAGAGACCTGCGGATCCTCTGCCCCCATCACATGCAGGCGGGAGAACCCGGGCTTGCGGCCGGAGCCGAGGAAGATCACCTGCGCCCCCTTGATCAGGCCGCGCGCCTCCAGGTCCAGGCGTTTCTTGCGGTGCTTCATCGGCAGTTCGATACCGTCGCAGATCAGCGGCTCGCCGGCGATCAGCTCATCTTCCGGCGCGCCATGCACAGTGCGGAACGCATTGATCAGCCGGATGCGGGTGTTATTGCGCCACACCAGAACCGGCGACCGCGCCATCAGGTCGACCTCCACCCGCTGGCCCCAGACCACGCGGTCGTCGCGGCGTGCGGTGTCTTCGATCATCCGCTCGAAATCCTCGAAGCCCAGCTGCGGGTCGGCCAGCGCGTGGGCCAGGTCCAGGATCGGGTTGTCCGCCTCCTGCCGGTGGATGCGGTTCAGGATCAGGCGGCGCGGCTCCGGCAGCGCATCGAACACCATCGAGCCGGACTGGTTCACCGGCGCCAGCTGCGCCGGGTCGCCGAACAGGATCAGGTTCGGGAAAATCTCCTTCAGATCCTCGAACTGGCGGTCGTCCAGCATCGAGGCCTCATCGACAAAGCCGATGTCCAGCGGCTCCTCGCGCCGCTTCCAGCCGGTGATGAAGTCGGAGCCGCGCAGACCGGCGGCAGCGAGGGCGCCGGGGATCGACTTGTTTTTCTCGTAAAAGGCGGCGGCACGGGCCAGCGCCTCTTCTGTCAGCCCTTCGATTTCGGGCTGATCGCCCTGCCCGGCCAGCCATTCGGCGATTTTCTCAAACTCAGGGTCGTAGACCGGCGTGTAGAGAATGCGGTGGATGGTGGTCGCGGGCACCCCGCGCAGGCGCAGCACGCTGGCGGCCTTGTTGGTCGGGGCCAGGATTGCCAGGGTGCGGCGGTCATCGCCTTTCTTGCGGCTCTCATAGTCGCCGGAGACAACCTCGACCCCTGATTGCTCCAGCGCCTTGTAAAGCTCGGCCAGCAGCAGCGTCTTGCCCGACCCCGCCTTGCCGATCACCGCCATCACCCCGGCATCGCCGCGGGGCGGGTGCAGCAGCCCGTCGTCAAGGTCCACCCCCGCCTGGCGCAGGAGTTCGGTCACGCTGTCATAAGCGGTGGCCTGGTCATCGGAAAACTGTACGGGCAGAGCTGTCATGGCGCGACCCTACAGCCGCGGAGCCGGGTCCGCCAGCGGAACCGGCTCCGGCCAACAGTTATCTCAGGCCGTAAGCGCCATCGGCTCCAGCACCTCTGCGCTGCCAAAGGAAAGATCGAACCACAGGCGCGACAGTTCCGGCGAGATGCCTGCCTTGCCGGCCACGTTCTGATAGACCTCCGGCGCGTATTCCCACAGCCCCAGGCAGATGCGGTCCCGTCCTTCTCCCCGGGTGCCGATCACCTCCGGGCTGAAACCCAGGCTGCGGTAGATCCGCACCATGCGGCGGTCGAAAACGCCGGCGAAATGCGCAACCGAGAAATTGCGCATGATCTCAACTCCGCCAAGGGTCAGCGCCCCGGCCACATTGCCGCCGGCTTCCCGCGACAGGCAGAAGCGGGTGCATTCCCAGATCAGCGGGCTGCAGACCGGCACACCACCCGCAAGATCCAGGAACACGTCATTGACCATCACCGGTCCGGTGGTCGGCAGAAACCGCATGGAACCGCCGTGGCTGCCGTCGGGCATTTCCCAGATCACATACAGCGGGTCCAGCGCGTCGTACTGATCGCGTTCCTCGCCGTTGCGGTCGACCTGCACCTCCCAACCCAGCCGGTCCCTGAACTGGTCCGCCCGGTCCCGGAACATCGACTGCGCCAGATCAGCGTGAGTGTGCAGATCGCGACCATAGATATAACGAAGCATGATTTAGTCCCCTTCTGGTTGAACAGTAGGGACAGGGTACGGCCATTAACCACAATTTCAGAGTGTATTCACGGTAGCTTTCACACCCGCACGTTAAATCACAATCAAACCGAGCGACATCGCCCGGGCAATTGCATGGGTGGTATTGATCGCCCCCAGCTTGAAGCGGGCGCTTTCGATGTAGACGCGCAGCGTGTGCTCCGAGATCGACAGGGTTTTTGCCACCTGCGCGCGGCTGTAGCCGATCGCCAGCAGGGTCAGCGCGTCCACCTCGCGCGGCGACAGAGCCTGGGCCTGTTCCGGGCTGCGGTCGGGCTCGAACTCCAGCGCCTTGCGGTTGAAGTAATGCGCCATCAGGATCATGTCGCGGCTGTAGCGCTCGGTCAGCTTTTCCCAGGTTTCATCGTCGCAGTTATGGCTGACCGTGAACACGGCAAACTGCCCGTTCGGCCCGCGGACCGGGATCGAATAGCCCTGGTTTCCAACCCCGTGCTCCAGCGCGTCCTTCAGAAATTCGCGGGCCGGTTTCGGCGACCAGTCCAGACGTTTCCAGTCAACCGGGTGAAAGCGCTGGTAGCAGCCAGCCACAACCGGATCGACGCGGACATAGGCCTTTTCCTGGTACCTTTCGACCCAAGCCTGCGGATAGGTGCCGAAATAGTAGTGGTCGCCGGCGCTGTCGACCCAATGGTACATCGCATGGTCGACACCAAACACAGCGCAGACCTGCTCGATGATCTGCTGAAGACCATCCAGGGTACCGGTGGCGTCCAGCGCCTCCAAGATACGGTCCAGTTCTGCTTTGCCTGCCATTGTTCGTTTGCCGCCGTAATTCGCTGATTTGGATGTGATTGCTGCAATACCCGATGCTCGGGGCATGGCAGTTAACTTCGGCTTTGTTTGCAGCGGCTCAGTTAGCCTGGTCAATGGCACTTCTGACTTAATAGTCAAATTTTGCCGAAGGACGCCGTTTATAGGTGTCCGGCGGCAGCCGCATGCCACCCAAGGTTTATCCCACTTGCATGATTGGGCGCAATCCTCCCCGAAACGGCGAGGCAGCTACAGGTAAGCATCTGAAAAGATAACATTATAAATGAAATTTCCCGCGAACCGCCGGCGCGATTCGCGGGAAGGATTTTTGCCAGGGCTTGGCGTACCCCTCAGTCTCAGGCGTCAAGCACATCCTGAAGGGTGCGCAGGCCGGTCTTCGGCGCCTGCACCAGCACCGACATGTTGCCCGGCAGGTGCTCGTTGCGCAGCATCTTCATGTGCGCTTCGGGCAGGTCGTTCCAGGTGAACACTTCGGACATGCAGGGGTCCAGGCGGCGCTCAACCATCAGCTTGTTGGCCGCCGCGGCCTGCTTGAGGTGGGCAAAGTGCGAGCCCTGCAGGCGCTTCTGGTGCATCCACATGTAGCGCACGTCGAAGGTAAGGTTATAGCCGGTGGTGCCGGCGCAGATCACGACCATGCCGCCCTTCTTCACCACGAAGGTGGAGACCGGGAAGGTGCTTTCGCCCGGGTGCTCGAACACCATGTCGACGTTCACGCCCTTGCCGGTGATGTCCCAGATCGCCTTACCGAACTTGCGGGCTTCCTTGAACCATTCGGCATATTCCGGAGTGTTCACCGTGGGCAGCTGGCCCCAGCAGTTGAAGTCCTTGCGGTTCAGAACGCCCTTGGCGCCCAGGCCCATGACGAAATCGCGCTTGCTCTCGTCCGAGATCACGCCGATGGCGTTGGCGCCGGCGGTGTTGATCAGCTGGATCGCATAGGAGCCGAGGCCGCCGGAGGCGCCCCAGACCAGCACGTTCTGGCCCGGCTTCAGGTCGTGCGGCTCATGGCCGAACAGCATCCGGTAGGCGGTCGCCAGCGTCAGCGTGTAGCAGGCGCTTTCTTCCCAGGTCAGGTGCTTGGGCCGCGGCATCAGCTGCTGGGCCTGCACGTTGGTGAACTGGGCAAACGAACCGTCCGGGGTTTCATAGCCCCAGATCCGCTGGCTAGGGGAGTACATCGGGTCGCCGCCGTTGCATTCCTCGTCGTCGCCGTCGTCCTGGTTGCAGTGGATCACCACCTCGTCACCGACTTTCCAGCGCGTGACCTTGGCGCCCACCGCCCAGACGATGCCCGAAGCATCGGACCCGGCAATGTGATACGGCGCCTTGTGGCCGTCGAAAGGCGAGATCGGCTTGCCCAGGGAAGCCCAGACGCCGTTGTAGTTGACGCCGGCCGCCATCACCAGAACCAGCACCTCGTGACTGTCCAGCTGCGGCACGTCGACAACCTCCTGCACCATTGCGGTGTCGGGGTTGCCATGGCGCTCCTTGCGGATCGCCCATGCATACATCTTCTTGGGCACATAGCCCATCGGGGGCATTTCGCCCATTTCATAGAGATCTTTCTCGGGCGCCTCGTACGACATGACGTCAGTCTGGGTATCCAATGCCATGATGGCCTCCTTGTGTATCCTGTCCTTTGCCGCGGTGCAGAATCGCGGCGATTACCTGAGGGATAGGATTGGAAGAGTAATATTGCAACCACTTTTGCGGCATTTGGGTAATTTTATGACCCAGCGGATGCAGCATTGCCCTTAGCAGGTGCAGAAAAACCACGGCTTCCGCCGGGCAGTTCGCTGCCTCCGGGCAGCAGGTGGCGGATCGAATTGGCATAAAACGCCAGCAAATCCTGGCGGTCCTCGACCGGCACAACCTGCCCGCCGTTCTCGGTGACCAGGCCGCGCCGCAGCAGCTGATGCAGTCCCGTCCCGGCCGCATAAGGCAGGTTTTCCCGCGGGATATGCACCTGCGCCAGCGGCATTGCCGCGACCAGATCTTCCAGCCGGTGTTCGATGGCAGCGCGGCTGAGCGGGCCGTGCCGCAGCAGGATGGCCGCGATCAGAGGCACCGGCAGCACCGGAACAATGGCGCTGATCCGCTGCATCAGCTCCCGTGCCAGCGGTTTGGTGATATCGCCTTCGCGCCCTGCCCCGAACCCGGCCAGGCTGAGCGGGCGGCCGAAATTCACTGCGGCATAGCCGGCCCGGCGGTGGCGGCCGGTCAGCCACAGCCACAGCTGCCGCAGCAGCCGCAGCGCCACCAGCCCGATCCGGGCGCGGAAGCGGCGGTCGCCCGCCTTGGCCGCAGAGGTCAGGATCTTATCCTCCAGCACCCGGTCGTAATTCAGCGCCACCGGCACAAACACCACATCACGCTGGTCCGGATCGTATCCCTCGACGATGTATTTCAGCAGCCCCAGCTTGGGCGCGGCCAGCGCGCCATCGAGGCTCAGCCCGCCCTCGGGGAACATCGCCTGGGTGGAGCCGCCGCGGGTGGCCAGCCGCACATAGGCCGCCAGCACCTTGCGGTAGAGATCATTGCGCGAGCGGCGGCGGATGAAATAGGCGCCCATCGCCCGGATCAGGCGGCTGAGCGGCCAGACCCGCGCCCACTCCCCCACCGCGTAAGACAGCGCCGAGCGTTCCGCCGCCAGATAGGTCACCAGCACGTAATCCATGTTGGAGCGGTGATTCATCACGAAAACGACAGTGGACTTGGGGTCGATGGCCTGCAGCGCCTGCTCGTCCTGGTGCCCCAGCCGCACCCGGTAGACCGCGTTGGACAGAAACCGCGCTGCCCGGATCGCCAGGCTGAAATAGGCAAAGGCGGAAAACCCGGGCACGATCTCGCGTGCATATCGGCGCACCTGCTCAAACGCCACGTTTTCCGGGATGCCCTCCGCCGCCGCGTGGTCCGCTGCAGCCTGGGTCACCTGCGGATCGTGGATCAGCCGCTGGATCATGTCATAGCGGCGAGTCAGCTTGAACGGCTCGATCGGGCGTTCCAGCCGCTGATTCAGCCGCGCCACCGCGCGCTCCAGCCGCCGCCGGAAAAACCAGCGCACCGATGGGAACAGGAAATGCGACGCAAAGGTCACCGCGGCAAAGCCCACGATCAGCACGAATAGCCACAGCGGCAGTTCCACGGTTTGCGTCATAGTTGAACAGTTGCCCATGGCCTCCGCCTTTACAAGCGCCAAGCCACCCGGGGTTCCCGCCCCGGCAGCGGAATTGCCGCAACGCAGCGAATTGACATGGGTTGAAAATTGCAGTTTACATCAGCGTGACGAAATAAAATTACCGACACACTGACTCGCGAGGCCCGACATGCCGCAGATGCAAAAAGACCGCCCCTGGCTGATCCGCACCTATGCCGGCCATTCCACGGCATCGGCATCCAACGCGCTTTACCGCGCCAACCTGGCGAAGGGGCAGACCGGCCTGTCCGTCGCCTTCGACCTGCCGACCCAAACCGGCTACGACAGCGACCACGTGCTGGCCCGCGGCGAAGTGGGCAAGGTCGGCGTGCCGGTCTGCCACCTGGGCGACATGCGCACTCTGTTCGACGAGATCCCGCTGGAGCAGATGAACACCTCGATGACCATCAATGCGACCGCACCCTGGCTGCTGTCGCTGTATATCGCGGTGGCCGAGGAACAAGGCGCTGATGTGTCGAAGCTGCAGGGCACGGTGCAGAACGACCTGATCAAGGAATACCTCTCGCGCGGCACCTATGTTTGCCCGCCCAAGCCCAGCCTCAAGATGATCGCGGATGTTGCAGAGTACTGCTACACCAACGTGCCCAAGTGGAACCCGATGAACGTCTGCTCCTACCACCTGCAGGAGGCCGGCGCGACGCCGGAGCAGGAGCTGGCCTTTGCGCTGGCCACCGCGCAAGCGGTGCTGGATGAGCTGAAGCCGCGCATCGCCCCGGAGGATTTCCCGGCCATGGTCGGCCGCATCTCCTTCTTCGTGAACGCGGGCATCCGCTTTGTCACCGAGATGTGCAAGATGCGCGCCTTTGTCGACCTGTGGGATGAGATCTGCGAGCAACGCTATGGCGTCGCCGACCCCAAATTCCGCCGCTTCCGCTATGGCGTGCAGGTGAACTCGCTGGGCCTGACAGAGCAGCAGCCGGAGAACAACGTCTACCGCATCCTGATCGAGATGCTGGCGGTGACATTGTCCAAGAAAGCCCGCGCCCGCGCCGTGCAGCTGCCCGCCTGGAACGAGGCGCTTGGCCTGCCCCGCCCCTGGGACCAGCAGTGGTCGATGCGGATGCAGCAGATCCTGGCCTATGAGACCGACCTGTTGGAATACGGCGACCTGTTCGACGGCAACCCGGCAGTCGACGCCAAGGTGGAGGAGCTGAAGCAAGGCGCCCGCGCCGAGCTGGCCAACCTGGAATCGATGGGCGGCGCCGTCGCCTCCATAGAATACATGAAGGGCCGCCTGGTCGATTCCAACGCCGAGCGCCTGAACCGGATCGAAAAGAACGAGACCGTGGTGGTCGGCGTCAATAAGTGGACCGAGGGCGAGCCCTCGCCGCTGCAGACCGAAGACGGCGGCATCATGGTGGTCGACCCGGCGGTGGAGCAGGAACAGATCAGCCGCTTGAATGCCTGGCGCGGCGAGCGTGACAATGACGCGGTGCAGTCAGCACTGGCTGCCCTGCGCACCGCGGCGCAAAGCGGCGCCAATATCATGGAGCCGTCGATTGCCGCCGCCAAGGCGGGCGTCACCACCGGCGAATGGGCCGAGGAAATGCGCAAGGTGCACGGCACCTACCGCGGCCCGACCGGCGTGTCGGCCTCGGTGTCGAACAAGACCGAAGGGCTGGACGACCTGCGCGATGCGGTCAACGCGGTCAGCGACGTGCTGGGCCGCCGGATCAAATTCGTGGTCGGCAAGCCGGGCCTGGACGGCCATTCCAACGGCGCCGAGCAGATCGCCTTCCGGGCCCGCGACTGCGGCATGGACATCACCTACGACGGCATCCGCATGACCCCGGCCGAACTGGTGGAAGCGGCGCAGAAGGACGACGCCCATGTGGTTGGCCTGTCGATCCTGTCGGGCAGCCACCTGCCGCTGGTCGAGGAGATGATGCAGCGCATGCGCGACGCCGGTCTGGACCATATTCCGGTGGTGGTCGGCGGCATCATCCCGGACGAGGACGCGCAAAAGCTGAAATCCATGGGCGTGGCCCGCGTCTACACGCCCAAGGATTTCGAGCTCAATTCAATCATGAGCGACATTGTCGACCTGGCAAAGCCACCTGAAATTGCAGCGAATTGATAATTAATAGGCAGTTTCCTGCAAATCGCCAAAAAAGATGCTGAAATGCGTCTGGCAATTGGGCCATAAGGAATGACATACCGGCTTTTCCGGTATGTCATTTTTATATGGAGTTCAGAATGACCTTCGATCTTTCAGCTATGAGCAGAAAAGAGCTTCTGCAGCTGCAAAACGATGTTGAAAAGGCATTGCAGGAAGCAGAACTGCGCGAGCGTCAGGAAGCCCTGAAAGCCGCCGAAGAAGCTGCCGCAAAATACGGTTTTTCGCTGGATGAAATCGCCAGCGCATCGCGCCAGGGCGCCAAGAAGACCAAAGCTGCCCCGAAATACCGCAACCCGAACAACCCCGAGGAAACCTGGACCGGCCGCGGCCGCAAGCCGCATTGGGTGCATGCCGCGCTGACCGCCGGCATGGATATCTCCGACCTGGAAATCTGACGCCTAGCGGAGCAAGCCATGACCATTCATATCGGCGCCGCACCGGGCGACATTGCCGAAACCGTGCTGATGCCCGGCGACCCGTACCGCGCGAAATGGGCGGCTGAAACCTTTCTGAAAGACGCCCGGCTGGTCAACGAAGTGCGCGGGATGCTGGGCTATACCGGCACCTGGAACGGCCACCGGGTCACCATCCAGGGCAGCGGCATGGGCATGCCCTCGCTGTCGATCTACGCCAATGAGCTGATCCGCGATTACGGCGCAAAAACCCTGATCCGCATCGGCTCATGCGGCGGCATGCAGGACAAGGTCAAGGTCCGCGACGTGATCCTGGCCATGACCGCAAGCACCGTAAACAGCCCCTCCAGCGGTATTTTCCGCGAGCTGAATTTTGCCCCCTGCGCCGACTGGGGCCTGCTGCAGGCGGCCGCCCAGGCGGCTGCCAAACGCGGCTCAGCAACCCATATCGGCGGCATCTACTCCTCGGACGTGTTCTATGACGAACGCCCCGACCTGAATGAGCAGATGGTGCGCCACGGCATCCTGGGTGTTGAGATGGAAGCGGCGGAACTCTACACGCTGGCCGCCCGCCACGGCTGCCGGGCGCTGGCGGTGCTGACCGTGTCCGACCATCTGGGCACCGGCGAGGCCTTGCCCTCGGACCAGCGCGAACGCAGTTTTGGCGATATGGTTGAAATTGCGCTGGAGGCAGCATTCAACTGACGTTGCGGAATTTTATTTTGGCAATGAAAAGGGCAGCGGTTTCTCCGCTGCCCTTTAATATTTCCTGATTGCGAAGCGCCTGGCGGCAACTCGGCTGTTTTCCGAGCGGCAGAAATTTGGCAGCACATTCCGGTTTAATGCGAAATTCGCGTGGTTCAGCCGCGGCCATGGCTGCGGTCATAGCCATTGGGCGGCGGGCTTTTCCAATCACCCAGCGCCCCTTCTGCCGGGGCAAAGACCTCAACCAGCAGCGGGTAACACGCGGCCGTATCGCTGGAATGCTCCGCCGAGCAATCACCGCCCGGGCAAGCGCTGAGACTGCCCAAGAGGTCAATCTCGGCAAAAAACTCCAGGTAATCGCCGGGACGCACCGGACTTGCCTTCATGAAATACTGGCCGGTGCCGCGGGTGAAGCCGGTGCACATGAAGACGTTCAGGACATCGTGCACATGCGGCTCTGCCTCTGCCGGGGACACGCCCAGATGATCTGCCAGCGCCCGGGTCAGGTTGGAGTGGCAGCAGTGGTGGTACTGGCTGCCCGCCAGCAGGTTTCCGGTATAAGGGTCGCAGCGGGTGCCGATCACGTCATGCACCGAGCCGCCGAATTCGTCGATACCGTACCAGCCCAGCGTGTCCGCCACGACGGTCGCCATCGGGCGCAGATGCGGAAAGCTGGTCCACATCCGCTCGCCGGTGGTGATGTGGGTGCCATGCAGGGCGCGGGTCTTGCCGGAATAGAACCGCTCGCTGAGATCGGTCTTGTTCCACAGGTTGAGATCGCCCACCTGCGGCCCCTCGATTGAGGTTATGCGGAAGAAATGCCCGGCGGGCACCTCGAAACAGGCGGCATCGCGGGGCGGCACCCGCACCTCGCCGGTTTTCACCGCGCTCTCCCGCGCCTGGTTGTACAGCGCCAGGTCCGGCACCGGCAAGGTGTCGTTCGGGTAGCAGATCACCGGTTTGACGGCGCGGCGGGCCGCAGCGTCGGCGGGGGCAGCGGGAATGCTGGACATGGGGGCAAACCTTCCTGTTCGTTTGCCCCATCAAGACCTCATCCCCGCCGCGGCGCAAGCCCTTCGCGCTGCAGGCACCATTGCAGCTGCAACCGTGCCCTGTCAGGTGCTGCGCTGCGGATTACGGCAAATGCGGGGGGCGGCTTCCCCGGGTTCCACGGCACCGCAAGAGATGCAACGCCAGTGCCCTTCGGACTTGACCTGCCGCCAGCGGCAATTGCGGGAGAGATCCATCGCACGATGGCGCCACAGGAAGTAGCAAAGGACGCCAACCGCAAGGGCAACAACAAGTATCATGCGGCCTGTCTAGCCCTGACGGCGCGGCCCTTCAAATGCAAATCCCGCGCGAGGACCGCGGCGGCCCGCTTCACGCAGCCTGGTAGTATTCGAACAACTGGTCCTGCTCCGGCGCCTGCCCGCTCTGCACAAGTGTTTCGGAGGTGTAGTAGGCATAGGCCTGCTCCAGCGCTTCCAATGCAGCGCGGGCGGCTTTGGATTGCTGTTCTTCCAGGCTTTCAACGGGTTTCATCGGGCGGTCTCCTTACTTGCGGCACCATCCTCCCTTGGGTGGCAGGGTATCCGCTGGCGCCGCCCGGCGCACCGGATGTTTTTGCAGCTTTGCCATGCAATTATCGCAAGCCGGCCCGCCCTGTCTTTCTCAGCCGATCAGCAAATGCCCGGCCAGCCCCAGCGCAAATCCCGCGACCGCGCCCAGCGCAGGAGCGCTGCTGCGGTTGCTGTGCGCCTTTGGGGCGATGTCCTGAAACAGCAGGTAAAGGATGCCGCCCGCGGCAAAGATCATGATTGCCCCCAGCACCGTATGGGCATCCGCCAGCCAGACCAGCCCGGCCAGCGCGCAGGCAGGTCCCAATGCGGCCAGCCCCAGAAACAGCAGCAGCACGTGCCAGGCCGGGCTGTCGCCGCTCCAGACCTCGCGGAAGGCGGCAAAGCCCTCGGGCAGGTTCTGCAGGAAGATCATCAGCGCCAGCAGCTTGGCGGTGGCGGCATCCGCCACCAGCATCGCCCCCAGCGCCATTGCCTCCGGCAGGTAATCCAGCAGCATCGCCAGCAGCAAGGCGCCGCTGCCCCCGTGACGCTGAAGAACGGCATCGGTCAGATAGAACACCAAGCCGCCAACGGCAAACAGGCCAACCGCCCAGACGGGCGGCAGCGCATCGGCCGCTTCCGGCACCAGCACCAGCGCCACTGCCGAGGCCAGCGCACCGCCGCCAAAGGCCGCAATGGTGTGCAAAACCCGGTCGCGCAGCACCGGATTGCTAATGTGCTCGCACCAGGCCAGCAGCCCGCCCAGCGGCATCGAAAGCCCAGCAAAGCCGGCAAGCAGAACGGCGTAGAAATGCGGTTGCATTCCAGCACCTTAGGGCGGCATCTGCCGCCGCTCAACCTGTTTGGATCAGGTGTTGATGCAGGAGGTCGCCTGCGCCGCCTGCACCTCAGTCACATTTGGCCCCGGCTGCACGTTGCGCAGCACCGTCGCCCCGGCCCCATGGCCCAGGAATTCGGTGCTGATCCGGGCCTCTCCGGTGATGCCCGCGGCTTCGATGCAGCCTGGGATCCTGGCATCCGTCGCCGCCAGCTGGCCGCCGATCCGGTCGTGATCCGTTGCCGTCATGCAGCCCGCCAGAAGGACCAGCATGCCACCAGAACATCCAAGAAGTCTCATGCCCGAAATCCGTCAACTGACAAAACTTACCCCCGGTTTCGCAGGAAAGCCGGGGGTTTTCAATTCCGCTGCTGCAGAGAAAGCATAGCTTCGCCGACACTCCAGCGCTTAGCCTTGGGGTTGCTGCCCAAACGGCTATCAGGCCTTCATGCAAGCATTCGCTTTCGCCGCCTGCGCTTCGCTTACGCCCGGTCCCGGCTCGAACACCTGCACGACCGATCCCCCGTAGTACTCAGTGGCAACTGAATAAGGTCCGGTGATACCCGCAGCTTTTGCACATTGCGGCCGCTTGCTGTTCAGCGCTTTCCATTCAGAATTAGCACTGTTGTTCTCGCCGGAGGACACGCAGGCCGTCAAAGCGCTTGTGACCAAATCCATGGCAATAACCTTAAAAGTCACAACTCTTCTCCTAAAAAATTTTCTTCAGTTAAAACAACGCACCCCGCAAGCCCTGCGGCTACGGGGTGAGCTCCTTCATCCGGTGTTCGGGTCAGACCGCGCGCTCGACCATCATCTTCTTGATATGCGCGATCGCCTTGGCCGGGTTCAGGCCCTTGGGGCAGGTTTTGGCGCAGTTCATGATGGTGTGGCAGCGGTAGAGCTTGAACGGATCCTCCAGCTGGTCCAGACGCTCGCCCGTGGCCTCGTCCCGGCTGTCAATGATCCAGCGGTAGGCATGCAGCAGCGCTGCCGGCCCCAGGTAGCGGTCGCCGTTCCACCAGTAGGACGGGCAAGAGGTCGAGCAGGACGCGCACATCACGCATTCATAGAGGCCATCGAGCTTCTTGCGGTCCTCGATGGACTGCTTCCACTCTTTCGCCGGGCGGTTGGTCTTGGTCTCCAGCCACGGCATGATCGAAGCATGCTGGGCGTAGAAATGCGTCAGATCCGGGATCAGGTCCTTGACCACCGGCATATGCGGCAGCGGATAGATCGCCACATCGCCCTTGATCTCATCCATGCCGTAGATGCAGGCCAGCGTGTTGATGCCGTCGATGTTCATCGCGCAGGAGCCGCAGATCCCCTCGCGGCAGGAGCGACGGAATGTCAGGGTCGGGTCGATCTCATTCTTGATCTTGATCAGCGCGTCCAGGACCATTGGGCCGCAGCTGTCCATGTCGACGAAATAGGTATCGACCCGCGGGTTCTGGCCGTCATCCGGGTTCCAGCGGTAGATCTTGAACTTGCGCACATTGCTGGCGCCCTCCGGCTTGGGCCAGGTCTTGCCGGTGGTGATCTTGGAGTTCTTCGGGAGGCTGAATTGAACCATGGTCTGTCTCCTTAGAACGTCCGCGCTTTGGGCGCGATCTTGGCAAGGCTAATGCCGCCTTCGGCTTCGGTCGACAGCGGGTCGGTGATCACCGGGCGGTAGGACAAATCAACCTTGTTGCCCTCCACGCGGGAGACGGTGTGGACGCGCCAGTTCTCGTCGTCGCGGGTGGCATAATCCTCGTGTGCGTGGGCACCGCGGCTTTCCTTGCGCGCTTCGGCGCCAACGATGGTGGCCAGCGCGTTCGGCATCAGGTTGGTAAGCTCCAGCGTCTCCATCAGGTCGGAGTTCCAGACCAGCGAGCGGTCGGTCACCTGCAGGTCATCGAGCTTGGCCGCAATCGCGGTCATCTTGTCGACGCCTTCCTTCAAGGTCTTGTCGGTGCGGAACACTGCCGCGTCCGCCTGCATGGTGCGCTGCATTTCCAGCCGCAGGTCCGCGGTCGGGATGCCGCCCTTGGCGTTGCGCAGAGTGTCGAAGCGGTCGAAGGCCTTGTCGACGGAGGCCTGGTTCAGCACCGGGTTCGCCGCATCGGCGTCCACGACCTTGCCCGCGCGGATGGCAGAGGCGCGGCCAAAGACCACCAGGTCGATCAGAGAGTTGGAGCCAAGCCGGTTGGCACCGTGCACCGAGGCGCAGCCCGCCTCGCCCACGGCCATCAGGCCGGGCACCACGGCGGTCGGATCGTCGGCGGTCGGGTTCAGCACCTCGCCCCAGTAGTTGGTCGGGATGCCGCCCATGTTGTAATGCACGGTGGGCAGAACCGGGATCGGCTCCTTGGTCACGTCGACGCCGGCAAAGATCTTGGCGCTCTCGGAAATACCCGGAAGCCGTTCCGCCAGCGCCTCGGCCGGCAGGTGGCTGAGGTTCAGGTGGATATGGTCACCCTCGGCGCCCACGCCGCGGCCTTCGCGGATTTCCATGGTCATCGACCGGGAGACATAGTCGCGCGGCGCCAGATCCTTGTACTGCGGAGCATAACGCTCCATGAAGCGCTCGCCTTCGGAGTTGGTCAGATAGCCGCCCTCGCCGCGCGCGCCCTCGGTGATCAGGCAGCCGGAGCCGTAGATGCCGGTCGGGTGGAACTGCACGAATTCCATGTCCTGCAGCGCCAGGCCCGCACGCGCCACCATGCCGCCGCCATCGCCGGTGCAGGTATGCGCCGAGGTGGCGGAGAAATAGGCACGGCCGTAACCGCCGGTCGCCAGCACCACCATCTTGGCGTTGAAGACATGCATGGTGCCGTCATCGAGCTTCCAGCAGACAACGCCCTGGCACTGCCCGTCCTCGGACATGATCAGGTCGATGGCGAAATACTCGATGTAGAACTCGGCGTTGTTCTTGAGGCTCTGACCATACAGCGTGTGCAGGATCGCGTGGCCGGTCCGGTCAGCCGCCGCACAAGTGCGCTGCACCGCGGGGCCTTCACCGAATTCGGTGGTGTGGCCGCCGAACGGACGCTGGTAGATCTTGCCTTCCTCGGTGCGCGAGAAAGGCACGCCGTAGTGCTCCAGCTCGTAAACCGCCTTGGGCGCCTCGCGGGCCAGGTATTCCATCGCGTCGGTGTCGCCAAGCCAGTCAGAGCCCTTGACAGTGTCATACATATGCCACTGCCAGCTGTCCGGGCCCATGTTGCCCAGAGAGGCGGCAATGCCGCCCTGCGCCGCCACGGTGTGGGAGCGGGTCGGGAACACTTTGGTCACACAGGCCGTGCGCAGGCCCTGTTCGGCCATGCCCAGCGTCGCGCGGAGGCCGGCCCCGCCGGCGCCAACCACGACCACGTCATATTCATGTGTTTCGTATTCGTAAGCAGCCATTGAAAAAGACCTCGGGGAGTTACAGGGCCAGGCGGATCAGCGCATAGGCGCTGGTCGCGGCGACGGCATAAGACAGGCAGTTGACCAGGATGATCGTCAGGCGGCCTTTGAAGCCGTGGACATAGTCCTCGATCATGATCTGGGCGCCGGATTTGAAGTGCATCATGCCGACCCAGATGGTCAGCGCCGCCACGAGTGCCGGGAACGGGCGGGAGTAATAGGCGGTGATCTCCTCATAGGAGCCGCCTAGCGCCGAACCAAAGGTGAAAACAAACAGCGGCACCAGGATCAGCAGGGCAATCGAGCTCACCTGCATCGACCAGTGATGGCTGGTTCCGGATTTCGCAGCGCCCATGCCAACGGCGCGTTTGCGGTCAGTCAGATATCGCATCGCGTGTGTCCCCAGCTTAGACGATGATAATGGTGAGTACGGTCAGAACCGCCGAGCCGATCACGACAATCCAGCCCAGCTTCTCGGCCTGCTCCAGATCCAGCATATAGCCGTTGTCCCAGATCAGGTGCCGGATGCCGGCCAGCGTGTGGTACCACAGGCCCAGCACCGACAGGGTCATCACCAGATCGCCGAACCAGCTGGTCAGCAGGCCGTTGGCGGTGGCGAAATACTCGGGCGAAGTTGCGGCGGCCAGGAACCACCAGGCGATCAGCAGCGCGGAAACGATCAGCGCGTTGCCGGTGATCCGCGTCAGGATCGACGTCACGGAGGTCAGCTGCGGGCGGTAGACCTGCAAATGCGGCGAAAGCGGGCGGTTGCCCCGATTGACATCGGCCATGTTGGCTCCTTTTCAGGTTGGCTGACGACGTTTTAGCCGATTTTTACGGCGTGTCACCCGAATGAACGGTTAAAAACGGCAGGTTTCTGGCCTGTTGGCGCTAAAACGCCACGGCTTGTGATCACAGCAAATAATTAGTGATCACAAATCTGCCGATTGAAAATTTTTTGCAGAATCAGGGCCCCATCTGCAAATCACTGCAAAGATACAATCGCCCTCCCCGTCCCCGCAGGCAGCGCCGCGGTCTGCCGTGCCACCTCCCGCACCAGCTTCTTGCGGATGCGCGACGGGTAGTCGGCAAAGCTCGCGGCAGAGACCACAAAGGCCCCCTCGCCGCGGATTACATTCTCGAAGAAATAGGCTGTCAGATCCGGCTCGCTCTGCTCGATGGCGATGGCATTCACCGTCACATCGGCCGCCGCCAGGGCCGCATGCGCCGCCCGCGGCTCGACCCCCTCGTTGGAGAACCCGTCGCCGGAGACATCAATCACCCGGCGCTTGCAATGCGCAACCGCCGGAAACTGCTCCAAGGCCAGAAACAGCGCTTCCCCCACGGCGGTTGAATAGTTGCGCCAAGGCCGCGGCGCCTGCTCGATCCGCTGCGCCAGGGCCTCGACATCAGCGAACGTCCGAACTTCCACCCAGGGCAGCGACACCTCCTGGCGCGACTCCCCGGACCACTGCATCAGCAGCACCTGGGCGCGCGCCTTGACCAGCGCCTCTGACACCACCCCGTCGCGCAGCCCCGCTGCCAGTCCGTCCATCTGAATGCGGTATTCATCGGCATCGACAGAGCCGGAGACATCCACCGCCAGCACCAATGCCAGATCGCAGGCCGCTGCTTTCACCGGCCAGAGGGAGAGCGTGGAGAAAACCAGAAGCTGCAAAACCCGCATGCCGCCAGCTTAAGCGGCAATCGCGGGAAAGGTCATCACAATTCTGCCAGCCCGGAAAATCCGCCGCTTGTTTCTCGCCGAAAATACTCCGGGGATGAGCGTCCAAAGCGCGAGGGGGCAGCGCCCCCTGCCCGGTTATTTCGGCATCAAGGCCCAGTAATCCAGGTCCAGCAGCACATCGGGCAGATACTTGCCGTCCTCGCCCTTCAGCTCAAACGGCGCGCCGCCCTTAGTCGCCACCAGCCGCAGCCGGATCGCGCCAACGCCGGGCGCCGCGGTATCGGCCTTGTCCAGCACCTCCGACCAGGCCCGCACGGTCAGCCCGGACAGGCAGGGGTTGGCATGCGCCCCGCCATTCAGGCCGACGATCATCTGCGCATTGGCGAGGCCGTTGAACGACAGCGTGCGCGCCATCGAGATCACATGGCCGCCATAAATCAGCCGGGTCCCGTCAGGCCGCGCGGTATTGTCGAAATGCACCTTGGCGGTGTTCTGCCACAGGCGGGTCGCCATCATGTGCTCGGCTTCCTCGATGGTGACGCCATCCACATGGTCGATGGTCTCGCCCACCTCGTAGTCGCCCCAGCGGTGCGGCTCGCCGGCCAGGGTGAAATCGTAATTGCTGAAATCCAGCCCCGCCGGGATCACCAGCTGGTCTGCCGGGATCACCTTGTTCAGCTCCGGGATCACCGTCTCCGGCGCCTGCGCATCCAGGTCGCGTTTGCGCACCATCACCCAGCGCACGTATTCCATCACGCATTCGTCGCGCTGGTTCAGCCCGCGGGTGCGCACATAGACCACGCCGGATTTGCCGTTGGAGTTCTGCTTGAGCCCGATCACCTCGGACTCCGAGCGCAGCGTGTCGCCGGGATAGACCGGCAGCAGCCAGCGGCCCTCGGCATAGCCGAGGTTCGCCAGCGCGTTGAGGGAGATGTCCGGCACCGTCTTGCCGAACACCACGTGGAAGGCCGCCAGATCATCCAGCGGCGCCGAAGGCAGACCAGAGGCCCGGGCAAACTCATCCGAAGAATAGAGCGCATGGCGCGCCGGGTAGAGCGCATGGTACAGCGCCCGCTCGCCGCCCGACACCGTGCGGGGCACCGCGTGGCGGATCACCTCACCGACGGTGTAGTCTTCGAAAAACCGGCCCGGATTGGTCTTGGCCATCAGTGTTCTCCCAGTTTGGTCTCAGGGGTGTAGGTTCCGTCCACCTCTTTCACCACTGCCTGGCCGCAGCGCATGATCCCCTTGACGGGATCAAAGGCCTGGGTCGGGCTGCCGTGCAGCTCCCAGCCCTTGTTCAGCGCATCGGTCACCTTGTGGCAGAAGGCGGAGGTGTCGTCCTCGGACAAAAATCTGTACAGTTTCATGGCTTCCTATCCTGCTCAGGGCCTATCCCGGAAAGGGCGACGGCCCGATCATCCCGTGGACGTAGCCGATCACCCCCATCAGAACAATCGAAGCGGCAAAGAACATCGCGTCCTTGGCGATGGTGCCCTTGGGGCCCGGCTGCCACTCCGGTTCGGAGCGGTTGATCACGATCACCTCAGCCACCGCCCAGGCCAGCAGCCCGCCGAACAGGATGATCGAGGCCAGGTCGCCATTGACCAGCAGATGCGCCACGGCCCAGAGCTTGAATCCCGCCAGCATCGGATGACGCATGCCGTTCAGCAGCGCGCCTTTCTTGGGCGCCGGGCTCATCATCCAGATGGCGATCAGCACCATCAGGTTGTTGATATGCACCATGAAGGACGGCGGCGCCCAGAGGTGGATGAACTCCATGCCGCGGTAGCCCAGCACCATCAGCACCACACCCGCCGCCAGCACCAGCGCCACAACGCCGCGCCCGCCATTGCCCATGGAGGCGCGCATATCCGGCGCCAGCCGTTTGAACAGGTGGCCGCCCCACCACAGCAGAAGTCCCAGGATCAACAGTGCCATTTCAGCCCCTCTTAGATGTTAAGCTGATTAACACCTATGCGGAAAGCGCAGAGATTGCATCCGCTTTTGCCAGGATCTCACGCGCCGTCACGACGTGCAGGTTCTCGACTATCTTGCCGTCGACCACGGCAACACCCTGCCCTGCGGCCTTGGCCTCATCAAATGCGGCAATCTGGCGGCGCGAGGTGTCGATCTCGCGCTCGGTCGGGGCAAAGGCGGCATTGGCGGTCTCCACCTGCGCCGGGTGGATCAGGGTCTTGCCGTCAAAGCCCATGTCGCGGCCTTGCGCGCATTCCGCGGCCAGCCCCTCGACATCCTTGAAGGCGTTATAGACGCCATCGACGATCACCAGCCCCTCGGCCTTGGCGGCCAGCAGGCACAGGCCCAGACCTGCCATCATCGGCATCCGGTCGGGCCGGTAGCGGGTCTGCAATTCCTTGGCCAAGTCATTGGTGCCCATCACCATGCCCTGCAGCTTGGGATGCGCGGCAATTGCCGCGGCGTTCAGCATGCCGCGCGGGGTCTCCATCATCGCCCACAGCGGAATATCGCCGGTGATTTCCGCCAGCGCGTCCAGATCCTCCGGCGCGTTCACCTTGGGCAGCAGAATCGCGTCGCAGTCCATCCGCGCCGCCGCCGCCGCATCGCCGCGGCCCCAGGGCGTGTCCAGCCCGTTGATCCGCACGATCTTCATCCGCGTGCCATAGCCGCCGGCCTTCAGCGCCTGGGCCAAGGTCTCGCGGGTATTGGTTTTTTCATCGGCCGAGACCGCGTCTTCCAGATCGAAGATCACCGCGTCCACCGGCAGGGTTTTGGCCTTCTCCAGCGCACGCGCGTTGGAGCCGGGGATATACAAAACCGAACGGTAAGGGCGCGCACGCGGGTCCATAGAGCCTCTCCAAAAGTTATTTTGTTGCGTAAAGCGGTACAGATTCGATTGTATACTTTCAAGTACAATTCCGCCGCAGCGCAGCGTAAGCTTTCACGCATTTGCAGCAAGCACTTGATAACAAGTGTGAATTTGCAGCGCACGCCTGGTTAACCACTTATCAGCACCTGACCGGCACACTGAAGGGCACCAAGGCACAGGACCCCGCCGCCCCACCAGGCCGCACCTGCTGCCCGCAGGCATGGGGCCTGCAAAATCGTACCGCGTCACACACCGGCCCGAACAGGGGCACCGGGGGCCGCCATCCGGCACCCCGCCCTGTCCGGCCGTTCCGGAAAGGGTAAAACGAGATGAAAAAGACCTATCTTGCACTCACGCTGGCCCTGGCCGCATCTGCCATGGCCGCCGCTCCCGCCGCCGCGCAAAGCCGCAACTGCGCCCCGCGCGACGCGGTGGTGAAACGGCTGGCCGAGAAATACGGCGAAAGCCGCCAGAGCATCGGCATGGGTCAGCAGGGCATGGTGATGGAGACCTTTGCCTCTGCCGACACCGGCAGTTGGACCATCACCGTCACCACCCCCAACGGCATGACCTGCCTGGTGGCCTCCGGCCAGTCCTACGAGGTTCTGGCAGAGGCCCTGCCGAACACCGACAGCGACGCCTGAACAGGCATTGAGGCAGGTTTCCAGGCTGCATGTTCCGCGGCCGGGGATGCCGCAGCGGGCTGCGCCTGGGCACAGAACTCAGGTCAGCCCGTCCCAGATCAGCTTGGCGCCGGTCACCGTCAGCAGCACATAGGTGAGCGCAAAGAACCAGCGCTCCGGGATCGAGTGGTGCAGCTTCACCCCCAGCCAGGCTCCCAGCAGCGCAAAGGGCGCCAGCATCAGATCCAGCGTCAGGGTCTCGCGGGTGAACATCCCCAGCCCGGCATAAGGCACCGCCTTGGCAATGTTGATGGCCCAGAAGATCAGCACAGTGCTGGCCTGATATTCGGTCTTCCGCAACTTGAGGCTGAGGAGATAAACCGCCGCCGGCGGCCCGCCTGCGTGGCTGACAAAACTGGTGAACCCCACCGCCAGCCCGGCCAGCGCCCCCGCCCCGGTGGACAGCGGTGCCTCCGCGGCCAGCCGCAGCCCCAGCCGCGCCCGCAGCTGCCACAGCACAAAGCCGACGGAAACCACGCCGATCAGCACCCGCATAACATCGGCATCCACCGCCGCATACAACCACGCCCCTAGCGCAACACCGGGCAGCCCGCCGCCGATCAGCAGCAGCGCAGCACGCAGATTCCAGCGCCCCCAATAGGGTTTCAGCGTGGCTGCGTCGATCAGCATCAGCAGGGGCAGCATCAGCGCCAGCGCGGTGCCCGGCTCCAGCACCAGCGCCAGAATCGAAGCCGAGGCAAAGGCGGCGCCGGAACCGAAACCGGCCTTGGACACGCCCGCAAAAACGACCGCGGGAATGGCAAAAACGAAAAACATCGCATCAAATGCTGCCATCACCTGTCCTCCGAAATGCCCAGATTACAGACGGTTTAGCGGTATCAGCACGGTATACACAAGCATACAGCACCGAATGCCGCAGCGCAGAACCCTTGCACGGCCCGGTTTTACGCCGTAGGCATCAGGAAATTTCAACCGGACCGGAGACATTTTCCAATGGCACGACCCAAAATCGCCCTCATCGGCGCAGGTCAGATCGGCGGCACCCTCGCACATCTCGCAGCCCTCAAGGAACTGGGCGACGTCGTACTCTTCGACATCGCCGAAGGCATCCCCGAAGGCAAGGCGCTGGACATCGCAGAATCCGGTCCCTCCGAGGGCTTCGACGCCTCCCTGAAAGGCACCCAGTCCTATGAGGACATCGCGGGCGCCGACGTCTGCATCGTGACCGCCGGCGTGCCGCGCAAGCCGGGCATGAGCCGCGATGACCTCCTGGGCATCAACCTCAAGGTGATGAAATCCGTCGGCGAAGGCATCCGCGACCACGCGCCGAACGCCTTCGTGATCTGCATCACCAACCCGCTGGACGCAATGGTCTGGGCGCTGCGAGAATTCTCCGGCCTGCCCCACAACAAGGTCTGCGGCATGGCCGGCGTTCTGGACTCCGCCCGCTTCCGCCACTTCCTGGCTGAGGAATTCGGCGTCTCCATGAAAGACGTCACCGCATTTGTTCTGGGTGGCCACGGCGACACCATGGTGCCCTCCGTGCGCTACTCCACCGTTGCAGGCATCCCGCTGCCCGATCTGGTCAAGATGGGCTGGACCACCCAGGAGCGCCTGGACGCAATCCTGCAGCGCACCCGTGACGGCGGCGCCGAAATCGTCGGCCTGCTGAAAACCGGCTCCGCCTTCTATGCGCCCGCCACCTCCGCCATCGAAATGGCCGAAGCCTTCCTGAAAGACCAGAAGCGCGTGCTGCCCTGCGCCGCCTATTGCGACGGCGAGCTGGGCGTCAAGGACATGTACGTGGGCGTGCCCACCGTAATCGGCGCCGGCGGCATCGAGAAGGTGGTGAACATCCAGCTGAATGAGGAAGAGCAGGCGATGTTCGACAATTCGGTCAACGCCGTGAAGGGCCTGGTCGAGGCCTGCAAAGGCATCGACGCCTCGCTGGCCTAAGGCCCGCAGCACCCGGAAATCAGAGAGGCCCGCTTCCGGCGGGCCTTTTCTTTTGCCGCGGCGCCGCCGCTCCTGCGGCTGCCGCTTTTGATCTATGATGCGGCGGGCACAGCCCTTGGGTCCCGGCTCGAATCACCCGCATCAAGGCTTTGTTAATTTGTGATCACACCCCCAAAACCCGTGATCACAAAACCCGGAAATCTTCGGCATTTCTCCGCTGCCTGTCAAAAAACCCTTTAACACTTGCCTTTAACACGGCCTATTGAGCAGCAGACAATTGCAGCCAGACGGGACAGTTTCAGATGAACATCCACGAATATCAGGCCAAAGCCCTCCTTCGCAGCTACGGTGCCCCGGTGTCCGACGGACGCGTGGTGCTGCGGGCCGAAGAAGCCAAGACCGCCGCCGGTGAACTCGACGGCCCGCTGTGGGTCGTGAAGGCGCAGATCCACGCAGGCGGCCGCGGCAAGGGCTCCTTCAAGGAAGCCGACGCCGGCGAGAAGGGCGGCGTGCGCCTGACCAAATCGGTGGAGGAAGCTGCCGAGGAAGCCAAGAAGATGCTTGGCCGCACCCTGGTCACCCATCAGACCGGCCCGGCCGGCAAGCAGGTGAACCGCATCTACATTGAGGCCGGCTCCGGCATCAAAACCGAGCTGTACCTGGCCCTGCTGGTTGACCGCCAGACCTCGCGCATCTCCTTTGTCTGCTCCACCGAGGGCGGCATGGACATCGAGGAAGTGGCCGCCGCCACCCCGGAAAAGATCCTGTCCTTCTCGGTCGACCCGGCCACCGGCTACCAGGCCTACCATGGCCGCCGCATCGCCTTCTCGCTGGGCCTGGAAGGCGCCCAGGTCAAGCAGTGCGTCAAGCTGATGGGCCAGCTCTACAAGGCCTTCGTCGAGAAGGACATGGAGATGCTGGAGATCAACCCGCTGATCATCGGCGACGACGGCAACCTCAAGGTGCTGGACGCCAAGGTCGGCTTTGACGGCAACGCGGTCTACCGCCACGCCGACGTGGCCGAACTTCGCGACACCACCGAGGAAGACCCGAAAGAGCTGGAAGCCTCCAAATACGACCTGAACTACATTGCGCTGGATGGCGAGATCGGCTGCATGGTAAACGGCGCCGGCCTGGCGATGGCCACCATGGACATCATCAAGCTGTACGGTGCGGAGCCCGCCAACTTCCTCGACGTCGGCGGCGGCGCCACCAAGGAGAAGGTGACCGAGGCCTTCAAGATCATCACCTCCGACGAGAACGTCAAAGGCATCCTGGTCAACATCTTCGGCGGCATCATGCGCTGCGACGTGATCGCCGAGGGCGTGGTCGCCGCGGTGAAGGAAGTCGGCCTGAAGGTGCCGCTGGTGGTCCGCCTCGAAGGCACCAACGTCGAGAAGGGCAAGGAGATCATCAACACCTCCGGCCTCGACGTGATCGCCGCCGACAACCTCAAGGACGGCGCCGAGAAAATCGTGAAGGCTGTGAAGGGCTGAACAGAATGAGAGTCGGTTCCATTTCGGCTGTCAGCCTGGCGCTGTTGAGCGCGGCGTGTTCCAGCGGTTCCACCGCTGGAAACGACGAGCTGAACCTTGATCCGGCAGGCTATCAAGCCGCGGAAGAAGGTGCCAATGCTGCCACCGCAGCACCAGCTGCGGGCGGGAGATACGATCCGGCAACCGACATGTTCATTCCGGACGCTGCGCCGCAACCGGCACCTGCCGCCACCGCAGCACCTGCTGCGAGCGGGAGGTACGATCCGGCAACTGACACGTTCATTCCGGACGCCGGGCAGCAACCGGCACCTGCCGCCACTGCAGCGCCAGCTGCAGGCGGAAGGTACGATCCCGCAACCGACACCTTCGTCCCGGCCGCGCGCGCCGCCGGACCTGCCGCAACGGCCACTTCCGCTGCCGCGGCAGGAACTGCGACCGCATCCGCGGCTGCTTCCACCCTGGCCGCACCGGCATCGCCGGCGCAACGCATTGCCTTCATTTCTCCCTCCGGCAGCCCGGCGGGAGAAGTGCCCCTGCTCGTGCAGGCATGCGTGCAATCCGTCTCCGGTGCCTTCGGTAATGCCGACGGGCTGGCTCAGCGCGGCTACAAATTGCAGCGTGCCTCGGAGACTCGCCGGAAGTTCTACCGGAAATTCCCGGTTTCCACTGCCGCGGCTCTGAACGGTTCTCACCGTTCATCGGCCTTGGAACTGCGCGCAAATCCGCGGCGTTCGGAGAACTATTGCTCTGTCACCATCACAACCAATGAAAGCCCCGGCAGCGTGACCTCAGCCGTGCGCGGATCACTTGCAAACGCGGGCTTCAGCGAGATTGGCGGCGGCACGTGGAGCAACGGCAGCAGGCAGCTTCAGGTTTCCCAGTCTCTGTCCGGATCCAAAGCCGCCTGGACAACCTCGGTGAACATCACCGAGGCCCGATAGCGCCATTTTGCAGACATTGAATCAAGTCACTCCAGGAGCACTTCAGATGCAACTCCAACCCGGCGGAAACAACTCGATCATTGGGCGGCAGTGCGCTGCGCCAATGGCTGTTTCCCGAATTTTGCCGGAGCCCCCCCAGTGAAAGCCGCCGTCTACCTCATAGGCTTGCGGCAGGCCACGGGCCGGGCGGAGCTGATGCAGCGGGAGCTGGATCAGGCCGGGCTCACGGCCCAGCGCATCGATGCGGTGGACAGCACCCGGGTCAGCCGCGAGGAGATGCTCACGCAATGCGCCCCTGAGGGCAGCTGGGGCTATTTCCAGACCAAGGACATGGCTTGCACCCTGAGCCATGCCAAGGCCTGGGAGGCATTCCTGGCCTCCGATGCCGATGCGGCGCTGATCCTGGAGGATGACGTCTTCCTGTCGCCCGACACCGGCGCCTGGCTGAATGACCTGTCGTGGTGGCCCGCAGATGCCGGCATCGTCAAGTTCGAGCGCTGGCGCGCCAACAAGCTGCAGGTGGCGCTTGGCAGGGATCGCTTCACCCATCTGGGCCGCGAGGTTCGGCAGATGCTGTCCCGCCACGCCGGCGGTGCAGCCTATGTAATCAGCCGGGCAGCGGCGCAGCACCTTCTGGACAGCCGCCCGTTTGCCATCACACTCGACAACCTGCTGTTCAACTTTGATGCCTCGCTTCCGGCGCGCGCCATCAAGGTCTATCAGGTCCAGCCCGCGCTTGCCGAACAGGGCAACGAGGCGCCGGGCGAGGCAGGCGTCGGCCCGCCGCGCTACCGGCCCAAGGGCTGGCCGCTGATCCGCCAGAAACTCCGGCGCGGGATCTACGAATTCCGCGGCGGTTTCCGAATACTTCCCAGCGTGGTCCTGGGGCGGGCCACCCTTGAGAAAATCCGCTTCGACGGCCGTTCCCTGGCCACCCCGCAGACCCAACACACACATACCGCTTGAAGGAACCGACAACATGGCAGTCCTCATCGACGAAAACACCAAGGTCATCTGTCAGGGCTTTACCGGCTCGCAGGGCACTTTCCACTCCGAACAGGCCATTGCCTACGGCACCAAGATGGTCGGCGGCGTGACCCCCGGCAAAGGCGGCCAGACCCACCTGAACCTGCCGGTCTTCAACTCCGTGCATGAAGCCAAGCATGTGACCGGGGCCAACGCCTCCGTTATCTACGTGCCGCCGCCGTTCGCCGCGGATTCCATCCTCGAGGCGATCGACGCCGAGATGGAAGTGATCGTGGCGATCACCGAGGGCATCCCGGTTCTCGACATGATGAAGGTGAAGCGGGCGCTGGAGAACTCCTCCTCGATCCTGATCGGCCCCAACTGCCCCGGCGTAATCACCCCCGACGCCTGCAAGATCGGCATCATGCCCGGCCACATCCACAAACGCGGCACCGTCGGCGTGGTGTCCCGCTCCGGCACCCTGACCTATGAGGCGGTGAAGCAGACCACCGACGTGGGCCTGGGCCAGTCGACCTGCGTCGGCATCGGTGGCGACCCGATCAAAGGCACCGAGCATATCGACGTGCTGAAATGGTTCCTGGCCGACGACGAGACCGAAAGCATCATCATGATCGGCGAAATCGGCGGCTCCGCCGAGGAAGAGGCCGCCCAGTTCCTGGCCGATGAGGCCAAGAAGGGCCGCAAGAAGCCGGTTGCAGGCTTCATTGCCGGCCGCACCGCCCCTCCGGGCCGCCGCATGGGCCACGCAGGCGCGATCGTCGCCGGCGGCAAGGGCGGCGCTGAGGACAAGATCGAAGCGATGAAATCCGCAGGCATCGTGGTCGCCGAAAGCCCGGCCGGCCTGGGTGAAGCGGTGCTGAAAGCGATCGGCAAGTAAGATGGCTGTGTGCCGTTAGATAAGCTTATTGAGCGCCCGTTTCGAGACAGACGGGCGCTTTCAAGCGTATTTGCGCTAGAGAAAAAAATGTATCTTCTGCTCAACGCCAAAAATTGCTTTCTTAACACTCTGCATTTTTCCGGCAGAGCCTCTAAGCCTGAGTTTTGGAGGTTTTTCTGGTTCGTTATGCTGGGTTTTGTTGTGGCCATAGTGATTAACACGATGATCAACGGGCCTACCACGACATATCAATATGCCCTTGGCCCGGACGGCCAGCCCGAGGGCAACCCGATAGGGTACCAGACGCTCTACCATGGTGGAGCCATTGGCAATATTTTCGGCTTAGTTTGCGCTGTGCCCTTCATTGCAGTGGCCTGGAGACGCATGCACGACATTGGAAAACCAGGTTACTTCCCCTATTTGACGGTACTGGCTTGGATCTTTGCAATTCTGATTGTGATTGTTTCACATACTGGAATTGAACAGTTCTTTTCCGCACTAGAAACGTCAGGCCATGTCCAGGTTTCGGTTAGCCCGTTTCCTGCAGTTGCGTTACTGGTCGCCTTCATTCTTGTACTTGTTGTTAACATACGGTGGCTAGCCTCTCCGTCCCAACCCGGTACCAATAAATACGGCACCAACCCGTATGAGGTTTTAAGATGACGGAACAACCCCGCAAGAACGCATTGGCATTTTGTCTTTTGGTGAGAAACCCCTTGCAGACCAGTCGTTATACAAAGGGTCTCATCACAGCGGTCCTCAGCCTCGCCCTCCTTACCGCCACCTCCGCCGCGGCCATCACCCAGCCGATGCAGGGTGTGCTGAACTTCGAGCCAGGCACCAGCATCGAGGACGTTCAGACCCGTATCGAAACCGAAATCTGCAAGGGCGCCAGTTCCGTGACCATCACCTCCGGCCCGGAACAGTCGCTCGACCCGACCAAGGAACAGGTCACGTTCCAGTGCGAACCCTGACCTGACCCCACAAACCGCATACCGACTCTTCGGGAGCTTAAGATGACCGACCAATCGCCCAACGACCTCTTCCACGCCTCCTCCTTCATGCAGGGGCATAATGCGGAGTATCTGGAGCAGCTCTATGCCCGTTACGCCAATGACCCGAACGCGGTGGATGCCGCCTGGGCCGAGTTCTTCCGCCAGATGGGCGATGCCGAACTGGACGTGAAGGCAGAGGCCAAGGGCCCCTCCTGGGCGCGCGGCGACTGGCCGCCGGCGCCGAATGACGATCTGACCGGCGCGCTGACCGGCGAATGGCCGGCCCCGGCGGAAGCCAAGGGTGCGGGCAAGAAGATCCGCGACAAGGCCGCCGCCAAGGGCGTTGAGCTGACCGACGACCAGGTGCAGCGGGCGGTGCTCGACTCGATCCGCGCCCTGATGCTGATCCGCGCCTACCGGATCCGCGGCCACCTGGCGGCTGATCTGGACCCGCTGGGCATGCGCGCGGCCACGCCGCACCCGGAGCTGGACCCCAAGACCTACGGTTTCACCGATGCCGACATGGACCGGCCGATCTTCATCGACAACGTGCTGGGCCTGCAGGTTGCCACCATGCGCCAGATCGTCGAGATCGTGAAGCGCACCTATTGCGGCACCTTCGCGCTGCAGTACATGCACATCTCCGACCCGGAGCAATCCGCCTGGCTCAAGGAGCGGATCGAGGGCTACGACAAGGAAATCACCTTCACCCGCGAGGGCCGCAAGGCGATCCTCAACAAGATGGTCGAGGCCGAGGGCTTCGAGAAGTTCCTGCACGTCAAATACACCGGCACCAAACGGTTCGGCCTGGACGGCGGCGAGAGCCTCATTCCGGCGATGGAGCAGATCATCAAGCGCGGCGGCGCCCTGGGTGTGCGCGACATCGTGATCGGCATGCCGCACCGCGGCCGCCTCAACATCCTCGCCAACGTGATGCAGAAACCCTACCGGGCGATCTTCAACGAATTCCAGGGCGGCAGCTTCAAGCCCGAGGACGTGGACGGCTCCGGCGACGTGAAATACCACCTCGGCGCCTCCTCCGACCGGGAGTTCGACGGCAACACCGTGCACCTTTCGCTGACCGCCAACCCCTCCCACCTGGAGGCGGTGAACCCGGTGGTCCTGGGCAAGGTCCGCGCCAAGCAGGACCAGCTGGGCGACAATGACCGCAGCCAGGTGCTGCCGATCCTGCTGCACGGCGACGCCGCCTTTGCCGGCCAGGGCGTGGTGGCGGAATGCTTTGCGCTGTCGGGCCTGCGCGGCCACAAGACCGGCGGCACCATGCACCTCGTGGTGAACAACCAGATCGGCTTCACCACCGCGCCGCATTTCTCGCGCTCCTCCCCCTACCCCACCGACAACGCGCTGGTGGTTGAGGCGCCGATCTTCCACGTGAACGGCGACGACCCGGAGGCAGTGGTGCACGCCGCTAAGGTCGCCACCGAATTCCGCCAGAAGTTCCACAAGGACGTGGTCATCGACATCTTCTGCTACCGCCGCTTCGGTCACAACGAAGGCGACGAGCCGATGTTCACCAACCCCTTGATGTACAAGAAGATCAAGGGCCACAAGACCACGCTGACGCTGTACACCGACCGGCTGGTCAAGGACGGGCTGATCCCCGAGGGCGAGATCGAGGACATGAAGGCCGCCTTCCAGGCGCATCTGAACGAAGAGTTCGAGACCGGCAAGAACTACAAGCCCAACAAGGCCGACTGGCTGGACGGGCGCTGGTCGCATCTGGACAAGAAGGACGCCGACTACCAGCGCGGCCGCACCGCGATCGCGCCGGAGACCATGGCCGAAATCGGCAACGCGCTAAGCCGGGTGCCCGAGGGCTTCCCGCTGCACCGCACCGTCGGCCGCTTCCTGGACGCCCGCGGCAAGATGTTCGAGAGCGGCGAGGGCTTTGACTGGGCCACCGGCGAGGCGATGGCCTTCGGCTCGCTGATGCTGGAGGGCTACCCGGTGCGCCTGGCAGGTCAGGATGCCACCCGCGGCACCTTCTCGCAGCGCCATTCCGGCGTCGTCAACCAGGAGACAGAGGAGCGCTACTACCCGCTCAACAACATCCGCGCAGGCCAGTCCCAGTATGAGGTGATCGACTCGGCACTCAGCGAATACGCGGTTCTCGGCTTCGAGTACGGCTACTCGCTGGCTGAACCCAACGCGCTGACCCTGTGGGAGGCCCAGTTCGGCGACTTCGCCAACGGCGCCCAGATCATGTTCGACCAGTTCATCTCCTCGGGCGAAAGCAAATGGCTGCGGATGTCGGGCCTGGTCTGCCTGCTGCCGCACGGGTTCGAGGGCCAGGGGCCGGAGCACTCCTCCGCCCGGCTGGAGCGGTTCCTGCAGATGTGCGGCCAGGACAACTGGATCGTGGCCAACTGTACCACGCCTGCGAACTATTTCCACATCCTGCGCCGCCAGCTGCACCGCACCTTCCGCAAGCCGCTGATCCTGGTCACGCCGAAGTCGCTGCTGCGCCACAAGATGGCGGTCTCCAAGGCCGATGAATTCACCACCGGCTCCAGCTTCCACCGGGTGCTGTGGGATGACGCCCAGCACGGCAATTCCGATACCCAGCTGGTGGCGGACGACAAGATCAAGCGCGTCGTCATGTGCTCGGGCAAGGTCTACTACGACCTGCTGGAGGAACGCGACGCCCGCGGCATCAACGATGTCTACCTGATGCGGATCGAGCAGTTCTACCCGTTCCCCGCGATCTCGATGGTGAAGGAGCTGGAACGCTTCAAGCAGGCCGAGATGGTCTGGTGCCAGGAAGAGCCCAAGAACCAGGGCGCCTGGACCTTCATCGAGCCCAACATCGAATGGGTGCTGACCCGCATCGGCGCCAAGCATACCCGCCCGGTCTATGCAGGCCGCGCCACTTCGGCCTCGCCCGCAACCGGCCTGGCCAGCGAACACAAAGCCCAACAAGCAGCCCTCGTGAACGAAGCGCTGAGCATCTGAGGATAAAGAGACATGACAACCGAAGTCCGCGTACCCACCCTGGGCGAATCCGTGACCGAGGCCACCGTGGCCACCTGGTTCAAGAAGCCCGGCGACAGCGTCAATGCCGATGAAATGCTCTGCGAGCTGGAAACCGACAAGGTGACCGTCGAGGTGCCCTCGCCCGCGGCCGGCACCCTGGGCGAGATCGTCGCCGGCGAAGGCGAAACCGTCGGCGTCGACGCGCTGCTGGCAACCCTGAGCGAGGCCAATGGCGCCGCCGCAGCCCCTGCCCCTGCCGCTGCTGCGGCAGCACCGGCTCCGGCTGCTGCGCCCTCCGGCGGCGAAGGCGCCCCGGTGCCGGTCATGGTTCCGTCGCTTGGCGAGTCGGTCTCCGAAGCAACCGTTTCGTCGTGGTTCAAGAAAGTGGGCGACTCTGTCGCGCAGGATGAAATGCTGTGCGAACTGGAAACCGACAAGGTCTCCGTCGAGGTGCCTGCCCCCGCAGCCGGCGTGCTGACCGAAATCATGGCAGCTGAAGGCGCCACCGTGCAGGCCTCCTCGCAGCTGGGCGTGATCGCCTCAGGCGCCGCCGGAGCGGCCGCTGCCCCCGCCGCGGCGCCGGCCGCCGCTGCCAGCGGGTCCAAGGATGTCGCCAACGCGCCGTCTGCCGAGAAGGCAATGGCAGAGGCCGGCATCGACGGGTCGCAAGTCACCGGCACCGGCCGCGACGGCCGCATCATGAAGGAAGACGTTGCCGCTGCCGTGGCGGCCGCCAAGGCCGCGCCTGCCGCGGCCCCCGCCCCGGCCCAGGTGCGCGGCCCGGTGACCGCGGACGATGCCGCGCGCGAGGAGCGGGTGAAGATGACCCGCCTGCGCCAGACCATCGCCAAGCGCCTGAAGGACAGCCAGAACACCGCCGCCATGCTGACCACCTACAACGAGGTCGACATGACCGAGGTGATGGCGCTGCGCAACGAGTACAAGGACCTGTTCCTGAAGAAGCACGGCGTGAAACTGGGCTTCATGTCCTTCTTCACCAAGGCCTGCTGCCATGCGCTGAAGGAAGTGCCGGAAGTCAACGCCGAGATCGACGGCACCGACATCGTCTACAAGAACTACGTCCACATGGGCATCGCCGCAGGCACGCCGACGGGTCTGGTGGTGCCGGTGATCCGCGACGCCGACGCGATGTCCTTTGCCTCCATCGAGAAGGCGATTGCCGAAAAAGGCGCCCGCGCCCGCGACGGCAAACTGTCGATGGCGGAAATGCAGGGCGGCACCTTCACCATCTCCAACGGCGGCGTCTACGGCTCGCTGATGTCCTCGCCGATCCTGAACCCTCCGCAGTCCGGCATCCTGGGCATGCACAAGATCCAGGACCGCCCGATGGCGATCAACGGCAAGGTGGAAATCCGCCCGATGATGTATCTGGCGCTGAGCTATGACCACCGCATCGTCGACGGCAAAGGCGCCGTGACCTTCCTGGTCCGCGTCAAGGAAGCACTGGAGGATCCGCGCCGTCTGCTGATGGATCTGTAAGCTGATCACACATCTCCCCGGGCCCAATAACCGGCCCGGGGTTAAAGAGACGACAAACAATTTTCGTGTTTGAGAATTAAATGAGCTTTCAGCCTGAACCAGATGCGGAACAGGAGTTTCCAAGGCTATTCGCTTTGAAGCATCGGCTTGCCTCATTCAAAAAGCAAAGTCCCGTTGCATTCTGGTTCAGGGCCTGGCTTCTGCTTGCAGCCGTAGTAATGCCCATTTGGCTGATGTCCGGTTTCGAAAGTTTCAGGAACCCCAGCCACAAAACTCTCCTGGCGATTTCTGTCACCGGCTGGGTTTATCCCTTTTTCCTATGGATCAAGCAGCGCAAGGGACGGGACCAATGAAACGCCCGGTGGTTCGTAAAACCTGCTTTGCCTCCCTTGCTCAAGCCACTCCAGTGGCCAAGGCAGGACAGTCATGACCCTCCCGCTCTGGGGCCTTGTCTGCCTCTCGATCCTCGCCCTGATCCACGTGAGCTGCGACAGCTTCCTGCTGAAGCTCTCGGTGGGCAATGCCTGGACCGCAGGCCCGCGCGACAGCTCTGTCAGCCGCGGCGCGCTGGCGGGCCGGGCGCGGCGTGCCTTCACCAATTTCCTAGAAACCGCCCCGATCTTCATCAGCCTCGCCCTGGTGGCGGAGCTGGCCGGCCTGCAAGACGCCCTGATCACCGGAGGGCTCTATACCTATCTCGCAGGCCGCGCCCTCTACCTGCCCGCCTACCTCAGCGGCGTGCCTTACCTGCGCACCGCCATCTGGCTCATCGCCACCAGCGGCCTTGCCGCCATGCTCGCGGGGGTGCTCCTCGCATGAGCTTTCATCTTTCCGGAAATACTCAAATTGCCTCCGCCCGGGCCGGGGACAGCGCCGCAATTCTGCGGAAACGGCTGCAGTACCCGCCTTTCTTGAGTGGAATCAAAGCGCTCCTTACCCTTACCGGGGCATCCTGCCTTCAATACGGAAAAGGAGTATAACCAATGGCAACCCATGTTCTCTGGCAGGCCGATGTGGCCGATTTCGACGCCTGGCTCACCGTGTTCCGGCAGGACAAGCGCAACCGTCAGGCCGCAGGCATCACCGACATGAACGTCTGGAGCGATCCGGACCGCAAGAACCACGCCGTGGCGCTGTTCGCGATCACCGACCTGGAGAAGGCCCGCGCTTTCTTCGGCTCCGAAGAACTCGCCATGCACCTTGAACGCGACGGGGTCACCAATATCTCGATCAAGATGTTGACCCCCGTCTGATCCTAAGACCACTATCCCCTAACGCGTGTTCCGGAAAACGGAACCAGGGAGAACAGAGGAAGACAGACCCATGTCCCAATATGACGTCATCGTAATCGGCGCCGGCCCCGGCGGCTATGTCTGCGCCATCCGCTGCGCCCAGCTGGGACTGAAAACAGCTGTTGTCGAGGGCCGCGAGACCCTCGGCGGCACCTGCCTGAACGTCGGCTGCATCCCGTCCAAGGCGCTCTTGCACTCGACCCACCTGCTGCATGAGGCAGAGCACAACTTTGCCCATATGGGCCTCAAGGGCAAAAGCCCCTCGGTCGATTGGGACCAGATGAAGGCCTACAAGGATGAGGTGATCGGCCAGAACACCGGCGGCATCGAGTTCCTGTTCAAGAAGAACAAGATCGACTGGATCAAGGGCTGGGCGTCCATTCCGGCGGCCGGCAAGGTGCAGGTCGGCGATGAGGTGCATGAGGCCAAGAACATCGTGATCGCCTCCGGCTCGGTGCCGTCCTCGATCCCGGGCGTGGAGATCGACGAGAAGATCGTGGTCTCCTCCACCGGCGCGCTGGAACTGCCGAAGATCCCCAAGAAACTGGCGGTGATCGGCGCCGGCGTGATCGGGCTGGAACTGGGCTCGGTCTATGCCCGCCTCGGCTCCGAGGTGACCGTGGTCGAATACATGGACGCGGTCTGCCCCGGCATGGACAAGGACGTGCAGCGCAGCTTCAAGCGGATCTTGGAAAAACAGGGCCTCAACATCATCCTGGGCGCCGCGGTGCAGGGGGTGGAGACCTCCAAGACCAAGGCCAAGGTCAAGTACCAGCCCAAGAAGGGCGGAGACGAGGTCACGCTGGACGCCGATGTGGTGCTGGTCGCCACCGGCCGTAAGCCTTATTCCGAGGGGCTGGGACTGGATGCGCTTGGCATCAAGATGACCGAGCGCGGCCAGATCGCCACCGACAACCACTGGCGCACCAATCTGCCCGGCATCTATGCCATCGGCGACGTGATCGAAGGCCCGATGCTGGCGCACAAGGCCGAGGACGAGGGCATGGCAGTGGCCGAGGTGATCGCGGGCAAGCACGGCCATGTGAACTATGGCGTGATCCCGGGCGTCGTCTACACCACGCCCGAAGTTGCCACCGTTGGTCAGACCGAAGACGCACTGAAGGCCGAAGGCAAGAAGGTCAAGGTCGGCAAGTTCATGTTCATGGGCAATGCGCGCGCCAAGGCGGTGCACCAGGCCGAGGGCGGCTTCGTCAAGATCATCACCGACGCAGAAACCGACCGCATCCTCGGCGCCGCGATCATCGGCCCGGCGGCGGGCGACATGATCCACGAGCTGTGCGTGGCGATGGAATTCGGCGCCTCAGCCGAGGACGTTGCACTGACCTGCCACGCCCACCCGACCTACTCCGAAGCCGTGCGCGAAGCGGCGCTGGCCTGCGGCGACGGGCCGATCCACAGCTGAGCAGCCACTGAGGCAAACCACCGTAAAAAGAGGCGCCGCTTCCGCAAGCGGCGCCTCTTCACTTTCGTAAGCGCCTGACTTTAAACACCTTTCCCCTAAGGTTTAGACAACTTTGTTAAACAGCCGAGGCAAAGATTTACCAGATGTTAGAACTGCCGCCCCTAGCGTCGAACGACGCCAGTAACCGTCTGGCATAAAACATGTTTCATCTTTTGGTTGAGTAGGTATCCCATGAACAATCTGACGCATTCCCTGACCGCCCTGGCACTGGCCGCCGCCGCCACTGCCGCCTTTGCCGCCGCACAATCCGGCACCGTCAAACTGGAGCTGACCCAGGAATTCGGGGTCGAGCAGAACGGCTCCTATTCCGCTGCAGGCACCAAGATGTGCCAGGAAAGCATGGGCGGCGTCGCCGGGTCGCCGCTGAAGGTCAGCTACTCGATCGACCCCAGCACCATGATCGAATCCGCCACTGCTGATTTCATGGGGGAAAGCGTGCCGCTCTACCCGCTCGGCATCTCCGGGACCTATTCCTTCATGTCCGACGGGGTGCCGCAAAGCTTGAAAGACAAGCATGTCGACAGGATCATTTTCAAGCTGGATGAGGATTTCAGCCATCCCGAGGGCGACGTGATGTTCACGCCGGGCGGCGAATACAACTGCGTGATTTCCAACATGACGCCGAACTGAGCCCAGCCCGGGGAGGCTGGTAAAGGCCGGCGGGACGCCGGCCAATAGGGCGGCTCTCTCTCGAGCATGACAGCAAACGCATCCTCCACGTTTGCCGCATGTGGAACGGGCGCCCCTGTCCGGGCCTCCCGGGCCTGCGGATATTTTCCGCCCGGGTGCAACGGCAACGGTGGCCCGGGCGGCTCTCCCGGGCCGCACGGTGCTTTCCTGTTTCCCTCCGAAAAGGTATCGCGGCCGACCGCCGGCAGCCCCCGCGGCTGCCTTTTCCGTTTGGCACGGCAGCAAACCGGCCTATTACTGGGGCAGCATTTCAACCCGCAGGAGACACACCATGGCCGTTTCATTGCAAGTCATCTACCCCGCCGGTGAGGACAAGACCTTCGACCACGCCTATTACGCAGATGCACATATGCAGATCGTGGACCAGCACATGGGGCCGCATCTGCAGTCGATCGTGGTGACCAAGGGGCTGGCGGGCGGGCCGCACGTGCCCGCGCCGTTCTTTGCCATTGCCACGATGGTCTTTGCCGATCAGTCCGCGCTGGACGCGGCGATGCAGGCGGCGGGGCCTGCGCTGGAAGACATCCCGAATTTCACCGATGTGCAGCCGCAGATCCTGATCGGCGAGGTGATCAAGTGAACAGTTCCGGGCTGACAGCGCAATGCGCCGCCAGCCCGGCCCGGCCAAAACGGCCGGCCACTGTGAGTGGTGTAACAAACGCAGGACGGACGCGTTTGCTGACTGCATAAACGCCTGCGGAAGCACTATCCGTCGCCGCATTTCACTTTTTTGTCTTCTGATCCGCCCGGCCGGATCAGGCTTGGACGGCCGCCTGCCCGGGATCGAACCCGGCTTCGCGCATCAGCGCGTCGGAGCGGTCCTCGACCCGCCGCTCCAGCTGCTCCATGAAGTCATTGCGGCCGATCCCCGGCTCCATCGCCTCCAGGAATTCAACGACCGCCAGGCCGGGCTTGCGGTAGATGCCGGTGCGGGGCCAGAACACGCCCACATTGGTGGCGGCAGGCACGCAGGGCTGCTTCAGCCCCTCGTACAGCACCGCGGTGCCGATCTTGTAGGGCTTCCTGGCGCCGGGGGCGACGCGGGTGCCCTGCGAATAGATGATCAGCTGGCCCGGCTCCTTGGTCTCCTTGGCGACGTCCTTGACCATCTTGGCAATCGCCGCGCCGCGCTTGCCGCGGTTCACCGGCACGCAGCCCAGCCGTTTGGCATAGACGCCGATGACGGGCGTCCACATCAGCTCGCGCTTCATGATGAACCGGGCCGAGGGCACCGCGTTGAAAATGATCATGATGTCCAGAAAGCTCTGATGCTTGGCGGCGATGATCACCTCGCCCGTGGGCACCTGGCCGCGCACTTCGGTGCGGATGCCGACCATCCAGCGCGCGGTCCACAGCGCCCAGCGGGCAAAGCTCTTGCAGGCAATGCGCGCACCCTTGGGGGATGCCAGCGCCCAGGGCGCAAACACGATGCCCAGCACCAGCATTGCCAGATACATCTGCGTGATGAACACCAGCGAGCGCAGCCATTGGATGGGATTTTTCACGACAGTTCCCCCAGACGTTTGGTGGCCGCACGGGTGGTGGCGGCAAAGGCCACCAGCGCCCCCAGCGGCGGGATCAGGAGCGGCACCAGCCAGCCGAACCCCTGGAAGCCGAGGCCGGTGAGGAAGCCGCCCTCATCGGAGGCCTCGGGCATCAGCCAGACCCCGATCATGCCCAGCACCACACCCGCCGCAGCGCCGGTCAGCGCCCGCAGGGTGAAGCGGCGGATGAAGGCCTGGGCGATATAGCTGTCCAGCGCGCCGACCAGCCGCAGCACCTCGATCACCTGGGCGTTGGCGGCCAGCGCCGCATTGGCGGCCAGGGTGATCATCGCGGCGGTGGCGCCGCCGATCAGCAGGATCGACACCCAGGCCAGGCGGCGCAGCGCGCGGGCCGCATCCACCAGCGGCGCCCGCCAGCGGGTGTGGTCGTCCAGCACCGCGCCCGGCACCTCGGCCTGCAGCCGCAGCCGCAGCCCCTGGGCGTCATAGCCCGCATCATCGCCCGTTACCTCGATGAGCTGCGGCAGCGGCAGATCGCCCACCGGCACGCTGGCGCCGAACCAGGGCGCCAGCAGCGCCGCCTGCTCCTCGCCGGTCAGGGCGCGGGCGGTGGCGACGCCAGGGGTCTGGCGCAGGACCTCCAGCGCCGCCTCGGTCTGGGCGGCGCGCTGCGCTTCCGGGGCGTTGATGCGCAGGGTGGCCGCCCGCGCCAGCTCCGAGGCCCACTGGTCCGCCAGCCGCCCCGACGCCATCGACAGCGCCAGCGCAAAGACCGTCAGGAACGCCATCGCGCCGGACACAAACAGGGTCAGCTGGGCGGTGAAGCCGCTCGGCGGCACCACCCGGTCGGCCTGGGCATCGCCCAGGATCAGCTTGCGCAGCCTGCCCTCGCTCATAGGTCCGCCCCCGCCAGCTGCAATTGCCGGTTGGAAATCCGCAGCACCCGCGCCTGCACCTGGTTCTTGGCGGCGCGGATCAGCGACAGGTCATGGGTGGCGACCAGGATGGTCTTGCCCATCCGGTTCAGCTCCACCAGGAGCTGCAGCAGCCGCTGCGACATCTCCCAGTCGACGTTGCCGGTCGGCTCATCGGCGATGATCACATCCGGCGACAGGATCACCGAACGCGCCAGCGCCGCCCGCTGGCGCTCGCCGCCCGACAGCTCCGGCGGCAGCGCAAGGGCGCGCTCGCTGAGGCCGACCCAGTTCAGCAGCTCCTTCAGGTTGGCTTCCTCGTGGCTCAGCTCGCGCCCAGCGACCAGCAGCGGCAGCGCGATGTTCTCGATCACCGGCAGGTGGTCCAGGAACCGGCAGTCCTGATGCACCACGCCGACCCGGCGGCGCAGATAGGCCATCTGGTCGCGGTCCAGCCCGTGCACATCCATGTTGAAGGCGCGCACCCGGCCCGCGGTCGGGTTCAATGCGCCGTAGCAGAGCTTCAGCAGCGTAGTTTTGCCCGCCCCCGACGGGCCGGTCAGAAAATGGAACGAGCCCGGCGCCAGCTGCACCGACACCGCATTCAGCAGCTCGCCGCCGCCGTAGTTGTAGCCCACATTTTCCAGCTCGATCACTGCTGCCCCCTGAACGCGCCTGTTAATTGCGCCCGGCTGTTTTGCCCCAAGGGGCCGGCAGTTTCAATGGGGGCTCTGTTGCAGGGAAACACGGGCCTTTACCGTTGCCGCATTTGCCACTTTCGCCATTTGCAGCGGATGCCTATAATCTCTTGAAAAACAACCTGCCGCCAGCCAGGGCGGCGGGATGGTGCCGAGGAGAGCATGATGCGCCTGACCTGCCCGAATTGCGCAGCCCAGTACGAAGTGCCGGAAGATGTGATCCCGCCGGAGGGGCGCGATGTGCAGTGCTCCAACTGCGGCCAGACCTGGTTCCAGGCGGCAGCAGGCGCGGAGGCTGCGGATGCCGCGGATGCGGCGGCGGACCCTGCACTGGAAAACATCGGCATCGAGGAAGCCTTCGCCCGGGCGGCGGCTGCCGAAGCAGAAGAAAAGGCCAAGGCTGAGCCGGAACAGGAACCTGAGCCTGAGCCTGAGCCTGAGCCTGAGCCTGAGCCTGAGCCTGAGCCTGAAGACAGCGCAGCACCGCCCCCCCGGCAAGACGCCGATTCCGCCCCCCAGGAGGCGCCTGACGCCCCCGCAGCCGCGCCGCAGGAGAGCGCCGCAGAGGATGCGGACGCGCAACCCGCCGCTGATGAAGAGACTGCGGACGGGGAACTTGCGGAGGAGGCGCCTGAACAAGCCCCGCAGCCGCAGCGCGGGCGTTCGCTGGACGCGGCAATGTCCGACATTCTTCGCGAGGAAGCCGCGCGGGAGTCGGAACTGCGGGCGGCGGAAAGCCAGAGCCTGGAAACCCAGCCAGAGCTGGGGCTGGATGAGGCCGCAGCGGCCGAGGACGAGGCCGCCCGGCGCAGCCGCCAGGCCCGCGACCGCATGGCCCGCATGCGCGGCGAGGACCCGCGCCAGCTGGCCGCCGCCGAGAGCGGCTCGCGCAAGGAGCTGCTGCCGGACATCGAGGAAATCAATTCCACCCTGCGCTCTTCCGGCAGCGCGGCGCCCGCGCCGCAGTCTGACCCGGAGGCACTGCCGGTGCGGCGCAAGAGCGGCTTTGCCCGCGGCTTTTCGCTGTCGGTGATTGCGGCGCTGATCCTGCTGATGGTCTATGACAATGCGCCCCTGATCGCCGAGAAGCTGCCGCAGGCGGATCCGGCGCTCAGCAGCTATGTGGAATGGGTCGATCAGGCGCGGCTGTGGCTTGATGGCCAGGTCAAATCCGTGACCGCCACCCAGTAACTATCTCTTTTCAGAAACTGCTGCACGGCAGCCCCGCCGGCATCGCCCGGTGCTGCCGGTGTCAGAACCGGTCCAGCAGCCGCTGCAGGTAGCTGCGCTCCCGCTCGCTGCGCTCCCGCTCGCCGGCCCGGCGGCGGATGTCCTCCAGCAGGTCCCAGGCACGGCGGTAGGCATTGCCCTCGCCCACCTTGCCGCCGCCGTCCACATTGCCGTTGCTGCGGCCCAGCGGGTCGAGCCGGTCGCCCTGCGCGGTGGCAGAGGGCTGCTGCCCGCTCTGCTGCCCCGGCTGCTGCTGCTGCGCCAGCGCCTCGCCCAGGCTACGCATGCCTTCGCGCAGCGCTTCCATGGCATCCGACTGGCGGTCGATGGCTTCGGCATTGTCGCCGCCGCGCAGCGCGTCCTCGGCGCCTTCCATGGCGCGGCCCGCCCGGTCCAGCGCCTCGCGCGCTGCCTCGCCGGCCTCACCGCCCAGATAGGGCAGCCCGTCGCGCTGCTGCTGCAACTGCTGGCGCAGCGCCTGCTGACGGTCCGCCAGCGATCCGCCCTGCCCCGGCTGCTCGCGCCCGTTGCCGCCCTGGCCATCGGGGTTGCGGCTTTCCGCACCCTCGCCGCCCTGGCCGTCGCCGCGGTCGCCGCCCTGGCCGCCCTGATGGCTCTGGCCGCGGCCCAGCCCGCCGTCACGGCCCTCGTTGCCCTGGCTCTCGCCGCTGCGGGCGCCGGGGTTGAACTGCTCCTGCAAATCGCGGAAGGCCTGATCCGACAGCCCCTGCTGCTCGCGCAGGGTCTCTGCCAGCCCCTCCATCGCCTCGCGGCCCTCATTGCCCTGGCCCTGCCCCTGCTGCGAGCGGGTCATCCGCATGTTTTCCATCATCTGCTGGAATTCGCGCAGCGCCTGCTCGGCCTCGGCCATGCGGCCCTGCTCCATCAATTCCTGGATGCGGTCCATCATCGCCTGCAGATCGTCCTGGCTCAGGGTCATCATGTCCTCGGGCATGTCGCCCGGCTCCATCATCTCGCCATTGGCCTCCGCCTGGCGGCTCAGCTGGCGCAGATAGTCCTGGGTCGCCTCGCGCAGCTCCTGCATCAGCCGGGCGATTTCCTGATCGCTGGCGCCGTCGCGCATCGCCTGACTCAGCCGCTCCTGCGCCCGCTGCATCCGCTCCAGCGCGTCGCCGACATCGCCCTCTTCCAGCTGCATCGCCAGATCCCACAGCGCGGCGGCGATCTCCTCCTGCTGCGGCTCCGCGACCGAGCCCTGCACGGTATAGCTTTCCAGCCGCCGCAGGATGGTGCGCAGCCGCAGATAGTCGCCGTAGTCGCGGAACACCCCCACCGGCCGGTGCGACAGCGCCCGGATCACCTGCGCCACCCGCGGCGCATTGGCGCGCGCCCACAACAGGTCGCGGCGCTGTTCGATCACCGCTGCCGCCAGCGGGTCAAAGAAGCGGCGGGTCAGCAGTTCACTGCCAAAGCTTGCAGCGGCCGAAGACTGGCCCGCCTCATCAATGGCCGAGAAGGTGAAAACCACCGGCAGGTTGGCCCAGGGATGCTGGGCAAAATCCTCGATCAGCTTTTCGGTGAACTCCTTGCGCGAGCCGGACAAGGGCAGCGGCAGGTCCAGCACCAGCGCCTCGCGCGGGTCAGGATCCGCAGCCAGCCCGTGGTCGCGATCCACCGCCGCCAGGTCCAGCGTGATCCGAACCTGGCCTGCCGCCACGCCGTAGTCATCGCGCGCCGCAAACCCCAGGCTGGTGAAGCCGTCGTTCTCCAGCGCCGGCTGGCCCGATACCGCCACCTTGGGCGGGTTGTCCGGGATCACCTCCACCTGCCAGCTGCGCCCGCCGCTGCCCTCGATGGCAAAGGTGCCGCTGCGGGCGACGTCGAATTCCATGGCGGTCTGCGGGGCGTCTTCCGCCGCCGCAGCGCCGCCGCGGCGCTGGCCCGAAACCGTTTCGCTCAGCTCCAGCGCGCCCACCTCGCCGTAGAACCGCAGGGTCACGCGGCTGCCTTCGGGCAGCTTCAGAACATCTGCGTCCTGGTCGTTCAGATACAGCACCGGCAGCCGGGTATAGGCGGGCGGCTCCGCCCAGCCCTCCCACGCGGGTCCGTTGAGCGCGGTCCTGCCGCCCGAGCCCAGATCCCTGACGGAGGCCACATGCCAGACCGAGCCGAACAGCACCGCCACCGCCAGCAGCAGCCCCGCCATGTAGCGCAAAGCGTAGGGGTCATAGGAGGCAATGTTCAGATCGGGGGGCGGCGCCTTGGCCTTGGCGGCGGCCGCCGCCATCCGGCGCTGGTGCGCCTGCCACAGCGCGGCAGAGGCGGCATCTTCCGCGCCTATGGCCTGGGTATCCAGGAGCGCGGCGACCGGCCGGCCCGGCAGGGTCTGATCCAGGCGCTCCAGCGCCGCGGCCTTGCTGGGCCAGCGGAACCGCCATGCGCCCCAGCCCAGCGCCGCTGTGGCGGCAATCAGCACCGCCATCGCGCCGGTCCAGACCAGCCGCTCCGGCAGCATCTGGTGCAGCCCCAGCATCAGCGCCGCCAGCGCCGCCATCAGCACCGAGGCCAGCGGCCAGAAGCTGCGCAGGGCCCGCTCCGCCACCATCCCGGCCTGCGTCAGGCCCAGCGGCCAGCGCAGATGTTTCAGGACCGGATCGGCCTGCCGGTCAGTACGGCGGTCAAAGGGCATACGGGCCTCATCCTCTGGTGGCCCGCGCCGGATCGCGCCCGGATCGCTTCAGAGCCACTCCGGGATGGTATCGCGGTTTATCATCTCTTCATAGTCCGGCCGCCGGCGAATAACCGCGAATTGATCCCCGTGCACAAGCACTTCGGGGATCAGCGGGCGGGAATTGTATTCGCTGGCCATCACCGCGCCATAGGCGCCCGCACTGCGGAAGGAGACCAGATCACCCGCAGCCAGCGGCGGCAGGTCGCGCTGCTTGGCGAAGGTATCGCCGGTCTCGCAGACCGGGCCGACAATGTCATAGGGCTGGCTTTCCACGCCTGCCTCGGGTTCCTGCACGGGGATGATGTCGTGATGCGCCTCATACATTGCCGGGCGGATCAGGTCGTTCATCGCCGCATCCAGGATCAGGAAATCACGCCCCTCGCCCGACTTCACATAGATCACCTTGCTGACCAGCTGACCCGCATTTCCCGCGATCAGGCGGCCGGGTTCAATCTCGATCTCGCAGCCGAGGTGGCCGAGGGTCTCCTTGACCATCTGACCGTATTCCACCGGCAGCGGCGGCGCGGTGTTGGAGCGCTCATAGGGAATGCCCAGACCGCCGCCGAGGTCCAGGCGGCGGATATCGTGGCCGTCGGCGCGCAGGGTTCCGGTCAGCTCCGCCACCTTCTGGTAGGCCAGCCGGAAGGGCTCCAGATCGGTCAGCTGCGAACCGATATGGACGTCGATCCCCACCACTTCCAGCCCCGGCAGCGCAGCGGCGCGGGCATAGACCTCGCGGGCGCGGGCAATCGGGATGCCGAACTTGTTCTCGGATTTGCCGGTGGCGATCTTGGCGTGGGTCTTGGCGTCCACATCCGGATTGACCCGGATGGTGATGGGGGCCTTGGTGCCAAGCTCCTGCGCCACGGCGCTGATCACTTCCATCTCCGGCTCGGATTCCACGTTGAACTGGCGGATGCTGCCGGTCAGGGCCACGCGGATTTCCTCTGCCGTCTTGCCGACGCCGGAAAACACGATCCTGTCGCCCGGCACGCCCGCCGCCTTGGCGCGCAGGTATTCGCCCTGGCTGACCACATCCATGCCCGCGCCGGCCTGCGCCAGGGTCTTCAGGATCGCCTGGTTGGAGGCCGCCTTCATCGCAAAGCAGACCAGGTGGTCGGTGCCCTCCAGCGCCTCGTCGAACAGGCGGAAATGGCGCAGCAGGGTGGCGGTGGAATAGACATAGAACGGGGTGCCCACCGCCGCGGCGATCTCGGAGATGGGAACGTCTTCGGCGCAGAGCGCGCCGTCACGGTAGAGAAAATGGTCCATGCCCCCGCGTTTAGGGCAAAAGGGGCAGATGGATCAAATGATTCCGGCTTAGGCCGCGCAGCTGCAACAAAGCAGCGCTCCCGCCCGCCGCAGACGCATCAAAGATGCGCCCGCGCCCGTTGGGCCAAGCGCCGCGCTGCCGCGCGGCGGGGTTCGGGTATTCGGGCACAGAAGAAGCGCAACATGTCTCTTCTTCTTTGCAAAAATACTCACTGCGCGGCGGCCGCGGCAAACGCGGCGCACATGGTGTTGCGCAACCGGCGTACGCCCCTGTCACCGCATCTTAAGCCCGGACTGGCATAGTAAGCCCTGATCGCGGTCACCCGCCGGGCCTGACACCCCCGGCACCCAGGAACAGGGCCCTTTGGCAAGGGCGCGCAGAGACAACGTTCAGCGTGCGGGAGGAACCTCCCGTCCCGCCTCCGCCCCTTGGCGGCGCCGCCACTCCTAACTGCTGATGGACAGCATGTCAGATACGGAACGCACCGAAGCAGGCAGCAACCGGACGGGACACAAGCCCGGGCCGGCCAATGCCCGTGTCTGCTAGAACGTGGTGGACACCCCAACCCGGCCATGGCCGGAGATCTTCACCCCGGTTGCAGCGGGTTCGTGCTTTTGCGGCGGGTTGGCCGCCGGGGCGCCGGTATCGCAGGCCGCGAGGCCCAAAACCGCCAGAACAACAAGAGCTGCTTTCATCGCAATATCCTTGAAATCAAAACCGTCCCGGCGTTGCCGCGGGACGGCTTGGAAGTGGTGGTTCGGCAGCGCCGCATCAAGGGCGCGGGGCTGCTAGAAGCCCAGAAAGACGCTGACCGGCCCCTTGTGCAGGCCCACGGCACCGCCGACATGGACACCGCCGCCGCCGGCACTGACACCGGCGTTCAGGGTCGGCTGCACCGGCTCGCCATCAGCGCCGCAGGCCGCCAGAACCGCCAGCCCCAGCAAAGCAAAGATCATGTTGCGCATTGTCTGCCTCCTTGCCGCACAGCGGCCTTCAACGGGCGGCTCCCGCCGGTCGCCCTGGCGGGATCAGCCCGCCAGGATGTCCTGCCAGCGGGCGATCTGCGCGCGCACCTGGGCGGGCGCGGTGCCGCCGTAGGACATGCGCGAGTTTACCGAGTTTTCGACGCCGAGCACAGAGAAGATGTCCTCTGTGATGCCTTCGTGAACGCCCTGCATGTCCGCCAGCGACAGGTCCGGCAGGTCGCAGCCGCGGCTTTCGGCCATGGCCACCAGGGTGCCGGTGACGTGGTGGGCGTCGCGGAACGGCACCTTCAGCACCCGCACCAGCCAGTCAGCCAGGTCGGTGGCCGTGGAGAAGCCGGAGCCCGCCGCGGCGGCCAGGCTCTCGCGGTTGCCGGTCATGTCCTTGACCATGCCCTCCATCGCCGCCAGCGCCAGCATCCAGTTGTCGGCGGCGTCAAACACCTGTTCCTTGTCTTCCTGCATGTCCTTGGAATAGGCCAGCGGCAGCCCCTTCATCACCATCATCAGCGCGGTGTTGGCGCCGAAGATCCGGCCCACCTTGGCGCGGATCAGTTCCGCCGCGTCCGGGTTCTTCTTCTGCGGCATGATCGACGAGCCGGTGGAGAAGCGGTCGCTGAGCGTCACGAAGCGGAACTGGGCCGAGGACCAGATCACCAGTTCCTCGGCAAAGCGGGAAAGATGCACGGCGCTGATCGAGGCGGTGCTCAGGAACTCCAGCGCGAAGTCGCGGTCGGAGACCGCATCCAGCGAGTTGGCCGCCGGGCGGTCGAAGCCCAGCGCCGATGCCGTCATCTCCCGGTCGATCGGGAAGGAGGTGCCGGCCAGTGCTGCGGCGCCCAGCGGCGATTCGTTCATCCGCGCGCGGGCGTCGCGCACGCGAGACAAATCGCGGCCGAACATCTCGACATAGGCCATCATGTGGTGGCCCCAGGTGACCGGCTGCGCGGTCTGCAGATGGGTGAAGCCCGGCATCACCCAGTCGGCGCCGGCCTCGGCCTGCGACAGAAGCGCGCGGATCAGCGCCAGCAGGCCCGATTCCGCCGCGTCCAGCTGGTCGCGCACCCAAAGTTTGAAATCGGTCGCTACCTGGTCATTGCGGCTGCGGCCCGTGTGCAGGCGGCCTGCGGGCTCGCCGATGATCTCTTTCAGGCGGGCCTCCACATTCATGTGGATGTCTTCCAGCGCGGTGGAAAACTGGAAGGTTCCTCCCTCGATCTCTGACAAAACGGTGAGCAGCCCTTCCCGAATGGCCGCGGCATCATTATCCGTAATGACGCCTGTGGCGGCGAGCATCGCCGCATGGGCCCTGGAGCCGGCAATGTCTTGCGCCGCCATCCGCTTGTCGAACCCGATCGAGGCATTGATCGCCTCCATGATCGCGTCCGGGCCAGCGGCAAAGCGGCCGCCCCACATCTGGTTCGAGGATTGATCTGTCATGGTGGAATCCCGGAGATAATATGCGTCTGTTTCGTCAGCTTTCCCTTTATATGGCCCTGACCTTGGGTGCAAATGCCGCGGCAGCGGCGGATCAGGCGCAGCTGGAAGCGCTGCGCGACGGCTCGATGAAGAAGCTGGTGGTGCATGCCGAGCCGAAACCGGTGTCCGCTGCCGCGTTTGATCTCGCCGACGGCGAGGGCACCGCGACCCTGGCGGATTACCAGGGCAAGATTGTTCTGCTGAACTTCTGGGCCACCTGGTGCGCCCCCTGCCGCAAGGAAATGCCGCAGCTGGAAGAGCTGCAGCAGGAGTTCGGCGGCGAGGATTTCCAGGTGCTGACCATCGCCACCGGGCGCAATTCTCCGGCGGGCATCCAGAAATTCTTTGACGAGAATGGCATCAACAGCCTGCCCCGCCACCAGGACCCGAAACAGGCGCTGGCGCGGGAGATGGCGGTGATCGGCCTGCCGATCACGGTGCTCTTGGACCGCGACGGCAACGAGGTGGCGCGGCTGCTGGGCGATGCCGAGTGGAACTCGGACAGCGCCAAGGAGATTGTGCAGGCTATGATCGCCTCAAAGTAGCTTGCGCTTGAAAATCGAATGAGTAGCTTGGGGCCGGAATACTGGCCCCAGGAGACTATTTTGAAAAAGCACTTTCTAAAGACTGCATTGACCACAGCTGCATTTCTTTCAATTTCCGTCGGCGCTTGGGCAGAAGAGATTTTGCTTGAAGGCTTTCGACCCAAACTCACCATTCATTCCGATGAACGTTTAAAGGGCGGCGTTAAAAGAGAGTTCGGCTACTTCAAAAAAAATGCTGACTTCTATGGTGCCCTGTATGTCAACTTGCAAGAAGACATAGCCGCCGAGTTTTGGAACGCCCCAAACATGGCGATGGCCAAGCAAAGCGCCAAGAAATCTTGTGTCCTGAAATCCCAAGATCCCTCTCTTTGCAAACTTTACGCAACCGTTGCCCCCAAGCACCCGGCAACCGGAGAGGGTATCACTCTGAGCCAAACCGGGAACCGCTACTTCAAAAAGTACCAGCAGAGACAAAAAGCCGGCAAATATGGTGCCTTCGCAACGTCCGGTTACGGAGCGCCTGGGTATAGCTGGGGATATGCTTCTGAAATCGAAGCGAAAACGTCAGCTATACGGGCCTGCGAATCAAAAGTCGAACAGATGAACAGTGATACTTCTGCGCATATCGTTCGGAATGTCATTGAAGCAAAAGACCTCACTTGTCGAATAATACATGTGACCAAGTCATAACAGCAGCAGGGACTGACCCGGCAGACATTCGCACTACCCTTAAACCGAGGGGCGCCCGCACAGGGTGCCCGGCTGTAAGGTGGAGAGAGCAATGAAACCTGTTGTGTTACTGATCGGAAAGCTGCCGCATGTGATCGGCAATGTGGCCGAGCAGCTGGATCATCTGCCGATCCAATGGCTTGGCGCGCACGACCATTCCGAGGTCGTGCGCCAGCTGGAGACCGAACCGCGCATCACCTGCGTGATCATGGGGGCCGGGCTGGACGACCAGATCCGGGGCGACCTGATCGGCATCATCGCGTCGCTGCGTCCGGACGTCTGCATCCACCTCAAGGACCGCGCCTCGGGGCCGGAAGGGCTGGTGCCCTTCGTCGAACGGGTGGTGCAGATGGAAGTGCTGCCGCAATACCACCGCACGGTCATGGCGCCGGACTAGGCGGCGGTCTCCTTCACCCATCCGCTTGACCCCACGCCACCTTTGACAGCTTTCCGGCGGGCCGCCAGTCTGCCCGCAGGAGGACATGATGCCGCTGGAACTGCTGCTGGCCCTGGTCGCGGGCGGGATATCCGGAATTGCCATACTACTGCACCTGACCGGGCGCTCCCGTCCGGCCGTTCTGACCGCCGCCGGCGCCCGCTCCGCCTGGCAGCGCCACTTTCCCGATGACAGCGTTGTCAACGTGCTGCCCGCCGCCAGCGGCCAGGCGGCGCTGGTGCTGGCCGAGGGCGGCCCCGGATTGCTCTGGGCCTTTGGCGCCGACACCGTTGGCCGCCAACTGGCCGCCGGCCAGGTTCGCGAGACCGGCACCGGGCTGCGCTTTGAGTTCAATGACTTCGCCGCCCCCGGCCTCTCCCTCGCCTTGCCGGAAAGCGAGCGGCAGCAGTGGATGGCGCTGATCAAACCCCAAGCAGAGGCCCCATGACCGGACAGGTTTCCTACCCTGACGCGACCCAGCTGGCGGTGCCGTTCTTCATCGCCGCGATCCTGGCCGAATTCCTGTGGATCGCCCTGAAGAAACGCGGCGGCCGGTATGAGACCCGCGATGCGGTCACCTCCCTCATCATGGGTGCGGGCAGCGTCGCCGAGGGGCTGCTGCTGGGCTTCATCGCCTGGGGCTTCCTGATGACCCTGTGGCAGCTGACACCGCTGGACATGGGCACCTCTGTCTGGGTGGTGCTGGCGTGTTTTGTACTGGACGACCTGCGCTATTACTGGGTGCACCGCTTGGGCCACCGGGTGCGCTGGGTCTGGGCGTCGCACGTGAATCATCACTCCAGCCAGCACTACAATCTGACCACCGCGCTGCGGCAGACCTGGACCGGCACCTTCACCTTCATGATGGTGGTGAAGGCACCGATGGTTCTCTTGGGGTTCCATCCCGCGCTGGTGCTGTTCTGCGGCGGGCTCAACCTGATCTACCAGTTCTGGATCCACACTGAGGCGGTCCGCCGCCTGCCCCGCTGGTTCGAGGCGGTGATGAACACCCCCAGCCACCACCGCGCCCACCACGGCCGAAACGCGCGTTATCTGGACTGCAACTATGCCGGCGTGTTCATCATCTGGGACAGGATCTTCGGCACCTTCGTGCCGGAACAGGACCACGACCGCCCCGACTACGGGCTGGTCCACAACATCGCCACCTTCAACCCGCTGCGGGTCGCCTTCCATGAATGGGCCGGAATTTTCAGGGACATGGCCCAGCCCGGCCTGACCCTGAAGCAGCGGCTGCTCTATGCCTTTGCGCCGCCCGGCTACAGCCATGACGGCAGCCGCGACACCTCTGCCGGGATCAAGGCCGCGCATCTGGCCCGCCACCCGGAGGACGCGGGCACCCCTGGCTTCGGCGGCTGACCAGCGGCCCTGCGGCAGCCGGATCGTTCAAATTTGATCTTTAATCCCGTCTCAACCCTTTTGCGGCAACCTGCGGGGAGCATCATACTGTCCCCAACTTTGCGGCAAACAGGGCTCCAGCAGCACATGAACAAACGAAACGCCAAGGCAGATATTCCCGAAGGGGCCGATAGCCCGCTGAATGCGGCGGTGGCCGGACGCGACCGCTCGACGCTGGACATGGTGGAAGACGCCGTGCGGCACAATCAGACTGTGCTGGCCTACCAGCCCGTCATGCAGGCAATGGCGCCGCATGGTGTCGCCTTTTACGAGGGCTACATCCGGGTGCTGGACCCCACCGGCCGGGTGATCCCCGCCCGTGAATTCATGCATGTGGTCGAGGACAAGGAAATCGGCCGCGAGTTGGACTGCCTGGCGCTGCAGCACGGGCTGAAGGCGCTGGAAAAATACCCGCAGGTGCGCCTGTCGGTGAACATGTCGGCCCGCTCCATCGGCTACCGGCGCTGGCAAAAGGTGCTGGACCGCTTCCTGAACCGTGATGCCAGCCTGGCCGAACGGCTGGTGCTGGAAATCACCGAAGCCTCCGCCATGGCGGCGCCGGAACTGGTGATCGACTTCATGGACCGGATGCAGAAGCACGGGATTGCTTTTGCGCTCGACAATTTCGGCGCCAGCACCACCGCGATCGGCCATTTCCGCCAGTTCTTCTTTGACGCGGTCAAGATCGACGGCCAGTTCGTGCGCGGCATTCACGCTAGCCACGACAACCAGGCGGTGGTCCGCGCGCTGATCGGCATTGCCAAACAGTTCGACATGTTCGTCGTGGCAGAATCGGTCGAAAGCCAGGCGGACGCGGAGTTCCTGGTGGAAAACGGCGTCGACTGCCTGCAGGGCTACCTGTTCGGCGCCCCCTCTGTCACCCCGCCCTGGATCGAAGAGATGAAGCGGCAGGAAGCCGGCTGACCCCCAAGCGTACTGCCGCCTGCAAGGCGCGGCAGCGCCGCCGCCGCCCCTGTGCGGAGGGGGCCGCCTGGGGTATCCGGTGTTGCGGCGGCCTTCCGCCTGCCGGTTCCAGACCCTGGCAGCAAGGCGGCTGCAATTGGCGCCCGCACAGCAAAAGCCTCAGCATCCGGCCTGCCTGCCCGCATTTGCCCCAGTCTTTTCAACGGCTTTGCCGGCGCCGCCGGGGCTGCCCCGCAGCGGGCAGCATTGCTGCCTTGCAGCATCACCGCCCCCGGCTGACGGAAATCCTGCCGTTCTGGACGTATCTCGCGGTTGACTCTGCCGCACCCCCTGAGACACGCTGTCAATTGCTGCACGTGCAGCAATAGATTATGTCGGGACCCGGAGTGACCGGGAAAGATTCTTGCGCGGACGCCTGTCCAGGCGTGTGCCCAGGCTTTCCCGGAAGACCTGAATTGATGGCAGAGGACCAGAAATCAATGACCAATGTTGTAATCGCATCCGCCGCGCGCACCGCCGTCGGCTCCTTTGGCGGCTCGTTCGCCAACACCCCTGCCCATGACCTGGGCGCCGCGGTGCTGGAAGCCGTGGTGGAACGCGCCGGCGTGGACAAATCCGAAGTGTCCGAAACCATCCTGGGCCAGGTGCTGACCGCGGCGCAGGGCCAGAACCCGGCCCGCCAGGCCCACATCAACGCGGGCCTGCCCAAGGAAAGCGCTGCCTGGGGCATCAACCAGGTCTGCGGTTCTGGCCTGCGCGCCGTTGCGCTGGGTGCGCAGCACATCCAGCTGGGCGATGCCTCCATCGTGGCGGCCGGCGGCCAGGAGAACATGACCCTGAGCCCCCATGCTGCGCATCTGCGTGCCGGCCAGAAGATGGGCGACATGAAGTACATCGACACCATGATCCGCGACGGCCTGTGGGATGCCTTCAACGGCTACCACATGGGCCAGACCGCCGAGAACGTGGCCGAGCAGTGGCAGATCTCCCGCGATATGCAGGACGAATTCGCCGTTGCCTCGCAGAACAAGGCGGAAGCGGCGCAGAAGGCGGGCAAGTTCGCCGATGAGATCGCGGCCTTCACCGTCAAGCACCGCAAGGGTGAGACCGTGGTGGACCAGGACGAATACATCCGTCACGGCGCCACCATCGAGGCGATGCAGAAGCTGCGCCCGGCCTTCGCCAAGGACGGCTCGGTCACCGCGGCCAACGCCTCCGGCCTCAATGACGGCGCCGCCGCCACCCTGCTGATGAGCGCTGACGAAGCCGAGCGCCGCGGCATCGAGCCGCTGGCCCGCATCGCCTCCTACGCCACTGCAGGTTTGGACCCGTCGATCATGGGCGTCGGCCCGGTCTATGCCTCGCGCAAGGCGCTGGAGAAGGCCGGCTGGTCGGTCAATGACCTGGACCTGGTCGAAGCCAACGAAGCCTTTGCCGCCCAGGCCTGCGCGGTCAACAAGGACATGGGCTGGGATCCGTCGATCGTGAACGTGAACGGCGGCGCGATTGCCATCGGCCACCCGATCGGCGCCTCCGGCTGCCGGGTGCTGAATACCCTCTTGTTCGAAATGAAACGCCGCGGCGCCAAAAAGGGCCTCGCCACCCTTTGCATCGGCGGCGGCATGGGCGTTGCGATGTGCGTTGAGCGCCCGTAACCGGCGCAAAACCGCAAAAAGTGAAGGACGCCCTCGCGGCGTCCTTTTTCTTTTACAATCAAAGGCTATACTGCAACTGCAGCAAGACCTGCGCGGCGGGTGCGACAATTTTCACGCGGCACCGCAGAAATTCCCTGCGCAATATTGTTGCTCCCCCGCAGTGAAAACTGTAGCAAGATTACCAAGTGACCAATACTGGAGGATTCTCGAATGGCACGTACTGCACTCGTCACCGGCGGTTCCCGCGGCATCGGCGCAGCAATTTCCCAGGCGCTGAAGGCGCAGGGCTGCAATGTGGCTGCGACCTATGCCGGCAATGACGAAGCCGCGGCAAAATTCACCGAGGAAACCGGCATCAAGACCTACAAGTGGAACGTCGGCAGCTATGAGGACAGCGCTGCAGGCATCGCCAAGGTCGAAGAGGAAATGGGCCCGATCGACATCGTGGTGGCCAACGCCGGCATCACCCGCGACGCGCCGTTCCACAAGATGACGCCGCAGCAGTGGCAGGAAGTGATCGACACCAACCTGACCGGCGTGTTCAACACCGTGCACCCGATCTGGCCCGGCATGCGCGAGCGCAAGTTCGGCCGCGTCATCGTGATCTCCTCGATCAACGGCCAGAAGGGCCAGTTCGCGCAGGTGAACTATGCCGCCACCAAGGCCGGCGATCTGGGCATCGTGAAGTCGCTGGCCCAGGAAGGCGCCCGCGCCGGCATCACCGCCAACGCGGTCTGCCCCGGCTATATCGCCACCGAAATGGTGATGGCGGTGCCGGAGAAGGTGCGTGAATCGATCATCGGCCAGATCCCGGCCGGCCGTCTGGGCGAGCCGGAAGAGATCGCCCGCTGCGTGGCCTTCCTGGCTTCCGACGACTCGGGCTTCATCAACGGCTCGACCATCTCCGCCAACGGCGCGCAGTTCTTCGTCTGATCCTTTACATCAGCGGAAACGGCAAGGGCCGGTCCATCTGGACCGGCCCTTTTCCCATCCCGTAAGTGCCTCTTTCTCGAAATCAGAGCGCGCTCAGGTCCAGCGGGAAACCTTGGGGCGGAGGGCTGGCACCGGCTTCTTGCCGAACAGCCAGGTCCAGGCCCGTTTCAGCACCTGGCCGCGTTCGGCGTGGGCGCGGGCCATGGCGGACTTCACCGCGGCATCAGCAGAATATTCCAGCATTTCAGGCCTCCTTTCGGATCAGTATCCTTTACCTGCACCCAATATGAGGACGTTCCGTCAATCGCACAAACGAGACTTTGCAGAGCTTCAGTTAAGGTATACTTATGTGACTATGACTGATCGCCTGCCGCCCCTCACCGCTCTGCGCGCCTTTGATGCTGCTGCCCGCCACATGTCCTTTGCCAAGGCGGCGGAGGAGCTGAACGTGACCCCTGCGGCGCTGTCCTTTCAGATCAAGTCGCTGGAGGAGCATCTGGGCCAGCCGCTGTTCCGCCGCCTGAACCGGGCGGTGGAGCTGACCGAGGCGGGCAAGACGCTGGCGCCCGGCGCCGCCGAAGGGTTCGAGGCGCTGACCGCTGCCTGGCGCTCTGTGCGGCGGCTGCAGGACAACACCACGCTGACGGTGACGGCCGGGCCGGGGCTGACGGCGAAATGGCTGGCGCCGCGGCTGTATGAATTTGCCCGCGCCCATCCGGAGATCGACCTGCGGTTCTCCGCCACCCTGCGGATGCTGGATTTTGTCCGCGATGACGTCGATGTGGCGATCCGGTTCGGCTATGGCCCGGATGAGGGGCTGTATGTGCTGCCGGTGCCGCCGGAATGGGTGACGCCGGTGATGTCGCCGGAGCTGGCCGAGCGCTACACCACGCCGGAAAGCCTGATGCAGGCGCCGCTGATCTTTGACGAATCCATCGACTTTCTCGACCCGCCCTGCGACTGGCCGGCCTGGTTCCGCACCCAGGGCATCAATTTCACCCCCACCCACGGCTCGCATTTTTCGCAAGCCGACCACGCGATTGATGCCGCGGTTGCGGGCGCCGGCGTGGCGCTGGGGCGGCGCGGCATGGCAATCACCGATCTGCACGCGGGCCGCCTGGTGGCGCCGTTCAAGACCGCGATCGAGACCAAGGCGCATTTCCGGTTCCTCTGCGCGCCGGGCACCGAAAACCGGCCGCAGATCGCAGCGTTCCGCGACTGGTTTGTTGCCGAGATCGAAAAAACAGCCTACGTCTCGGAGGCTTTCGAGATCATTCCAGTTGAGGACATCCCGCCGCCATGACCAAGACCCGCGCGACCGCCATCGGCTTTATCGCTGTTCTGTTGTGGTCGCTGCTGGCGCTGCTGACGGTGGGGTCGGAGCCTGCCCCGCCGCTGTTGCTGAATGCGCTGTGTTTCACCGTCGGCGGCACCCTGGGGATGATCTGGACCGCGGCAGCGGGCAAGCTGAAGCAGCTGCGCCATGTGCCCATCAGGGTCTACATCTTCGGCACGCTGGGGCTGTTCGGCTATCACGCGCTCTATTTCTCGGCGCTGCGGCTGGCACCGGCGGCGGAGGCCGGGCTGATCGCCTATCTGTGGCCGCTGCTGATCGTGCTGTTTTCCGGCCTGCTGCCCGGCGAGCGGCTGAAAGCGGGGCATCTGATCGGGGCCGGCCTGGGCTTTGCCGGGGCGGCCACCATCATTTCCGGCGGCGGCGAGGGGTTTCAGGCGCAGTATCTGCCGGGCTACGGGCTGGCGCTGCTGTGCGCGCTCACGTGGTCCGGCTATTCGGTGCTGTCGCGGCTGGTGGGCGGGGCGCCGACCAGTTCGGTTGCGGTGTTCTGCCTGGCCACTGCGGCGGCCTCCTGGAGGCTGCATTTCGCGCTGGAGGAAACGGTCTGGCCCGCGGGCACGCTGGGCTGGGTCTCGACCCTGCTGCTGGGCCTCGGGCCTGTCGGGCTGGCGTTCTACGTCTGGGACATCGGCGTCAAGCAGGGCGACATCCAGATGCTGGGAACCAGCTCCTACGCCGCGCCCTTGCTGTCGACGCTGATCCTGGTGCTGGCAGGGATTGCCGCGGCCTCCTGGGGGCTGGCGCTGGCGGCGGCGCTGATCACCGGCGGGGCGCTGATTGCGGCGCGGGCCAGCGCCGGCAAGTAGCCACGGAATGCCCCCTGAAATGAAAGGAGGGCCGCCGCGCCGGCAGGCCCTCCGTACTACTGTGCCGGGTTATCCGTCCCGGCGGGAACTCTTCAAACTGCTTCAGCAGTCAGGCGCTCAATCTCTTCCTTAAGCTTGAGCTTTTGCTTTTTCATTGCTGCGATTTCCAGATCGTCGCTACTGGGGTGTCGTTGGGCCTGTTCCACTTCCATGCTCAGATGCTCGTGCTTCTTCTTAAGTTCGGTCAGATGCGAGCTGAGGCTCATGGCAACCCTCCTTTTTTGAGCTAGATGTGTTTGACTTAAAGAGTGGAGCACATGTTCACGCATCTGTCACGCTGCAGCCGCACAATTTTTGTCATGAAATTTTCATATCGGCTATGCGCCGCGCATTTTGCCGCAGGGCAGAGCGCGTTTATGCAGAAACCTGCACATTTGGATTCTCCAAAGGTTGAATCCGGCGCGCGCCGCCCCTAAATTTGCGCCGCCGGGAAACCCGCCCTAACCCGGCCAGGGCAAGGCGGCGCCGTCGCGCAGAACCGCGCGGATTTCGGGGCGGTAGCTCTCTCCGTCACGCTCATGCCGGGCGCCTTCATGCAGAATCAGCGGCGCGTGCAGCCGGAAATCCGCCCGCCCGCCCTTGCGCGCGCGCAGGATCAGCAGCTCAGCCGCGCGGGCCTCGCGCGGCGCCAGCGGCAGCACCTCCACGGATCCCAGGACGCCGCTGCAGCCCGCCAGCATGTCCGGCAGCCGGTCGGCGCGCTGGATCATGTGCAGGTATCCTTTGGGCCCAAGGCGGCGGGCGGCGGCGGCGATCCAGTCCGCCAGCGGCGTGCCCTCCCCCAGGGCCACCTTACGGCCGTCGTCGCGGGCCGGGCTGTGGGCGCCGGCCTTGTAATAGGGCGGATTGGCGATGACGTGGTGGAACTGGCGCTGCTTCAAGGCCTCCGGCAGGGCCGCAAGGTCGGCCTCGAAAACCTCCGCATCCTGACTGTTGGCCGCAGCGTTGCGGCGGGCCAGATCGGCATAGGGCGCCTGCAGCTCCACCCCGGCCAGCGCCAGCCCCGGCACCCGCGCGCCCAGGCACAGAAGCGCCTGCCCCGCGCCGCAGCCGAGCTCCAGCACGGCCTCCCCTGCCCGCGCGGGAACAGCGGCCGCCAGCAGCACCGGGTCGACGCCGGCGCGGTAGCCGCGCGCGGGCTGCCACAGCTGCACCCTGCCGCCAAGGAAACCGTTGCAGCTCAGCTGGTCTTCGGGGAACCCGCTCATCGTCCCAGCGGAATTTCGTTGTCGCGCATCACCACCAGGGCGTCGTCGTAGTCATCCTCGTGAACCATCAGACGGCGCGGAAAAATTCCGATCCCGCCTTCCAGGATGCTCATATTTACGTCCATTTGAAAGCAGTCTATATCCTCTCCCTCAAGGAGGGCGGAGGCAAAGGCCATGATCGTCGGATCGGTGCTGCGCAGAAGCTCTTTCATGGGGATGGATCTAAGGGCAAGCCGTCCCCCTTGTCGAGACTTGCGAGCGGGAAAGTGATGGACCAAGTGATGACCAAGAAGCCGCACGAAATGCTGGCCGCCACGCTGAGCCAGGAACTGGATGCGGTGAATGCGCTGATCCGGACCCGGATGGCCTCCAAGCATGCGCCGCGCATCCCCGAGGTGACCGCGCATCTGGTCGAGGCGGGCGGCAAGCGGCTGCGGCCGATGCTGACGCTGGCGGCGGCGCGGCTGTGCGGCTACGAGGGCGACCATCACCTGAAACTGGCGGCGACAGTGGAGTTCATCCATACCGCCACCCTGCTGCATGACGATGTCGTGGACGAAAGCGCCCAGCGGCGCGGCCGCCCGACCGCAAACCTGCTGTGGGACAACAAGAGCTCGGTGCTGGTGGGCGACTACCTGTTTGCCCGCAGCTTCCAGCTGATGGTGGAGACCGGGAGCCTGCGGGTGCTGGACATCCTGGCCAATGCCTCCGCCACCATTGCCGAGGGCGAGGTGCTGCAGATGACCGCGGCCTCGAACCTGAAGACGGATGAGGACGTCTATCTGCAGGTGGTGCGCGGTAAGACCGCAGCGCTGTTCTCGGCCGCGACCGAGGTGGGCGGTGTGATTGCCGGGGCGCCGGAGGAACAGGTGAAGGCGCTGTTCGAGTACGGCGATGCGCTGGGGATTGCCTTCCAGATTGCCGATGACCTGCTGGACTACCAGGGCGACAGCAAGGCAACCGGCAAGAACGTCGGCGACGATTTCCGCGAGCGCAAGCTGACCCTGCCGGTGATCAAGGCGGTGGCGCAGGCGACGGACGAGGAGCGCGCCTTCTGGACCCGCACCATCGAGAAGGGCAAGCAGGAAAACGGCGACCTGGAGCAGGCGCTGGCGCTGATGGCGAAATACAAGACGCTGGAAGCCACCCGCGAGGATGCCCATGGCTGGGCGGCCAAGGCGCGGGCGGCGCTGGAGGTGCTGCCCGATCACGAGATCCGCACCATGCTGAATGACCTGGCGGACTACGTGGTGTCGCGGCTGAACTGATACCCGGCAAGGGGCTTTGCCCCTCGCGCCTGCGGCGCTCACCCCAGAGTATTTTTGCAAAGAAGAAGCGGCCGGGCGGTGTGGCGCCTGGCCCAGCGGCGGGTAAGCATCGTTGATGCGAAGTCCCGCAAGCGGGAGATCCCTGTGCTCCGCGCAGCGCCGCGCGTCAGGTCAGGGTGACCGCGCTGCACCACCACTCAGGGTGCTCTGCCCCGATCTCATAGGCTGCCATATGGGCGGCTTTTTTTGTGGGATATAGCGCATAGCAGGTGGCACCGGAGCCGGACATGCGGGCCAGCAGCGCCTGGCGGGAGCTGCGCAGGTCGGAAAGCACCCGCGCGATTCCAGGTGCAACGGTGATGGCCGGGGCCTCCAGGTCGTTGCGCTGCTCTGCCAGCCAGGCGGCGCAGTCTTCACCGGACGTGAAGGACGGGATGTCCTGCGGCATCGGCGGGTTGTCGCGGGAGGCCAGCGCGGAAAACACCGGGCCAGTGGGCACATGCTCGCCCGGATTGACCAGCAGCGCATGCAGGTCCGGCAGCTCGACCGGAGTGACCCGCTCACCGATTCCCCGCATCCGGGCGGCGCGGGCGGCCATGCAGACCGGCACATCGGCGCCCAGCGACAAGGGCAGGCCTTCGGGGATATCGGCGCCCTGCCCGGCCAGCGCGCGCAGAACCGCGGCGGCATCCGATGACCCGCCGCCGATGCCCGCGCCATGGGGCAGCTGTTTGTTCAGGCTGATGCGCCCGGTCCAGCCCGCGCCTTCGGCGGCCTGCCACACCAGGTTGCGCGCGTCCGCGGGCACCCCCTCCGCGAACAGGCCGGAGACCTCCAGCGACAGCCCCGCCCCCGGTTCGAGCGCCAGCCGGTCGCCGGCATCTGCAAAGGCCACCAGCGAATCCAGCAGGTGATAGCCGTCCTCGCGGCGGCCGGTCACATGCAGGGTCAGGTTGATCTTGGCGGGTGCAAAGACCTCAGCCGCCATTGGCGACCTTCAGGGGCTGGGCGCCCTCTTCGGCCAGAACCGCGTCAAGGCCGATTTCCAGCTTGCGGCGGATGCGCTCGGGGTCGGCTTCGCCGTCGGTATCTTCCGGGTCGATGAAGGAGAGCGCGCGCTTCCACTGGAATTCCGCCTCGCGCTCGCGGCCCACGGCCCAGTAGACGTCACCCAGGTGATCATTGACCACCGGGTCCACCGGCATCAGCTCCACCGCGCGCTCCATATGGTCGACGGCCTCGTCGAAGCGGCCCATGCGGTAGAGCACCCAGCCCAGGCTGTCGACGATGAAGCCGGAGTCGGGACGCGCAGCGACGGCGCGTTCGATCATGTCCAGCGCCTCGTCCAGCTTGCTGCTTTTCTCGACCAGAGAATAGCCGAGGTAGTTCAGCACCTGCGGCCGGTTCGGATCCAGCTCCAGCGAGGCGCGGAAGTCGGCCTCGGCCTGCGGCCACTGGTCCAGCCGCTCGTGGCAGATGCCGCGGGCGTAATACAGGAACCAGCGGCTGCCGGAATCCGCGGGCGTCTTGTCCAGAGCCTTGTCATAGGCGCGGGCGGCGGCGGCGTAGTCCTCCTGCTGGCGCAGCAGGTCGCCGAGGCTGATGTAGACGCTCGGCTGATCGGGGTAATCGCGGGCCAGTTTCTCCAGCACCTCGATTGCGGCGTCCGGTTTGGCGGCGCGGCGCAGCGCTTCGGCCCGGCCCATTTCGGCGGCGTGGTAATCCGGGTGACCGGCAGGCACCTGCTTGTAAGTGGCAACCGACAGCTCATAGCGGCCTAGCTGGTCCAGCAGCCCCGCGCTGAGCAGGATGGCGTCCACATGGTCCGCGCGCAGCGAGGCCGCCATGCGGGCATACATCAGCACGTAATCATTGGCGGTATCGCCGTTCAGCGCCGCACCGAGGGTGAAGAACACCTCGGCGATGCCGTCCCGCGGGCTGGGGGCGATGGTGTAGGCCAGGGTTTCACCGGCGGCGAGCTGCGCGTCCAGCGCCTCAAGCCCCGGGTCGAGGCTGCTGCCGAAGGCATCGGCCAGAGCCTCGCGGGCATCATCGTTGCGGCCCAGCTGCGACAGGATCTGCACCCGCGCCACCGCGGCGCGGCGGCTGAGGGTGGCAAGGCGCCCGTCCTCGGCGGCAAACAGGTCCTCTGCCCCGCCGTAATCCCCGGCAGAGGCCAGCGCCAGGGCGCGGTGATAGAGCACGAAGGGTTTCAGGCTGCCATCCTTGGCAAGCCGGTCAAACGCCGTCAGCGCGCTGGAAACGGACCCCGCGCCGACATGCGCCCAGCCCTCCAGCAGGCCGTCCACCAGCGGGTGGATCGCGTCCCGCTCCAGATCCCGGTCCAGAATTGCCTGGAAGTCGCCGTCAGAGGCAAGACCGCCGGCCAGAACGATATTGGCCACCTGGCTGCGGGCGCCGGCCTGGCGCAGCCGTTCCGCCACCGGCACGGCCAGATCGGCCTTGCCCATGGCGAGCTGGGCGAACACCACGTTTTCCATCAGCAGCGGGTTCTGCGGGTCGCGCGCCAGCGCCTGGGTGTAATAGATCGCAGCGGCGGCGAAGTCGCTGTCATAGGTCGCGGCCCGTCCGGCCAGGTAGGATCCCGCCAGTCCTTCGGCCTGCACGGCAGGTGCGGCGGCGGCGGCCATCAGGGCCGCACAGGACAGGGTGCGAAGAATGGATACGGGCACTGGGGACCCCCTTACGGTTTACTGCTCTTTGCTCTTGTAAGAAAGCGTAGTGCGGCGCCCGTCAACACGCAATGGGGCGGTCCAAGGACCGCCCCATAAATTCCGGCAAAAGCCCGCCGGAAACCTAACGTTCCCGTTACATGTTGGGGTAGTTCGGACCGTCGCCGCCCTGCGGCGTGGTCCAGGTGATGTTCTGGGACGGGTCCTTGATGTCGCAGGTCTTGCAGTGGACGCAGTTCTGGAAGTTCACCACGAACTCCGGCTTGCCGTCTTTTTCCACCACCTCGTAGACGCCGGCCGGGCAGTAGCGCTGCGCCGGTTCCGCAAACTTCGGCAGGTTGACCGAGATCGGAGTGTCCTCATTGCCCAGGCGCAGGTGGCAGGGCTGGCTTTCCTCGTGGTTGGTCATCGAGAAGCTGACGTTGGTCAGACGGTCGAAGGACAGCACGCCATCGGGTTTGGGATAGTCGATCGGCTTGTGCTTGGAGGCTTCCTCGGTCGACTGGGCGTCATTCTTGCCGTGGCCCAGGGTGCCGAAGAAGGAGAAGCCGAACAGGTTGTTGGTCCACATGTCCAGGCCGCCCAGCGCCAGCGAGGCGGTGAGGCCCCACTTGGACCACATCGGCTTGACGTTGCGGACCATCTTCAGGTCCTTGCCGATGGCGCCTTCGCGCACGTCGGTTTCGTAAGCCGTCAGCTCGTCGCCCGAACGCTCGGCTTTGATCGCGTCAAAGGCGGCTTCAGCCGCGGCTTTGCCCGACAGCATCGCGTTGTGGTTGCCCTTGATGCGCGGCACGTTGACCATGCCCGCGGAGCAGCCCAGCAGGGCCACGCCCGGCGCCACCAGTTTCGGCATCGACTGCCAGCCGCCCTCGGTGATGGCACGGGCGCCATAGGCCACGCGCTTGCCGCCCTTCAGCAGGTCGGCGACCACCGGGTGGTGCTTGAAGCGCTGGAATTCCATGTAGGGGAACAGGTGCGGGTTCTTGTAGTTCAGGTGCACCACGAAGCCCACGTAAACCTGGTTGTTGTCCAGGTGGTAGATGAACGAGCCACCGCCCGCGTTGGAGCCCAGCGGCCAGCCCATGGTGTGGGTGACGGTGCCTTCCTTGTGCTTGGCCGGGTCGATCTCCCAGATCTCTTTCATGCCGACGCCGTATTTCTGCGGTTCCTTACCGTCGGAGAGGCCGAATTTGGCAATCACTTCCTTGGACAGCGAGCCGCGCACGCCTTCGCCCAGGAAGACATATTTGCCGTGCAGCTCCATGCCGGGCTCATAGGCCGGGCCGGGGGTGCCGTCGGGGTTCTTGCCGAATTCGCCGGCAACCACGCCCTTCACTTCGCCGTTGTCGCCATAGACCAGTTCCGAGCAGGCCATGCCCGGGAAGATCTCGACGCCCATTTCCTCGGCCTGCTCTGCCATCCAGCGGCAGACGTTGCCCATGGAGACGATGTAGTTGCCGTGGTTGTTCATCAGCGGCGGCATCGGGAAGTTGGGGATGCGGACCTTGCCGGCCTCGCCCAGCATCAGGAAATTGTCTTCCTTGACTTCCACGTTCAGCGGCGCGCCCTTTTCCTTCCAGTCGGGGATCAGCGCGTTCAGGCCGCAGGGGTCCAGCACTGCGCCGGACAGGATGTGCGCGCCCACCTCGGAGCCTTTTTCCAGGACCACGACCTGCAGGTCGGCGTCCAGCTGTTTCAGGCGGATGGCCGCAGACAGACCGGCAGGGCCGGCCCCGACGATCACCACGTCGTATTCCATCGCTTCGCGTTCAATCTCGGCCATTTGCGGCGCTCCTTGGCTTTCTGTTCGCTACCGGCCCCACCGGGCGCAATTTTCTGTCGCGGCTGCTTAGCGTTTGGCAGGCCGTGCGGTCAATCCAAACTCCGCGTCAAACACCTGTAAAACAGGCAACTGAGACAAAAAGTGCGTCCATTTTCGTCACTCAAGGATCATTTTCCGCCTCAGGCCGGTCTCCCATCAGGTATCGGGGTCCCTGCCCCTTCTGTGCCGCCCGGTCCTCGGGGTTGTAAAGTTTGCAATTCGGAAGCGAAAGACAGCCGCAGCCTATGCAGCCGTCCAGATTGTCGCGCAGTCTGACCAGGGTTTCGATTCGCTGGTCCAGGTGGCTGCGGAAGTTTGCAGAGATGCAGGCCCAGTCCTCCTTGGTCGGGGTGCGGCCGCCCGGCAGGCTTTTGAGGAAGCCGCGGATTTCCGGCAGCGAGAAGCCGAACTGCTGGGCAATCATGATGAAGCTGAGCCGCCGGATGTCGGCCCGGTGGAAGCGGCGCTGGCCGCCTGCGTTGCGCCAGGGCTCCACCAGACCTTGCGCCTCGTAATAGCGGATGGCGGACACGGCGAGGCCGGTGCGGTCGGCCAGATAGCCGATGGAAATCCCGGCGGACTGGGGCATGGCATACTCCCTGAAAAAATCTCTTGAGCTAAAGTTAGGTTTAGGAATTACGGTGAGTCGCATCAACAGGTTTGCTCAACCCGAAAAGGAGATTTCCGATGAGCGCAGTTTTGGAGCACGCAAACATCACCGTCGCCGACCCCAACGGCACCGCCGCCTGGATGGAGAAAGTATTCGGCTGGCATGTGCGCTGGGAGGGCGAGGCAAAGAACGGCGGCTACACCGTGCATGTGGGCGAGGAGAACAGCTATCTGGCGCTCTACACCCCGCGCACCGCGGCTGAAAAAGCGCCGGAAAGCTATGGCATTATCGGCGGGCTGAATCACGTCGCGGTCATCGTCGAGGATCTGGACGCGACCGAGGCGGCGGTGAAGGCCGCCGGTTTCACACCGATGAACCACGGCGATTACGAGCCGGGCCGCCGGTTCTACTTCCACGACGAAAACGGCATCGAATACGAGGCGGTGCAATATGACTGATCTGCCCGAGACGGCGCCGATGGCCGCCGCCTTTCACGGCATTTTTCCGCGCAAACCTGTGGAAAACCCGCATAATCTGCCCGGTTAGGCGGAATTGCAGGTGGTCGACCCCTGCGGCCACTTGAAATCGGGCGCGGGATTGGGTCAGGTATTTGTCAACCGGACCGGAGGCCCCGCGGCACATGCTGCGGGGCTGCGGTTTTCATAGAGACAAGAACAAAAGAGCGACCTGGACCAATCACATGGAAAAGATCCCGATGACCCCGGCGGGTTTCACCGCCCTGGAAAGCGAACTGAAGAACCTGAAATCCGTCGAGCGCCCGGCCATCATCCAGGCGATTGCCGAAGCGCGCGAGCTGGGCGACCTGTCGGAAAACGCCGAGTACCACTCGGCCCGCGAAAAGCAGTCCTTCATCGAGGGCCGCATCAAGGAGCTGGAAGGCATCCTGTCGCTGGCTGATGTGATCAACCCGGCCAAACTGTCCGGCGCCATCAAGTTCGGCGCCAAGGTGACGGTGGTGGACGAGGACACCGACGAGGAGAAGACCTGGCAGATCGTCGGCGAGCATGAGGCCAACATCGAAGCGGGCCTGCTGAACATCAAGTCCCCGATCGCCCGCGCCTTGATCGGCAAGGACGAAGGCGACAGTGTGGAAGTGCGCACGCCCGGCGGCGAGCGCGCCTATGAGATTCTCAAAATCGTCTATTCCTGATCCGCAAGGGCAGAGTGGTCATGACAGGCTCCAGCAGCAGTCCGGGTTCCAGCCCGAAGCCAGGCGGCAGCCAGCCGCTGCGGCGCCTTGACGGCCCCGCGGCCGCCAATGGCCTGGGCGGTGCGGAGCTGGTGGCCATCGGGCTGGGGGCGCTGTGGCTGCTGGCGGCGGCCGGGTTCTATCTGTTTGCGCCGGAAGATGCGGGCCTGTCGCAGTGGGCGGATCTGATCACAGGCGTGCTGGCGCTGGTGCTGCCGCTGGCGATGCTGTGGGTTGCGGCCTCTGCCGCGCGTTCGGCCCGGGTGATGCGCGAGGAGAGCGAGCAGCTGCAGGCCGCCATCGACGGTTTGCGGCAGAGCTACCTGGCCCAGTCCCAGCAGCATGCAGCGGTGGCGGAGACCTCGGTCGCCAAGCGGCTGGAGGAAATCGCCGAGGCCACCCGCAAGACCGAGACCGCACTGGCCACCTTCCACACCAGCCGCCGCGCCAACCCGCTGCGCCCGGCGATCCCGGCAGCGGCGGCAGAGATGACCGCGGCTGAACAGGGCTCGCTGGCGCTTGGAACCCAGGCGGCGGACACCGCGCCGCCGCTGCCCGCCGAGCAGTTCATCCGGGCGCTGAACTTCCCGGAAACCGCCGAGGACGAGGAAGGATTTGCCGCCCTGCGCGCGGCACTGCGCGACCGCAAGGCGGCGCAGGTGATCCAGGCGGCGCAGGACGTGCTGACGCTGCTCAGCCAGGACGGCATCTACATGGACGACCTGCGCCCCGACATGGCCCGGCCGGAGATCTGGCGCCAGTTCGGCCAGGGCGCGCGCGGCCGCGCGGTGGCGGCGCTTGGCGGCGTGCGCGACCGCACCTCATTGGCGCTGACCGCGGCGCGGATGAAGCAGGATCCGATCTTCCGCGATGCCGCGCATCACTTCCTGCGCCGCTTCGACCAGATGTTTGCGGACTTCGAGGCCGAGGCCACCGACGGGGAGATCTCCGCGCTCGGCAACACCCGCACCGCCCGCGCCTTCATGCTGCTGGGCCGGGTGGCCGGGACCTTCGACTGATCAGGGAGGCCCTGACGGGCCGCTGCCTCCGGCGGGAGTATTTATGCAAAGGTGAAGCTGCAGGGCGTTCGCGCCGCGCGTGAGCGCGGCGCCGGGCCCAACGGCGGGCAAGCATCTGTGATGCGCCGGATCGCCGGCGGGAGCGCCCCTCCTACATGGCGAAACTGCCGTAGGGAATGAAGCGGACCGGGTCGCCGGGCTTGATCTCCGCGGCGCCGTCGCCGAGTTCCACCAGGCCCTCGGCCCAGCTGAGGCCACTGATGCGGCCGGAGCCTTCGGATTTGAACACCTCCGCGCGGCCGTCCCGCACCCGCGCCCGCAAGTACTCGCGGCGGCCCGGTTTCTTGCGCTTTTCAAAACCTGCCGGGACATCAAACGCCTGCGGTTCCTGCCAGCCTGCCCCCGCCATCAGCCCCATTGCAGGGCGGGCAAAGATCAGCGTGCACACGAGGGCGGCCACCGGGTTGCCCGGAAGCCCGAAAACCGGCGTGCCCTGCCACATGCCCAGCGCCAGCGGGCGGCCCGGTTTCAGCGCGATGCGCCATTCCTGCATCGCCCCCGCCTCACGCAGGAGCGCCGACATGTGATCCTCATCCCCGGCAGAGGCGCCGCCGGAGGTCAGGATCACATCGGTCTGCGCCGCGGCGCCATCCAGGTGCGCGCGCAGCGCCTCGCGGTCATCCGCCGCCTTGCCCAGGTCCACCGGCACAAAGCCCAGCTGGCGGATCAGCGCCAGCAGCATCGGGCGGTTGGCATCGAAAATCTGCCCTTTACCGGCGGGTTCCCCGGCCTCGACCAGTTCGTCGCCGGTGGAAAGCACCCCGACCCGCAACGGCAGCCGCACCGTGAGTTCCGCCAGCCCGGTGGCGGAGGCAAGGGCGAGGTCGGCAGGCGTGATGACCCGGCCCGCGGGCAGGATGACCTCATCTGCGCAGACATCTTCGCCCGCCTTGCGGGTGTTCGCCCCCTGTTTCAGCGGGCCGTTGAAGGCGATCCGGTTGCCGTCGGTGTTGACGTCTTCCTCCAGAATCACCGTGTCGACGCCTTCGGGCAGCGCGGCGCCGGTCAGCACCCGGATGGCGCTGCCTGCAGGCACGGTTCCGTCAAAGGGCACCCCGGCTGCGGCCCTCCCCTGCACCAGCGGCAGCACATGCGGCCCCTTTGCCCTGCCGCCCGCAAAACCATAGCCGTCCACCGCCGTATTGGGCAGCGGCGGGTTGGAGCGTTTGGCCGCCGCCTCCTCTGCCAGCACCCGGCCCAGCGCATCAGCCAGCGGCACGGTTTCCGCACCGGTGACCGGCCCCAGCCTGTCCCTGAGCAGCGCCAGCGCGTCATCCACCGGGGTCCAGTCCACGCCCGCAGGCAGGGCAAAGCAGTCGTTGCTGAGCGGCGGCGGTGTCAGGGTCATTGCGGTTCCACTCCCAGAATCCAGCCCTCTTCGGGCGCATGGACGTTCAAAAGCCGCTCCAGTTCTGCCACGGGGCGGCGGCAAAGTTCCAGTGCGACCTGTTGTACCTGCCAGGTATCCTTGATGATGCCTGCAGGCGGATGACCGAGGGTCAGCGAGGGCCAGATCTCGATGAGCGCGACCGGCTTGTCCAAGGGCTCAAACGGCCAGGCTGCCACTTGCCCGGCAAAGCGGCGGCGCAGGCGGGCGAGCACCGGCAGCCCCATCATCACCTGGCTTCCCACCGCCCCGGCACCGGCCATCTGCCAGCAGGTGAAGCTGCCCTTGGCCAGATGCTCCACCGCGCGGCGGTCGGGGAAAGGGTTGCTGTAGGCGGCCTTGTTGCGGGGCAGACCGTCAATGTCCCGTTTCAAGCCGTTGGCCCAGAACGGCCCGTGCCCGCCGAACCTGCGGTTGATCTTGCCCGCAAGGTCAAAGCGGTTGTTGGATTTGGGGCTGTCGCCGATCCGGTCTTCGAACCAGTCCCAAAGGTTCAGCGGGTCCTCTGAACCGGTGAGCGCCTGCGCGAAACCGGCGGGGTAACCGAACGGGAAATCGAACCCCAGAAACAAACGGCGGCCGGCGGTCTGCTCTGCGTCCACGAGGCTCACCAGCCAGTCTTCGGCCAGTTGCCGGTTGCGCAGGTAGACCAGTTCTTCGGCAGCACCCCCGCGCACCACGCAGGCCCAGATAGCATCCTTGCAGGGCTTCGGCCCGCGGTCGTTGCCGCCGGACCAGTCGACCATGGCGAAGGTCTGCCAGCGGTTCAAAGGTCCAGCTCAGCCCGGATGAAATCCGCTATCGCCGCCGTGTCGTTCAGATCGAACACGGGGCGGTCCAGATCCAGCGCAGTGTCGCTGGCGATGGCCCGGATATTCACATCCCGCGGGGCGATCAGTTCGGTGCCCGCCTCCTGCCGGTAGGCCTCGATTTTGGGATGCGGTTCGCGCTTATAGCCCTCGACCAGCACCAGGTCGACGGGGTTCAGGCGGGCCAGCAGCTCTGCCAGCGGCGGCTCTGCCGCGCCGCGCAGCTCTTGCATGATTGCCACGCGGCCGGCTGAGGCCAGCACCACCTCGGACGCGCCGGCCTGACGGTGGCGGTAGCTGTCGGTTCCGGGCTGGTCCACATCGGTGGCGTGGTGAGCGTGCTTGATGGTGGAAACGGAGAAGCCGCGGGCGCAAAACTCCGCCACCAGCCGTTCCATCAGCCCGGTCTTGCCGTTGTTCTTCCAGCCGGTGACGCCGTAGATCTTCATTTCAAGAGCGCCTCTGCCTTGGCCAGATCATCCGGCGTGTTGATGTTGAAGAACGGGTCGAAAGGGTCGGCCTCGAACAGCGCCTCGCGGCCGCCGTGCTGGTCGGTCCAGAGGACGACTTTGCGCAGACCGTCATTCAATGCTGCCCGCAGGTCATCGCGCAGGGCAACGGGCCAGAGGCCGAAAGCCGGGTGCCGGTTGATACGTTTGCCACCGCCGGATTTCAGCGCCTCGTCGCCGGTGCGCGGGGTGGTCGCGAGCACCAGCGGCTTGTCCATGCCTTTTGCCGCTGCGGTCAGCCGGGCGACCAGATCCTGCGGGAAGAACGGCGTGTCGGCGGCGGCGGTGACGATGGTGTCCGCGCCCTGCTCTGCCGCCCAATCTAGACCCGCAAGCACGCCTGCCAGAGGTCCGGCGAAGCCTTCGATCGAGTCGGCAATCACCGGCAGGCCCAGATCGGCGAAGCGCTCCGGGTCGCCATTGGCGTTGAGCGCGAGGCCGGCAACCTGCGGTGCCAACCGGTCCACGACACGGGACAGCAGACTCTGGCCGCCGACCTGCAGCCGCCCCTTGTCGCCGCCGCCCATCCGGGTGGCGAGGCCGCCTGCGAGAATTACTCCGAGGGGTTGGGTCATGGGGTGCCCTCCGTCAGCCTAAAAGGTCTGGAAACAAGAAACGTCACGAGAAAACATGCGGACAGGAACAGAACACCCTCTAGCCCCAACAAAGGGAAAACACAGATCAGCATGCCAAAATAAACAGCCCCAAAGGCAAGCCGGCATTTCTTTACCTGAGCCTGAATTTCTGCTGATCCACCCTCGATCCCCGCGAAAATCACTTGCCGTGAAACAGTGCGATTTACCGGCGTCACGCCAAGCCGCTTCGCAAGGGGCCACCAGAACCGGTATGCGACCCAGAAACCGAGAGCGCCGAAGATCACCAAAGGTGAAAATATCACAAGCAGCACATATAGGACCTCAACCTTCATCCCGCACTTTTCCGCCTGTGTTTCTTCTCTTCCACCGGCGCGTCCTTGGGGTCCATGTCGCGCACTAGACGCTCCTCGCCCGAGAGGCAGATGAACCGCTGGCCGCGCATCCGGCCGATCAGCGTGAGGCCGACCTCGCGCGCGATCTCCACGCCCCAAGCAGTGAAGCCGGAGCGCGACGCCAGCACCGGGATGCCCATCATCGCGGTCTTGATCACCATCTCCGAGGTCAGCCGCCCGGTGGTGTAGAGGATCTTGTCGGCAGCCTCTGCCTGTTCGGACAGCATCCAGCCTGCAATCTTGTCCACCGCGTTATGGCGGCCGACGTCCTCCATATAGACCAGCGGGCGGTCCTGCCGGCAGAGCACCGTGCCGTGGATGGCGCCGGCCTCAAGGTACAGGGACGGCGTGCGGTTGATCTTGTGCGCCAGCGCGTAGAGCCAGGAGGTGCGGATCTCCGCCTCGGGCAGGCGCACGTCCTCCAGCCCCTCCATCATGTCGCCGAAGACGGTGCCGACCGCGCAGCCGGAGGTGCGGGTCTTCTTCTTCAGCTTCTCCTCGTGGCTGGTTTCCACCGCGGTGCGCACCACCACGGTTTCCAGATCCTCGTCATAATCGACACGGGTCACCTCATCCTCGTCGCGCAGCATCCGCTGATTGCGCAGGAAGCCGAGCGCCAGGTATTCCGGGTAGTCGCCGATGGTCATCGCGGTGACAATTTCCTGGGAATTCAGGAAGATGGTCAGCGGGCGTTCCTCCACCACGGCGATCTCGCTGGCTTCGCCGTTCTGATCGACGCCGGTGACGGCGCGGGTCAGCCGCGGGTCGGCAACGCCGGGGGCGATCAGATATTCTGACGTGATATCCATACTCACCAATTGCATTCCTTCTGCGTCCGCCGTAGTGCGGTTCAACGCAATCTAGGACGCGCAGATGGCAATCACCACCACCAAATCGGCCTTCTGGAAAGGGTTTCGCGACAGCGCGCCCTTCATCTTCATGGCCTCACCCTTCGGCTTCCTGTTCGGAGTGCTGGCGGCCGAGGCCGGGCTGATCGTGCCGGAGGCCTTTGCCTTCTCACTGGCGGTCTTTGCCGGAGCGGCCCAGTTCACCGCGCTGCAGCTGATGCAGGAAAACGCGCCGCTGATCATCATCCTGATCTCGGCCCTGGCGGTGAACCTTCGGATGGCGATGTATTCGGCGTCGCTCACACCCTACCTGGGCGATGCGCCGATGTGGCAGCGGGCGCTGGCCGCCTATTTCGTGGTGGACCAGTCCTATGCGCTGTCGATCGTCAAATTCGAAACCGAGCCGGAGATGCCGCTGCCGCAGCGGGTGGCCTATTTCTTTGGCACCAATGGCATCGTGGCGCCCGCCTGGGTGATTGCCACCGCGCTGGGGGCGCTGGTGGGCACCCGGATCCCGGAAAGCTGGGGTGTGGATTTCGTGCTGCCGCTGGCGTTTCTGGCGATGATCGGGCCGATGCTGCGCACGCCTGCGCATGTGGCGGCCTGTTTCGTGGCGGTGGCCACCTCGCTGCCGGCCGCGGCGCTGCCCTATAACCTGGGGCTGATCGTGGCGGGGATTGCCGGCATGATGGCCGGCGCGCAGGCAGAACTGTGGCTGGAACGGCAGAAGGCCAAGGCGGAGGGCACGAAATGAGCAGCATTCCGGAACCGGTCCTGTGGACCGTGATCATCGGGCTGGCGCTTGGCAGCTACGGCCTGCGCTTTGCCTTCATCGGCTTCATGGGCGGCAAGCCGATTGCGCCCTGGCTGATGCGGCATCTGCGCTATACCGCCGTTGCGATCATCCCGGCGCTGGTGGCGCCGCTGGTGGTCTGGCCCGCCCCGACCGGCGGCGACCCCAGCCTGATGCATTTTGCCGCCGCGGCCGCGACGTTTGCCGCGGGCTATCTGTCCCGCAACGTGCTGATCGGCCTCGGCACCGGCGGGCTGTGCCTGCTGCTGCTGTATCTCGCCGCCTGAGCACTGCCTGCCGGTTCAGGGGACGCGCAGCGTCCGCGCCCCAAGGCGCTGCTTGCCCTTCAGGCGGCGGGAAGTACGGTAGAATCGGCTAGGGCCTTGAGGGCGGACCTGCCCCTCGAGGCGTTCTCAGCAAACCTCTGCCATGCGCAGCATGGCCCGCGCCGGGCGGGCGTCTTTTACTCCGCCGCGCTCAGCGCGGCGTCGCTCTTGGCGAGGCCCGCCTGCAGGTCGGCGCTGTCGTTTTCGTAGTAGCGCTCTGTCACCACACCGGGCAGCTGGCCGAACTGGGCGGACAGCTTCTCGGGGTAGAAAGTCCGGTCGAGGCTCTCGAAACCCGGCACCTGCTGCAGGATGCCGATGGTGGCCTGGGCGCAGTAGGCGCCGGGCACCCGGCCGTTGGTTACCGCCAGCTGATAGGCTTTCTGGGCCTGCTCCGGCGTCACCTCAACCCGCTGCACCACCACATGGAAGGTGCTGCGCGCATGAGCGCCGCGGTAGGCTTTCTCGACTGCGGGGGTTATGCCGTAAAGGACGTCGTTCCGCTCCGGCACCACCGAGGCGTAGAACGAGCCTGCCGGATCGAAAATCACCCGTTCGGAGGCGTTGATCATCAGCGACGCGTGGCCGCCCCGCCCGGTGCGGTTGTTGATCATCGTGTAAAGGGTGAGCGTGGCGGGACCTGGGTGGCGGTAGGCCACCTTGGCCAGCGTCCCGGCATCCGCGTTCGGCTGCTGCGGTGCCGCGCAACCCGCAAGCGCCAGCATCACCGCGCCGAGGCAGAGCAGATTGCGCATCGTTTCGGTCCGGAAATCAGGAAGCGAAGACAGCCAGGAACAGCGCGAAGAAGACCATCGCAATGCAGAAACGGGTCACGAAGGTCAGGAAGCTGGAGTAAGTCTTTTCCTGAACGGTTGTGTCCATGGTGCCGTGCTGATGTTCAGCCATGTGAGTATTCCCTCAAATTCACGTGCATTTTCCCGGTGATTAGCGGATTTGCCGCGCCCTGTCACCACGTCATTCGGGCGCATCCGGCGCAAATGCCGCCCGAAAACCACAGAATTCCGCCGGGGGTCCCGGCCCTGCGGAACACGCGCCGAATCGCGTGGCTCACTCCTGCTCGAGGTCCGACGCGAGGCGGAAGCCGATGCGGTTGGCTGGCGCTTCTTCGCGCGCCTTGGGCACCGTGCGCAGCATCACGTTCAGCTGGCTGACATGCTGCACCAGCTGGGTCCGGGAGCCGTCCGGCTCGCTGCCGTAGAAAGTGATGATGTCGGGATCGAAATAGCCCATGCCCTCGATCCTGAGCACGCCGGTGTTGCCGCCGGTGAAGCCCATCGCCACCTCGTGCTCGGAATCCAGCTGCTGCTCGAAGTTCTGGATGTAGAGGATCAGCCGCTCATAGGCCCAGCGGGCCGGGCTTTTGGCGGCGTCGGGCTTCTGCAGCTTCTCCGGCACCTTGGTCAGGCCGGCGCAAGCCTCGGGGTCGGCGTGGACTTCATGCACGCAGGGCAGCACCGCCGCCTCTGCTGCCTCGGCGCTGGTTGAAATCTCGTCGCTCATGGTGCCTCCCCTCCTGCGGGGCGCGTCACCCCTTGCCTTGATAAAGCCAGGTGCCGTCCTCGCGTTTCCAGCGGTTCACCTGGCCGGTGTGGTACAGATGATTTACATGGGCCACCGCCTCGACCAGTGCAAGCCCGTACTCGCCCTCGCCAATTGTGCGCTTGAACAGGGGGGCAAAGCAATCGGCGGCGGTGCGGGGCACGGAAAGGTGATCCATCAGCCGCTCCAGCGCGCCGTGGTGGTTGCCGATCAGCTGCTGCATCCTGAGCGGCAGGCGCGAGAACGGCAGCTTGTGGCCGCCCAGGGCCAGGTGATCGGGGCGGGCCAGTTGCGCCAGCCGTTCGCAAGCCTCCAGCCACTCGCCCAAAGGATCCGCCATCGGTTCGGTCGCGTAGACGCCGATGTTGGGGCTGATGGTCGAGAGGATCTGATCGCCGGTGATCACCAGATTGTCGTCGCAGCTCCAGAAGGTCGCGTGCTCAGGCGCGTGGCCGTTGCCGGTGTGCACATCCCAGTCCCGGCCGCCCATGCGGATCACACCGCCCTGCTTGATGCGGGTGAAGCCCAGCGGCATCGGATGCACGGTGTCGGCAAAGTTGAAGGGCCGGTCGCTGACACGCTTCTCATAAATCTCCGGCGCCATGCCTGCGCTGCGGTAATAGGCCAGGATTTCCTCCGGCCAGACCTCCTGCACGTCCAGCGTCAGCATGCGGGCAAACAGCCAGGCGGTGCGGGTGGTGACCAGTTCGGCGCCGTGGACGCTCTGAAACCACCCCGCCAGGCCGATGTGGTCGGGGTGGTGGTGGGTGGCAACAACGCGTGTCACCGGCTTGCCCTTCAGAGGGCCGGCCATAAGGCTCTCCCAGATCCCGCGGCTCTTGCGGGTATTGAAGCCGGTGTCGATCACCGTCCAGCCGTCGCCTTCGTCCAGCGCGTAGATGTTGACGTGATCCAGCTTCATCGGCAGCGGCTGGCGCATCCACAGGACGCCCTCCGCCACCTCGATGGCTTCGCCATGCGCGGGCGGTTCTTCCCAGGGGGTGCGGGGGGAGACGTCGGGGAGATCGGTCACGGTGTCAGCCTGCCAGTTCATCAAGGCTGAGCGCAAAGGTGCCGGCCGCGCCGGCCTGGGCGTGCGCCAGCAGAGCCGCATGCTCGGGCAGCATCCGGGTGATGTAAAACCGTGCCAGCTTCTCGCGCGCACCGCCCTGATCCGCCATCGCGGCGGCCAGGTGGTAATGGCCGCCCAGCACCCGGGCGAAGGCGCGCAGGTAGGGAACCGAGCCTGCGAAGCGGTCCTGCATGTCCTGCTGCGACACCAGCCATTCGGTTGCTTCACGCAGGGACTCGCAGGCCTGCCAGACGGCTTCGGCCATGTTCGGATGGCTGGCGCGGGCGCGTTCGGCCTGCTCCTCGATCTCGTCGATCAGGGCAAAGGCCATGTCGCCGCCGTCCATCATCTTGCGCGCCACCAGGTCCATCGACTGGATCCCGTTGGTGCCCTCGTAGATCGCGGTGACCCGCACGTCGCGGTAAAACTGCGCGGCGCCGCTCTCCTCTATGAAGCCCATGCCGCCGTAGACCTGCACCCCGGTTTCGGCCACCCGCATGCCGGTGTCGGTGCCGAATGCCTTGGCGATCGGCGTCAGGAAGGCCGCGCGGGCCGACCAGTCACTGCCGCCGGTGGCGGTGTGCATGTCGATGGAGCGGGCGCAGGCCATCAGGATGGCGCGGGAGGCAAAGAGATCCGCCTTCATCTCCATCAGCATCCGGCGCACGTCGGCATGGTCGGCGATGAAGCCGCTGGCGGTCTTGCCCTGCTTGCGCTCCAGTGCATAGGCCAGCGCATGCTGATAGGCGCCCTCGCCCGCGCCGACGCCCTGGCCGCCGACACCAAGGCGCGCGTTGTTCATCATGGTGAACATCGCCGCCATGCCGCCATGCTCCGGCCCGACCAGCCAACCGGTGGCGCCGTCGAACTGCATCACGCAGGTGGGTGAGCCGTGCAGGCCCATCTTATGTTCAAGGCTGACGACCTTCAGGTCGTTTGCTTTGCCCGGGTTGCCGTCGGCGTCGGGCAGGTATTTCGGCACCAGGAACAGCGAGATCCCCTTGGTCCCCGGCACCCCGTCCGGCAGCCGCGCCAGCACCAGGTGGCAGACGTTGCCGCAGAAGTCGTTGTCGCCCCAGGAGATGAAGATCTTCTGGCCCGAGATGGCATAGGTGCCATCGCCGTTGGGCTCTGCCTTGGAGCTGAGTGCGCCGACATCGGAACCGGCCTGCGGTTCTGTCAGGTTCATGGTGCCGGACCATTCGCCGGAGACCAGCTTGGGCAGATAGATCTCCTTGATCGCGTCGGAGGCATGGTGCTCCAGCGCCTCGATCTGGCCCTGGCTCAGCAGCGGTGCCAGCTGCAGCGACAGGCAGGCGCCGGCCATCATTTCGTATACCGCGACGGCAACCGTCTGCGGCAGCCCCATGCCGCCGAATTCCTCTGCGGCGCTGATTCCGACCCAGCCGCCGTCCATGATGGCCTGATACCCTTCAGCGAATCCGGGCGAGGTCCGCAGCACGCCGTTTTCCAGATGCGCGGGATGCAGGTCGCCGCTGCGCTGCAGCGGGGCCATCACCTCGTCGCACAGCTTGCCCGCCTCAGTCAGGATCGCGCTCACCATGTCGGGGGTTGCCTCGGCAAAGCGGTCTGTGGCCGGGATGCTGTCATATCCGACGACGTGGTTCAGCAGAAATTCATACTCGGAAACGGGGGCGCGGAAGGTCATGGGCGTCCTCTGGCGGGGGTTTCTGGGGCGTGCGGGCGCGGGCAGTCTTGGCTTCCCGGCGCTGGCCCATTATGGTCTGTGGCTTGTCCGATTACCTAACCGGGCACTTATTTCAATCAACCAAAACGCCGCGTCACCCCAAATGCCCCAGCAGAGCACTGAAATCCTTGCCGCAACGGCAGGCGGCATTGCCCGCGCCGCCCAGCTTCTGCAGGAAGGGCGGCTGGTCTCCTTCCCGACTGAGACGGTTTATGGCCTGGGCGCCGATGCCAGGCAGGGCGAAGCGGTGGCGGCGATCTACGAGGCCAAGGGGCGGCCGTCGTTCAATCCGCTGATCGCGCATGTGCATTCGGCAGAGGCGGCACGGCGCTATGTGGAATGGAATGACGTTGCGGAACAGCTGGCAGCAGCGTTCTGGCCCGGCCCGCTGACGCTGGTGCTGCCGCTGCGGGAGGGGCACGGGATTTCGCCGCTGGTCACTGCCGGGCTGAACACCCTGGGCGTGCGGGTGCCTGCGCATCCCGCAGCGCAGGCACTGCTGCAGGAATTGGACGGGCCGGTGGCGGCACCCTCGGCGAACCCTTCCGGCAGGATCAGCCCGACCACGGCTGCACATGTGAAGGCCGGGCTGGGCGGCCGGATTGCCGCGATCCTGGATGACGGCGCCTGCGGCGTTGGCCTCGAGTCGACCATCCTCGGGCTGGCCGGGCCGGAGCCCATGCTGCTGCGCCCCGGCGGGCTGGCGGCGGAAGAGATCGAGGCAGTGCTGGGCTGCGAGCTGGCGGTGCGGGATGTGCATGATCCGCTGACCGCCCCCGGCCAGCTGCTGTCGCATTATGCCCCCGGCGCGCCGGTGCGGCTGAATGCCGGCGCGCCCGGCGAGGGCGAGCTGTTTCTTGGCTTCGGTCCCGGGCCCTGCGATCTGAACCTGTCCGAAAGCGGCGACCTGGCAGAAGCCGCCGCGAACCTGTTTGGGCATCTCCACCGGCTGGATGCCCTGGGCAATCCGATTGCCGTTGCCCCGGTGCCGGAACACGGGCTGGGCGAAGCCATAAACGACCGTCTGCGCCGCGCCGCCGCGCCGCGGGACTGAGCGCCGCAAATCGCAAAACACCCGCGCCCAAGGGTTTTGGGATTATCTCTGATAATCAGAAAACGCGCGGGAGCCTTTACGCTGTGCAGCCTGGGTTTGAGCTCTCAGGCGTGGCCGGCGCTGGCCGAGAGCGTCAGCGGATCAACCCCGAGGGTCTTCAGCGCCGCGCCCCATTTGCTGTCATCCGCGAGGCCGAATACGAGTTCCGGACTGGCCTCGGCGGTCAGCCAGCCATTCATGGTGATTTCCGACTCCAGCTGCCCCGGCCCCCAGCCGGCATAGCCCAGCAGGACCAGCAGGTCCTGCGGCCCCTGCCCCTGGGCGATATCCTCCAGAATATCCAGCGTCGCGGTCATCGAGAAGCCGCCCGGCACCTTCAGCGAACTCACATCCGATTCGTAGTCCGGCGTGTGCAGCACAAAGCCGCGCTGGGTCTCCACCGGGCCGCCGAACCGCACCGGCAGCGCGGCTGCGGCGCTGTTCTCGCCGCCCATGTCCAGCTGCTCCAGCAAATCCCCCAGCGCCACCCCGTCCGCAGGCTTGTTGACGATCAGGCCCATCGCGCCCTCCTCGCCGTGCGAGCATAGGAAGATCACCGAATGCTCGAACCTCGGGTCGCCGATACCAGGCATTGCAATCAAGAGCTTGCCAGTCAGATCCATGTATTTCCGTCTTTCCGCTGCCTCCCCCCACCATGACGCGCGCCCGCTTGCCGCGCAAGGGGCGCATCGGCGCAACCCCGCGCAGGCTCCGGTAAATTTGCCGCAAACACAGGCGGATGTAGGCGCCATGACCGGATCGTGACTTGGCAAACCGGGCTGGCAGGCGCATCTATTCACTTATGAGACAAATGCTGACCAAATCCGCTGCTGCCGCGGCGGCCCTGCTGGCCGCTGCAACCGGAACTCCGGCCCTTTCCGGTGCCGCGGAGGGCGATATCGTGCAGATCGAAGTGCTGGATGGCGGCATGACGCCGCGCGGCACCCATCTGGGCGCGCTGCGGATCACCCTGCAGCCCGGGTGGAAGACCTATTGGCGCGCGCCCGGCGATGCCGGCATTCCGCCCAGCTTTTCCTGGCGCGGCGCCCGCAATGTCGGCGGTCTGTCGATCACCTGGCCCTCGCCCGAGGTGTTCCTGACCTCCGGCTACCGCACCATCGGCTATCACAACCAGCTGGTGCTGCCGCTGGAGATCACGCCTGAAAGCCCGGGCCAGCCGGTGCGCCTGAAGGGGCGGATGCAGCTGGGGGTGTGCAAGGATGTCTGCGTGCCGGCCGAGCTGAAGTTCGACCACCAGCTGGACAGCAGCGCGGGCCGCAACCCGGCGATTGCCGCCGCGATGGCCAGCCGTCCGTGGTCGGCCAAGGAGGCCGGCGTGCGCAAGGCCTCCTGCAGCCTGCGCCCGTCGCAGTACGGCATGACGGTCACCGCGCGGATCTCGATGCCCTCTGCCGGCGGCGAGGAAGTTGCGGTGATCGAGCCGGGCAACCCCAAGCTCCACGCCGGTGAAACCACCACCCGGCGCGAGGGCGGGCAACTGGTGGCAGAGACCGAATTCCTGCCGGCCGACGGCAACGCCTATGCCATCGACCGCTCGCAGCTGCGGATCACGGTGCTGGGGAAAAATCACGCGGTTGATATTCAAGGCTGCAGCGCCGGATGAGTTCTGCGGACAGCCCAGCCCGCCCCGTTCTGGGCACCATTGCCGTGGTCTGCAGCCATTTCGGCGGGCAGGATCATGTGATCCTGGTGCAGCGCGGCAAAGAGCCGAATGCGGGCTGGTGGGGCTTTCCCGGCGGGCATGTGGAGCTGGGCGAGACCGCGTTGCAGGCCGCTGCGCGCGAACTGATGGAAGAGACCGGCGTGACCGCCCGGCCATTGGAGTATCTCACCAATGTGGATGTGATCTCCCGTGATGCCGCAGGTTCGGCGCAGCGCCAGTATCTGCTGACTGTGGTGCTGTGTGAGCATCTCAACGGGGAGCCTGTGCCCGATGACGACGCTGAACAGGCCGAGTGGATACCCATCGCAGAGATCGAAGCCCGCGGGCTGCAGCTGCTGGACCAGGTCGGTGACGTGGCGCGGCTGGCTCAGGCCCGCTGGCGGGTGTTGAGCCGGTAGGCGATCCCGCCCGCCGCATAGGCCAACAGCGCCAGAACCAAGGCACCTGCGAGGAAAGCCAGCAGCCCGGCGCGCACCGGCTCCATCGCTGCGAGAGCCGGAAGCATCCGCAAGGCCGGGTGCAAGGCACCGGTGGCCATCGCCCAGCCCAGCGTCAGCACCAGCCAGCCGAGCTGCGCCAGAGCCGTGCCCAGCACCAGCCAGCGCAGGCGCCCCGCCCCTTGCCGCAGCGCGCGGCGCAGGGAGGTGAGCGGCCGCGACAGGTCGCGCTGCATCGCAACCAGCGCCGGGACCACCAGCAGCACCAGGAACATGCCGAAACCCAGGCCGTAGACCAGCGTGATCACCGTGGGTTTCAGGAACTGCGCCTGCTGAGAGCGTTCAAACAGGAGCGGAGCAAGCCCAAGCACCGTGGTCATGGTGGTCAGCATCACCGGGCGCAGACGGTCTGCCGCCGCGTCGATAATCGAGGGGATCAGCCCGCGGTCCTGCGCATACTGGTCGATGGTGGTCACCAGCACGATGGAATCGTTGATGATGATCCCGGTCATCCCCAAGAGGCCCACCACAGTGAACATGGAAAGCGGCACTTCCCAAACGTAATGCCCCCAGATGGTGCCGACCAGGCCGAAGGGAATGATCGCCATCACCACCAGCGGCCGGGTCCAGCTGGCAAAGATCCAGGCCAGCACCAGATAGATGCCGGTGAGGCAGAGGATCAGCCCGGTGCCGGCCTCCTGCAGGAAGGTCTGCTCCTGCTCCGCCAATCCTGACAGGCGCCATTCCACCTGCCGTTCGCTGGCGATCTTCGGCAGGATCTCGTTCCGAAGCGCCTGGGTGACCGCCTCTGCGCGAGCGGGGTCGTCCTCGGAGATGTCGCCGGTCACGCTGATCACCCGGATGCCGTTCTCGCGGCGGACGGTGGAGAAACCGGTGCGCTGGGTGACCGAGACGATATCGGCGAGCGGCACGTAGATACCGCTGGGCGCCCGCATCAGGGTGCGTTCCAGGAAGTCGGCGGTCAGTTCGTTTTCCGGCAGCTCCACCCGGATCGTGGCGCTGCGCGGGCCATCCGGGTAGGTTGCGGCCTCGATGCCGTTGAGCCGCGCCCGGAGCGCCTGGCCCAGGCTGCCGATGGTGAAGTTCAGCGCCTGGCCCTGCGGAGTGAGATCGAGGACCACCTCCTCCTTGTCATAGGCCAGATTATCCTCGACCGCCGAGACTTCCGGGAACCGCAGAAGTGCGGTCTTCAGATCCTCGGACGCATCTTTCAGCACCTGCACGCTGGGGCCTGAGAATTGCACGTCCAGTGCGTCGCCGCCCGGCCCCGACCGCCAGCTGCGGAAGGAGATCGTCTCGACCATCGGGTGGCGCACCACCCGCTCCTGCAGTTCCGCCACGAAGGCAAAGCTGGAATAGGGGCGCAGGTCGGCGTCGATCAGCTCGATCGAAATGCCGCCCAGCAGGTCGGTGTCCTTCGCCTCCACCCCGCTGAGGCCGCGGCCGGCGTTGCCGCCGACCTCTGCCATCACAAAGTCCAGCGGATTGCGGCCATACCGTTGGGCGTATTCGGCGCCCAGCACCTCTGTCGCGCGCTGCATTTCCTGCATCATTTCCAGGGTATCGGCGCGGCTGGCGCCCTCTGCCATGGCGAAATTGCCGGTGACCGAGCCCCGCTCCGGCGCGTTGAAGAAGCGCCACTGCACATCGCCGTTGATGAACAGCGCCACCTGGCTGGCCAGGATTGCCAGCGCGCCTGCCAGCACCGCGTAGCGCGCGGTGACGATGAAACCCATCAGCGGCCGGAAAGCATGGTCGCGCAGCCAGCGGAAGCCGCGGTTCACCATCCGGTTCGGCCAGTCGTACCAATGGCGCGCCTGGGCGTGGGTCAGCGCGTGGGCCATGTGGTTGGGCAGGATCAGGAAGCATTCCACCAGCGAGGCCGCCAGCACCGCAATCACGGTGAAAGGAATATCGCGGATCAGCTCGCCGAACCGCCCGCCCACCAGCACCAGGGCAAAGAAGGCGATGATGGTGGTGAGGGTTGCGGCGAAGACCGGCATCGCCATGCGCCGGGCGGCGTTTTCGGCCGCCTGTATCGGGCTTTCGCCCAGCCGCCGGACCCGGAAATCTGCGTGTTCGCCCACCACGATGGCGTCATCCACCACAATGCCCAGGGTGATGATCAGGCCAAACAGGCTGACCATGTTGATGGTGATCCCGGCGGCATACATCAGCGCCACGGCAGCAAACATCGAGGCCGGGATGCCCATCGCCACCCAGAAGGCAATGCGGGTGTTGAGGAACAGGAACAGCAGGCACAGCACCAGGCCAAGCCCCATCAGGCCATTGTCGACCAGGATGTCCAGGCGGTCGGTGATGGACTGGGCCCGGGTGCGGATCAGCTCAGCCGTCACCCCCTGCGGCAGGCTGGCCTGCATCTCATCCACGACCTCCTGCACCTGAGCCTGCAGGCGGATCGCGTTGCCCTGGTCGGAGCGGTCCACCCGCACCGACATCGCCGGGTTGTCATCCACGAAATAGGAGCGGTTGCGGTCCACCCCTTCGACCCTGATTTGCGCCACATCGGCAATGGTCAGCACAGAGCCGTCGGCATTGGTGCGCAGCACAATGGCAGCGAGTTCATCCGGTGTGCGTTTCTCGCTGCCGGTGCGCACGCGGGCATTGGCGCCGGTCACATCGCCTGCGGGGTCGGCATCGACCTCTGCCGCGATCGCCTCGGCGATCTCGCGCATGGTGATATCGTGGGTGATCAGCTTGGCGGTCGGAACCTCGACAATGGTTTCCGGCGCCGCCACGCCGCGGATGGTGGTGCGGGTGACGCCGGCCTCAAAGAGGCGCACCACCAGTTCATCGGCAAAGAGGCCCAGCTGCCCTGCCCCGACCGGCCCGGAGATCACCACGTCTGTCACCCGGTCGCGCCAGGCGCCGCGGCGCACGTCCGGTTCCTCCGCCTCTTCCGGCAGCGTAGTGATGCCGTCGACCGCGGTCTGCACATCGTCGGTGGCCTGCCCCATGTCGGAACCAGGCTCAAACTCCAAGGTCAGCGAGGCCAGCCCCTCGCGGGAGATGGAGGATGTCTCCTCCACGCCGTCAACGGCCAGCAGCGCAGGCTCCAGCACCTGAACGATGGCGCTGTCCACGTCCTCCGGGCCTGCACCCTCCCATTCGACGGAGACGGTGACGCGCTCAACGATCACATCTGGAAAAAACTGTGTCCGCATGTTGGGCATCGCTGCCGCGCCCAGCACCAGCATGATAACCAGCAGGAGGTTGGCCGCCGTGCGGTGGCGGGTGAAGTAGCTGAACAGCCCGCGGGCCGGCCGGGGGAGCCTGCGCGCCATCGGGCTCAGCCTCCCATCCGGGATTCGATCCGGCTGACCAGCTGTGCCGGCACTTTGGCCTCCGCCAGCTGCTGCAGCATTTTCGCCTTCATCTCCGAAGGCATCCGGCTGTTGCCCTCAACCAGCGCCACCAGCCGGGCGCGGCGCTCGTCCGTCAGTTCGATCAGCTCCGGCAGCGCCTGCGCCTCTGCGCCCCGGCGCAGCGGGCGCACCTTGATGCCGGCGCCCAGCAAAGGCGTGCGGCCGGTGACAACTTCACGGCCTTCCAGCCCCGAGCCGCGGATCAGCACATCATCGCCCTGGCGGCGCACCAGTTCCACCGGCAGCGCCTCCAGCCGGTCCTCCGGCCCCAGCAGCAGCACAGAGCCATCTGCCCCCAACGCGGAGGCGGGCACCCGCGCGACCGCGCGGACCTCCGGCTCTGTCACATGGACGGTCACAAAATCCTCCGGCTTGAACCCGGGGGCCGCGTCGAGGCTGGCGTAGACCAGCCGCCCGGTCTGCCCGTCGCCCGCGGCGCCGCTGGCACGCGAAATCCTCCCTGCCGCGCTGAGACCGGCGCCGGCAGCGTCCAGCGTCACCCGCACCGGGGCCTTCAGCAGATGGCCGTCGCCGTCCAGAAGCCGGGCGTATTGCGCGGTGGAGACCCGGAACGCAACCTCCAGCAGGTCCGGGTCGACCAGATCCGCGAGTTTCTCGTTGGCGGACACCAGCCGGCCCTGCACCAGGCTCACCGATTGCAGGGTGCCGTCAAAGCCTGCCTTGATGGTGGTGTCCTCCAGATCCCGGCGGGCCTCGTCCAGCGCGATCTGCGCCCGGGCCACGCGGGTGGCAGCCTGATCGGCGCGCGCCTCTGCCTGGCTGACCGCCTGGCGGCGCGAGATCACCGTCTGGCGCGCCTGCACCGCGGCCAGTTCCGCGGTTTCCACCGTGGCTGCGGTGCCGACGCCGCGCTCCTCCAAATCCACCTGCCGCTGGAAGGCGCGCTCGCGCAGCTGGGCCTGGTCCTGGGTTGCCTGCAGTTCGTCCTGCGCCAGGATCAGCGCCCGGCCCGCATCGCGTTCCTCGGCACGGGCGTCCATCATGTCGGCCTCAGCCCGGTCTAGCGCCGCCTGGGCATCCGCCGGGTCGATCTGCACCAGCACCTCGCCCGCCCGCACCGCTCCGCCTTCCTCGAAATCCTCAGAGAGCTGCACCACCCGGCCGCCGGCGGCGGTGCGCAATTCCAGGGTGCGGCGGCTTTCGATCCGGCCAAAGGCGGTCAGCTCCGGTGCCACCGTCTGCAGGTCCGCGGTCACAACATTGACCGCAAACACCCGCTCGCGCACCGGCGGCGGCTTGCGTTCGGCGTTGAGCTGCGCCTCGATGGCGCCGAAAATAAGTTGGCCGGCATAAAGCAGCAGGGCCGCCGTCAGCGACGCCAGGAAAAGCCCCATCAAACTCTGACGCAAAAAGCGCATGTCTCTCCCTTCCGGTGGCGGCTGCTGCCGGGGCCGCGAACGGCCGGCCAAAGCGCAAATGCCTTGTGCCCGCTTGGAAATATATGATTTTCCGCACAGGTTTGCGAGGTTACACGCTGGCCGGCGCTATTTCCGCCGCAGATGCTCCTCCAATCTGGGCATGATTTCCACGAAATTGCAGGGGCGGTGACGGTAATCGAGCTGTTTTGACAGGATTTCATCCCAGCCGTCCTTGCAAGCGCCGGGGCTGCCGGGCAGCGCAAACAGGTAGGTGCCGCCCGCAACGCCGCCGGTGGCCCGGGACTGCACCGCGCTGGTGCCGATCTTCTGCATCGACACCCAGGTGAAGACAGTGCCGAAAGCCTCGATCTCCTTCTCATAGACGTCACGGTGCGCCTCCACCGTCACGTCGCGGCCCGTCAGCCCGGTGCCGCCGGTGGAAATCACCACATCCACCTTGGGGTCGGCGATCCAGACGCGCAGCTGCGCGGCGATATCCGCCCGCTCATCCGGGATGATCTTGCGGTCGGCCAGGGTATGGCCCGCATCGCGCAGCCGGTCGACCAGCACCTGGCCGGAGCGGTCGTCCTCCATCTTGCGGCTGTCCGAGACCGTCAGCACCGCAATACGGACCGGGATGAATTCCATGCTTTCGTCAATACGGGACATCTAAGCCTTCTCCATAATCGCCAGCCGCACGGCCAGCCCTGCAAAAATTCCGGCGGAGACGCGGCCCAGCCAGCGCGCAAATACCGGCGAACCCGTCAGCCGCCGCCCGGCCTGGCCTGCGAAGATGCCCACCAGCCCGTTGATGACAAACCCGCCCGCGGCCAGGATCAGTCCGAAGATCAGGAATTGACCCAGCACCGGCCCGGCCTCGGGCCTTACGAATTGCGGCACGAAGGCGAGCACGAAAAGGATCACCTTGGGATTGGCCAGGTTGACGAGGAAACCGGAGCGGAACGCCCGCCGGGCCGGCACGGAGGGCGCATCCGCCCGGACCGGGCCGCTGTGCAGGGCGCCCCAAGCAAGGTACAGAAGATATCCCACGCCGATCCAGCGGATCACGTCAAACAGCCCCGGCATGGCAGCGATCACGGCGCCGAGCCCCAGGCCCGCCAGTGTCACATGCACCATGCTGCCCGCTGAGATCCCCGCGCTGGCCGCCACTGCTGCGGCGCGCCCCGATCGCAGCCCCTGGCCGAGACAGAACATCATGTCCGCGCCCGGTGTCAGGTTCAGGGCCAGAGCCGCCGGGATGAAGGCCAGCAGGGTTACGGGATCGATCACGGCTCCACCTCGAACCAGCTGACTCCGGGGCCGAGATTGGCCACCTGCGTCTTGCCCAGGTTGCCCCGGAAGCCCCAGCAGTCATGCACATGGCCGCAGAGCAGCAGCTGCGGCTGCACCCGTTCCGCCGCGGCCCTGACCGCGGTGGAGCCGACGGAAAGCCCGCTTGAGGTCACATCCCCCAGCCCCTTGGGCGGCGAATGGGAGATCAGGATATCCGCATGATCGCAGGCCGCCAGAATCGTCCCCGCCTGCACCTCGCTCAGGTCGCAGGACCAGCCGCCAAACGGTGTTTCCGGCACACCGCAGCCCAATCCGAACAGGCGCAAGCCTTCGAAGTCCGTGCCGTCGCCATGCAGCACTGTGGTGTTGGCAAACCCTGCCGCGCGCAGTTCTTCAGCGCTTTCGCCGTTGCCCGGCACCGCCACCATCGGCGCCTTCAGCCCTGCCAGCATGGCGACGGCCCTGTCCATCCCCATCCGCATGTTGCAGAAATCGCCGGCGCCGATCACCAGATCCGCGCCCGCACTGGCAGCGACAATATCCGCGGCGTGGGAGGCCGAGAGATGCAGATCGGAGAACGCCAGAATTTTCATGGGTTACCTCAGGACAAGCTCCCCAGACGCGATTTCAGTTCCAGCAGGTCGGCCCAGGCCAGCCGCTTCTGCTGCGGCTGGCGCAGAAGATAAGCCGGGTGGAACATCGGGATGACCGGCTTCTTCCAGGCCTGATCCCATTGCCCGCGCAGCCGGGTGATGCCGCGTTTGCCCAGCACCGCCTGGCAGCTGATATTGCCCATCAGCACCAGAATATCCGGCTCCGCCAGCGCCACATGCCGCTCCAGGAAAGGCGTCAGCATTGCAATCTCAGCGGGCAGCGGGTCGCGGTTCTGCGGCGGCCGCCAGGGCAGCACGTTGGTGATATAGACGTTTTCTGTGCGGCTGAGGCCGATCGCTTCCAGCATCTTGTCCAGAAGCTGCCCGGCGCGGCCCACAAAGGGTTTGCCCTGCAGGTCCTCGTCGCGGCCCGGCGCCTCGCCGATGATCATCACCCGGGCACCCGCCTGGCCGTCGGAGAACACGAGATTGCGGGCGCCGCGCTTCAGGTCGCAGTGGCTGAAACCGTCCATCGCATCGCGCAGGGCAGGCAGGGAGGCTGCGCCCCTGGCGGCCTTCTGGGCCACCTCGACCGGGTTCACGTCCTTGGGCTTGGGCGGCGGCGCGGGGGCAGCGCCCGGTTTCGGTTTGGGCGCGGCCTGCTCCAGCGCATAGCGGTCGACCGGTTCGTCGCACAGTGCCTCGGTGGCGCCAAGCTCTGCCTGCCACTCCAACAGCGCCCGCGCGCTCCAGTAATCCAATGCCGATTCCATGCGCCCAAGCTACTCCGCCCGCCGGACAAGCGGAACACCTCCCTGTCATCTTGCTGCAAATACTCAAATTCTCTGACCGCTTCCGGCACGCAGCCGTTGCCCGTACTGTCCCCCCCGCCTATAAGAACCGGCAAATCAAGCGGAGCTGCCCCATATGTCCTTCGAACACCGCCATTTGCTTGGCATCGAACCGCTGAAGCCGCATGAGATCACCGCGATCCTTGACCTGGCCGACGACTATGTGGCGCTGAACCGGCGCCCGGAAAAGCATTCCGACGTGCTGGCGGGGCTCACCCAGATCAACATGTTCTTTGAGAACTCCACCCGCACCCAGGCCTCGTTCGAGCTGGCAGGCAAACGGCTGGGCGCCGATGTGATGAACATGGCGATGCAGGCGTCCTCGATCAAAAAGGGCGAGACCCTGATCGACACCGCGATGACGCTGAATGCGATGCACCCGGACCTGCTGGTGGTGCGCCACCCGCATTCCGGCGCGGTGGACCTCTTGGCGCAGAAGGTGAACTGCGCCGTGCTGAACGCGGGCGACGGCAAGCATGAGCACCCGACCCAGGCGCTGCTGGATGCGCTGACCATCCGCCGCTCCAAGGGCCGGCTGCACCGGCTGAACATCGCGATCTGCGGCGACATCGCGCACTCCCGTGTGGCGCGCTCCAACCTGATCCTGCTGGGCAAGATGGAAAACCGCATCCGCTTGATCGGCCCGCCGACGCTGGTGCCCGGCCAGTTCGCTGAATTCGGCGCCGAGATCTATGACGACATGCGCGAAGGCCTGAAGGACGTCGACGTGGTGATGATGCTGCGGCTGCAGAAGGAACGCATGGACGGCGGCTTCATCCCGTCGGAGCGCGAGTATTACCACCGCTATGGCCTCGACGCCGAGAAGCTGGCGCTGGCCAAGCCCGACGCCATCGTCATGCACCCCGGCCCGATGAACCGCGGGGTGGAGATCGACGGGACGCTTGCCGACGACATCAACCGCTCGGTCATTCAGGAGCAGGTCGAGATGGGCGTCGCGGTGCGGATGGCGGCGATGGACCTCCTGGCCCGCAACCTGCGCGCCGAACGCCAGGGCAAGGCAGGCTGAGCCGCTTGGAGGGTGTCATTCATATCCCGGCGGGCGAGCGCGGCGTGATCCGGCTTTTTGCGCTCGACATGCGGCCCGAGCAGGCGGCGTTCCTGAAGGAGCCCGGTGCGCTAGTGCAGGTTCTGGGCATCGAAGCCCTGGACATGGACCAGGTGGAAATCTTCCCGGTCTCCGACCTGGAAGACATCGGCCTGACCGGCTATCTCACCGAAGGCTGCGGGGTGCCGCGGGCACAGGTCGAGGAGGACCGCGAGATGCTGCGGGCACTGGAAGGCCATGTGCTGCTGATCCGCTCCCGCGCCTTCGGCGGAGAGGAGGCCCGGCTCACCCCCGCGGATCAGATCGTGCTCAAGGGCACCTATGGCGAGCGGCGGACCAATTGGAGCGCCGCCCCTGCCACCGCCGAGAGCGCCAAGCCTTTCTCCGCCCCCAAGCTGTCCCCGCGCGAGGCCCGCAGCCAGGCCCGCCGCATCGGCGCCACGCTGTTTACCATTGTCATGACCCTGATTGCCTTGGCTGTATGGGCCCTGGTGTTCTGATGGTTGTGACCGAGTTCAAGCCCGACCGCAGCGCCTATGTCCGCGCGCATGCCTGGATGGCGGCGGCCGGCATGGGCGGCGCAATGGCCGTGCTGTGGTTCATGGACAGTCCGCACATCTGGACCGGCGCCGTGGGCGGGCTGGCCGCCATCGCCTTGCGCGGCTGGTATATGGCCAGCGAGGAGCTGGCGGTGGTCTGGACCCTGACCCGTGAAAACCTCTCAGGCCCCGCCGGGCGTTCGGTGCCGGTTTCCCAAATCGAAGCTGTCAAAACCATGGGCAGCTATGTGCAGGTGGTCACAAAGACCGGCGACAAGCATCTGATCAAATACCAGGCCGACCCGGCCGCGACCCTCAACGCAATTGAAAGAGCCAAGGCATGACCACTCTCTTCATCAACGCCCGCCTGATCGACCCTGAGGCAGGCACCGACACGCCGGGCGCGGTTCTCGTGCGGGACGGGCGGATCGCAGCGGTTGAAAAGGATGCCGCCGATCCTGCCCGGATGCTGCGCGCGCAGGGCCTCGCGCCGGATGATGTGACCGAGGTGGACTGCGGCGGCAAATGCCTGGCGCCGGGGATCGTGGATATCGGCGTCAAGGTCTGCGAGCCCGGCGAGCGGCACAAGGAAAGCTATAAAACCGCCGGGCTTGCAGCAGCGGCGGGCGGTGTCACCACCATCGTCACCCGCCCCGATACCACCCCGGCAATCGACAGCCCGGAGACGCTGGAATTTGTCACCCGCCGCGCCCAGGCCGACGCGCCGGTCAACGTGCTGCCGATGGCCGCGCTGACCAAGGGGCGGGAAGGCCGCGAGATGACCGAGATCGGCTTCCTGATGGATGCCGGCGCGGTGGCGTTTTCCGACTGCGACCACGTGGTCAGCAACACCAAGGTGTTCCAGCGGGCGCTGACCTATGCCCGCTCCTGCGGCGCGCTGGTCATTGCCCACCCGCAGGAACCGGTTCTGAGTAAGGGCGCGGCCGCCACCAGCGGCAAGTTCGCAGCCCTGTACGGCCTGCCCGCGGTGTCGCCGATGGCGGAGCGGATGGGGCTGGACCGTGACATTGCGCTGCTGGAGATGACCGGCGCCAAATACCATGCCGACCAGATCACCACCGCGCGCGCGCTGCCCGCGCTGGAGCGCGCCAAGAGGAACGGGCTCGACATCACTGCAGGCACCTCGGTCCACCACCTGACGCTCAATGAACTGGACGTGGCGGGCTACCGCAGCTTCTTCAAGGTGAAGCCGCCGCTGCGCTCGGAAGACGACCGGCTGGCGGTGGTTGAGGCGGTGCGCACAGGGCTGATCGACATCATCTCCTCGATGCACACGCCGCAGGATGAGGAAAGCAAGCGGCTGCCGTTCGAGGAAGCCGCAGCCGGTGCGGTGGCGCTGGAGACGCTGCTGCCTGCGGCACTGCGGCTGTACCATGCGGAACTCCTGGACCTGCCCGCCCTGTTCCGCGCCATGGCGCTGAACCCGGCCAAACGGCTGGGACTGGAGAGCGGCCGCCTGGCGGCAGGCGCGCCCGCCGATCTGGTTCTGTTCGATGCGGATGTGCCGTTTGTGCTGGACCGCTTCAAGCTGCGCTCGAAATCGCAGAACACGCCTTATGACGGCCAGCGGATGCAAGGCCGGGTTGAAGCAACCTATGTGGCCGGCGAGGCCGTCTACCGGAGGGATTGATGCCAGTACTCGAAAGCTCTGCTGCCGCTCTGCTCCTGTGGGCGGTGATCGGCTACGGCCTGGGCTCGGTGCCGTTTGGCATGGTGGTCACCAAGGCCTTCGGGCTCGGCAACCTGCGGGAAATCGGTTCCGGCAATATCGGCACCACCAACGTGCTTCGCACCGGCAGCAAGGCCGCCGCGGCGCTGACACTGCTTCTGGATGGCGGCAAGGGCGCGGCGGCGGTGCTGCTGGCCCGCTTTCTGGCCGGCGAGGATGCGGCGCAAACGGCAGGTCTGTTGGCCTTCTTCGGCCATTGCTTTCCGGTCTGGCTGGGCTTCAAGGGCGGCAAGGGGGTTGCAACCTTCCTGGGCCTGATGCTGGCGCTGGCCTGGCCGGTGGGTATTGCCTGCTGCCTGACCTGGCTTGCGGCGGCGGCGGTCAGCCGGATCTCCTCCATGGGGGCGCTGGTTTCGGCCGCCTCCGGTGCGGTCTGGGCATTGCTGCTGGGATATCAGTCGGTTGCGGTTCTGGCGGTGCTGCTGGCGGCGGTGGTTTTTGTCCGTCATTCGGCCAATATCGCCCGGCTGCGGGCAGGCACCGAGCCGCGGATCGGCCAGAAGTGACACCGGAGAAGCTGCAGGCCTTTCTTGCAGCTTTTGACGCCCTGCCGCTGGGCGCCTTCACAGGGAAAGCTGACGGGCGGCGCTATGCGGCGGTCCGCCAGGACCTGGCCGGCGGCAAGGCTCAGAAACTCGTGGCGCGGGAGCTGGGCGGCACGGGTTACATCAGCCTCAACCTCTACCGGCTGGCCTCCGGCGCGCGGCTGAAGCCCTGCGAGATGCCTGCGGAAAAGGTCGTCCGCTTCGTTCTGACGCTGCAGGTCACGGAATGAGCCGCTCCAGCGCGCGGCCGTTGGACCAGGTGCCGTGCAGCTCGCCATTGGGCATCCGCACGTAGACCACCGGGTAGGTATCGCCCCAATTGACCCAGACCACATCACCGTTGCGGGTGCCGGTCCCGGCATAAGTCTGGCTGCCGACCTGCCAGTTCATCTCAATGGCGCCGCCGTTGTCGCGGATCTGCACCGTGCCGGCATAAGTGCTGCCGTCGGGGTTGCGCCCCTCGGCGCGGTAGCTGCCGCTGATGCTTTGGGCTGCGGCCGCCCCTGCAAAGGCTGCTGCCGCCAATAGGCCGCCCAGAATTGCGCGGCGGGTGGGGAATGGGCGTATCATACAAGTCTCCAATTGGCCTGCCCTCACTCTGCCCGCATCTGTGCAGCCTGTCACCCGTTCTGCGCGGCGATGCACAGCCAGCTGCCGCCCCGCGCACAGTCAATTTGAGTTGTTTTGAATGTGATCGGCCGGCTCTCCACATCGGTGCCGTGACCCGCAGCATACCGCGGCACACATGGTGAAACGCCGGCCAGGCAAGCAATTGGGAACGCCGCGGCCGGGAATTGAAAGGACGGGACCATGAACAAAGTAAAAGCACTGATCAGCGGTGTGGCTCTGTCGGTTGCGATGGCAACCTCGGCACTGGCGGCGGGCGTTGAGATCAACGCATCCTCCACCGGCCTGGCCATGCAGGGCTATGACCCGGTCGCATATTTCACGGACGGTGCCCCCACCAAGGGCAGCTACAAAATCACTTCCATTTACAATGACGCAACCTACCGCTTTGCCTCGGAAGAGCACAAAGCGGCCTTTGAGAAGAATCCCGAAGCCTATGTGCCGGCCTACGGCGGCTACTGCGCCTTCGGCACCGCGATGGGCTTCAAGTTCGACGGCGATCCGAACCACTGGAAGATCGTCGACAACACCCTGTACCTGAACCTGTCGCAGGACATTCAGGACCGCTGGGAAGGCGACATTCCGGGCTTCATCCAGAATGCCAACGCCAACTGGACCGATATTGCGGACAAAGACCCGGCGGAGCTGCAGACGCAGTAAGGCCTGAAGCCGCCACTCACGTGCAAACAACCGGCGGCAGGGCAATCTGCCGCCGGTTTCTCAATGCAAAAAGGCCGCGCCCGGAGCGCGGCCTCTTTCGTCCGTAGTCAGTAGGCGAATTCGCTGTAGATGCGGGAGAGATCCCCGTCCCAGGCGCCGTTGTAGCGCTCCATCAGCTCATCCGCGGGGACCTTGCCGGTCTCCAGGCTGTCCTTCAGAGCGTTCAGGAAGTGGGTTTCATCCGGCACCAGCCCGCCAGCGCCGGGGCGCGCGCGCGCCTTGAGGCCGCTTTCGGAGATCGCCACCGCCTCGCGCGCCAGCTCGTGCACGCTGATGCCGTTCACCTTGGCCTGCAGCCCCTGTTCCGAGGCAGCGACGCGCAACGCGTCGCGGGTTTCTGCATCCCAGCCCTTGACCAGATCCCAGGCCGCGTCTAGCGCGCTTTGATCATAGGTGAGCCCCACCCAGAAGGCAGGCAACGCGCAGAGGCGGCGCCAGGGGCCGCCGTCGGCGCCGCGCATCTCAATGAACTTCTTGATGCGGGCCTCGGGGAAGATGGTGGTCAGGTGGTCGGCCCAGTCGCTGAGCGTCGGGGTTTCGCCTGGCAGCGCGGGCAACTCGCCCTTCAGGAAGTCGCGGAAGGACATGCCGAGCGCGTTGATGTATTCGCCGTTGCGGTAGACGAAATACATCGGCACATCGAGCGCATATTGCACCCAGGCCTCGAACCCGAAGCCTTCCTCGAACACAAACGGCAGCATGCCGGTGCGGTCGGCGTCCAGCGAGCGCCAGACACGGGCGCGCCAGGACTTGTGGCCGTTAGGCTGGCCATCCAGGAACGGAGAATTGGCGAACAGCGCGGTTGCGACCGGCTGCAGTGCCAGCGCCACCCGCAGCTTCTGCACCATGTCGGCCTCGGACGAGAAGTCGAGGTTCACCTGCACGGTGCAGGTGCGGCGCATCATGGTGGTGCCCATGGTGCCGACCTCCTGCATGTAGCCGTCCATCAGCTTGTAGCGGCCCTTGGGCATCAGCGGCATGTCTTCATGGTGCCACACCGGGGCGGCGCCCAGGCCGATGAAGCCGACGCCGATCTTGTCGGCGATGTCCTTGACGTCGCGCAGGTGGGCGTTCACCTCGTCGCAGGTCTCGTGGATGGTCTCCAGCGGCGCGCCGGACAGTTCCAGCTGGCCGCCCGGCTCCAGGCTGATGTTGGCGCCGTCCTTGGTCAGGCCGATCAGGTTGCCGCCTTCAGTCAGCGGCGCCCAGCCGTGGCCGTCGCGCAGGCCCTCAAGCACCGCCTGAATGGAGCGCTCACCGGCATAGGGCAGCGGCTTCAGCGTGTCCTTGCAGAAGCCGAACTTCTCGTGCTCGGTGCCGATGCGCCAGTCTTCCTTGGGCTTGCAACCGTCGGCAAGATACTGGGCAAGCTGCTCGTGGCGTTCGATCGGCCCGCCGCCGGACTGGGGAATGGACATGCCTGGCACTCCGTCCTGTTAGATCTGTCTTGAACGGTCAGTCGTGGGCGGAATCGCCGCCGGTGTCAATGCAGGCGCTGATGTTCCGGCCGGCTGGCGGCACGCTCCCAGATCACGACCTGGTGAGGGCCGCGGCGGCGCAGTTCTGCCAGCATCCGCTCAGTCTTGAGGCCCGGGAGGGCGGCAAAGACATCAAACAGCGCCTCGTAGCCTTCCGCATTCACCGGGATTGCCAGCGGTGGCTGGCCGGGCTGTTCCAGCAGCCAGTGCGGCGGTTTGGAAGTGTGGTCCAGCGCCAGCCGCTCCAGTTCTGAGGCTGCCACGGCGCCGCCAGTGAGCGGCCCGAAATAGGCAATCTGCCCCTCGTCCACCTGCACCACGCCAGGGCCGCCGGTGCCGCGCCGGAACCGCATCCGCTGGGCGCCGATCACTGCGGTCACCAGCCCGGTGGCAATCAAGGCCCAGCCGGTGATCGCAGTGAAGCCGGCCGAGGAAAACGCCCATTTCAGCCCCAGCAGGAACAACAGGGCAGCGGCCAGGACCTCGCGCCATTGCCACAGCGCTTCGCGGGCTTCGGGGCGGATGAAACTCATGTGTTTCGCCTCATAAAAACGTCCGGCAGACGGAGCGGCCTGCCTTGTCCTCCTTACTTGTGGGGTCAGGGCGGCGGATGCAATGGCGGCCAGGCCGATTGCAGGCTGCATGGGCGGTTTCTGCACCGCCGGCTGCCCCTGACGCACATGCAAAGGTTAACCGAAAATTGTTTCCAAACCGTGACCAGAGGCTTTGCCCCACTCTTACCAGCGCCTCGCCTGTTGCCGTTGTGTCATGGCGACCCACTGTGCCAACGCTCGGGACGCACGGGGGAACAGCCGTCGTAAGGAGCTTTGATTGCCTCAAACTGCATAAAGGAACAATCCAACAAGAGCTCCAATCCTTCAGCAGTCTTTCGAAAGAGCTTACTGCCGACGCATTCGTAGCAATCTAGCAAACTTGTAATTTTCCCTCGTTTGGATTGGACTGATTCCCGCAATGCAATCTGCTCGTGATAAGAAATGCCCGCATCTTTTGCGCTTCGGCAATGAGACCAATTCTTCCAGTCGGTGTCTTGCCGCAAGCCACAGTCCAATTGGATTGTTCCACCATTGGACATTGTGTGGTGAAAGGTCACAGTATCCTTGTCCACGAAGTACCCCCCAGCGTCAAAACTGGTTAGCCCCGTCTTGAACTCAAGCGCTGTAAAATAGGGTGCGATGCTAAGAGCCGTGAAGACATCCGGAGTTCCGCGATGCATTGCACTGTACACAAAGTACTTTCCATCGGGGGAAACTGCGCACGCGGGTTCAAAAACCCTCGTTTTGATCCACTGGCCAAGAAAAAAAGTATCGCCTTTTGTCTCCCAAGAGATCAGCCGGTACAGGCTGCTTTTAGCCCGGTAGAGGATAACCGCCGTCGAATTTTCCACCGCAAAAAACAGATGCAATTCACGGTGCGGCTCTTCCATTACCAGTCCCCCAGCGCCTGCTGCCATAGGGTCATGGCGGCCACGGCTGCGGTGTCCGCGCGCAAAATACGGGGGCCGAGGCTGACCACATGGGATTGCGGCAGCGCGTGAAGGCGTTTGCGCTCCGCTTCGGAAAAGCCGCCTTCCGGGCCGATCAGAATGGCCCATGGGGCGTCTTTCTGCGTCTCCGCGGCCAGTTGCAGCGCATTGCCCACCTCAGCCTCATCGCAGAACATCAGCTGCCGCTCGGCGGGCCACTGGTCCAAGAGGCGCGGGAGTTTCTGCAAATCCGCCACCTCCGGCACATAGGTGCCGCCGCATTGCTCTGCCGCCTCAACCGCATGAGCCTGCAGCCGGTCCTGGCGGATGCGTTCGGAATTGGTGAACTCGGTCTGCACCGGCAGGATGCGGGCGGCGCCCATCTCCGCCGCCTTTTCGACAATGAAATCGGTGCGCGCCTTCTTGATCGGGGCAAACATCAGCCACAGGTCCGGCGGCAGCTGCAGGGGCTTCGTCTGCTCCTGGCAAACCAACGTGCCGCCGCGCTTGCCTGCCTCCGCAACCTCGGCAAGCCACTCGCCGTCCTTGCCGTTAAACAGCGCCACATGGGCGCCCGCCGTCAGACGCATCACTCCAAACAGGTAATGCGCTTGATCACGATCCAAGGGAAGTGATTGCCCTGCCCCCAAAGGGTGCTCTACATACAGTCTGATTTTCGCACTCATGGGGTCCTACATATGCAAGGCCAGAAGCCAGCGCCAGAGGGTCAGGTCGCGGATGCGGTCAAGGGAAACTGGGTCGACACATATGCCCCGGAGTGGACACGGCCCTACCTGCGCCTCAGCCGCGCTGACCGGCCGATCGGCACTTGGCTCTTGCTGATCCCTTGCTGGTGGGGGCTGGCATTGGCGATCCTCGCGGATCAAAGCCCGCGCTGGAGCGACCTGTGGATTGCCATCGGCTGCGCTGCCGGCGCCTGGCTGATGCGCGGGGCGGGCTGCACCTGGAACGACATCACCGACCGCAACTTCGACGGCCAGGTGGAGCGCACCCGCTCGCGCCCGATCCCCTCGGGCCAGGTCACGGTCAAGGGCGCGCTGGCCTGGATGGGGCTGCAGTGCCTGGCTGGCCTTGCAATCCTGCTGACCTTCAACCAGGCGGCCATTGCCATGGGCATCCTGTCGCTGCTGCCGGTGGCGGTCTATCCCTTTGCCAAGCGGTTCACCTGGTGGCCGCAGGTGTTTCTGGGCCTTGCCTTCAACTGGGGCGCCATGCTGGCCTGGGTGGCGCATACCGGGTCCATGGGCTGGCCGCCCGTGCTGCTGTACCTGGCAGGCATCGCCTGGACCCTGTTCTATGACACCATCTATGCCCATCAGGACACTGAGGATGACGCGCTGATCGGGGTGAAGTCCACCGCCCGGCTGTTCGGCAGCCAAACACCGATGTGGCTGCGCCGGTTCATCGTTGCCTTTGTCTGCCTGATGGCGATGGCAGTGATCGGCGCGATGCTGGAGAGCGCCTCTGTCCTGGCGCTGGTGCTGGCGCTGGCTGGGCCCTGGGCGATGGGCTGGCACATGACCTGGCAGCTGCGCGCCTTTGACGCGGAAAACAATGCCCGGCTGCTGCAGCTGTTCCGGCTCAACCGCGATACCGGCCTGATCCCGCTGATCTTCTTTGCCCTCGCCATGTTCGTGTGATTGAACCACGGCCCCGTGCAGGGTAAGAGCCACTAACTGACCAAGGGAAACTGCCGCCATATGCGCTTGTCCTCTCTGCTGATCCCAGGCCTGGCCTTCACCGCCGCCGCAGGGCTGAGCCTTGTTGCTGCCGGATTTGCCGTCACAGCGGTGGAACGCAGCACTGAAACCGGGGTGCGTCAGGCGCTGGACAGCGCCGGGCATACCTGGGCTGAGGTCACGGCGGACGGGCTGCAGGTGCTGCTCGAAGGCACCGCTCCCGACGAGGCAACCCGGTTTTCGGTGATCTCGCTGGTTGGCGGTGTGGTGGATGCGGCCCGGATCATCGACGGGATGGAGGTTCCCCCGGCCAAGGGGCTGGCGCCGCCGCGGTTTTCCGCGGAAATCCTGCGCAACGACAGCGGCATTTCCATCATCGGCCTGATCCCGGCAGGCTCCGGCCGTGCGGCCATGGTCAAACAGCTGAACGCGCTGGCCGGTGAAGGCAGCGTGGCGGACCTCCTGGAAACAGCCAAATACACCAAGCCCGAAGGCTGGCAGCAGGCCCTGGATTTCGCTGTCGAGGCGCTGAAGCTGCTGCCGCGCGCCAAGATTTCGGTTGAAGCCGGCGAGGTGTCCATCACCGCAATTTCCGGCAGCGAGGAGGCCAAGCACCAGCTGGAGGAGCAGCTTGGCCGGCTGGCGCCGCCGGGGCTGCGGCTCGCGATGGACATTGCGGCGCCGCGCCCGGTGATCACTCCCTTTACCCTGCGGTTCCTGCTGGACAAGGACGGCGCCCAGTTCGACGCCTGCTCCGCCGAGAGCGAGGAAAGCCGCAAGCGAATCCTCGCCGCGGCCCGCACAGCGGGGCTGGAAGGCGAGGCCGATTGCGTGATCGGCATGGGTGTCCCTTCGCCGAACTGGGCCCGCGCGGCGGAACTCAGCATTGCCAGCCTGAACGAGCTGGGCGGCGGCTCCGTCACCATCGCCAATGCCGATATCACGCTGGTGGCCGCAGAAGGCACTGCCAGCGGCACCTTCGACCATGTGGTGGGCGAACTGGAAAGCGCCCTGCCCCGGGTCTTTGCCCTGCACGCGGTGCTGCCGGTGCCCGAGGCCAGCGCCACCGCCGGGCCGCCCGAATTCACTGCCACCCTCAGCCCCGAAGGCCAGGTGCAGCTGCGCGGCCGGCTCAGCGATGCGGCGCTGCGCACCGTGGCGGACAGCTATGCCAAGGCGCGCTTCGGCTCAGCCAACGTGCATACCGCCACCCGCGTCGTCGCCGACCTGCCCGCCGACTGGCCGGTGCGGGTGCTGGCCGGGCTGGAGGCGCTGTCCTATCTGCAGCGCGGCTCGGTGACGGTAACACCGGAAAACCTGGAACTGCGCGGCATGAGCTACCGCAAGGACGCCCCGTCCGAGATCGCCCGCTTCCTGTCCGCCAAACTGGGCGAGGCAGAAACCTACGGTCTCGACATCAGCTATGAGGAGCCTCCCGCCCCCAAGGATCAGCCGATCCCGCCGGAACTCTGCGAGGCGCAGCTGGCCGGCGCCCAAGCCGAGTCGAAGATCGCCTTTGAACCCGGCTCTGCCACCATTGCCGCCGAAAGCGCCGGCACCATGGACCGGATCGCCGAAGTGCTTGCCAACTGTGGCCCGGTGCGGCTGGAGATCCAGGGCCACACCGACAGCCAGGGCCGCGAAGTGATGAACCAGAACCTCAGCCAGGCCCGGGCGCAATCGGTGCTGAACGAACTGCGCGCGCGCCGGGTGTTGACCTCGACTTTTGCAGCCAAGGGCTATGGCGAGAGCGAGCCGATCGCCGACAACGGCACCGAAGAAGGCCGCGAGGCTAACCGCCGCATCGAGTTCAAGCTGGTCCGCCCGGCTGAGCAGGCGGAAGCGGAAAACGAGAACAGCGGCGAGGCTGCCGCAAGCGCAGATGACGCACAGGAGACCACAGAGGAATGAACAGGACAGAGTTCATCATCACCACCGCGATCATCCTGTTTGCGGCCTTTGCCATGGGCTGGTTTGCCAATTGGCTGGTGCATCGTTTCACCCGCGTGCGGCAAAGCGATGTGGCTGACCTCGACCGGATGAGCCAGGAGCTGCACGAGGCGGAGGAAACCCGCGACCAAGCGATCACCTATCTGCAGCAGCGCGAGGCGGAGCTGACCAACCAGCTGACCCAGACCGAAGCGGAGCTGCGGGCGGCAATGGAAGGCCTGCGCGAGGCCCGCCGCGAGGCTGAAGAGCTGCGCTCCCAAATTCCGCATTGACCTTGGGAAGAGTCCTGCCGCGCCTGCAGGCTCCGGCGGGCCAAGGAGGCCGCAGGCCCCGCGATGCGCGCATGTCCTTGACGCGCCAGTCTTCAAACACACTCGAATTGGGCCTGATCGGCTGATCGGCCCTGTCAGGCCCTCTCAGCAAAAGGAAAACGCCGCGCAGAGCGCGGCGCCCGGCCCAACAGGCGGAAATCATCTCTTGATGATTGAATGGCTGGCGGGAGCCCCCGGCTCCGCCTCGGCCTCACCAGCGCTTCAGGGCGTCCTCGTCGGCATCCTTGGCCTCGACCCAACCGGTGCCGCCGCCTTCCAGAATCTCCTTCTTCCAGAACGGCGCGCGGGACTTCAGGTAGTCCATCAGGTACTCCGCCGCCTCAAAGGCATCCTTGCGGTGGCGCGCCGCGGTGGCGACCATCATGATGCGCTCGCCCGGGGCCAGGCGGCCGTGGCGGTGGATCACCAGGGCATCGGCCAGCGACCAGCGTGTCATGGCCTCCTGCGCGATCGCGGTCAGCGCCTTTTCGGTCATGCCGGGATAGTGCTCGATCTCCATCGCCCGAAGCCCGCCCTGATCGGCGTCCCGCACAACGCCGGTGAAGGTCACCACGGCGCCTGCATTGGAAACCCCCGCCGCAAAGGCATCGCTTTCGGCACCCAATTCAAACGGAGCCTCCTGAACCGAGATCCGCATCGCGTCAGCCTCCGGTCATCGGCGGGAAGAACGCCACCTCGCGCACGCCGTCCAGCGGCGCGTCGAACTCCGACAGTTCCTGGTCCAGCGCCACCCGCAAGGCCGACAGGTCGGCAAAGGCGGCAGCATAGCGGTCTTCACGCCCGCGCAGCTCCTCGACCAGATCCGCCACCGTGGCAGCGGTGGTTTCGACCCGCTCGCGCGGCAGGCCGATGCGCTCGCGCACCCAGGCGAAATACAAGACATCCATCAGTGAGCCTCCTTCAAATGCGGCATCGCCTTGCGCAGGTAGTCGATCCCGGTGAACGCGGTCAGGGCGGCAGCAATCCACAGCAGCCACAGCCCGATGCGGCCGGTCCAGACCATGCCGTCGAATTTCCAGCGCAGGCCCGTTTCATCAGAAACCTGCCCCGTCATGATCTGGTCGATCAGCGCCTGATCCATGCCAAAGGAGGACATCACCAGATAGTGCTCGAAGATTCCTTGCGAGAACAGCGTGGCAATCGCGATCATCTGGGCCGTGGTTTTCCACTTGGCGAGCTTGGTCACCTTCAGCGTGCCGGCCGCAGCGCCAAGATACTCGCGCAGGCCGGACACAAACACTTCGCGGAACAGGATCACCGTGGCGGGCAGCACCAGCCATGGGGTCCAGTGTTCGGTGGAGTATCCCACCAGGATCATCAGCGCGATCACCACCATCGCCTTGTCGGCAATCGGATCCATCATCGCGCCCATTTTGGTTTCCTGCTTCCAGGCCCGCGCCAGGTAGCCGTCGAACCAGTCGGTCACCGCCGCCGTCACAAACAGCAGCAAGGCAAACCAGTCCGCATAGGGCCGGTGGAAATACAGGAACATCACGGCCAGGCCGGGCGCCGCGACCAGGCGCAGCAGGGTGAGGATATTGGGCAAAGTCCACTTCATGCGGCGCACATTATCCGGCTGTTTCGCAAGTGGAAAGCGGGGTTAGCCAAAATTCGGCAATGGCTGGCGCTGGCGCACCGCGCCAGCCTGCAGCAATCCGGGCAGGTTGCACGCGGAACGGGCCCATCCCTCACCCTACGGAGGTATCCAGCAGCGCGCCCTTCTTTTCGCCGTGGTGGCTGGAATGATCAAACTTCCGGTGCACCTCGTTCAACCGGTCGCGGTCAACAAAGATATGATTTTTGATCTCCCGCATCAGATCTTCCTTGGCCATCTTTAGTGCATCCGCCTCGGTATCCGCCAATCCGGTGCCTTTAAGCTTGTTCAGCTCCTTGGCGATCTTCCCGCATTCCTTCTTGGCCTTGTCCAAGTGCTGGGCCTCATGCGCCAGGCAGCAGGCATAGAAGCGGTACCATTCGATCAGCGCCCGCGGCGACAGCCCGCTGACAGAGCGTTTCGGGCACTTGACCGTCGTATGCAAGATCAGTTTCAGCGCTGAGACCTTGGCCGTCACCTCGATCCAGCCGGTTTTATTGTCGATCTTGGCTTTGCCGTCTGCCACGTATTTGCCCTTGGCGGTCAGGCATTCCAATTCCGTGGTGGTCAAAAAGGCCACCTTCTTGTTGTCGTTCGGATCCTTCGGCCCGCTCTACTTGATGCTCTTGGCAATGTCGGGCAGCGTTTTTCCGGACACCGGGTAGGTGTCATAGACAACGGAATCACGGTCAGGGAGACGGACATAATCCCTCCAGGCAGTTAACGGCTGCCCTTCAGACATAGCACGATACTCCCATGGCCCAAATTCAGCAGCCTAGCCCCGCGCGTGAAAGTGGTCGTAGATCCGTTCTGCCAGCGCCTCGGATATTCCATCCACAGCCTTGAGGTCAGCCAGATTGGCGCGGCTCACCGCCTTGGCGCTGCCGAAATGCGCCAGCAGCGCCCGCTTGCGCGAAGCGCCGACGCCCGGCACCTCGTCCAGCGGCGTGGCGCTCAGCGCTTTGGCGCGCTTGGCGCGGTGGGTACCGATGGCGAACCTGTGCGCCTCGTCCCGCATGCGCTGGATGAAATAGAGCACCGGATCGTTGCGCTGCAGGGCAAAGGCGCTTTCGCCGGGACGGTAGAATTCTTCCTTGCCGTGGTCGCGGTCCACGCCCTTGGCGACGCCGACCATGGGAATGTCCTGCACGCCATGTTCTTCCATGATCTCCGCCACCGCCGAGACCTGACCGGCGCCGCCGTCGATCAGCAGCAGGTCCGGCCACAGGCCCTTGCCGCGGTCCGGGTCTTCCTTCAGCAGGCGCGAGAAGCGGCGGTTCAGCACTTCCTTCATCATGCCGAAGTCATCGCCGGGCACCAGGTCGTCACCTTTGATGTTGAACTTGCGGTAAGCATTTTTCAGGAAGCCCTCCGGCCCCATCACGATCATGCCGCCCACCGCATTTGTGCCCTGGATATGCGAGTTGTCATAGACCTCGATCCGCTGCGGCGGGCCTTCCAGTCCAAAGGCCTCGGCCAGCCCGCGCAGCAGTTTCGCCTGGGTCGCACTTTCGGCCAAGCGGCGGGCCAGGCTTTCGCGGGCGTTGCGCACGGCAAAGGCCACCAGCTCGGTCTTTTCGCCGCACTGGGGCACCAGCAGCTCGACCTTGCGCTCGGCTTTCTCGCTCAGCGCCGCCTCCATCAGGTTGGCGTTTTCGATACCATCTGACAGGATCAGCTGCCGCGGCGGCTCCTTGTTGCTGTAGAACTGGCCGAGGAAGGCCTCCATGACCTCTGCCGGGCTCATGTCGGCATCCACCCGCGGATAGAAGTCCTGGTTGCCCCAGTTCTGGTTGGCACGGATGAAGAAGACCTGCACGCAGGCTTGGCCGCCATCCATGTGCAGGCCGATCACATCTGCCTCTGCCACACCGCGCGGGTTGATGCCTTGACTGGTCTGCACCTGGGTCAGCGCCTTGATCCGGTCGCGCAGGGCAGCGGCGCGTTCGAACTCCATCGCCTCGGAGGCGGCCATCATCTGCTCCGCCAGCTCCTCCTGGATCTTGGTGGATCGGCCGGACAGGAAACGCTCGGCGTCGCGAACGCTGGCGGCGTAATCCTCTTCGCTGATCAGCCCGGTGCAGGGCGCGGTGCAGCGCTTGATCTGGTATTGCAGACAGGGGCGCGTGCGGGTCTCGAACATCGAATCCGAGCAGTTGCGCAACAGGAACGCCTTTTGCAGCTGATTCAGTGTCCGGTTCACCGCGCCTGCGCTGGCGAAGGGGCCGAAATAGCTGCCCTTCTGCTTGCGGGCGCCGCGGTGCTTCTTGATCTGCGGAAAGGCATGATCCTTGGCCACCAGGATATTCGGGAAGCTTTTGTCGTCGCGCAGCAGCACGTTGTACTTGGGCTTCAGCTGCTTGATCAGGTTCTGTTCCAGCAGCAACGCCTCGGTTTCCGTCCGGGTGGTCAGGAACATCATCGAGGCGGTGAGCGCGATCATCCGCTCGATCCGCGGGCTGTTGCCGGGGCGGGTATAATTCGACACCCGCGCCTTGAGATTGCGTGCCTTGCCCACGTAGAGCACCCGGCTGTCCGCATCCAGCATCCGGTAAACGCCGGGCGATGCGTCCAGCGTTTTTACATAATCCTGGATCACCGCATAACCGGTGCGGGCGGGCGAATCCGGGGCTGTCTCGGAAGGCTGGTCAGTCATGCGCCCAGACATATGATTCCCTGCCCCTGGCTGCAACGTTTGCCTGTCCGGATCAAGAGCGGGGAAATCCACGGAACCTGTGGATAACTGCGGAGATATCTTTGGGCTATCCCGGCTTTTCTCTTATATCAGAGCGGTTTTGGACGGATGCCCAATTTTTAGGCACTTCAATAAGATGCTGATTTAACGCAAAATTTTTCCTGCCACCTGTCAAGGTTTTGAAAAGAAAGGCACTTTTGTAACGCTTCCGTGACGGCAGGTGAACCGGTGCAAAACTTGCGGCAAAAGGGACGGTTTTGTCCCTGTTTGCGTCACTCAAGACCGTCGTTGTCCGGGGTTCTCCAGCCCAGGTGCTGGCCGCCGTCCACGCAGATCATCTGGCCGGTAACCGCTTTTGCCCGCAGCAGATAGCTGAGCGCCGCAGTAACGTCCCCTGCGTCCCCGCCGCGCTGCAAAATCGTGGACTTCCGCTGCCGGGCAAACTGTTCCTCGCTTTGCCGCGGCCCCTGCAAGGTAGGGCCCGGGCCGATTGCGTTGACGCGAATCCGCGGCGCCAGCGCCTGGGCTGCGGTTCGGGTCAGCGTCCACAACGCCGATTTGGCCAGGGTGTAGCTCATGAACTCCGGCGTCAGCTTGCGCACCCTCTGGTCGATCATGTTGACCGCCAGGCCCCAGGCGCGAGGTTCGCCCGCCGCGTCAGCTTCCAAAGCAACCTCCTGTGCCGCCATTGCCTGCAGCAGCACAAAAGGAGCCCTGAGGTTGCTGCCCATATGCCGGTCCCAACTGCTGCGGGTGGCTGTGGCCAGGGTGTCATGTTCGAACACGGACGCGTTGTTCACCAGACAGGTGACGGGACCGCCCAGCGCCTCAGCCGCGCGCGGCAGCAGCGCCTGCGCCTGATCCTCTTCCAGCAGGTCCGCCGCCAGCGGCACAGCCTGACGGCCCACTGCGCGGATCTGTGCGGCTGTCTCCTCTGCCGCATCAGCCGAAGACGCATAGTGGACCGCCACGTCGCACCCTTGCGCTGCAAGTTCCAGCGCCATGGCCCGGCCCAGCCGCCTGCCCGCTCCGGTCACCAATGCCCGCATCTGCGCCTCCCTGCTGCCGCCCGCACTGTCAGAGTTAGAACAGGACGAACATATAGGCCAGATAGAGCGCGGACAGAACGCCGCCCCAGATACGGGTGATATCCTGTTTGAAGAAGACAAAGGGGATCAGCAAGAGCGAGGCCGTCAGCATGACCCACAGGTCGAACTGCAGGAACTCCGGGTCTACGCTGATCGGGCCGACAAAGGTGGCTATGCCGATGATGGCCAGCAGGTTGAACATGTTGGAGCCGATCACATTGCCCAGCGCCACATCAGCCTGGCGGCGCAGGGCCGCCATCACGGTGGTGGCCAGCTCCGGCAGCGATGTGCCGATCGCCACCAGCGTCAGGCCGATCACCGTTTCGCTGATGCCATAGGTACGCGCAATGATGCTGGCATTGTCCACCAGCAGGTCAGCCCCCAGCGGCAGGCCGATCAGGCCCAGAAGCAGATAGATGCAGACCCGCCAGTATGGCATGTCCGGATCGGCTTCCTCGATCTCTTCCAGCTCCGTATCCGCGGCACAGCCTTTGCCGTTGCGCCGGTGGTTGCGCGCCTCGTGGAAGGCTATGCCGAGCACCCCGGCAAGCGCAGCCAGCAGGATAAGGCCGGACCAGATGGTGAAGGTGCCGCAGAAGGCCAGGCCGATGAACAGCACGGAGGCCCCGAGCATGAAGATGTAGTTCTTGCGGGTACTGCATTCGCTGGTGTGCAGGGCGCGCATAAGTGCGGGAATGCCCAGCACCAGCAGGATATTTGCGGTGTTCGACCCCACCACGTTGCCCAGCGCGATACCGTCTGCCCCCTCGTGCACAGCACTGATGGCAATGAGCAGCTCCGGCGCCGAGGTGCCGAAGGCCACGATGGTCAGGCTGACGATCAGTGCAGGCACACCCAGCCGCAGGCTGAGGTTCACCGCGCCGCGCACCAGCGCGTCGCCCGCCAGCAGCAGGATCACCAGACCAAGCGCCGAGTACAGCCATGGCATCATTTGCCACGATCTCCTTTTCTACAGGCGCACGGCCCCTTGCCGATCTTGAACCGGCCGCATGACGGGCAGCGCCTGGAATTGATTTGCTTCTGGCCGGGAAACCGCAGCTTGCCGAACATCGCAAGCACAGCCATCACCACCAGAAAGATTGCAACGATCTTGAACAGCACGTCAGAGACCGAAACGCGCGTATTCGGCGCGCTCCTCGATCCCGGCCAGCGCGTCCTGCGCGACCTGCATACCGAAGCGGCTCCAGAACGGTTTTTTCAGGCCGTAGCGGCGGAAGCGGACCTTCTCGCCGAACTGTTCCTGCATTTTGGGTTTCAGATGGCCGATGCCGTCGATCAGCCCCAGCTCCTCGGCCCGGCGCGCCAGCCAGATCTCGCCGGTGAACAGATCTTCATCGCTGTGCAGCTTGGACCCGCGGCGTTCAGTGATATGGTCGATGAAGTTGGCGTGGATGTCGTTCAGGATCACCTTGAGGCGTTTGACATCCTCGGGGTTCTCCGGGCGGAACGGATCCAGCATGGATTTGCTCTGCCCCGCGGTATATACCCGCCGCTCCACGCCCTGGCGGGCCAGCAGAACATGGGCGCCGAAACCTGCCGAGATGACCCCAACCGAACCCAGCACGGAGCTGGCGTCGGCCCAGATCTCATCCGCAGCCGCGGCCAGCCAGTAGCCGCCGGAAGCGGCCACGTCCTCGACAAAGGCATAGACCGGGATGTCCATTTCCTCGGCCAGGCGGCGGATGCGGGCGCCGATCAGCGAGCTTTGCACCGGCGAGCCGCCGGGAGAGTTGATTTCCAGCGCCACCGCGGCGGGCTTGCCCTTGCGGAAGGCACGCTCCAGCACCGGGGCCAGCGCGGTATCGCTGAGGGAGCCGCGGCCTGGCATGCCGATGGCGCCATTGAGGCGCACCACTGCCACCAGCGGCTGTCTTTTCAGGAAAGGCAGGCGAAATCTCATGGCGCCGATGTAGAGGGCCGCCCGGGGTGAAACAAGGTGCGCGGTCTTGGGAATAGGCGTGAAATGAAAAAACCGCCCCGCCGCGGGCATAAATGCAACGCTGGTCTGCGCCTGGCAAATAGCCCGGATGCTCTCCCGCCCGTCAGGCCGGCAGCCTGCAGCCGCCGTCTTCCCGTTGGGCCACGCGCCGCGCTGCCGCGCGGCGCGGCGCATGACGCCCTCCGCAAGCGCAATACGCGGCACGCGTGCCGGGCCCGTCCGGGAGGGGTGGGAGCGCTTTGCCTTGCCTGCAATGCCCGGATCAGGCCCGGATGCGCCAGCCGGTTTTGAAGATCCACCAGATCACTGCCATGCAGGCCAGGGTAAAGCCGCCGATTGCTCCGAGGCTCAGCAGCACCGGCACATCCGCCTGGCCGAAGAAGGCCCAGCGGAAGCCGGACACCAGATAAACCACCGGGTTGAACAGGGTGATCGTCTGCCACACCGGCGGCAGCATCGAGATCGAATAGAAAGACCCGCCTAGGAACACCAGCGGCGTCACCACCAGCAGCGGCACCAGCTGCAGCTGTTCGAAGTTCCCCGCCCAGATGCCGATGATGAAGCCCATCAGCGAGAAGCTGAGACAGGTCAGCACAAGGAACGCCACCATTGCCAGCGGGTGCTGGATGGACAGATCGACAAACAGCGACGCCGTGCACAGGATCACGGTGCCGATGAACAGCGACTTGGTTGCCGCCGCGCCGACGAATCCCGCGACCACCTCCAGGAAATTGATCGGCGCCGACAGGATCTCATAGATATTGCCTATGAATTTCGGGAAGTAGATCCCGAAGGAGGCGTTCGAGATGCTCTGGGTGATCACCGACAGCATCACCAGCCCCGGCACGATGAAGGCGCCGTATTCGACCCCGTCGACCTCCTGGATGCGACTGCCGATGGCGCTGCCGAACACCACGAAGTACAGCGACGTGGACAGAACCGGCGAGATGAAGCTTTGCAGGAAGGTGCGCCAGAACCGCGCCATTTCCGCCCTGTAGATGGTGGCAACTGCTGTCCAGTTCATGCTGCATCTCCCGAAACAGCCCCGCCTGAGACTTTCCCGCCTGAAACCAGGCCGACAAAGATGTCCTCCAGGCTGGATTCGCGGGTCTGCACGTCTGCCAGCACCAGACCGGCCTCCGCCACATCGTTCAGAAGCGTGGTGATGCCCGTCCGTTCCGCCCGGGTGTCATATGTGTAAAGCAGCGCATCGCCGCCGTTGACGATCTGCAGGTTGTGCTGCGCCAGCGCCGCAGGGATCGCGGTGACCGGTGCGGTCAGCTGCACCTCCAGCTGCTTCTGCCCCATCCGGGCCATCAGCTGCTCCTTCTCCTCGACCAGCAGAAGCTCACCGCCGGTGATGACCCCGACCCGGTCGGCAATCGCTTCGGCTTCCTCGATGTAATGCGTTGTCAGAATGATGGTGACCCCGTCCGCCTTCAGCTCGCGGACGATCTCCCACATGTCCTTGCGCAATTCGACGTCGACACCCGCGGTCGGCTCATCCAGAAACAGGATGCGCGGCTCATGCGCCAGCGCCTTGGCGATCAGCACGCGCCTTTTCATGCCGCCCGAAAGATCCATGATCCGGCTGTCCCGCTTTTCCCACAGAGACAGCTTGCGCAGGACGTCTTCCACCAGCGCCGGGCTGGCAGGCTTGCCGAACAGGCCGCGGGAGAAGGTGACCGTATCCAGAACCTTGGTGAAGGGCTCCAGCGTGATCTCCTGCGGCACCAGCCCGATCAGGGCACGCGCCTGCCGGAACTGGCCGACATTGTCGAACCCGCCAACGCTGACACTGCCAGAGGTCGCGGTGGTTATACCGCAAATGGTTGAAATCAGGGTGGTCTTGCCCGCGCCATTGGGGCCGAGCAGGGCCAGGATTTCACCTTCTTCAATATCCAGCGAGACGCCTTTCAGCGCCTGGAAGCCGCCATCGTAGGTTTTGCGCAGATCGCGGATGGACAGGATCGCTGCCATGATGCCTCCGGGATGGTCTCAAATCCCGGCCACCCTAGCGGCGGTTTGCCGCATCTGCCAGCCCTGCGCCGCGGATCGGTCCGCAGAATGGCCTGTGCGCCAGTGCAGGGGTCAGCCGCGCCCTGTCACCTTGCTGAACCAGCCCTTCTTCTCTTCACCCTCTTCCGGTGTATCGCCATCCTGGCTTTCCTCTTCCGGCGCCAGATGCGCCTGCAGGTTGGCAAAGAACTGATCCGCCATCTTCTTGGCAAAGCCGTCGATGATCCGGCTGCCCAGCTGTGCCAGCTTGCCGCCGACCTTGGCCTCCACGTCATAGGACAGCAATGTGCCGGTTTCCGACGGCGCCAGCGTCACCACCGCACCGCCTTTGGCGAATCCCGCCGCCCCGCCCTTGCCCTCGCCGGAGATGGTCAGCTTCTCGTTTTCAACCAGATCCGACAGTGTAACCTGCCCCTTGAAGGTGGCTTTGACCGGCCCGACCTTCTGAGTGACCGTGGCCTCGAACCCGTCCTCCGGCGTGCCGGCCACTTCCTGCGCGCCGGGCACGCAGGCCTGCAGCACCTCCGGGCTCAGCAGCGCCGCATAGACGGTTGCCGGGTCAGCGGCGATCTCTTTCTGGTCACTCATCTGCATGGTGGAGCCTCCCTGGCGCTTGCTTGCGGACTGTTCCAGACCTAGCCCCCCGCTCCGCCCCTGCCAAGCCCGCAGTGACATTCAGGCATCTTGCGGCCGCTCCCGGCAGTCTTGCCGGCGGCGGTTTTGCCGATTTTATCTTGACGTCAAGATTTCGAGCCTCTATCTCGACATCAAGATAAATGCAAAGCCAACACAGGAGCACACCATGAAGATCATTCTCTTTGGCGCCACCGGAGACGCCGGCGGTGCAGCATTGCAGGCGGCCGTTGCCCGCGGCCACCAGGTCACCGCGGTTGCACGCCGCCCGCAGGCCCTGGCGGCGATCAGCCCGCTGGTGACACCGCTGGCACTGGATCTGCTGGCAGAACCGCAAGCTGCAGCAGATGCCGCCGCGGGCCACGATTTGGCCATCAGCACCTTGCGCCCGCCCGCTGGGCGCGAGCCGGACCTGGTGCCGCTGACCCGCGCTGCGCTGGCGGCGGCACGGCAAGCCGGGATCCCGGTTCTGGTCACCGGCGGCGCTGCAACGCTGAAACTGGCCGACGGCAGCGGCCACACGGTGCTGAGCGCTCCCGGTTTCCTGCCCGAAAGCGTCCGCCCGATTGCAGAGGCCTGTGCCGCGCAGGACGCGCTGCTGGAGGCGGAAACAGAGGCGCAATGGACCTGCCTGCGCCCGCCCGCGATGCTGACGGAGGGGCCGCAGACCGGCAGCTACCGCTTCGGCACCGACACGCTGGTCACCGATGCCGAGGGCAACTCGCAGATTTCCTTTGCCGATTTCGGTGCGGCGCTGCTGGATCTGGCCGAAACCCCGCGCGGCTCCCGGCAGAAGCTGACCGTTGCCTGGGGCGCTCCCGCCCCCGCCCTGGCGGCCGGCTGACGCCGCCCTTGGGGCAGCGTTGGGCCGGGCAGCACGCGGCCGCGTGCTGCAGCGCCGCGCGCCAGCGCGGCGCCCTCAATAGGGCAGCCCGACGTAATTTTCCGCCAGCGACACCTGTGCCGCCTCTGAGGAAAACAGGTAGTCCAGTTCGGCCCGCTGCAGCCGCAGATCTGCCTCCGACCCTTCCGGTGCCCGGTGCAGCAGGTTGGTCATCCACCAGCTGAACCGCTCCGCCTTCCAGACCCGGGCCAGCGCCTTTTCCGAATAGCCGTCCAGCCCGGAGCTATCGCCGTTCAGGTAGTGATCCAGGAACCCATGGTAGAGATAGTGAATATCCGATGCCGCCAGGTTCAGCCCCTTGGCGCCGGTGGGCGGCACGATATGGGCCGCGTCACCCGCCAGGAACAGATTGCCGTACCGCATCGGCTCAGCAACGAAGCTACGCAGGGGGGCGATGGATTTCTCGATCGAAGACCCGGTCTGCAGGCCCGCCGCCACGTCCTGCGGCAGCCGCCGTTTCAGCTCCTCCCAGAACGCCGCATCGCTCCAATCCTCCACGCGGTCGGTCAGCGGCACCTGGATGTAGTAGCGGCTCAGCACGCGGCTGCGCAGTGAGCACAGCGCGAAACCGCGCTCGTGCCGGGCATAGATCAGCTCCTCAGCCACTGGCGGTGTTTCCGACAAAACCCCCAGCCAGCCGAAGGGGTAGACCTTCTCGTACTCCTTCAGCACATCCGCCGGGATTGATTTGCGGCTGACGCCATGAAAGCCGTCAGCGCCGACGATGAAGTCGCACTCGGCACGCCGGGCCTCGCCGCCGTGCTCCCAGGTCACATAGGGGCGCGCTTCGGTCAGCGCCTGCGGCTGCACATTCTGCGCCTCGTGAATGACCATGCCGCCCATCGCATCCCGTGCCTCGTAAAGATCACGGGTCACCTCGGTCTGGCCGTAGACCATCACCGTGTCGCCGCCAGTGTGCTTTGCCAGATCAATCCGGTCCAGCTGCCCCTGATGGGCGATATGGAATCCCTCGTGGATTTCCCCCTCGCGGTCCATGCGTTCACTGCAGCCCGCTTCGCGCATCAGGTTGACGAAACCATGCTCCAGCACGCCGGCCCGGATGCGGCCCAGCACATGCTCCCGCGTGTGCTTCTCCAGCACGATCGAACTGATCCCCTTGCGGTGCAGGAGCTGCGACAGCAGCAGCCCCGAAGGCCCGCCGCCGATGATGACAACCTGCGTCTGATGCGTGGACATGCACGTTCCCCTGATCGTTTTACTGTTTTCGGGCGTTAAGGATTATGCACCAAGCGGTTATATCTGCGAATGGACCAAGCGCGCCATTTCTTGTACATTTCGCACATGAGTTCCCCAACCCGCATCGACAGCTACAACTTGTTCGGAGAAACCGCCGAACTGGCTGACGTGCTGCACATAGAGACGATTCGTGCGCGTTCGGAGCTGCATGATTGGGAGTTGCGGCCGCACCGGCACGCCAGGCTGCATCAGCTGCTGGTGCTGAACAGCGGGGACGGAGAGGCTGATCTTGACGGAATCAGACATGGACTGGCTCCACCTTGCCTGATCAATGTGCCGCGCGGCGTGGTGCATGGGTTCCAGTTCGGCACCGGCACCAGCGGCTGGGTGATCACCCTGACCTCCGACCTGCTGGACCAGAATCTGACGCCGGGCGAAGGGGTCCGCGCTGTTCTGGACCTGCCCGCCGTTCTGCCGCTGCCTGATGGGTTTCAGGATCTGGCAGAGCAGCTTTTCGCAGAATACGGCCGCCGCGACTTCGGCCGGGCGCAGATGCTGCGCGGACTGGCGCTTTCGCTCACCGCAGCGGCCGCGCGTGCCATTGCTGCCAGCCAGGAAGCCTCTGCGCAGGCGCAGCGCAGCACGCTGTTCGCCCGGTTCGAGGCGCTGGTGGAACGCGACTTCCGCCTGCGCCGCCCGCTTGCGGAATACGCCAGCGAACTGGCGGTTTCCACCACTCACCTCAATCGCATTTCCCATCAGGCCACAGGCCAGCCTGCCTCCGCCCTGGTCAGCGCCCGGGTGCTGCGGGAGGCGCGGCGGCTGCTGATCTACACCAATCTGACCGCCGCCCAGATCGCCTATGAGCTGGGCTTCAACGATCCCGCGCATTTCAGCCGGATGTTTGCCAAGGGCACCGGAATGCCGCCACGGAAATTCCGCCAGCAGCTTGCCGGAAGCAGCTGAGCCGGAGCAGACTGCCCTTGCCGCGTGCCGGAAAAGGGGAGGTCAAATGCTGCAGGGAATCCGCATTCTGGAGGTCGAGGGCCTGGGCCCCGGCCCCTTTGCCGCGATGACACTGGCCGACCTCGGGGCGGAGGTGATCTGCGTGCACCGGCCGTACACCGGGCGTACACCGGGGATGCCGGAAAACTCGCTGCTGGACCGCGGCAAGCGGTCGATCACGCTGGACCTGAAGGACGCAGGCGACGCCGAAACCTTTCTGAAACTTTCCGAAACCGCACATGGTCTGATCGAGGGTTTCCGCCCCGGCGTGATGGAGCGGCTGGGCCTCGGCCCCGAAGACTGCCACGCGGTGAATCCGGCGCTGGTCTATGGCCGGATGACCGGCTGGGGGCAGGACAGCCCGCTGGCCCATGCGGCGGGGCATGACCTCAATTACATCTCGCTGTCAGGCGCGCTGTGGTATGCCTCTGCCCCCGGCGACGTGCCGCTGACGCCCGCAACGCTGGTCGGCGATATCGGCGGCGGCGCGATGTATCTGGTGGCGGGGATGCTGGCGGGCATCCTGAAGGCCCGGTCCACCGGCGAGGGCTGCGTGGTGGATGCCGCGATCTATGACGGGTCGGCCCATATGATGAACCTGCTGATGAGCATCCGCCAGGCCGGGAACTTTGGCGTTGCACGTGGAGCAAACCTGCTCGACGGGCCGCACTGGTGCCGCACCTATGCCTGCGCCGGTGGCGGCTATGTCTCGGTGCAGTGCCTGGAACCCAAGTTCTATGCGCTGTTTCTGGAGAAGCTGGGACTGGCGGATGACGGAGAATTCGAGCAGCAGTTCAATAAGGCACTTTGGCCCACGCTCACCGGCCGCCTGGCCGGGATCTTTGCCAGCCAGCCGCGCGATCATTGGGCGTCGCTGTTCGAGGGATCAGATGCCTGTGTGGCCCCGGTGCTGAACCCGGAGGAGGCAATGGCGCATCCGATGAATGCGCGCGGCGCCTGGGTGGAGGCAGACGACGTGCTGCAAGCCGCCCCTGCCCCGCGGTTCTCAGACCAGCCGGAATGGACACCGCCGGAGATCCCCCGGCGCGGCCAGCACACGGAGGAAATCCTGGCAGAACTGGCCCAGAAGTAGGGTCAGTCTTCTTTCTTGGCCTTTTCAGCCGCGGCTTTCATACGCTTGAGCAGTTCGGTCTTGTCCGCCTGCTTGCCAAAAGGGTTCTTCTTGGTGCCCTTGGCGTTATGTTCCGCGTGGCGGGGCTTGTTGCTGCCCATGCGGGCGCCGCCCATTCTGCTGTAGTCCATCGTGAGACCTCTGGATGTATCCGAAGATGCGGCTATTGCCGCATCTTATTGGGTAACACAAGATCAGCCGTTGCGGACCGTGTCGATCATCAGCTGCACGTTGTCCGGGTTTGCATCCGGGGTGATGCCGTGGCCCAAGTTGAAGATGTGCGGGCCATTCCTGAACGCTTCGACGATGCGGCGGGTTTCATCGACCAGATTCTGCCCGCCGGTCACCATGTGGCGTGAGGCCAGGTTGCCCTGCACACAGCCGTCCGCCTGCACATTGGCGGCGGCCCAGACCGGGTCCACGGAGTTGTCCAGCGCCACGCAGTCGACGCCAGTTGCCTTGGCAAAGCCCACGTAATTCTCGCCCGCCTCGCGCGGGAAGCCGATGACGGGGATGCCCGGGTGGCGTTCCTTCAGCGCCTGGGTGATCTGACGGCAGGGCTCCAGCGCGTATTTCCGGAACGCTTCGCCCCTCAGCGAGCCGGCCCAGCTGTCGAAGATCTTGACGACTTCGGCGCCGGCCTCGATCTGCTTGGAGAGGTAGTCGATGGTCGCTTCGGTGATGCGCGCCAAGAGTGCCTCGAACAGGGCGGTGTTTTCCTCGCGCAGGGCATGGGCAGGGCCCTGGTCCGGGGTGCCGCGGCCCGCGATCATATAGGTGGCAACGGTCCAGGGTGCGCCGGCGAAGCCGATCAGCGTGGTTTCCGCGGGCAGCTCGCGCGACAGGATGCGGACGGTTTCATAAATCGGGTTCAGCGTCTCGTGGATATCGGACGCCGGGCCCAGCTTGGCGAAGTCCGCCTCGGTGGTGATGGTTGAGAGCCGCGGGCCTTCGCCGGTCACGAACCACAGATCGGCGCCGAGCGCCTGCGGCACCAGCAGGATGTCGGCAAACAGGATCGCCGCATCGAACCCGTAGCGGCGGATCGGCTGCAGGGTCACCTCGGCGGCCAGATCGGAATTGTAGCAGAGCGACAGGAAATCCCCGGCCTCGGCCCGCGTGGCGCGGTATTCCGGCAGGTAGCGGCCCGCCTGGCGCATCATCCAGATCGGCGGCACATCCTGTTTTTCACCCGCCAATGCGCGCAGCAGCTTCTTTTGTCCGGCCATGGTCATCCTCGCTATCATTCGCCCCTGAGGTCACGCCTGCGAGGGCGAATGTCAAGAGCAGGGGCGATCTGCCGCGCCCCGGGCAAACGCGCCTTGTCCTATGTCAAAGCCCGTGCGCGGCGCCCGTGTGAGATGCGCAAAAACCGGTTTCCTCCGGGACGCAAACTGATTTATGGCTTTCTGCATGACACTGACCCTGCCCTCCCCCGCTTCGCCCCTGAAGATCGGCACCCGCGGATCGCCGCTGGCGCTGGCCCAGGCGTATGAGACCCGCAGCCGCCTCGCCGCCGCATTCGATCTGCCGCAGGAGGCGTTCGAGATCGTGGTGATCAAGACCACCGGCGACAATCAGGCGCTGATTGCGGCGGACAAGCCGCTGAAGGAGCTGGGCGGCAAGGGGCTGTTCACCAAGGAGATCGAAGAGGACCTGCTGTCGGGCGCCATCGACATCGCGGTGCATTCGATGAAGGACATGCCGGTTGCGCAGCCGGAGGGGCTGCTGCTGGGCACCTATCTGCCGCGCGAGGATGTGCGGGATGCCTTTATCTCGCCGTCGCTGAAGTCGTTGCACGATCTGGCCGAGGGCGCGGTGGTCGGCACCTCCTCGCTGCGCCGCCGGGCGCAGCTGCTCAATCGCCGCCCGGACCTGAATGTGGTGGAGTTCCGCGGCAATGTGCAGACCCGGCTGCGCAAGCTGTCCGAAGGCGTGGCGGAGTGCACCTTCCTGGCGATGGCCGGCCTGAACCGGCTGGCAATGGACGATGTGCCTGCCAACCCGATCGAGACCAGCGACATGCTGCCCGCGGTGGCGCAGGGCGCCATCGGCATCGAGCGGCGCGCGGACGACAGCCGCGCGGGCGACATGCTGGCGGCGATCCATGACCATGAGACGGGCAAGCGCCTGGCCGCCGAACGTGCCTTCCTGGCCGCGCTCGACGGCTCCTGCGAGACGCCGATTGCGGGGCTTGCGGAACTGGACGGCGCCACCCTGCGCCTGCGCGGCGAGGTGCTGCGCCCGGACGGGTCGGAGGCGATCAGCGATGATCAGGCCTGCCCGGTGGAAGACGGTGCGGAGCTGGGCCGGGAAATGGCAGCGAAACTGCTGGAGAAGGCCGGCAAGGGCTTCTTTGACTGGAAGGCCTGAGCGAGGCTCTGCCTCTCGCTCCGGGATATTTGGGGTCAGATGAAGGAAGGATCCTCTCTTCATCTGGCTGAAAAATTCCTGAGGGTAAGCGCCTGAGGCGAGAGGGGGCAAGCCCCCCTTTTTCCGCTAGATTTGCCCGGACCACCTGAGCCAGCTTTCCGGGCTGCCGCGGAAGGTGTTGAGGTCGACGTCGCCCGCAATCCCGGGCACCTCGCCGGTGCCAGAATACTGCCAGAAGCTCCAAGCCTTGCCCGGGTAGACTTTCTGCGGATGGCCCGCGACGGAGCGCAGCCAGAATTCGGTGCCGGTGAGCCGCCCGATGCCGGTGTCGCGGTAGAAATCCACCGTGGTGTAGACCACCGGGCGCTTGCCGTAGTGGCGCTCCAGGATGTTCAGGAACTTGCGCGCTTCGGCCCGCACCGTGGCGCCGTCGGGCCGGGTGCGGCAGGTGCGGGAGCGGTGGTTCCACTCCATGTCCAGCACCGGCGGCAGCGCGTTTGCATCCTTCGGCACATTGCGGATGAACCAGCGCGCCTGCTCCGCTGCCGGGCGGCAGAAGTAGTAATAGTGATAGGCGCCGTGCTTGACCCCCGCCGCGCGGGCGCCGCGCCAGTTGCCGCGGAACTTGGCATCAATGTGGTCGCCGCCTTCGGTTGCCTTGATATAGGCAAAGGAGACGCCGGAGCGGCGCACCCTGTGCCAGTCGATGTCGCCCTGGTAGCGCGAGACATCAATACCGTGGACCGGGTAGGACCAGGGCTTGCGGCCTTCCCAGTCATGCGGGTCGCGGTCGCCGAAACGGGGATAGGTGGAAAGCCCTGCAAGCCGTGCGTTGGCAGGTTCGGTGCGGGTGACCGCCGGTGCGCTGACGGCCCTTTCGGGCGGTCTGCCGCATCCTGCTGCCAATGCCAGTGCCAATGCCCCAAGAACCAGTCTGCGCATGTGATGTGCTCCCTGCCCGCTTCGTGAAAACCGCTCTTTTCTTTGCCTGTTGATTTTCATCTTAGCGCAGGTCAGCACTATGTCGCGCCCCCAAGAGCGCAGGTCAGCGTAAATCCGCCGCAAGAAAAAACGCGCCGCTGATCAGCGGCGCGCGGTTACTGTTCCGGCCCGGTCCCGCTCAGACCCACTTGGCCAGGGGCGGCAGGCTCATCAGAACCGCGTTGGCGTCATGGCCGGTTTCCAGCCCGAACTTGGTGCCGCGGTCATAGACAAGATTGTATTCCGCATAGAGGCCGCGGTGGATCAGCTGGGCGTCCTTGTCGGCCTCGGAATAGCCCTGCACCCGGCGCTTCTCGACCAGCGGCACAAAGGCCGGCAGGAAGGCGCGGCCGATGTCCTGGGTCAGGGCAAAATCCGCCGCCCAATTGCCGGAGTTCTGGTCATCCATGAAGATGCCGCCGACGCCGCGGGCGCGCTTGCGGTGGGGAATGTAGAAATACTCATCCGCCCATGCCTTGAGCCGCGGGTACTGGTCTTCCCCATGCGGATCCAGATGCTGTTTCTGCGTGGCGTGGAAATGCGCGGTGTCCGCGTCGTATTCGATACAGGGGTTGAGGTCCGAGCCGCCGCCGAACCACCAGGCGTGCGGGGTCCAGAACATGCGGGTGTTCATGTGCACAGCCGGCACATGCGGGTTGCGCATATGGGCAACCAGCGAGATACCCGAGGCCCAGAAGCGCGGATCGTCCTTCATCCCCGGGATGCCCTTGCGCGCGGCCATCGCTGCCTGCGCGCGCTCGCCCAAGGTGCCGTAGACTTCGGAGATATTGACACCGACCTTCTCGAACACCCGGCCGCCGCGCATCACGCTCATCAGCCCGCCGCCGGCGTCGGAACCGTCGTCCGAGGTGCGTTTGGTTTCCGTCACCTCGAACCGGCCCGGTTCCATTTCCGAGAACGGGCCCGCGCTGTGGCTGTCCTCCAGCCCTTCGAACGCGGCAACGATCTGGTCGCGCAATTCCCGGAACCAGGCAGCTGCCCGGGCCTTTTCCTCTTTCATTTCAGCAGTCACAGGTCTTTCCAATCAGTGCATCGGGGCGGACACCGGGTCCAGCAGAGTGCGGCCGCCGTCCAGCGTGAGCACCTGCCCGGTCATAAACCCGGAGGCGTCGGAGGCGAGGTACTGCGCGGTCTCGGTCAGCTCGGTGGGAGAGGCCACCCGGCCCAGCGGGGTGTGTGCCTCTATGTCATGGCGGAAGCTGCGGTTTTCCTTCAGCGTCACCTGCATCGAGGCGCTCATCACCGAGCCGAAGGCAATCGAGTTCACCCGGATCCGGTGCGGAGCCAGCGCCACAGCCAGCGAGCGGGTCGCCTGATCCAGCGCGGCAGAAGCCACTGAATAGGCCATCAGTTCCGGGTGGGTGCGGCGGGCTGCAATCGAGGAGAGGTTGATGATGCTGCCAAGGGGGCCGTCGTCCTCGCGCTCCTCACCCTGCTTGATCATCCGCTTGGCCACTTGCTGGGACAGGCGCACCGTTGGCAGCAGGCTTTGGTTCAAGAGCTGGTCCAAAGTCTCGTCCTGCGGATCCAGCGCATTGGTGGCCACCACCTGCCGGGCGCCGTTGACCAGAATATCGATGTCGTCAAAGGCGTCGATGGTGGCTGACAGCAGGTTGGCAATGGTCAGCCGCTCGCGCAGGTCGCCGGCAAAATAGCGGATGTTGCTTTCGTCGGCCTGTTCGCCCAATTCGTCAACAAGCTGCGCCTCGGACTGGTCGGCAAACATGACATTGGCGCCGGCATCGGCAAACTGCTTGCCGATCGCCAGGCCGATGCCGCTGGCGGCGCCGGTCACGATGGCCGTCTTGCCGGAGATGGAAAAGGACATGAAAGGGTACTCCCCTAAAGCATCTGGTCCGCACGTTAGACCGCGCCTGCCGGTTTGGAAACCGCCATTGCGCCGCGTCTGCGGTTACTTGCGCCCGCGTTTCGGCCTGGCGGCGTGCAGGATCTTGAAGCGGTTGTCGCCGCCCTCTTCGCGCACCTGGGCGAACCGTTCCGCCAGCGCGGTCTCATAAGGCAGGTGCCGGTTGGCCACCATCCACAGGCTGCCGTTGGCCGCCAGCATGGATGCCGCTGCGCCGATGAAGGCCTGCCCCAGCGACGGTTCCGCCGCGCGGCCGGTGTGGAACGGCGGGTTCATCACCACGGTGTTCACCGGGCCCGGCGCCTTCCAGCTGCGGGCATCGGCCCAATGGAAATGCGACCGCGGATCGGCAGCGTTCAGGCGGGCACAGGCCAGCGCCGCATGGTCGGCCTCGGCCAGGTGCAGCTCCTCAACGCCCTCGTGCTTCAGCACCTGCGCCGAGAGATAGCCCCAGCCCGCCCCCAGGTCAGCCACGCAGCGGCCCAGTTTCTGCGGCAACACCGCCGCCAGCATGCGGGAGGCGGGGTCGATACCATCTGCCGAGAAAACGCCGGGGGCGGTGATGAAGCCCTCGACCTGCTGCGGGCCCTCGGGCAGCCAGCCGGACAGGTCGGTGCCGCCCTGGATCCAGAACACCTTGCCATGCGCCTTGGAGACCGGCGCCGAGGGCTCGCAGCGCTTGCGCAGGTCCTTCAGCACCGAATCAATGCCTTCGGTCTTGGCGCCGTCGATCAGCACCTGTCCCGCTGTGGCGGCAGCGGCCTGCGCCACCAGCATCCGGGCCAGCGCCTTGGCCCGCGGCAGGAAGACCACGGCGGCAGCATACTCCGCCCCTGCCTCCGGCGATGGCACGCAGTCATAGCCCTGCCCTGCAAAATGGTCGTGATCCGGGCGGAACGGCTGGATGATCAGCAGCTGCTCCTTGGGCAGCGCCGACAGGTCGTGCTCAGCGCGCGGGTGGAACACGGCGATGCGGCCCTCGGCAGGCACAGCAAAGCCGCCCGATTGGGCGGCCAGGGACAAGCGATCGGACATCTAAGGGCCTCTTCAGTCTTCTTTTTCCATGGTGCACTGCAGCGGGTGCTGGTGGCGGCGGGCGAAATCCATCACCTGGCCCACCTTGGTTTCCGCAACCTCATGGCTGAACACGCCGACCACGGCAACGCCCTTCTTGTGCACCGTCAGCATGATCTCAAACGCCTGCGCGTGGGTCATGCCGAAGAACCGCTCCAGCACCATCACCACGAATTCCATCGGGGTGTAATCGTCATTCAGCAGCAGCACCTTGTAGCGCGGCGGGCGCTTGGTCTTGGGCCGCGTCTTGGTCAGGACGCCGGCTTCCGTGTCGTCGTCAGAATGATCGGTCATCATCAAGGGCTGCAGCGGCATAAGCAATTTGATCCAGTGGTGCATGGAATTTCCTGTGACGCTTATATAGCCTCTTAGCTGTTCAGGAAAAGAGACTGAGACCCGCAGATTGACACCTAATTTGACAACAATCGGCTTTGATGCCGACGATACCCTCTGGCACAACGAACGGTTCTTCCGCGTCACGCAGGAACGGTTTGCCGAATTGCTGCAGGATCACACCCCCGCGGACGTCGGCCCGGAGCAGCTGGAACGGCAGCTGCTGGAGGCTGAAAAGCGCAACCTGGGGCGCTATGGCTACGGGGTGAAGGGCTTCACCCTGTCGATGATCGAAACCGCGATCGAAGTGACCGGCGAGCGGGTGCCCGCCCTGGTTATCAAGGAGCTGATCTCCGCCGGCCAGATGATGCTGTCCTACCCGATCGAACTGCTGCCGCATGCGCGCGAAGCGGTGGAGGCGGTGGCCGGGCGCTACAAGGTGGTGCTGATCACCAAGGGCGATCTGCTGGACCAGGAGCGCAAGCTGGCGCAATCCGGCCTGGGCGAGCTGTTCGACGGGGTCGAGGTGGTGTCGGAAAAGACGCCGGAGGTCTACCTGGACATCTTCAACCGCCACGGCGACGGCGCCGCGCGCGCGATGATGGTCGGCAACTCGATGCGGTCCGATGTGGTGCCGGTGATCGAGGCCGGCGGCTGGGGCACCTATGTGCCGCACGGGCTGGTCTGGGAGGTCGAGCACGCCGAAGCGCCGGAGCACAGCCCGCGCTACACGGAAATCGCCGATCTCGGCGGGCTGGCGGATCTGGTGGACAGCCTGGGCTGAGCGGCGCTATCCCTTTGGCAAACGCCAAGGGAGCCCCGGAAACATGCCGCACGCAGAACTGAAATTCTCCAGCGATCTGGATGTCGATGCAGAGGCCATACTCGCCGAAATCGAGGCGGTGATACTGGAGCACGACAGCGGCGCGGGCGCCTGCAAAGGCCGCGCCTACCCCACGGACCGGTATCACCACACCCATATCAACGTCAGCGTCGCGCTGCTGACCAAGCCGCACCGGGACGAGGCGTTTTCCAGGGCGCTCCTGGCGGATCTCGAATCCCGCATCAAGGCGCATCTGCGTCAGCCTTGCGAATTCTCCCTTGGCCTCAGCTACTCCACGCCTTTCTACGTCACCAATTTTCACGCTGGGTGACCGGAATTCCGGGCTGAAGGCTTTCCAAAGCGCGCCATGCCCGCCTGCGCCCCGCTGCAGCGGCAACTTTTTTTGGTAACCTTTCATTAGGACTTGCCGTATTTAGCGGCCAGGCGCGGCCCGCACACAATATGCCGGCACACTTTGGCTGAAGCGCCCAAGGCCGCGCTTTCGCCCCTGTTTATTCCTCATAAACCCTGTGTTACGATTTTGCTCACAGGCAAAAACGTCAGCCGGAAAACCGGCGGCACGAGGCAAACATGGCAGTGATCACGCAGGTCAATCCGGCGTCTGGCCGGAATCCCCTTACCCGGTTCCTATGGGCAGCCGCGGTTTTTCTTTTGGCAGTTTTTGCGCTGGCGCTGCAGCCGCAGCGGGCTGCCGCAGCCCCCTATGCGGCGATGGTGATCGACGCCCGCACCGGCGAGGTGCTGCATTCGCGCAATGCCGATACCCGGCTGCACCCCGCTTCGCTGACCAAGATGATGACGCTTTACATTGCGTTTGAGGCGGTGCGGAACGGCGAGATCACCCTAGACACCAAGGTCCGGATCAGCCGCAACGCCGCCGCCGAGCCGCCGTCGAAGCTGGGTCTGAAATCCGGGCAGAAGATCGCCTTCCGCTACCTGATCCGCGCTGCCGCGGTGAAATCCGCCAATGACGCCGCCACTGCCATCGGCGAGACCCTGTCCGGCTCCGAGGCGGCCTTTGCCCGCCGGATGAACCGCACAGCCAAGGCGCTGGGGATGAGCCGCACAACCTTCAAGAACGCCCATGGCCTGACCGCCAGCGGGCATCTGTCGACCGCCAGCGACATGACCACGCTGGGGCGGCACCTGCTGTATGATTACCCGGAATACTACAACCTGTTCTCGCGCCGCTCGACCCATGCCGGCATCCGCGAAGTGCCCAATACCAACCGCCGCCTGCTGGCGGCCTACCGCGGCGCCGACGGGATCAAGACCGGCTACACCCGGGCCGCCGGGTTCAACCTGGTGGCCTCGGCCAAGCGCGGCAGCGAACGGATCATTGCCACCGTCTTTGGCGGAAAATCCACCGTGTCACGCAATGCCAAAGTGGCGGAACTGCTGGACCTCGGCTTCCGCCGGGCGCCGGCGCGCGCCGCCCTGCGCAAGCCGCAGCGGCCTGCTTATCAGGGGGCGGGCAATGTGGTGGTTGCCGATGCCGATGACGGGCCCTCGCACGGGGTTGCGGGCAAGACCATCCGGGTGAGCGGCCAGGTCAACACCAGCCTGCGTCCGAAAACCCGTCCGGGCAGCAGCGAATCGCCGGTGCTGGTGGCGGCGCTTGAGGAAGCGCTGCAAACCCCGCCTGCGGAGGAAGCCGCTTCGGAGGAGAAAGCTGCACCGGCTGATGCGGTTGGCACAGAAACCGCAGACGCAGAGACTGCTGAGGAGCAGATCGAAAACGTTCAGACCGTCAGCGCAGACGGCGCCGTGCGGGGGGATGCGCTGCGTGAAAGCATCGCCGTAGCCTTGGCGGAAGCAGAGGCGGAACCGCTGCCCGCGGCCGAGGAAGCCGCCCCCGCGGTCATTGCTGCCGTGCAGAAGGTGCCCTTCACCGGACTGCGCCCGGTGGCCCGCCCGGCCAGCCTGGCCGCGGCCTCGCCCGAGCCGGAACCGGTTGTCGTGACCCGTCTGTCGACGTCCGGCGGGCGCTACTGGGGGGTCAACGTGGGGCTCTACACAAGCCGCTATCAGGCTGAAAAGGTGCTGCTGCGCACCGCTCTGGCTGAGCTGGAAACGCTGGACGGCACCCTGCGCAAGGTGGCCAAGACCCGCCGCGGGTTCGAGGCGAACTTCCTGGGCATGACCCAGGAGCAGGCGGAACTGGCCTGCCGCCGCCTGAACGCCCGCAACGTGACCTGCGCGCCGATCGGCCCGTCCTGAACGGTGTCTCAAGCCAAATGCAGAAAAGGCGCCGGCGGAGGCGCCTTTTTTCATGGTCTGATCCCATCCGTTGCCCGGCAGGCTCTCGCGCCCGTCGTCACGGATTTTCCGGCGAACATCCCCCCCCCCCCTCCCCCCCCCCCCCCCCCCCCAACGCCGACAAGGGGCTCTGGCTCAGCCAGGGCACCTGCGGGGGCGGGAGTGTTTTGCTGCCGGGAGCCGGTCAGGGCTTTGGCTTGTCGTCCCACTCATCGCTGAGAATCCGGCGCGAGTCGCCTTCGGGATCGTCATACTGGTTGCTGCGCACCGTGTAGAAAAAGGCCGCAAGCCCAACCGTGCCGAGGATCAGTGAAATCGGGATCAGGTAGGCAAGGACACTCATGAGTTCAGTACCAGTGTTGCAGGCGCGGGCTCAGCGCAGCCGCAGCGCGTTGAGGGAAACGGTTATGGAGGAAGTAGACATCGCCAGCGCTGCAATCAAGGGCGTCGCCAGCCCGGCGATGGCCAGCGGCACAGCGATCACGTTGTAGAGCGTGGCAATGCGGAAGTTTTCGCGGATGCGGCGGGTGGCCTTCTGCGCCACACCGCAGGCCTCGGCTATGGGCTCAAGGTCCTGGCCAAGAAGCACGATGTCGGAGGCCACCCGTGCCGCGTCCAGAGCGGAAGCCGGAGAAATGGAGACATGCGCCGCCGCCAGCGCCGCGGTGTCGTTGAGGCCATCGCCCACCATCAGCACCTTCTTGCCCTGGTCCGAGAGCATCCGGACCCGGGCGGATTTGTCCGCAGGCAGCGCCTCGGCCACCCATTTGGCGATGCCGAGCCGCTGGGCCAGGCCCTCTACCGCGCCGGTGGTGTCGCCGGAGATCAGCAGCACATCCTTGTCTGCAGCTCTCAGCGCCGCCACCGCCTCCGCCGCGCCGGGGCGCAGAGCATCGGTGTACAGGAAAGCCTTTGCACGCCCGGCTCCGGTATCGAGCCAGGCCGCCGTCTGGCTGCCCTGCTCTGCGCCGACCCAGGCCGCCCTGCCGAGCCGGACACGGCTGCCGCGGTACAAGCCTTCGGCGCCGTAGCCGGGCACCTCGGTGATGTCCTGAACGCTGGCGGGCTTGATCCCGGCCTTCCGCGCGGCGCGGGACAGCGCCACCGACAGCGGGTGCGAGGAGCCTTCGGCCAGCGCCAGGGCAATCTCCAGATCCGCGCGGGCATGGTCGCCCAGATTGGTGATTTCCGGCGTGCCGGCGGTCAGCGTGCCGGTCTTGTCGAAGACGACGGTATCCACCTCTGCCAGCCGCTCCAGCGCGGTGGCGTGCTTGATCAGCATGCCCTTTTTGAACAGCCGCCCCGAGGCGGCAGTGGTGACCGCGGGCACGGCGAGGCCCAGCGCGCAGGGGCAGGTGATGATCAGCACCGCAGCAGCAATGTTGAGCGAGGTGCGGATGTCGAAGGTGTAGAGATACCAGCCGGTAAAGGCGAGCGCCGAAAGGATGTGCACGCCGGGCGCGTAGAGTTTCGCAGCACTGTCAGCCAGCGACGTGTAGCGGGATCGGCCGGATTCTGCGATCGCGACCAGGTCGGTCATGCGGTGCAGCGAGGTATCCTCGCCCACCGCGGTGGCCCGGATGGTCAGCGGGCCGGTGAGGTTCACTTCACCGGCAGAGACCGCCAGGCCCGGTTCCGCAAAAACCGGCAGGGTTTCCCCGGTCAGCAGCGAGCGGTCGAGTTCGGACTGGCCTTCCACGATCTCGCCGTCCACCGGCATCCGCCCGCCCGGGCGCACCAGGATCAGATCGCCAATGGCCAGATCCGCCACCGGCACCTCGTATTCATCCCCGTCCAGCAGCCGGATAGCGCGGGGAACCTCCAGCGCCGCCAGTTCTTCAGCCGCCGAGCGCGCCACGGCGCGGGTGCGGTAATCGAGGTAGCGGCCGGCCAGCAGGAAGAAGGTCAGAGTCAGTGCCGCATCGAAATAGGCGTGCTCGCCCGACAGCAAGGTCTCCCACAGCGAGGTTGCCAGCGCCAGCACCAGGGCCAGCACAATCGGCACATCCATGTTGAGGCGCCTGACGCGCAGGGCGCTCCAGGCGTTGGCAAAGAACGGCTGAGCCGAGAAGATGATCGCCGGGAAGGTGATGGCGGCGGAGATCCAGTGGAACATGTCGCGGGTTGCGTCCGAGGCCCCGGACCAGACCGAGATCGACAACAGCATCACGTTCATCGACGCAAAGAAGGCCACCGCCAGCCGCATCAGCAGGTCGCGGCCCATCTTGTCGTTCTGGGTGGCAGCCAGAGCCGCGAGATCCAGCTCATGCGCCTCATAGCCGATGCCCTCCAGCACCGGGATCAGGTCAGCAGCACGCAAATCCGGCTCTGCCTCGATCAGCGCCCGTTTCAGGGTCAGGTTCACCCGCGCCGAATGGATGCCGGGATGGGCGTTCAGTTCCCGCTCCACCGCAGAGATGCAGGCCTGGCAGTGAATGCCCGGCAGGGACAGCGCCAGCCGCGCCTCTGTAGGCACCTGCTCCGCACCCTCATGCGGAGCGGCGACGCAGGCGGGACAGGCGGCAAGCGAGGGGCGGAGCTGGGCGGTCATGGCGGTCAGCCTTTCACATGCAGGATCACCCGCTGGGTGAACTCGGTGCCGTCCGTGGCCCTGGCCACCATGCGGATGTTCCAGTTGCCCGGCCCCAGATCGGCCGGCGCCACATAGGCCTGGCCGTCAAAGGTGAATTCCGGTTTCTGGTCGTCCTGAACATGGGTTGCCCGGCCGAGCGTTGCGCTCAGCTTGGCGACCTTCACCGGATTTCCATCGGCGTCGGTGATCTCCAGCTTGACCTGATCCCCTGCCGAAGAAGCATAGACCGACCAGCCCAGCGCCTCCTGCGCTGAGCGGCGCTGGTCGAATTCCTGGCTGGCGACATAGGAGTTCTTCACCTCCAGCCCAGGAAAGGTTTTCACCGCATTGACCGCCAGGATGATGTTGACCCCGATGATCACCGCAAAGGCGCCGCCGAACAGAAGGATGGCGTGCTTGCCGGTAAATTCGCGTTCGCGCTTGGCCATGGTTCAATTTCCCTTGCCGTTAAAGCTGGTGTCCTTGTAGGCCCGTTCCCCGTTTATCAGATCCTCGGCCCAGATGCGAACCGGGGTGGTGCCGGTGTGCGACGGCGCCGAGCCCTTGGAGGACACGATATAGACCCGCTGCAAGAGAGCCGTATCAGCCGGCACGTTCACCGAATGATAGACCGTGCCTTCCAATTGCAGGCGCATTGCCGGGTCGCCCTTGATCGACAGTTTGAACACCCGGTCCTCGCCGTGCTTGTTGCGCAGGCGCACGTCATAGGTGTTGCGGATCGAGCCATCGGACAGCGTCACATAGGTCGGGTTGCGTTCAGGCGCGACGGTCAGTTCGATGTCGGAACGGATGAACAGCGCAAACAGCAGCCCCACACCGACCAGCGACCACAGGCTGGTATACATGATGGTGCGCGGGCGCAGGATGTGCTTCCAGATATTCTTGGGCGGCTGACCGCTCCGCTCCAGCGTCTCGTCCGACAGCGCCATATAGTCGATCAGTCCGCGCGGCTTGCCGATCTTGGCCATCACGTCGTCGCAGGCGTCGATACACAGCGCGCAGGTGATGCATTCCATCTGCTGACCGTCGCGGATGTCGATCCCCACCGGGCAGACGTTGACGCAGGCCATGCAGTCGATGCAGTCGCCCTGCCCTTCGGCCACCTGGCCCTTCTTCAGCTTGCCGCGCGGCTCCCCGCGCCATTCGCGGTAGCCGACGGTCAGCGTGTCCTCGTCCATCATTGCGGCCTGGATGCGCGGCCAGGGGCAGGCGTAGATGCAGATCTGCTCGCGTGCGAAACCGCCGAACAGGAAAGTGGTCGCGGTCAGGATCAGCATGGTGGAATAGGCGATCGGGTGCGCGTTCAGTGTCACCAGGTCATAGGCCAGCGTTGGAGCATCGGCGAAATAGAACACCCAGGCGCCGCCAGTGGCGAGGCCGATCAAGAACCAGGCGGTCCATTTGGTAACCCGCAGGCGAGCCTTGCGGAAATCCATCTTCTTCTGCCGGTGCAGGCGTAGGCGGGCGTTGCGGTCGCCCTCGATCCAGCGCTCCACCAGAATGAAAAGGTCGGTCCAAACAGTCTGCGGGCAGGCATAGCCGCACCAGACCCGGCCCAGCGCAGAGGTGAACAGGAACAGCCCCAGCCCCGCCATGATCAAGAGGCCCGCGACAAAGTAGAATTCGTGCGGCCAGATTTCGATCCAGAAGAAGTAGAACCGGCGGTTCGCCAGATCCAGCAGCACCGCCTGATCCGGCAGCGACGGTCCGCGGTCCCAGCGGATCCAGGGGGTCAGGTAGTAGATCCCCAGTGTCACCGCCATGATGTACCATTTCAGGTTCCGGAACTTGCCGGACACGCGCCGCGGGAAGATCGGCTCTCTGGCGGCGTAGAGGCTGGGGGCCGGGTTGGAATCGCTCACGGACTCTCTCCGTCTTGTGGCAGTGTTGCCGTCCTTGTCACAGAAGCAAAGTGCCAGAACTTTGACGTGGATCAAAAAGCGCATCACACAATCATGTTTTCCGGCCGGCTTTTGCACCCGGGAACGGCAAGCCGCCACCTATGCCTGAGCTTGCGGCCCCGCCAGAGGCAAGTTGCCGCAGAGGCGGAAAACACACCCGGTTGCCGCCTTTTCCACCTGCCCCCTTCCGCAAGCCTGCGCGCAGGTTTTTGAGAATTTCTCAATTGCGCCGGAACTTTCCCGGACGGTGCGGGTTGGGTGGCTGTATTTCAGGCGCGCTGAAGTGCGGAACACACAGGAGATCAACCAATGAAACACCTTATGCTTTCGACTTCGCTGATTGTTGCTGCCGCGGTTCCCGGTTTTGCCGGAACCGGGAGCAGCGCGTCCGGCAGTGCCGGGGCCGGTGCCCAGTTTGAAACGCCTGCAGGCGGGGCCGCTTTCGAAGCTGGCGTTATGGGCGAAGCCAAGGCAGAAAGCACGCCGCTGCAGCCCGGTTCTGAAGCCGCAGACAGCCCGCTCAGTGCCGGCAGCGCATCCGAGGGCGGGTTTTCAGCCCTGATCCCTGACGCGGACGGGCCTGCGATGGAGCCCCTGGGCATGAATGAGGTGACGGCACAAGCGCTGACGGGCGCGCCTGCCTATGACGCCAAGGACGAGCACATCGGCGAGCTGTCGCAGGTTGTGGTGAACACGAACGGCGGTGTTGAAGCGGTGATTATCGATGTCGGCGGCTTCCTGGGCATCGGCGAGAAGCCGGTCGAACTGTCCATGGGGGATATTGAGATCATGCAGGCCGAAAACGACGTGCGCGTCATCACCCATCTGACCCGCGAACAGCTGGAAGCGCTGCCCGATTACTGGCCTGGCTAAGCCACCGGATTCATGAGGGTCTTCCGGCCCTTATGAGGACTGCCGCCTGATGGCCAGCCCGGCTTCCGGTTTCCTGCCTCGTACCGGCATCCCAGGCGGGCATCAGACCCAAGCGGCCTGCAGGACCGGGTTCCGGATCGGAGCCCGGTCTTTTTGCGCCGGGGGCACGCGGAAGGCCAAAAAGACCGGCACGCCGCGGACAGAGGAAATGCAGCGCGCCCCGCGGAGCGGCGTGACCACCGCCATGGCCCGGGACCGCCCGCACAGCCGGAAGCGAATAATGCCCCAGTTCTTCCGCAAACCGGCTGACAGTGATGCCGCCGCGGTTTCTGCAGGCCGGGCTGCCGGTTTCCTTCTGCACATGTTCAACGGGCTGTTTTTCCGGTGTCATATGTCCCCTCTGGCGGTTGCTCCGGCTTGAAAACCAACGCCTTGGCAGCACTGCGGTTCCACCTGCCAGAAATCCGCAAAAATCCGCCTATGCGCCTGTGCAACCTCAGCTTTTCAGGCTGAACCAGGAACCTTTGCTCAGCCCCGTGCGTTCTGCCAGTGCATCCCCGAGCGGGACTTAACTGGAAAGGAACATCGACAATGAAATATCTGATCCGCACCACCACCCTCGTTGCTGCCATGGCCACTGCGGTTTCGGCCGGGTCCATGGTTTCCGACATTGACGTGACTGCCGACCTGAGCGCGATCGAGAACCTCCCCGCGGCGAAAGTCTGGACCAGCCTTGAGACCGACCTGGAAACCGCACTGGCGGAACAGCTGGCGGGCCAGATCGCCGAGCCTGATGCCGAAGAGGCCGCGGAAATCCATGTCGAGATCGACTCGGTTGCGCTGGCCAGCAACTTTGAGCAGGCACTGGGTGTTGGCGAATGGGTGCTGAAAGGCGATGTCGACATCGATATGGCCGACGCATCCAAGGACATGCGGTATGACTTGACCGTGTCCGCGGATCAGCTGAACGCCTACTACCCCGAGGGTACCGATCCAGCGATTGTGACCGTCGACAGCGATCTGTTCTACAACGCCATCATCGATGCCTTTGCAGGCAATGTGGCCTCGAAGCTCAAGTAAGGAGGCCAGCATGCGTATCCTGACAGCCTTGCTGGCACTGGCCGGATTGGCCGCCTGCGAAACCGCTGAAGGTTTCGGCAGGGATGTGTCGAACCTTGGCGATGAAATCACTGAGGAATCCCAGGAAGCGCAGTAGAGGTTTAGAGCGTTTCCCTTAGCTTCAATGACCCGGCGCAGCACTGCGCCGGGTCTTTTCTTAACCCTGGCCGGGTTGGATTTCGAACCGTTCTGCCTTCCGGCTGCGACCCCGCCGGCGTCAAACGATGTCTTCAGTTGCGCCCGGCAAGGGCTGCTGCAGCTCTGCCATCCTGTCCGGATCATGCGGCACCAGCAGCCCGCGGCGGGCTTCCGGGCGGCGCACCTGGTTGCGGCGGATTTCACGCTGCCACCAATCGGCGGCGCGTTCCGGGTCCAGCGCCTGTTGCGGCAGGTCCTCCTGCCACCAGTGCCGGGCCAGCGCCTGCCAGAGCTGCGCGACCCGGTCCGGACGGGTGATCCGCAAAGCCGCCTCGGTGTCCCAGCGCATCGACCGGCCGTTCAGATTGGCTGAACCGACCATGGCAAAGTCCTGGTCGGTGATGAGCGCCTTGCTGTGCAAATAAATCAGCGGAGAGCCGGCCAGCGTCGAGGGGGCGTCCCGGGCGGCCATGCGGCGCTGCACCGGGCTGGCGATACAGGCGCGGGAGCCGAAGGCCGCGCTTACCGTCTCAAGCGCTTCGGCCTGCAGCGCCATGCCGTAACGGGCGTCGAGCTCCTCATTTCCGTCGAACGCGACATCTTCCGGCAAGCCCGGCAGGATCAGGATCAGCGACAAATCAGGGTTGCCGCGGGCGACGTCCGCCAGTCCGCGGGCGATGACGCTGGAGCGCAGAAACTGGGTTTCCAGATAGATCATGCGGCGGGCGCGGGCAAAGGCGGCCAAGTGGTCTTCCTCTATTTCGCGCAGAACGGTTTTCGGCGACAGAGCCCAAAAGCCCGCGCGGCGCGGAACCGACAAGGTGCGGCGGATGTGCTTGCGGGCAGGCGGCGTTCTGCGCCCGGCGATATCATCCAGAAAGCTGTCGAGATGATCTGCGGCTTCTTCAGCTTCGGGGCCGCGCAGCAGCAGCTGCACGTCTGCCCATGTTTTGAACGCCGGCTGATCGTGCGCGGCGGTGTCATACCGGCGGCGGTTCTGGTCCAGCCCGCCGATGTACAGAACCTGGCGGTCGATCACCGCAACCTTCTGGTGATGCGAGACGGGATACAGTTGCGGCAGGCCGGTTTCCGCGGCAGAGGGCCGCAGCCGCTGCGGCAGTTTCCGCAGTTTCCGCAGCACGAACGGCGAAAACGCCAGCCGCGGCAGAATACCTGCCCGGGCCGGATGCAGCGCCGCAGTCACCGACAGCCGCACGGCTTCTTCCCGCGAAAGCCCGGCGGCAATCTCTCTGGCCTGAGCGAGCGTGTTCTGTGCGGCGGCGTGCAGCGGGGCAGCCATCACCGGGTCAAAGTCGCTTACGATCAGACGGACCTGCACGCCGCGCCGCAGGGCGGCGGCGATCAGCTCTGCCCAGGTCTCTCCTGCTTCCCTGGCCTCCGGGCTGAGCAGCCGGGTGGCGAAGTCGAACAGGCGGAAGCTCGCCGTGAATTCCTGCCTGGCCTCCAGCACAGCGCGCTCAAATGCGGGCCAAGCCTGTTCCGCCGTGACCAGCACTGAAAATTCCGGGCAGCTGACGCCATCAGGCTGCGGGTTCTGCTGTGTCATGATCCTGTTCTTTGTCATGTGCGGCTGGCGGCACCGCCCCGGCAACAACGGGAAATCCCAGCCGGTAGGTGTAGCCCGCCTCGGTCTCGTGCGTGCTGGCGGCGCCATCCAGCTGTGCCGCGAATGCACTCATCAGCCTTGCCCCGATGCCGGTGCCCTGGATGCCGTCACCCTCCGTGACCAGCGGCTGCCCCTTGGTGTTGGTGATTTCAAGCTCCAGCCAGTTTTCCGCTGTTTCATGCAGGCGGACATCTATTCGCGGGCGCCCGCCTTCCGGCACTCCCAGGTATTTGACCGCATTGGTCATCGCCTCCGACACCAGCATCGAAAGCGTGACACCCTGATCCTGGCTCAGCGGCACGGGCGCCAGGTCGGTTTCGATCACGATCTCCTGCCCCGTTCCGGCGTTCATCGAACCGATTTCCGCGATCAGCTCCCGGATCAGGTCGCGGCTGTCCACGGTTGTGATATCCGGGTTGGTGTTCAGGTTGCGGTGAATGGTGGCCAGCCCCCGCACCCGGCGCTGCAGCTGTGACAGCATCCGGCGGGCCTCGGGCGTCTGTGCGCTGCGGCCCTGCATGTTCATGATCGAGGCAACCAGCTGCAGGTTGTTCTTGACCCGGTGGTGCACCTCGCGCAGCAGAACTGTCTTTTCCTCAAGGTCCAGTTCGCGCCGACGCTCGGCCTCGCTGAGGATGACAACCATCCTGTTGAAGGACTGCTGTGCCTCCTCGAACTCGCGCGGCGGGTTGGCGAGTTCCAGCTTGGGATCTTCACGCTCGCCCAGCGCATAGCGGCGCATAGCCCGGCGCAGCGCGCTGAGGTGGCGTATGACCATTTGCTGCAGGCCGAGGAGTGCCACGGACATCCCCGCCAGCCACATGAGCACGGGAAAAGCGACGGTCATCAGCGAGGCCGGGTTTCTTGCTGCAGTCATGGCATTTTCCACCGGCCAGCTGCCGACCACCGACACCTGACCGGGAAGAATCTCCGTTACTGCAAAAAACCGTTCGTCGCCGGAACGGTCATCCTCAAAGAAGGTCTCCCCGGTGCGGTCCAGCAAATCCCGCCGCGGCACAGATACCGGCAGCACCTGAGCGGCCTGCTGCTCCGGCACGCTGGAGGACAGGATTTCCCCCTGGGCGTCGACGGTGACAAACTGAATTCCCCTGTCGGACCAGTTCTTGCCGGACCGGACCGCGGACACCCTGTGCGGGATGGCAATCGACACATAGCCCAGCAGGATGCCATCGCGCTGCACCGGGCTGGTGGCCAGCAGGAAAGAACCGCCTTCCCCTAAAAGGTTCCGGCCCAGGGCAAACGACAGTTGCGACGTTTGCCGGGCCTTCAGATACATCCACCGCTCGGAGACGTCCCGCACCTTGCCGTCTGAGGCGCATGTCATCCGGCCTTCCGGTGTGATGAAGGCGGCAAAGGTAAACGGGTTCTGGCCTTCGGTAAAAGCCCGAAGCAGGTTCCCGCAGGCGCGGCGGTCTTCAAAAACAGGCAAAATGGCCGCTGCGACGCCTTCTGTCGCCCCGCCTGCCCGCTGCAGCAGCTCGCGCTCCCTGGCCGCGGCCCTTTCGGTGCGGTCCAGCAGGGAGGCATGCGACAGCCGGGTGGCTTCCTCCACCACCGCATTGGTCTGGTACAGAGCGATCAGGCCCAGCGGCAGCAGCGCAAATGTCATCAGCGCTGCGAGGCGGGCCAGCAGCCCGCCTGCCTGCAGCCGCGGCATTGAAATCATGCGGCGCTCTGCTGAGCGACAATCCCTGCTGTGACAGTGTCGGTCAGCTCCATCTGGCCGTCTTCGTCCAGGTCCATCAGCTCCGCCAGGCGGGCACGGGCGCGGTTCACCCGGCTTTTGATGGTGCCGGTTTTAACCCCGCACATCTCTGCGGCCTCATCGTAGGAAAAGCCGCTTGCGCCGACCAGCACCAGCGCCTCGCGCTGCTCATCGTTCAGCTGGGCGAAGGCAGCATTGAAGTCGCGCATGTGCAGCCGCCCGTCATGATCGGGTTTCTGCGCCAGGCTGCCGGACAGCGCACCGTCTGCATCTTCGACCTCGCGCTTGCGCTTGCGGCGCAGCGAGTAAAAGGTGTTACGCAGGATCGTGAACAGCCAGGCGCGCATGTTGGAGCCGGCTTCGAATTTCTCGATGTTGGTCCAAGCTTTGACCAGCGTGTCCTGTACCAGATCATCGGCAGTGGCGCTGTTGCGGGTCAGGCTTATTGCAAAGGCCCGCAAAGCGCCCAGGTGATTGACCAGGTCGTCTCTCGGATCGGCCAGATTATCAGTCATTTGAGGTGTGCTCCTCTGACTGTTTCGCTTTTTCTTGGGTCTCTTTTTCCTTCAGCTGCTTCAGCAGGTCGGTGAATCTGTCCGGAACAGGCTCGCTCGCGACCTTATCGAAGGCGCGCTTGAGATTTTCATCGATTTCGCGGTCGGCCTGTTCATTGCGGGGCCGGGCACGTTGTGGCTGTGTCATGCGATCCATCAATTTTTTGCGCTGTTTCTGGAACCAAACGCGCGGCGGTGCGTATAGTTCCATATATATTGTAAAAAAAGGGAACGTCGCACAATGACCGCTCAATCGGGAGAACTGATCGCCAGCCAGATCGGCGCCAACCTGCCCTATCTGCGCCGCTATGCGCGGGCGCTGACCGGCAGCCAGAGCAGCGGCGACAAATATGCCCTGGCAGCGCTGGAGGCGATCCTGGCGGGGGAAGCCGACTATGACAGCGGCCTGTCGCCCAAGGCGGCCCTGTTCCGGGTTTTCCATGCAATCTGGTCCTCCTCGGGGGCACCGGCAGGAGAAGACGAGGGTGATACCGGGCTTGCGGCCAAGGCGCAAAGGCATTTGCGCCAGCTGACCCCGAACACCCGTGAAGCACTGCTGCTGCACACCATCGAGGAGTTCAGTGCCGCCAGCGTTGGCATCATCATGGGGGTCGGTGAAGACGAGGCATCCGAGCTGATTTCGATCGCTTACGAGGAAATGTCGCGCGCCACTGCGGGCCAGATCATGATCATCGAGGATGAGGCGGTCATCGCCATGGATCTGGAAGCCATCGTCACGGGGATGGGCCACAGTGTCACGGGCATTGCCCGCACCGAGGCCCGGGCCATGGAACTGGCGGCCGAGAGGCCTGCCGATCTGATCCTTTCTGATATCCAGCTGGCCGACAACTCCAGCGGCATCGACGCCGTCAACGGCATACTCGGCAGGCATGGCGACCGCCCGGTTATCTTCATCACCGCCTACCCGGAACGGCTGCTGACCGGCGAAGGGCCGGAACCGGCCTTTCTGATCTCCAAACCCTACACCGAGGAACAAGTCCGTTCAGCGGTGAGCCAGGCAATGTTTTTCTCTTCGACAGAAACCCTGAAAGCCTGACGCCTGTTAATCGCTTGCCCTTGCATTTCCCGGGCCGCCGTTGCGGCCCGGGTCTTTCTTTGATCTCAGCATTGAAAACCCCCGGCCGACAACTCAGCCGGGGGTCTCGCTCCACCCTGCCAGACGGGACGGAAGCAGGGCGGCGGGGCATTTTTCATAAGGTCAGGATTTGGCGATTGCGCGCAGCATCCAGGCGGCCTGCTCGTGGAAAGCGGAGCGCGCGGTTGCCAGATCCTCTGTCACGATATCGCGGCGGCGCCCCGCCAGTTCGGCGAGCGCGTGCATCCGCTGGGCGATACGCTCGTGGCTTGCAGCCAGGTCCTGCGCCATTTCGCCGGCGTTGAGCTTGCCGCTGGGATCTTCAATCTTCGAGCGGTTCAGCACCTCGTCCATCCACGACGGCGCCAGATGCCCCAGGGCGCGGATGCGCTCTGCCAAGGCGTCGGCGGCGGTGACCATGTTTTCGTATTGCTCTTCCGTCAGCTTGTGCATCGAATAGAAGGCCGGGCCTTCGACATTCCAGTGGCAAGCATGTGTCTTGAAAACCAGGCGGTAGGTATCCGCAAGCACATCCGCCAGGCCGTCTGCGATTGCGCCGGTGTCTCTGACGCCGGTGTCAACTTTGTCAGGGCTTGGAACGGCGGTAAGTGCGCCAGTCATGGGAAACTCCTTTTGCTGTCTAAAGTTACTCACTTGGGAAGAAACGCAGGCTGCTGCGGATTGTTCCATCCGGCTTGCGGAACGAAACCGGAGCGGCGGCAAAAGGCCGCTGCCAGCCCCACTGTTCAGCGGAAGGTGCCGCGCAGCAGCCGGACAATCACAGCCGCAGCGAACAGAAGCAGGAAGATGTAGAACAGGATCTGCGCGATCCCTGCTGAGGCCGTGGCAATGCCGCCAAATCCGAAGATACCGGCGATGATTGCAACGGCCAGGAAGACGAGTGCCCAGTAAAGCATGCCGTGTCCTTTCGGTTGCGTGTGTCACCGTACTAACCCGCGGCCCAGGGAAATGTTCCATGTGGAGAATTGGGGCCAGCCCGCCGGGCAGGCTGGATCACGCCCTCAGCCAGAAATGGGGCATCCTGCCCCGTCAGATAAGCGGCCGGACATCCGGGGATGAGGTTTCGATCAGCGCCAATTCCGCGAGCGCGGCAATGTTGCGGATCTTCAGCATTCCGTTCTGCCACTCTGCCAGCTTGGTGTCGCGCAGCGTTTTCAGCATCTTGTTGGTATGCACAAGGGACAGCCCAAGCGCATCAGCCAGGTCCTGCTGACGGAAAGGCAGCGGCACGGCATTCTTGACCTCCATGCCGACGGCCTTCAGCCGCTCGTATATCCGCACCAGCGCCCAAGCGATGCGCTGCCGGGCATCTCGCTGCCCCAGAGAGGCAATGGTTTCGCCAAGGAAATGCTCCTCCACCGCGGCAATCCAGGTCAGGTCGTAGGCGCGTTCGGGATGATGCTGGAACAGTTCATACAGCGCGGAGCGCCGGAACACGCACAGCGTCATGCCGGTGGTTGCTTCAACGGAATGCTTCATCTCGCCCATGAGCCCGGCCTGAAGCCCGGCGAAATCGCCCGGGAACAAGAAATTAATCACCTGCCGGCGGCCGTTTTCCAATGTCTTGTAGCGTGTGCCCATCCCCTTGAGCACAGTGAACAGCTGCGGGCTGTTTGATCCTTCCAGCAGGATTGTTGTGCCTGCATCCACCACCATTTCACCGGTTTTGAAGGATTGGGTAAAGACGACCTCCTCGCGCGACATCGGCGTGAAAATGGCCCGTTTGCGCAGCGGGCAGTTCTGGCAGGCGGTCGCAGACATCATCTTTCCCCACTTTGTTTATGTCACAGTTTAATGCGCCCGGAGCCGGAAAGTTCCAAAGTGCCGGGTCAAAGGGGGAGCAAAACAATGGAAACGCTCAACCGCGGCTGCGCGCATGTCTACCTGATTGCGTCCAAGAGCTATCTGGTCACCTGCGATATCTGCGATGCCATACAGGATTTCGATCCTACTGCAGAGATCAGCGTGCAGAAGGGCCAGGAAACCGCCCTCCCGGTGCTGTCAAGATACCGGCGGATTGCAGTGGCTTTCATGGTGTGCGGATCCGAAACGGTTGTCAGGTTCAGGATCGACCAGGCCGTTTGCAGCCGAGGCGGCAGGCTGGTGCTGATGGGCAGCACAGCTGAATCGGAACTGGACAGGCGATCGCCGCGGCTGCAGTGGCCGGTGCTCGCCAGACCGGTTTCAACCCGGATGATCATGGCCCATCTGCTGCCGCGGAACCAAAGGCCCGGGAACAAAACCGGCGTTCCCGGGTTGGTAACCTGACTGCTGCATCTGGCAGCCCCTTAATAAGGAGTAACGACATGCTTGGTTGGGCAATTACATTTCTGGTTATCGCATTGGTTGCAGCGCTGCTTGGGTTTGGCGGCATCGCCGGCGCTTCCGCGGGCATTGCAAAGATCCTGTTCGTCATCTTCCTGATCCTTTTCGTTGCCGCAATGGTGGCACGCGCAGTGAAGGGCAAACCCCCGGTGTAACGCAGGATCGGACACTGCGTTCCGGGGGGGCTGACACCCGGGCATGCAGTACCGGATGGCGGCTTTCCGGGGGGAAGCCGCCATCCGGCTTGTTTGGTCAGAGGCCCCGCCGAAGTATTTCCCGCTGTTGCCGCCAATCCAGGCTCCAAGCCAGCGGCGGCCTCTCACGCACACCTCACGGTCTGTGACCGGCCAAAAGCTTGCCAGTCGGCCCGCAGTCTTTAAGGTTGATTGTGCACGCACAGATCGGAGACAGCCCCATGCAAGATCTCGCCCCCGCCCCCGACCTCAATCCGGGCTCCGCGCAGCCAGACCTGCCCGACAACCCGCCGGGTCTGCACGAACGGGCGCTGCACCTTCTGGCCCGCTTGCTGCCGCTGTCCTTCTTCCGCCGCCCACCCAAGATCATCATCATCGACGCCACCAACAGCTGCAACCTGCGCTGCCCTGTCTGCCCGGTGACGTTTGCGATGAAGCGCAAGCGCGGCATGATGAAGCCGCATGTGTTCCGCAAGATCATCGACGATTTCAAGGACCAGCGCGAAAAGCCCGCAATCTATTTCAGCTTCTCGGGCGAACCCACGCTGCACAAGGACCTGCCGGACTTCATCGACTATGCCCATAAAAACGGCCATGACACCTATCTGTCGACCAACGCCACCCGCCTGACGCCGGAGATGAGCGAGCGGCTGATCCGCTCCGGGCTGGCCCGGGTGAACCTGTGCATGGACGGATTTTCAAAGGAGGCGCAGGAAGCCTACAGGGTCAATTCCGACTTCGATGACGTCAAGGCCAGCATTGAGGAGTTCCTGGCCATCAAGAAGCAGATCGGCTCCAAGTCGCCTGTCACCGTGCTGCAGACGCTGCTGACCAGTTATTCCGAACCGCAGATGGACGAAATGGAGGCCTGGGCCAAGGATGCCGGTTTTGACCGGGTCCGGTTCAAGACCTTCTCGATCGGCTCGTACACCTCTGCCGATCAGAAACGCGAATTCGCGCATTTCCTGCCGCGGCAGAAGGAACTGCGCCGCCACCCGCGCCACACCAGCCATGCCATGTGCACGGTGCCGCTGTTCCAGTCGGTGGTGTTCTGGAACGGCGATCTGGGACTGTGCTGCATCGACTACGACCAGGTAATCCAGCTGCCTAATGTGGAAAAGGACGGCTTCCTCGCCGCCTACCGCTCGGACGAGGCCGCCCGTGCCCGCAAGCGCGGCTTCCTCAAGCAGTTCGGCATTTGCAAAACCTGCTCCTTCTCCAACGCTGAGAACATGGGCATCCGCCGCGACCTGAAGAAATAGGCCGCCGGCTTTCATCTTTGCAAGAATACTCTGGGGTGAAGGCCGCCAGGCCGAGGGGGCAACGCCCCCTCCCCTTTACCGCTGCAGCAAGATCGGGAACCAGTCTTCACGCAGGCGCTGGCCAGGCTGCATATCGTGGCCCGGGAACGGCGGCGATGTGCGGCCCGGGCGCTCCACATAGCGGGCATCGTCGCCCACCAGCCGCAGCGAGAATGCGCGGCGGCGCGACGTGGAGGTATTGCCGCGCGCACCGTGCAGGATCTTGTAGTTGAAGGCCACCGCATCACCCGGCTGCATCGGGTATTCCAGCACGGTCATGCCTTCGGCATCCGGGTCCGGGACCGGCATGTACTGGCCCTCATCCGGGAAGAAGTCCTCTTCCGACACCCAGCGGGTCGGCAGCACTTCCTTTTCCCATTTGTGCGAACCGGCCACACATCGCAGGGTGGCCTCCTTCACTTCATCCAGCGGCGACCAGAAGCTGATGGTCTGTTCGCCTTCGACAAAATAGTAGGGACCGTCCTGATGCCACGGGGTCGGCATCGAGGTGCCTGGCTCCTTGACCAGCACATGGTCATGGAACATCTGCACCGAGGTGGATTTCATCAGGTCGGCGGCAATTTCTGCGACAGGGGACTCTTGAATGGCCTGCTGGAACTCCGGGATCCGGGTCCAGTTGCAATAATCGTCAAAGAAGCGCCCTGTCTGGCCTGCCTTTTCGTTATTCGAGGCATAGGGGCCCGGGTTGTCCATGTTGGCGGCGACGCCCGCACGCAGCAACTCGACCTGCTCCGCGAACAGCCCGCGGATCAGGACCACACCGTCGCGCTGGTATTGCTCGACATGTTCCGGGGTGATGAGGGGGTGGACCATTGCTGCCTCCGCTGCTGAATGATGCATTTCTGATGCGCCCTTCCTGCCGCGGCACTGGCATAGTTTCAAATCATATCTTTCTAAGATACCCTTCAGCACATGTTATACCTCACCTTGCGCCACTACGAATACATCTGCGCCGTTTCCAGGCACGGCAGCCTGTCGGCCGCGGCCGAGGCCGTGCATGTGAGTCAGCCTGCCCTGTCCGCAGCCCTCAGCCGGATCGAAGACCATTTGGGCCACCCGCTGTTCCTGCGCCGGCGCGGAGCCGCTTTGTCCCTTACCCCGCAAGGGCGGCTGTTTGCAGAGAAGGCGCAAATGCTGCTGGATCAGGCCGCCCAGTTGGAAGACCCCAAGGGCGCTGGAGCCGGGCAAAAGCGGCTGGTGTTGGCGTGTTTTTCGGACCTGGCGCCTTTCCTGCTGGCACCGGCGCTTAAAGCCCTGCGCGAGGCTATGCCCGAGATCGAAATCAGCCACCGCGCCTGCGGGTTCGAACCCTTGATCACGGCCCTCACCGAAGGTGAAGCAGATCTGGCAATCACTTATGATTTGGGACTGGATGCCGCGTTCAGCCGGATTGAGCTGGACCGCTATGTGCCGCACGCGCTTGTGCCCCCAGGACATACGCTGGCCGAGCGCAGCGGCCTTACCCTTCAGGAACTCACAAAATTCCCGCTGGTGCTGTCGCAAGAGGGGATGTCACTGCAGCATATGCTGGGGCTTTTCAAAACACATGGGCTGGTGCCGCGGATCGCGCACCGGGCGGATTCGCTGGAGCTGCTGCGCAGCCTGGCAGCCAATGGCGAAGGCGTTGGCATCAGCTACAGCCTGCCCCCCGGCGGGATGAGCTATGACGGCAAACCACTGTGCGCGGTGCGGGTCAGCGATCCGGCAGCGGAAGAGCCTGTGATTCTCGCCGCCCATGCACACTTGCCCGGGACCTCCCTGGCTTTCCAGGCACACGAGATTCTGCGAAACGTTTTAAGCGAAGGAAGATCAGAGCTTGCGCAGGCGGATCACCACGTCGACTGAGGCGATCTCCATCCCTTCGGGCGCTTCCGGAAGCTTGTGAATCACCAGCTCCTGCGCCGGCGCATCGCTCACACGGCCCTCGTCCTCCCAGAAGAAATGGGGATGGTCGTGGGTGTTGGTGTCGAAATAGCTCTTGGAGCCGTCCAGCGGGATTTCCTGCAGCACACCAGCGTCGCAGAAGGCGCGCAGCGTGTTGTAGACCGTGGCTAGCGACACCGCGGCGCCGTTTTTCTTGGCCGCCTCGAACAGGCTTTCTGCGGTGATGTGACGGTGCTTGCCATCGCCCACCAGCAATTCGGCAAGCGCAACCCGCTGACGGGTGGGTCTCAGCCCGGCATCTGTCAGCCAGCGTGTGGCCACTTCTTCGCTGTTTGGCGTCATGAGCAGGTCCTGCGTCGCGTTGCTGACCGTATATATAGGAGCAACACCCGGGGTTTTTCAAATGAAATTCATTCGCAGCTGGCAAGCGCTTTCCATAGCCCTTGTGGCATAATCAGCGCAGGAAGTGACGCGGGGTCCCCTTGCAGGACCCTTTGGCCGGGTGCTACAGGGATCCAGATATATATATACACGAACCTCACGCAGGAGATGCGCCCGGATGGCCGATTACCCCAGCAGCTTTGACAAGGACGATTTGCTGAAATGCGCTCGGGGCGAGCTGTTCGGTCCGGGCAACGCCCAGCTGCCGGCCCCGCCGATGCTGATGATGGACCGCATCACCGAAATTTCCGGCGATGGCGGCGAGCACGGCAAAGGCCATGTGATTGCGGAGTTCGACATCACCCCGGACCTGTGGTTCTTCGACTGCCATTTCCCCGGCAACCCGATCATGCCCGGCTGCCTCGGCCTCGACGGCCTGTGGCAGCTGACCGGCTTCAACCTGGGCTGGCGCGGCTGGCAGGGGCGCGGTTACGCGCTGGGTGTGGGTGAGGTGAAGCTCACCGGCATGGTGCGTCCGGACCGCAAGATGCTGACCTACCGCGTCAACTTCACCAAGGCCGTGCAGACACGCCGCCTGACCATGGGTGTCGCGGACGGCATCGTCGAGGCCGACGGTGAAGTGATCTATCAGGTCAAGGATATGAAAGTGGCCCTGTCCGAAAGCTGATACGCTTCCCGGCAGGACAAAAGTCACAGAAACAGGAGTACGCACATGCGCCGCGTCGTCGTCACCGGTTTGGGGATTGTCTCCTCCATCGGGAACAATGCCGAAGAGGTCGCCGCCTCTTTGAAGGCCGGGAAATCCGGCATCGTTGCCAGCCCGGAAATGGCTGAGCACGGCTTCCGCAGCCAGGTGGCCGGCACGCTGAAGATCGACGTCGCCGAGCATGTGGACAAGCGTACCCTGCGTTTCATGGGCCCCGGTGCGGCCTATGCCCATATCGCCATGAGCCAGGCGATTGCCGATGCGGGCCTCAGCGAGGATCAGGTGATGAACGAGCGCACCGGGCTGGTGGCCGGTTCCGGCGGCCCGTCGACCTCTGCCATGCTGACCGCGCATCAGACCGTGCTGAAGTCCGGCGCCACCAAGCGGATCGGCCCCTTTGCCGTCCCGAAATGTATGTCCTCGACGATCTCGGCGAACCTGGCGACCGCCTTCAAGATCAAGGGCATCAATTACTCGATCACCTCGGCCTGTTCGACCTCGCTGCACTGCATCGGCAACGCAGCGGAGCAGATCATGATGGGCAAGCAGGACGTGATGTTCGCCGGCGGCGGCGAGGAGCTGGACTGGACCCTTTCCTGCCTGTTCGACGCCATGGGCGCGATGTCCTCCAAGAAGAACGATGAGCCGGAGAAAGCCTCGCGCGCCTTTGACCAGGACCGCGACGGTTTCGTGATCTCCGGTGGCGGCGGCATCGTGGTGCTGGAGGATCTGGAGCATGCGCTGGCCCGCGGTGCCAAGATCTATGCCGAGGTGACCGGCTTTGCCGCCACTTCCGACGGCCACGACATGGTGGCGCCCTCCGGCGAAGGCGGCGAGCGGGCAATGCGACTGGCGCTGTCGACCCTGCCCGAAGGCCGCAAGGTGGATTACATCAACGCGCACGGCACCTCGACCCCGGTCGGCGATGTTGGCGAAGTTGAAGCCGCCCGCCGTGTGTTCGGCGAAGGCAACGTGCCGCCGATCTCTTCGACCAAGTCGATGACCGGCCACGCCCAGGGCGCTGCCGGCGCGCTGGAGGCGATCTTCTGCCTGCTAATGCTGGATAACGACTTTATTACCCCGTCGATCAATGTCGACACCCTCGCCGAAGGCATCCTGCCGGGTGAGATTGCCACCAGCTTGGTGGAAAACGCCGGCCTCGACTCGGTGATGACCAACAGCTTCGGCTTTGGCGGCACCAACGGCTCGATGGTTCTTAGCAAGTACAAGGGATAAGCGACGATGGCGGGACTGCTGACAGGCAAACGCGGCCTGATTATGGGCGTTGCCAATGACCGCTCCATCGCCTGGGGCATTGCCAAGGCCATGGCGGATGCCGGGGCCGAGCTGGCCTTCACCTACCAGGGCGAAGCCTTTGGCAAGCGGCTGGAGCCACTGGCGCAGAGCGTCGGCTCTGACTTCATGGTCGATGTGGATGTGACCGACGATGCCTCGCTGGATGCTGCGTTTGAGAAGCTGGCGGGACGCTGGCCCACGATCGACTTCGTGGTCCATGCGATTGCCTACTCGGACAAGTCCGAGCTGACCGGCCGCTTTCTGGACACCAGCCGGGCGAATTTCAAAAACTCGCTGGATATCTCGGCCTATTCCTTCATCGAGGTGGCACGCCGCGCCTACCCGCTGATGAAGGACGGTGGCGGCACCCTGCTGACCCTGACCTACCAGGGTTCGAACCAGGTGGTCCCGAACTACAACGTGATGGGTGTTGCCAAGGCGGCGCTGGAATCCGCGACCCGCTACCTGGCCAACGATCTGGGCCCGGAAGGCATCCGCGTGAACGCAATCTCTCCCGGTCCGATGAAGACTTTGGCCGGGGCCGCCATCGGCGGTGCGCGCAAGACTTTCAAGCACACCGCCCAGAACGCGCCGCTGCGCGACAACGCGACGCTGGAGGCGGTCGGCGGCACGGCTGTCTACCTGGCCTCGGATGCCGGCGCCTGCACCACCGGCGAGATCATCCGGGTCGATGGCGGGTTCCATGTCCTGGGGATGCCGCAGCCGGATCACCTGTGATCAACTGCCCGCAATTTCAAAAGTTGAGGCGCCCTTGCGGCGCCTTTTCTTTTGCCAGCACTTTGCCGTCTGTATTTTATAACGAATCGCATAATAATAACCGGCATTGCAGACGCAGGAGAATTCATGTGCCACTGACTGACCTTGTAACCCCGCCGGATACCGCGTTGTGCGCCGCCGCCGATGAGATGGCACGCATGGCCAGCGCGCCTTTCCTCTACAACCATGTGAGCCGCTCCCATGCGTTCGGCGCGCTGATGGCTCGGAAGATGGATATGACCTATGATCCGGAGCTGTTCTACATCGCCGCCATGCTGCATGATTTGGGCCTGACAGAAGCCTACAAGGGTGATGACCGGTTTGAAGTGGATGCCGCGGATGCCGCCGCGCGTTTTCTTGCAGCACAGAATGTGGAGCAGTCCCGCATCGACCGGGTCTGGGACGCCATCGCACTGCACACCACGTTTTCCATCCCGCAAAAGAAATCGCCGGAAGCAGCACTGGTGCAAATCGGTGCGGGCATTGACGTCGGCGTGATCCCGCACGACAGGATCACCCCGGAACTGATGGAACAGGTGCTTGACGCCTACCCCCGCCTCGGCTTCAAACAGGCCATGGAACAGGCTCTGACCCGGATCTATGCGGAAAAACCGATGACAGCGATGCACAACTTCGGGGCAGATGTGGCCCGCCGGAACGTGCCGGGTTTCCACCAGCCGCATTTCTGCGACATGCTGCACGGCGCGGATTTCCCGGAATGAGCCGGGGCCGCGGGCGCCCGCGCAAGTTCGACGAGACCGAGGTGCGGCAGGCCATCATGCGCTGCTTCTGGGCCAAGGGCTTTGCCGCAACCTCGCTTGACGATCTGGCCAAGGCAACCGGGCTGGTACGGCCCAGTCTTTACGGCGCTTTCGGCGGCAAAGAGGATATGTTTCTGGCGGCGATGGACGATTTTGCGGCCAGAACAAGGGCATACCTGGTTGAAAAGGTGCCCGCAGATGCGCCGCTCGACGCGGCACTGCGGGCAGTCTTCTCGGCGATGCTGGACCTTTACCTGACAGAGGACGGCGGCCGGGGCTGCCTGGTCTTTTCCACCGCCGGGGCAGAGGCGCCTGCGCATCCGCAGATCCGCGAAAAGCTGCTGGAGAAGCTGAACCAAAGCGACGATCAGTTCCGCCGGTTGCTGGAGCGCCATGCCCCTTTGGCCGCACCGCAGAATCTGGAAACGGCGGCGGGGTTAGCCGCCGCGGCTCTTCACTCTATCGGTTTGCGCGCCCGCTCCGGTGCCGCCCGGCCCACGCTGGAAGAGTTCGCGGAAAGCGCGGCAAACAGCATTGCCGCTCTCGTTGACGGCGCCCAGGCAAGGCGAACCGCCGGCTAAGGCCCCTATCACGTTCCCGCCTGACGGACCTGCGCCGCCGGGCCCAACAGGTGACAATGCAATCTGCAGACCGCACCGCAATGGGCGGGAGCCCCCGCCTGCGGTGCGAAAGATGTCAGTTTACCGAAACCAGCTCGATATCAAACACCAGATCCTTGCCAGCCAAGAAATGGTTGGCGTCCAGGGTCACGGTTTCCTCGCTGACTTCCACGACGGTCACCGGAAGCACCTGGCCATCAGGGCTTTGCATCTGCAGTTGGGTGCCAAGGTCCAGCGGGATGTCCGCCGGGATGCCCTCGCGCGGGATTTCCTGCCGTGCGGCGGGGTTGATCGGGCCATAGGCCTCTGCGCAGGGGATTTCGAGGGTTTTCTTTTCACCAACGCCCATCCCTTCAAGGCCGGCGTCCATACCCGCGATCACATGGCCTGCGCCCACGGTGAACTCCAGCGGGTCGCGCCCCTCGGAACTGTCGAAAACGGTGCCATCCGTCAGCTTGCCTGTGTAGTGAATGCGTACGGTGTCGCCGTTCTTTACCCCGGTCATGAGACCTCCAATTGGTTGCGGGTTGATAAAGGCGTGCAGCCTAGCGCCCGCAGACGCGATGTAAACCCGTATGGGTACAATTTCCCGCTTTGCCCCTTCTCTGCCTTCGTGCAACTCTCGCCGCAAGGGAGGACCCCATGCCAATCACCACCTGTATTTTTGACGCCTACGGAACCCTGTTCGATGTGGCCGCCGCTGCCCGCCAGGCCGCCAGCGAGCCGGAGTTTCCGCATCTGCAGGACAACTGGGCGGAGCTGGCCAGCCACTGGCGGCTGAAGCAGCTGCAGTACACCTGGCTGCGCTCCATCACCAATGCCCACGCCGATTTCTGGAACGTGACCCAGGATGGGCTGGACTGGGCGATGGAGGCGACGGGGCTGCACGGCGATACGGCTCTGCGCCAGCGGCTGCTGGATCTGTACTGGGAGCTGCAGGCCTACCCGGAAGTCCCTGCGATGCTGCAAGCACTGAAAGACGCGGGCATGAACACTGCGATCCTGTCGAACGGCTCCCCCGCGATGCTGGATGGTGCGGTGCAGTCAGCGGGGCTGGGGGGCGTGCTGGATGATGTGCTGTCGGTGGAAAGCGTCGGCACCTTCAAACCCGACGCCCGGGTATACGATCTGGTCGGAAAGCGGTTTGGCTGCGCACCGGAAGACGTGCTGTTCGTTTCCTCCAACGGCTGGGATGCAGCGGGCGCTTCCGGCTATGGCTTCACCACCGCCTGGGTGAACCGCGCCGGCGAGCCAGTGGACCGGCTGCCCTGGAAACCCGCGCATATCCTGCCGGATCTGACGACTATCCCTGACCTCGCCAAGGGCTGAAGCGCGCATGCCACATTTTGGCACTTCTGACGGGCTGCAGCTGCACTACTCAGATGCCGGCACAGGCCCGCCGCTTCTGTGCCTTGCGGGTCTGACCCGGGACAGCCGGGATTTCCGCTACTTCGAACCGCATGCCGCACGGTACCGGATGATAACGCTGGACGCGCGCGGGCGCGGGCAGTCGGATCATGACCCGGACTTCTTGAATTACAACGTTTTGCGCGAGGCGCAGGACGTGCTGGCGCTGCTGGATCATCTGGGTCTCGGCCAAGCCGCCATCCTTGGCACCTCTCGCGGCGGGCTGGTCGCGATGACGCTGGCGGCAATGGCCAAGGACAGGCTTTCGGCGGTGATCCTGAATGACGTCGGCCCGGAGATCCCGCCCGGCGGCATTGCAAGGATCATGGAATACGTGGGCCGCCGCCCGGCGGCAAAGACCTGGGCACAGGCCGCTGAGACCCTCAGCGCCTTGATGGCACCCACTTTTCCTGACGTGCCCGCCGCCCGCTGGAGGGAGGAGGCAGAAGCCTTTTACGACCAAACGCCGGAAGGGCTTTCCCTGCGTTATGACCCGCGCTTGCGCGACGCGCTGCTGGCGCAGGCAGATGCGGGACCGCCGCCGGATCTTTGGCCGCTGTTCCTGGCGCTGGACGGCCTGCCCGGCGGCGTGATCCGCGGCGCGAACTCCGATATTCTGAGCGCCGGAACCTTCGCGGAGATGCTGCGCCGCCTGCCCGCGTTGCAGGCCGCCGAAATAGCGAACCGCGGCCATGTGCCCTTTCTGGACGAGCCGGAAGCGCTCGCCCTCATCCATTCAGTTCTGGACCAGATCAGATGACCTCAATTGCCATGATCGAAGCCGCGGCGGAGCGGCTGAAGGGCCATGCCCGCAAGACTCCGCTGCTGTCCTCGCCGTTTCTGGACGAGATCGCCGGGCGGCACCTGCTGGTGAAGGCGGAATGCCTGCAGCATACCGGATCGTTCAAGTTCCGCGGCGGCTGGTCGGCGGTCTCGGCACTGGGTGAAGATGAGCGCAAACGCGGGGTGATCGCCTATTCCAGCGGCAACCATGCGCAGGGTGTGGCGGCGGCCGCCAAGGCGCATGGCGCGCCTGCGGTGATCGTGATGCCCGCTGACGCACCGCAGCTAAAAATCCGGAACACCCGCGATCTGGGTGCTGAGGTGGTGCTCTATGACCGTGCGGGCGGCGAAAGCCGCGAGGCGGTTGGCGCCCTGCACGCGGAAGCGCGCGGGCTGACACTGATCAAACCCTATGACGAGCCGCTGGTGATTGCGGGCCAAGGCACCTGCGGGCTGGAGATTGCGGAGCAAGCGTCAGCAACGGGCATCACCGAAGCGGATGTGCTGGTCAACTGCGGCGGCGGCGGGCTGTCCTCCGGCATTGCCCTGGCGCTGGAAGCCCGCGCACCGGGCCTGCGGGTGCGCCCGGTGGAGCCGGAAGGCTTTGACGATGTGACCCGGTCGCTGGCGGCAGGCGAAATCCGGCAGAACCCCAGCCAATCCGGATCCATCTGCGACGCCATCCTGACACCGCAGCCGGGGGATATCACTTTCCCGATCCTCAGCCGCCTGTGCGGACCAGGCATTGTGATCACCGAGGATGAGGCGATGCAGGCCATGGCGCTGGCCTTTTTGCGGCTGAAAATCGTGCTGGAGCCGGGCGGGGCCGCATCGCTGGCGGCAGCCCTGTTCCACGCGGACCAGATTGAAGGCGATGCGGTGATTGCCGTGGCAACCGGCGGCAATGTGGATGCAGAGCTGTTCCGGGAGGCGCTCTCGCGCTATGCTTGAGACCTGGCCGCGCGATTGTCCGCACGGCAGCCAGGGGGACACGTCATGACACGTTTCACCATCGCCTCGTTCAACGTCAAAAACCTGATCGGCCCGGAGCGGGAATACTACCGGTTCCAAAGCTACACGCCGGAGGAATATGCTTGGAAGGCCGACTGGATGGCCGACCAGCTGCTGACCCTGAACGCGGATATTGTCGGGTTTCAGGAAATTTTCGAGGAAACTCCACTGCGCCAAGTGATCGCCGAGACCGACCGGCGCGGGGCAGAAGCCAATGCAGCCAGCCTCCCCGATCCCGCCAAACGCTATCACCGCAAGGCAATTTTTCAGAAACTGGCCTATGGCTCATATTCCGAGGCAGAGCTGGCCTTTGCTCCGAACCTCAATGATGCGGACGAGCCGGGCAAGCGGCGGCCCGGGCTGGCGGTACTTTCGCGCTTTGGCTTTCAAGGCGAGCCGGACGTGATCCAGGACTTGTCTCAGCCGCTGGATATTCCGATGGCGTGCCTGGGCGAGGAAGAAGACGCGGGCTTTTACACTCTGCGCCGCCTGTCTCGCCCAATCCTGAAGGTGCGTGTGCCGGTTGGAGACCAGGTGATCAGCGTGTTCAACTGCCATCTGAAGTCGAAACTGGGTGAATACATCAAGCCGCAAGGCGCCCCCTACCCGCCTGAGACGGTGCTGACGGCCTATGATGGGGCTGGGCGGGCAATGGGATCACTGCGCGCGGCCCTGCGGCGGATGGGCGAAGCCTGGGTGCTGCGCCGGGCGGTGCTGGAGGAGCTGGAGCAAGGCCGCCCGGTAATGGTCCTGGGGGATTTCAACGACGGTGAACATGCTGTGAGCAGCGAGATCATTTCCGGTGAGGCGCCGTTCAAGAACTATGCCTGGATGCTGCGCCATGATGCTGAGCATGCAGGCGACCGCTACAGCGAGGCAGAGGACGCGCAGATCCGCGAAGCCATCGACCGGGTTCGGCTGCGCTCGGCGGAGAAAATGTTCCTGCGGAAATCCCTGCGCGATGTGGTCTACACCACGGCCTTTGGCGGAGTTCACGAGAGCATCGACCAGATCTACATGTCCCGCCACTTCGACCCGGACTGGCACGGAGCGGTCGGCAAGATGCACTACTACAGCGTATTCAACGACCACCTAACCGATGGCAGCCATCCGGAAGCGCCTTACAATAAACTGGCCTCGGATCACGGGCAGATCATGGCCCATATGGAGCTGAGAAGCTGAGCTTGGCCGATTGCTTTACCTTCCTGCCCCGGCGCAGGTAGACTGCGGCGGAGCAGAAACGAGGTTCTCCATGCAGATCGCAGATCTGGGCGACGTCCAGCTTCACTACCGCGTTGACGGCGACGCAGGCGGCGCCCCCATCGTGTTTGCCAATTCGCTCGGCACGGACCTGAGGGTCTGGGATGCTGTGGTGGAAAGGCTGCCCGCAGGATTGCGCATCATCCGCTACGACAAGCGCGGGCATGGGCTGTCCTCCTGCCCGCCTGCCCCCTATTCGATGGGTGCGCTTATTCGGGATGCGGAGCGGCTGCTGGACCACCTGGAAGTGCGCGACTGCATGTTCGTGGGCCTGTCGATCGGCGGCATGATCGCGCAGGGACTTGCCGTGAAGCGGCTGGATCAGGTGCGGGCACTAGTGCTGTCGAACACCGCAGCCAAGATCGGCACCGCCGAGATGTGGAAGGAAAGGGTTCAAACGGTTCAGACAGATGGCATCGAGGCGCTGGCCGATGCGGTGATGGAACGCTGGTTTGCCCGCGGCTTCCGCGCCACGCCGGAGCTGCAGTTGTGGCGAAACATGCTCGTGCTGCAATCGCGCGACGGCTATGCCGGCTGTTGCGCGGCGATTGCGGGCACCGATTTCTACACGCCGACCAGCGGGTTGAGGCTGCCCTGCCTCGGTATTGCGGGGTCCGAGGACGGCTCCACCCCGCCCGACCTGGTGCGTGAAACGGTGGACCTGATCCCCGGCAGCCAGTTTCATCTGATCCGGCGTGCAGGCCATATTCCTTGCGTCGAGCAGCCGGATGAATACGCTGACCGCCTGGCGGCCTTCCTGAGGGAGACTGGGCACATTGGCTGAGTTTCTTCTTGTTCACGGCTCCTGCCACGGCCCATGGTGCTGGCGCGACGTGATCCCGGCGCTGGAGGCCCGCGGCCACACTGCTCGCGCCATCACTCTGCCCGGCCACGCGGACGGGCGCGATCCCGCGGGCGTGACACTGGCCGAAACAGCCGAGGCGGTTGCGGCAGCCTCCTCCCCTGACACTGTGATCGTCGGGCATTCCTGGGGCGGCTTTCCCATTTCCGCTGCGGCAGAGGCGCATCCGGCGCGCGTGCGCAGACTGATTTACCTTTGCGCCTATCTGCCGGTCAGCGGCATGTCCCTGATCGACATGCGCAAGGCAGGGCCGCGGCAAACGCTTGAAGGCGCCACTCAGAAGAACACGGCAGGCACCGCTTACAGCCTGATGCCGGAAACAACGCCTGACTTGTTTTACCACGACTGCCCGGCGGAAGCCGTGCGCTTCGCCATGGAAAACCTCTGTGTGCAGCCGATCCTGCCGCAGGACACGCCGATCCGCCTGAGCGAACGGTTCGAGGCTGTGCCCAAAGCCTACATCCGCTGCACTGGAGACCGGATCATTCCGCCGGAATACCAGGCGCAGATGGCGGCCCGCCTGCCGACAGGGCGGCCCCATAATTTGAATACCTCCCACTCGCCCTTCTTCGCCGACCCTGAAGGCCTGGCAGAGCTATTGGGGCAGATCGTAAAGGACTTCTGATGGCAGGCTCTGTCTTTGACAGCCAGGTTTATGGCGACTTATTCAGCAGCGGCGAAGTCAGCCGGCTGTTCTCGGACAGCGCCGAAGTGCGCGCGATGCTGCTGGTGGAGGGCGCCCTGGCCAAGGCGCAAGGCGAGGCAGGCGTGATCCCGCAGGAAAGCGCTGCCGCGATCGGGCGGGCCGTGGTGGAAATCGCCGTCGACCCGGGTGTGCTGAAACGGCCCACCGGGCAGAACGGTGTGCCGGTGCCGGGTCTGGTGGCCGCATTCCGCGAAGAAATGAAGGCGCCCGAACATGCTCAGTATGTGCATTGGGGCGCGACTTCGCAGGACATCATGGACAGCGCGCTGATGCTTCGGCTGCGCCAGGCGCTGGCGCTGGTTGAGGCGGACGTGAAGGCCGCTGTCCTATCGCTCGGCAAACTCGCTAGGGCGCATGCGGAGCTGCCGATGGCCGCCCGCACTTACGGGCAGCACGCAACCCCCACCAGTTTTGGCGCGGTGGCGGCGGCTTGGGGCACCCCGCTGCTGAACCTGCTGGAAGAGCTGCCCGGCTTGCGGCAGTCCTGCCTGATGGTGTCCCTTTCCGGCGCGGCGGGCACGTCCAGCGCGCTGGGGCCGAGGGCACCGGAAGTGCGGGCAGCCATGGCAAAGGGACTGGCGCTGCGGGATCCAGGACGCAATTGGCACACGGACCGGACGCCGGTACTGCGGATCGCAGATTGGCTGCTCCGTGTGACCCTGGCCTTCGGCAAGATCGGCGAGGACTGCACCGCATTGACGCAAAGCGGGACTGAAGAAGTCTCGCTTGGAGGAGCCGGCGCCTCTTCCACCATGCCGCAGAAGCAGAACCCGGTGGCGCCCTCAGCGCTGGCAGCGCTGGCCCGGCAAGGCAGCGGCTTGTCCTCCGTCCTTCAGGGCGCCTCAATGCAGCAGCATCAGCGCGACGGAGCAGCCTGGTTTACCGAATGGATGTGCCTGCCGCAGATCGTTCTGGGCGCGGCAAGTGCAGCAAGAACAGGCAAGGAGCTTTGCGCAGATATTTCGCCGCGCGCTGAGGCTATGGCGACGGCGCTTTCAGCCGGGCGGGGCCTGATCCACGCCGAAGCACTGAGTTTTGCCCTGGCGGCGCAGATACCGCGGCCCGATGCCCAGGCGGCGGTAAAGACCTTATGCCAGGAGGCTCAGGCCGCGCGCACTCCACTGCGGGATCTTGTTGTGCGGGACTATCCGGAGCTGGATGCGGATGCGTTATTTGACCCGGCTAGGCAGATGGGCCATGCGCCATGGGAAGCCCTGCAGTTCAGCAAGCGTGCGGACGGCCTGCGCGGTTCCTGACCGGATTGCACCAGGCTTTGCAAAGCGCGGCGTTTTCCGTGGCGTTACAACGCGCTCTATCCGGCACATTGCTGCTTGATGCAGCTGCGTTGGCGCGTCACCCTGACTGTAAACGGGAAGGACGATCATGCGAACCATTAAAGCCGCTGTCTGCCACGAATTCGGCGCCCCGCTGGTCATTGAAGATGTGCAGCTGGCACCGCCCGGAATGGGGGAAGTCGAGGTCACGCTGGACGCGGTTGCGATCTGCTACAGCGACATCTCATATGCCGAAGGTGCCTGGGGCGGGCATCTGCCTGCGGTTTACGGTCACGAAGCCGCCGGGGTGATCACCGGAGTTGGCTCAGGCGTGCAGGGGTTTGCGACGGGCGACTCGGTCGTGGTCACACTGATCCGCAGTTGCGGCACCTGCGCTTCCTGTGCGGGTGGCAGGCCAGTGATCTGCGAAACGCCCTATGACACGGTGAATGGGCCGTTGAAAACGGTCAGCGGCGCCCCGTTGGACCAAGCGATGGCGTGTGGCGCCTTTGCCGAGAAAGTGGTGGTGGATCAGCGCCAGATCGTAAGGATTCCCGCAGAAATGAAAAAGGACGCGGCAGCGCTGATTTCCTGCGGAGTGATCACCGGTGTGGGTGCGGTGGTCAACGCTGCCCGGCTCCGCGCGGGCCAAGACGTGGTGGTCATCGGCGCAGGCGGCGTCGGCCTCAATGCCATTCAGGGCGCCCGTATTGCAGGCGCCCGCCGCATTGTTGCGGTCGACATGAACCCGGAGAAACTGGAGACCGCCAAGGCGTTCGGCGCCACCCACGGGGTGCTTGCAACCGAAGGCAAGCCTTGGAAGGCTGCCCACAAAGCTCTTGGCGGGCGCGGTGCCGATGCAGTGCTGGTCACGGTCGGCGCCATTCCCGCCTACGATCAGGCGCTGCGCTACTTGGCCCGCGGCGGCAAGGCGGTGCTGATCGGCATGCCGCATTCGGGCGCCAATGCAGCTTACGAGCCTGTTGTGCTGGCTGCCTTGGGACAGGGGCTGATCGGCTCCAAGATGGGCGACACAGTAATCCAGCGGGACATTCCCTGGATCGTGGATCTGTACCAGCAAGGGCGGTTGAAGCTGGATGAGCTCATTTCCGGCCGCTGGTCCCTGGACCAGATCAACGAGGCAATTGCCGATACCAAGACCGGCAGCGCGAAGCGGAATGTCATCGTGTTCAGTCATGGGCGCACAGCAGGCTGACCTGTCCCCAAAAACGCCAGGAATTTTCGATAGATTTGCGCGTTCCTGGTCCCCCCGTTTGCCGCTGACCGCCTTGCCGGCCTTAGCGGATCCGGTTCAGGCAGGCGCCGCTATGCCTTTGGCAGAGCTCTCACCGGTGACTCTCCGCCGATCCTGGTGTGAAACGCAACTGCTGGATGACTTGGGCACTTGAAGCGGGCAAGCTGCGGAAAAACGACAGCAGGAAGTGAAGCAGTGCCTCCGTCAAAAAGTGGCGGCAACCCGCCGGAAGCCGACATGCAGGAAAGTGCTGCAGCTGCAGCTGCATTTCTAAAGACCCTTGCACATGAAGGCCGTCTGATGATCCTTTGCCACCTTATCGCAGGGGAGAAATCGGTCAGTGAACTGGAAAACCTAATGAACCTGCGCCAGGCGGCGGTGAGCCAGATGCTGGCGCGGCTGCGGGAAGAAGGGCTGGTCACGCCCCGTCGAGAGGGCAAAGCGGTGTACTATTCCCTGAACAACGGCAGTACTGAAGAAATGATTGCGTTGCTCCACAAGCAGTTCTGCGGCTGAGATTGAGGGCGATTCCGTGGTCCGCTGCCGGCTTGGCGGTGCCTTTGCAAGAGGTCTTCTTGTGTTCGCGGCAAGAGCCACGCCTTGGGCTGCAACACGCGCAAGAGGCGCGAGGCGCCTGAGGCCTGGACCCCAGGCAAAGATGTCGGGCCGGGCGGCTACTCCCCGTCAGCCCTGACCTTTTGGGTTTGCGCACCCAGTCCTTCGATTTCCAGCCGCATCACATCGCCGGGTTTTAAATAGACCGGCTCGGGCTTGGCTCCCATGCCGACCCCTGGTGGCGTACCTGTTGCAATCACATCACCGGGATGAAGCGTCATCAGCTGGCTCAGATGCGAAATGATCTGCGCCACCGAGAACACCATTGTGCTGGTGTTGCCTGTCTGCCGCCGATCACCGTTCACATCGCACGTCAGCCACAGGTTCTGCGGATCCGGCACCTCGTCCCGCGTCACCAGCCACGGACCGATAGGCCCGAAGGTGTCGCAGCTTTTGCCCTTGGTCCATTGCCCTGTCAGCTTGGTCTGGAAATCCCGTTCCGACACATCGTTAATCACGCAATAGCCCGCAACATGGTTCAGCGCGTCTTCTTCAGTAACGTGTTTGGCCGCAGTTCCTATCACTGCGCCCAGTTCTACTTCCCAATCCGCGGCCACCGAACCGCGCGGCAGGATTACATCGTCATTCGCCCCAACTATCGAAGAGGTGGCCTTGAGGAACAGGATAGGATGTTCCGGCAGTGCCATGCCCATTTCCTCAGCATGGTCAGTGTAATTGAGGCCGATGCCAAGGAACTTTCCCGTCTGGCCGACGCAAGGAGCCAGTGCCGGGGCGCCTTCCACCGGCGGCAGCGTCTGCGGATCCAGCCCAGTCAGCCGGTTCAGCGTCGCATCATCCAGCACCTCGCCGGTGATATCCGGCACGTGGGCAGAAAGATCCCGGACTGCACCCTCACTGTCCAGCAGTCCCGGCCGTATTTCTCCGCCCGTGCGGTATCGCAGCAGTTTCATTCCTGTTTTCCCCGTTTGTTTCCCGATCAGTTGGAGACGTAGCCCGCAACCACCTGTAGCAGTTTGAAAGCCGTGGAGGCGTCGTTTTCCACCACCGCAAGGAATTCCTCCTCACCGATCCGCAGGCAGCGCAGGTCGGTTTCTGCGATCATGCTCAGAGCGCGCGGCTCATGGCGGATCAATCCAAGTTCTCCAACCAGCCTTCCCGGGCCAACAGTGGCGATCAGGCGGTCTTCCTCCCCTTCCTGCGGCAAGTACAAACCTGCCTCGCCATCAAGGATCATGTAAGCCCCGTCTGTGGCCTCATCATCCTTGAGAAAGACAACTTCGCCAGCCTTCGCATCATACCAGCGCGCACCAAAGGCAAGCAGGCGCATCTGGCGGCGGTTCAGGCCGGAGAACAGCTCTGTCTGCTCCAGCGCCCGCAGCTTGCGCGCCAGATCCTGGCTCGCCGCTCCATCCCCCGCCGCAGTCGCCTCGGCCTCATCGCTGACAAGCCGGCCTTGGCGCAACTCGAAGAACGTGTCGAAGACATCCGGGCTTTGGAAACTGGGGGCCAAATAGATCAGTGTTGTGTACGGCAGTAGCTTGCGCAGGTTCTTGTGCACGGCCACGCGGGTGTCCAGATCATAGCTTGCCATCGCGGAGTCGAGGATCAGGATGTCCGGCCGCTTGATGGTGGCCCGGCAGAAGGCCAGGGGCTCCGCAAAACTTGCCGCCAGCCCCTGCCCGCCCACGGCGATCGGCATGTCAAAGATCAGCTCCACCACCTGATCACGCAATCCTTCACGGACCATGAGCTCCGAAACCAGCTTGCGCACCTCATCCGCCTTGGCCCCGGCGGCATCGGAAATTTTGCCGAACAGCGCATTCTCAAGGACAGTCAAACTGGGTGCAAATGCATTTTCGCTGAAGGGCACAAACCCGGCACCCAGCGCCTTCAGCAGACTGTCGCCATGACTGCGGCGGAAGCCGAGGATGCGCTCCTTCATCCCGTCCTCGAAAGCCGGGCCGATCTGTTCCGCCGAGATTGTGAACGGCACGATCAGCAGTTGCGCCAATTCCTCCCGGCTAAGCTTGGCAGCATCCGTTCCGCCAGGTTTATCCGCCAGCGCCAGCGCGGCCTCATAGGCCTCCACATCCAGCCCCAGCTTGCGGAACAGTGGGTGGCCGGTACCGTCCATGCCAAAAATCTGCCGCAGCATCTCGACCACATCGCGGGTCAGCGCGACCAGCCCCTCGTCCAGACCCAGCTGCTTCAGCTGGTCGAGGAACTCTCCCTGGTGGTGCAGCATCTCGCCGGTCATGGCTTCCTGAGACGCTGCGAACAGCAGGTTTTCCGCAACCGGCAAAGCCGGGTTGTAGCTTTCCTCGTCCAGGAAATGCACATGCACATCCAGCCCGGCGTCCTCGATTGCCTTGCGTACCGCGGGGCGCAGCTCGACCAGCTGATCCGCCAGGCCTTGATGCGCCGGGGCTTCGAAATACTGATCAATTCCGCGGCGGAACAGCGCGGTGTCCGACCCGATGCCTTCCACCAGCTTCAGCCACCACCCGCGCAGCTCATCCTCGCTGGAAAAACCCGCCAGTTCAGGATCCAGCCATGGCGCATCAAAGGGATCCGGGCTGTTGCCGGCAAGCTTTGCGATTTCCAGCTCCCGCTGATTGCGTGCCTCGCCGCGCGGGCGCATCCGCATCGGCATCATTACGTTGTCGCCGAAGGACCCCTGAAACAGGACCGGGCGCGAGGTGGCGTAACCGATCCGTGCAGCGATGGTTGCTTGATGCAGGCCGACAAGACTCTCCCCCGCCACCGTCACGGTTCCAGAGGAAGGCAGGATTTCCCGGGTCAGCAGTTCCGCCAGGGCACGCCGGTCTTCCTCGGACGGCGCCGCGATACCAATCACGTTCCCCGCAGGAAACGTCGCGCTCAACTCTTCCAGCACAAGATTGCCGTCAGTATCCCGCACACTTACCGCATCAAGCTTCACATCGCCCTTCAGGCGGCCCAATTTCTCGGGTTCGCCGCTGAGCAGATTCTCCTCGACCATGCCCTGCGGCGCGAAACGTTCCAGAATCACGTCCCAGCGCAAGCTCATGTCCTGGGTCTGGTTGTAATAGGCCAGCAGTTCCTTCCAGGGCGACGCCAGGTCCTTGTAGGCCGCCAGCGCCGCCACCAACGCGCCCAGCGAAACCTTGCCCTGCAGCACCAGGTAACCGCCGACCGCATAGAAGAAGAAAGGCGTCAGTTGGGTGATGAAGTTGTTGAGAAACTTCATGAAGAATTTTTTCTGGTAGATCAGGAAGCGGATGTCATAGAGGCGTCCCAGCCTGGCGGTGATAATCGCCATCCGATAGCGCCAGCCGCCGTTGATCCTGAGCGTCGACGCCCCTGCGGCACTTTCCCCGATTTCCGTGGCCAGCGCGCGCACCTGCTTGATGCGTTTCTTGTTCAGCAGGTTGATCTGCCGCTGCAGCATCGGGATCAGCCAGCCCTGCAGCGGAATCAAGGCAATCGCTGCCATCCCGAACCAGAAGTTCTGCAAAAACAGAAAGAACAGGATGGTCAGCATCTGGCCCGCCTGCAGCACCGGCTGGCTGACCGCATCCCCCATCAGCCCGCCCATTGGCTCCGATTCCGAGGTGACCATCGACACCAGCTCACCTTGGCTGACCCGCTCGAAATAGGGTTGCGGAAAGCGCAGGACCCGGGCGATCAGCTGATAGCGGAAGCGGCGCAGCATCCGCTCCGCCAGCACCCCCTTCATGGTGTTGATCCGCATTTTCAGCAGACCGTGGCAGAGCACCGAGAGCAGGAAGGCTCCGCAAAGGATCCAAAGGAACGTCAGCTGTTCGAAACTCTGCCCCAGCACCGTAATCGTAGAGCTCTCGGCTCCGATCGCGTCATTGATGATCCGTTTGGGCAGCTCGAGCGTCAGATAGAGCAGCGGAAACAGGCAAGCAGTCACGACCAGTAGCACCAGCTGGTCGCGTTTCGAGTATTTCCAGATGAAGCGGAACAGAGAGCGCTCGATGGGAAAGCTCCGTAATTGGCGGCATCAGGCTAGGCTTTTCTATGGGTAGCGCGGTTTAACAGGCACAGGCAATGGGCAGAAACCCGCCTTGTCCCGTTGCGGCACCTTGCCGTCGCAACATTTGCCAGACGCCAAAAAATCCGTAAGGTTCCAGCCAAGTACACTTTCAGGAGACTAATTGGTTTGCCGGAATACGTCGGATCCGTTCTGCTGCTGCTCTGCGCCCTGCAGGTCAAGCACTTGTTTGCCGACTTCTTCCTGCAGACACCCAAGATGCTGTCAGGCCGCTGCGCCTATGCCCATATGGGGCGCGCGCAGCATGCCGGTGTCCATATTGTCGGTTCGGCCTTGATCTTTCTGCTGTTCGGCGCGCCGATAATGTTCATCCTGGTGCTGGCCGTGCTGGAATGGGTGGTGCATTTCCACATCGATTTCGGCAAGGCCCGGTTTTCCGAGCGCAAGAAACTGAATCCGCAGCAAGCAATGTTCTGGCAGGCGATGGGCTCGGACCAGGCACTGCACCAGCTGACTTATATCGCCATGGCCTGGGCCTGGATAAAGTACGCGGCGACATAAGCCACCTCTGCTTGCGCATTGTCAGGGCACCACTGGCTTGTCCCGTTTGATCGTGCGCAGGACCACATTGGTCTGGGCACTGGCCACCGCGGGGAGACGGAACAGGAAGCTCTCCAGAAACCTGTTGTAGGCCTCAAGATCCGGCGCCAGAACCCGAAGATGGTAGTCAGCCTGCCCGGTTGTGGCATAGCACTCCTGCACCAGCGGGCTGGTTTCCACCGCGCGGATGAACTCCACCAGCTTGTCCGGGTCGTGCCGCGTCAGGTGCACATGTACTATGGCCTGGAACCCCAGCCCCATAGCGGGCGCGTTCACCACGGCCCCATAGCGCTCAATGATCCCTGCCTCCTCGAGCGCCCGCACCCGGCGCCAAAGGGCTGACGGTGACATGCCCACTGCCTCTGCCAGATCGGCATTGGAGATGCGGGAATCTTCCTGAATCAACGTCAGGATCCGGCGGTCGCGGTCGTCGATCTTCATTTTCCGGTCAATTCCTCCGAAAAAATTGTAAGTTTTGGATAACACATCCACAAATGGCCGCAAAACCAGAAATTCAGGCAAATCTTTTCAGCCTTCGTGGCTTATTTTTCCGGCAAACACTTTTTCCGCGCAAGGATACCGCCGCGATGACCGAGCTGAGCCACGATTTCCGCAGCTACAAGCTGGACGACCGTTACGACATGACCAAAGGCCGGGTGTTCCTGACAGGCACCCAGGCGCTGGCCCGGGTAATGCTGGATCAGGCCCACCGAGACCACGCCGCGGGGTTGAACACCGCGGGCTTTGTGTCGGGCTACCGCGGCTCGCCGCTGGGCGGGGTCGACCTGGAATTCTGGCGCGCGGAGAAGCGGATGCAGGCGAACCGCATTACGTTCATGCCCGCCGTGAACGAAGACCTGGGCGCCACCGCCGTTCTGGGAGCCCAGCAGGCCATTCTGGACCCGCACTGCGAGGTCGAGGGTGTGTTTTCCATGTGGTACGGCAAAGGCCCGGGCGTGGACCGCTCCGGCGATGCGCTGAAACATGGCAACGCCTACGGTTCTTCGGCAAAAGGGGGCGTGCTGGTCGTTGCTGGCGATGATCATGGCTGCGTCAGCTCTTCGATGCCGCATCAGTCGGATGTGGCCTTCATGTCTTGGTTCATGCCGGTGCTGAACCCGGCAGATGTTTCTGAATACCTGACCTTCGGCGAATACGGCTTTGCCCTGTCGCGCTACTCGGGCACCTGGGTCGGCTTCAAGGCAGTGTCGGAAACCGTGGAGAGCGCACGCTCTGTGGAACTGCAACCGGACCGTCAGTTCACTTACCCTGAGCTGCCGGACTATCCCGGCGGCCTGCATATCCGCCGCGCCGACCTGCCCTCGCCTGAGATCGAAACCCGCATCCATGCCAAGCTGGACGCGGTGCGCGCCTTTGCCGAAGCAAACCCGATCGACAAGCGGATCTATGACATCAAGGAAGCCCGGTTCGGCTTCGTCTCCACCGGCAAGGGGCATCTGGACCTGATGGAGGCGCTGCGGCTTCTGGGGCTGGATGAGGCCGCCTGCCGCCGTTTGGGCATCGACATCTACAAGGTTGGCATGGTCTGGCCGCTGGACCGCACCGATGCGCTGCGGTTTGTACGCGGCAAGCAGGAAGTCCTGGTTGTCGAAGAAAAGCGCGGCATCATCGAGAGCCAATTCAAGGAGAATTTCTATGACTGGCCCGGCAGCAAGCCGGAGAAGATGGTCGGCAAATACGACAGCCAAGGCGAGCCGCTGATCCCCTGGACCGGCGAGCTGAGCCCGCTGTTGCTGGCGCCGATCGTGGCGGCACGGCTGGACAATTTCTTTCCGGAGGAGAACCTGCCCGCCAAGGCGGCCGCACTGACCGCGGAACCGCCGAAGGTGCTGAACGTGCCCGGAGCCACCCGTACACCCTATTTCTGCTCTGGCTGCCCGCACAACACCTCGACCAAGCTGCCCGAGGGTTCCAAGGCGTTCTCTGGCATCGGCTGCCACGTGATGGCGAGCTGGATGGACCGGGAGACCGCGGGTTACGCGCAGATGGGCGGTGAGGGCGTGCCCTGGACCGTGGCCTCGCAATTCAACGGCAACAAGCATGTGTTCCAAAACCTGGGCGAAGGCACCTGGTATCACTCGGGCTCGCTGGCGATCCGCCAAGCGGTCGCGGCCGGCACCAATATCACCTATAAGATCCTCTATAACGACGCGGTCGCAATGACCGGCGGGCAGCCGGTGGACGGGCCGGTCTCGGTGCATGGCATCGCCCAGACTTGCCGCGCCGAAGGTGTGCAGCGGATTGCCCTGGTTTCTGACGATATCGGCAAGTTCAGTCACGGCGACTTCCCGGCAGGAACCACCTTCCATGACCGCAGTGCGCTGGACACGGTGCAGCGGGAACTGCGCGAGGTCCCCGGCGTTACCGTTCTCATCTACGAGCAGACCTGCGCCACAGAGAAGCGCCGCCGCCGCAAGCGCGGCAAGATGGAAGACCCGAAACGCTTTGCCTTCATCAACGATCTGGTTTGCGAGGGCTGCGGCGATTGCTCGGTGGAATCCAACTGCCTGAGCGTGGAGCCGAAGGAAACGCCCTTTGGCCGGAAGCGCAAGATCAACTTGTCCACCTGCAACAAGGACTTTTCCTGTCTGAACGGCTTCTGCCCCAGCTTCGTCACCGTCGAAGGTGCCACCCGGCGCAAGAAGAAAACCGCCGGGCTGGACGCCGCCGCGCTGACTGCCAAGCTGGCCGCGCCCGAACTGCCATCACTCAAACAGCCTTTTGACCTGCTGGTCACCGGGGTCGGCGGCACCGGCGTTGTCACCGTTGGCGCGCTGATCACCATGGCAGCGCATCTGGAGGGCAAGGGCGCCAGCGTGCTGGACTTCACCGGCTTTGCTCAAAAATTCGGTACAGTGCTGAGCTACATCCGGCTGTCCAGCTCCCCGGGAACACTGAACCAGGTGCGCATTGACCAGGGCGGTGCGGATGCCGTGATAGGCTGCGATGTTGTCGTAAGCTCGGCTCCCAAGGCATCGGTTCATTACCGCGCCGGTACCAAAGTGGTGCTGAACCGGGCGGAAATGCCTACTGGTGATCTGGTTCTGCGCCGCGATGCCGACCTGATGGCGGGGGTACGCGAGAATACCATTGCAGAAGCAGTGGGGCCGCAGAACCTGTCTGGTTTCAATGCCAACGAAGCCGCTGAGGCCATGCTGGGAGATGCGGTTTTGGCCAATGTCATGATGCTGGGCTTCGCCTGGCAAAAGGGGCTGGTGCCGGTGACTGCGGGCGCGCTGGATCAGGCAATAGAACTGAATGGCGTGGCCATCGAAAAGAACCGTCTCGCCTTCGCCATCGGACGCGCCATGGCTGCGGACCCGGCGCTGGTAGAGGACATCTACACAGAAGCTCCGGAACAGGACGAAACTCTAAAAGAGCTGATTGATCGGCGCGCCACCTTCCTGACCGGGTACCAAAACACGGCCTATGCATCACGGTACCAGGATACGCTCGAACGGTTCCGCGATGCGCTGCCCGAGAAGGCGCAGGATGAACTGACCGCGGCAGCTGCCCGGTCGCTGTTCAAGCTGATGGCCTACAAGGACGAGTTCGAGGTAGCACGTCTGCTGACCAGCGAGAAATTCCGTCACCAGATCGAGGACGAATTCGAGGGTAATTTTAAGGTCAACTACCACCTCGCTCCGCCGCTTCTGAGCCGCAAGAAGGATAGCCGCGGCCGGCCCCTGAAGCGCTCATTTGGCCCCTGGCTGCACCCGGCGCTGAACCTGCTGGTCAAGACGCGCAGCCTGCGCGGCACCGCCTTCAACGTCTTCGGTTACCATGAAGAAGCCCGCCTGCACCGCGAACTGCTGACCTGGTACGAGGATGCGCTCCGTACCGTGGCCCAGCGCTACACACCGGGTACGCATGGCGCCTGTCTCGAAATCCTGCAAGCGCCGATGGAAATCCGCGGTTACGGGCCGGTGCGCCTGGAGGCCGCCAGAAAGACCCGCTCGGCAGCGGATGAGACGCTGCGCAGCCTGTAAGGCAAGCACTCATAAACCGGCACTGGGAAATCAGATGTCCCAGTGCTGGCGCGTAAACTCGGTGAAGGCCTCGACCTCCTCAGCCAGCGGCTCCCGCCCGGTGAACACCTTGAGATATTCAGGCGTCACTTCCAGCCGGTGGGCGTGGCTTTCGTTCGGATCCGCCATGTCATAGCCCAGCTGCATATAATACAGGACTTTGGCGCGGGTCATGGCCTCGCGCTCCGGGTATCCATAGCGGGCAAACATTGCTGTCAGCGCCTCAACCCGTCGCCGGTCGGACCGGTCCAGCAGGCTGCGCACCTTGCCTGAGCGGCGGGACCAGTCCCGCACTGCAAAGTCAAGCGCGGTGTTGAACAGATTGGGGTTGGTGATGCAGTGAAAGACATTCAGCACTGCGCCAGTGATTGTTTTGGCCGGTGCCTCCGCCTGCCGCACCATGCCTGCGGTATTGGTCTGCTCCCAGGTTTTCAGAAGCGCGTCCAGCAGATCCTGGCGGGATTTGAAATACCAGTAGAAAGACGACCGCGAGACCTGCATCCGCTCGGCCAGTGCCAGCACCTTGACCTGTTCCACACCATCCGAGATCAGCACATCCATTGCCACGTTCAGCCAGTCGTTGCGGGTGACTTTGATATTGCCGACCAGCGGCTCGGCCTCTGGATCATCCCGGTGCAGAACAGGTTTTTGCGCCATGAGCGGCCTTTCAGGTTACTTGCATTTCCGCCACTCTATGCCGGGCCGCCTGCCTGCGCCAACACGGCAACACTGCCTGCCCGGATTTGCAACGGAGACTAAGTGGCATCAGCGACACACAGGAAATGCAGCCTGAATACTGGGCGGTACCGACAGCTGGCGCCTGCAGGCACATCCTTGTGACTGATTGAGACCAGATGCTGGCACCCTTCCTTCACGCTCTCTCAATCAGTTTGAATGCAAACTGCCAAGCATTCTCCACCCTGCAACGCTTTCTGCAGCTTGGCTAAATTCTCCTTGCAGAACCGGCGTCTGACCAAATGGGGTTTGACTAAACAGCCTCCGGCGCGCGAAGGTGTTGGAAAAAACAGGGGAAAAAACGATCTCATGAGCGCCTTGAACCAACTGGGCGGGCTATTCTGAATGCGTCCGCTGCTGTCCGTCGAAAACCTCAGCGTCGGTTTTGGCAAAGGAGCCTCCGTTGTCAATGACGTGAGTTTTGCCGTCCAGCCGGGTGAAACGCTTGCCCTGGTTGGGGAAAGCGGCTCGGGCAAGACGGTTTCCTGCCGGGCAGTGCTGCGCATCCTGCCAAAGGTGGCGCAGCTGCGGTCTGGACGGATCCTGCTGGAGACCCGCGACAAGAAACTGGATCTGGCCTCGCTGGATGAACGCGGCATGCGTGACGTGCGCGGCAACACCATCTCGATGATCTTCCAAGAGCCGATGCGGTCGTTGTCGCCGTTGCACCGGATCGGCAACCAGGTGTCCGAGGTGCTGTGGCTGCATGGACGGAAATCCGAACGCGAGGCGCGCGAAATTGTTTTGGATTGTTTTGAACGTGTCGGTTTTCCAGAACCGGAGCGCACCTATCGCTCCTACCCGTTTGAATTATCGGGCGGAATGCGCCAGCGCGCGATGATCGCCATGGCGATGGTGGCCAAGCCGGACCTGCTGATCGCCGACGAGCCGACCACAGCGCTTGACGTAACTACCCAGGCACAGGTGCTGGGCCTGATGAAGGATCTGCAGCGCGAAACCGGCATGGCAATGATCCTAGTGACCCATGATCTGGGCGTGGTTGCCAACATGGCCGAGCAGGTCGTGGTGATGCACAAAGGCCGGGTCATGGAGTCTGGGCGCGCCGAGCCGTTGCTGAGAACGCCTGCACATCCGTATACCAAGGCGTTGTTCGACGCCGCACCGGAAATCCCGGACGAGGCAGTCGTTGCGATTCCTCCTTCGCGCGAAGACCTGATCATGGAAATGAGATCTGTCTCCAAGACCTACACACTGCGGGCGGGTAAGGGCTGGCAGGCCCCGACGCTGATCCATGCCTGCCGCGAGATTGACTTGCGGGTAACCCGCGGCGAAACACTGGCAATCGTTGGCGAAAGCGGATCAGGCAAGACCACTGCCGCCCGCATCGCCTTGGGGGCAGAACCGCCCGACCCTGGCGGCGAAGTGCTGTTCCGGCCAAATGCCAGCCAGCCCCCGGTCACAGTTCATGACATGGACCGGGAGACGCGAACAGCCTTCCAAAAGCAGGCCCAGATGGTGTTTCAGGACCCTTACTCGTCGCTGTCGCCCCGAATGCGCATACAAGACACGCTGATGGAGCCGCTGGACATCCATCGCATCGGCACCCGGACCGCTCGCCGCGACAAGGCTGCGGAAATGCTGCGCCTAGTAGGGCTGTCGCCCGACATGCTGAAACGCTATCCGCACGCTTTTTCCGGCGGCCAGCGCCAACGCCTGTCTATTGCGCGCGCCCTGATGCTGGATCCGGCATTGATTGTCTGCGACGAACCGACCTCAGCGCTGGATGTCTCGGTGCAGGAACAGATCCTGCGGCTGCTGGAAGACATCCGCGACCAGCACAACCTGTCCTACCTGTTCATCAGTCATGACCTTGCCGTGGTAGCACGGATCGCCGATGAGGTTGCGGTGATGCGGCGCGGGCTGATCGTCGAGCAGGCGCCGCCGGAAACACTATTCTATAATCCCCAGCACCCCTACACCAAGGCGCTGATCGCCGCCCAACCGGAACCGGATATCGACCGGCCCATCGACCTGAAACTGGTGGCCCAGGGTGCGGGAGCGCCCGAGCGCTGGCCCGAAGCCTTCCGGTTCAACGGCGTCGATGCCCCGCCCCTGGTGAATTTGAAAAACCTGGAACCTGGCCACAAGGTGCGCTGCCATGCTTGATGCCCTGAGACCTTTCCTAGCGGCTGCCTTCTGCATTGCCCCTTTACCTGCCTTCGCAGACTTCGCTGTACAAGAAAGCAAATTCTGGAGCTCCGAGGTCAAGGCCGGGTATCTGCCACCAGCTGCCAAACGCCTGCCAGAAGTACCGCTAGTGGTGGATCTGGCCTCCAAAGGCCGGGAGTTCGGTATTCAGGGCGGAACGCTGAATACCATGGTCACGCGCTCCAAGGACATCCGGCAAATGGTGGTTTATGGTTATGCACGGCTGGCCGGTTACGACGAGAAATACCAGCTGAAGCCGGACATTCTTCTGGGATACGAGAACGAGGGCAACCGCCGCTACACGCTGAAACTGCGGCCCGGTCACCGCTGGTCCAACGGCGATCCGTTCACCTCTGACGATTTCCGGTACTGGTGGGAGGATGTCGCCAACAACGAGCTGCTGAGCCCCGCTGGGCCGCCGGACTTTCTGCGGGTAATGGGAAATCTGCCGCGGGTAAGCTTCCCGGACGAAACAACAGTGATTTATGAATGGGATGAGCCGAACCCCAGTTTTCTGCACATGCTGGCTCAGGCCCGTCCGCCTTTTATCTACAGGCCAGCAAAATACTTGAAACAGTTCCACGCGGATTATGCCGACGCAGAGGTTCTGGAAGAGGAAGTTGACTACGCCCGTGTCAAAAGCTGGGCTGCGCTGCATAACAAATACGACAACATGTACAAGTTCGACAATCACGAGCTTCCGACGCTGCAGCCCTGGATCAACGCCTCGCCCGGCAAGAAGATCCGCCATCAATTCGTGCGCAATCCTTTTTACCACCGGATCGACAGCCGCGGTGTGCAGCTACCCTATATCGACACCGTAGAGATGGAGATCGTAACGGCAGGGCTGGTGGCCGCCAAATCAAACGCAGGAGAAGCGGATCTGCAGGCCCGCGGATTGGATTTCCGCGACATCCCGATCCTGCGCAAGGGCGAAAAGGACAATTCCGGCTACATGACCTACCTTTGGGGTAACGGCGCTGCTTCGCAGATCGCCATCTACCCGAACCTCAATACAAAGGATCCGCTCTGGCGTGAAATTCTGCGTGATGTGCGGGTACGGCGCGCCTTGTCCCTGGCTATCAACCGCCGCGCCATCAACAGAGCGCTCTACTTCAATCTCGCCAAACCCGGCGCCATGACGGTGCTTGAGCAGAGCGAGCTGTTCGATCCCGCCCTGCGCGACGCTTGGGCCGGGTTTGACCCGGAACAGGCAAACCGCCTGCTGGACGAGGCCGGGCTGACCGAAAAGGACGGCTATGGCATCCGCTACTTGCCTGACGGACGCCTGATGGAACTGATTGTGGAAACCGCCGGCGAACGTCAGGAAGTGGAAAACGCCCTCCAGATCATCGCCGATGACTGGCGCGATGTCGGGGTCAAGCTAATCATGCGCCCGCTGGACCGCGACATTCTGAGAAACCGTGTCTTCTCCGGCAATTCCATGGCCTCCGCCTGGTTTGGCTGGGACAATGGTTTGCCGCAGTCCTATACGTCCCCGGTTTACTTGGCCCCAACAGATCAGGTTTTTTTGTCCTGGCCGAAGTGGGGCCAATACTATCAGACCGGCGGCAGCGCGGGCGAGCCGCCGGACATGGAGCCGGCCAAGAAATTGCTTTCCCTGCTGCAGGACTGGGACATGGCCACGACAAAGGCCGGGCGCATCGCGGCCTGGCGCGCCATGCTGCAGATCCACGCAGAGCAAGTCTACGCGATAGGGGTGGTTGCCGCCGCACCGCAACCTGTGGTCGTCAGCAAGCAGCTGCGCAACGTCCCTGAGCAGGCGATCTGGGCCTGGGACCCCGGCGCGCATTTCGGCGTCTACCGGCCCGACGAGTTCTTTTTTGAGGACGGCCTGGACTGATGGAAATACTGCGATACGCCATCTACCGCTTTGGCACCATGCTGATGACACTGCTGGTGGTATCGGTGCTGATCTTTGTCATCATTAACCTTCCGCCCGGCGACTACCTGTCGAACCAGATCGCCGAGTTGCAGGCGACAGGCCAGTCCGCAGGGGTGGCCAAGGCCGAATTTCTGCGTAAGGAGTATGCGCTGGATAAGCCGCTGTGGCAGCAATACATGATCTGGATGGGCTTCATGCCCGGCCCGCATGGGTTCTCCGGCATGATCCAAGGCAACTTCGGCTGGTCCTTCGAATTTGACAGCCCGGTGGCCGATATCGTCGGCGACAGCCTTTGGCTGACTGTGCTGGTGAACCTGGCCGCCGTTATCTTTGTCTATACCGTAGCCCTCCCTCTGGGGGTGCTTGCCGCCGCCCGCGCCCGCACCTGGGTCGACTACACCACGGCCTTTGTCGGCTATCTGGGGCTTGCAACGCCAAACTTCCTGCTGGCGCTGATCCTGTTCTACTACGGCCACCGCTGGTTTGACCTGCCGATCGGCGGGCTGATGGCACCTGAGTTCGAGGGCGCGCCAATGAACTGGGACAAGGTGAAATCCATTATGGTGCACCTCATTGTTCCAACCTTCGTGATCGGCACCGCCGGTGCCTCGGCCATGATGCAGCGGCTCCGTGCCAACATGCTGGATGAGCTGGGCAAGCCCTATGTTGAGACCGCCATCGCCAAGGGCATGGCGCCATCACGGATGCTGGCGAAATACCCGCTTCGGGTGGCATTCAACCCCTTTGTGGCCGACATCGGCAACTTGCTGCCCTCGATGATCTCCGGTTCAGTTCTGGTGTCTGTGGTGCTGGGCCTGCAAACCATCGGCCCGACGCTGCTGACCGCGCTCAAGACACAGGACATGTTCCTGTCGGGTTTCGTGCTGATGTTCGTGGCCTTGCTCACCCTGATCGGCACCATGATTTCGGACGTGCTGCTGGTGTTGCTTGACCCCAGAATCCGCTATGAGGGGCGCGACGCATGACCCATTTGCCCGACGGACGTTTTGTCGATGATGAACCCTTCGATCCGCAGGCCTCGCTGCTGGAGCTGGAGCGCAAGGATCTTGATGCCCCGAATTGGCTGCTGGTCTGGCGTAAGTTCAAGACACACAAGCTTGGGCTGATCTCCGGCATCTTCCTCTTTATTGCTTACTTCCTGATCCCGTTCGCCGGCTTCATCGCCCCTTACGGCCCCAATCAGCGGTTTTCGGAACACCTTTTTTCCCCGCCGCAGTCGATCAAGCTGTTTCACGAGGGTGAGTTTATCGGCCCGTTTGTCTACCCGATGACTTCCGAGGCCAACCTCGAGACTTTCCAGTGGGAGTTCAAGCCGGACACCTCACGCCCGCTCAAGCTCAAGTTTTTCTGCGAAGGCAGCACCTATTATCTGGCCGGTTTCATAGAAAGCAACCGGCACCTGTTCTGCGCCAGCGAGGAAGCCACGATCTTCATCTTGGGGTCTGACCGCCTGGGCCGCGACATCTTCAGCCGCGTTTCTTATGGCGCGCAGCTGTCACTCACGGTTGGCCTGATCGGGATCACGGTCTCCTTCGTGTTTGGCATCTTCTTCGGCAGTGTCGCCGGGTATTTTGGTGGCCGAGTGGACTGGACGGTGAACCGGGTGATCGAGATCCTGCGCTCGCTGCCTGAACTTCCCTTGTGGCTTGCGCTGTCCGCGGCGGTGCCCTCAAACTGGTCGCCGGTCGCGGTGTTCTTCATCATCTCCATCATTCTCGGCATTCTTGACTGGCCCGGACTGGCCCGCTCAGTGCGCGCCAAATTTCTGTCGCTCCGTGAAGAGGAATATGTCCGCGCGGCGGAAATGATGGGTGCCTCTTCCGGACGGGTGATCCGCAAGCATCTGCTGCCGAACTTCATGTCGCACCTGATCGCCTCCGCCACCCTATCAATCCCGGCCATGATCCTGGGCGAAACCGCGCTGTCCTTCCTCGGCCTCGGCTTACGTGCGCCGGCTGTTAGCTGGGGGGTAATGCTGAACGACGCGCAGAACCTCACGTCCGTGGAAATCTACCCCTGGCTGGCCATTCCGATGCTGCCGATTGTCGTCGTCGTACTGGCCTTTAACTTCCTGGGCGACGGGCTGCGCGATAGCTTGGATCCCTATCAGCAGTGACCCTTCTCACCGCCCTCCCCGCCTCGGAGCAATTCCGCCTCACCGGCAGCGGCCGGTGGCCCAGCGCCTTTGCTGTCACAGAACTGGCTAATGCCTCAATTGCCGCCGTTGGGCTTGAACTGGCGATGCTAATCGAGGTGCTGAACCTCGCGCCCACCGCGCCCGATGTCATTGTCGACCAGCGTCTGGCTTCCCTGTGGTTCAGCTACAGCTTCCGCCCAGAGGGTTGGGAGCTGCCCAGCCTGTGGGATGCGATCGCCGGCGTCTATGAAACACAGGACGGCTGGATCCGCCTCCATACCAACCTGCCGCATCACCGCCAGGCAGCGCTGAGGGTGCTTGAATGCGCCGGCACGCGGGAGGCCGTGGCTGCCGCAGTAAAGTATTGGAATGCGGATAGCCTGGAAAGCGAAACTGTGGCTGCTGGCGGGGCGGCTGCCGCCATGCGCAGCCGAGCGGACTGGCTGTCGCACCCTCAGGGCCGCGCTGTGGCGGCAGAGCCGCTGATCGACTGGTGTTCCCCCCGCCATATACAGCTGAGAGATCGGCCTCAGGCGACTGTTGAACGCCCGCTTGCCGGATTGCGGGTGCTGGACCTCACCCGCGTTCTTGCCGGGCCGGTCTCCACCCGCACACTGGCCGGTTTTGGTGCCGATGTGCTGCGCATCGACCCGCCTGGCTGGGACGAGCCGGGAGTGATCACCGACATTTCCCTAGGGAAGCGAATGGCCGCGCTCGACCTGACCAAAGGCGAAGACCGGCTGGTATTCGAAACCTTGCTTGCCCAGGCCGATGTGCTGGTGCACGGCTACCGGCCCGGCGCATTGGACGGGCTGGGGTATGACGCAGGCAACCGGCGGCAGCTTGCGGCAAACGCCGTGGAAGTGACGCTGGATGCCTATGGCTGGACCGGCCCCTGGGCCACGCGGCGCGGGTTCGACAGCCTGGTGCAGATGAGTGCTGGCATTGCAGATGCAGGCCGCGACTGGGCCGGGACCAACAGGCCGCACCCACTGCCGGTACAGGCGCTGGATCATGCAACCGGGTATCTGATGGCTGCCGCGGTGCTGTCGGCACTCACTGCAGCGGCGCAAGGCGAGGCAGTTCCAACTGCCCGCCTCTCGCTTGCGCGCACAGCGAAATTGCTAGCGGGGATGGGCAAGCCTGCCAAAGGACCGGATATCGCTGGGCCAAAAGACAGCGACTACTTGCGGCATATTGAAAAAAGCGGCTGGGGGTCTGGCCGTCGGCTTGCTGCACCACTCACTCTGAACGGCACGGCAATGCACTGGGAATTGGCTGCCGCCCGCTGCGGCAGCGCCGCTGCCACCTGGGCTGATTAACCGGTGGCACGCGAGCCGCCACTGCCCCAGGCAATCTGCCCCAAAAAACAAAGCTGGAAAGAAGCGCCCGTCAGCTTCCCGGCATCTTGCCAGTCCAGCAGCCTCCAAGACTGCGCCGCGCACCAGCGCGGCGCCAGGCCCAACTCCACGCTGAACGCACCAGCGGTCAAGCGCGGGGGCGGGAGGGCGCCCCTTGCCAAGGTTATTCAGCGGTCGTCGCCGCCCGGTCCGCCCATGTCTTCCAGCATGTCTTCGTCAATGGCTGCCTGCACAGCTCCCAACGCGGCCTCCTTCTGTTTTGGTGTCACCTCTTCCTCCTGGTCCGGGGCCAGGCGCACCGTGACCTCGCGGTGGGCGAACTTGACACCTTCACGCGCGAAAAGTTCACGAATTTCTTGGTACACCCGCTTGCGGACGATCCACTGGTCGCCCGGCTTGGTCATGAATTTCACCCGGATGATCATTGCCGAGTCCTGCATCTCGATCACCCCCTGCGACTTCAGCGGCTGGATGAAGGTATGGCCGACAACCGGATCATCCATCAGCTTTTGCCCCAGCTTCTTGATCAGCTTCCTGACCTTCTCCACATCGGTGTCATAGGTCACCCGCAGCGGCAGTTTCATCATCACCCAGTCGCGGGAGTAATTGGTCAGCACCTTGATCTCGCCAAAGGGTATGGTGTGCAGCGCGCCCAAGTGATGGCGCAGCTGGAAGGAGCGGACGGAGATCTTTTCGACAGTGCCCTTCACATCGCCGATGTCGATGTATTCGCCTTTGCGGAAGGCATCATCAATCAGGAAGAATGCGCCCGAGAAGATATCCCGCACCAGCGTCTGCGAACCAAAGCCCACGGCCAGGCCAACCACACCGGCACCGGCAAAGAGCGGGCTGACGTTAATACCCAGTTCCAGCAGCAGGATGAGGGCGATCGACACCAGCACCACCGCCAGGATTGCACCGCGGAACAGCGGCAGCAGGGTCGCCAGCCGGCTGGCCCCTCCGGCACCGCCCTCATCGCCCAGTTCGGCCTCTGGAACATCCCCCACTTCTTCGTCGATCTTGCTGTCGATCCAAATCCGGAACAGGTGATAGACGATGTAGCCGATGAACAGGATCACAGTCACATCCACGACCCGCTCGGCGGCAGTAGTCTTGAGCCAGCTGGCGTCCGGTTTCCAGACAATTACCAGCGAATAAGCACCGACAACAAAGGCTAGGATGCCCGCAACCCTGCGCGCGAGATCCTCGTATGTAGCTATCGGGTGTTTTGTCTTGAGGGAGGCTCCTTCCTCCCCCTCCTCTTCCTCTGCTTCCGGAGCAGCGCTGTCCGGCTGCACTGCCTCAGTGTCAGCACCCGCCCCACCCGTATCCGGTGCTGCACTTTCCGCAGCAGCCGGCGCTGCCACCGCGGCTTGAACAGCGAGGCTGCGGCGGAAATACCTTTCGATCAAGTAATTTATCACTCCGTACACAACCAAGATCGTGGTCAGAACGAAGTAGCTGCCCGCCATCAACGGGATCGAAACTTCGTGCTCAAGTACCAGATCAAAGGCCAGCTTGAGCCAGCCGAAAACCATGTAGACCATCAGCACCGGCGCCCAGGCGACCGCCAGGAACCGCACCAGCCAGGAGCAGTCCTCAGGCGGGCGGCCAGCACGGATGGCATTGGAAATCGCCCGGCCGTTAACCAGCACCATCAACAGGTTGCCCAGCGTCCCCGCCAGTGCCAGAACGCCGTAGACCAGTGCATAGACATTGTAGTTAAGTCCGAAATCCCCGACCCAGGTCGCAAACAGCGTCGAGGAAATGTCGTATGTCGCCAGCAAGGACGCCCAGATATACAGCCGCTTGGCATCCCGGTCGGAAAATACCGGGATTCGGTATTGCGCCAGGAATGGTGACAGCACCATCCTCCACAGGTCCGATACGGTCCGTGCCAGAAAGTAGGCAGTGTAGATCGCTGTGACGGTAAACTCGATAGAGGGGTCGCCCGACGCACCGAAAACCAGATACGAAATCAAGGCTGCAAAGATCATCGCAAAGATGGTGGCCCCGACCCCCATCAGGAAGCGGTAGACCAGGAAAGGCATCTTTTCCTGATAGCCTTCGGGAGTTTCCCGGATCCGAGCGACCACAAACCTCTTTGCGATACGCTTGCCATAAATCTCCACCGACAGCCAGCGGCCGATCAGCAGGAACAGGACACTCCAACCCAGCACTTCTACGTAGGTCATGATACGTCCGTCAGGGCTGGTCTGTCGCAGGATGTACTGCATTTCGAAGACCGAATAGGGCAGCGCCTCCAGCCGGCTGTTCAGCTCTGCGCGAAACGCTGCGACCCTGGATTGCGCCTTCATCAAAGCTGACGGCTGCTCCATCGCGCCAGAGGCAGACTGATCCCCCTGCTGCTCACCCTCATGCGGCGCGTTCAGCAGCCGCCCGCTGCTGTCCACCACCAGAACGCTGACACCGCTTTCGGCTGCTTGCTCAATCGCCCGGGACAGTGTCTCTGCACTCCCTGCGTCACTTTCCTGCGCACTGGCGTGAGCTGTCAGCCCGAACCCCAGCAACAGGCAAAGCAGAAACCGAAACAGTGATTGCAGCATGACTGGCTATCCTTATGGAAACTTGAGCCGAATTAACCATCTGCCGGGGCGTTGCGCAAATAGCGCGCGTGCAAATAACCGTGCGCCTTGCAACAATGCCGCATGATTGCATGCGCTCCAGCTCCGGGCTATACAAATTCAGATATCTGCCTCCGGCAGAAAGCCGTGATGCCGCGGTCCGGCAGCTACCAGCCAAGCCGGAAGCGGTGAAAGCAAAAAACTGACCGCACCCAGCCGCACAAGGCCATCGGGCGCGCAAACTGAGGCGGAAGATGGCCGAGCATAATAGCACGCGCCCAGAGAAGAGCGGCAGGGCCAGCTGGCGCGCTCCTTCTGCCGCCGAAGCCTGCCTGGTGGCCGCCGCCGCCAAGCAGTCCTTCCGGGATTTCGTATGACGGACACAGGCATCACTCACTCCCCGGCTGAAGCTGCAAGGCGCGGTCCCCGGATCATGTTCTACAGCCACGACACATTCGGGCTGGGTCATTTGCGCCGGTCGCGGGCCCTTGCCGGCGCGATCACAGCTGCCAATCCCGACGCCTCAGCGCTGATCCTTACCGGTTCGCCTGTCGCAGGCCGGTTCTCCTTCCCCTCCCGGGTCGACCATGTGCGGCTGCCCGGTGTCATCAAGCGTTCCGACGGCTCCTACGCTTCGCGCACCATGGGCATGAGCATCGAGGAAACCGCAGAACTGCGTGCGGCCCTGATCCGCTCGACCGTCGAACAATATGACCCGGACGTGCTGGTCGCTGACAAGGAGCCCACAGGCTTTCGCGGCGAACTGATGCCGGCGCTTGACCTTCTGAAGACACGCGGGCGCTGCAAGATGGTTCTGGGGCTGCGCGACGTGCTTGATGAACCTGAAGTGCTGGCCGCCGAATGGGAGCGCAAGCACGCGGTCGAGGCCACCCGCGACTTCTATGACGAGATCTGGGTCTACGGGCCGCGTTCGGTCTACGACCCCACCGCCGGGCTGCCCTTCACGCCTGAAATGCAGGCGCGGATGCATTGGACCGGCTACCTGCGCCGCGATCTCGGCCAGGTCGGCGAACCGCCTGAGCAGCCTTACCTGCTGATCACCCCCGGCGGCGGCGGCGACGGCGAGATGATGGTGGACCTGGCGCTTGCCGCCTATGAAGCCGACCCGGAGCTCACCCCGCGCGCGGTGCTGGTCTACGGCCCCTTCCTGTCCGGCGAGACCCGCGAGGATTTCGAGGAGCGCGTGGCCCGCCTCGATGGCCGGGTCACCGCCGTTGGCTTTGAATCGCAGATCGAAACCCTGTTTGCCGGCGCCCAGGGCGTCGTCTGCATGGGCGGCTACAACACCTTCTGCGAAGTGCTGTCCTTTGACAAACCCGCGGTGATCGTGCCCCGCACCACGCCGCGGCTGGAGCAGTGGATCCGTGCCAGCCGGGCCGAGGAGATTGGCCTCACCACCATGCTGGATGAAAACAGGGACGGCTGGACCGCGCCAGCGCTTGCCAAGGCAATCCGTGCATTGGCAACCCAGCTTCCGCCCTCTTCCGCCGGCTCCGAGGGCCTGTTGGACGGGCTGGATTACGTGACCCGCCGGGTTGCTGCACTGCTTCAGGACAACCGTCAAGAGGCTGCTGAATGACCGCTGCCCGCCCACCCCTAGCGGTGGTGGTCAAGGGCTGGCCGCGCCTGTCCGAGACCTTCATCGCGCAGGAGCTGGTTGCTCTTGAGGCCGCTGGTCACGCTTTCGAGATCTGGTCGCTGCGCCACCCGACCGATATTAAACGCCACCCCTTGCACCTACAGCTGAAGGCGCGGGTGAACTACCTGCCCGAATACCTGTATGAGGAGCCAGACCGGGTCTGGCGCGCGCGCTGTATCGCACAGCAACTGCCCGGCTACGGCGAGGCCTACCGCATCTGGCGAGCTGACCTGCGCCGGGATCTGTCTCCGAACCGCATCCGGCGCTTTGGCCAAGCCTGCGTGCTGGCCGCAGAAATGCCGGATGAAGCCCTGGGTCTCTATGCGCATTTTCTGCACACGCCGTCCTCCGTGGCCCGCTATGCCGCAGTCATGCGAGGCCTTCCCTGGAGCTTTTCGGCCCATGCCAAGGACATCTGGACGTCGCCGGACTGGGAGATTCAGGAAAAGCTCTCTGCCGCCCATCACGGTGCTGCCTTTGGCGCCACATGCACCGGCTTTGGCGCCAAGCACTTGCAGGGAATGGCTGATAAACCAGACCGGGTCGATCTGGTTTATCACGGGCTGGACCTGACCCGTTTTCCTGCGCCGCCGGAACGGCGGCCGCGGCAGCCCAAGGATCCGGTTCACTTCATGTCAGTTGGCCGCTTAGTAGAGAAGAAGGGTTTTGACCGGCTGATAGCCGCCCTTGCGCTGCTTCCTGCAGGCTTGGACTGGCGCTGGACCCATATAGGCGGTGGGGGACTGGGTGAACTGCTGCAGGGAATGGCAGAGGACGCCGGGATCGCTCACCGCATCACGTGGCGCGGCGCCTGCGACCAGCCCGAAGTGATCGATGCCATGCGCAGCTCCGACCTGTTTGTGCTGCCCAGCAGAGTGGCGGCGGATGGCGACCGCGACGGTTTGCCAAACGTGCTGATGGAAGCTGCTTCGCAGGCTTTGCCAATCCTGTCGACCCCGGTTTCCGCGATCCCGGAGTTCATTGATCACGGTACCCATGGACTGCTGAGCGAAGACAGCCCGGAGGCGCTGGCCGAAAGCCTGCTCTACGCTGCCCGGCAGCCTCAAAAACTGACGCAAATGGCTGAAGCCGCGCTTGCGCGCTTGCGCACGGACTTTGGCATGGCCCCCGGCATTGCCCAGCTCTCCAAGCGGCTGACCGTGATGCTGCAGAGCAGATAAGCCCTATGCAGCCGGGAGCCGGAAAGCGGGTTGCCTTCTACGCCCCTATGAAGCCGCTACACCACCCCGTTCCCTCAGGCGACCGTGAGATGGCCCGTAATCTCGTGGATTTGGTGCGCAACAGCGGTGCGGATGTACGGCTGGCTTCGGACTTGAGGATCTTTGACAAACACGGCGACGCCAAGGTTCAGGCCGATCTTCAGCGGCAAGCTGATGCTGAAGCTGAAAGACTGATCCGCGGGATGCCGGAAACCGACCTTTGGATCACCTATCACAACTACTACAAGGCCCCGGACCTGATCGGCCCTGCCGTAGCCCGTGCCCGCGGCATACCGTATGTGCAAATTGAGTCCACCCGCGCCAAGAAGCGCCTGACTGGTCCTTGGGCTGAGTTCTCCAAAGCCGCCCATGCTGCCGCGGATGCCGCGGAAGCGGTATTCTACTTCACCGAGCAGGACCGTTTTGCGCTGGAACGTGACCGGAGAGGCAGTCAGACCCTGGCACATCTGCCGCCCTTCTTGCCGATTGAGAAGCTGCCCGCCGCATCCTCTCTGGACGGTCCGATGCTGACCACAGCTATGATGCGTGCAGGCGACAAACTTGCCTCTTACAGCATCATTGCCGAAATGCTCACCCTGCTGCCGGGCGATTGGCATCTCGATATTGCCGGTGACGGCCCGGCGCGGCCCGGAGTTGAGGCGCTAATGGCGCCCTTCGGAAGCAAGGTCCGTTTCCTCGGCCAGCTCAGCCGCTCGGAACTGGCGGCGGCCTACGCCAGGGCCGGCTTGTTTTTATGGCCCGGAGTGAACGAGGCCTTCGGCATGGTCTACCTGGAGGCACAGGCCCACGGCTTGCCGGTTGCCGCACAAGACCGCCCTGGCACTCGGGATGTGTTGCTCCCGGCCCCATACCCGGCCGCGGATGAAGGCGCGGAGGCTCTTGCATCCTTCACCGGTCAATTGCTTGCCAACCGCACGCTGCGCATCCAGACTGCCAGGAATGTCCGTGATTTCGTTGCCCAAAAGCACCTTGCACCCGCCGCTGCCCGGCGGTTCTGGGAAACTGTTCTGCCGCTGATGGACCCTTCTGCATGATCCGCCTCGCCCTCCTCCGCCATGGCCACACCGCATGGAACCGGGCCGGCCGCCTTCAGGGCCGCAGCGATATTCCTCTGGATGATCAGGCCCGCTCCGATCTGCGCGGTTACGCCCTGCCTGCGGATTGGCAGCTGGCCGAGCTCTGGTCCAGCCCGCTGGTGCGCGCAGCGGAAACAGCAGAACTGGTAGCAGGCCGCCCTCCGCGCACTGCGCCGCAACTGACTGAGATGAACTGGGGCGAATGGGAAGGGCTGCACGGCCTAGATCTGAAAGCAGATCCAGGCAGCGGCTACCGTGATATTGAAAATTGGGGCTGGAGCTACCGCCCGCCCGGAGGCGAGACCCCGGCTGAGGTCTGGTCCCGGATCGAGCCCTGGCTGACGGATCTGAAGCAGGACGCTGTGGCTGTTTGCCATATCGGCATCATGCGTATGATCCTGGCACGGGCTTATGGCTGGAACTTTGACGGCCCTGCCCCTTTCCGCATCAAGCGCAACCGGCTGTTTGTGGTGGAACTTGACGGCACACGCATCACTCCCTGGCTTGAACCCGTCCGGCTGTTACGCAGGGATGATCCATGAAAGTCCTGATTGCCGTTACACATTTACTGGGCACGGGGCACCTGTCGCGCGCGCTGACCTTGGCCCGGGCTTTCATCGCCGCAGGCCATAGGGTTCAGGTCGTCTCCGGCGGCTTTCCGGCGCCGCAGCTCAACGCTGAAGGGGTTGAACTGATCCAGCTGCCGCCGCTGCGCTCGGACGGAGTGAATTTCACCCGCCTGATGGCAGAGGATGGCGCGCTGGCAGATGAAGCCTATTCGACGCGCCGCCAATCGGCCCTCTGCGCAGCGCTGCGGGGCATGCAGCCTGACGTCTTGCTCACGGAACTCTACCCCTTTGGCCGCCGTTCCCTGCGTAAGGAGTTCCTCGCCCTACTGGAAGCGGCTCGCACGCTGCACCGGCGGCCGGTGATCCTATCCTCCATCCGCGACATCCTCGCCCCCCCTTCCAAGCCTGAAAAGGCGGAAAAGGCCGACGCTGTTATTGCGCAATATTTTGACGCAGTACTGGTCCACTCTGACCCCGCCGCCACCCGGCTCGAGGCCAGCTGGCCGGTCTCTGGCATGCTTGCAGAAAAGCTGCGCTATACCGGTTATGTGGCCCCCCCCGCCGCTGGCCCGCACCCAGAGCAGGCTGGCACTGGCGAAGTTCTGGTCAGCGCAGGCGGCGGCAGCGTTGGCACCCCACTCTACCGCACGGCTATGGAAGCTGCAAAACTGATGCCAGATACCGCCTGGCGGCTGCTGGTTGGCGGCTCGGATGCCGAGGCACGTATTGCGGAGTTCTCCAGCACCGGCTCCCCTGCCCTGCTGGAGCCTGCCCGCAAAGATTTCCGCCAGATGCTCTCCCACGCCGCCGCTTCTGTCAGCATGTGCGGCTACAACACCGCGCTGGATCTGTTGCAGGCCGGCACGCCTGCGGTGCTGATCCCCTTCGATGCCGGCAACGAGACCGAACAGGGCCTGCGCGCGGCCAGCCTGGCTCCACTGAATGGCATTGAAATCGTGAAAACTGCCGGGCTGACCCCCGAAGCGCTATGCGCTGCGGTCAAGGCGGCAATGCAGGCGCCGCCGCGGCCGGCAGGCGGTTTCAGGTTTGACGGAGCCGCCCGGAGCGTGGAGATTGCCGCAGAACTTGCGGGAGGGCGAGAATGACGGCGGATTGGAGCGGTCTGGACCGGGAACTGGAGCAATGGCAGGAGGCAGGGCGGACGCTGCCGCTGTGGTGGCGGGACGACGATGCGATGTCCCAATCTTCTGAACTCGAACGGTTAGCAGAGCTCTCAATAGACCTGGATCTGCCGGTGCATCTTGCGGTGATCCCCCAGGGCGCGACACCTGACTTGGCCCGCTTCATCGCAGAGCATCCGACACTGGTTCCGGTCGTTCACGGCTGGGCACACCAGAACCACGCGCCTGCAGGCGAGAAAAAGGCAGAATTCGGCGCCCACCGCCCGCTGGAGGAGCTGCTGGATGATGCGGAGCGCGGCCTGACTGCTTTGCAAAAATTGTTCGGCAGCAGCCTGAGGCCGATGTTTGTACCCCCCTGGAACCGGATTTCACCGGAAATGCTAACCTGGCTGGCAGGCGCCGGGTATACGGCGGTGTCCACCTTCAATCCGCGCAAAGCCGCCAAGCCTGCGTCCGGGCTGCTGCGTGTGAATACCCACCTTGACCCGATCGACTGGAAGGGAAGCCGCAGCCTGCTTCCGCCGGACCAGCTGATCACGCAGGTGGTGCGCCAGCTGCGCGACCGCCGCCTGGGCGACGCGGACAATGCCGAACCCTACGGGCTGCTCTCCCACCATCAGGTGCATGATGAGGCAATCTGGTCCTTCATCGCAGCGCTTGCGAAACGCTTGCTGGATGGCCCGGGCGAGGCCTGGATCTATGATGAAAGGATGTCCTGAATGAGCCGTCTGGATTCCATGCTGCGCCGCCTGACCGCCCAGCGTGACGGGCTGAACTGGGCCGCGGACCAGATCAGCCCGCTGACAGGCGACGTGCTGGACATGGGACTTGGAAACGGGCGCACCTATGATCACCTGCGCGAGATCCTGACCAGCCGCCGGATCTGGGTGATTGACCGGGTGCTGCAATGCCATCCGTCCTGCGTTCCGCCAGAAAAGGATTTTCTGCAAGGCGAAGCGAAGCCGATGCTGAAGCAACTTGCGGCGGATGGTCACAAAATCGCCCTGGCCCACTACGACTTCGGCTTTGGCGTCAAAGAAAGAGACGTGGCCGAAGCTGCCGCCCTCTCGCCAATAATTGCCCAAGTCATGGCACCTGGCGGGATCATCGTTTCCGGCCAGCCGCTAACAGGTTTTGAGGAATTGGACGGCCCCGCGGGCATACCGCCGGGACGCTACATGTTCTACCGGGCCGGCTGACACCACACCCGTCCGGCCTTTAATAGCGGGCAGCACGGGCCCGCCCCTGATGGGCGGCGTGCGCTTCACTCCCTTCTGCCCATTAGGGGTTAAGCCACGCGCAAGCCGCGCGACCAGACCCCGCGCAGGGCGGGCGTGCAAGCCTTGATGCCGAACCTGATCAGGTCAGCGCGCTTGCCAATCTCCAGCCGTCCGCGGTCGTCCAGCCCGACCGCAGCAGCCGGCGCATGTGTCACCGAGCCAAGACCCCGAGCCACATCGCCCCACAGCTCACCCAGCCTAACCGCGGCCATCAGCAGCGCTGCGGGCACATAGTCCGACGACAGGATATCCAGCAGCTCGAGCTCCGCCAGCTCATGCGCCGCTACATTGCCAGAGTGGGAACCGCCGCGGATCAGGTTAGGTGCTCCCATCATCACTTTGATATCATGGGCACGGCAGGCCTGCGCTGCCTCTACAGTTGTCGGGAACTCAGCCAAGCGGATACCGTGGCCTGCAGACACGGCCACCTGAGCCGCTGTGGTGTCGTCATGGCTTGCCAGAACTGCGCCGAACCGTTTGGCCGCTGTTACCGCTTCCGCTTCGTGCAAAGCGCCATAGGTCTCTTGCAGCTCCATCAGGTGCGCCACATGCTCCCGAAAGGCCGCATCATCAAAGCCGTGTTTGCCCTTCACATATTCCTCCAGCTTGGAGATATCGCGAAACTGGCGCTGACCCGGCGTATGATCCATGAGCGAGACCAAACCGACACGGTCTTCCTCTCCGAAGGCATTCAGTTCATCTACCAGGGTGTCCGTGCAAACTTCTGCCCGAAGATGCAGGAAGTGAGAGATTTTCAATGCGTCCGCTGCCCGCAGCTCCAGCAGTTCCGAGGCAAGCTGCCGGGCATAAGCGCCATAGCGGCTTTCCCGCCGGCTGATTGAGCCCACACGCATGGCATCAAACACCGTGGTGATGCCGGTGCCTGCCAGTTCCGCATCATGGGCAATGATTGCGCTCGCATGCGGCCAGTCCACCTTGGGACGAGGCTGAATGTGGCGCTCCAGGTTGTCCGTGTGCAGTTCCACCAGCCCGGGGCTCACATAATCGCCCTCGCAGTCCATTGCTCCTGCCGGAATTGAGCCGCCATCCGCGATGTCTGCGATCTCACCACCGCAGATCTTCACACTACCGGTCCGGACCTCACCCGGCAGCACCAGAGTGGCATTGGCAAGGATCATCTCTTCTGTCATCTGAACTTCACATCTTTCGAACTATGGAAGGCCACGTTTAGGAGGCCAATGTGACATTCACGCGATACGCGATCTATTACGCCCCTCCCGCTGATGCGGAATGGAGCCGGTTTGCAGCCAGCTGGCTTGGCTGGGACATGGAAACGGGTACCATGGTGCCGCACCCGAACGTGGCTGAACTGAACATTGGCGCAATCACGGATGTGCCGCGAAAATACGGTCTGCATGCGACGATGAAGCCGCCGATGCGTCTGGCAGAAGGGCAGACTCAGGCAGCGCTTGAAGCCGCCTGCGAAGCCTTCGCCTCTTCGCAAAAGCCCGTCAGTCTTGATGGCCTTCACTTGGCCCGTCTGGGCCGTTTTCTCGCCTTGTGCCCCACCGGGGAGCACAGCGCGCTGATTGCCCTGGCCGCGGCCTGTGTAACCGAATTCGACTCCTTCCGTGCCCCAGCACCTGCAGCCGAACTGGACCGCCGCCGCGCCACGGGCCTGACGCCGGAGCAGGACGAGAACCTCAGCCGCTGGGGCTATCCTTATGTCCTGGACCAGTTCCGCTTTCACATCACGCTTACCGGAAAACTGCCCAAACCGGAACTGCCGGCAGTGGAGGGAGCACTGAACAAGCATTTGATCCCGCTGCTGCCCGCCCCCTTGGAAATCCGAGATCTGGCACTGATGGGCGAAGCACCGGACGGAAGATTTCACCTGATTCAACGCTACGCCCTCTCTGGCTGAATCACCGCCAGCGCGCTGTTCACCGCGGCGCTGAGCGCGCCGCTGTTGTCAATTACATGAACTCTGCGCAATTCTGCCGGCAACGGATATTCCGCGCGGGCAAGACGGCGCCGCACCTCAGCCGCGCCCTCCCGCCCTCGGGCTGCGAGCCGCTCAGCCAGCACCTCAGGGCGTGCCGTCACTGACAGTACGATGAAATCGCCGAACACCTCCTGCGCCTCCAGCAGCACCGCGCGGGACAGGTTCACCAGCACCCCGCCCGCGCTCGCGCGCAACGTTTCGATGTCCCGCGAAATGCCGTAGTGCAGCCCATGTGCCTGCCAATGCAGCGAAAAAACACCGCTTTTGGCAAGGGCGGAAAATTCGGCTTCCGATACTGCCTGATAGTCTTCCCCTCCCGCCTCAGGCGCGCGGGTGATCACCCGCCGCATCAAGCGCAGATGAGGGCCGGAGACCGCCAGGGCAGACATCAGGCTGTCCTTGCCAACTCCGGACGGCCCGACCACTGCAATGACCGAGCCTCTCCTGACCGCCGCACTCATGCCGCCGCCTTGGGGGAAAATGCGGAGACGTCCACGAACCGGTCGCAAACCTGTTGGCGCGCAGCCTCATCGTGGAAAATACCGATGATGGCCGCTCCACGTGATTTTGCAGCTTCAATCAGCCCCAGAACGGTAGCCCGGTTCCGGGCATCCAGGCTGGCCGTCGGTTCATCCAGCAGCATCGCGGGGTAGTCATAGGCAAAACCGCGCGCGATGTTCACCCGCTGCTGTTCACCGCCAGAGAAAGTTGTGGGGCTGAGCCCCCACAGCCGTTCAGGGATATTGAGCTGCTCTAGCAGCGCGGCAGCCTTGTCTCGCGCCTGATCCAGCGGTGTGCCTGCGGCCAGCAGCGGCTCTGCCACCACATCCAGGGTCGGCACCCGCGGCACTACCCGCAGGAACTGGCTGACATAACCCAGTGTCTCGCGGCGCAGTGCCAGTATATCGCGCGGCTTGGCCTTGGCGACATCGACAGTGCCAACCAGGACGCTGCCGGAGGCTGCCAGATAGTTGCCGTAGATCACCCGCATCAGGGTAGACTTGCCCGCCCCGGAAGCCCCGGTCAGGCCGACACATTCGCCGGGCTTCACGCTCAGGCTGGCGTTTTCCATCACCGGGATCACCGCGCTGCCCTGATTGTGCAGGGTAAAGCTCTTGCTCACATTGTTCAGTTCAATCATCGCCCTGCCCTCAGGCTTGCAGCACGCTGGAAACCAGCAACTGGGTATAGTCATGCTGGGGATCGTCCAGCACCTGATCGGTCAGCCCGGTTTCCACTACGTGGCCATCCTTCATCACCATCAGCCGGTCCGCCAGCAGGCGCACGACAGCCAGATCATGCGTTACGATTATGGCGCTCAACCCCATTTTACGCACCAGGCCGCGCAACAGGTCCAGCAAACGCGCCTGAACCGATACATCAAGGCCACCGGTCGGCTCATCCATGAAGACAAGCCGCGGGGCGGTCACTAGGTTGCGGGCAATCTGCAGGCGCTGCTGCATACCGCCGGAGAAGGCCGATGGGCGGTCGTCGATACGGTTTTCGTTGATCTCGACACGCCCCAGCCAATCAGCCGCCCGTTCGCGGATCGCGCCAAAGTGGCGGTCCCCTACAGCCATCAGCCGCTCGCCGATATTGCCGCCCGCCGAAACCGACATGCGCAAGCCATCCCGGGCATGCTGATGCACAAAGGCCCAATCGGTCCGGCTCAGCATCCGGAGTTCCGGTTCGGACATGGTGACGGTATCCACCGGCCCGTTGGCACGGGTGTCAAAGATCACCTCGCCCCGGTCCGGGGTCAAATGGCCTGCGAGGCTGTTCAGCAGAGTCGACTTTCCCGATCCGCTCTCGCCCACGATCCCCATCACCTCACCGGGATACAGGTCAAAACTCACATTCGCACAGCCGATCCGCGCGCCATACATCTTGGCTACATTCTTCACTTGCAGCAAAGGGGTCATCATTTGCCCTCCGCGCCAAGAATTTTAGAAAATTCTTGGCAAAATTTTTCGAAAAATTTTGCGCCGTCCACCATCACGCTGCCTCCTCACTCAATCGGCCGGAGTGGCCCGCGTCACGGCGCGAACGGCAGTAATCCGTATCGGAACAGACAAACATCCGGTTGCCTCCGTCATCCAGGATCACCTCATCCAGATAGCTGTCCTCCGCCCCGCACAGATCGCATGGGTGATCTGCCTTACTGGCCTCGAACGGGTAGTCCTCAAAATCCAGCGAAACGACCTGTGTATAGGGCGGCACCGCATATATCCGCTGCTCGCGGCCGGCACCAAACAGCTGGACTGCTGCCATTTCCATCTTGGGGTTGTCGAATTTCGGGATCGGCGACGGATCCATCACATAGCGCCCCTCCACCTTCACGGGGTAGGCATAGGCGGTGGCGATGGCACCGTGCAGGCTGATGTCCTCATAAAGCTTCACGTGCATCAGCCCGTATTCCTGCAAGGCATGCATCTTGCGCGTCTCGGTCTCTCGCGGCTCCAGAAAGCGCAGCGGCTCCGGGATCGGCACCTGATAGACTAGGATCTGATCCTCGGTCAGCTCTGCCTCCGGAATCCGGTGGCGGGTCTGGATAACTCTGGCCTTTTCGGTTTCCTCGGTGGTCTCAACACCGGCCGTCTTTTCAAAGAACTTGCGGATCGACACCGCGTTGGTGGTGTCATCCGCCCCCTGGTCGATCACTTTCAGCGTATCCTCCGGGGTCAGCGTCGCGGCTGAGACCTGCACGCCGCCGGTGCCCCAGCCATAGGGCATCGGCATTTCGCGGCTGGCAAAGGGCACCTGATAGCCAGGAATGGCCAGACCCTTGAGGATCGCGCGACGGATCATCCGCTTGGTCTGCTCGTCGAGGTATGCAAAGTTGTAGTCAGACATGATTGGCTCTCTCAGCCCCGGGTTTGAACCCCGTCAGGAAGTTGCTTTGGACGCTTTGATTGCAGTTGGTATTGCTCTTGCAGCAGCTATTGCGTTTGTCCTGTTCGCCGCATTCGTCGGCTTTGGAATTGGTTTTGAGAAGCTCTGCGAAGATGGCGACCCCGGTGCCACTCGAAAGGATGAGTGAACTCATTCCGCAGCCTCCCGTGCAGCCAGCGTTTCCGCCAGATCTGCCGCTTCGCGGCGTAGGTTGCGAACCAATTCCAGCTCGGACTGGAAGTCGACGTAATGCGGCAGCTTGATGTGTTCCAAAAAGCCGGTGGCCTGGATGTTGTCGGCGTGGCTCAGGACAAACTCCTCGTCCTGCGCGGCAGCGCCGACATTGTCCTCGCTCAGCTCCTCCCAGCGCAGCGCCCGGTCGACCAGCGCCATGGCGATGGATTTGCGCTCTGACTGGCCGAAAACCAGCCCGTAGCCGCGGGTGAACTGCGGCGGCACCGTCTTAGAGCCCTTGAACTGGTTCACGGTCTCGCACTCGGTCAGCTCCACTTCACCGATCTCGATGGCAAAACCCAGCTCCGGGATTTCCATCTCCACCGGCACTTTGCCGATGCGCAATTCGCCGACAAAGGCATGGTTGCGCGCGTAGCCGCGCTGAGTGGAATAGGCCATGCCGAGGATAAACCCCTCATCCCCGCGTGTCAGCGATTGCAGCCGCACCGCGCGGCCCGCCGGGAAGGACATCGGCTCCCGGGTCAGATCGCCCGGTACCGCGTCCGAGGCCGGCTCTCGCTCGATTATATCCTCACCCTGCAGGAAGCCGGTGATATGCGGCGTGGCCTCCTTGCGCGGCTCCGCGACCGGCGCTTCAGGCACCTCGCCGTCGGCAGCCAGTTTGAAGTCCAGCAGGCGATGGGTGTAGTCAAACGTCGGCCCAAGCACCTGGCCGCCCGGCGCGTCCTTGAAGGTCGCCGAGATCCGGCGGTCGCAGGCCATCTCCCCGGTCTCCACCGGCTGCGAATAGCCAAACCGCGGCAGGGTTGTGCGGTAGGCGCGTATCAGAAAGATCGCCTCGATCAGATCGCCGCGCGCCTGCTTGATCGCCAGCGCCGCAAGGTCCGGATCATAGAGCGAGCCTTCGGCCATTACACGGTTCACCGCCAGGCTCAGCTGCTCGCGGATCTGGGAGAGCGAAAGCTCGAGCACATCCTTGCCGCCTCGGCGCTCCTCGGCCAGCCAGGCATGGGCGTTTTCAATAGCGCGTTCGCCGCCTTTAACTGCAACATACATGGGCTCAAGCCTCCGTAGTTACTTGGGTCGACCGCGGCAGCGCAGCCGCCTGCGACCCCGCGGTGAAGAAAAAGTCCACACCCAGCGGGTAGAGAGCCGCATTGTTCTGGAACGCGGTCAGTTCCGGCAGCTGCATCCGGGCTGTGTTCTTGATACCCGAACCTCGCAGCACTGCGTTGGGCACGCCAAAGCCGGGCGTTTCGACGATCAGCGTGGCCGAGCGGTCGGGGTACTCCGGGGTACCGATACGGAAGCGGTTCAGCGGCGTAAGCGCGTCCCACCTGCCAAGCGCGAAATCCGCTTGCTCCGCCGGGACAACCGGCGCACCGGTGTGAAACGCCAGCCAGCCGCGCAAATCGCCGCTATCAACGTCCGGAGCAAGATAGACACCGGTTTCCGGGTCACAGAGGGTCAGCAGCAGGCTGCCCGCCGCAATGGAGATCCCCTCCGGCGGTGCGGCACCGGTGACGTCCTGGACCCGGCCGGGCCGGGCCATCGCGTTCATCGCTGCGCGGAAAGCATGTGCCGCAGCCACCGGCGGATTGCTGAAGCCGCCCGCATAGACGGCATTCCGGGTGTCCAGGCTCATCAGTCCTCTCCCCGTACCATGGTGAAGAACTCGACCTTTGTTGCTGCAGCCTTGGCTGCACGGCTATCCTTCGCCTTCTGTTTCTCTTCAGCCAAAGGTGTCAGAACTGCAGCACGCAGAGCATCCGCGGCACCGGTCTGCATCAGGGCGTCAATCTTGGCGGCAATCTCCGCGCTTACCTTGCTGCGCCCTCGCACGTAGCCGTGACCGACCGTGCCATCCTGAAGCGACAGAGCACAACGGGTGACGGTCATTTCGCCCAGATTGAACGGCGCTCCGGTGCCACCCATGCGGCCGCGCACCATGACGCCGCCGGCTTCCGGCGCGCGCAGAAGCTCGCAAGCCGGGTCCGCTCCATAGCCTTGCCACAGCTCAGTCAGCCGGGCCTCGTCGGCGGAAGCCAGTAAGCTCATCCAGCCCTTGCGGTCTATCGCAGAAAAAGTCGTTGTCATTTGTCTAAGCCTCTTGGCCATGCTGTCCACACTTTATATACAACTAGACAAATATTACCCGAGTCGCCCCAGAAGGCGCAATCGGAGAGTTATGAAAGTTCCGTGACATGGCCCGCACCCCCGTCTGGAAGTCTATCGCCATTGCCCTGACTGACGACATCGCTCAAGGCCGGTATGAAACCGGCGGCAAGCTGCCCGCCGAGGCACAGCTCTCTGCACGCTTCGGGGTGAACCGGCACACGGTACGCCGGGCGCTGGCGGATATGGCGGAACAAGGGCTGGTTCACTCCAGGCGCGGCGCCGGGGTATTCGTGTCGGCAAAGCCGACCGATTACCCTATCGGCAAGCGGGTAAGATTCCATCAAAACCTTTCCCGCGAAGGCCGCAGCCCCGCCAAGCAAATTTTAGTGCTAGAGACCCGCGCTGCCGCTGCCCGCGAGGCCAATGCGCTGCAGCTGGACCCAGGCGCTGAAGTACATGTCTATGACGGCCTGTCGCTGGCGGACGACCAGCCCATAGCCCTGTTCCAAAGCATCTTTCCAGCGGAACGTTTTCCCGGCATTCTCGACGCGCTGCAGGAGCAGCGCTCCGTCACCGCAGCACTGCTGCAGTTCGGAATTGACGACTACACACGGGTTGAGACACGGATCACCGCCAAGCTCGCCACTGCGACGCAAGCACTGCATCTCAGGGTCGCGGAAGGCAGCCCGATCCTGCGCACCACTGGCATCAACGCAGATCCGGAAGGACGGCCTGTCGAATTCGGGCGCACGTGGTTCGCGGGCGACAGAGTCACCCTGACTGTGGGAGGTGAAACCTGAGACCCCTCACGAGTTCTCATTACAAAAAAGCCCCCGCCAATAGCAGGGGCTCCAGCTTGCAGGTTCAGATCAATTCATTGCTTGGCGTTGAACACAAACAGAGTCTCGCCGTTGATCTGGTAGCCGTTGATAAGCTCCTTTGCCTTGTCTGAGACCAGCCACTCCTCCAGCAGCATTGCCTGAGCGTTTTTCGCATGGCCGTGCTTTACCGGGCTAACCGGGAGATAGGCATACTGGTTAAACAGAACCGGGTCACCGGCAAACAATAGTTCGAGGCCGCCCTTGTTGCCGAAATTCAGCCAGCTGGCACGGTCCGACATGATGTAAGCGTCCATGCCCGCGGCCGTGTTGAGAGCAGCCCCCATGCCGGCGCCTACCGCATTGTACCATGAACCAAAGTCCTCACTCTCCAGACCCGCGGCTTTCCACAGGCTCAGCTCCTTCTTATGGGTACCGCTGTCGTCGCCGCGGCTGACAAATACCGCTTCTGCCCCGGCAATCTTTTGCAGCGCTTCTGCGGCATCTGCGGCGCCAGCCACTTCGGCAGCATCCGCCTTGGGTCCGATCAAAACAAAATCATTGTACATGATCTCGCGCCGGTGCGTGCCGTTGCCGCCCGCCAGAAACTTCTCCTCGGCTTTCTTGGAATGCACCAGGATTGCGTCCACGTCGCCCGCCTCGCCGAGGCGGATCGCCTGGCCTGTGCCAACCACCAGCAGCTGCACATCCAGCCCCAGATCCCCTTTGATCTCAGGCAGCAGGATCTCTGCCAAACCGGAATTGTGGAAAGAAGTGGTCACCGCCATCTTCATCTCTTCCGCCAGCGCGGCTGTGGTAAAGGCCATGGATGCAATGGCGCCCATAATCAGACGTTTCATTCGACAATATCTCCGTTCAAAAAAGCACGCCCCTGCGGCGTTTGAGGCCCGGCAAAGAAATCCTCCGCCGGACTGAATTCGTGGATGCGGCCGCCCAGTACAAAAATCACTTCATCCGCCAGCCGCCGCGCCTGCCCCATGTTGTGTGTGGACATAATTAGCCGTGTGCCACTCTCGGCGGCATGGGCAAGGATCTCTTCGATTTCACGGGTGGCGCGACCATCCAATGCGGCGCAGGGCTCGTCCAGGAACAGAACCTCCGGCTCCCGCACCAGGGCCCGGGCCAGCGCCAGCTTCTGCCGCTCACCGCCCGACAGCATAGTGGCCTGGCGCTGCAGGATTCTACCCAGGCCGACACGGGCCGCCCAGTCCGCCGCCCGCGTGCGCGCCTCGCGGCGGCCCACGCCCGTCAGCCGCAGCGGATAGGCGATGTTGTCGATCACCGTGCGGCGCATCATCACCGGAGTTTGAAACACAAACGCCTGCCGCTTCTGCGCTTCTTCCAGCGGGCAGGCCCAGTCCAAGCTGCCGCCATTCATCCGAACGATGCCATGCAGCATCTTCAATAGCGTGGTTTTGCCCGCCCCGTTAGGGCCAATGACAATCGAGGTGCCCTGCCCGCCCAGGGTCAGGTCAACCGGTCCGACCAGCACCTTGCCGCGGCGGCGCACCTGGGCGCCCTTGGACACCAGCGGGAACATCTGCATCACCAGCGCCCCTCGCTCTCGGTACGGCCCAGCCAGTGGATCGCTAGGTTGACTGCAATCGCCAGCGCGATCAGCACAAAGCCCAGCCCCAGTGCCATGGCAAACTCTCCCTTGCCGGTCTCCAGCGCAATCGCGGTGGTCAGCACCCGGGTGGCATGATCAATATTGCCGCCCACCACCATGATCGCGCCCACTTCACCAATCGCGCGGCCAAAACCCGCCAGCGCCGCAGTCAGCAGCGCCCGGCGCCCGTCCCACAAGAGCGCTTGGATGCGCTGGAACTGGGTGGCGTTCATCGAGATCAGCAGATCGTGGTAATCGCTCCACAACTCGCGAAGCGACTGATGCGCCACTGAGGCCACCAAGGGCACCACAATGATCACCTGCGCGATAATCATCGCCGTGGGTGTGAACAGCAGGCCAAAAACACCAAGCGGACCGGCGCGGGATAGGAATACATAGACCACCAGCCCAACCACAACAGGCGGCAGACCCATTAGCGCGTTCAGCACCGCTATCGTGGCCCGGCGCATCCGGAACCGGCGCACCGCCAAGAAGGCTGCCAGCGGGAGTGCAATGGCACAGGCAATGGCCAGCGCGGTCAGCGTCACCCGCAGCGACCGCAGGGTGATCTCCACCAGATCCGCGTCCAGTGTCACCAGCAGCCAAAAGGCCTGGCTTAGTCCTGCCCACAGATCATTCATCGCATCCGGTCACTCTCCTAGGGGCTATCTACCGGCCCGGTCTAACATGGCTTTGCCCGGCTCCAAATCACAGGAGAGGACGCCGGGACAGCCAAAAACGGCAAACCGGCTGGAAAATCATGCTGCCAATACCCATCTGAGAAACAACGGCTTCCCCAAGATGCCGCCTGTTAGCGCCAAATCACCGCATTTGGCTCCGTTTCCGCTCAGACGCGCTTGCGCGGACGATATGAACATGAAACAACCCCCGCCCAAAGTGTCACCCCGGACGCAACCTTGAGGATACACCATGTTCGACCTGCAATCCATGCGGGATCAGCTCGCCAACCACTATGATCTGGCCCCCAACCCGGCCTTGGCCGAGCAGATGGCAGACGTCTACGCCCGCATGGACCGCGTGGTGAACCCCGTCGAATGGGCGGCCCATGCGCCGTATGTAGCGGCAATTCTGGAACTGAAGAAACAGCGTAACGCGGTGATTCTGGCGCATAACTACATGACGCCCGAAATCTATCACGGCATCTCGGACGTGGTTGGAGACAGCCTGCAGCTGGCAATCGAAGCCACCAGGGTCAAAGCCGATGTGATTGTCCAATGCGGTGTGCATTTCATGGCCGAAACCTCCAAGATCCTGAGCCCGGAAAAGACCGTGCTGATCCCGGATATGGAGGCAGGCTGTTCGCTGGCGGAAAGCATCACCGCCGAAGGCGTCGCGGAAATGCGCCGTCGCTACCCGGGGGCGCCGGTGGTCACCTATGTGAACACCACGGCTGAGGTAAAGGCCGCGTCGGACATCTGCTGCACCTCCTCCAACGCCGCGCAGATCGTTGCCGCGATGGAGGAAGACACCATCATCATGACGCCGGATCAGTATCTGGCCCAGAACATTGCCCAGCAAGTTCCGGAAAAGAACATTGTATGGTGGGAGGGCTCCTGCATCGTGCATGAGCAGTACACTGCCAAGGACCTGCGCGATTTCCGCGAGTGGAACCCGGGCACCCGGCTGATCGCCCACCCGGAATGCCCGCCCGATGTGGTGGCCGAGGCCGACTTCTCCGGCTCCACCAGCGGCATCGTAAAATACGTGACCGATGAAAAGCCGGAAAAAGCTCTGCTGATCACTGAATGCTCGATGGCCTCGAACATCGCCGATCAGTTGCCTGAGGTGGAATTTGTCGGCCCCTGCAATATGTGCCCCTACATGAAGAAGATCACGCTGGAGAAAGTCCTGTGGTCGCTGCACACCATGACTGAGCCGGTCGAGGTGGATCCGGAGGTGGCCGAGAAGGCCCGCGTTGCAGTTCAGCGTATGATCGACCTTTCACAAAAACTGGGCATCTGATCCGTGATCGAAACCGGCCGTATCGTCATTGCCGGCGCAGGTCTTGGCGCGCTTTATGCTGCGCTTGAGCTGGCACCGCGGCCGGTTCTGGTGATCTCTCCCGAACAGCTGGGCGAAGGCGCAAGCTCAGCCTGGGCCCAGGGCGGTGTCGCAGCTGCCATGGCCAATCATGACACGCCCGAGGCGCATGCCACCGACACCCTGCAGGCAGGGGCCGGCACCGTCGACCCGGAGGTAGCCGCCATGGTGACACGGGTTGCACGCGAACACATCCTCGACCTGACCGAACTCGGCACCCCCTTCGACCGCGACGCGAAGGGCAACTACGTGATGAGCCGCGAGGCCGCCCATTCCGCCGCCCGTGTGGTGCGGGTGAAGGGTGACCAGGCCGGCGATCAGATCATGCAGACGCTGATTGCCGCCGTCCGCGCAGCACCGTCCGTTCAGGTGCTGGAAAACACCCAGGCCGTGCGGCTCGAGACTCAGGGCGCAACTGTCACCGGCATCTGGATCACCCGCGCCGACGCGCCTTCTGCACCGGTGCTGATCAAGGCGCCCGGCGTGCTGCTGGCGGGCGGTGGTTCCGGCGGGCTTTACGCCCACACCACCAACCCGCCCCGCATCCGCGGTCAGGTGATCGGTTTTGCCGCCCGGGCCGGCGCCCACATAGCGGATCCGGAATTTGTGCAGTTCCACCCTACTGCATTTGATATTGGCGAGGATCCCGCCCCGCTTGCCACCGAAGCCCTGCGCGGCGAAGGCGCGGTGCTGATCAATGCGGACGGCAACCGGTTCATGCTGGCCGAACACCCGGACGCCGAACTTGCCCCCCGCGACATTGTTGCCCGCGCCATCTTTGTCGAAACACAAGCAGGCCGCCGCCCGATGCTCGACACCCGCGAGGCATTGGGCGCGGAGGTTCTGAGCCGCTTCCCGACGGTTGCGGACACCTGCGCCCGCGCCGGCATCGACCCGGTGCAGGAGCCGATCCCCGTTGCCGTTGCCGCCCACTACCACATGGGCGGGGTCGATGCGGACATGAAAGGCCGCACCAGCCTGGCAAACCTCTGGGTCTGCGGCGAGGCGTCTTCGACCGGTCTGCACGGCGCCAACCGGCTGGCCTCCAACGGCCTCCTGGAAGCGCTGGTCTATGCCCGCAACGCGGCCCAGGATATCGGCACTCTGGATCTTGCCGCAGATGCCACCGAAGTCCACCCGGAGTTTCCTGATGGCGGCCAGGACCTGGACCCGGAAGCGATAAAATCCCTGCGAGAAGCCATGACCGCCCACGCAGGCGTCCGCCGCACTGCCGCGGGCCTGAAACAGGCGCTCTCTGCCATTGCCCGGCTTGAGGCGGAGCAGGCCACAGATGAGAATTTCACCAACATGTGCGCCACCGCCACCCTGATCGCCGCGGCGGCACTCAAGCGCGAGGAAAGCCGCGGCGGCCATTTCCGCGACGACTTCCCCGAGGCCGACCCCGCACAAGCGCACCGCACCCGCATCACCCTGGACGAGGCCCTGGCTATCCGCGCCAAGGTTCACAAGGAACTGACATGAGTACCCAATTCGCCACCCTGCCCGACCTGATCCTGGAACCGATGGTCCGCGCCGCGCTGATGGAGGACCTGGGCCAGAACGGCGACATCACCACCCGCGCGGTGATCCCGGCCTCTGCCACCTATTCCGCCCGGTTGAACGCCCGCGAGGATGGCGTGGTCTCCGGCATGCAGATCGCCCGCATCGCCTTTCACCTGGTCGATGCCGGGCTGAAGGTCGAGACCCTCTTGCCCGACGGCAGCGCCTGCAAAAAGGGCGACACGCTGATGACGATCGACGGCTCCGCTGCCTCGATCCTGTCGGGAGAGCGCGTCGCGCTGAACTTTGCCGGCCGCCTGACCGGCATCGCCACCCTCACGGCTGCCTTTGCGGCGGAAACCAAGGGCACTGCCGCCCGCATCACCTGCACCCGCAAAACCACCCCCGGCCTGCGCATTGCCGAAAAGCAGGCGGTGCTGCACGGCGGCGGCTACAACCACCGCTTCGGCCTGTCGGATGCGATCCTGATCAAGGACAACCACATCGCTGCCGCAGGCGGGGTGAAAGCCGTGCTGGAAGCCGCCAAAGACAGTGTCAGCCACATGATGAAGGTGGAAATCGAGGTCGACACCCTTGATCAGCTCTCTGAAGTCATCGCCACTGGCGGCGCCCATGTGGTGCTGCTCGACAACATGGACACGCCTACCCTGCGCAAGGCAGTCGAGATGGCCAAAGGCCACGTCGTGACCGAAGCTTCCGGCAACATGCGGCTCGACCGCATCGCTGAAGTTGCGGCCACTGGCGTCGACTATATCTCCTCCGGCGCGCTCACTCATTCGGCGCGCACCCTCGACCTCGGCCTCGATTTCTGACCATCAGGCTTGCGGCGCTGTCTTGTGCACCGCAAGCCACCGCAAATGGTCCGCTGCCCGCTTTGGCCTAAAGCACACCGCGAGGAATAGTCTCCTGCCATTCCTTGATGACGGCCACATTCTTCTCCTCCCCTTCACGGGCCGTCACCTTGCGCCAGAGATAGAAGTTCTCCCTGTCACAGGTCACCCTGTTCTCTGTGTCGATTGAGACCTGCCAGTTGCCGCGTTCAAACTCGAAATTCCAGTCGCTGGCAAAGGCTGCCGAGGCCGGATCATCCGGATGCACCTCGTAATGCATGGTGACATGGCTGCCGACACACATGCCGTGATAGGGATTCACCGACTTGCCATAATCATCGAAGGTATCCAGCACCAGCGTTCCGTCCTCGCGGGTCCAGGTTTTCGACGTGCCGCCAGCCTCACGCAACTGCTCCGCCTGCAACATTGGATAGTCCCGTGGAGCACCAGGGTTCCGCGGTGCGATCTCTTCCTGGACATTGCGTTCTGGCAAAACCAGAGAACAATCCTCCAAGTGCAGCGTCACTTCCGCCGCCTCCGGCGCAGGCCAGACAATCGGCCAGTAAGACGTCGACAACGCCAGCCGCAGTACATGGCCCGCTTTCAGGCGATGGGCGCATTCATTCAACTCAATCTCCGCCTTGTAACGCTCACCCGGAACCAGCTTCTGCGGAGCTTCGAAACCGTTTCGGCAAGTGAGATTCAGCGCCCTGAAGGTGATCCGCTGCGAAACACCATCGGGCGAGACATCGCACAACCGCGCCACCAGTTGCGCCACGGGCTTGTCAACGCTGAAGGCCACCCTTACCCGCGGACGGCCCAGCAGCTCCAGGGGCTCGGCCAGCCGCGTGCTGTCAAAACAGGCCGACAGCACATCATCTCCCGCCTGGTCACCAGCCAGTTCATTGTCAAACCGCATTCCAGGGCAGAAATAGCCAGAGGCCTGCCCCACGGTCGCCGGGCTGCTGACGGTCAGCGCTCCGCTGGCAGGCTGATCCGCCAGTTCACCCTGGCCCATGTACATCACCCTGTCCTGCACTTTTGGCGACGGCCACTCAGCCTCTGCCACCCAGCGGCCTTGCCGGGGCTTATTCTGCATGGTGGGGTTGAAATGCTCCTGCATGAATACGCGGTAATCCGGCAAATCCTCCGCGCCGGTCGCCTCACCCTTCAGCCACTTGCCGAACCATCGAAGCACCTCACCATGGAAATCCGCGGGATCCAGCTTGGCAATATGCGCGTAGCGGTGCTCCCACGGGCCGATCATTGCCTTGGCTGGAACCTTCAGGTTGGCGGCCAGCGCCGGGGGGGCATTCACATAGGCATCCGCCCAGCCGGTGATCGCCAGCACCGGGGCCTGGATGGCAGACCAGTCCTCGCAAACCGAACCGTGCTTCCAGAAGCCGCTGCGCTCCTGCTGGCGCAACCATTCGGCAGCCATGAATGGCATTCCATCGATCCGCTTGATCCAGTCTTCCCGCCAGTCAGCACGAAGCTCCGGGTCCGAAGGGCGTGACTGATAAGCAAACATCTGGCTGCCCCAGTTGGCATTATCGCTCAGAAGGCAGCCCCCCATGTAATGGATGTCATCCGCGTATCGATCCACGGTCGAGGCGACCGAAACCACCGCCTTCAGCGCCGCCGGGCGGCGGAACGCCAGCTGAAGCCCATTGAAGCCCCCCCAGCTTATGCCGATCATGCCGATATTTCCGTCGCACCAGTCCTGCTCTGCAATCCATTCAAGGACGGTTTCACCGTCGCTCAGCTCCTGCTCCGAGTATTCATCATCGAACACCCCTTCGCTGTCGCCTGTGCCTGCAATGTCCACCCGGATACAGGCATAGCCTTCGACAGCAAAGATGGTATGCGTGGTCTCATCCCGTGGCGCGGTGCCATCACGCTTGCGGTAGGGGAGGTATTCCAGGATTGCCGGAAACGGCCCCTCGCCGTCCGGCAGCCACATGCGGGCAGCCAGTCTGCGGCCGCCGGGCATGGAGATCCACGTGTTTTCAATGATGCGGTATGCACCGGGCATGGGCAGTGTCCTTTTTTTAACGTCAGCCATGCCCGCACATTCGACCAAACTTAGACTGCGGAAAAGTGAGCAGTCGTAAGCAGATGCAAGCGAATGTACGCGGACCTGCTTACAGTCCACGAAAGTCTCAACGGCCCCAAACTGTTTTTAGCGGCAAAGCCGTGTCAATACGCGGGCCAAGACAGCTGAGCAACTATTTTGGCAGCTTGGGTGCCGTTTTCTCCAAAGCCAGCTCCGCCCCGGAAAATTTCCATGGCCCCCGCACCCCAGGCACGCCTTCCGGGGTGATCTGCATGCACCTGTGCCTGATCTGCGGGTCCTCGAAAGCTTGGCCGATGGTATTGATCGGACCGGCCGGCACTGTGGCCGCCTCCAGCGATGCCAGAAGCTTATCTTGCGTCCATCCGGCCAGCGCCACCTCCAAAACGGCGGTCAGTTCCCTCCGGTTTGCCACCCTCAGCTGGTTGGTCTGGAACCGTGCATCCGCCTTGGCCTCCGCCAGCCCCAGCACATCGCAAAGCCGCTGAAATTGACCGTCATTCCCAACCGCAAGGATCACATGGCCGTCACTGACTGCCATCACCTGATAGGGAGCGATATTCGGGTGGTCATTGCCCAGCCGCGTTGGGCTTTCCCCGGTCGCTAGGTAGTTCATCGCCTGGTTCGCCAGCAACGCCGTCGCGCAATCCATCAGAGACATGTCGAGATGCTGGCCGCGCCCGGTGGTATGTCGCTGCTCCACCGCCGCCAGAATGCCGATAGTGCCATATAAACCGGTGACAATATCGGTAATCGCAACGCCCACCTTCTGCGGCTGGCCATCCTGTGCGCCGGTGATCGACATCAGCCCGGACATTCCCTGCAGCAGAAAATCATAGCCCGCACGCTCTGCATAAGGACCGTCCTGGCCAAAGCCGGTGACCGAACAATAAATCAGCCGCGGATTGATCTTTGACAGGTTCTCATAGTCCAGCCCGAATTTCTTCAACCCGCCGACCTTGAAGTTCTCGATCAGAATATCCGCATCCCGGATCAGTTTGACCACCGCCTGCTTTCCTTCTTCGGTACGGAAATCAGCAGTCACGCAGTCCTTGCCCCTGTTGGCGGCATAGTAGTAGGCGGCAGTCTTATCACCCTCCCGTTCGATGAAGGGCGGGCCCCATTTGCGGGTGTCATCCCCATCAGGGCTTTCCACCTTTACAACCTTCGCGCCCAGATCAGCCAGCGACTGGCCGATCCATGGCCCCGCCAGGATGCGGGCAAGTTCGACCACTTTCAGACCTGCAAGCGGGGTCATTGGAGGCTCCTTTCTATTGGCAATAAATCTCTGCATGACATGCTTAGCCGCTACCGCACCCACCGGCAAGATTTGATCAAATCCAAGGTGCCGGGCCCACTTCGCTTCACACTGACTTCCGGCTTTATGCAGTCAGGCTGTTATTTTCGAAACATCCTGTAGCCCTCAGGCCGTCAGCATGTTAGCGATACCGATGACTTTAACCGAACCTGTGTGAGCAGAGGCAATTGAATTGCCCCGTCCTTGGCGGCACAATGGCCTAGCTCCGCGGCCCCAATGGAACAGCGATGTAAAATCAATGGTTTCTCGCGTTATCCCTGTTGCTCCTTTTGACCTTGTGCTGTTTGGCGCGACGGGCGATCTGGCGCGGCGGAAGATCCTGCCTGCCCTGTTCCACCGGTTCCAGATCGGCCAGTTCAGCAGCGACTGCCGGATCATCGGCAGCTCGCGCAGCACGCTGACGGCGGAGGAGTTCCGCAGCCAGACTGCCGATGCGATCCGCGAATTCGGCCAGGATGCGGAAAAATCGCCGGAGGAAATCGCCGGCTTCACCGCGCTGTTGGACTATGCCGCGGTGGACGCGCGCGGCGATGCCGGCTGGGACGCGATCCGCGGCAAGCTGCGTGACGATGCAGTGCGCGCCTTCTACCTGTCGGTGGGCCCGTCGCTGTTCACGGACATCGCCCGGCGCCTCAGCGAAACCGGCATCGCCACGCCCGACAGCCGCATCGTGCTGGAAAAACCCTTCGGCCACGACCTGGCCTCAGCCCAGGCGCTGAACGCTGCATTGCGGGAACACTTCGAGGAGCGGCAGATCTACCGGATCGACCATTACCTCGGCAAGGAGACTGTGCAGAACCTGATGGCGCTGCGCTTTGCCAATTCGCTGTTCGAGCCGCTGTGGAACTCCTCCCACATCGACCATGTGCAGATCACCGTCGCCGAAAGCATCGGCGTCGAGGGGCGCGGCGAGTATTACGACAAGTCTGGCGCCATGCGGGACATGGTGCAGAACCACCTGATGCAGCTGCTGTGCCTCACCGCGATGGAGCCGCCGGCCCAGTTCACCCCCAACGCGGTGCGCGACGAGAAGGTCAAGGTGATCGAGGCCTTGCGCCCGGTGCCGCAGGACAGCATCGCCCGCGGCCAGTACCGGGGCAGGAACGGCGGAAAGGGCGGCGACGGCTACCGCGATCACGCGGGCAGCCCCGGCAGCCGCACCGAAAGCTATATCGCGCTCAAGGTCGAAGTAGCGAACTGGCGCTGGGCCGGCACGCCGTTCTACCTGCGCACCGGCAAATGCCTGCGCGAGCGGGTGAGCGAGATCGCGGTCTATTTCCGCGACCCGCCGCACAACATCTTCGAGGGCTCGGGCCCGGTGCACGGCAATGTGCTGGTGATCCGGCTGCAGCCCGACGAGGGCATCACCCTGAAGACCACCATCAAGGATCCGGGCCCCGGCGGCATGCGCCTCACCGGCGCCAACCTCGACATGACCTTCGCCGATGAGCTGCCGGAGTCGGGCCGCCCGCAGGACGCCTATGAGCGGCTGATCATGGATGTGATCCGCGGCAACCAGACCCTGTTCATGCGCGGCGACGAGGTCGAGGCCGCCTGGGCCTGGGCCGATCCGGCCATCGCCGCCTGGCAGGAGGCGGGCGGCACGCCGCAGCCCTATGACAGCGGCAGCTCCGGCCCCGATGATTCCCTGCTGCTGATCCACCGCGACGGCCGCCGCTGGCGCAGCATCGGAGCCTGAGATGGCCGTTTCCCCCTCCGCCCCCGCAGTTTGCAGCAAAGGCACGTCATGCCCCTGAATTCCACACTGGCCGCCGTCACCGAGCGCATCATCCGCCGCAGCGAGGGTCCCCGTGCCGCCTATCTGGAGCGGATGCGCGCCGCCCGCGGCAAGGGCCCGGCCCGGGCCCATCTCAGCTGCTCCGGCCAGGCCCATGCCTATGCCGCCACCGGCGCGGACCAGCAGGCGCTGGCGGAGGCCTCAACCGGCCACCTGGGGATCGTCACCGCCTATAACGACATGCTGTCGGCGCATCAGCCGTTTGAGACCTACCCCGCCCTGATCCGCGAGGCGGTGCGCCAGGCCGGCGGCACCGCGCAGGTGGCGGGCGGGGTGCCTGCGATGTGCGACGGCGTCACCCAGGGCGAGGCCGGGATGGAGCTGAGCCTGTTCTCCCGCGACACCATCGCCATGGCCGCAGGCGTCGCGCTCAGCCACAACGTGTTCGACGCCGCCGTGTTCCTCGGCGTCTGCGACAAGATCGTGCCCGGCCTGGTGATCGGCGCCCAGGCCTTCGGCCATATCCCGGCGGTGTTCCTGCCCGCAGGCCCGATGACCAGCGGCCTGGCCAATGACGAAAAGGCGCATATCCGCCAGAAGTTCGCCGCCGGCGAGATCTCCCGCGAGGAACTGCTGAAGGCCGAGATGGCCGCCTACCACGGCCCCGGCACCTGCACCTTCTACGGCACCGCCAACACCAACCAGATGCTGATGGAGTTCATGGGGCTGCACCTGCCCGGCTCCTCCTTCGTCAATCCCGGCACGCCGCTGCGCGCGGCGCTGACCGCGGCGGGCGCCAAGCGGGCGCTGTCGCTCAGCGCGCTTGGCAACAGCTACACCCCGGTCTGCGACGTGCTGGACGAGAAGGCCTATGCCAACGGCATCACCGGGCTGATGGCCACCGGCGGCTCCACCAACCTGCTGATCCACCTGATTGCGATGGCGCGGGCGGGCGGCATCCTCCTGGACTGGCAGGATTTTGCGGATCTCTCCGAGGCGGTGCCGCTGCTGGCCAAGGTCTATCCCAACGGCCTGGCCGACGTGAACCATTTCCACGCAGCAGGCGGGCTCGGCTACATGATCGGCGAGCTGCTGAAGGCGGGGCTCTTGCACCCGGACACCCGGACCGTCGCCGGCGAAGGGCTGGAGCATTACACCCGGGAGCCGTTCCTGTCGGAGGACGGCCTCACTTTCCGCCCCGGGCCCGGGCAAAGCCTGAACGACGCGGTGCTGCGCCCGGCGGAGGCGCCGTTCCAGAGCACCGGCGGCCTGAAGCGGCTGACCGGCAACCTGGGCACCGCGGTGATCAAGGTCTCGGCGGTGGCAAAGGAGCACCAGACGGTCGAGGCCCCGGCCCGGGTCTTTCATGACCAGGAGGAGGCCAAGGCCGCCTTCAAGGCGGGCGAGCTGACCGGCGACGTGATCGTGGTGGTGCGCTTCCAGGGCCCCAAGGCCAACGGCATGCCCGAGCTGCACAGCCTCACCCCCTTCCTCGGCATCCTGCAGGGCCGCGGCCAGAAGGTGGCGCTGGTCACCGACGGGCGGATGTCCGGCGCCTCCGGCAAGATCCCGGCGGCGATCCATGTGGTGCCCGAAGCCCTGGATGGCGGGCCGATTTCCCGGATCCAGAACGGCGACCTGGTGCGGCTGGATGCGGTGAAGGGAACATTGGAAGTCCTCACCGAAGGCGCGCTGGAGCGCGCGCCGGCCACCGCCGATCTCAGCGCCTGCCAGCACGGCACCGGCCGCGAGCTGTTTTCCCTGTTCCGCCGCTCGGTGGCTTCGGCCGACCAGGGCGCCAGCGTATTTGGAGTGTGACGGATGCGGATAACCCCTCAGGACGCCAGCCTGCGCACCTGCGAGATCTGCGCCCTGGCGCCGGTGATGCCGGTGCTGGTGGTGGAGGACGCGGCCCGCGCCCGCCCCCTGGCCGAAGCGCTGGTGGCGGGCGGGCTGCCCGCCCTGGAAGTCACCCTGCGCACCGGCGCGGCGCTGGATGTGATCCGCGAAATGGCGCAGGTCAAGGGCGGCGTGGTCGGGGCCGGCACGCTGATCACCCCGAGGGACGCCGAGGCCGCCAAGGCGGCCGGCGCCCGGTTCGGCGTCTCCCCCGGCGCCACGGATGCGCTGCTGGAGGCCTGCGAAGCCATCGGCCTGCCGCTCCTGCCCGGGGCCGCCACTGCCAGCGAGGCGATGCGGCTGCTGGCCCGCGGCTACGGCATGCAGAAGTTCTTCCCGGCCGAAGCTTCCGGCGGCGCCCCGGCGCTGAAAGCCATCGGCGCGCCCTTGCCGCAGATCTCCTTCTGCCCCACCGGCGGCATCACCCCGCAGAACGCCGCCAGCTACCTCAGCCTGCCCAACGTGGTCTGCGCCGGCGGCAGCTGGGTCGCGCCAAAGAACCTCGTCCAAACCGGAAACTGGAACGCAATCAAAAAAATGGCAAGCGAGGCAGCCAGGCTGGGCAAGACCTGAATACGTTGGCACCGGCAGCAGTTATGCGGCGCGGAATCAGCTTGCGCCGCCACCGTGGCCGAATCCCAACTCGGCCTGATATGCAAACAACGCCGGCAGCCCGCCAGTGTGAAGCAGCAACACTTTCTGGCCTTTGCGGATAGATCCCGCGTCCAGCAAGCCCAAAAGCCCTGCAAACGTCTTAGCGGAATAAACCGGGTCCAGCAGGATCCCCTCCCTCCTTGCCATGCGCTGCAGCGCGGCGCGCGTCGTTGGTCCTGCCCGGCCGTACCCGGGGGCGAGCGCACCGTCCCAGGTATGGATCTCTCCGCTGGCGAATGGACGCGGAATGTTCATCAGATCCGCCAGATCATCCGTTACCTGTTCGAGCCTGTCCTTTTGCAGCTGCGCGTTTCTGCGGACGCAGATCCCGAAAACAGGTGCGGTGATGCCAGCACGGCGTACCCCAGTCAGGAAACCGGCATGAGTTGCTCCGCTGCCCGACGGAACCACAGCCGCATCAAAGCTGCCAATCTGTGCCGCAACCTCAGCCCCTCCTAGAACATACCCCAACGCACCCAGCGGCGGATGCCCCAGGCCAAGCGGTATGATGAAAGGTTCGCGTCCTGCCTTTCGCAATTCTTCTGCCCGCGTTTTCAGGGCAGCGTCAGCCCCGGCTTCATCCTCGCCCTCCGGGTAGCCGGCGCTTTCTGCTCCCAGAATATCCGACAGGAAGATATTGCCTGAGCTGTAATAGAGCGTGCCCATTCCCGGCACCCGCTCTTCACGCTGGAGAATGGCCTGCAGCCCAAGTTTCGAAGCAGCGGCAGCAGCGGTGCGGGTAAAATTCGACTGCACAGCTCCGGTGATCAGGATGGTGTCCGCTCCTGCCGCAAGCGCAGCCCCCAGGTAGAACTCCAGCTGACGCGTTTTATTGCCGCCGAAACTGAGCCCTGTCAGATCGTCCCGCTTGATCCAAAGATCGATATCCAATTCCTGCGACAACCGGTCCAGCCGTTCCAGCGGGGTCGGCTGTGCCAGTAAAGACGCACGGGGAAAGACAGAGAGGCAATCCTCGGTCATGTTCATTCGGGAACCTCTATTTGGCGCCAAAAGTAGCTTCTTCCAACAGTGAAGCCATCACCCGTCTCGTCAATAAAAAATGTCAGCCAAACGATTGTGGCGGGCTAAGCCTGCTCTGCTTTCTTTGAAGGTTAAAGCGGTTGCTTTACCCTCTTGCGGTTCCCATTTGTTGACAAAGCACTGCACCGCCAAGGACCAGCCGAATGCCAGCAACAGAACCCCATCCAGCTCTTCGGGTTGATATCATCTCAGACGTTGTCTGCCCGTGGTGTGCGGTCGGTTACAACCAGTTGGTCTTTGCAGCCCGCCGCGCCGGGGTGGCGCTGGACATCCACTGGCAGCCGTTTGAGCTGAACCCGGATATGGCGCTCGAAGGCGAGGACCTGCGTGAGCATCTGGCCGCAAAATACGGCAGCACGGCGGTGCAGTCGGCCCAAGTGCGGGCGCAGCTGACAGAAATTGGTGAAGCGCTGGGGTTCACCTTCCGCTTCTTTGACGGCATGCGGATCTACAACACCTTTCAGGCGCATCAGCTGATCGAATGGGCCGAAGAGCACAGCAAGGGCCACGAAATGAAACAGGCACTGCTGAGCGCGTATTTCACCGATGGCAAGAATGTCTCGGATCCGGAGGTGCTGGTAGAGACCGCCGAAAGCCTTGGCATAGATGGCGCCGGTGCGCGTGCGGCCCTGGAGAGCGGCAAACATGCGGACAACGTGCGCCAGCGCGAGGCCTTCTGGATGCAGCAAGGCATCCGCGGCGTGCCTGCCATGGTGTTCAATGGCCGCCACCTGGTGACCGGCGCGCAGGGGGCGGAGAATTACACCAGCATTCTGGAGCAGTTGGGGCTGTCAGCAAAAGCGTTTTGACTGCCGGGATTTCGGAAAACGCCTAGGTGCCGATCAGGACGCTGAGCGTTCGCCCGGGCGGGTGCGGAACGCGCCCGCCCGGGCGAACGCGTGCCTGCCGCTGGCGCAACAGGCGAAAGGACACTGAACCAGTCAGGTTCAACCCTACGGCAAGCACTGGGTGATCGCGGTTTCCAGCTTGTCCACCACCTCGGTGATCTGTTCATCGGTGATGATGAAGGGCGGTGCCAGCAGGATGTGGTCGCCGTTCTGGCCGTCGCGGGTGCCCGACATCGGGTAGCAGATCAGCCCGGCCTGGAACGCTGCCCTCTTGATCCGCCCCGCAAGCCCCAGCGCCGGATCAAACGGCTCTTTGGTGTCGCGGTCGGCCACCAGCTCCACCCCGCGGAACAGCCCGCGGCCGCGGATGTCGCCCACATTGGGATGCTGGCCGAAACGGTCCTCCAGCGCCGCCTGCAGCTTCTCTCCCATCTCCGCACAGCGTTTCACCAGGCCGCGCTCCAGCATCGCCTTGACCACGGCCAGGCCCGCAGCGGTCGCCACCGGGTGGCCAATGTAGGTGTGGCCGTGCTGGAAAAAGCCGGAGCCGTGCTCGATCGCCTCATAGATCTGCCGGGTGCAGAGCATCGCACCAATCGGTTGGTAGCCGGCGCCCAAGCCCTTGGCGACGCAGAGGATATCGGGCGCGACGCCGTCCGCCTCGCAGGCAAACAGATGCCCCGTGCGGCCCATGCCGCACATCACCTCGTCCAGGATCAGCAGCACGCCGTATTGGTCGCAGATCTCGCGGATGCGTTTGAAATAGCCCTCAACCGCTGGCACCGCGCCGGAGGTGGCGCCGACCACAGGCTCCGCCATGAAGGCCATCACGGTCTCGGGGCCGAGGCGGAGGATTTCCGCCTCCAGCTCATTCGCCACCCGCTGGCCGTAGTCATAGGTGCTCTCCCCCTCGGCCCGGCCGATGTATTCGTAGCAGGGCGAGATATGGGAGATGTCGATCAGCAGCGGTGCGAATTGGGTGCGGCGCCATTCATTGCCGCCTGCCGCCAGCGCGCCAAGGGTGTTGCCGTGGTAGCTCTGCTTGCGGGCGATGATATGGCGGCGCTGCGGCTCGCCGCGCTCCAGGTGGTACTGGCGGGCGAGCTTGATCGCGGCCTCGGTGGCCTCCGACCCTCCCGATACAAAATAAACCCGGTCAATATCTCCGGGCGCGTTGGCCACCAGCAAGTCCGCCAGCTCTTCCGCCGGTTCCGAGGTGAGGAAACCGGTATGGGCAAAGGCCAATTTGCCGACCTGCTTCTGCACCGCCTTGATCACATCGGCGTCGGAATGGCCCAGGCAGGAGACCGCCGCGCCGCCGGAGCCGTCGAAATAGCGCTTGCCGTCCGCGTCGATCAAGTAGCAGCCGTCACCGGCAACAGCGGTGGGCAGGCTGGCTTTGGTGTGGCGGGGAAAGACATGACTCATGATCAGCACTCCTTGAGCGTATGGCCCTGGGCCTTTGCGGCCTGAACGAAGGCGGCAACCGAAGCTGCATTTTCTGCCAGCAGCCCGCCCTCCGGTGTTTCGATGTTATTCTCAAATCCGATTCGTGCATCCCCTCCGGCGGCAACCGCCGCCAGCAGGCAGGCCTGTTCATGCCGCCCAAAAGCGCAAACGGTCCAGTTCAGGTGCAGATCCGCCGCCGCGTCCCGGAACACGGTGAGCCCCTCGGGCCGGGCCAGAACCGGCGGATTGTACTTGCCCAGAACAAAGATCGCATCGCGCATGGCGCCCGGAACGGTGCCGTCCTGATACCAGGCGCGCAGCCGGGCAATGCAGTCCGGACCGTACAGGATATGCTGCACCTGCGTTTCTGCTTCGGCGCACAAGGCATAGGTGCGCGCAGCCAGCCCCGCGTCCCGCGCCATTTCCCGCACCGAGACTGAAGCCGCCGCCGGGTGCAGCGCCTCCAGACAAGCGAACTGGGCAGCCACATCGTAGAGGCCAGCGCTTTCCGTGGTGATTTGCACTGCCATCGTCGGCGCGCTTTCCCGCACCGCATCAAGGGCTTCGCGGTAGCGGCCCGCATCCAGCGAATGGCGCCCCTCATCATCGCGCACATGCAGGTGCAGCGCATGGGCCCCTGCAGCGAAACAGGCCGCTGCGGTTTCTGCCGTCTGCCGCGACGTCACCGGCAGCTGCGGGTGATCCCCGCGCCCCCGGCGAGCCCCATTGGGTGCCACCATCAAACTGTACTCTGCCACCGGTCTCCTCCTATGCCGCTTGCGCTGCCGCGACTCGTGCTTGGAACACCTGAGCAGCTTGCCCTCACGGGACATACGCTCTCAAGTTGCCAATCTCAGAACATTTGTTTTACCTCGACCCGGTCTGGCAGCGCTCTGCCCACGGACCTGGGCATCCAGCTTCTGGACCTAAGCAAGCACATACTTTGGCCCTAACGAATTCCCCGAAACTGACGTTTCTGGTACATAATACGCCTCAGAAGCCCTGTAGGGTTCCGGGCAGCCCGATTCACTTCTAACGCCGAAAGGACATGTCATGGACGGCACGTTCAACGAAAACGATCTCTCCCGTGTGGTGGAGGCCGACAAGGCCCACATGTGGCACCACCTGTTCCAGCACAAGGCGCTGGAATCCTCCGACCCGCGCATCATTGTCGAGGGCAAGGGCATGCGCGTCTGGGATCAGAACGGCAAGGAGTTCCTGGATGCGGTCTCCGGCGGGGTCTGGACCGTCAACGTCGGCTATGGCCGCGAAAACATCTGCAAGGCCGTTTACGACCAGCTGATGAAAGTCTGCTATTTCGCCAACTCCGCCGGCTCCATCCCGGGCGCGCTATTTGCCGAGAAGCTGATCTCCAAGATGCCGGGCATGACCCGCGTCTACTACACCAACTCCGGATCCGAGGCCAACGAGAAGGCCTTCAAGATGATCCGCCAGATCGCCCACAAGAAATACGGCGGCAAGAAAACCAAGATCCTGTACCGCGACCGCGACTACCACGGCTCCACCCTGGCGACCATGTCGGCCGGCGGCCAGGACGAGCGCAACGCGCAGTACGGCCCCTTTGCGCCGGACTTCGTCCGCGTTCCGCACTGCATGGAATACCGCAAGCATGAGCTGGGCCTGGAACATCTGTCCGGCCGCGAGTTCGGCATCGCAGCTGCAGACAAGATTGAGGAAGTGATCCTGCGCGAAGGTCCGGAAACCGTGGGCGCTCTGTGCCTGGAGCCAGTGACCGCAGGCGGCGGCGTGATCGAAGCGCCGGAAGGCTACTGGGAACGCGTGCAAGAGATCTGCAAGAAGTACGACGTGCTCCTGCACATCGACGAAGTGGTCTGCGGCGTCGGCCGTACCGGCAAGTGGTTCGGCTACCAGCAGTATGGCATCAAGCCCGACTTCGTGACCATGGCCAAGGGTGTGGCTTCCGGTTACGCGGCGATTGCCTGCATGGTCACCACCGAGGAAGTCTTTGAGATGTTCAAGGACGACACTTCCGATCCGATGAACTATTTCCGCGACATCTCCACCTTCGGCGGCTGCACCGCAGGCCCGGCGGCGGCGCTGGAGAACATGCGCATCATTGAGGAAGAAGGCCTGCTGGAAAACACCGTGGCCATGGGCGAGCGGATGCTGAACAACCTGCGCGCGCTGCAGGAAAAGCACGCCGTGATCGGCGACGTGCGCGGCAAGGGTTTGTTCCTGGGCGCCGAGCTGGTGCAGGACCGCGAGTCCAAGGAGCCGGTGGACGAGAAACTGGCTCAGCAGGTTGTCGCGGAATGCGGCGCGCAGGGCGTGATCATCGGCGTCACCAACCGCTCGCTGCCGGGCCGCAACAACACCCTGTGCTTCAGCCCCGCGCTGATCGCCACCGCAGACGACATCGACCAGATCTGCGATGCGGTTGATAAGGCCCTGACCAAGGTTTTCGGCTGACAATTTCTCCCTGTTGGACGAACAAACTGCGCCCCGGAAACTCCGGGGCGTTTTTCTTTATGGACGGATCCGCCTGCCCGGACCGGAGCGGAAGGGTTTGACCGGGTTGGACATGATCCTCATCCGTGTCTAACCTGACAGCATTCACTGCGGTAAAGGGGGAACCCATGACTGACAGTAGACTGGAAAGCCGTACCAGCGTGATTGCCTTTGCAGATGTGGCCGGTTTCAGCCGCCTCATGGGCCAGCACCAATCCGAGACAGTTCAAAGGCTGCAGGAATGCCGCTTTGCCCTGGTCGATCCGCTGACAGGCCAGTTTCAGGGCCGGATGCTGAACACGCTCGGTGACGGGTATCTGATCGAGTTCGCAAGCGCTGCCAAGGCACTGAAATGGGCTGTCAGGTTGCAGGAAGGTCTGATCAAACGCAATCACGGTTTGCCCGAAGACCAGCGCATCCAGATGCGTATCAGCCTGAACCTGGGCGAGATCCTTATTGGTGACAGCGAAGCATTCGGCGACGGGATCAATATTGCGGCCCGGATGCTTGCCGTCACGGAGCCGGACGGCATCTCAGTCTCGCAAGTCATCAAAGACCTGTTGCCGGACCCGCCCCCTGTTTCCCTTGCCGATCTCGGCGCGCATAAGTTCAAGAACATCTCTCGCGGGGTTCATATCTGGCACACAAGTGTGCCAGGCGGATCTGCTCCCGCAAATGTCCAATTCCGGCCGTTTGTCGACATGCCAAGCGAGCCGCGGACAGAGGCAACCGGCGGCTGCATGTGCGGCGCGGTGCGGTACCGGGTGACCGAAAAGGAGCTCGGATCCATGCTCTGCCATTGCCGGATGTGCCAGAAATTCTCGGGGGCACCGGTTCTCGGCGGTACGACCTATCCCGCAAGCGCCGTGGAATTCACCAAGGGACAACCGAAATTCTACCAGTCCTCCAAGATCGCACAGCGCGGGTTCTGCGAAAACTGCGGAACCGCGCTGCTTTATCAGGGGCTTGTCGGACAATGGACAGAATGGACGATGATTTTCACAGCCTCCCTGGACAACCCGCAGAATTTTCCGCCCACCTACCACCTCGGCGTCGAAAGCAGGATGCCTTGGCTGGATATCCATGATGACCTGCCCCGAACCGAATGCAAAGAATCGCCAAGCCTCATTCAGGCCTACCATGCCGTGGGCGAGGAGGTCCCCTGAACGGTGCGCCGGAACCATAATACGGGGCCGGATATGCGGCCCCGCTTGAGATGCGCTTGGCTTGCGCTTCAGATCAGCTGGAACAGGATGCCCGACAGGACCGCGCCGCTCACCCCAAGTCCCAGGTAAGCCGCAAAGACTTTTGGCTTCACCAAAGACCAGACCGCCGCCATGGCAGGAACCGAGCTGACCGCGCCTGCCACCATGAAGGCCATGGCCGCACCTGCACTCATCCCCTGCTCCATCAACCCCGCCAGCAGCGGTGGCGCGACATAGGAGTTGAGGTAGGCCGGCATCCCGACCAGCGCCGCAGTGGCAATCGGCAGCACACCCTCGCCGCCCACCAGACCGGCGATCACATCGGCCGGTACATAATGGACCAGAAGCGATTCCAGCACATAGGCCAGTGCCAGCCATTTCAGCAGGAAGAGACCGTTGGAGACGAACTCCTCGCGGAACTTCACCTTGCGGTCCGCCTCGGTCCAGAAACGCCAGTTCGGCTTGGCATCCACCTTCGGCCCGCTGCAGCCGCAGCAGCTTTTGCTTTGCTGCTTGCGCAGCGGGTTTGCAAAGACTCCCTGCCCCCGCAGCAGTTTGATGGCAAAGCCGCCGAACAGCCCCAGCGCCACCGCAGCCACCGCCTTGCCGATGGCAAAGGGCCAGCCCAGCGCGCCCGCGGTGATCAGAAGGGTCGGCGGGTCGATCAGCGGCGAGGACAGCCAGAACGCCATCACCGCCGACAGCGGCGCGCCAAGCGCCAGGAGGCCGGCAATGAACGGAATCACCTCGCAGGAGCAGAACGGCGCCAGCCCGCCGAACAGCGCTGCCAGCAAAATCATCCGCGTCTCGCGCCCCTCGAAGGCACGCGCCACCATTGCCTCGGCCCCCGTCGCTTTCAGATAGGCCAGCAGCAGGACCGCAAACAATATGTACCGCGCAGTACTGCCCAGCGCTGACAGGGTGAATTCCACGACAGCGCGGAAATTGCCCGGATCAAGAACGGCAGCGCCCGTCAGAAGGGCAAGGCTCAGAGCCCAAGGTGTCTTCAGCCAGCTGCCAAGCGTTCTTGCCTTGCCGGGGTTTTGTGTCAATTCAACCATCGTTTGCCGCCTTCTTGCCCGCATCCGCGCAGCATTCGCTGAGGATGAAACCGGCCAATGCTTCCAACCGGGTGAATTCGGCGCGGCTGATCGTCGAACGCCCCACGCGTTCCTGCACGACCACACCGGCGCCGGTGAGGAATTTCAAATGATGCGCCAGAGTCGAGGGCGCGATGCCGGTGCGCTCCTGGATGTCCCCAACCGTCAGCCCGGCCTCACCCGCCCGGATCAGGCAGCGCAGCACCTGCAGCCGTGCCTCCGATCCCATCGCGGCAAAGCCCTGTGCAGCTTCTTCCCATTGCATGATGTCAGCTCCAATTGATTCGATAAAACTAGGTTTATAGTTTTTTTAGCATTTTTCAAGAGCGTGGTTCTCGGGACGAGGTCTAGAGTTGCAAGTGGATGTGATCGTCGTGTCGCGCTGCCCTGCAGCCTTGAAATCTCAACTTGCCCGGGCGCAGCCCCAGTCGGCTCTGCAGATGCGGCTCCAGAAAGATCTTCCCAACCCGGCTGTCTGCTTCCAGAACCTGCAACAAATGGCGGGTACGGTCCGCATCAACCTCCAAGTTCCGCCACAAGGGCTGCAACACCTGCAAATCCCAGCGGAGTGTCAGCCAGTTGTTATGGCATTCCGTCGGCCCCTGCTCAAAGGCAAAATAGCCGATCGGAGACCGGGTTGCCTTGGGGCTATAACCCTTTGCACCTGCATAGTAAAACGCAAGATCCGCCTTTCGGCCATCATAGTGAGACAGGTGAGGCAGCAGCGGGAAACTTGCAAGGAACGGGAAATTGGCGTCGAGCACCTGCGTGACGGTGCCGGGATATGCCGTGTCCACGGCACCCGCCGTGCCCTGCAAGACATCTGCGAGTTCCGGCGTCACGTAGTTCCGGTTCAACGCGCAATAGAACCAAGACTGCACCTGCAGCGGCCCGCGTTCCCAGCAGCTGAGGGCAACCCGCCCGGAATGCTGCGCAACCCAAGTCGCCGCCAGGCTGAGACCCGCGTAGAGAATCAGAAACGCCAGCAGCCTGCGCCGGAACATGAGCGATGCAAGCCAGGCTATGCCGCCCAGCTGCGTAAGAAGAGTCAAGAATACAACGAGGGCCAGATGACCAACGATTTTTAACATGGCGGCACGCTTGCATCGCGCGTCGGCCAAAGCAAGATGCAGATTCCTCCAAACTGGCCCTAAGTCCAGATTGCACCCCATTTAAGTCCACCTTAAGGTGTCCAGCATGGCCATCTCCGTTGACACCTTCTTCCTCAACCCCGACGCTCAGGGCACCCTGCAGGCGCAAATCCAGGAAATGATCGCAGAGGGCATTCTTTCGGGCCGCTTCCGGGTCGGGGAGAAGCTGCCGTCCTCGCGCAAGCTGGCCGCGCATCTGGGCATCAGCCGGATCACCGTGACGCTGGCCTACACGGAGCTGCTGGCAAACGACTATCTCACCTCGCGCGGGCGGTCGGGGTATTTTGTCTCTGACAACGCGCCGGTGCCACCTTCCTATACTCCGCAGCAGAAATCAGGCGATACGGTGGACTGGGGCAAGGTTATGGCGCGCAGCTTTACCGGCGGCGACACCCCGCGCAAACCGCAGGACTGGCGCGACTACCGCTATCCGTTCATCTACGGCCAGGCCGATGCCTCGCTGTTCGACCATGCCAACTGGCGGCTGTGCGCGCTACGTGCGCTGGGGCAGAAGGATTTCTCCGCCCTGGCCAATGACTACTTCGACCAAGACGACCCTCTCCTGATCGAATACATTGCCCGCCACACCCTGCCGCGGCGCGGGATTACGGCGCGGCCGGAAGAAATTCTGATCACGCTCGGCGCCCAGAACGCACTGTGGATCACGTGTCAGCTGCTGCTGAACCGCGGGCGAAGGGCGGCAGTGGAAGACCCGGCGTACTACACCTTGCGCGATCAGGTTGTGCAGACCCGCTGCCAAATTGACTGCATCCCTGTGGATGAGCGCGGCCTGCCGCCCGGAGATATTCCCGACGATACAAACGTCATCTTCTGCACCCCCAGCCACCAGAGCCCCACCACCTTCACAATGCCGATGGAGCGGCGAAAGGAACTGCTGCGGCGCGCCAACGACATCGACGCCGTGATTGTCGAGGACGACTATGAGTTCGAGATGTCCTTCCTCGGCGCGCCCTCGCCTTCCCTCAAGTCCCTCGATACCGAAGGGCGGGTAATCTATGCTGGAAGCTTCTCCAAGTCGCTGTTTCCAGGGCTGCGTCTTGGCTATCTGGTCGGCTCGGAACCCTTCATCCGGCAGGCCCGCGCTTTGCGCGCCAGCGTGCTCCGGCACCCCCCAGGCCATGTTCAGCGCACGGTCGCCTATTTCCTCTCGCTCGGCCATTACGATGCGCAGATCCGCCGCATCGCCAAGGTTCTGCACGACCGCCGCGCCGTGATTGAGGATGCTATCCGCAAACACGAGCTGACCATTGCCGGGGTCGGCAGCTTTGGCGGTTCAGCTCTGTGGATGCAGGCCCCCGAGGACGTCGATGCCACAGCAGTGGCCGAGCAGCTGCGGGAGAAAAGCGTGATCATCGAACCAGGTGCGCCCTTCTTTGCCGCCGAGCACCGGAAGCAAAACTTCTACCGGCTTGGCTATTCCTCGATTCCGGCAACCCGAATCGAGCCTGGTCTGGCCTTGCTGGCCCAAGCGCTTAAACAGCGCTGACAGATTTTCTGGCTCACAGGCCCGCCAACCGGAAAATTGATACGATTTGTATCATCAGGCGGAACGTGATCATTTTAGGTTCCCACCCGGCATGACCGGCTGAACCCTATATGAAAATTCCGACCGGCTATTTTCATGAGTCCAGTTTTGGACTTATTCCAGTGAAATAACTGGCCCTAACCCAGCACCCCACTGCCCCCTAAACCAGAGTCAACTCCCGGCATTCTGGCCCGGGCGGAATATGCGTCTCACTCAGGAGCAAACCCATGAAAATGACCACCGAAGAAGCCTTTGTCAAAGTGCTTCAGATGCACGGCATCGAGCATGCCTTTGGTATTATCGGCTCGGCGATGATGCCGATCTCCGACATCTTCGAGCCGGCGGGCATCACCTTCTGGGATTGCGCCCACGAAGGCTCCGGCGGCATGATGGCGGACGGCTACACCCGCGCCACCGGCAAGATGTCGATGATGATCGCGCAAAACGGCCCCGGCATCACCAACTTCGTTACCGCAGTGAAAACCGCCTACTGGAACCACACTCCGCTGCTGCTGGTCACCCCGCAGGCGGCGAACAAGACCATGGGTCAGGGCGGCTTCCAGGAAATGGAACAGATGCGCATGTTCGCAGACTGCGTGTGCTACCAGGAAGAAGTACGCGACCCGTCCCGCATGGCGGAAGTACTGAACCGCGTGATCATGCAGGCAAAGCGCAACTCCGCTCCGGCCCAGATCAACGTGCCGCGTGACTACTTCACCCAAGTGGTCGACATTGATCTGCCCGCCGTGGTTGACTTCGAGCGCCCCGCGGGCGGTACCGACGCGGTGAACGAAGCAGCAGACCTGCTGTCGAACGCCAAATTCCCGGTCATCCTGAACGGTGCAGGCGTTGTCATCGGCGGCGCGATCCCATCCTCAATCGCTCTGGCCGAGCGTCTGGACGCTCCGGTTTGCGTTGGCTATCAGCACAACGACGCCTTCCCCGGCTCGCACCCGCTGTTTGCAGGCCCGCTGGGCTACAACGGCTCCAAGGCCGGCATGGAACTGATCTCCAAAGCAGACGTCGTTCTGGCCCTGGGCACCCGCCTGAACCCGTTCTCGACCCTGCCGGGCTACGGCATCGACTACTGGCCGACCGACGCGAAGATCATCCAGGTTGACATCAACCCGGACCGCATCGGCCTGACCAAGAAAGTCACCGTCGGCATCGTTGGCGACGCCAAGCAGGTTGCAGACACCATCCTGGGCAAACTGTCCGGCACCGCAGGCGACGAGGGCCGCGACGAGCGCAAGGCGCTGATCGCGCACACCAAATCCTCCTGGGCGCAGGAACTCTCGTCGATGGACAGCGAGCAGGACGATCCCGGCACCACCTGGAACGAGCGTGCCCGCGCTGCCAAGCCTGACTGGCTGTCGCCGCGCCGTGCATGGCGTGCGATCCAGGCCGGCCTGCCGAAGGATGCGATCATCTCCTCCGACATCGGCAACAACTGCGCCATCGGCAACGCCTACCCGTCCTTTGAAGAAGGCCGCAAGTATCTGGCCCCCGGCCTTTTCGGCCCCTGCGGCTATGGCCTGCCGGCGGTTGTCGGTGCGAAAATCGGCTGCCCGGACGTTCCGGTTGTCGGCTTCTCCGGCGACGGCGCCTTTGGCATCGCGGTGACCGAGCTGACCGCTATCGGCCGCGAAGAATGGCCCGCCGTGACCCAGGTTGTCTTCCGCAACTACCAGTGGGGTGCGGAAAAGCGTAACTCCACCCTGTGGTTCGACGACAACTTTGTCGGCACCGAGCTGGACACCCAAGTGTCTTATGCCGGCATCGCCCAGGCCTGCGGCCTGAAAGGTGTCGTGGCCCGCACTCAGGACGAGCTCACCGAGGCCCTGCGCCAGGCCTGTGAAGACCAGAAGAAAGGCATCACCACACTGATCGAGGCGATGATCAACCAGGAACTGGGTGAGCCCTTCCGCCGCGACGCGATGAAGAAGCCGGTTCAGGTTGCAGGCATCAGCAAGGACGACATGCGTCCGCAGAAAGTCTGAACTTGATGCCCCTGCCCTTTGACCTCTCTATGGGCCAGGGGCTCTATCTGGCCGCCGCGTTATTCGCGGCGGCCGTTATCCGGGGCTTTTCGGGTTTCGGATTTTCCGCGATCTTCATCATTCTGGCTGCACTCACTACCAATCCGCTACCTTTGATCCCAGTGGTGTTTTCCTGCGAAATCGCCATGACCGCCTTTCAGGCGCGGGACATCCGCCTGCATATCGACTGGCGCCGCGCCATTGCCCTGCTGGCAGGGGCCGCCGTGGCCACTGTACCCGCCATCGCCATCATGGCACGGCTGGGCGAACAGGAGGCCCGGCTGGCGATCTCGAGCCTAATCCTGGTTCTTAGCCTGGTTCTGCTCAGCGGCTGGCAGCTGGAACGCCCTGTCGGGCGTAACGGCAATGTGGGCGTGGGCGCCATCGCAGGCATCGCCAACAGTGCCGGTGTCGGCGGCCTGCCGGTGGCGGCCTTCCTGACCGCGCAGCCGGTTCCGCCTGCGGTGTTCCGTGCCACGATGATCGTGTTCCTGACCGGCATCGACGTGATGGCGCTTCCGGTTATGGCGGCAAACGGGCTGGTCGGTCCGGAAACCCTGACCGGCATCCTGCTGGCCTTTCCAATTCTGGGCCTCGGCATCTGGGCCGGGTCCCATAGTTTCCAGGTGGTCTCGCAAGCGCTGTTCCGCCGCGCGGTGGTTCTGATGCTGACCGCGCTGTCGCTGATCAATATCGCAAGGCTGGCGCTCTGACCGCCCGGCCCTGCCCCGAAACCGCTGTTACAGGACGCACACCCGTGACCCAGACCTTGTCCCCGCTTGAATTGCTGAAGGCCGAAGCCCCGGCGGACCGCCCCATTGTCGCACTGAGCGAAGGCACCGACCCCCGCGTCGTTGCCGGCGCCTTGGCGGCGCATCAGGCTGGCATTGCCGATGTGATCCTGGTCGGCCCGCAGGGTGAGGTCGAAGCCGCGCTGCAGGCCGAAGGCGCCAGCGCAGGCGACGGCGTGACAATCCACGATCCGTCCACCTCAGAACTGACTACTTCCTTCGCCGCCGAATATTATGAACTCCGCAAGCACAAGGGCGTTGATGAAGCAAAGGCTCGCACCGCTGCCGAAACTCCGCTGGTCTATGCCGCCATGCTGGTGCGCCTAGCCCATGCCACAGGCACCGTCGGCGGCGCCATTCATACCACAGGCGACGTGGTGCGCAGCGCCATCCAGGTGATCGGCATGGCGCCGGACGCGGGCATGGTCTCTTCCTTCTTCCTGATGTACCCGCCCGAAGGCTCGCCGGAGGGCGCCCGGGCCATGCTCTTTTCCGATTGCGGGCTGGTCATCGATCCCAACCCTGCCGAGATGGTCTCGATCGCCGCCGCCTCAGCTCAATCGGCCCGCGCGCTGTTGCGGGTGGATCCGAAAGTGGCCTTCCTCAGCTTCTCCACCGCCGGCAGCGCCAAGCACCCGGCAGTGGACAAGGTGACCGAAGCCCTGGGCCTGTTCCAGGAGGCGCACCCGGAGCTGCCCGCCGATGGCGAACTGCAGTTTGACGCGGCCTTTGTGCCCTCCGTCGGCGAGCGCAAATCGCCCGGCTCCAACGTCGCGGGCCAGGCCAACGTGATGATCTTCCCAAACCTGGACGCTGGCAACATCGGCTACAAGATCACCCAGCGGCTGGGCGGATATTCCGCGATCGGCCCGGTTCTGCAGGGGCTGGCCAAACCCGCCAACGACCTGTCGCGGGGCTGCAGCGCCGAGGATGTGACCCAGATCATCGCCGTCACCATCCTGCAGGCCAAAGGCAGTTAAGGACCGTAAATTTGAACAATGGTTCCAAAAATCAGAACCCAACAAGAACACTATTCCCATTTTGAGGCGTTCCGTCTTACGGTCGCCGAAACCACCCAACAGGACCCGCCAACGCACGTCAGCAGCCAATCCTAAAGAAAGCATCCAAGGTTTCCTGTCATGTCCATCTCATCCGCTGTCACATCGCTGCAATCAGGCGCCCTTAAGGAGAAGCTCCGCCTGCTTCTGCCAGGAGTGGCGGTCTCGGTTATTGTGGCCATCACCGCGCAGTTCCTGGCCGAGCATTATGCAACACCCGCAATGCTGCTTGCGCTGCTCTTGGGGATTGCCGTCAGCTTCCTGGGCGAAGAGGGCAAGACAGTTCCCGGCATCGCCTTCTCAGCCCGCTCGCTGCTGCGATTGGGAGTGGCGCTGCTGGGCGTGCGGGTTTCCATGGTGCTGATGATGGGCCTGGGCTGGGACCTGATTGCCCTGGTGGTGGGCGGCGTGATTGCCACCATTGCCTTCGGCCTCGCTGTCGCCCGGTTGTTTGGCCACAAATGGCGCTTTGCCTTTCTGACCGCGGGCTCAGTGGCGATCTGCGGCGCTTCAGCGGCGATGGCAATAAGTGCCATTCTGCCCCGCGATGAGCGCTCCGAGGAGCGGCTGATCTTTACCGTGATGGGTGTCACCGTGCTGTCGACCCTGGCAATGATCGCTTATCCGATCCTGGTGAACATTCTGGAACTGAACTCCCTGCAAGCCGGGGTTTTCCTGGGGGGCACGATTCATGATGTTGCACAGGTTGTCGGCGCGGGCTTTTCGATATCCGAACAGACCGGCGACACCGCCACTCTTGTTAAACTGATGCGAGTGGCCATGCTGGCGCCGATCGTGCTGGTGGCCTCGCTGATGATCCGCTCCTTTGCCGAGCTGCCCAGCGACGGCCAGCGCCCGCCGGTCCTGCCAGGCTTTGTAATTGCATTCCTCGTGCTGGCCGGGATCAACTCCTTGGGGATGATCCCGCCGGCCGTCACCGAATTCCTCAGCCAGTCGTCGCGCTGGCTGCTGCTCACTGCCATCGCGGCGGTGGGAATGAAGACAAATTTGAAACAGGTTCTGGCCGTCGGAGGCGCGGCCATTGCCCTGATCATCGTCGAAACTCTGTTCATTGCCGGGCTGATCCTGGCGGGGATCGAACTATTGACCTGATCAGGGGAACCAGAAGGGAGGCCAGATGACATTCCAGCAACCCCGGGTGGAGACTTCACCCCCCGTATCCGACGAGGTGCGGAAAACCACTTGCTACATGTGCGCCTGCCGCTGCGGCATCAATGTTCACATGAAGGACGGCAAAGTCGCCTATATCGAGGGCAACCGCGACCATCCGGTGAACAAGGGCGTGCTCTGCGCCAAGGGGTCAGCCGGGATCATGCAGGTCAACGCCCCCTCGCGGCTGAAAGCGCCTATGATGCGTACCGGGCCGCGTGGGTCGGGTCAGTTCAAGGAAATCACCTGGGACGAGGCGCTGGCAATTGCGGTAGGCTGGATGGAGCCGATCCGCCACGAGGCACCGGAGCAGCTGGCCTTCTTCACCGGCCGTGACCAAAGTCAAAGCTTCACCAGCTTTTGGGCGCAAAGCTTCGGCACTCCGAACTATGCCGCGCATGGCGGCTTCTGCTCGGTCAACATGGCGACCGCAGGCATCTACACCATGGGCGGCGCGTTTTGGGAGTTCGGCCAGCCCGACTGGGACCACACCAAGCTGTTCATGCTGTTCGGCGTGGCGGAGGACCATGACTCCAACCCGATCAAGATGGGCATCGGTAAAATCAAAAAGCGCGGCGCGCGGGTTATCGGTGTGAACCCGATCCGCTCCGGCTACAATGCGGTTGCGGATGACTGGGTCGGCATCACCCCTGGCACCGACGGGTTGTTCATTCTATCGATGATCCACGTGCTGATGAAGGCCGGCAAGATCGACCTCGACTATCTCAGCCGCTTCACCAACGCGCCGGTGCTGGTAAATGCCTCGGAAGGGCCCGAAAAGGGCCTGCTGATGCGCGATGATGACGGCAAGATGCTGGTCATCGACCGCAACACCGGCAAGCTGACCCCGTTCGACCAGCCCGGCGTGCGCCCGGACCTGTCTGCCGTTTATGAAAGGGACGGCATTACCCACCGCCCGGTCTTCCACCTGATGGCCGAGCGCTATCTGGCGGATGAATACGCGCCGGAAGCGGTTGCAGACAAGTGCGGCATCCCGGCCAAGCGCATCCGCGCCATCGCCGGCGAGCTGGCCCGCGTCGCCTTTGACGAGGCGTTCGAGCTCGATCACGAGTGGACCGACTTCCGCGGCGAGAAGCACACCAAGATGACCGGCCGCCCGGTTGCCATGCACTCGATGCGCGGCGTGTCGGCCCATGCCAACGGCTTCCAGACCTGCCGCGCGCTGCATGTGCTGCAGATCCTGCTGGGCACCGTCGAGGTGCCCGGCGGCTTCCGTTTCAAACCGCCCTACCCCAAGCCGGTCGAGGCGCACCCGACCCCGCACTGCAAGTCCACACCCGACACCCCGCTGGACGGCCCGCACCTGGGCTTTGTGCGCGGCCCCGAGCATCTGGCGCTGAAGGAGGACGGCAGCCCGGCACGCATCGACAAGGCCTTCACCTGGGAAAACCCGATGTCGGCGCATGGCCTCATGCATATGGTGATTTCCAACGCCCATGCAGGCGATCCCTACAAGATCGACACGCTGTTCATGTATATGGCCAACATGTCTTGGAACTCCTCCATGAACACCAAGGGTGTGATGGAGATGCTGACCGACAAGGATGAGAACGGCGACTACAAGATCCCGCATATCATCTACTCAGATGCCTATTCCTCGGAGATGGTGGCCTTTGCCGACCTGATCCTGCCCGACACCACCTATCTGGAGCGCCACGACTGCATCTCGCTGCTAGACCGTCCGATCTGCGAGGCAGATGCAGCGGCAGATGCGATCCGCTGGCCGGTGATTGAGCCGGACCGCAACGTGCGCGGTTTTCAGACCGTCCTGATCCAACTCGCCAACCGGATGAAGCTGCCGAACTTCACCAATGAGGACCGGACACCCAAGTGGAAGAACTACGCCGACTACATCGTCAATCACGAGCGCAAGCCGGGCATTGGCCCGCTGGCAGGCTTCCGCGGCGAGAACGGCGACAAAGAAGGCCGGGGTGAGGTGAACCCGGATCAGCTGAATAAATACATCGAAAACGGCGGCTTCTACGTCGCCCACATCCCGGACGGCGCGGACTATTACAAACCCTGGAACACGGCCTATCAGGACTGGGCGGTTGGCATGGGCATCTACGACAGCCCGCAGCCCTACTTGTTCCAGCTATATGTGGAGCCCATGCGAAAGTTCCAGCTGGCCGCCGAAGGCCACGGCGAGCGCCAGCCGCCGGAGCATTTGCGCCAACGCGTCAAGGACGTGATGGACCCGCTGCCGATCTGGTACGAGACCGACCAGCAGGGCAACGAGGGTTTCACCGTCAACGCGCTGACCCAGCGTCCGATGGCGATGTACCACTCCTGGGGGACCCAGAACGCCTGGCTGCGGCAGCTGCACGGACGCAACCCCCTGTATGTGCCAACGAAGCTGATGCGCGAGCATGGGCTGCAGGACGGCGACTGGGCCAAGGTCACCTCACCGCACGGGGAAATTACCGTGCCGGTGATGGAAATGGCGGCGCTCAATGACAACACCGTCTGGACTTGGAACGCTATTGGCAAGCGCAAGGGCGCCTGGGCGCTGGAAGAGGATGCGCCGGAGGCCACCAAGGGTTTCCTGCTCAACCACCTGATCCACGAGCTGCTGCCTGCCAAGGGCGACGGTATGCGGTGGGCCAACTCGGATCCGATCACCGGCCAGGCGGCCTGGTTCGACTTGAAAGTCAGAATTGAAAAGGCCGCACCGCCGGAAGATCTGCAGGAAAGCCAGCCAGCTTTCCCGGCGCAGGAATCCCCGGTTGGCACCGGCCCGAAAGAACTGAAGTGGAAAGTAGGCAAATGACCGAGCTCCCCAACTCCACAGACCGCAAGATGGGCCTGGTCATCGACCTGGACACCTGCGTCGGCTGCCATGCCTGCGTGATCTCCTGCAAGGGCTGGAACACGGAAAACTACGGCGCGCCCCTGTCAGACCAGAACCCCTATGGCAGCGACCCATCGGGCACCTTCCTGAACCGCGTGCACTCCTACGAGGTGCAGCCCGCGGATGGCCAAGCGCAGCTGATCCATTTCCCCAAGTCCTGCCTGCACTGCGAGGACGCACCCTGTGTCACCGTCTGCCCCACCGGCGCCAGTTACAAGCGGGCCGAGGACGGCATCGTGCTGGTGAACGAGGACCACTGCATCGGCTGCGGCCTCTGCGCCTGGTCCTGCCCATACGGCGCGCGGGAACTGGATCTGGCCGAGGGCGTGATGAAGAAATGCACCCTCTGCGTTGACCGGATCTACAACGAGAACCTGCCGGAAGTGGACCGCATCCCCTCCTGCGTGCGGACCTGCCCTGCCGGTGCGCGCCATTTCGGCGATCTGGGCGATCCCGGCAGCGATGTCTCCAAGCTGGTGGCAGAGCGCGGCGGTATGGATCTGATGCCGGAAATGGGCACCAAACCGGTGAACAAGTATCTGCCGCCCCGGCCCAAGGACACGATCGAAGAGAAAATCGACATCCTCGCGCCGCTGCTGGCGCCGGTCGCTGAGGAGCCGCAGGGCTTCATGGGCTGGCTGGACAAGGCCCTCGACAAACTTCCGGGAGGAGCGAACTGATGCATCCCGCACCATCCGTGATCATATTCACCACCCTGTCGGGGCTTGGCTTTGGCCTCTTGTTCTTCCTCGGCCTCGGTCAGCCCGCTGTGACCGGCACCGTGGCTTTCGTGTTCTATGCCATCGCCTTTGGCCTTGCCTGCGGCGGCCTTCTGGCCTCTACCTTTCACCTCGGCCACCCGGAGCGCGCCTGGCGCGCCTTCACCCAGTGGAAGACAAGCTGGCTCAGCCGAGAGGGCGTCTGTGCCGTCGGTGCTCTAATCGTGATGGGGCTCTACGCGCTTGGCGCAGTGTTCATGGACAGCCAGTGGACCTTGCTGGGCTGGATTGGCGCCGCGCTCAGCCTCGCCACTGTCTTTACCACCTCGATGATCTACACCCAACTGAAGACCATCCCGCGCTGGAACATGGAACTGACACCGGCGATATTCCTCTCCTTCAGCCTTGCAGGCGGAGCACTGTTGGCCGGTGCCGAGTCTGTGGCGCCCTGGCTGCTGGCCATCGCCGGCGCGGTGCAGCTGGCCTATTGGGCCAAGGGTGACAAGGCGTTGGAGACTTCCGGCACCAACCTGGGCACAGCCACCGGCCTTGGCGATCGCGGTGCAGTGCGCGCGTTCGAGCCACCCCACACCGGCTCCAACTACCTGCTGCGCGAGTTCGTGCATGTGGTCGGCCGCAAGCACGCGCAGAAGCTGCGGATGATTGCCTTCATCCTTGGTTTTGCCCTGCCGCTGCTGTTGATCCTGACCCCTGTTCAGGGCTTCGTGATCAAGCATGTGTTTGCCGCTCTCGCGGTGCTGTCGCACCTTGCTGGCGTTGCCACCTCGCGCTGGCTGTTCTTTGCACAGGCCGAACATGTCGTTGGCCTCTACTACGGCAAACGCTGACATTTCCCGGGGCGCCCAAAGCGGCGCCCCAATTTTTTTTGGTTTTGTTGCCGGCCATGTCACAGACGGCCTGGCTGTCTCGTCCTGTTCCTGAAGCCATCACAAAGGAACAGAAAATGACCCAACGCCTCGACTACTTTGCCATCGCCCCTGAGCTGTTTCAGCCTATGCTGGAGCAGGAAAAGCTGTTCAAGGACAGTACCTTGGAGCACAGTCTGGTGGAGCTGGTGAAACTGCGTGCCTCCCAGATCAACGGCTGCGCATTCTGCATCCATATGCACAGCCACGACCTGCGCTCTCATGGCGAAAGCGAGGACCGGATGCAGCTGCTGAACGCCTGGCGCGAGTCCTCGCTGTACTCAAACCGGGAGCGCGCGGCGCTGGCCTGGACCGAGGCGCTGACGCGGGTGGAAACAACCGGTGCACCGGATGCGGACTATGAGGCAGTCACCCGGCTGTTCTCCCCGCGCGAACAGGTGATGCTGACACTTCTGATCAGCGCCATTAACGCCTGGAACCGCATTGCAATCGGTTTCCGCACCCCGCATCCTGCCGCTGAGGAGGCCAATGCCGCGTGACAGCTCAGCAGCACAGTGACGGAACCGACGCGTTCCTGACAGCGCGGCCGCGATTATTTGCGGCCGCCTACCGCATGCTGGGCACCGTCAGCGACGCCGAGGACATCCTGCAAGATGCGTTCCTGCGCTGGCAGGCGGCCCCGCGGTCGGAGGTACAAGACCCAACAGGTTATCTGATGCGGATCACCACCCGGCTGTGCCTGGACCAGCTGAAGTCCGCCCGCGTCCGGCGCGAAACCTACCCTGGCGAATGGCTGCCGGAGCCGCTTTTGACCGAAGACGCAACCGGGCAGTTGGACCACGACGTCTCGGTCGCCCTGCTGCTGGCTCTGGAAACCCTGTCGCCGCTGGAGCGTGCCGCCTTCTTGCTGCATGACATTTTCGACAGTTCTTACGACGACATTTCCGCAGCTCTGAACCGTTCACCCGCGGCTTGCCGCCAGCTGGCTGCCCGGGCGCGGCGCAAAGTGCAAAAGCTGCGGCCCCAGCCCCCTGCCGACCCGGATCGGTGCCGGGACCTGACCGAAGCCTTCTTCCGCGCTTCCAGAACCGGCGACACCGCTGCGCTGACGCAGCTTCTGGCGCAGGATGTGCAACTGATTTCGGACGGCGGCGGCAAAGCAATGGCGGCGCTCAACCCGATCTACGGTCGGCAAAAGGTCCTGCGGCTTCTGGAAGGTGTAGCCCGCAAATTCGGCAACACCATTCCAACCCGGTGGCGGTTTTGCCGCCTGAACGGCCTGCCAGCAATTTTAAACCTGGCCGAGGACGGGATCCTGCAGGCAACGTCGCTGGAGATGGCAGATGGCCGGATCACGCGGATCTACGTCACACGCAATCCCGACAAGACCCGGCATCTGGCAGAGGCGCTGAAGTAAGCTGGCGCACTTTATGCCTGCACGACACGACAAGGGCGACTCCGCATTGGAGCCGCCCTCGCCGTTTTGATGCTGCGGGTATCGATTACAGCAGGCCTGCGTGGAGCATAGCTGCGTCAATCGCTGCCTTGGAGCTGTCTTCGAGTGTGGTCAGCGGAGAGCGTACCTCTTCACTGCACATGCCGAGCTTCGACAGGCCGTATTTTGCGCCTGCAAGGCCGGGCTCGATGAAGATCGCTTCATGCAGCGGCATCAGCCTATCCTGATACTCCAGCGCCTTGGCGTAATCACCTGCCAGGGTCGCGGCCTGGAACTCGGCGCAAAGCCTCGGTGCGACGTTGGCGGTCACAGAGATGCAGCCGACACCGCCGTGCGCGTTGAAGCCCAGCGCGGTTGCATCCTCTCCGGACAGCTGCAAGAAATCCTTGCCGCAGGATGCGCGCTGCTGGCTGACCCGGGCCAGATCGCCGGTGGCGTCCTTCACCCCGATAATACTTGGCAGCTTGGCCAGCTCGCCCATGGTCTCAGGTGTCATGTCGACAACCGAACGGCCGGGAATGTTGTAGATGATGATCGGGATCTCGGCGCAGTCATGAGCAGCCTGGAAGTGCTGCACCATGCCGCGCTGGGTCGGCTTGTTGTAATAGGGGGTCACAACCAGCGCCGCATCGGCCCCGACTTTCTTAGCAAACTCGACGAATCGAATCATCTCGACGGTGTTGTTGGAGCCTGCGCCCGCGATAACCGGCACCCGGCCGGCTGCTGCTTTGACCGTTTCCGCGATGACCAGTTCATGTTCTTCGTGGGTCAGGGTCGGGCTTTCACCGGTGGTGCCGACCGGCACCAGACCGGTCGAGCCTTCGGCAATCTGCCATTCCACCAGACGTTTGAGCGCATCCAGATCCAGCTCGCCGTTCGAAAACGGGGTAACGAGTGCTGGCATAGAGCCTTTGAACATGGGCACGCTCCCTTCGCTGCAGGTGCAGGCGGCAATCCGCCGCCGTCAAGATACGGAATGCCGGTGATTTGAGTTGATACCGGCACGCCAATGAGTAACGTTCAAGCCTCTATCCCCGGACCGTTGGAAAATGCAAGAGATGACACGCATCCTGGCCCTTATTCTGCTGATTGCGGCGGCTCTGCCCGGGATGCCCGCCCACGCCCGTGATCTGGGCAAGGCGCTGGAACTGATGCGGGCCGAAAAGTGGGACGATGCCGCTCGCGAGGCGGGCAAGCAGCAAAGCGTGGCGCGCGATATCATTGAATGGCACCGTTTGCGGGCCGGACTGGGCTCTGCCGGTGATGTGATGGCCTTTCTGCAGCGGCGCCCGGACTGGCCAGGGCTGGGCTATCTGCGCCGCCAGAACGAGGACGCCATTGCCGCAACCGGACGCGAGACAATTCTCGCCTTTTACGGCAAAGACCGTCCGCAAACGGCCGAAGGCGCGTTGAGCCTGGGCAAAGCGCTGATTGCTGACGGACGGCGCGGCGATGGCGAAGCAGAGATCGTTTGGGCCTGGCGCACCATGGCAATGGGCAGCGCCATTCAGGACGCCTACACGCGCGATTTCGCCAAACTCCTGAAACCGCACCACACCGCCCGGCTGGACCGGCTGTTGTGGGAGGACCACCTGGTCAGTTCCAAGCGGATGCTGCCGCTGGTGCCCGAAGGCGAGCGCAGGCTGGCCGAAGCGCGTATCGCCCTGAAGGAGCGCGCGCCGGGGGTGGATGCGCGCATCGAGGCGGTTCCGGACCGGCTGAAGGACTCCGCCGGCCTTGCCTATGACCGGTTTGCCTGGCGCGACCGCAAGAGGCTGCAGGACAGTGCCATCGAGATGATGATGGACCGCAGTACCAGCGCCGACAAACTGGGCGAGCCCGGAAGATGGCTGCGCCGCCGCCTCGATCTGGCCCGCCAAGTGATGCGCGACGGCGATCATGAGCGCGCTTACCAGCTGGCGGCCTATCACTTCTCCTCTCCCGAGGACGGCTACGGCTACTCCGACTGCGAATGGCTGGCAGGGTACATCGCGCTGCAGAAACTGCGCGATCCGGAACTGGCCGTAGTGCATTTCCAGCGTTTCCTGGCCTCGGTCGAAACCCCGATCTCGATCGGCCGCGGCGGTTACTGGCTGGGCCGGGCTTATGCCGCGATGGGCGAGGCAGACAAGGCGCACGAGGCCTACGCCAAGGGTGCGGAATACCAGACCTCCTTTTATGGGCTGCTGGCCGCCGAAAAACTGGGGCGCCCCTTTGATCCGGCACTGGTAAAACCCGCCCCTCTGCCGGACTGGCGCGAAGCGGCCTTCATGGAGTCCTCTGTGACGGAGGCAGGGCTAATGCTGCTGGAAGCCGGCGATCTGGCGCTGGCGGAGCGTTTCCTCACCCATCTGGTGGAAACCCTGCCGCCGGTGCAGGCGCGCCAGCTCGGGAAAATGGCGGTGGAATTGGACCAGCCGCATCTGGCAGTGATGATCGCCAAACGCGCAGCCCGCGGAGGGGTGGAGCTGGAAGGCGCCTACTACCCGCTGCACGCGGTTGCCAAGCACCAGCTGCCGATGGCCGAGGAGATGACCCTGGCCATTGCCCGGCGCGAAAGCGAGTTTGATCCTGCAGTCATCAGCCACGCAGGTGCGCGCGGGTTGATGCAGGTAATGCCGGCAACAGCTAAGCTGGTGGCAACAGAACTGGGGATCCTGGCGAACCACAACACCTCCCGCCTGACGGCGGAGTGGGACTACAACGCCAAGCTGGGCGCCAATTACCTGGCTGGCCTGGCCGGCAAGTTCCGCGGCAACGTGGTAATGATGGCGGCAGGCTACAACGCCGGCCCGCACCGCCCTGCATCCTGGATGGAACGCTATGGCGACCCGCGGGATGGCAGTCCAGACATCGTCGATTGGATCGAGCACATTCCGTTTAACGAGACTCGCAACTACGTAATGCGCGTGACCGAAAGCCTGCCGGTTTACCGCGCCCGGCTTGGGAAGGCGCCGCTGCCGGTCCCGTTCTCAAAGGAGCTGATGGGCTCAACGCTTCACGCGTTCGCGCCATAGTGTGAACAATCCTGCCGCGATGATGATGCCCGCACCGATGGCGACGTTGGTGCGGATCACCTCGCTGAACACCGCCATGCCCAGCATCGCCGCCCAGATCAGGTGGAAATAGGCAAAGGGCTGCACCGCGCTGGCCTCGGCCATCTCGTAACATTTGATCAGCAACCAGTGGCCGGTCACGCCCGAGACGCACAAAAGGGCCATCCAGAACCAGTCCCGCTGGCTCATCGGCTCCCAGAACCAGATGCCGATGGCGGTCATGAAGACCATACCGGCAACCCCGGTCCAGAAGAAGCTGGTGGCGGTGCTATCCTTGCGCGCGGCGTAGCGCGTCACCAGCCCGTAGACGGCAAACATCAGCGCCGAGATGAACGGGATCACTGCCGCCGGATTGAACACGCCCATACCCGGCTGCAGGATAATCAGCACACCGATCAGGCCGACGCCAATCGCCGCCCAACGCCGCCAGCCGACGCTTTCGCCCAGCACCGGGCCGCTCAGCGCCGCCACCAGCAGCGGATAACAGATAAACACCGCCTGGCTCTCGATCAGGCCCAGCACAGTGAAACCATAAACTGCCACGCAGATCTCCCCGACCAGCAGCACACCGCGGAAGATCTGCAGCCACAGCTGATCGGTGCGCGCGGCCTCCTTTATCCCGCCCGGCGCCCGCGCCGCCAGGTACATCACAAAGGCCGCAAAGAACCAGTAGCGCACCATCACGACCATGTAGGTGTTGTAGGTGCCCGCCAGATGGCGCGAGATACCGTCCTGCAGCGCAAAGACGATGGTCGCGCCGATCATCAGCAGGATGCCTAACGGCACGTTGTTCTGCTGCACCCGGGGCTGGGGCAGGCTCTTGGCCTGTGGAACCATGCTCATCGCAGTACCGCCTTTGTCATATGCCGCTTGCGCCCGTAGCCGGGAATGCGGGTCACTTCGAATCCTGCCGCCTCCAGCCCGCGGCGCACGAACCCCGCCGCGGTATAGGTCGCAGCCGTTCCGCCCGGCGCTGTGTGCGCGGCCACCTGGGCCATCAGGGCCTCCTCCCACAGTTCGGGATTCTTGGCCGGCGAAAACCCGTCCAGAAACCAGGCATCCGCCTGCCCTGTCCACTCAGGCAGCGACATCCGCGCGTCGCCCTGGATCACCTCCAGTTGCAGACTGCCCAGGTCGCAAGCCCCGGTGCCCTGCCACTTGGCCAGAAACCGCTCCGCCCAAGGGGCAACGGCCGGAAAAGCTTCCAGAGCCTTGGCCATGTCGGCGGGCGCCATCGGAAAAGCCTCGAAACTGGTGAACCGCAAGGCCCCCTCCTGCCCCGCCGCCTCCCAAGCGCGCCAGGCTGCCAGCATGTTCAGACCAGTGCCAAAGCCCAGCTCGGCAATCCGGAACCCCGGCGCAAACCGGTCCGGCAGGCCGTTGCCCGCCAGGAATACATGCTCCGTTTCCGCCAGTCCGTCCTGGATCGAGAAATAGGGATCGTCGAACTGATCCGACACCGGAACGGTGCCATCACGCCAGCTGAGGCGGGCCTGCTGGTCTGCCATGCTATAATCCCCTAAGTGGTTGCCCGGAACGGCGCGACACTGGCGAAAGGAATACCAAATGGCAATGGCAGATGTAACGGTGCGCGGGGCGGGTATTTTCGGCCTCTCGATCGCTTGGCTCTGCGCCCGGTACGGTGCAAATGTGCAGGTGGTCGACCCGTTCGGCGCAGGTGCAGGCTCCAGCGGCGGCCTGGTCGGCGCCCTGGCCCCGCATGTGCCGGAGAACTGGAACGCCAAGAAGCAGTTCCAGCTCGAAAGCCTGCTAATGGCCGAAAGCTTCTGGGAGGATGTCGAGACAACTGGCGGCGTCTCCCCCGGTTACGGCCGCACCGGACGGCTGCAGCCAATTAACGACGAGCGCACTCTGCAGCTCGCCCGCCTGCGCGAGCAAACCGCCCGCGAGTTCTGGAAGGGCGAGGCCGAATGGCGCGTCTGCGAAGCTGCTTCCTTGGGTCCCTGGGTGCCACCCAGCACCACCGGCTATGTCATCCACGACACCCTCAGCGCCCGTATGCATCCCCGCCAGGCCTGCGCGGCGCTGGTTTCCGCCCTCGCTGTGATGGGGGTCGAGGTGCAGCCGGAGGCGGCCGATCAGGGCAAGGTGGTCCACGCCAAGGGTTACGCGGGTCTGCTGGAGCTGAACGAAGCTTTCGGCAAGTCCGTAGGCGGCGGCGTCAAGGGTCAGGCTGCGCTCCTGCGCTTTCACGAGGGCGAGGTGCCGCAGCTTTACGCCGACGGCCTGCACATCATCCCGCACGCAGACGGCACCCTCGCCATCGGCTCCACCTCCGAGCGCGAGTTCGACGACGGCAAGGCCACCGACGCTCAGCTTGACGATGTGATCGAGCGCGCCCGCGCCGCGGTGCCGGTGCTGCACGGGGCTGAGGTGATCGAACGCTGGGCCGGCGTACGGCCCCGCGCCAAGTCCCGCGCCCCGATGCTGGGCGCATGGCCCGGCCGCGACGGCCACTACATCGCAAATGGCGGCTTCAAGATCGGCTTTGGCATGGCTCCCAAAGCGGCCCATGTGATGGCGGACCTGCTTCTCGAAGACAACGATACCATCCCGCAAGGCTTCCACGTGGAGGACAACCTCTGACCCGCCCCTCTTCCGCCCTTTGGCGGGTCAACGACGGCGCAGCCGCCGCGCGGCACGCGCGGTACTCACTTGAGGCGTCAAAGTGCGCCTTGCAATCGAATACGTGCTTTGAAGGGCAAACCTGCTCTTCAAGCGCTTTTCAGCCGCCGCGCCGCGCAGCGGCGCCACGCCCAAGCCCCTAATCTGCCCTCTCAGGGCAGCTTGCGGCGCGGGTGCCCCTCGTTTCAGCTTTTGGGAACCGCCGCTGCACTCATGCACTGGCGCCCGTCCGGCCCGCGCACCCACAGGTCCTGGCCCTTGCGGCACAGAGTAGCGCTCTCGAAATGCATCAGCGGCGAGGACGCCCGGAAAGAAAACTCGGCCAGCGGCCCCACAAGCTCCTCCGCCAGCAGCATCAGATGCTGTGCCAGCAAGGGGCCGTGCACCACCAGCCCTTCGTACCCCTCAACATCGCGCGCGTAGTCCAGGTCATAATGGATCCGGTGCCCGTTGAAGGTCAGCGCCGAGTAGCGGAACAGCAGGGTCGAGCTGAACGACTCCTCCCGCGCTTCCGTCTCATCGGTCCGCGCCACCGGCGGCACCGGTTTCGGTGCGGCGGGGTCCGGGTCTTCGCGGTAGACCAGGTCATGCCATTCGGTGAGGCAGAGCCTCCCCTCCTGGCGGATCTCATGGCGCAGCGTCACCAGCCCCAAGGGTCCGGTCCTGCCGGTCTTCCGCTCTGCTTTTTCCAGCACCGAAGACTTCTCTGCAGCAATCCCGGCCCGCAAAGGCGCCTCGAACCGCAGCCGCCCGCCGGCCCACATCCGGCGCGGCAGGCCCATATCCGGGATCAACCCGGCACCGCCCACCCTGGGGTGGCCGTCGCGGCCCAGCCCCTCCGGCGGCAGCGGGGTCCAGAAGTAGAGCTGGTGAAAAAACGGCGGCAGCACGCTGCCCGCCTCAATGTCCGGAACCCGCCCCAGCGCCGCCTGAAAGGCAGCCGCCCTGGCCGGGTCCATCATGTCTGTCAGATGCTGTGCGGGGGCGGCGGTGTCGCTGGTCATGCCGCCACCTTAGCCGCGTCACGCCGCTAGGCAAGTTCAGCGGCCGATTTCGGCGCGCAGTTTCTGCATCAGCTTTGACAGAGTGGCCTCATAATGGTCACTGGTCAGCCGTCCGCGTTCGCCGAACTCCTTGCTGGAGCCAGCCAGATGCACCTCCGGCCCGGTGATCAGCCGCGGCTGGAACGGCACCAGGAAACCCCGAAGGATCATCTGCGCCCGTTCCCCTCCGGCGCGGCCAGCCGCTGCTGACATCACTGCCACAGGCTTGTCCGCCCAGGGGCTCCCTTCGGTGCGGCTCACCCAATCAAACGCGTTCTTCAGCACCCCCGACGGCCCCTTGTTGTATTCCGGGGTGGAGATCGCGATAGCATCCGCTGCCGCAATCTGATCCGCCAGCGCCTGGACAGCAGGCGGAATGCCCTCTGCCGCCTCGACATCACCATCGTAAAGCGGCAGGTTCAGATCCGCCTCAACCACCGACGCGGGCCCGAACACCCGGGCCGCCTCGGCCAGAAGCTTGCGGTTGGTCGCCTCACGGCGCAGCGAGCCAGAGATTGTCAGCAGGACAGGGTCAGCCATGGGAAGTTCCTTCGGTTCGCGTCGGTTTTGCACCCATCATGTAGGAGGCTGCACCCAGCATGAAACAGCCTTGCCCGCGCAGTCCATGTGCAGCGTTGCGTAAAGCTGCTGCAACCGTAATGGAAACAGCCCGCCCCCTTGAGGGACGGGCTGCACATTCTGCCGTCAGGTATCGGATCAGGCCGCCTGCGGAATCACCACTACCTCGACGCGGCGATTGCGGGCCTTGCCCTCCGGCGTCAGGTTGGAGGCTACCGGCTGCTCTTCGCCGCGGCCAATAATGCGCATGCGGTGGTAAGGCACACCGCCGGCTGCGATTTCGCTGGCTACGGCATTGGCGCGGCGCTCTGACAGACCCTGATTGTAACCCGCATCACCGTCACTGTCGGTATGGCCGATCACCTGGATCGTGCTGTTGGGGTAGCGCACCAGGCTGTTCGCCACCCGGCGCAGATCGCCCTGCACCGCCGGCGACACTGCAGCGCTGTCGGTGGCAAAGGTCAGGTCGTTCGGGAAGGACAGGATCAGCCGGTCGCCGGTGTTGACGATGGTGATATCGTCATTTGACAGGTTCTGGCGCAGCTCGCGCTCCTGGGCATCCAGCTGGTTGCCGATCACACTGCCTGCAGTCGCACCGACCAGCGCGCCGGTCACGGCACCCAGGCCACGGTCCGAGTCATTTGCGATTGCGCCAACACCCGCACCGATGATGCCGCCCAGAACCGCGCCCTTTTGCGTATTGCTGCCCGGTGTGCCGATGGTTGCAGGATCGGTACAGGCGCCAAGAGCCAGGGTTGCGGCGACAATACTAGCCGTGGTGAGTTTCATCTGCATCATAAAATTGCCTTCTGCTTTCTAAGCTCCGGGCGGCGCCCGGCAGTCCGCTCGAATATCGGGATGCCGCACCGCGTTCTCAAGGCAAGAGTTTTCCGTTTCGGCGGAATACCGCGCAAAATCCACTCAAAACAGGGGGGCTTAGGGGGCAAAAGCAAAGTCCCAGCCTTCCTGTTCCATCCACAGCTTTCGCAAGGCCCCGGCCTCGGCTGCAAAATCCGTCTCCAACAGATCCGCTGCCAGCATCCTGTCGGTACGGAAATGGCGGAACCCGCCGCGCAGCTCGCACCAGGCAGCCAGCATGGTACACTCGATGTGATATATCAGAGCCAGCGGCCGCAAAGTGCGGCAGCTTTCGCCGCGCTCAGGACTGAAGTAGGTCAGATGCAGTTTCCGGCTTTCCCTCACTGCCTGGCGCAACAGCGCCTTGGACACGCAGCCCTGCTCCGGATCATCCAGCGGCGCCCCCCAAGGGGCAACCTGCAGCCAGTCGGCAGTGGCATGTACATCTTTGATCTTGTGGCTCACCCGCTCCGCAGCCTTCTGCAAAGCGCCGTCACCGGTGCGCATCAGCATCGCCAGGCCTACATGCAGCGCTTCCAGCTCCTCCTCGTCGAAATTCAGCGGCGGCAGGTCGTAACCCTTCCGCAGCATGTAGCCGATCCCGGCCTCACCCTCCACCGGCGTACGCATCGCCTGCAATGCAGCGATGTCCCGGTAGATGGTGCGTTTGGAAACTTCGAGTTTATTCGCGAGATCCTCTGCCCGCACCGGAGCGGAAGCTGATCGCAGGATCTGGATGATTTCAAACAAGCGGCCGGTGCGGGGCATGAGCAGGCTCCAGTGACAGTCTGCTGACACCCTAGCACATGCCACTGACAACAGCCTGTCAGCAGTGCTCTGTTTTTATGATCTCCGCAAATAAGGAGAACACAGATGCTGAGTTATGACTGGTTTGTGCTGATCACCCTGGGGCTGGACCGCTGGGAAGGCCAGCGACGCCCCCTGGCCCCGCATGAAGTCGAGCGCGAGGAAGCGCGCAGGCGGCACGACGCGCAACAGGCGGCCAAGCCCGCCCGCCCCGGCCTGCTGCAGCGCCTGTTCAGCCGGCGGCGCGCACTTCATGCATCGCGTGGTCCTCGTCCCGCGCGGCCTCATAGGCAAGCATCGCGCGTTTGACCGGCAGCCCCCAGTGGTAACCGCCCAGGGCGCCGGACTTGCGCAGAGCACGGTGGCAGGGGATCAGCCAGCTGACCGGGTTGCGCCCGACCGCTGTGCCTACCGCCCGCACGGCCTTGGGCACGCCGATCGCCTGGGCCAGTTCGGAATATGTTGTGACATGGCCCGAAGGGATGCGCAGCAGCGCCTCCCAAACCTTAATCTGCAGCGGGGCGCCGATCATGTGCAGCGCGGTTTCGCCCTTCTGGGCAAAAGCCGCCTCTGCCAGGGGACGGAGCGCTTCGGCGTCCTCAATGAATTCCGCTTGCGGCCAGCGTGAACGCATGTCTTCCATGGCGGCCTCGGCACCGGTTTCGGCAGCAAAGCCAAGCCCGCATATGCCTTTCTCCGTCCCCATCACCAAGGCCAGTCCAAACGGGCTGTCGAACCAGCCCCAGAAAATCCGCAGGCCATCCCCCCTGCGGGCATATTCTCCGGGGCTCATCGCCTCCCACCGAAGAAACAGGTCGTGCAGCCGGCCGGAACCGGACAGTCCCACCGCATGCGAAGCCTCCAGCGTGGTGAACCGTTCGCGCAGCAACGCTTTGGCATGGCCCAGCCGCAGATACTGCTGGTATCGCTTCGGCGACACCCCGACCCACGCCGAGAACAGCCGCTGGAAATGCGCCGGGCTCATGTCCATACGGGCCGCCAGTTGCTCCAGCGTCAGATCCTCGCCGCCATCGTCGATCAGCTCAATCGCCCGCCGCATGACGCCGTAGTGATAAGAATTTTCCCGCGCTTCGATATTCATCGTCTTGTCCTTCGAATGTCTTGATCGCCAAGCTAGCGCGCAGCGGCCGGCCAATCGACCCGGAACTTGCGAAATCCTTTTTGGCGCGCAATAGCTTGGGAAACGGAGGCCAGGCCATGATCATAGCAGTGCTGGACCACGCGGGAAATCTCTTGCGGGATGATGCCTCCAAGGCCATCTTTCCCTGGTGGAGCTTTACCAAGCCGGTCATTGCTGCGCTTGTCTTGCGGGCCGCTGAAAAGGGATTGCTGGATCTTGATGCCAGGCTGCCGGACTGGCCTTTCACCACACGGCAATTGCTGCAACACCGTGCGGGATTGCGGGACTACGGCCCTTTGCCTGCCTACAAAACTGCTGTTGCCCAGGGCATACCGCCCTGGCCTCCCAGCCGGATGCTGGCCGAAGCGAAAGCCAAGGAACTTGCCTATCCACCCGGCCAGGGCTGGCTTTATTCCAACATTGGCTTCCTGCTGCTTAGGCTTGAACTGGAAAAGCTGCATGGCTGCGGGCTTGGACAAATCCTGCGGCGGGATATCCTGCAACCGCTTGGCCTGAGCGCGCGGCTGGCAGAAACGCCCGAAGATTTCAACGCCTTGCATTGGGATGCAAAGGGGTATCACCCCGGCTGGGTCTATCACGGCTGCCTGATGGGAACCGCCGCTGATGCCGCCCGCCTTCTGCATGGGCTTCTGACCGGATCCATTCTCACCCACGCGGCCCGCGCTTCCTTGCTGCACCAGCAGATGCAGGCAGGCCCGATACCGGGTCGGGTTTGGAAGGAAACCGGATACGGGCTTGGAATAATGAACGGAACGGCAGAGGGTGCGGGCCGGCTTATCGGCCACACCGGCTGCGGCCCGTTCTGCGCCAATCTGGTTGCCCGGTTCCCGGATCTGCCGGGGCAGCCCATTGCGGCAGCCTTCGTTCACGGCGGCAATGAAACGCCCGCCGAGTTCGCTGCTGTCCGGGCAGCGCTGGAGGCCGTTGGGTCTCCTTCGGAAAACGCCGGTTTACCGGGTTCTCAAATATAAATTAAATTGCGCTTTAAGGTCCGCTCTGTACATATGGCGCGCGATGGCAAAGCAACTCGATTATCATACGCTCCGCGAAATCTTCACGCGGTTCCAGGCAGCTGAGCCCGAACCCAAGGGCGAGCTGGAACATGTCAATGCCTACACGCTGGTGGTGGCGGTCGCGCTGTCGGCGCAGGCAACCGATGCCGGTGTCAACAAGGCGACCCGTGAACTGTTCAAGATCGCCGACACCCCGCAGAAGATGCTGGACTTGGGCGAGGAACGCCTGATCGAGCATATCAAGACCATCGGCCTCTACCGCAACAAGGCCAAGAACGTGATCAAGCTGTCCAGGATCCTGGTGGAGGACTACGGCGGCGAGGTCCCGAATTCCCGCGCTGCGCTGCAATCGCTGCCCGGCGTCGGCCGCAAAACCGCCAACGTGGTGCTGAACATGTGGTGGAAACAACCCGCACAGGCAGTGGACACTCACATCTTCCGCGTCGGCAACCGCTCAGGCATCGCACCGGGCAAGGACGTGGACGCGGTTGAGCGCGCGATCGAGGACAACATCCCTGCGGATTTCCAACAGCACGCCCATCACTGGCTGATCCTGCACGGGCGCTACCACTGCAAGGCGCGCAAGCCGATGTGCGGCAGCTGCCTGATCCGCGACCTCTGCATGTTCGAAGACAAGAACCTGTAAACTTTGGGCCGGCATAGTCGGCAAAACTGAAATCGCTTCGGATTTCCCGAGGAGGGACCATGACCAAAACCTACCAGCTCGTCGGTATCGGCAACGCCGTCGTTGATGTGATCGCGCAATGCGAGGACAGCTTTCTGGCCGAACAGGGCATCGAAAAAGGCATCATGCAACTGATTGAGCGCGACCGCTGCGAGGATCTCTATGCGGCGATGGGAAACCGGGTAATGACACCGGGCGGCTCGGTCGCCAACACCATCGCCGGCGCTGGTGCGCTTGGGCTGGAGGCCGCCTTCATCGGCCGGGTCCATGACGACGACTTGGGGAGGTTTTACGCGGACGCAATGAACAACGAGGGCGTCGGTTTCGTGAATCCGCCGGTTGCGGATGGCGAGCTGCCCACCTCGCGGTCGATGATCTTTGTCTCGCCGGACGGCGAACGGTCGATGAACACCTACTTGGGCATTTCCTCCGAGCTGAGCTCTGATGACGTGCCGCAAGACGTTGCAGGCAACGCGCAGATCATGTTCCTGGAGGGCTACCTGTTCGACAAGGACAAGGGCAAGACCGCTTTTCTGGAGGCCGCCCGCGACTGCCGCGAGGGCGGCGGCAAGGTCGGCATCTCGATCTCTGACCCGTTCTGCGTCGAGCGCCACCGCGCCGACTTCCTGACACTGATCGGCGAAGAGCTGGATTTCATGATCGGCAATCAGGATGAAATTCGCGCGTTGTTCGAGACAGATGACCTGGAAGAGGCCATGGCCAAGACCGCTGCGATCTGCCCGCTGGTGGTCTGCACCCGCTCCGGCGACGGGGTCACGGTGCTGAACGACGGCGTGCGCGTCGACGTTCCGGTCGAAACAATTACTCCTGTCGACGCCACCGGGGCCGGCGACCAGTTCGCGGCCGGCTTCCTGTTCGGCCTGGCCACCGGCCGCAGCATGGAAATCTGCGCCCGCATAGGCTGCATCTGCGCAGGCGAGGTGATCCGCCATATCGGCCCGCGCCCGGAAACAAACGTGCGTCACCTGCTGGAAGAGGCCGGGCTGGTCTAAGTCAGCAGCGCTCTCCCGTCCGCCGGAACCGCTCCTGACGGTGAGTTTCCGCCCGTTGGGAGTGGCGTGGAGCGGCTTTGCCGCCCCGCGCAATCCAGCCCCTGGCCTCAGCTGTCAGCCGCCGTCAGAGCCTCGCCTAGAAGCGCCGTAAACGTTTCCACGTCCTGCGGGCTCATGCCCTCAAGCAGCCGCGCCTGGGTCTGCACATGCGCAGTCACAGCCCGGTCGATCAGCGCAAACCCCTCCTCCGTCAGCCCCACCAGGAAACTGCGGCTGTCTTCCGGGTTCACCGTGCGCTTGACGAGCCCGTCCGCCTCCAGCCGGTCGATGCGGTTGGTCATGGTGCCGGAGGCCACCATTGTCGCCTTCAGCAGATCGCCCGGCGACAGCGTGTAAGGTGGCCCGGACCGGCGCAAGGTTGCCAGCACATCAAACTTGGCCGCATTCAGCCCGAATTCCGCAAATGTCTTATGCATTTCGCGCTGATAGGCCAGATACAGCCGTGCCACCCGGCCGATCACGCCCATGGCCGTCACATCCAGTTCCGGCCGCTCCTGCCCCCATTGCTGGGTGATAAAATCCACATGGTCCATGCAACCGGTTTAGGCATTTACATCTTGACGTCAAGATAAAATCCATTATCTCGACATCAAGATAAGGAGAACCACATGCCGATCCAGACCCTTCTGCTGACCGCGCTGGCCCCTGCCATCTGGGGCAGCAGCTACATCGTGACGACAACTTTCCTGCCCGGCCACTCGCCGCTGGTGGTGGCGCTGCTGCGGGCATTGCCCGCAGGCCTGCTGCTGCTGGTGCTGGTGCGCCAGTTGCCGCCGCTCAACTGGCTGCCGAAGCTGCTGGTGCTGGGCGCTTTGAACTTCTCGCTGTTCTGGGTGCTCCTGTTCCTGTCAGCCTACCGCCTGCCTGGCGGCGTCGCGGCAACCCTTGGGGCTGTGCAACCGCTGATCGTGGTGTTCATGTCCGCCCTGCTGCTGCAGACGCAGATCCGCGCCGTGGCCGTTGCCGCCGCGCTTCTAAGCATGGCAGGTGTTGCCTTGCTGGTGCTGACCCCGGCCGCCAAGCTGGACACGCTGGGCGTCTTGGCCGGGCTTGGCGGCGCCCTGTCGATGGCTGCAGGCGTTGTGCTGACCCGCAAGTGGCAGCCACAGGTGCTTCCCCTCACCTTTACCGCCTGGCAGCTGACCGCCGGCGGGCTGCTGCTGTTGCCTGTCGCGCTGTGGATGGTGCCGGAAATGCCGGCCTTCACGGCCGCCAATGTTCTGGGCCTTGCCTACATGAGCCTGATTGGCGGCGCGCTGACCTATATCCTGTGGTTCCGAGGCCTTGCCCAAATCGACCCGTCGCAAGTTTCGCTGCTCGGAGTGCTCAGCCCGCTGTCCGCTGTGATCCTGGGCTGGCTGCTGTTGGGCGAAACCCTGACGCCCGACCAGATGCTGGGCGCGCTGCTGGCCCTTTTCAGCTTGTGGCTCGGCCAGTCCCGGCTGCGGTTGCGCGCAAAACGCACCTCAGCCCCGGCAGAGTAACCCCGTCACCGCGGCATGGATGGATCGCAAGCCTTGCCGCGGTGGCAGTTCAGCACCTGTTTCCGCACGTCCGCTGTGTCGTCAAACGCAAACCCGCCGCAAGCATTGGCCCGGATAACCAGCTCTTTGCCGCGCTGCTCGGCAAAGAACACATAATCTGGACCGGGCGTTATCCCACCGCACCAGGGGCCAAGGCATTCCACTTCCAGCACTGCTGGCACATTGACCCGGCCCGAGAAATACTTGTCTTCCAGCACCTTGCCCGTCAGCTGCGCCGGGATGCGGGTAAGCGGCGGCGTATCGATGGGATTGTCTGAATGCGACTGCGGCAACAGGGTTTTGTCAAACCGCAACTCGCCTGCGATGACGTTATACACGCTCTCCGACTTCGCAGCATGCAAATATGCATCCGCGGGTCCCCATGGCAGGCAGCTGAGGGCTGCGGCAGGGCTTGCAGCAGTAATTACAAGACACGCGGCCAGGGCGGCACCGGTTCCAGCTGTTTGAAAGCGGTTTTTCAATCCCATCTCATAAATACTCCCGGAACTCTGCCACCACTCGCGCATAAACCTCGCGTTTGAAGGGGACGATCTTCTCCACCAGGCTCTCCACCGGCTGCCAGCACCAGGCGGAGAACTCCGGATGATCCGTCTCGATATTGACCTGATCATCCGTCCCCAGAAACCGCATCAGATACCACTTCTGCTCCTGCCCGCGGTATTTGCCGCCCCAGAAGCTGGGAACCACGTCATGCGGCAGGTCATAAGGCAGCCAGCCGTCGCTCTCGGCGATGATCTCGACCAGATCGGGTGCCACACCGGTTTCTTCCTCCAGCTCGCGCAGCGCCGCAATCCGCGGGTCCTCGCCCGCGTCGATCCCGCCCTGCGGCATCTGCCAGGCATCCTTGTAGCGGTCCTTGCGCTGCCCAACGAACACCGCGCCCTCGGCATTGATCAGCATCACCCCCACATTCGGGCGGTAGGGCAGCTTGGCAATATCTTCCGGCGTCATCCGGCTCTCCTCACTAAACGCTGGCATAACCTTAGACCGCTTGCCGCAGGGGCACGCAAGGGGGTGACGCGGCGTTTGCCCGTGACAAGCCGCCCGCGCCCCGTGATCCTAGGCGGCAACTGCCAGGGAGAGTTTTAGATGACTGCGTACCCCAACCTGCTTGCCCCGCTGGATCTGGGCTTTACCACGCTGAAGAACCGGGTGCTGATGGGTTCGATGCACACCGGGCTGGAGGAAACCGGCGACTGGAACCGTGTGGCGGAATTCTATACCGCCCGCGCCCGCGGCGGCGTTGCGCTGATGGTGACCGGCGGGATCGGCCCTAACCTGGAAGGCTCGGTGCTGCCCGGCGCCTCGATGATGACCTCGGCCAAGGACGTGGAAAACCACCGCGTGGTGACAGACCGGGTGCATGAGGCCGGCGGCAGGATCGCCATGCAGATCCTGCATGCGGGCCGATACGCCTACGGCCCGAAATGCGTCGCCCCCAGCCCGGTGAAGTCGCCGATCTCCCCTTTCCCGCCGAATGAGCTGGACGAGGACGGCATAGAAAAGCAGATCGCCGACATCGTGAACGCCGCCCGGCTGGCACAGGAGGCAGGCTATGACGGCGTCGAGATCATGGGGAGCGAGGGCTACTTCCTCAACCAGTTCCTGGTCACCCACACCAACAAGCGCACCGACCGCTGGGGCGGCTCCTATGAAAACCGGATGCGGCTGCCCATCGAAGTGGTGCGCCGCACCCGCGAGGCCGTGGGCCGCGATTTCATCATCATCTACCGCCTGTCGATGATCGACCTGGTGCCGGAGGGCTCTACCCACGACGAAGTTGTGCAGCTGGCGCAGGAGATCGAAAAGGCCGGCGCCACAATTCTCAACACCGGTATAGGCTGGCACGAGGCCCGCATTCCGACCATCGCCACCAGCGTTCCGCGCGCGGCCTTTGCTTGGGTGACGAAAAAGCTGATGGGCAAGGTCGGCATTCCGGTGATCACCTCCAACCGCATCAACACGCCGGAAGTGGCCGAAGAGGTGCTAGCGGACGGTTGCGCCGACATGGTGTCGATGGCGCGGCCGATGCTGGCGGATGCCGATTTTTTCGCCAAGGCCGAAGCGGGTCAGGCGGATCAGATCGCCCCCTGCATCGCCTGCAACCAGGCCTGCCTTGACCACACCTTCAGCGGCAAGCTGACGTCCTGCCTGGTCAACCCGCGCGCCTGCCACGAGACCGAACTGGTGATCGAACCGGCTGCGTCTGCCAAGACCGTTGCCATCGTCGGCGCTGGCCCTGCAGGCCTTGCCACCGCGCTCACCGCCGCCCAGCGCGGCCATCGGGTGACGCTGTTTGACCGTGCAGACGAGATCGGCGGCCAGCTCAACATGGCCAAGCAAGTGCCGGGCAAGGAGGAGTTCTGGGGCCTTGTGGACTGGTACCGGGTGATGGTGGCCGACGCCGGCATCGCTCTGGAACTTGGCCGTGAGGTTTCCGCGGATGATTTGACCGGCTTCGACGAGGTGGTGATTGCCACCGGCGTGCTGCCGCGCGACCCTGAAATCCCCGGTCAGGACCGGGGCAACGTGCTGAGCTACATCGACGTGCTGCGCCACAAGAAGCCGGTGGGCCAGCGCGTCGCCGTGGTCGGCGCCGGCGGCATCGGCTTTGACGTCTCCGAATACCTTCTGGAAGAAGGCCACAGCCCGGCCACCGACTTGCCCGCCTGGATGAAGGAATGGGGTGTGGCCGACCCGGCTGAGCACCGCGCGGGCCTGGCGCCCGAGGGCCCCCAGCCCGCGGCCCCTGCCCGCCAGGTGACCCTGCTGCAGCGCAAGGCCGAACGCCACGGCAAGCGGCTGGGCAAGACCACCGGCTGGATCCACCGGGCAACGCTCAAGATGAAGGAGGTGGAATTCGTCGGCGGCGTCAACTACGAGCGGATCGACGAAGAGGGCCTGCATGTGAGCTTTGGGGAAACCCGCGAAAACCCGCGGGTGATTCCGGCGGATACCATCGTTCTATGCGCAGGCCAGGTTTCCGAGCGGTCCTTGGCCGACCAGCTGGCCGAGCGCGGCATCACTGCCCATGTGATCGGCGGCGCCGATGTGGCTGCAGAACTGGACGCCAAGCGCGCCATCAACCAGGGCACCCGGCTGGCCGCCAGCCTGTGACACCAAAGAAGACCTCCCGCCTGCAGCCGCCCTTAAGGGACGAGGCCCGTGCGGCCTCAGCCATGCACAGCAACGCTGTCCGCCGGGGCCTCCGCCCGCGCCTCCATCCCGTAGTCGCGGATCACCCCCGCAACCCTCAGACGGTAGTCCGCGAAGTATCCGCCGCGCCCCTTGGCTTGCGCCGCCCGGTGCGCCGGAAGCTGGCGCCAGGCGGCCAAGGCTGCCTCACTTTGCCAGAACGACAGCGACAGCAGCTTGCCCGGCGTTGTCAGGCTTTGGAAGCGTTCGACCGAGATGAACCCTTCGATCCCCTCGAACAGCGGCCGCAGTCCGGCGGCATGTTCCAGGTAGGTGTCCTTCATGCCCTCAGCAGGCTCCACTTCAAAGATGACAGCAATCATGCAGGTCTTCTCCTATCTCACACCATGCGGCGCCGAAGCCAGCTTCAGCCAGGTCCGGTCCTCGCGCAGCAAAAACCGTTCCTTTTGCGCGAACTCGTAATTCTCGCGCCCCAATGGGTCGGCCGCCAGCCGCGCCCGGTAGGCTTCGTACTCCGCCAGGCTGTTCACGTTATAAATGCCGTACGCCAGCGTAGAGGACCCCTCGTGCGGCGCAAAATAGCCGACCAGGTCCGCGCCGCAGCGCGGGATCGCCTGACCCCAGTTGCTGGCGTATTGTTCGAACTGCGCCTTCTTGGCGGGGTCGATGCGGTAGCGGATTATGCAGGTCAGCATGGCAGGTCCTTCGAATGTTCAGGACCTCCTGCCTAGCCTGCATGATCCGGCGGATGCTTCGCCGCACGCCGAAGTATCACTCCACGTTGATGGTGATCACCTCAGACACCACCGGTGAGTCATGCGGCACATGGCTGGTGTCGCCCAGCACCAGCTGCAGCGTGTGGCGGCCCGGCGACAGTTCGATGGTGGCCTCCGTCTGACCGCCGCCGAAATGCACATGGTGCTCATCCGCTGGCAAGCCGTACAGCAATTCGTCAGCACCGTCCTCGCCCTCCCCGATGGCCGGGCGGTCAATCAGCAGGTGGTGATGGCCGGTATGCTCTTTTTCTGTGCCCGCTGGCGCGACCCCCATGCCCGAGAGGCCGAACACAACTGTCACTGGCGAGGTGACGGTTGCGCCATCCTTCAGGTTAACGAAATACACCTTCGCATCCGGGTGCGACGGTGTCCGCTCCTGCGCCCCAAGCGGTGCGGCCAGGCACAGGGCGGCGGCAGCAGCCAACAGAATTTTCATACCGGATCCTCCAGCAAATTGTTCAACAAACAGAATAAAGCTAGGAGCAGCGCCAGCGGCGGCAATCCCTGCGGTGACGGCACATGCACAATTTTGCGTCACCTTCACCGAAAGCCAGGACCCAGTTCCGCGTTCCGCTTGCCTGCGGCGTCATGCGGCGGCAGTGTCGCACCCGAACCGCAAGGCGAGGGCAATCGTGGTATTTGCAGTTATTCTGATGGGCCTGACTCCCAGTTTCCTGATGGTTGCTCTTGGCGGCCTGGTCCGCGGACGGCTGTCGCCGCAGGCATGGCAAGGCCTCGACAGGCTGAATTTCGAAGTGCTGTTTCCCGCGCTGCTGTTCTTTGCCGCCAGCGGCCGCCCAATCGCCATTGCCGACCTCGGCCGTATTGGCCCCGCGGTCTGGAGCATCCTGGCCCTGGCGCTTGGCCTCGGCTTTCTGGCGCGCAGGTTCGGGCCCGGGAAGTTTCTCGACTTCGCCGGCGCCTGGCAGACCGCCTGGCGCTTCAATACCGCCATTGCCTTTGTCGCCCTGCCCTCGACCGGCAAGGAGCTGACCGGCCAGATGGCGGTTGCCATCGGCATGGCCGTGCCGGTGGCCAATGTCATGGCCGTCACCGCGCTGTCACGCGGCGGCAGCCTCTCGCTGCGTGAAACAGCGGTGAAGATCGCGCTCAATCCTTTCCTGCTGGCCTCGGTCGCAGGTGTTGCAGTGGGGCTTTCGGGCTACAAGATTCCTGCGCCGATCCTGGCACCTGCCGAGATGCTGGCCCATGCAGCGATCCCAATTGCGCTTCTCTCCATCGGCGCCACTATGAACTGGCGGGCGCTGGCGCGGCTCGACCTGTTCAACGGTTATCTTTGCCTGGTCCGGCTTGTTCTGGTGCCTGCCATTGTGCTGGCCGCTTGCCTGCTGCTGGAAAGCGATCCCGGCTTTGCCGCGGTGCTGGTGCTGTTTGCCGCCCTGCCCACAGCCTCCGCGGCGCATGTGCTCGCCTCTGCCTTTGGCGCCGACCGCACGCTGGCTGCCACACTTATAGCGCAATCCACCCTGCTCAGCGCGGCGACCCTGCCCCTGTGGATCCTGACGATCAGGCTCGTGATTTAAGAAATCATTAACCTTCCCGCATTCGGCAGCCCTCTTCAGCTCCAGCCGTTTCCACAGCGCAAACGATCCCGGCGAAACCTCGCAATTATCCCACCTCCGCCCCGTTCTTGCCCGATTTCCCCGGCAGCTTCAGGGCAACACGGCTTTACTAGGATGGGTGAATATGGACCGACTGATGGAAATGGAGGCCTTTGCCAATGTGGTGGACCAGGGCGGCTTCACCGATGCGGCACGCAAGATGGGGATTTCCAAATCGGCCGTCTCCAAACATGTCTCCAGCCTGGAGGCCCGCCTGGGTGCAAGACTGCTGAACCGCACCACCCGCCGGGTCTCCCCGACCGAGATCGGCCTGGCCTATTACGATCGCGCCCGCCGGGTGCTGAATGATGCAGGCGAGGCGGACGCGCTGGTCACCTCGATGCAGTCAGCACCTTCGGGTCTATTGCGGATCTCTGTCGCCACCGATTTCGGCGTGAACCACCTGTCGCCGGTGCTGTCGGACTTTCTGCGCGACTTCCCGGATATCACAGTCAACATGGTGCTGAACAACCGCTATGTGGAACTGATCTCCGAGGGCTTCGACATGGCCGTACGGATCGGCGAGCTGGAAGACAGCTCCCTGCGCGCCCGCAAGCTGACCGAGACCACCAAACGGATGATCGCCTCACCGGAATACCTGGAGAAATACGGCCGTCCGCAGAAGATCGACGAGCTGAACATCCACAAACTGCTGCACTACTCCAGCCAGTCCAGCGGCAACGTCTGGAAGATCACCGCGCCGTCAGGCGAAAAACGCCAGGTGCGCACCTCCGGCTGGCTGTCGGTCAATGACGGCCAGTCTCTACTGAATGCGGCCATCTCCGGTCTCGGCATCGCCTACCTGCCCAGCTACCTTTACTCTGAGGCCATGGAGGAAGGGCTGGTCGAGGATGTGATGCCCAGCCTGCCGGTGGAAACCCAGGGCATCTATGCCGTCTACCCGCCTGGCAAGTTCACCCAGCCCAAGGTGCGGGCCTTCATCGACTTCCTGGTGGCGGCCTTTGCCGACCGCGACCCGTCCGAATGGAAAACCTGAACCGGTTCAACGGAAAACCGGGCCAAGACATCCCTCGAAGACCTGCCCCCGCGCCACTCGCGGGGGCTTTTTTTGAAACCTGCAACGGCGGGTGCCAAAAGCGGATGGGAAGGCTCCCGCACGTCCCGAGCCAATCACAGATTGACCCGCACCCGTTGGGCCAGGCGCCGCTACGCGGCGCACGCCGTGCTCAGGCACGGTGCCGGGCCCAAGACTTTCGGCGGCATCTGTGATGCCGCGGCCAAGGTGCGGGAGCCCCCGGACGGCTGCTAACCCCAGGTTCAGTTTTTGTAATGCGGCGCTTCGGCATCCAGACGGCGGCGGATGGCGTGCCACTCCAGCTCGCCTTCATAGCCGTACCAATCACTTGCCGCCATGTCGCGCAAGTGCCGCTTCTGCTCTCTCTCCGGGATGGTGCGGACCTCGACGCCCGGACAGGCTGCCGCCTTCTGCACCTCCAGCTGCACCGCGCAGGCCTGATCCAGGTAAAAGGAGCGGAAGAATGCTTCCCCCGCTGTCGCCCCGAACACAAAGGCACCATGCCATGCCTCGACCACCGCCTTCTTGCCGCGGCCAGCATCCAGCAGCCCGGTCAGGAAATCCTCGGTGCACTCGAACTCATAGTCGGTGTAGCCCAGCACATCGCCGCCGCCGATCATCAGATAGGCCTGGCTGTAGGGGCCTACCCCGCCTGCCTGGGCAGACACCCCCATGATCGCCTTGGTATGGATATGCATGATGCAGTTTTTCTCCGGCTCCGCCTCGAAGAACAGCTTGCCGATCTCGGTGGCCGAGGGATTCGGCTCGCCGTTTTCCGGATTGTGGTTCATCCGGTCGAAGCCAACCTTGATCAGGTTCGACGCGGTCACCTCCTCATGCATCCAGCCATAGTGATGAGTGATCAGAGCGTCCTCTCCGGGCACCCGGATCGCGTGCCACTGGTTGGTCTGATCGGTCAGCCGGTATTTCACAAGCGCGTTGTAGATCGCGGCCAGCTCGCAGCGGGCCTCCCATTCGGCGTCCGAGCAACTCGCCGGGCGGCCCTGCAGCGGGGTCGGGGTCATGACGGTCATTGGCGTCTCCTTTCCTGTGACTGGAAAACCCTAGCTGCTGGAAACCTGCGTCATTTGCATGGAAACACCCGATTCTTGTATATAACTTCCTGGCATGCCGAAGGTGAGCTTCATCCTGTTTCCTGAGTTCCAGATGCTGGCCTATGTGCTGGCCGCTGAAACCCTGCGCATTGCCAACAAGAATGCCGGGCGCCCGCTGTACACATGGGAGACGCTCAGCGTCACCCAGGCGCAGGTGCCTGCCTCCAGCGGACGGCTGGCCGCGCCGGACCGCAGCGGCTGGGACCTCGGCGAACCGCCCGATCTGGTGCTGCTTTGCGCCGGCTACGATCCCTTGCGTCACCTGCCGCAGGGGCTACGCGCCTATATTGCACGGGCCGGGAGCGCTGGCGCCACGCTGGGCGGCATTGACACCGGCACCGTGGTGCTGGCCCAACTGGGCTATCTGGACGGGCATGAAGCGGTACTGCACCACGAAGCCGAGGCGGGCTTTCGCGAGCGCTGGCCCGATATTGCCGTCAGCGACCGGATCTACTGTTTCGGCCGCCGCAGGCTGACCGCCGTGGGCGGCACCGCCACGGGCGACGCAATGCTGGCCTGGGTTTCCGCCACCGGCCCGGACGGGCTGGCGGCCGCCACCTCGGAGGACATGGCACATGGCTCCATCCGTCCGCCGGAGGTGCGCCAGCGGCTGCAGCCCTCAGCCGACCCGGTGCTGGGGAAGATGCAGCAGGTGATGCTGAACAACTTGCAAGACCCCCTGGCGCTGCCAGACATTGCCAGGCGCCTCGGCCTCAGCCTGAAAGCGTTGCGCCTGCGCTGCAAACGCGGGCTGGGCATGACACCCCAGGAGACCTATCTGCAGATACGCCTTCAGCGGGCCCGCGAACTGCTTCTCAGCACCGTCATGCCGGTCACTGAGGTGGCACTGGCCACCGGATTTGCCTCGCTGCCGGGGTTCTCCCGCCAGTTCAAAGCTATGTACCAGCGCAGCCCGCGCGATATGCGCCGTGGCTGAGAGCCTGCCGGGCGAATCCTCACCGAAGGCATCCCCCTCCTCACAGGCACAGGGAAACTCCACCACGCCCGTTAGGTCAGGAGATTTGGCAGCACCAAGGCACCAGCAGGGGCGGGAAGGTTCGATTGTATTTTTTTGCCCGCTGTCAGTTGGCGAGCAGCACCGCCTCGACCCGCCGGTTGGCCTCTCTGCCTTCCGGGTTCAGGTTGCTGGCAATCGGCGCCAGAAACCCGGCGCCCGCAGTATCGATGCGCGCCTCGTCGGCCGCGTAGGCCTCTACCAGCCGTTCCTTAACCGATTGCGCCCGGCGTTCGGAAATATCCGCGTTCTGCGCCTGCGATCCCACCAGGTCGGTATGGCCCACCAGCAGCAGCCGGTACTGCGGATTGGCGGCCATATACGCTGCCAGCTCCCCTAGGCTGCCGTAACGCCCTTCGCGAAGCCGGGTGGAGCCGCTGTCAAAAACCAGATCAGTCAGCACTGCATGGCCGCGCACTTCCAGCACCTTGGCCAGTTCAACCGGCCGCCCCGGGTCCGTCGTCTCCTGTACGGGGTCTGCCTGCGCCTGAACAACAGGTTTTACCATGGCTGGCGCTGTATCCGGCGGCCGAACGCTTATCACCTGTATAAAGGCCGCCCCGCCTGCCCGCGACACCAGGACAGAGACCGCCTCTCTCCCCCTGGCTGCAGACAGGAAGTGATAGCGGGAGATATCCACCATCATGTCCGGCGTGGGCACCACCTCGATCCCGAACCGGAAACCGAAGCCGCCGCAATCGCGCGCCGCGCAGTCCAGCCGCACCTCGTAGCCCTGCTCCACCAGCTGGTCCCGCAGGGGCGCCAGGATTTGCAGCACCGTGCTCTGCCCGTCCGCCCGCCAGGTGCGGCGGGTGATCTGCCCCTCGAACCGCTCTGACGGAACCTTGTCCGCGTCTTCCGGACCAATGGGCAGCTGATACACGCCGAGCGCTGTCGCCCGCTCGGAAATCGCAGTTGCACTGGCCGGCAGGGTGAGCTCCGCTGCACTCAGCATCCCAGACAGGAACACCGCCGCAGCCGCTGCAATCAGAGGTCTTAACGGCACTGGCTGTGATATTCCGGGTTGGGCACCATGGCGGTGGCGCTGGCCACCCGGTTCGACATGTTGAAGAAACCGGCGACATTGGCGATGTCCCAGATGTCCCGGTCGCTAAAACCTGCATCGCGCAAAGCTTGCCGGTCGGCCTCTTCAATCTCCGCGCTCGCCGTGGTCATCCTGGCCGCAAAATCCAGCATCGCCCGCTGCCGCGCATCCAGCGGCGCCACCCGGTAGTTCATCACCAGCATCTCGCCCAGCTGCGGATCGCCGGACAGCTGCCGCACCGCGGCGCCATGGGCCACCAGGCAATAAAAACAACGGTTGATCGAGGAAACCACCACGGCGATCATCTCCCGCTCCAGCTTGCTGAGACCGCTGTCCGCCAGCATCAGGTCATTGTACATCGCCGTGAAGGCATTGAGCTTGTCGATGTCAAAGGCATTTGCCTTCAGCACATTCGGCACAAAGCCCAGTTTCTCGACACAGATATCGAAGTACTTCTGCGTTTCCGGCGGCAGCGGATCCACCATCGGCAGGTCGAGGGCTGTGGGCTGGGTCTGGTCACTCATCGCGTTCAATCGCCTTGTTGCATAATCCTGTAGTGGTACTGTCCAACACAGTCCATGCCGAGGGAAGCGTAAAGCCCGTTGGCGCCCTCGTTACGTTTCGTGCAAAGCACCGCCAGTTCGCTGGCGCCGTTCTCCAGCGCCCAGAACGCCGCCTGGCGCATCATCCAGGCGCCCATGCCGGCCCGGCGCTGATGCGGCAGGACTTCCAGCGCGTGGACCATCGCCACCCCGTCGTGAATGGCCACGAAACCGGCACCGGCTGGTTTGTCCCTGTGGCGTCCCAGCAGCCCGGTCTTGGGCCCCTGCACCCGCTGCATAACAGCCAGCCGCTCCGGCCCGATGCCCCCCTGCGCCCAGATCTCACGCTGGATTGCCAGCGGCTCCCAGACGCAGAAAGCAGTGACACGGGGCACCGGAATATCTGTCAGCCGCTCCGCCGGGCAGGTCCACAGGTTGACCGGGTCCTTCACCGCGTATCCCCGTGCCTCCAGCTGCGCGTCCAGCTCCGTCTCACCATCGCGGATCATGAACAGGCAGTCCTGGCCCATGGCGCGCATTGCATCCTCAGCCGCTGCAATCTCCGCGTCCGACGCTGCACCGTTCACCGTCGCTGCCGACACCCGGCTGCCGCCGCCCTGCCCCGCGCGCAGGGTAACGGGACCAAGCTTGCGCAACGCAGCCGGCGGCCAGGTCGCCTCGGTCACGGCGTAATAACGGGGATCGGTGGTCACTGGTCCAGCTCCTTTGCCAGCTCGGTCATCGCCGCGTCGATCCGCACGCCATCTGTGCCGCGGATCACGATATTGGCGCCGAAAGCGCCGTCTTTCTGGAACGGGTAGCAGCCCACCGACAGATCGCCATAGGCCTCAGCCAAGGCGCGCAGCGGTCCGGCAATCTCACCCTCGCCGCGCAGCACCCGCAGGGTCTGCGACAGCATCGGCCTGCCGCCGGTCAGGGTCGGCATCACGCTCGCCACCATCGCCTGGAAAATCATCGGCACCCCCGCCATCACATGCACATTGCCGATGGTGAACCCCGGCGCCGCCGAGACCGGGTTGTCGATCAGCACCGCGCCATTCGGGATGCGGGCCATCCGCAGCCGCGCCTCGTTCATCTCCAGCCCCTGGGTATCGTAATGCGCCTGCAGGATCGCCCGGGCATCGTCGCGCACATCCAGATGCGCGTCAAACGCCATGGCGATGCAATCGGCAGTGATGTCATCATGTGTCGGCCCGATGCCGCCGCTGGTGAACACTTGGTCATAAGCACCCGAGAGCGCCTGCACAGCGGCGATGATCGCCGCCTCATCGTCGCTGACAACGCGGGCTTCCTTCAAGTCGATGCCGTGTTTGGTCAGCTCCCCCGCAAGAAAATGCATATTGGCATCGCGGGTGCGGCCCGAAAGGATTTCATCCCCGATGACCAGCATGGCGGCAGTAGGGTTAGGCGTTGCGGACATAAGCATCTCCCTTGGCTGAGCGTGAAAATACCCTGCCGGCGGGGCGGCACAAGGGCCAAAGCGACTAGGAAAGCCCCGCAACCGCAGCGTCGAACAGCGCCGCATCCCCCATCGCGCGGGCCAGTATCATCGCCCCTTCCAGGGCCGCAATCATATGCGCGGCAGCCTTTTCGGCTTGCTCCGGCGCCATCCCTTGACGGCAATGGACCTGCCGCAGCCAGTCGAGGTTGCGCTCGAAAAACGCCCGTGTTGCCCTGGCCACCGGTGGCGGCAAATCGGCAATCTCGGCCCCGAAGACGCCGCACAGGCACATCAGCCCGTCCTGTTTCAGAGCCGCGCCATAAGATGCAACATAGCGCTTGAGCAATTCCGCGGGATTCGCCCCTTGGGGATCACCCAAGACTTTGAAAAAATTGTCCGAATACCGCTCCGCCAAAGCCTCCCCCAAGGCTTCCTTGGTCGGAAAATGGTAGTGGACAGAGGCCGATTTGATACCGATTTCCGCAGCAATTTCACGGAAGCTGAAGGCGTTGTAGCCACCTGTGCGCGCTGCCTTCTCCGCAATGTCCAGGATGCGTTCCGCGGTGTCCGGCTTTGCCATGTTCACCCCTCATCTGTCTACCTATCTACAGATAGGTCTTGACGGCAGGCAGCACAATCCACATTTATCTACCTACTGATAGATAGGAGAATCGCTATGACGACTGAAACCGTACTGATAATCGGCGGATCCTCGGGAATGGGTCTGGAAACCGCCCGCCAGCTGGTCAAATCGGGACAACATGTCACCCTGCTGGGCTCGTCCGCTGCCAAGCTTGAGGCCGCCAAGGCTGAGCTCGGGGCCCTCGCCGAGGCCCGGCAGATCGACCTGATGGATTTCGCAGCTGTCGAAGAACTGGCGGCAGAACTGAAGGCAGACAGCCGCTACATCAGCAAGCTGGTCAATGCTGCCGGCGTTTTTGCTCCCAAACCTTTCCTTGAACACGGGCTCGAAGACTACGACCGTTACATGGGGCTGAACCGCGCCACGTTTTTCCTGACTCAGGCCGTTGCAACCAACATGCAGCGCAACGGCGGCGGTGCCATCGTCAACATCGGCTCCATGTGGGCCAAGCAAGCCATCAAGGCGACCCCCAGTTCAGCTTACTCCATGGCCAAGGCCGGCTTGCACGCCCTGACGCAGCACCTGGCGATGGAGCTGGCGGACCACGGCATCCGGGTGAACGCGGTGGCCCCCGCGGTGGTGGTCACCCCGATCTACGGCGCCTTCATCGACCCGGCGCAGATCGAGGATACGCTGACCAGCGGCTTCGACGCCTTCCACCCGATTGGCCGCGTCGGCCGCCCGGCTGACATTGCCGCCACCGTGCTCCACCTGCTGTCGGATCAGGCTGCCTGGGTGACCGGCGCCATTTGGGATGTCGACGGCGGCGTCATGGCCGGGCGCAACTAGGGCTTTGCTACCGGGCTGGGCTGGGATAGTCATCTCGCCATGAACTTTGCCCAGCCCCTGATCCCCGCCACACTGATCCGCCGCTACAAACGCTTTCTCGCCGATTGCCGGCTGGAAGACGGTCGGGAAATCACCGCCCATTGCGCCAACCCCGGCAGCATGATGGGGCTGGCCGAGCCGGGCATGAAGGTCTGGCTGGAGCCCAACGACGATCCCAAGAAGAAGCTGAAACACGGCTGGCGGCTGGTGGAGCACGCGGACGGCCATTTCACCGGCGTCGACACTTCGGTGCCGAACCGCGCCTTGCGTGCCGCGCTGGAAGCGGGGGAAGTTCCGGAACTCGCCGCCTACAAGACCGTGCGCCCCGAAGTGAAATACGGTGAGAAAAGCCGCATCGACTTCCTGCTGCAGCAGGTCGGCCTGGCCGATTGCTATGTTGAAGTGAAGAGCGTGACCCTGTCGCGCGAACCGGGGCTGGCAGAGTTTCCCGACAGTGTCACAGCCCGCGGCACCAAGCACCTGGGGGAATTGGCCAGAATGGTGGCGCAAGGCCACCGCGCAGTCATGCTCTACCTGGTTCAGCGCACCGACTGCGACCGCTTCCAGCTGGCCTCCGATATCGACCCGGCCTACGCAGATGCCTTTGCCAGCGCCCAGGCCGCCGGGGTGGAGAAACTGGTGCTGGGCACGCGGATCACCCCGCAGGGTGTTGAGGTCGCCGGGCCGCTCAAGCCAGAGTAACAGCCCGGGCCAGGCAGCTGCTCAGGCCGCCTGATCCACCTGTTTCTCCGAGGCCCCCTCCTCGTGCTCCGGTTTGGCCTGGATCAGCGTGCGGGTCGGGAACGGAATATCGACTCCAGCCTCATCCAGCGCTTCCTTCACCTTGCGCTTCATGTCGGCCTGATACTGGAAGTACTCCCCCGCATCGACCCAGACACGCACCAGGAAATCGACAGAGCTGCTGTTCAGCTCATTGACCTGGATGAACGGCTCCGGGTCGTTGTGCGACCGGCTGTCGCCCATGATCGTATCGCGGATCACCTGCTCGGCGGTCGCCAGGTTGGCACCATAGCCGACACCAAAGGTCCACTCGGCCCGGCGTGTATCGAAGGAAGAGTAGTTTTTGATCGTATTGCCCCAGACCTCAGAGTTCGGGATGATCACCTTCAGGTTCGAAAGGCTGGCAATCACCGTGTTGTTCAGGGTGATTTCATGCACCGTGCCCATCTCATCATTCACTTCGATGAAGTCGCCCAGCTTGAACGGGCGGAACAGGATGATCATCACGCCTGCCGCCACATTCGACAGCGCCCCCTGCATCGCTAGGCCGATTGCCAGGCCGGCCGCACCGATCGCTGCCACGATGGAGGTGGTCTTGACGCCAAAAGTGTTGAGCACAAACAAGGCCGCAAAGGCGAGGATGACATAGCGGGCCAGGTTGCCGAGGAAATGAAACAGGGTCACATCCAGCCTGGCATTGGTGTCACCCAGCTGCACGATCCGCCGCTTGACCCAGCCTGCAACGATGAAGCCCGCCAGCAAAATGACCACCGCGGCCAGCACACTGCCCAACGCCTGCGCCAGGAATTCCAGCGTGACCAGATCCGCCAGCGATCTTCCGTCGTAGATTTCGGATTGCATCAGGCTGTTGAAGCTTTCCATGCCGCTGTGATCCCCTTGCTGCCAATTCAATTCTGCTGACAGGGAAACGCGCCGGAGCGGGAAAAGTTCCCGCAACCCCGCTCTGGCCCTTTTCGGCGGAACCCCTTACATAGCTACGCAAAGAACGTGATGGAGCTCTGCGTGATGAGATCGAAAGACGGCCGCACTACCAAGGACGGCATCCGCATTCATGAAGCCGGCGACTATGCCGGCATGCACAAGGCGGGTGCGCTTGCCGCGCGCATTCTGGACGATATCGCAGCCCATGTGTTCCCCGGTCAGTCCACCGGCGAGATCGACCGCATCATCACCCAAATGGTCGAAGACGCGGGCGCAAAATCCGCCACCATCGGCTACAAGGGCTATCAGCACGCCAGTTGCATCTCGGTGAACCATGTGGTCTGCCACGGCATTCCCGGCGACAAGAAGCTCAAGGACGGCGATATCCTCAATATTGACGTGACAGTGATCGTCGACGGCTGGTTCGGCGATACCTCGCGGATGTTTGTGGCGGGCAAGCTCAGCCGCAAGGCGGAGCGGCTGATCCAGGTCACCCATGATTCGCTGATGAAGGGGATCGAGGCGGTGAAGCCCGGCAACACCTTCGGCGACATCGGCCATGCCATCCAGACCTATGCCGAAGCCCAGCGGATGAGCGTCGTGCGCGACTTCTGCGGCCACGGCCTGGGCACCGTGTTCCACGCGCCGCCGAACGTGCTGCACTACGGGCGCCCCGGCACCGGCCCGGTGCTGGAGGAAGGCATGTTCTTTACCATCGAGCCGATGATCAACCTGGGCCGCCCGGAAACCAAGATCCTGGCCGATGAGTGGACCGCGGTCACCCGCGACAAGTCCCTGTCAGCGCAGTTCGAGCATTCGATCGGGGTAACCGCAGACGGGGCCGACATTTTCACCCTGTCCCCGGCCGGAAAATTCCACCCGACCTACGGGTAAATCCCCAAGGCTGAAGCCGGGGCAGCCCGCCACCATCTGGGCATGAGCCTTTGTCGCCCCAACTCACAGCCCAGGGGTGCTTTCAGCCGGATAAAGGACCGATCCTGTCAGGAGCCGGTGCCGTCCTGCCGCTCAGCTTCCTGTATGCGCCACAAGGCCAGAAGCAGGGTGCCGCCCCCCCACGGTGTCACCGCATCCTGAATGAATAGCGGTATCCGGGCTGGTTTCGGCTTGGGTTTTGTCCCGGCTTCGGCCTTGGTCACAGGCGGCAGGAACGGGCTGCGCAATGTCTGTTCCATGCCTTGAAAGATAGCACAGAGCCCTCAGATCGACAAAAGCGCCGGCACTTCTGCCATGTCGCTGAACACTTCCGCTCCCAGCGCGGCAAGTGCCCTGCCGCCGCCTTTCGGCGCATAACCAAGGCAGCGCATTCCGGCACGCACGGCGGCGGTGACACCGCTGCCGCTGTCCTCGATCACAAGGCAATCGCGCGCCTGTACCCCGAAATGGCTGGCAGCGGCCAAAAACAGTCCCGGCTCCGGCTTGGCCACCCCCAGCGCATGGGCCGAGAACATTGCATGCGGGTGAAAGCGCTCCCAAAGGCCGTTCTGGCCTAGGGTGATCCGCATCTTCTCCTCGCTGCCATTGGACGCCACGCAAACCGGGATGCCATGGGTATCCAGCCGCGCCAGCAACGCGGGAATGCCCGGAATCAGAGGAACCCCTTGTCTCAGCCTCGCAAAAACTTCGGCGTAGATTTCTTCGATCCAACTGTCCGGCAGATCGGCGCCCATGGAGCGGGCCTGCTGCATCACGCCGGCCATTGTGCAGCCAACAAAATGCGCCATCGATTGCTCCGCAGTCAGCGGCAGTCCGCGGCGGGTCAGGTTTTCCGCCATCGCCTGGTTCGAAACCGGCTCACTGTCCACCAGCACGCCGTCACAGTCGAAGATCACCAGTTTCGGGGTCGGGAACGTTTTGGGCATAAATCCCTCTCCATCTCGGAAAACTCAGCGCCTGCGCCGCGCAGGCGAGCGGTTTGGCCTTGTTTAGAACAGCACCGGCAGTGCGGCAAACCGGCAACGAGGAATCCCTTGCCTGGTCTGTTTCAGCTGGAAACATCCCGCCACATCAGGGTGATATGGGTATCGCCGTACTTGCGGCTGTCTTGCAGCTCAAACCCGTCCGGCGCGGCCATCGGCGCGCTTTCCTCCCAGACCACCAGGGCATCCTCCGCAACCCAGCCGCCGACCACCGCAGCCGCCAGCGCCTTCTCCCCCAGCCCCTTGCCATAAGGCGGATCGAGGAAGATCAGATCATACGGCGCATCAGGGTTCGCCCCCAGCTTCAGCGCATCACGGCGCGCGAGTGTGCAGCGGTCTTCCGCCCGGCAGATGGCGATGTTCTTGCGGATCAGGCCGCCGGACACACGCCCGTCATCGACGAACAGAACTTCCGCCGCGCCGCGCGACAGCGCTTCCAGCCCCAGCGCGCCGGTGCCTGCAAACAGGTCCAGCACCCGGGCGCCGGGAATGGCGCCGGTGTGCATCAGCACATTGAACAGGCTTTCGCGCACCCGGTCGGTGGTGGGGCGCAGATGGGCGCCCGCGTCCCCCTTGCCCACCGCGGCCAAGGCCCGGCCGCGGTAGTCTCCTGCAATGATCCTCACGCCTTAAGCAGCGGTTTCAGATCCGCGGCAGGATCGCCGGCAACCGCCTTGTCAGCGGTCTTGCCCGCATCGATCAGCCGTTTGGCCACCATATAGGCGCGCGGGTCGTTCATCGCGTCCACTGCCACCAGCTGGTCGCCCTTGTAGTACCAGAAAGAAACCTGGCTCCCCTCGCCCTGACGGGTGACCACATTGTCGTAACCGGTGTTCAGGCCCGCAATCTGCAATTTGACATCGTATTGATCCGACCAGAACCAGGGCGTTGCGATATAGTCCTTGTCCGCGCCCAGCATGTTCTGCGCCACGACTTCCGCTTGATCGATGGCATTGGGCACGCTTTCCAGCCGGATCCGGTTGCCCTGGAACGGGAAGGAGGCGCAATCTCCCGCCGCCCAGATAGACGGATCGGAGGTGCAGCCCTTGGCGTCCACCTTGATACCGTTTTCCAGTTCCAGACCGGCCATCTCCGCCAGCTGCGACGAGGGCGTGATGCCGACGCCAACCACGACAAAATCCACATCCAGAACTTCACCGCCGCTCAGAATGGCGCGGGTGACCTTGCCGTCCTCGCCGTCCAGCCGCTCCAGGCCGACGCCCTCGCGGATGTCCACACCATGGCTGGAATGCAGATTCCGGAAGAAGTCAGAGGTCTCCGGCGCCGCAACACGCTGCAGGATCCGGTCTGCCATTTCCACCAGGGTGACATGCACGCCGCGCTTGGCGCAGACGGCTGCCGCCTCCAGGCCGATGTAACCGCCGCCGACGATCAGCGCGCGCTTGCCTTCGGTCACGCTGGGCGCCATCGCGTCCACGTCGGTCAGCCCGCGCACCACATAAACACCGTCCAGACCGCCGCCAATCGCGGCCGGCAGGCGGCGCGGATCGGACCCGGTGGTCAGCGCCAGCTGGTCGTAGGAGATCACCTCATCGCCCAGCGACACCGTCTTGGCCGCCGGATCGATCCCGGTGACGCGCTGGCCCAGCTTCAGGGTGATGTTGTTCTCGGCATAGAAGCTCTCCGGCCGCAGGAACAGCCGTTCCACTTCCATCTCGCCCAGCAGATACGCCTTGGACAGAGGCGGCCGCTGATAGGGCAGCGCCTCCTCCGCGCCGATCAGGGTGATCTCCCCCTCGAACCCGTCCTTGCGCAGTTTTGCCACCAGCGAGGACCCCGCCTGCCCCGCTCCAATCACGACGATGTGGGACATATTCCCTTGCCTCCCGCAATAGTTCCCGTCACGCTTTCAACGGACCCTATATACGCGGGGCCCCAAAACGCAATCAGGAGAAAGAGGAACGTGCGATGATTTCTGTTGGAGACCAACTGCCGGACGCCGTGCTGACGCGGATCGGGGACGACGGGCCGGAGCAGGTTCAGCTGTCGAGCAAGCTGAAGGGGCGCAAAGTCGTGATCTTCGCGGTTCCGGGCGCCTTTACCAGCACCTGCCATTCCGCCCATGTGCCCAGCTTTATCCGCACCAAGGACCAGTTCGCCGCCAAAGGCGTCGATGAAATCATCTGCCTGGCCGGCAACGACCCTTTCGTGATGTCGATCTGGGGCGACAACACCGGTGCCACCGAAGCCGGCATCACCATGCTTTCGGATGCCGAATGCACCTTTACTGAAGCGATCGAGATGCGCCTGGATGTGCCCTCCGCCGGGCTGATCGGCCGCTCACTTCGCTATGCAATGCTGGTGGAGGACGGCGAGGTGAAGATCCTCAACAAGGAAGAAAACCCCGGCCAGTGCGAGCTCTCGGCCGGCGAAGGCCTGCTGGAAGCCATGGGCTGAGCCTGAAGATACAGTGGCCGCCTATTCAAGCGGCCACCTCCACAAACCCTTAATATTTCGTGAAAAACAAGGTCAGCACTGCTGCCGGAATGTTTCGCGCGCGAAACATTTGGACAGGAAAGCTGACCTGTTTTCAGGCCGCCCGGATCACTCCTGCGGCTCGCCGAACAGCCCGTCCATCTTGCGCGCCAGCTTTGCGTCCTGGGCGCTGATCCCGTCCACGTCATGGGTGGTCAGCACCACCGTCACCCGGTTGTAGACATTGCTCCATTCCGGGTGATGGTTCCACTTCTCGGCCCAGATCGCGGCACGGGTCATCCAGCCGAAGGCGTCAGCGAAATTGTTGAATTTGAAGGTCTTGGTGATGGCATCGCGGCCTTCCACCATCTCCCAACCGGTGGCGAACAGCGGCTCCAGCAGCGGGCCGCGGGTGGCCTCGGACAGTTTTTCCGTCATTCTTGCTCCTCCACATGGGCTTTGCGGAACGGGCCGTAGTCGGTCAAGATTTCAATTTCTTCCTCGGTGGCGGCCCGCTCAGCCTCGAGGTAGCGTCCGACGGCCCCGGCAAACCCGGGATCGCCGATCCAGTGCAAGCTGTGTGTCTGGCACGGCATGTAGCCGCGCGCAAGCTTGTGTTCACCCTGTGCGCCGGCTTCTGCCCGGTCAAGGCCCAAGGCAATCGCCAGCTCTATGGCCTGATAATAGCACAGCTCGAAATGCAGGCAGGGGTGCTGTTCGACGCAGCCCCAGTAGCGGCCGTAAAGCGTTTTGCGGCCTAAGAAATTCAGCGCGCCCGCCACATAGCGCCCGCTGCGTTCGGCCAGAATCAGAGCGATATCATCCGCCATCGTGCGGTGCGCAATGTCAAAAAACTGCCGGGTCAGATAGGGCGAACCCCATTTGCGCGCGCCGGTGTCCTGGTAAAACTCCCAGAAGGCGTCCCAGTGTTCGGGGCGCAGACCGGCGCCCTGATAGACGCGGATATCGCCGCCAAAGCACTGTGCCTGCATCCGCTCCTTGCGGATGTTCTTGCGCTTGCGGGAGGACAGCGCCCGCATGAACGCCTCAAAATCGGCGTAACCATCGTTCTGCCAGTGGAACTGCTGCGTGGTCCGCAGCATCAGCCCCATCTCCTCGCCCAGCCGAGCCTCGTCCTGGGTGCAGAAGGTCACATGCAGCGATGACAGGTTGTTGTCCGCCGCCAGTTGCACCGCCCCCTGCAACAGCGCCGAATGGCCGATGCCGTCAAAACCCGGGCGCACCAGGAACCGCCGCCCGGTGGCCGGGGTAAAGGGCACCGCGATCTGCAGCTTGGGGTAATAGTGGCCGCCGGCCTGCTCATAGGCATGCGCCCAGTTGTGGTCGAAGATATATTCGCCCTGGCTGTGCCCCTTGGCATAAAGCGGCGCGCAGGCGATCAGGCGGCCCTCCTGATAGGCGGTCAGATACTGCGGCTGCCAGCCGGTGCCTGGACCGACCGAACCGCTCTCTTCCAGCGCGCTAAGGAACCTGTAGGTGGTGAAGGGGTCCAGCGGCCGCCCGCCGCCCGCCGCCTCCGGACAGGCGCAGGCGTCCCAGTCCTCTGCCGCGATCTGCGACAGCGACGCCAGCACCCGGATTTCGATCTGCGCCTGAGACATGCATTTCCTCCGCACCGTTTCAAAGATGTGGGGTGCGGCCCAGCGCGATCAAGATGTTAGCGGTGAAAGGTACTGCTCAAATGTCACATTGTCGGCAAAGGCCCGCGCCGCGGCTTCCTCGGCGGGCGATCTGACGGTCCAGCACAGCACCGGCACCCCGCTGTTGCGCAGCGCCTGCACCCGCGGCCGGGCCAGGTCGCTTGCCTCGTGGCTGATGAAGCTGGACCCGCTGCGGTCAAAATCAGGAATGCCGCGCAGGTCATCGCAGACCGCTTTCGGCAGTTCCTGCCAGTCTGCCGGATCATAGGCGCTGGTGGTGATGCCGCGGGCTGTGTCCGGTGCCAGCCTGGCCAGCTCCGCCACGGAACTGGGGTTGAAGGACATCAGCGCCACTAGGCCTGCGTATCCTTGCAACGCTTCAGCCGCGGCCTGCTCAAGCACGCCATCGGTGATCCCCATTTCGCCATGCTGGTCCTTCAGCTCGATCAGCAGCGGCACCCGGCCTGCAACCAGCTCCAGCACCTCCGCAAGATCCGGGATGCCCTCACCATCGCCGCCCTTCAGCGGGATGGCGCGCAGTTCGTCGCGGCTGCAGGCTCTGACCGGACCGGTGCCCTCGGCCAGCCGGTCCAGATCATAGTCATGAAAGACCATGGCGCAGCCGTCGCGGGACAACTGCAAATCGATCTCGATCCCATAGCCTGCCGCGAGTGCTGCGCGGATCGCAGCACGGCTGTTTTCCGGGCGCCCGTCCGCAGCATCATGCAGCGCACGGTGGGCCAGCGGGACAGTCAGGAAGGCGGCAGGCAGGGGCGGCGTCATTTGATCTGGAACACGCCGTCGATTTCCACCGCAACGCCCAGCGGCAGTGAGGGGGAGCTGACGGCGGAGCGCGCGTGGCGGCCGATGTCGCCCAGCGCTTCGACCAGGAAGTCGGAGGCGCCGTTCACCACCTGCGGCTGCTGGGTGAAATCCGCCGTCGAATTGACAAATGCGCCCAGTTTCACGACGCGGACCAGACGCTCCAGGTCGCCGCCGCAAGCCGCCTTCAGCTGTGCCAGCAGCGCAATGGCGCAGCGTTTGGCCGCCGCCTGGCCTGCGTTGACATCCATGTCCGCACCCAGGGTGCCGGTGATCAGCCCGTTTTCATCCGCCGAAATCTGGCCGGAGATATAGACCATGTCGCCTGCAACCACATAGGGCACATAGTTGGCCGCCGGTGCCGGCGCGTCAGGCAGGGTCACCCCCAGCTCTTTCAGTTTTGCTTCGATGCTCATGGCGCATTCCTTCCGAGTCTTTGCTGGCCGGGACGCTACCCGCAGCCACGGATTTCGGAAAGGGAAAATGCGAAGCCCGGCCGAGGCTTTCCGCCTCTGAGAGCAACAGCTCGCGCCAAACTGTTTCCCTGCGAGGGAAACAACCATGAAAAATCGATTGTCATGGCCAAGTTTCGCACCGAATTCCAGCTTTGCGGTCAGCTTTCGCGGAAGGCCTTATTGAAATAATCCGCCAGCGGCTTGACCAGATAGGCCAGCGGCGAGCGGTCGGCGGTGCGGATGTAGCTTTCCACCGGCATACCCGGAATCAGCACCGTGCCCGCAGGCAGGCGGCCTTGCTCTCCGGGGTTGAGCTCAATCTCGGCCCGGTAATAGGAAATGCCGCTGCCCTGATCCTCAAACGCGTCCGCGGAGACCTGGGTTACATGACCGAACAGTTCCGGCGTCGAGCGCTGATCCAGGGCCGAGAAGCGCAGGGTCACCTCCTGCCCGGTGAACAGCTGGTCGATATCGGTCGGTGCCACCTGTGCCGCGATCACCAGCGGCCGGTCCTGCGGCACCAGGTAGAGCACCGGATCGGCTGGCCGGATCACCGAGCGCGGGGTCTGCACCTGCAGCCCGTAGACAACGCCCGAGACCGGGGCGGTAATGTCCAGCCGCGCCAGCCGCTGCTGCAGCGAGCGGCGGGTCTCGGCCAGCTCCAGCTCCTGATAGCGCAGGTCGCGCAGACGGGTGATCGCTTCCTCGCGCTGGCCGCTGCCCAGTTTCAGGATTTCGATGTCGATCTCTGTTATCCGCCCCTCGGCCTGCGCCTCCGCGGCCACCAGCTCGCCCAGCTGCCCGTCCAGGCTGGCCTGGGTGCGGCGCAGGTTCAGCACCGTCGCCGCCTGTGCCAGGCCGCGGTCCAACAGCGATTGCTGGTTGCCCAGTTCCTCGCCGATCAGGTCCAGCTGCACCTTCAGCGAGGTCTGTTGCGCCTTGATACCGCGGATCTGCTCCTCGATCTGCGACCGGCGCTTCTCCAGCTGCTCGATCTCGCGCGCGGTGGTGTCCCTGCGGGCCTGGAACAGACGCCGCTGGCCTTCCACCAGGTCCTCGACTTGCGGCTGGGTTTCGGCCGCCTTCAGCACTTCCGGATCAAAGGTGATCTCGTCAGCTTCATCGCGTTCCGCCTCCAGCCGGCCGCGCCGCGCCATCAGCTCGAACAGCTGGCCTTCTGTAATCACCAGCTGAGAGGTCAGCTCATTGGCGTCCAGCCGGATCAGCGTTTCGCCCTCAGCCACGGTGTCGCCCTCGTCCACCAGGATCTCGGCAACGATGCCGCCGTCCAGATGCTGCACCACCTGGCGGTTGCGGTCGACCTCGATGCGGCCGGAGGCCACCACTGCGCCGGAAATCGACGACAGCACCGACCAGGAGCCGAAACCGCCCACCAGCACCAGAAGCGCAATCAGGCCGATGACCAGCGGGCGCCGCGCGGGCCAGTTGTTCTCCACGCTCATCGCACCCCTCCCGTGCCAGTGGCCTGGCGGATGTTCTGATGGTTGGCGACCATTTCCTGCAGCACCTTGTCCTTGGGGCCAAAGGCGGTCTGGGTGCCCTTATCGATCACCAGCAGCATATCGCATTCCTGGATCGCCGCCGGGCGGTGCGCCATGATCAGCACCGACCGCCCCTCAGCCTTGATCTGCTTGATCGCCTGGTTCAATGCAATCGAACCCTCGTTGTCGAGGTTGGAGTTCGGCTCGTCCAGGATCACGATCACCGGGTCGTCGAACAGCGCCCGGGCCAGCCCGACCCGCTGCATCTGCCCGCCCGACAGCCGCCCGCCGGTGGCGTTGACGCGGGTGTCATAACCTTCGGGAAGTTTCAGGATCATCTCATGCGCGGCGGCCTTGCGGGCGGCTTCCACTACTTTCTCGGCGTCGGGCTGCTGATTGAGGCGGGCGATATTCTGGGCGATGGTGCCGTCAAACACCTGCACCCGCTGCGGCAGGTAGCCGATATGGCCGCCCAGCACATCCGGCGCATACTGGTCCAGCGAAGCGCCGTCCAGCCGGACAGAACCGGCTGCGGGCCGCCACACACCGGTCAAGGCGCGGGCCAGTGTCGACTTCCCCGACCCCGACGGCCCGATCACCCCGATTGCCTGGCCCGGCTGCACCCGGAAATTAACGTTGCGCAGCAGCGGCGTATTGCTGCCGGGCGGCACCACCGCCAGCCCCTGCACTTCCAGCAGGGCCTTCGGCTTGGGCAGCGCAGTGCGCGCGTCTTCCTCCGGCACCTTGTCCAGCAGCTCCGCAAGATTGTGCCAGCCCTTCAGCGCCCGCTGCACCAGCACCCATTGGCCCAGCCCCAGCTCAATCGGCGCCAGCGCCCGGCCCATCAGGATGGAGCCCGCGATCATCGCGCCCGGCGTCACCTCGTTCTGCAGCACCAGATAGGCGCCCAGACCCAGCATCGCCGACTGCAGGAACAGGCGCAGCGTCTTGGTCAGCGTGGTAAAGCCGCCGCCGGTGTCATTGGCCGTCACACTGTCGGTCAGCGCCGCATCGCGGGCCTGTTTCCAGCGCTCGAACGATGCGCCGCGCATGCCCATCGACTGGATCATCTCCGCCTCGTTGCGGATCTCCTCGGACATCAGATTGGCCTTGTGGCCGGTCATGCTCGCCTTCTGCTGCGGCAGCCGGGTGAACATCTGGTTCAACAGCGCAATCACCACCAGCACCGCCCCGCCCGACAGCGCCAGCAGGCCCAGCCAGGGGTGGAACAGCGCAATGCCCGCGAGGAATACCGGCGTCCAGGGGAGGTCGAATGCCGCGGTCAGCACCGGCGAGGCGATCAGCCGCTGCACCGATTCCAGATCGCTGAGGCCGGTCTGCGCCACCGGGTCCTGCGCCACCGCCGAGCGGCGGATCATCGCGTCGAACACCCGCTTGTCCAGCGCCGCCTGGAACCGCGCACCCACCCGCGCCATGATCCGGCCGCGGGCATAGTCCAAGAGCCCCATCATGCCGTAAAGGAACACTACCAGAAGCGAAAGCGCCAGCAGCGTCGCCTCCGACCGGCTGCCCAGCACCCGGTCATAAACCTGCATCATGTAAAGCGGACCGGTCAGCATCAGAAGATTCACGAAGAAACTGAAAATCCCGGTGAACCAGTACAGGCCGCGGCTCTGCCGCCGCACCTGGCGCAGTTCATCATACCCGTTTTTGTAAAGGCTTTTATTCATACTCAGACTGCAATAGTGGTTCGTTGGCTTCAGGTCCGGACTGGAATTGTACCAGTTGTGGCACAAGCCGGTGAAAAAATGTAATCAGACTGGAAAACGGCAAGAGAACCCTTATCTGCCCCCCGACGCGCCTATTCCAGTACCAATTGGACACTTATCCGAATGCCCTTGATGTTGCGACCGATTAAATTTGTATCTGCGCTGATTTTGGCCGCTTTTGCTGCTGGCTGCGCCACTCAGGACCCGGTCGCGCGCGCCTCCGGCGAAGTGTTCGACCCCTATGAGCGGACCAACCGCACCATTCACGCCTTCAACCGCGGCGTCGACCGGCTGGCCTTCCGCCCTGCTTCCAAGGGCTATGTGGCGATCGTGCCGGCGCCGATGGTGACCAGCTTCTCGTATTTTGCCGAGAACCTGTCGATGCCGGGGCAGATGGTCAACGCGCTGCTGCAGGGCGATTTGAGGACTGCCGGCAACGCCTTCTCGCGCTTTGTCATCAACTCGACCGTCGGTTTCGCGGGCCTCGCCGACCCGGCCACCGAATTCAAGGTACCGCAGGTGGATACCGATTTCGGCGAGACCCTGCACAAATGGGGCGTTGGCGAAGGCGCCTATGTGGAGCTGCCGCTGCTCGGCCCGTCCACCAGCCGCGATGCAGTGGGGGTTGCCGTCGACTTCTTCACCAATCCGCTGGGCTATGCCGAGCAGAATACTGCCGACAATATCACCATCTACGCCGAGATCGTGCGCCGCATGGGCGATCGTGGCAACTATTCCGACACGATCGACTCGATTCTTTACGAGAGTGCCGACAGCTACGCGCAGTCACGCCTGATCTACCTGCAGAACCGCCGGTTCGAGCTGGGGGATGGCGAGGAGATCCAGGAAATCGACCCGTTCGAACTGAACACTGAAGGATTTTGAATATGGACCGCCGCAAATTCCTGACTGGCCTCGGCGCCGGCGCCACAGCCCTGGTTGCAGCTCCGCAGGCCCTGTGGGCGCTGACCGAGAACAGCGCCAGCAAGCTGATCAACAGCCTGGTTACCGACATCAACCGGGTGATCGACTCCGGCAAGGGCGAAAACGCCATGTTCCGCGACTTCGAGCGGATCTTCCAGCGCTACAGCGACACCTCCTATATTGCGGCCTACGCGCTGGGGGTGGACGGGCGCCGGGCAACCTCAGCCCAGAAGAAGGCCTTCTCCAAGGCGTTCCAGGGCTACATCTCGCGCAAATACGGCAAGCGCTTCCGCGAGTTCATCGGCGGCAAGCTGGAGGTGAAGGGTGTCAAGAAGGTGAAGAAATGGTATGAGGTGAGCACCATTGCCTACCTTAAAGGCCAGTCACCTTTTGAAGTGACCTTCCTGGTGTCGGACCGCTCCGGCCGCGACCTGTTCTTCAACATGTTCATCGAGGGTGTGAACCTGCTGCTGACCGAACGCACCGAGATCGGCGCGATCCTGGACAGCAAGAAGGGCGACATCGACGCGCTGATCGCCGAACTGCAGCGCCTGAGCTGAACCGGCACCATTCCAGACATTGCGACAGGCTCCCTCCGGGGGGCCTTTTCTTTTGGACAGTGTGCCTGCTGCTCCAGGTGCTGCGCGGCACTCCCGCCCTTCGCTGCGGCATTAAAGATGCCTTGCTCATGTTGTGTCTGGCACCCGGCCCGGCGGGCCGGGCGCACGCCGCACCCAGGTGCGGCGCCGGGTCCAACTGGCGATCCCCCCGCGAGGGGGGCCTGAGCCAGGCAGGAGCGCCCGAGCCGGTGATCCCGTCAGTTGCCCAGAATGTCGCGCAGGATATTGTCGACCGCGCGGCCCAGCTCCTGGCCAAGGTTCGGCCCCTGGCGGCGGCGGCGCTCGCGGCGGGTCTCCTGCGGCGGCGGTGCGATCGGGGCGGGCTCCAGCATCGGCAGCGGTTTCGGCTCCAGTCCCTCATGCACCCGCACCATGGTCTCGCGCCAGATCTCGGCCGGCAGGCCGCCGCCGGTCACCCCCGACAGTGGCGTGTTGTCGTCATAGCCCATCCAGACACCGGCCACATAATCGGCGGTGAAGCCGATGAACCAGGCGTCCTTGGCGGCCGAAGTGGTGCCGGATTTGCCCGCAGCCTGCCAGCCCGGGATCTGCGCCCGCTGGCCGGTGCCGCCGGCAATCACCTTCTCCATCATCCAGACCAGCTGCTGCGCTGCCTCGGGGCGGATCACCCGTTCGCCAATGCCGCCGCTGGCCCCCATCAGCGCCTCATTGTCCTCGACAAGCTTCAGCTCTGTCATGCCATAAGGCGTCACCGAGGAGCCGCCGTTAAGGATGCCTGCATAGGCCCCGGTCATTTCCAAGAGCGAGCTTTCGGACGCCCCCAGCGCCAGCGATGGCCCGGCGGCCAGGTCGCTGTCGATTCCGAAGTCCTTGGCCACCCGGCTCACCTTGTCGCGGCCCACCGCCTCCGAAATCTTCACTGCCGGCACGTTCAACGAGTCGCGGAGCGCCCGCGCCAGTGTCACCTCACCATAGAACTTGCGGGTGTAGTTGTCGGGGCACCACTGGCCGGAGCCGGGAATGTTCAGGCAGTATTTTGCATCCAGCACCCGGTCATATGGCGAATAGCCAAGCTCAAGCGCGGTGGCATAGACAAAGGGCTTGAAAGCAGACCCGGTCTGCCGCTTCGCCTGGGTGGCCCGGTTGAACACACCCGACACGCGGGTCTTGCGCCCGCCCACCATGGCGCGCACCGCGCCATCGGCGCTCATCACCACAATCGCCGCCTGCGCCTTGGAGCCCTCGCGGACTTTGTTCTCGAAAACGTATTTCAGCGCCTCTTCTGCAGCGGCCTGCAGGCGCTGGTCCATGGTGGAGCGGACTACAACATCCTCGGTGGTCTGGTCGCCCAGGAACTCCGGAATGCTGTCCATCACCCAGTCGGCAAAATAGCCGCCTGCCCGCGCCGCCGCGGCTTCGCTCAGCTCTGCCGCGTTGTCCTGGTACTTCTGCATCTCCGCCGTGGTCAGGTAGCCCTGCTCCTGCATCAGCCGCAGCACGGTGGCGGCCCTGTCCTGCGAGCGCTGCAGGTTGTTGGTCGGCGCCAGCGTCGAGGGCGCGGTCAGCAGACCCGCCAGCATCGCGCCTTCGGCCGGGTTCAGCTGGTTTGCCGATTTGCCGAAATAGCGCTGCGCGGCGGCCTCCGCCCCGTATGTGCCGCCGCCCATGTAGGCGCGGTTCATGTAGATCGAGAGGATCTCGTCCTTGGTGTATTTGGCTTCCATCGCCAGCGCAAAGATCGCCTCTGTCCCCTTGCGCCACAGCGAGCCTTTGCGGCAGTCGGCCTCATAAGCGCTTTCGCTCTTCCATTCAGCCGGATCATAGACCTTGCCGAGGCACAGGAGTTTCGCAGCCTGCTGGGTGATGGTGGAGCCGCCATGGCCCGACAGCGGCCCGCGGCCTTCGCTCAGGTTGATGCGCACAGCGCTGGCAATGCCGCGCGGCGAAAGGCCGAGGTGGCGGTAGAACCGCTTGTCCTCAGTCGCGACGATCGCGTTCTTCAGATGCGGCGAGACTGTATCCGCCGTCACCACACCGCCGAACTGATCGCCTCGCCAGGCAAAAACCTCGCCCTCGCGGTCCAGAATGGTGACGGACCCGCGGGCGCGGCCGTCCAGATAGGCGGAAACCTCGGGCAGGCGCGCATACTGAAAGGCCACCGCGAGCCCGACCAGCCCGCAGACCACCATGCCGACACGCCAGGTAAAGCCCCAGATCAGCCGGAAGGCGAAGGCAAACGGCGCCAGCAGCCAGCCGATTACACCGCGTTTCTTGCGCACCGGCCTTGCGCGGGTCTTCTTGCGGCCGAACAACCGCGCCAGCAGCCCCGGCTTCTTGGCCTTGGGCGCGGGTTTCCTGCGCGCAGGTTTCTTGGCGCCAGGTTTGCCCTTGCCGCCTGTCGAATAGCGTTTTTCTGCCACCAGAGGCTTGCGCCCGGATCCTTGTGCCATCGTCTGTTCCTGCCCGGTTTGCCCGTTATCCGGCGACAATACCCTGCCCGCGCCGGATTGTAGAGGGGGCAGAATCCGGACCTTTCCCCTTTGCCAGATGGCCGGTTTTTAAGCGAAGCGGGCAAAAGGCGCAAAATTATTGTGCGCTCGCAGAAAGACGCGCGGAATCTTGCTGCCCTTGGGCTTTGCACGACTCGGAGCTGCGGTTTTGCTGCATGTGCACAATGCATCGGCATGGGGCCGGGGCAGCGCGAAACCTAAGGGATGCAGAGATGAAATTGATCATAGCCGCCATCAAGCCCTTCAAGCTGGACGAGGTCCGCGAGGCGCTGACCGGTCTTGGCGTGAGCGGGCTGATGGTCACCGAAATCAAGGGCTTTGGCGCCCAGGCCGGTCACACCGAAATCTACCGCGGCGCCGAATACGAAGTGAATTTCGTGCCGAAACTGAAGCTGGAGCTGGTGGTGCCCGCCGACCAGGCCGAACAGGCCGTCAGCGCCATCGCCGAAACCGCCCGCACCGGCAAGATCGGTGACGGCAAGATTTTTGTTCTGGATGTGGAACAGGCCGTGCGGGTGCGCACCGGCGAAACCAACCTCGAGGCGCTGTAAGCGCGCCCGGCATGGAGGAAAGACTGATGAAGACCCTGAAACTCCCCCTTGCGGCCCTGGCGCTGAGCGCGCTGCCGGGCCTGGCGCTGGCCCAGGACGGCCCTGCCCCGGGTGTGAATCCGGCGACAGATACCGTGTTCATCCTGAACTCGCTGCTGTTCCTGATCGGCGGCTGCCTGGTGTTCTGGATGGCAGCAGGCTTTGCCATGCTGGAGGCCGGCCTGGTGCGGTCCAAGAACGTGACCATGCAGCTGACCAAGAACATGGCGCTGTTCTCATTGGCCGCCGTGTTCTACTGGCTGATCGGCTATAACCTGATGTATCCGCTGGGCAACTGGGCCGTCGACGGCGTGCTGTCCGGCGTCTTCGGCCCCGGCGTGCTGGAGGCGGTGGGGATCACCGCAGAAGGCGCCGATGATTACTCCTATGCCGCCACCGGCTCGGATTTCTTCTTTCAACTGATGTTCTGCGCGGCCACCGCCTCGATCGTGTCGGGCACCCTGGCGGAGCGGATCAAGCTGTGGCCCTTCCTGATCTTCACCATCATCCTGACCGCTGTGATCTACCCGTTCCAGGCCAGCTGGAAATGGGGCGGCGGCTTCCTGGATCAGATGGGCTTCCTGGACTTCGCGGGCTCCACCGTGGTGCATTCGGTGGGCGGCTGGGCGGCCCTGACCGGCGCGCTGATCCTCGGCCCGCGCATCGGCAAGTACAAGGACGGCAAGACCATTCCGATGCCCGGCTCGAACCTGGCGCTGGCGACCCTGGGCTGCTTCATTCTGTGGATGGGCTGGTTCGGCTTCAACGGCGGCTCGCAGCTGGCGATGGGCTCGATCGGCGACGTGGCTGACATCAGCCGCATCTTCTCCAACACCAACGCCGCTGCGGCTGGCGGTGCGGTGGCCGCACTAGTGCTGACCCAGCTCCTGTTCAAAAAGCCGGATCTGACCATGATCCTGAACGGCGCGCTGGCGGGTCTGGTGGCGATTACTGCCGAACCGCTGACCCCGGGCCTGGGCCTCGCGACCCTGATCGGTGCCATCGGCGGGGTGATCGTGGTCTTTGCGGTGCCGTTCCTGGACAAGCTGCAGATCGACGACGTGGTCGGCGCCATCCCGGTTCACCTGATCTGCGGCATCTGGGGCACCGTGGCCGTGGTCCTGTCGAACCCCGAAGCCAGCCTGCTGACCCAGCTGACCGGCATCGCCGTGGTGGGTGTCTTCACCGTCGCCGCCTCTGCCGTGGTCTGGACCATCCTGCGCGCCACCCTGGGCATCCGGGTGGAGGAAGAGGATGAGGTCAATGGCCTCGACATGGCGGAACTGGGCATGGAAGCCTACCCGGAGTTCTCGCCGAGCTAAGTCCGACCCCGGTAAAAATTGCGCGGCGCCTGTTTCAGGCGCCGCTTTTCCGTTGCCGCGGGGGGCTCCCGCCAGCTGCAGGATCATATCATCACAGGTGATCCCCCCTGGGGCCAGGCGCCGCTGCCGGGGCGCAGGCCGCGGCCTCAGCCCTGGGGGACGACAATCACCTTGGGCGCCTTCTGGTCGCGGTAATCGCGGCGGTCTTCGGCCCGGTCCAGATGATCCTCCACCACGTCCCAGACGCCGGTGTCCACGGCTTCATCGCGGCGGTTCTCGCGGCGGTCGGCGCGGTTTTCCACCCGGTCGATAACTTCACCGTTGGCCGCAAAGGCCGGGGCAGCCAGCGGCAGGGCAACGGCGGCGGACAGGATCAGGGCGAGGAAAGATTTTGCGAGGGTCATTTCAGGTCTCCTAGGCAGTGTTGCGCGTGACTTCCGCAAACACAAACGCGGGCCGCTGCCGCTTCCGTCGCCGCCCCCGGGATTACCTTGCGTCAAGCATCAGCCTGCCCCGCGCCAGCGGTGCCACACCCAAGCCTGCAAGGGGCTTGGCGCAGCCAGGGCACGCTGCCAGGCGCGGGAAACCTGCCCTTACGGAACCGCAGATCACCGCTCTTGCGAGCAAAAGTTTTCTGAAAACTTTTGCCTAAGACTTTTCAGAAAAGTCTTAGGCGCCGCCCCAAGAGAAAACGCGCCCCGGAAAGGGCGCGTTCCTGAATTTCAAAGTGCCTCAGGCTCAGACGCCAGCGTCAACAATCGCCTTGGCCAGCACAGGCACGGTCTGCGCATTGAGACCCGCAATGTTCAGGCGGCTGTCGCCCACCATGTAGATGCCGTTGTCGACCCGCATCTTCTCAACCAGCTCCGGCGTGGTGCCAAGGAGCGAGAACATGCCGCGGTGCTGGGCGATGAATCCGAACCGGTCCGACCCGGTCAGCCGCTGCAGTTCGTCCGCAAGGCTCTGACGCAGACCCAGCATACCCAGGCGCACCTCTTCCAGCTCCGCGGCCCAATCGGCGCGCAGGGCGTCGTCGTTCAGGATCATGGTCACCAGACGGGCGCCATGATCCGGCGGGAAGGAGTAGTTCTGCCGGTTCAGGAAGGCCAGGGTGCCTTGGTTCAGCGCCTGCGCGGAGGCATCGTTGGAGACCGCCATCAGCAGGCCGGTGCGCTCGCGGTAGATGCCGAAGTTCTTGGAGCAGCTGGCCGCGATCAGTGTCTCGGGGCAGCTGGAGGCGACCAGGCGCACGCCCAGCGCGTCTTCTTCCAGACCGTCGCCAAAGCCCTGGTAGGCGATGTCGATCATCGGGATCAGGCCGCGCTCGTTCAGCAGCGCAATGACCTCTTTCCACTGCACCTCGTTGAGGTTGGCGCCGGTCGGGTTGTGGCAGCAGCCGTGCAGCAGAACCACGTCACCCTTCTGGGCGCCCTTAAGGTCTTCCATCATGCCGTCGAAGTTCACACCGCGGGTGTCACGGTCGAAGTAACGGTAGACGACGGTTTCGATCCCAACGTAGTTCAGGATCGACACGTGGTTCGGCCAAGTCGGATCCGACACGAAGACGCGCGCTTTGGGGTTGGCCATCTTGATCAGCTCAAACGCCTGGCGCACCGCGCCGGTGCCGCCGGGGGTGGCTGCGGCCGCAATGTTCTCGCGCGCAACCGCATCGCTCAGGATCAGCTTGATCATCGCGTCCGAATAGGCCGGATCGCCGGCCAGGCCGACATAGGACTTGCTGGTCTGCTCTTCCCACAGCTTGTGCTCCGCCGCCTTGATGGCGCGCATCACCGGGGTGACGCCCTCGGCGTTCTTGTAGACGCCGACGCCAAGGTCGATCTTGTCCGCGCGCGGATCGTCACGGTACATCTGCATCAGCGCCAGAATCTTGTCGGCTGGCTGGGGTTTCAGGGTCTCGAACATCAGTTCTCTCCGGTAGCAACGGGAAGGGTCGGGAAGGCACCCCATTCCACCCAGGACCCGTCATAAAGCGAATGATCGGTCTTGCCGATGCGCTCCATGGCGAGGCTGAGGATGGCGGCGGTAACGCCCGATCCGCAGGAAGTAATTGCAGGTTTGGTCAGATCGGCACCGGCACTTTCAAAGGCAGCGCGGATGCCCTCGGCGTCCTTCATGGTGCCGTCTTCATTCAGCACCTGGCCGAACGGCACATTGCGGGAGCCGGGAATGTGGCCCGCGCGCAGCCCCTCGCGCGGCTCCGGCGCGTCGCCGCGGAACCGCTCGGCGGAGCGGGCGTCGATGATTTCGTGGTCGCCCAGCTTGGCGGCGGCAGAGACCTGGGTCACATCGCGCACCATGTGGTTCTGCACCCGCACGGTCATATGGCGGTCGCGGATCACCGGCGGCAGGTCCTCGACCGGGTGCCCCTCGGACTGCCATTTCGGAAAACCGCCATCCAGCACCGCAACATTGGTCTGCCCCATCAGCCGGAACAGCCACCAGACGCGGGCCGCCGAAAACAGGCCGGCACCGTCATAGACCACCACCTGGTGGCCGTCGCCCACACCCATGGCGCGCAGCTTGGACATGAACTTCTCGACCGGCGGCACCATGTGCGGCAGGTCCGAGCGGTTGTCGGAAATCTCGTCGATATCAAAAAACCGTGCGCCGGGGATGTGGGCAGCATCATACTCCGCCTTGGCATCCCGGCCCTGCTGCGGCAGATACCAAGACGCGTCCAGAACCCGCAGATCCGGGTCCTTCAGATGGGCGGCAAGCCAGTCCGTGGAAACCAGCGTCTTCGGATCGTCCTGCATCAAAGCGTCTCCCTATCTGCATATAGCGCCATGGGTACATCCCGTAGCTGGGCGGTGCAAGCTATCCTGTCCCCTCACCTGCCAATGCAAGCATCTTGCGCGTGTTTTACGGAGCAGCAACAAGTTACCTGCATTATTGCTGCAGTTTCAGAAAAGGTATTCGAATGCCCGGCTTGCGCAGCTTTCTTGCATTTTTCTTGTTGTCCACCTGGCTGTCCGCACCGCTTCCCGTGCATGCCAGCTGTACAGCATTCGGAAGCACATGCATAAAAGACAGTGATTTAAAGGCAAATGTCCGGATAGGCACAGGCACGCCAGACTTGCAGGCGCTGATACGGTTTCAGCATTTGACCGATCTGTCGCTGATGGCAGAGCCGGGATTTGAGGCCCAGGTAGACTTGTCTCCTTTAGCTCAACTTCCCAATCTGAAGAAGCTGGCACTGGTGGGACTCACGGTATCCGACCTGGCACCTGTGACCCGGCTGCCGGAACTCAGGCGGCTGAGCCTTGATTCTGTCCGAGCCCGCGACTTCACTCCGCTGTCGCGCATGACCGGACTCGAGCACCTGTCCGTCTGGGGCATAAGCGAGGTGACCGATCTCTCTTTCCTGCGCAGATATACGCGCTTGCAAAGCCTGAATATCGCCGATTCCGGCGTGAGGGACCTGGCACCTTTGGAAGAGATTGAAACGCTGGAGATTCTTCTGGCTTTCAACACTGGGATTTCGGATCTGGCACCGCTCTCTGCCGTGAACCTGCGCGTGATTTGGATCTCCGGATGCCCGGTCGAAAGCTTGGCGCCGCTGGCTGCCTCCAGCGGATTGGAAATGCTGCGTGCTGACGGAAGCCGCCTGCAAAGCCTGGAGGGGCTGCAGAACAAGCCTGCCCTTCACACAGTGATCCTGACAGGCAGCCGCGTGGCCGACCTGACCCCCCTGACAGGAGCAAGCAGCCTGGTGGAATTGGACCTGGCAGACACGCAAGTCCGGGACCTTGCTCCCCTGTCAGAGCTCAAGTTGCTTCGCAGACTGGTATTGGACGGAAGCGCAGTCGCCAGCCTTGAGCCGCTTGCAGGGATAGGCTTGCAGGAACTTTCTGCCGCTGACACTGCCGTGACCAATCTGGCACCGGTCCGGCACATGCAGGAGCTCAAGGAACTTGGCATTTCCCGGACGGGCATCCGGGACCTGGAACCGCTCAAAGGCCTGAAAAAGCTGTCCATCCTGCGCACCATTGGCCTGCCTCAAGAGATCCTCCTCCCGCTGCTGCAGACCGAGAACCTCCGGATCCTCTATGCCGGTCCGGACAGCCGGTCGCAAAGGAGGCTTCTGGGAAAAGATCAGATTGCCAGATACATCACCAGGGCGCCCTAGGATCAGCGCGCGTCCTTCAGCAGCCGCTGCTTCTGGCGGCCCCAGTCGCGTTTGGCCTGGGTTTCGCGCTTGTCATGCAGCTTCTTGCCCTTGGCGATGCCCAGCTTGATCTTGGCGCGGCCCTTGTGGTTGAAATAGATCACCAGCGGCACCAGGGTCATGCCCTTGCGCTGGGTCAGGTTCCACAGGTCCGACAGTTCCTTGCGCGACACCAAGAGCTTGCGGCGGCGGCGTTCCTCATGCTTGAACACCTTGGCCTGGGCATAAGGCGGGATGTAGGAATTCACCAACCACAGCTCGCCCTCTTCCACCGCGGCGTAGCTGTCCGCGATATTGGTGCCATTGCCGCGCAGCGCCTTGACCTCGGACCCCTCCAGCACGATGCCGCATTCGATGTCATCCTCGATTGCGTAATCGAAGCGCGCCCGCCGGTTTTCGGCGATCACCTTGTAGTTCGGGTCTGATGTCTGCTTCTTCTTGGCCATGGGCGGCAGATGTAAGGCCGCGCCGCGGCGGGCGCAAGATGGCGCTTACGCCTTGCGGCTGCGCAGCAGCGTGAAAACACCACTGCCGACGATCACCGCGCTGCCTATCAGGGTCATCGCATCGGGTCGTTCGCCAAAAACCAGCACCCCCAGCACCATGGCAAAGACCAGCCTTGTGTAGCGGAACGGCGCGATGACAGAGATCTCCCCCGCCCGCATCGCCCCCGACAAAGCGTTATAGGCTATCACCCCGATCACCGTGGCCGCCGCGATATCCAGCCAGTTGCGCGCTTCAGGCCAGGCCGCACCGCCGGTCCAGCCCAAGGCAATGACGCCTGCCACCACCAGCATGGCGAATCCCAGGAACCCCAGCTGATGGTTGCTCATGTCCTTCGGCGCTGCGCGGGTGGCCAGATCGCGGCCCGCGAACCCCAGCGTGCCTGCCACCGCAAACAGCGAGGCCGGTTCAAATCCGCTCAGCCCCGGCCGCAGGATCAGCAGCACACCGGCAAACCCCAGCCCGATCGCCAACCAGCGCCGCCAGCCGACGGTCTCGCCAAAAAACACAACCGCCCCTGCGGCCACCACCAAAGGCGTCGCCTGCAGGATGGCCGAGGCAGAGGACAAGGGCGTCAGCGCAATCGCCAGGGTGAAACAGAGCCGCCCCACGACCTCCGCCAAGGAACGCCACAGCATCGGGCGCGTGCCAAAGCCCGGGTGCCAGGGAGCGTGACCCTGCGCACGCGCCAGGCCTGCAAAGACAGCCATGCCGCCAAGGCCGAAGAGGATCAGGATCTGCCCCACCGGCAGGCTGGCGGCGGCGGATTTGATGAACATGTCCTCCAGCGCAAAAGCCGCCATGGCCAGCACCATCAGGAGGCTTCCGCGCAGCGTGTCCATTCCGGTGCTCCTCAAATCCCTGAAACTCAATCACTTGCGCAAGTGGTAGGCAGCCTGGAGAAAATACACAAGTGAAGCACATCAATCCCGCTGCGTCAGACCTGCCTGCCGGTAATGGTGCATGTTGAGAAAGGCCGCACCGGTTTCCAGGCTGCGGTAGCCATGCGGCTGGTCAGCGGCAAAGCGCAGGCCCTGGCCTGCTTCCAGCGGCACCCATTCCCCGTCCTTCAGCACCTCCATCGAGCCATGCAGCACAAAGACCTCCTCGGTCACCCCGGTGTCATGCGGCTGCGACTGGTGGCTCTGGCCCGGCTTCAGCGTGACCTGAAAGGTCTCGGCCCCCAGCAGCGGGTCAAAGGGGAACACGATCTTGACCCCGATGCTGCCGGGAAACTGCACCGTCTCATAAACCCCGGCGGCCTCCCCCACCGGCCGGGTTGCTTCGCCGATCAGCGCGGTCAGCGGCAGGTGGAACCCCTTGGCGATCTTCCACAGCGTGGCAATCGTCGGGCTTGATTCGCCGCGCTCGATCTGCCCCAGCATCGCCTTGCTGACCCCGGTGGCCTCTGCCGCCTTGCTGAGGCTAAGCCCAGCCGCTGCCCGGATTTCCCGCAGGTTCAGGATGATGCCGTCATCGCTCATTGTCGCTGCCCGTCAAAAAAGTCTTGTGCGCTATAACGCACGGAATGTAGTGTGCGCTATAACGCACGAAACCCCTATCCTATCCGGCGCCACAGGAAAACCCGCATGCTCAAGGATCTGAAGCTCTCGCATCTTGTCTCCGGCGCGGTTGCCGTTCTGGTCGGCTACACCGGTTCGGTCGCCATCATCTTTCAGGCGATCGAGGCCGTGGGCGCCACCCAGGCCCAGGCCAACAGCTGGATGCTGGTGCTGGGCCTTGGCATGGGCCTCACCTGCCTGATCCTGTCGCTGATCTACCGGATGCCGGTCCTGACTGCCTGGTCGACGCCCGGCGCGGCGCTGCTCGCAGTCAGCCTCAACGGCGTGCCGCTGGCGGAGGCGGTCGGCGCCTTCCTGCTCTGCGCAGTGCTGCTGACCCTCACCGGCGTCACCGGCTGGTTCGCCGCCCTCTCCCGCCTGATCCCCGACAGCCTGGCCAGCGCCATGCTGGCGGGCATCCTGTTCCAGTTCGGCCTCTCCGCCTTCACATCGCTGCAGACCGACACCGCGCTGGTGGCGGTGATGGGCCTCACTTTCCTCGCGGGCCGCAAGCTGTTCCCCCGCTACTGTATCCCTGGGGTGCTGGCCGCGGGCGTGGCCTGGTGCGCAGGCACCGGCGCTTTTGGCAGCCTGGAGGCGCTGGACCTGACCCTGGCCCGCCCCGAATTCGTCATGCCCGCCTTCTCGCTGCCGGTGCTGATCGGCATCGGCCTGCCGCTCTACATCGTCACCATGTCCTCGCAGAACATGCCCGGCGTGGTGGCGCTGAGGGCCTGCGGCTATGAACCGCCGGTGTCGGCCAGCCTGACTGTCACCGGCCTGGCCTCGCTGATCCTGGCGCCCTTCGGCGGCTTTGCCTTCAACCTCGCCGCCATCACTGCCGCGATCTGCGCTGGCCCCGAGGCGGATGAGAACCCGCACACCCGCTATCTGGCAGGCGCAATGACCGGCCTCGTTTACATCCTGGTGGGGCTCGGCGGCGCCACCGTCATCAGCCTGTTCCTGATCGCACCCAAGGCGCTGGTCGCCGCCGTTGCGGGGCTGGCGCTGCTGGCGACCATCGGCAACAGCCTGTCCGCCGCACTGGCTGAACCGCAGGGGCGCGAGGCGGCGCTGATCACCTTCATGACCACGGTCTCCGGCATCAGTTTCCTGGGAATCGGGGCGCCGTTCTGGGCGCTGGTGCTGGGGCTTGCGGTGAATCACTGGCTAAAAGCCCCCGAACCCGCCCCGGTACGCGCCTGAGAACCACCGCCAGAGACATTTCGCCACTTAAATCCGGCGCAATCTGCGCCAATATTACCGAAGAGAGCCCCGCCCGGTTGCCTTTATTGCGCAAATCGTGTCCCTGAGGGCAAAGACTAAGGGAACCAGCCTGATGCCAAAGTACCGATCCAGAACCTCCACCCATGGCCGCAACATGGCGGGCGCGCGCGGATTGTGGCGCGCCACCGGCATGAAGGACGATGATTTCGGCAAGCCGATCATCGCCATCGTCAACTCCTTCACCCAGTTCGTGCCCGGCCACGTGCACCTCAAGGACCTGGGCCAGATGGTCGCCCGCGAGGTCGAGGCGGCCGGCGGCGTCGCCAAGGAGTTCAACACCATCGCGGTGGATGACGGCATCGCCATGGGCCATGACGGCATGCTCTACTCGCTGCCCTCGCGCGAGGTGATCGCCGACAGCGTCGAATACATGGTCAACGCACATTGCGCCGATGCGATGGTCTGCATCTCCAACTGCGACAAGATCACTCCGGGCATGCTGATGGCCGCCATGCGCCTGAACATCCCGGCGATCTTCGTCTCCGGCGGCCCGATGGAAGCGGGCAAGATCGACATCGCCGATCTGGACATGAAGAAGATCGACCTGGTTGACGCCATGGTCGCCGCCGCCGATGACAAATTCACCGACGAGCAGGTGAAGCACATCGAGGAAAACGCCTGCCCCACCTGCGGCTCCTGTTCGGGCATGTTCACCGCCAACTCGATGAACTGCCTGGCCGAGGCGCTGGGACTGGCGCTGCCGGGCAACGGCTCGACGCTGGCGACCCACGCCGACCGCAAGGAGCTGTTCCTGGAAGCCGGCCGCAAGATCGTCGAGATCACCAAGCGCCACTACCAGGACGAGGAAAAGGGCCTGCTGCCGCGCGAGATCGCCACCTTTGAGGCGTTCGAGAACGCCATGAGCCTGGACATCGCCATGGGCGGCTCCACCAACACCGTTCTGCACCTCTTGGCGATTGCCAACGAGGGCAAGGTCGATTTCACCATGTCCGACATGGACCGGCTCAGCCGCCGGGTGCCCTGCCTCTGCAAGGTCGCGCCGAACATCCACAACGTCCACATGGAGGACGTGCACCGCGCCGGCGGCATCTTCTCGATCCTGGGCGAACTCAGCCGCGCCGGGCTGCTGCACGAGGACTGCCACACCGTGCATACCGCCACCATGGGCGAGGCGATTGCCAAGTGGGACATCAAGGTCGCCAACAACCCGGAGGCCGAACAGCTGTTCAAGGCCGCCCCCGGCGGCGTGCGCACCACCCAGGCCTTCTCCCAGGCCAACCGCTACAAGGAGCTGGACACCGACCGCGAAGGCGGCGTGATCCGCGCCAAGGAACACGCCTTCAGCCAGGATGGCGGCCTTGCCGTGCTGTTCGGCAATATCGCGCGCGACGGCTGCATCGTGAAGACCGCAGGCGTTGATGAGCACATCCTGAAGTTCACCGGCTCCGCCTATGTCTGCGAAAGCCAGGACCAGGCGGTCAACGACATCCTCACCGGCAAGGTTAAGGAAGGCGATGTGGTGGTGATCCGCTACGAAGGCCCGCGCGGCGGCCCCGGCATGCAGGAAATGCTCTACCCGACCTCCTACCTGAAGTCGAAGGGCCTCGGCAAAGCCTGCGCGCTCCTGACCGACGGCCGCTTTTCCGGCGGCACCTCCGGCCTGTCGATCGGCCATGTCTCGCCTGAGGCAGCCGAGGGCGGCACCATCGGCCTGGTGCGCCCGGGCGACACCATCGAGATCGACATCCCCAACCGCACCATCCACCTGGCGGTCTCCGACGAGGAGCTGGCGGTGCGGCGCGAGGAGCAAGACGCCAAGGGCTGGAAACCGGCCGAGCCGCGCAAGCGCAAGGTCTCCAAGGCGCTGAAGGCCTATGCGCTGCTGGCCACTTCGGCGGCAAAGGGCGCCGTGCGCGCGCTGCCGGACGAAGATTGAGGCCATCCGGTCACTAAACACACAAAACCCGCCGCTCAAACGCGGCGGGTTTTCTTTTGCGTCCCGCTCCTGAGACCGCTTCTCAGTTAACGTCCTGCATCAGCCAAGCCCTCCCGCCCCGCTTTGGCCCGCTGGCTGACGCCAGCACGCCACGCGGCGTTGGGCGTGGCGCCGTGCTGGCGCACGGCGCGCCTCCGGCGGGAGTATTTCGGCAAAGAAGAAGCTGCTCTTCCAGATGAGGCACCCGCCCGCGCCGCGCCAGCGGCGCCCGGCCCAAGGCTTTGAGCTGCATCTTTGATGCTGCGGCACAGGCGCGGGAGCTCCTCCTCGCACCCCGGTCCGCCTACTCCCCCAGCTTGGCATGCACCTCGTCCAGGTCGATCTCGCCCATCGGCATCTTGTTGGCCGGGTTCTCGAAATCGTATTTGAACAGCTCGAAATCGCGTTTGTAGATCTCGTAGACCAGATGCATCGACAGGTCGTCGAAATAATCTTCGACCGGATGGGCGCGCTTGGGGCCGTGGCCCTCGCTTTCGTTGAATCGCGGGATCGCGGCCAGGTCCACGGCATGCGGCGTCTCGATCGCGTTCAGCACCCCTTGCATCCCGTCGTTGAACGCCTCGGTCCAGAAAATCTGGTTGTAGCGCCCGCCGTTCAGGATGAATGTCGACACATGCCCCGACATCGCCGACCAGTGGATGTCCGGGTCCATCGGGCGGCGCCAGCGGATGGTATCGCGCGCAAACAGCAGGAAGCGGCGGAAGCTGGCGATCTGGTCGAACTCCTGCTTGCCGTCGTCGCCGCCGACCTCGATCCCGTATTCATAGGCGAGCTTGGGCACCAGGTTGCCGCGGTAGCGGCGGCCGTTGCGCTGGATGCCGCAGATCTTGTCAAAGAACGACGACAGGATGCGGGTGTAGGGATTGCGCACGCAGGTGAAGGCGTAGGACCGCTGCCCCTGCACGTTGCGGGTGATCGGCCCCTGGCTATGCTCCAGCGCCCATTTGTGCAGGCCGTCCTTGGCGTCATGAATGTCGCCGTCAAAGAATGTCCCATGATCGGAGTAATAAAGGATCTGCCCGATCGTCGAGCAGGCGCATTTCGGCACCACCCGGTAGACCACACTCTCACTTTCCGTCATCCAGGTGCCGGGAAACCCCATCTGCTGCCCTCTTGTCCGTCTTTGCCTGTTCCCAGCAGTAATCGCATATGTTTACCGAAACGGGAACTATCTGGTTTATTCGTGCGTACAGCGCGCTTATCAAGGTAAACAATCAGGCAGAACAAGGCAGTCCGTCCCCCCAATGGCAAAAATCGCATATATTCTGCTGTGCCATAAAGACCCCGAAGCGATCATCCAGCAGGCTGAGCGGCTGACGGCGGCGGGCGACTGCATGGCGATCCACTTCGACGGGCGGGCGGCGCCGGAGGATTACCAGCGGATCCGCTCAGAGCTGGCGGACAACCCCAATGTGTCCTTTGCCAGAAAGCGGATCAAATGCGGCTGGGGCGAGTGGTCGCTGGTCAAGGCGACGCTGCATGCGCTGCACAGCGCGGTGGAGGAGTTTCCGCGCGCCACCCATTTTTACATGCTGTCGGGCGACTGCATGGCCGTGAAGACGGCGGAATACGCCCACCGGTTCCTGGACGAGCACGACAAGGATTTCATCGAAAGCTTCGATTTCTTCGAAAGCGACTGGATCAAGACCGGCATGAAAGACGACCGGCTGATCTACCGGCATTTTTTCAATGAGCGCAAGCACAAGCAGCTGTTCTACTGGAGCCACGGCCTGCAGAAACGGCTGGGGCTGCAGCGGGAGATCCCGGCTGATATCCAGGTGCAGATCGGCAGCCAATGGTGGTGCCTGCGCCGCCGCACCGTTGAATGGATCCTTGATTTCATCCGCAAGCGCCGCGATGTGATGCGTTTTTTCCGCACCACCTGGATCCCGGATGAGACCTTCTTTCAGACCCTGGTGCGCCACCTGATTCCGGAGGCGGAGATCGAACCCCGCACCCTCACCTTCCTGATGTTCACCGACTACGGGATGCCGGTGAATTTCTACAACGACCACTATGACCTCCTGCTCAGCCAGGACTTTCTGTTTGCCCGCAAGATCAGCGCCGAAGCCAAGGAGCTGAAATCCCGGCTGGGGCGGCTTTACGCGGCGCAGGGCGTGGAGTTCCGGATCTCCAACGAGGGCAGAAGCCTCTACAACTTCCTGGCCCGTCGCGGCCGTGACGGGCGCCGCTTTGCGCCGCGGTTCTGGGAGACCGAAAGCAGCCTGGGCCGCGAGCGCGAGCTGCTGATCGTGGTCTGCAAGAAATGGCATGTCGCCAAACGCCTGCTGGAGCAGATCCGCCAGGTCACCAACATCCCGGCAATCGAATACCTGTTCAACGAGGAAGACACGCCCCTGCCCGACCTCGGCGGCATCCAGGCGGCACTGATGAAGCGCACCCGCCACCGCCGCGCCCTGATGCGGATGCTGTTTGAGTATTACGAATCCGACAAGCTGATCATCTGCCTGGATCCCGAGGCCATCGACCTGATGAACGATTTCCACTCCGACCGCTCATCGACCCGGTTCCTGCACATCGAATGCGATTTCAGCGACGATTACCTGATCGGCCACGCTCACCGGGTCGGGCTGGCAGGCGAGCGCACGCCGAAGCTGACGCTGGAGCGGCTGCTGCCGACGATCCGCAACGATATCCTGCATGAGAGCGACCGCATCCGCGATGCCGGCTTCAGCCAGCTCTATCAAATGCGGGAAAGCAGCAGCCTGGAGGAGAATGCAGACCAGCTCAGCGGTTTCCTGAATCTGCCCGGTGACAAGACCCGGCAGATTGCCGGGACCCATTATCTGTTTGCGGATTGAACGGGGGAAATACCCCCGAACAGTAAATCTTAGTCTTCCAGCGCGTTGATCATGTCTACGCGGGTGCCGTGACGGCCACCTTCGAACTCCGTGCCCAGGAAGGCATCAACGATTTCCAGCGCCAGCCCTTCGCCGACCACACGGGCGCCGATCGACAACATGTTGGCGTTGTTGTGGGCGCGGATCATCTTGGCCGAGAAGGTGTCGGAGCAGACGCCGCAGCGGATGCCCTTCACCTTGTTTGCTGCCATCATGATGCCCTGGCCGGTACCGCACAGGACGATGCCCAGCGCGCAATCGCCGGAGGCCACCAGCTGCGCCGCGGCGGCGCCGTGCTTAGGGTAGTGGGTGCTTTCCGGGGTCTGCGGGCCGATATCCTCGACCTCCCAGCCCTGCGCTTCGATATGGGCGGCAACGGCCTTGCGCAGTTCAATGGCGGCGTGGTCGCTGGAAAGGGCAATGCGTTTGCTGGCAGTCATGGTCTCGTGGTCCTGTGTCGCAACGGGGGATAAGAGGCTTGGCCCCGTGTTGACCAAGGGACGGGGGCGGCGTCAATCACTTTGTTGCCGCACGCCCGGACCGGCAGGAAACGGAGGGCCTGAAACAGGCCCTCCAATGGATCAGATTTCCACTTCGACGCGGCCGATCGGGTTGGAGCAGCAGGCCAGGATATACCCTGCCTCGATATCCTCCTCCGAGATGCCGCCGTTGTGGACCATATGCACGTCGCCCGCGGTCTTCTTGACCTTGCAGGTGCCGCAGATGCCGAAGGTGCAGCCCGACGGGATGTTGAGGCCCGACGCCTTGGCCACCGCCAGCACCGTATCGGTCTCGGTGCAGTTTGCGGTCACGCCCGACGCGGCAAAGGTGATCTCCGCGGCAGCGGTCTCTTCCGGAACCACATCGTCCAGCTCCGGCGCGTCTGCCTCGGTTTCCACCGGTGCGCCAAAGCTTTCCTGGTTGTAGTTCTCCATGTCGAAGCCGAGGCCGTTCAGCATGTCGCGCACGGCCTGCATGAACGGCTCCGGCCCGCAGCAGTAGACCTCCCGCTCCAGGTAATCGCCGGCGATCAGACCCAGCATGATCTGGTTCAGCTGGCCGCGGTAGCCGGTCCAGACCTGATAGGGATCGTCCTCTTCCACCACGAAGTTCAGCTTAATGCCCGGCACCCGCGAGGCCATGCTTTCCAGCTGCTGGCGCGCGATGATCTCGCTGGGCCGTTTGGCGCAATTGACGAAACAGACATCGGGCGACTGGCCGCGGTCGAACAGGTACTGGGTCATCGACAGGCTCGGCGTGATGCCGGAGCCTGCGGAGATGAACAGGAACTTGCCGTTCGGGCGCTTGGGCAGGGTGAACACGCCCGCCGGGCCGGACGCCTTGAGGAACATTCCGGGGCGCAGGTTGTCCAGCATCCAGCGGGTGCCGATGCTGTCGGCCTGAGCCTTCACCGTGACCGAAATCGACAACGGCCGCGACGGCGAGGAGCTGATGGTGTAGGTCCGCCAGACAGTCCCGCCCGGCACCGGCAGCTCCAGGGTCATGAACTGGCCCGGCTGGTATTTGAACCACGCGCCGGACGGCGCGCGGAAGCTGAAGGTGGCGGTGTTCGGCGCTTCCGGCACGACAGAGACGCATTCCAGCATCTCGTCGTCCTTCCACGCCAGGGTTTCGTCCAGCGTCTCGAAGTTGGCCTGCAGTCCCATCCGCTTACTCCGCCGCGATCAGGTGGCGGCCGGTCAGCGCGCGGGTCAGGTGCTCGGCATACCAGTTGGAGAACTGGATCACGCCGCTTTCCTGCACTTCCGAGTACGGGCCGGGCTCGTAAGCGGGCGAGTTGATGCCCTGCTGATTGTCCTCCACCACGATGCGGTCCTCGTCGTTGGTGGCAACCCACACCTCGGTCAGGCGCTTCAGGTCGTAATCCTGGCCCTCGACCGCATCCTTGTGCACCAGCCATTTGGTGGTGACTTCGGTCTCGGTCGGGCTGATCGGGGTCACCCGGAACACGATGGAGTGATCCGGCAGGAAGTGGTTCCAGGTGGTCGGGTAGTGGAATTTCAACAGCGTGCCCGCATCTGCAAATGGCACCCGGCCCAGCTTCTTGGCGACAGCCGCCTTGCCGTCCAGGGTATAGCTCTCAGCGCCCTCGTTCAGCGGCATCCGTGCCAGCCGATGTTGGCCGCGCCCATCGATAGTGAAGGCCGACGGGATGCCCGCCGCCTCGATCCTGTCGAAGTGCTTCCGCAGATGCGCCGGGGTCTCGCCGCCCTCGATACCGGTGACGGACGGATCCTCGGGGAAGGTCCGGCACAGAGACGGATGGTTGCCGCCGCAGTGATAGCACTCGCGGTTGTTCTCCCAAACCAGCTTCCAGTTGCCGTTCTCGATAATCGAGCTTTCATAGGCGACCTTGGCATTGCCCAGATCATGCGGCTCCAGATAGGGACGGGCCACATCAGCAAAGGCGTCGAAATCCGGCGCCTCATCCGCCAGGCAGATGTAGATCAGGCCCGCCAGGTCGCGGCAATGCACCGGCTTCAGCCCGTGTTTGGAGGCATCGAAGTCCGGCCCCATGTCACGCGCCCACAGCAGCGAGCCGTCCAGCTCATAGGTCCACTGGTGGTAGGGGCAGACCAGCTTTGGCGAGTTGCCCTTCTTGGCCTTGCAGACAACCGAACCGCGGTGGCGGCAGGCGTTGTGGAACGCACGCACCTCACCATCGGTGCCACGCACGATGATGACGTTGTAGGCGCCGACCTGATGGGTCACGAAATTGCCCGCCTTCGGGATCTCGCAGGCGGGAATGGCAAACAGCCACTCGCGGTAGAAGATCTGGCGCATGTCCAGATCCAGCACGCCCGGATCGGTGTAAAACGCCTGCTCCAGGGAATAGTTTTTCTGACGGGCCACCAGTTTGGCCAGAATTTCGCTGTCGTGAAGCATCTGCTTCTCTCCTTTGCCGCAACCCCGCGGCAGGTTGGCTTGGGTGCGGGCATGGGGAGAGAGATTGCAGGCCACGCGCCTGCAACCGCCCCGCCGCCACCCGCGGTTGACGTTTTCCTGGCAAGGCTGGTTTCCGGACTGTCCCGGGGCCGTTAGGCGGCGGGGCCTGGCACCTTCCCGAAGGATCTCCTTCAGTGGTCATTGCCATGCCTTGCCCGGGGTCACCGTTGCGGGGGCAGCGCCGGAGTTTCACCAGCTTCCCAATTCTCCGCCCCGAAGGGCGGCACCTTGCTGAGGCGGAAACTGCCCTAATCCCGGCGCAACGGCGAAGACAAATCCGACCCGCCAAAACCGGAAAAAGACATGCAGGTTTTCTGTACTGGCAGCGGAATCACATGCCGGAATCCCAAACCGGCATCCGCCGGTCTGTTTGCGGCAAGCGCTTAACTTTCACGCAGTTACGCAGGATTCACGCGCCCGAATCGATTCGCCGATGCCGCCGGGCGCCCATGAAAAAGGCCGCCCAACCGGCGGCCTTTGCTTACTTCGATTTCCAGGTGTCCAGCCAGCGCCGGAACCGGCCCTTGCGTTCGGCAATGGCGTCTCCCGCCGCATAGAGGCTGTCCTCGGCGCTTTCGATCATCGGGTCGATCCGCGCCTGCCGGAACCGGCGCCAGCGCACATAAATCGCCCACAGCAGCGCCGCCAGCAGCACCAGGAAAATGATCGAGAACCAGTTGGTGGGCTTGTCCTCCGGCCCCGCCACCGGCTTGATCGTCACCGCATTGGGAAAGATCGACAGGAACTCGTTGCGCCAGCCGTAATGCATCACCGCCACCCATTCCGGGTTCGCCTTGGTGGAGATGCTGTCATTGGCGTCCGTGTACAGGTTCGCGGTGTCGAACTTGAAATAGGGCGGCCAGTTCCAGCCGGTGTCCTCGTTGCGGTAGACCATGTTGCGGCCGTTGCCGCGCACCGCCTGGATGAACTGCACATCGCGGTTGATCAGCTCAGCCGACTGGTCATCCGGCTTGGACCAGAAGATGCGGGTCCAGTCGTTCAGCTCCTGCCGTTCCTCATAGGTGTTGACGATCCGCACCACGTCGTACTGCGGCAGCGTGTAATGCAGGAAGGCGCCGAACAGCACCCAGAAGGAAATCAGGAAAGCCCATTTGATGAAACGCATTGGGGTGGACCTCACATGAAGTTAATGACGTAGATCAGGAGCGCCAGCGCCCCCAGCGGGATGATATAGACCAACAGGATCAGCTTGCGCCGGAACGAACGGTCATATTGTTTCAGCCCCCGCTGGATGAAGGCCGCGCGGTCGCCGGTCAACCCCTTCTCTTTCCAGCGCCGTTTGAGCTTCAGCCGCCGCATCTCGCGCGAGTAGAGGGACACCGCGGCATAGACCACGGTCAGGACCACCAGCAGGATCAGGACAAGGCGGATAAAACCGAACATTACATCTTCCCCCGGCAAGTGCTTCCCAACAGAGGTTCACGTCCGGCACCGAGGGTGGGCGTTTCACGCCCGCCGTCGTGCTGAAAGCACGCCTCCGGCGTGACGGGGGCGGGGACGGGCGTGAACCGGACCGCAAGCGGTCCGGGGAAGGTCAGCAGCAAGCCACAGCTTTTCATCTCAACGCCCCCTCACCCGGTTCACAGCCCCCCAGGGGCCGACCCGGTCGACAATCCCCTTGCGCCGGTTCCGCGGCAGCCTGGGCATCCGCCCCTCCATATCCGGCTCGTGCCCGAACAAAGCCTCGCGCGCGCCGGCCTTGTCCACCGCATATTCCCGCGCCAGGAACTCCGCCGCATAGGCCTTCTTGGTCTCCGGCCAGCCCCGGTACTGGCGGTAGAACTCTTCCTTGTGGCAGATGAACATCTGGCGGAAATCATGCGGGCACAGCTCCGCCAGCAGCATGTTGACCAGATCGCGGCAGGCCGTGTCCGAGGCCCGCAGGGAATAGAAGTAGGCCGGATGGTCCGAGGTGATCCGCGGCCACTTGCCGCCGCCCTCGGCCCAGCGCACCAGCGCCGCCAGCCCCTCGAACTCCTCCGGCAGTTCCTCCGCATGCCGCGCCGCCAGCCGCCGCAGGTCTGACCGCGACAGGCCGGTCAGGTCCCGGCCCTTTTCCGTCAGTACCGAAACCGCCAGGAACCCCATCTTCTGCCGCAGGATCGCCGCGCCATCGACGCCGCGCGCGCGGATTACCGGCTCTGCCAGCCCGTTCAGCTCCAGGAACTTGGCAATTGCATTGCGCTGGGTCAGGTCAAAGACGCGATCCAGCGGCACCCCCTCGGGTTTGGCCCCGCTGGCAATCACCGCCGGATGCTCCACGTCCTGAAACAGGTAAAGCCCGCCGAAATGCGCGGTCCAGAAATTGCCCTGTTCAAAGACCTCATGCTCCAGATGCACCGGATTGCGGGTCACATCGCCGGTCTGCTCCGCCGTCGCGATCATCTCAGCAATCAGCGCATCATCAAACCAGGCATCCTCCCCCGTCTTGAACTGCTCAACCAGCTCCGCCAGACGGTCCGCATGGCGCAGCGTGCCGCGGGTGGTATCCGCCTCGATCCGCACCTGGCGGATGTCGAACAGGCGCGCGGGCGAGGACACCTCAAACACCGAGTTCACCAGCTCGCCGGCAACGGCATCGGTCGCGGTCAGCGCAAACAGCTGGCGTTCATTGACCTCGATGAACCGCCGCAGAATGTCCCGGCTGGTGGAGAATTTCACATGCAAGAGCGGGCAGCGTTTCTGCTCGGTGCTGAGCAGAATGAACTGCCGGTTCACGCCCGCATGGTTCAGATAGTGATCATCCCCCAGCTCATCCCCGATCTCCGGAGAAAAGCCCGAGATATCAACGTGGAAATCGGTGAGAGCCGTGGTCTTGCCGGTCAGATGCTTCAGCGCGCGGTTATAGCGCTCCACCAGCGCGGGCGAGGCCACATGGAAGAGATTGCCGAACATCAGGCCATGCTGGATGAGGCGTTTCATGTGTCCTCCTAACTTCTGGGCCGTCCAGATTCTGCCCACTCTTTCATGCCTTCCAACAGCTCTGGTGTAGGCATGGACAAGAGATCTTCCTCCGTGAAACCCTCTGATAGGCGCTTTTCGAGGAACCACTCCTGAAAGTCCTCGTACTCGCTTACAACTTTGCTTGCCGGGGCTCGTCCAAACTCACCTGTGCTTACAAGCCAATTCCTTACGATTCTGATCGCTTTAGCGTAATCGCCTTCTCGGTTCTGAATATCACGGCCAGCCAGGTCTGAGATAGCCGCTTGATATCTGTAACTTTTTTCTTCTAGAATCAGAATGCGCTTTTCGTTGTAAGGGGCGCCCTTGTACTTACGGCAGCCATAGTCCATCCCAAGTTCGAACGGCATGTTCAGCCGGTAGTATTCACCTTCCACTTTTGATTGGCAGCGGCTCAAGTCGTGGATCGAGTACTTCGACGCCTCTATGAGTTCTTCAATTTTTGCTAACCGCGCTTCTCCACTATCAATCCGCTCCGTGGCAATCCGTGGATTCAGACCAAATCTGATCAAACAGAACAATATCGCTTGGAGAACTCCTTCGTATTCGGCATCAAATGGGCAGTTGATAAACGCATTATTCTGAAAATCACCAGCTGCCATGTCTATCCTTTCGGAGGAAATGGGTCTTTCCCATACGAGTCCCGTGAACGAATCCGGCCATCGCGCCCATGGATGTAAAGCTCAGTGTTTTGGTTCTTTGCAATTTTGCGGGCTTCTTCAATTGCCTCTCTCTGGGTCTTGAAGGTACGGGTCACCTTATCCGAACCAGCTTTGCGTACTCCCCACTTCCCTTCTCTGGGAACTACATGTTGACCTTTTTTCGACATTTAGGCGCCCTCCACTTCATCAAGCAGCATTCACCTAAAACATAAGATCTAACGCGGCAGAATTCTATACAGCTTCACCCCTGCCCCTCCAGATACCGCCGCTTGGCCTCTTCCTGCCGCCCGAAGTCACGCACCATGTTTTCAATCGCCACCTCATCCGACTTGTCGGCATAGCGGAACTCAGAGTCGGCGTAGCGGTTGATCTCCTGCACCACCATGTCGACCGTGATCGGCACCCGCAGCTCCGCAATCATCGCGGATTTGGTCTCGTAATCCTTGAACAGGAACAGCTCCGGGTTCTCCATCCATTCATCCGGCAGCTCAAAATCCATCGCCCGGACCTTGACCGCATCGGTGATGTTCTTGATGGCACGGCCGGTAAACCGCTCATCCGCGGCCTGAATCGCCTTCAGATAGGTGCCCAACTTGGCCAGATCATCCAGCGCGCCAATCTGGTCATGCACCCGGCCAAAGACCTCCGCCAGCCCCGGCTCCTGCGGCCGGTTGTGCGCCTCGAACGAGCGCGCGACGGCCTTCTTGATCTCCTGCGCGCCATAGAGGTCATGTTCACCCAGCGGAATGCTGTGGTTCTTGCCCATCAGCAGGGTCAGGATGTCGATGTAATCCTCTCGCGTCTGCGGCCCGTCCACCAGGAACCGCGCGCCGGCCCGCTGGCGCAGGGCGTCATCCACATTCTCCGGGTAGTTGGAGAACATGCCAAAGGTGCAGTTCCCGCGCACCAAGGTGTTGGCACCGGCAAAGGCCTCCATGAACACCGCCGTCACCTCCTGCTGGCCCGCGCTGGACTGCCGGTCGCCGCGCTTGCCCGCGATCTGGTCGATGTCGTCGATGGTGCCAAAGCCGATGACACCCGGATCAATCACGTTCTGGATGAAGGATTTGGCGTTCTGCCCGGACTTGCCCTGATAGCTGTCGATATTGTCGATGCCGAAATTCTGGTAGCGGAAGGCATAGCCCGTGTTCTGGCAATAATCATGGATCAGCCCCGCCATCATCTGGATCAGGGTGGTCTTACCGGTCCCCGGCTTGCCATCGCCCATAAAGGTGAAGATGAAGCCGCCCATCTCGGCAAAGGGGTTCAGGCGGCGGTCGAAATCATAGGCCATCAGCATCTTGGACAGTCTCAAGGCCTGGTATTTGGCGATATGGTTGCCCACCACCTCATGCGGTTTCTTGAAAGCCATCGTCAGGGTGGTGGACTTCGCCTTGGCCGCCGGTTCAAAGCCGCTGATGGTCAGATCATCCGCCTCCACCCGCCAGGCGGCAGCAGTGAACGCTTCCAGCCTTGGAGCATTCTGCGCCCGAAGGGCTGCCTTCTCCATCAACTGCTCAGCATAGGCCGCCGTGGCCGCAATCAGATGCGCATCGCCGGGCGCGTGCAGCGCCAGCTTCTGGTCCAACTCCCACAACGCCCCGTGCAGGGCCAGCGGCGCGTTGTCGGTCAAAAGCTCCTCCGCCTCGCCCACCTCAGCCTGCGCCTCGCTTCCATGCGGCGCCAGCAGATAGGCCGCGGCATTGGCAAACACATGCGCTGCAATTAGCGCCTCGGCGGCCAGCAGTTCGGTGAACTCCCCCTTGCGCGCCGCATCCAGAGACCCGGCCAGATTGGCCCGTTTCAGATCCGCGAGGCCAGAGACATCCGCATAAGCCTCCCCCATCGCCAGGGAGACCGCCAGCGCCCGCCGCAAGGCGTGCTGCAAGGTCGCCTGAAGGGGCGAGGTCAGCGGATCATCCTCATCCGCCGCCTCGATCCGGGCAATCAGATGCACCCCCTCGGGGCGCGCGGTGGAGCGTGTGACCAGCCCCGGCGTGGTCGAGCGGAAGCGCCGCGTGCGGGCAATCCCTGGCGAGCGCTCCGGCGCCTTGCCCTCCGCCTGCGGCTTGGCAATGCGCGGTGTGTGGTCAAACCCCTCCAGCATCGCCGCCGCAGCCGCGTAATGCTTGCGGATGTCCTCTTCCCGCAGTTCCATCTGATTGCCTGAAATGCTCATCTCACCCTCTCAATCCGTAGCCTGCGGGCCTAAAATCCCACCCGCTTTCATCTTTCCAAAAATACTCCCGACCCGCTGCCCGGCAGGCGGCTTTGCCGCCGAGAGGGGGCTCCCGCACCCAGCCAAAAGCGCAGGCGTCAATACCGCAGCACCTGCCCGGCCTCGCTCACCACGAACTTCTGAACATCCGCAAACCCCGGCGGATCCAGTTCCGCCAGCACCTGAAAGGGGCGCTGCGGCAGGATGATGGCGCGCTGGGTGCGGGTCGCCCCGGTGTCCGCGCCGCGGCCGCCAAAGGGGTCGAGCGCAAACACTTCCCGCTCCACGGTGCCGAACCAGCCTGCGCGCTCCTCGCGCACGTCTTCGCTTTTCAGCTCCTCCAGCGTCCAGGCCAGGGCCCAGTCCTGGCCCGCGGGCGCCTCCGCCTGCTCCAGCACCCGGCGCAGCGGCCCGGTCTGCTCGGTATAGGCCGAGGAATACATCGGCCCCACGTGATAGCGGCGCAGCTGCTTGGGGTGCAGGTCGCCGAAATCCTCGTCAACCCCCTTGGCAATGGTCACCAGCTTCAGCCCCGCCAAGGCCTGCGCCATCAGATGCGCCTGAACCTCAGGCCAGCGGCGTTCGTCCTTCGGCAGCGCCACCTTGCCGCTGTCCTCTAGTTCCATCAGGTAGATCACCGGCAGGTTCACCTGGCTGTCATAAGCCGCCCAGTGCAGCAGGAAGCGCCGCCGCCGCTCGCCGATGTTTTCCAGCCATTCGCACTCCGGATCGTTCTGGACCCAGAACAGCTGCCCCTTCAAGAGCTCCTGATAGTACAGCCGCTGCGACAGGGCGAACTGCAGCTTCGCAGGCACCGCCCGGTCGGAGATGATGGTCCGCACCATATCGTCCTTCAGCTGCGCCTCGCTGGCCATATTGGCCAGATGCCGCTCCGCCTGCTGGGCGTCATTGGCCATGGTCATCAGCTCAGCCGCCACCGGAAAGCCGCTGTCGCGCTTGTCCATCGCTAGGCTGCCAAAGAAGCGGCCCGTGTCGCGCCCTGCCATCAGGTATTTCATGGAGAGCGCGCGGAAGGTGAAATTGAGCCGCATCAGATAAGCGGTCAGCACCTTCACATCGGATTTCGACAGCCGCCCCTCCGCCTGCATCGCCGCCGCCACCCGCGTGTGGTGCCGGATGATGGTCTCGAACTTCTTGAAGTACCGGCGCGAGGCGAAGGTATCACTGAGGCCCGTGTGATCGTGGGAGGGATCGGTCATGGCTTAGGCTTCTTGTAGTTTTCGCCAAATATGCGCTTGGCATGGTCTTCTCCGTACAGGTTTGCCGTGCCTTCCCCTAGGCCATAGTCGCGGAAAGAGTCCGCACAGGCCTGAATGAACCAAAGAAAGGCAATCACAATGCCGATAAAGGCAAAGACACTTGCCACCATCGCAAAGGCCGGAGCACTGAGGAGATAGGCCATTGCGCTGCACAGCGTGAAACCAGCCAGCCCTGTGCCAACCCCATTTCTGAACATCCGTTTTTCGAACTTTGTCATGCTCGCACCAGTGTTTGCAGCTTTACCCAGCCGGCGCTGTGCGCCGGCCAGCGCCCGTCCCGCCCCCCACGGGGCGGGCGCTTCACGCCCTCCCCGCCGGGCCGGACGCTGCTATCAGCCGCAAACGGGGTCATAAGGTTACCCCCCATAAAGGTTCTTGTCGTGCTTCTCGACAATCGCGGCAAACCGGCGGGCAAAGCGTTCATCGGCCTTGGCCTTCTTCTCCAGCACGTCGCGGGCAAACACCATGTTGCCCTCATGCGCTTCCAGCATGTCGGCCATCTTCTGGTTGGTCGCTGTGCCGATCGCCGCCATCGCGGTCTGGGCTTCCTTGTCGGTCTGCACGCCGATCTCGTTGATCCTATGCGCCACATCCTGCTGCTGCGCGGTCTTCAGCGATTTGGTCAGAGCGTCATACAGCACCACCCGCTGCTGGGTGTCCGTCTGCAGCTTGTTGATCAGCACCATCTGCGTCGCCGCCTGGTTCTGCAGGCTGTCGACCCAGGTCTTGCCCTTCTCGATATAACGCTCCAGCGTCTGGGACTTGGCAAGCTTCACCTGCTCCTCCTGCACCAGCGCGTTGTACTTGGCGTTGATGTCGGCCAGCTCGGTCTCCAGCTTGGTGCGTGCCACGGCGTCCTGCTCGACCGAGATCTTGTTCTCCAGCTCGATGATCTGCGGGTCCAGCGCCACGATCTGCGCGCGCACGCCCTCCAGCTCCTGCACCGTGAACTCGCGGTCGTCCAGGGTCGCCGAGAGGTTCACCTGCACCTTCTCGCGCTGCTCTTCCAGCGTGGACAGCTGGCCTTCCAGCAGCTTCACGATCACATCCGACTTGGCGATCAGATCCTGCAGCTTGTCGTCGATATTGGCGGTCCGCATCCGCTCCTGGCGCATCGAGTCCGACTTGCCGCGGCTGAAGAAACCGACAAAGCTCTCCCAGCCGGTCTTGTTGCGCATCTCGTCGAAATCCTTGGAGAACGCCGCAGTCACATCATCCAGCCCCATGATCAGCTCGGCGATATTGGCGTTCATCACCTCGGTATGCGCGTGCACGTCTTCCAGGGTGGCGTTTTCAATGTCGATACTGGCATCCTCGCCCGCCTCGATCTTGCTGCGCGCAGCTTCGATGCGCGAGGTCAGCGCCTCGATCCTGGACTGCGACTCGCGCACCTTCTCCTGGCTGTCCGACACCATTTTTTCAAATTGGGACACACTCATCGCATCCGCTCCTTCCCTGTCAAATACCTGATCCTGATATGGGTATGTAAATAGACTTTACATCCCCTGGGGCGGTGCAATTCCGCCCGTTTCAAATGCACTGTTGCAGACAGGCCGCACAAAGAAAAGCCCCGGAGGATCCCCCCGGGGCCGCATCACGGAAACAGGGCGTTTCACATGGTCTGCTGCTTGCCCAGCACCAGGAATGTCATCATCCCGAAGGGCGGAATGCTTTCCTGCACCTCGACCTGCAGCCGGTCCTCCTGCAGCACCGTTTCCAGCGCGAAGTCCGAATGCCAGCCGATCACATTGGCCAGGGGCGCCGACAGCTTCTCGAGCGACGCCCGCACCCCCTTGCCGCTCTTGAAATGATTGGTGACCACCAGCTTGCCACCGGGTTTCAGCACCCGCGCGATCTCATGCATCACCTTCTCCGGGTCCGGCACCACCGACAGCACATGCATCGCCGCCACCGTGTCGAAGGAATTGTCCGGGAAGCCCAGCTGCCGGGCATCCATCTGCCGCAGCGCCTCGACCTGTTTCAGCCCCTGCTCCTGAACCTTGCCCCGCGCCTTCTTCAGCATGTCGTGGCTGAAATCGATGCCGGTCACCTGCAGATGCGGCGCGTAATGCTGCAGCGACAGCCCGGTGCCGACCCCAACCTCCAGCACCTTGCCCTCGCGGGAATTGATGTATCGGGTCGCCCTGCGGCGGCCCGAGCGCGTCACCGCACCGAATGTCCTGTCATAAACCGGCGCCCAGCGCGCATAGGATTCTTCAACTGCTTTGATATCCAATTCGTCCCTCCCCGGACGTATTGGGCTAGCCCTTTGGCTTGGAAACCAGCCCCCAAATCACCATCGCAACGTAGCCGAGGCATAGCACAACCAGCACCGTCCATGCATAGGTCAGTAATGCCGCAGCCATGAAGGCAAAGCCCACAAGCAAGTACTTAACATTCTCACGTGAAATTTTAACTGCTTTCGGCGACCAGGTCGGGATGTGGCTGATCATTGCCAGCCCCACCAGCACCATGTTGAGACAGATCAGCAGGTCATGCAGCACCGGTTCGCGGCTGCCATAGGCAAAGGAAGCGAACATCGGCAGCAGTGCCAGCAGCGCCCCGGCAGGCGAGGGAATGCCCTCGAAAAACCCCTTGCGCAGTTTCGGCGCGTCTTCTTCCGACTTGCTGCTGACATTGAACCGCGCCAGCCGCACCACGCAGCAGACCGAGAACACCAGCACCGAGATCCAGCCGATGCCGCGCATGTCTTGCAGCGCCCACAGGTAAATCACCAGCGGCGTCGCCACGCCGAAGTTCAGGAAATCGGCCAGCGAATCCAGCTCCGCCCCCATCTTGCTGACGCTGCGCAGCGCCCGCGCCAGACGCCCGTCCAGCCCGTCCAGCACCGCCGCCAGCAGGATCAGCATCACCGCCAGCTTGAAGTTGCCGGAGATGGCAAAGCGGATCGCCGACAGCCCGGCGCAGATCGCGCCGATCGTCATCAGGTTCGGCGTCAGCTGGATCAGCGCAAATTCCGATTTCTTCTTTTCCGGGGCGTCATACATGGCGGTGGCTCTTTCTTCCTCGCGGGGCGTGTGTGTGCCTCGGCAAGAGGGTAACATCCGGGCAGGCTATGCCGTGGCGCACATATGCCCCAAGACCCGCCGCGGCGCAACGGTCGTGCCTGCCGTGCGGGATCAGCCCTCGTTCCGTCTGGTGAAAAGCCGTCCGGAAACCGCCAGCCGCTGGGGCAGCGGCACCTGCCGGACGCGATGACAGGACATTCGCACAAACCACGCCCGTCCTTCACGATTTGTTAGATGCCCATAGCGATTATGCCATTCAGCGGCATTTGCTTCAAATGAGGAAAAATAAAAGTTGCTTGAACGACAAACACCTGATCCGGCTCAAGAATTCTGCCATCATAGATCCCGGGACGCGGAAAGACTCGTCCAGTCCGCAAAGTCCGAACCCCTGACCGATGGCGGCATCCGGACCTCACAGCTCCTCTCCGAAGCTCTCAGCATCGATCCCTGCCACCACGAAGCGCAGGTCTTGCAGGAACGGCTCCACCAGACATTTGTCCCGCGCTGGCATTTTCCGATGCTCGCGGACAAGGCGCGCAACAGCGCCTACGCCAGGGCCATCGAGGCCAAGGTGAAGCCCGGTGACGTGGTTCTGGACATCGGCTGCGGCGCCGGTTTGACGGCCATGCTGGCGGCGCGCGCCGGTGCAAAACATGTCTACACCTGCGAGCAGCAGCCGCTGATCGCCCAGGCCGCGACGCAAGTGATCGCGGACAACGGCCTGAGCGACCGCATCACGGTGATCCCGAAGTGGTCGCATGACATTGTAGTGGGCGAGGATATTCCGGAGCAGGCAGATGTGGTGATCTCGGAAATCGTCGACACCGTTCTCCTCGGCGAAGGCGCGCTTGCCACACTCACCCATGCCATGGCCGCGCTTGCCAAGCCAAACGCGCGCGCGATCCCGGAACGGGGAACGCTGTTAGCCCAGCCAGTGGAAAGCCGCCAGCTGCTGGACCTCTGGCGCCCGCAACAGGCTGAGGGCTTCAACCTCAGCGCCTTTCACCGCCTTGCGCGCGTCGCGCAGCTTACCCCAAACGATTTCGAAGCCTGCGAACTGCGCCCCCTGGGTCCGGCAACAGAATTGTTCGCGTTTGACTTCACCCGGCCGGACATCAATCCGGCGCGCACCACAGCGGAACTCGCCTGCGCCCGCGCGGGGACAGTCCATGCGGTGCTTGTTACCTTCGAAATGGATCTGGCCCCCGGCATACACGTGGCGAACGGGCTGCACTCCGGCGGCCACTGGGGGCGGACAGCCTTCCTGCTGGACAGCCCGGAACCGGCAACGGCCGGGGACCGCCTGACGGTGACCGCGCAGCATGACGCGTCCCAGCTCAGCCTGTCGGTGCACGCCCCGCTTCCCTGCACCGAAGACGCGCCTTCCGCCGCCCTGTGGATGTCCCCGGCCTGGAATGCAAACCGCCCGGTTCGGGACACCGGCAGCGCACCTCTTCCGGCAGCATTGGCGCGCCCGTCGTCTGCAGCCGCCGGCATCGAAAGCCAGGGGCGTTCCTATCACTAGAACAGCCGGCCCGGCTCACCCGCGCCCGGCAGCGCGGCTGCGGCACCGAGCGCAAATCGGCTTCCAGTGCACCCGCCCGGTGCACTGGGGGTGTACAGGGAGTGCACGGATGGCACCCCCTGCATTTTCAAATTTAGTCCGCCTCAGCCGACGACGTTGAACTCCGGCCCGTAGGGGTATTTGGTGATGTTCTCGTTGCCGTCCTCGTGGATGATCAGGATGTCATGCTCGCGGTAGCCGCCGGCCCCCGGCTGGCCGTCGGCGATGGTCAGCATCGGCTCCATCGAGATCACCATGCCCGGCTCCAGCACCGTGTCGATGTCCTCGCGCAGCTCAAGGCCCGCCTCGCGGCCATAGTAGTGCGACAAGACGCCGAACGAATGGCCATAGCCGAAAGTGCGGTACTGCAGCAGATCCCGCTCTTCAAAGAAGGCATTGATCTTGTGGGTGATTTCCGCACAGCTCGCGCCCGGTTTCAGCAGCGAGATACCCAGCTCATGGGCCGCCACATTGGCCTCCCAGATGCGCAGGGACTCGGCATCCACTTCCTTCACGAACATGGTGCGCTCCAGAGCCGTGTAGTACCCTGAAATCATTGGGAAAGTATTCAAAGACAGGATGTCGCCGCGCTCCAAGCGTCGGCCTGTCACCGGGTTGTGGGCGCCGTCGGTGTTGATGCCGGACTGGAACCACACCCAGGTGTCGCGGTATTCCGCATCCGGGAAGCGTTTGGCGATTTCCAGCTCCATCGCATCGCGGCCGGCCATCGCCACGTCGATCTCCCGCGCGCCTTCCTTGACAGCATCCCGGATCGCAAAGCCGCCGACATCGGCCACCGCCGCACCGGCCCGGATCATGTCCAGCTCAGCCGCGGATTTGCCCATCCGCTGGCGCATGGTCGGCTCATAAAGATCAACCAGCTGCGACGGCTTCAGGAAGCCTTCCAGCTTGGCCTTTTGCAGCAGGGTCAGGTGATCGCTCTCATAGCCGACAACCGCGCCCTCGCCGCTTACCGACTTGATTGCACGCCAGAAATTGTCGCGCTGCCAGTCGGTGTAGGTGATGTTGTCGCAGAACGAGCGGCGCCAGGGCTGGCCCGCATCGATGCCGGCCGAGATGGTCACGGCTTCGCTTGCGGTCACCACCAGGCCATAGGGACGCCCGAAGGCGCAGTAGGTGAAGCCCGAGTAGTAGGAGATGTTGTGCATCGAGGTGAAGACCGCGGCGCTCACCCCGGTCTCGGCCATGATCTTGCGCAGGCCCGCTATCCGCGCCTCATACTCAGAGACGGCAAATTGCAGCGGCGCCTTCTCACCGTTGTGAAAACGGTACATTTCAGGACGTGCAGTCATATCAGACCCTTCCTTCTTACAAGAAAGGTCCCGGCGTTCAGGACAGTTTTGGAATGTGGGGGCTGGCATGTATTCCATGCGGCGACGCCATCGCCTGGCCCCTAAGCCGGAAGATGCGGCGGAATGCGGATTCTGGCAAGAAGTTTTTTATACCCCATAGGGTGGGCGATTCCGCCCACCGCCGCCGTGCTCAATTCACAATCAGCGCCACCAGATCGCTGTCCGGATCCGCAAGCGGATCGATCACGTTGAAATGATGCTTGCCGAAGGCAATCACGTGATCCGCGCTCCAGGCTTCCACCAGCCAGACCGCCTGATCCAGGAACGCCGGGCGCTCCTCGCCGCCGACCCAGACGGTGACCTCCGCCGGAAAACGGTCCTGCATCTCCACCGGGCTTTCCGCCACGGCGGCAGCGGAATCCATCTTGAACTTCTGGTTCATTGAGGTGCGCAGAAGGGGCAGCAGATCCGCCAGCGGCGAGATCGGGATCACCGTCTTGATCCGCTCGCCCACCTCAGGCGGCAGCAGCGCCCTGTCCAGCATCCGCGCCACCAGATGGCCGCCCGCAGAATGGCCCGCCAGGGCAATCGGGCCGTCCACTTCCTCCGCAACACGCGTCACGGCCGCTGAAATCTGCCGGGTGATATCTGCGATCCGCACGTCCGGGCACAGGTCGTAGGACGGCATCGCCACCGCCCAGCCGTGCGACATGGCGCCGCGCGCCAAGTGTGACCAGGAGCTCTTGTCGAAGGCCAGCCAATAGCCGCCATGGACAAAGACAAACAATCCCTTGGGCGTGCCCTCCGGCAGAAACAGGTCGAACCGCTGCCGCTCCCCCTCGCCATAGGGAATGTCGAGCCGGGCACGCTCATGCAGGCTGTTGCGGAAGTCCTCCGCCGAGGCCGCCCAGCGCGGCGGGTATTGGTCTGCGTTCTCGATATAGGCCCCGTTGGCATAGGCATCATCCAATTCCATGCCCAGTCTCCCCTGTTCTTATTCTTTGCGGCTACCAGACAGTCTGGCACAGCACATGTCAAATTGCTTGCCCCAAAAATCTTCGCCGGAAATTTGATCAAATTCTGGACTCATCAATCCTTCTGGACATATCAATGCGCAACTGCTTTGCATTCCAGCAACAGAACACCCGGGAGGCCCGCAATGCTTGACGCAACCACTGATCTGAAATCCCTGCTCAAAGACCCCAGCCTGCTGGAAACCCGCGCCTATATCGGCGGCAAGTTTGCCGATGGCGAAGGCACCTTTGACGTGACCAACCCGGCCCGCGGCGACGTGATCGCCCAGGTCGCCGACACCAGCCGCGCCCAGGTGGCGGGCGCCATTGCCCAGGCCGATGCGGCGCAAAAGGACTGGGCCAAATGGACCGGCAAGGAGCGCGCCAATGCGATGCGCAAGTGGTTCGACCTGATGATGGAGAACCAGGAGGACCTGGCGGTGATCCTGACCGCCGAGATGGGCAAACCGCTGGCGGAATCCCGCGGCGAGATCGCCTATGGCGCCTCCTTCATCGAGTTCTTCGCGGAAGAGGCCAAGCGGATTTACGGCGAGACCATCCCCGGCCACCAGCGCGACAAGCGCATAACCGTGTTGAAGCAGCCGATCGGGGTTGCTGCCTCGATCACCCCCTGGAACTTTCCCAACGCGATGATCACCCGCAAGGCCGGCCCGGCGCTGGCCGCAGGCTGTTCCTTTGTCGCCCGCCCGGCGGCGGAAACCCCGCTGTCGGCCATCGTGCTGGCCGTGCTGGCAGACCGCGCGGGCATCCCGGCAGGTGTGTTCAGCGTGGTGCCGTCATCGCGCGCCTCCGACATCGGCAAGGAGTTCTGCGAGAACGACGCGGTGCGCAAGCTGACCTTCACCGGCTCAACCGAAGTGGGCCGCATCCTGTTGCGCCAGGCCGCGGACACGGTGATGAAATGCTCGATGGAGCTGGGCGGCAACGCGCCGTTCATCGTGTTTGACGACGCCGACCTGGATGCCGCCGTCGAAGGCGCCATCATGTGCAAGTTCCGCAACAACGGCCAGACCTGCGTCTGCGCCAACCGGATCTATGTGCAGGCCGGCGTTTACGATGCCTTTGCGGAGAAGCTGAAAGCCGCAGTCGAGAAGATGAACGTCGGCGACGGCCTCAAGGACGGCATCCACTTCGGCCCGCTGATCAACAAGGAAGCGGTCGAGAAGGTGCAGGAGCATATCGCCGATGCCACCGCCAAGGGCGGCGAAGTGATCCTGGGCGGCAACCCGTCGGAACTGGGCGGCAGCTTCTTCCAGCCGACCATCGTCAAGGGCGCAACCCAGGACATGGCCTTTGCCACCAACGAGACATTTGGCCCGCTGGCGCCGCTGTTCAAGTTCGAGGACGAGGACGAGGTGATCGCGATGGCCAATGACACCATTTTCGGCCTCGCGTCCTATTTCTATGCCAAGGACCTCTCCCGCGTGTACAAGGTGGCCGAGGCGCTGGAATACGGGATCGTCGGGGTCAACACCGGCATCATCTCCACCGAGGTGGCCCCGTTCGGGGGCGTCAAACAGTCCGGCCTGGGCCGCGAAGGCAGCCACCACGGCATCGAGGATTACCTGGAGATGAAATACATCTGCATGGCGGTTTGATCCGTCCCGCGGACCGGCACAGCCGGGTCAGTGCCGGGTCATCGTCCCGGCCACCCGGCTGATGGCACTGGCCCAGGCGGACTCGGTCTCCGGGTCCAGCTCCGCCCCCAGAACATCGCGCAAAGCGGCGATCAGCGCCCGCTTTGCCGCCTCCGTCTCACGCGGGTCGAGCTCCAGATGGGCGTGCTCCTGAGCCAGCTGGGTGCCGATATCTTCCAGCGTGCGCGGATCATCCAGATTGCGCACACAGAACGCGATCATCGTTGTCAGCATCATTTTCTGCTTCACGAAATTGCCGCGGAACATTGCACGCACCTCAGGCAGCATTGTGAACAGATGCACATAGAACCGCTCCGCCAGATCCGCCTTACGGGCGAATATGCCGGCAAAGCTCTGCTGAACATGCTGTATCTGCTGTGGTCCCATGCAGTTCACCCGGACCGCGCATTGACAGCACCGGCGGGCGGTCAAACACCAGTGCGACGACCATTCACCGCCCCAGTGTGCCGCCAAATTCCTAACAATCGGTTGCGTCTTGCAACCCTGGCCCGTTCCTGCCTCCGCGGGAACAACCCCGCGAAACCGGAAAAAGCCCCCTGGCAGGGCCAGGGGGCTTCTTGTGCGCGAACCGGGAACCGAAGGATCAGTTGACCGCTTTGGCCTCGATCTCCGGGCGGTTCGGGCGGGAGGAGGAGATTTCGATCCGGCGCGGCTTCAGCGCCTCCGGCACCTCTCGGTGCAGATCGATATGCAGCATGCCGTTCTCATGGCTGGCGCCGGTCACATGCACGTGGTCGGCCAGGGTGAAACGGCGTTCGAATGCGCGGGTGGCGATACCGCGGTGCAGGAAAGTGCGGCCTGCGCCGTCCTCTGCCCTCTTGGCGGACACGACCAGCGCGTTTTCCTTCACTTCGACGTTCAGGTCTTCGTCGGAAAAACCGGCCACAGCGATTGAGATGCGGTAGCTGTCGGCGTCGGTCTTCTCGATGTTGTAGGGCGGGTAGCTGGACTGGGCGGCATCGGCGCTCAGAGCGCGGTCCATCAGGCTGGCGATCTGGTCAAAGCCGATAGTGGCACGGTGCAGCGGTGCAAAATCAAAAGTACGCATTTTCCATCCTCATTCATGAGCGATTTCAGGATGCCCTCCCCGCGGGGACAGGCTGATTTTAACTCCGGGCCCCAATCAGCGGCTGCCCGGATAATTCTGAGATAGGAAGGGAAAATACGGCTTCAAGAGGCGGGTCAGTCGCCGACGCTGACAAATTTCGCGCCGCCCGCGGATCCGCCGCCGCAGACCCGGATCCGTTTGATCCGCCGGTCCGGCGCGGCCGCCGGATTGCGGCGCAGCTGCGCCTTCAGCTCGGCCACCCGCTCTGGCAGCTTCATGCCGAACGCCACCTGCCTGCCCTCGTATTTGCCGCCGCCGGAGACCAGCGCCAGAATCCGTCCGCGCCCGCCGACCTGCGAGAACACCGGCGCCCCTGAGGAGCCGAAGGTCACGTTGCAGTCGATCATCAGCACATCCTTATGCTCCCCCATCAGGTTGCATGCGCGCTGGCGCGACAGCGCGTCGGCCCGGCCCAGGCCATAGGATGTCACTGAGATTTCACTGCCATAATCCTGGCCCGAATGCAGCGCAAAGGCATCCGCCTGGCCGCTGAGGATCGGCTCTGCCAGTCGGATCAACGCCACGTCATGGCGGATGTTTTCCATATTCAGGCGCGAGCGCGGGTTGTAGCCGGGATGCGCCGCGATCTGCAGCGCCTGGCGTTCGGCAATCGCCACCCCGTCCTGCAGGCCTGCACGGAAACTGACTTGCTCCACCGGGCGCATGTCCCCGTTTCGGTCATAGACGCAATGGGCTGCAGTGAGGACCAGCTCCGGCGCGATCAGCGTTCCGGTGCAGAACCCCTGCCCGTTCAGCTCCAGCCGCTCGACGGCCTCCCAGCCGAACAGGTCATCGCGGTCGGTCAGGCGGCGCAGGCCGCTGCTCTGGGCCATTGCGCCCCCGGCCTCCGCCAGCATGGCAACACCCAGTATCAGCGCCCGCCAGATCATTGCTTGATGAACTTTGCGCCGGAGGAACTGGCCCGCTCCCCCACCTTCACCCGGCCCACGCCGGGCGGCAGCTGCCCGCCGGTGGCAACTCCGGTCAGCTGCGTCTGCAACAGGGTCAGTTCCTCGGCCAGGGCAGATCCCAGCGACACCCGCTTGCCGCTCACCTCCGCCTTGGCAGAGACCACCGAGACGATCCGCGGAGTGCCGTCCTCAAAGGAGAACACCGGCGCGCCGGAGGAGCCGAAATCCACATCGCAGGACATCACCAGCACCCCCTGCTGCCGCGCCATCACTGCGCAGACCTCCTGCAAGGACGGCGCCTCGGAGCGGTCATGGGCATAGGACACCACACCGATCTTGGCCCCCTTACGCGGGCGTTCCTCTGTCTCAAACGGCGTTACGGTGGTGTTGCGGATCGGGCGCTGCAATTGCAGCAGGGCAATGTCGTTGCGCACCCGGTCCGTCGACAGCTCGCCGCCATAGACATAGGAGGGATGCTGCACCGCCCGCCGCACGCTGCGGTAGGCCGAGGCGCGCCCGTTGCGCCAGCCGGCCAGGAATTCGATGGTGGCAGGGTCGATCGGTGCCTTGGTGCGGCTGTCATAAAGGCAATGGGCAGCGGTCAGCACCAGGTCCGGGGCGATCAGGGCGCCGGTGCAGAAGCCCTTGCCATTCACATCCAAGCGCCCGACCGCTTCCCATTTTCGGCCTGCATCAAGGGTATCCATCCGCTGCAAACGGCTGTCTTGCGCCAAGGCGGCGGCTGGCAGCAAGAGCGCTGCAACCGCAAGAATCCACTGCCTCACATGCGTCTCCTCTTATCCACCGCTGGGAGATTATCTGTCTGTTCAGGCAAAATTACGGCAAGCCCGCGGTGAATGCAGCCCGATTCTTTTGCGAAGAGGTCAACGCAGGACGGGCACCTCCGGTGCGCGCTTGCCTGGTGCCGTCATCGCAGGCGGCTGCGGGCCGCCGGTGGCCCAATCCAGCAGCTCAACCGTGTGCACGATCGGCAGTTCGGTGCCGGAGCCGATCTGCATCATGCAGCCGATATTGCCGGCGGCGATCAGGTCGGGCTGCTTTGCCTCCAGCGTCTTCACCTTGCGCGCCTTCAGCTCTGCAGAGATTTCCGGCTGCATCAGGTTGTAAGTGCCCGCCGACCCGCAGCACAGGTGGCTGTCGGCTGGCTCCACCACGGTGAAGCCAGCCCGTTTCAGCAGTGTCTTCGGATGGGTCTTGATCTGCTGGCCGTGCTGCAGCGAGCAAGCGGCGTGGTAGGCCACGGTCAACCCCTTCTCCTCGCCCTCGGGCAGCTCAAGCTGCATCAGCAGCTCTGAGACATCCATTGCGATGGCCGAGACCCGGACCGCATCCGCCGCCAGCGGCTCATTGCGGAACATGTGGCCGTAATCCTTGACCGTGGTGCCGCAGCCCGAGGTGTTGATGACTATGGCGTCCAGCCCCTGCCCGTCCAATTCCGCCGCCCAGGCTCGGATATTCTTCGCCGCGGTGGTGTGGCTTTCCGCCTCGCGCCCCATGTGATGGGTCAGCGCGCCGCAGCAGCCCGCCCCCTTGGCCACCACCACTTCGCAGCCAAGCCGGGTGAGCAGGCGGATGGTGGCGTCATTGATATCGGTGTTCAGCGCCTTTTGCGCGCAGCCGGTCATCAGCGCCACGCGCTTCTTGCGTGGCGCCTTCGGCGCAAAACTCTGCGGGTCGTCATTGCGGCTGACCGGCGGGATGGTGGCGGGCGCCATGTCCAGCATCGCGCGCAGCCGTGCATCCGGCAGCAGCCCCGTGAACGGCTTCGCCAGCTTGGCTCCCAGCAGCGCCAGCCGGAACCGGCCCGGATAGGGCAGGATCCGCGCCAGCAGCCAGCGCAAGGCGCGGTCGCTCCAGGGGCGGTCATAGTGTTTCTCGATATAGGCGCGCGCATGATCCACCAAGTGCATGTAATGCACGCCCGAGGGGCAGGTCGTCATGCAGGCCAGGCAGCTGAGGCAGCGGTCGATGTGCTTGACAGTCTTGGCATCCGGCACCCGCTCGTTCTCCAGCATGTCCTTGATCAGATAGATGCGGCCGCGCGGGGAATCGAGCTCGTCGCCCAGCACCTGATAGGTCGGGCAGGTCGCGGTGCAAAAGCCGCAATGCACGCAGGTGCGCAGGATTTCGTTGGCGCGTTTGGTGCCGGGGTCCTGCAGCTGCTCTTCGGTGAAAGTGGTCTGCATGTCTTACCCCATCAGGCCTGGATTGAGGATGTCGCGCAGATCGAACTGCCGCCGCAGGCCTTCGGATATTGCCGCCAGCGGTGCGGGCTGCGGCTGGAACACACCGAGCCGCGCACGGGTATCCTGCGAAGCACGGACCACAGTGGCATGGCCTGGCACGTTGATGCGGGCGCGCAGATCGGTGCCCCCCGGCACCAGCGCCCAGATCAGTCCGCCGCCCCAATCGAATTGCAAGGCTTCTGCTTCCAGCCGCGGGGCCAGTTCCACCGCGTCGCCAGGCTTCACCGAAATCCGCCAGACATCCCCCGCCCGCTCGTGGAAGGCAGACACATCGCGGATGCCACGCCACAGCCGACCGGCATCCTCCTGCACTTCCGCCAGCCCAAAGGGTGACAGCAGCTCCGCCAGCTTGGCGCTTCGGTAGACAGCGGAGTCCTGAAACCCCTCCACCCGGATGTGCGCCTGATATGTGTCCGCATCATAGGCCGCGCCGGTGACATCATAAGGGGAGCCCAAGGCCGCCGACATCATCCGCACTGCACCGGGCAGATCCACCCCGGTTACGGTCACGGTGGCAGTGGCCTCGGCCTGCGGCAGCACCTTCAGCGAGACTTCCGTCAGCACCCCCAGGGTGCCATGGGCGCCGCACATCAGTTTGACCAGATCATAGCCGGTCACGTTCTTCATCACCCGGCCGCCGTTTTTCACTACCTGGCCGGAGCCGTCCACGAACCGCACCCCCAGCAGGTGATCCCGTGCGGCACCGGCCTGAATGCGCCGGGGGCCGGCGACATTGGCGGCAATCACCCCGCCGATGGTCGGCTCGCCAACCGTTCCCAGCAGCCCGCGGTGGTCCATCGGCTCAAACGCCAGCCGCTGGTTTTGCGCGGCCAGCAGCGCCTCCACCTCGGCAACCGGCGTGCCCGCCTTTACCACCAGCGTCAGCGCACCGGGCTCATAAAGCTCAACCCCGGACAGTCCGCGGCTGCTCAGGACCTCGCCTTCCACCTCCAGCCCGCGGGTGCCGCCGCCCTGAATGCTGAATGGCCCGCTTGCGCCAGCAATGGCTTCGGCCAGTTCCGCCTCGCTCCCTGGTGTCATCATCATCTTCTTTGTCCAAATACTCTGGGGGTTTGGGGGCAAAGCCCCCATCACTCGGCAGCCAGCGCCACGGCCCGGCGGCCCTCGGTCACCGACAGCGGAAACACCTTGGCCGGATTGAGCAGCCACTTGGGGTCAAACACATCCTTGACCTTCAACTGCGCCTCCAGATCTGCCTCAGTGTACTGATGCAGCATCAGATCGCGCTTCTCGATCCCCACGCCATGCTCGCCGGTCAAGCAGCCGCCAGCCTCGACACACAGCTTCAGGATTTCGGCGCCAAAGGCCTCGCAGGTTTCCAGGTCGCCCGGCTTGTTGGCGTCAAACAGGATCAGCGGATGCATGTTGCCGTCGCCCGCGTGGAACACATTGGCCACATCCAGACCGAACTCCTTGCTCATCTCGCCGATGCGGCGAAGCACAAAGGGCAGCGAGGACACCGGGATGGTGCCGTCCAGGCACATGTAGTCGTTGATCTGCCCCATCGCACCAAAGGCCGACTTGCGGCCCAGCCAGATGCGGGCGGCCTCATCCGCGTCGTCGGCCTCGCGCAGTTCCACCGGGTTGTGGGATTTGGCGATCTCTATGATCAGCCCCAGCTGGTGATCGATTTCCGCAGGGCTGCCCTCGACCTCGATGATCAAAAGCGCCTCGCACATCGGGTAGCCTGCCTTGGCAAAGGCTTCGCAGGCCTCGATGCAGGGGCGGTCCATGAACTCGATGGCCACTGGCAGCACGCCCGCCTTGATGATGTCGGAGACACAGGCGCCGGCCACCTCGTTGCTGTCATAGCCGATCAGCACCGGCCGGGCGCCCTCCGGCTTGCGCAGGATGCGCAGGGTGGCTTCGGTCACCACGCCGAGCTGACCCTCGCTGCCGCAGATCACGCCCAGCAGGTCCAGCCCGCCGGAATCCAGGTGGGCGCCGCCGATCTCCACTACCGTGCCGTCCATCATCACCATGGTCACGCCAAGCAGGTTGTTGGTGGTGACACCGTATTTCAGGCAATGCGCCCCGCCGGAGTTCATCGCGATATTGCCGGCAATGGCACAGGCCAGCTGCGAGGACGGGTCAGGCGCGTAAAAGAACTCCTCCTCCTCCACCGCGCCGGAAACGCTCAGGTTGGTGCGGCCGGTCTGCACCCGGATGATGCGGTTCTCGTAATCGGTCTCCAGCACCTCGTTCATTCGGGCCACGCCCAGGATCACGCAATCCGCGGTCGGCAGCGCCCCGCCCGCGAGCGAGGTGCCCGCCCCGCGCGGCACCACCGGCACGCCTTCCTCGTGGCAGATACGCAGAATATCCGAAACCTCCTGCGTGGTGCGTGGCAGCACTGCCATCAAAGGCGGGCACTTGTAGGCGGTCAGCGCATCGCACTCATAGGCGCGGGTTTCCGCGTCGTCCTGAATCACTGCATCCGCAGGCAGCACAGCCAAGAGCCGCTCAGCAAGCCGCCCCTTGCAGGCAAGAATGGCGGGGTTCGGGGATGGCATTTCCATTTGGGCCTCCTCTTTGGTAAGATAATATTACCAATTTTACACATCTGGCAAGGGATGGATTGCCGCGCTAGGGTCAGCCCATGATCTGGACCACCCGCCTTCAGCAGTTTTCCCTCCTTGACCTCGCCGCACTAACCCTGCTGATCGCAGGCTGGCTGTGGATCGGCTGGCGGATCGAGAACCCACCCGCCGGACGGCTCTCAGTCTCCCTTCTGATGGAGGATTTCAGGCGCGACTGGATGAAGCGGATGGTGGAGCGCGACCCGCGGATCTTCGACGCGCAGCTGGCGGGCAATCTGCGTCAGGCGACCGCTTTCTTTGCCTCTGCCGCGATGATTGCCATCGGCGGCGGACTGGCACTGATCGGCAATACCGAGCAGCTGGCGGGGGTGGCCGAAGATCTGATCCAGGACAGCGCCCCCGCCTTTGTCTGGGAGGTCAAGATTCTGGTAGTGCTGCTGCTGTTGTCCAATGCGTTTCTGAAATTCGTGTGGGCGCACCGCCTGTTCGGTTATTGCGCGGTGCTGATGGCGGCAGTGCCGAATGCCCCCACTCATGACCTCGCCTATCCCCGCGCCGCGCAGGCGGCTGAGATCAGCATCACCGCCGCGCGCAGTTTCAATCGCGGTATGCGGTCGACCTATTTCGCCCTGGCCGCGGTGGCCTGGCTGGCAGGTTCCCTGCCGCTGGGCGCGGCGGCGCTGATCACCGTGGCGGTGCTGTACCGGCGGGAATTCGTCTCGCACTCCCGCCGGATCCTGCTGCGCATCCCGCCGGAAAGCAAAGGAGACACGGTTTCGTGAAACCGTCGCTCCGCCTCAAAAGCTATGGTGCGGGCATGAGACATTTGCTTCTGTCCTTTGCGCTCAGCGCCGCTGCCCTGCCTGCTCTTGCCGAGGAACCGGTGATCGAAGCCGCAACCGCCCGTGCCGATGGCGGCAGTTGGACATTCAGTGTGACCCTGTCCCATCCGGACACCGGGTGGGAGCATTACGCAGACGGCTGGCGGGTGCTGGATATGGCGGGCAACGAACTTGGCCTGCGGGTGCTTGCACATCCGCATGAGCACGAGCAGCCCTTCACGCGATCCCTCAGCGGTGTGCAGATCCCGGAGGGTACAACCCAGGTACAGATCCAGGCCCGCTGCCTGGTGAACGGCTGGGGCCAAGACACTCACGTGCTTACTCTGCCGTGACTTCATCTTTCTGAAAATACTCGCGCCGCAGGCATACGCCGCAAGGCGCATTCAAACCCGGTGATAGGGGCTGCCCGCCAGAATGGTCGCAGCGCGATAGACCTGCTCGGCCAGCATCACCCGCACCAGCATATGAGGCCAGACCATCTTGCCGAAAGAAATGGAGAAATCGGCCTCCGCCCGCAACGAAGGATCAATCCCGTCCGCGCCGCCGATGATCAGCGCCAGGTCCTGACGTCCGCTGTCGCGCCAGCCGGCCAGCTTGTCTGCAAAATCAGGGGAGGACAGGACCTTGCCACGCTCGTCCAGGGTGCAGATCACCGCGCCCTTGGGCAGCGCCTTGCGCAAGAGTGCTGCCTCGGCGGCCATGCCTGCGTTCTTCTTGTCCTCGATCTCCACCACCCGTGCAGGCCCCAGGCCCAGCGCACGGCCGGTCCGGTCGAACCGGGTGAGATAATCGTCGATGAGGGATTTTTCCGGGCCAGCCCGCAACCGGCCGACCGCACAGATATGCAGACGCATGAATTTCCTGAAACAATCCGGCCCGCACCCATCGCGCGGGCCTGCATCAAATCAGCCTTTGATTCAGCCTTCGGCTGCCGGAGCCGCCGCGGTGCCTGCAGGCATCCACATCTTTTCGAGCTGGTAGAACTCGCGCACTTCCGGGCGGAAAATATGGACGATCACATCACCGGAGTCGATCAGCACCCAGTCGCCGGCATCCTTGCCTTCGACCTTGCAGGTGATCCGGTACTCCTGCTTGAGCCGGTCGGTCAGCTTTTCCGCCATTGCAGCGACCTGACGGGTGGAGCGGCCCGAGGCCAGCACCATGTAATCGCCGATCGAGGTCTTGCCGCGCAGGTCGATCTGCACAACATCTTCGGCTTTGTCATCGCTGAGTGAGGAGAGAATCCGCTCCAGCAGCTGTTCGCTGGTGGGCTGGGACTGGGCGGCCATCACGGCTGCCCCATTAACAGCGGCATCCGCCGCTTGAGGTACGGGTGACAGGACATAGTCCTCCTTGCAACGCGCCGCCTAGCCCCGGCGCCGGGCCTGTTAATAATGTAGCAACCGGATGGTGAACTTTCAATGAAACCCCACCCCGGCGATGCAAGCCCTGTGCTTTATCCGTCATTGCCGGAAGGTGCAACCCTCACCGGCAGCGGGTCGTTCAGCATCCGCACCTCGCGCTGCGGGAACGGGATCGAAATGCCCTGTGCCTGGAACGCATCCCACAGCGCCAGATAGACATTGCCGCGGATGTTGGTGAGGCCGCCGGTGGGGTCGTCGATCCAGAACCGCAGCACGTAGTCGACACTGCTGTCGCCGAAGCCGGTGATGTGGCAGACCGGCTTCTTGCTGCCGTAATGCAGCACCCGCTTGACTCCGCAGGCCGCCTCAATCGCGATCCTGCGGACCTTGTGCGGGTCATCGTCATAGCCGGTGCCAAAGGTAAGGTCGAGACGGACGTATTTGTCGGAATGCGACCAGTTCACCACCTGTGTGGTGATCAGATCCTCGTTCGGGATCAGGTATTCCCGCCCGTCGCGGGTGACAACCGAGACATAGCGGGCGCCCAGCGAATTGATCCAGCCGAATGTGTCCCCCAGCGAAATCACATCCCCCGGCTTGATCGACTTGTCCAACAGGATGATCAGCCCCGACACCAGGTTCGACACCACCTTCTGCAAGCCGAAACCAAGGCCCACGCCAATGGCACCGGACAGCACCGCCAGACCGGTCAGGTCGATGCCGATAGCCTTCAGCCCGATGAAGAAGGCACCGCCGAACAGCAGGATTTGCGCCAGCTTGGCCGCCAGCACCTGCATCGAGGGGGAGATGTCGGAATTGGCGCGGATCCGGTTCGCCGCCACCGAGGAGATCACCCGCGCCAGCGTCAGCATCACGCCAAGGATCACCACCGCCTGCACCACCAGGAACAGCGAGATCCTCAGATCTCCGAAACTGATGGCGACCCCGTCCATCAAATGCACCGCTTCTTCGGTGATGCCGAGAATACGCAGGGTGATCCAGATCCAGGCGCCGTATTTCACCAGGTTGCGCAGCAGCGGGTTGCCGACCAGCCTGGTGGCAAAGGATACGATCAGCCAGGCCAGCGACAGGTTGGCGATAACCGTCAGAAGCCGCGAACGGCTGGGCCAGGTCATCTCCTGCATGATCAGGACAACCATCCAGATCAGCAGCACAAACAGGATGCCGCGGATCCGCTTGTGGACCACCAGCCCGGCGCGGATCCGCCAGCGCGGCCAGCCCTCCCGCGCACGCAGCCAGTCATGAAAAGCGCTCTTCAGAGGCCGGCCAATCAGGGTGGCAAGCACAAAAACAGCTAGCACGATTCCCGCCTGATAGGCGTTCCAGGGCCTTAGCAGCAGCTCAATGCCCTCCGCTGCCAGTTCCCACAACTGCTGGCCAAGCTCCAGTGCTTCAGCGGTGCTTTCGGCAATCGCGTCTCTGGGTGGTGTCTGCTCTTCAGGCTCCATCGCGCGCCCCTCTTTTTTCTCAGTCTGCCGCCGGGCGGCGTCCGGATCAAGGAAAGAGCCCGCCTGCAGGGCCGCCCTACCGGCTGGAACGGGCGTTAGCCGGTGTACAGGGGATGCACAGGGGGTGCACGCCCTGTGTCGCGCTGGCTGGGCGGGTTGGCGCATTCCTTTCCGCCCATAGAACGAATCTTGATTGCCGGCCCGCCGGGATGTATCTGACAGCCATGACCCTCGTATTGGCGCAAAAGATCGAACTGCAAGACCGCGCACGGCTGCGCGAACGGTTCTTTGGCGCCGCCCGCACGGTCCTGGCGCGCCTATAAGGTGCTTGCCCAGCCCAAAGCCAGCATACCCAATACATCACGGGAGAGGACCCATGTCCCCCAAGACACTCTATGACAAGATCTGGGATGCGCATGTTGCGCATGAAGCAGAGGACGGCACCAGCCTGCTCTATATCGACCGCCACCTGGTCCACGAAGTGACCAGCCCGCAGGCCTTCGAGGGCCTGCGCATGGCCGGCCGCAAGGTGCACGCGCCCGAAAAGACAATCGCGGTGCCGGATCACAACGTGCCGACCACGCTCGACCGCGCCAAGGGCATCGAAAACGAGGAAAGCCGCATCCAGGTCGAGGCGCTCGACAAGAACGCCAAGGAATTCGGCGTGCATTACTACCCGGTGGATGACATCCGCCAGGGCATCGTGCACATCGTCGGCCCGGAACAGGGCTGGACCCTGCCCGGCATGACCGTGGTCTGCGGTGACAGCCACACCGCCACCCACGGTGCCTTCGGCGCGCTGGCGCATGGCATCGGCACCTCCGAGGTGGAGCACGTGCTGGCCACCCAGACGCTGATCCAGAAGAAGTCCAAAAACATGAAGGTGGAGATCACCGGCAAGCTGAAGCCGGGCGTCACCGCCAAGGACATCACCCTGGCCGTGATCGGCGAGACCGGCACCGCCGGCGGCACCGGCTATGTCATCGAATACTGCGGTGAAGCGATCCGCGATCTGTCGATGGAAGGCCGCATGACCGTCTGCAACATGGCGATCGAAGGCGGCGCCCGCGCCGGCCTGATCGCGCCGGATGAAACCACCTATGAGTATGTCAAAGGCCGCCCGCACGCTCCGAAAGGCGCCCAGTGGGAAGCCGCGCTGAACTGGTGGAAGACCCTCTTCACCGACGAAGGCGCGCATTTCGACAAGGTCGTCACCCTGAAGGGCGAGGAGATCGAGCCGGTTGTGACCTGGGGCACCTCGCCCGAGGACGTGCTGCCGATCACCGGTGTGGTGCCGAACCCCGAGGATTTCTCCGGCGGCAAGGTCGAGGCGGCCCGCCGCTCGATCGAGTACATGGGGCTGACTCCCGGTCAGAAGCTGACGGACATTGAGATCGACACCGTGTTCATCGGCTCCTGCACCAACGGCCGCATCGAGGACCTGCGCGCCGTGGCCGAGGTGGTGAAGGGCAAGAAGATCAAGGACGGCATGCGCGCGATGATCGTTCCGGGTTCCGGCCTGGTACGGGCGCAGGCCGAGGAAGAAGGCCTGGCCGAGATCTTTGAGGCCGCCGGGTTCGAGTGGCGCCTTGCGGGCTGCTCCATGTGCCTGGCAATGAACCCCGACCAGCTGGCCCCGGAAGAGCGTTGCGCCGCAACCTCGAACCGGAACTTCGAAGGCCGCCAGGGCTACAAGGGCCGCACGCATCTGGTGTCGCCTGCGATGGCCGCTGCCGCAGCACTGACCGGCCGGCTGACGGATGTGCGTGAGCTGATCTGAGCCTGAGGGGCCAACGATGCCGTCCAGCCCTTCCCTTCCCGCGGTCGCAAGCCTGTGGATCGGTGACAGCCTGAACTGGCTGCACGAACTGTCCTTGGCCAGTTTCGTGCAGCGCGGCCACGAGGTTGTGCTGTTCCACACCGGGCCTGCGGCGCCGCCGGTTCCGGCAGGTGTCCGCACCTGCCCGGCGGCGGAGATCTGGGACCCTGTCAAAGCAGGGCACGGGGAGGCGCCGGCCTCAATGCTGTCGGATCTGTTCCGTCTTTATCTGATGAAACAGACGGACATGATCTGGATCGACACCGATATGCTCTGTTGCCGGCCGTTGCCGGACGCGGACTATCACGTCGGTTTTGAGCCGACACGCTCGATCAATGGCGCGGTGCTGCGGCTGCCGAAAGGCTCGGCAACGCTGAACCATCTGCTGGACTGGTTCGAGGACCCCGAATTCGTGCCGCCCTGGCTGGGCCGCAAGGTCCGCAAGGACGTGGAAGCCGCACCGCCCGGCAGGCGGCTGCTGACAGCCTTTGAGCTGCAGCGCCCGTCGCTTGGCCCCCGGGCGCTGGACTACACGCTGCACCTGACCGGCGAGGTTGAGCACGTCCGCGAGCCGGACGTGTTCTATCCGATCCGCGGCGTTCTGACCGACGTGCTGTTCAGCGGCAGCTGCCAGGCAGACGGCTGGCTGACCGAAAACACGCTGGCCGTTCATCTCTACGCATCCATGGTGCGCCGCTACCACAAGGCGCACCGGCCCGAAAAACACAGCTTCATCGCACGCCACGCGCAGGAGATCGGCTTCGATCTCAGCGGTTTGAAGCACCAGAAACAAGGAAACGAGTAATGGAAAAGTTCCAGAAACTGCAGGGTATCGCCGCCCCGATGCCGCTGGTGAACATCGACACCGACATGATCATCCCCAAGGTGTTCCTGAAATCCATCCAGCGCACCGGCTTCGGCAAGAACCTGTTCGACGAAATGCGTTTTAACCGCGACGGCACCGAGATCGAGGATTTCGTGCTGAACAAACCGCAGTACCGCAACGCCGAGATCCTGGTGGCGGGTGACAACTTCGGCTGCGGCTCTAGCCGTGAGCACGCGCCCTGGGCGATTGCCGATTTCGGCATTAAGTGCATCGTGTCGACCTCTTTTGCCGACATTTTCTTCAACAACAGCTTCAAGAACGGCATCCTGCCGATCGTGCTGCCGCAGGAGCAAGTCGACATCCTGATGGCCGACGCGGAGAAAGGCGAAAACGCCCGCATGACCGTCGACCTGGAAGCGCAGGAGATCACCACCTCCGATGGCGAAGTGATCCCGTTCGAAGTGGACGCGTTCAAGAAGCACTGCCTGCTGAACGGTCTCGATGACATCGGCCTGACCATGGAAAAGGCCGACTCGATCAAATCTTTCGAGGACAAGGCCGCGCAGGAACGCCCCTGGGTCTGATCCCGGCCTCGGCTGAAACACCTGAAAACCGCCCTGCCCGGGGCGGTTTTCTATTGCCCGCCAGATTCGTGCCGCATTTCCGCCGCAATTGCCTGCCGCATTTCCGCCGCAATCGCCTGTTGTTGACCCGCTTGTGCGCCCTGCCCGTGGACACACAGCATCTGGTAGCGCGCGCCAAGGCCCTCAATTTCCACCAAAACCCTGATGCAATCCGGCATCAGTGCAGTTGCGAAAGTGGCCCCGCACACGCTGCGGCCTCTTGAGCGGAAAGCTGCCTGCCTGCCACAATGGGGCAAAAATGAGGCAGAGCACCCCGGAGCACTTTGCGGGGGGCTTCAAATCCGGACCCAAGAGGCAAAACGCCCGTGCCGGTTTGAAGGGAATGAATAACGTGTTTGCACGCATCACAGGCGCGGCGTTCCGCGGCATACTGGTGGCCATGCTGTTTGCAATGCCAACGCTGATTCTGCCGGCATCCGCCACCGATTCGCCAGAGATCATCCTGTTTTTCGCGCTCCTGGGCTCGGCCTTGGCCTTCAGCGAATACGCCTCCCATTTCCCCAGCTTCATCGAATTCCGCAATGCCCCGCCCATCAACCGGATGCGTTTTGCAGCGGCAGCAGCCACCGTTGGCGCGCTCAGCCTGCTGGCGGCGCATCCGCAGGCCCCGACCGGGCTGACGGCCCTGGTGCAGCGGCTGGGAAGCTGGCTGGGCGGCCAGCTCGATTTTGCCTACTCTCCGGTGCAGCTGACAGTGCTGATGATGCCGCCGCAGGTGCCGGAAACTGTGGTGCTGATGGTGCGGGATGCTGCCGGGCTCGCCAGTGCGGTTGCGGCAATCGCAATTGTCGTCTTTGCGCTCGTCATCCGGGTCGGCCACTGGCCGGTGGGCAGCGGCGCCTTCAACGTCTGGGTCAACCTGCCGCTGTTTGATCCCACCACCGGCGGCGACGTGGTGCAGCGGCTGCAGCGCGACGGCCGCGTCAACATCATCGGCGGCGTACTGCTGCCCTTTGCCCTGCCTGCCGCGGTCAAGCTGGCCTCCGGTCTGGTCGACCCCGGCATGCTGGCCGCGCCGCACATGCTGATCTGGGTGATCAGCGCCTGGGCGCTGGTGCCTGCCTCGATGATTATGCGAGGCATGGCAATGCTGCGGATCGCCGGGCTGATCGCACAGAAACGCCGTGCCGCCTGTGTTGATCCTGACGAGGCCCTGCAGACCGCATGAGGCGGCTGGCGGCGGGTCTCCTCCTGATCCTTGCCGCCGGAGCGGGCTGGGCTGAGACTCTGCGCATTGCCACCTTCAACACGGAACTGTCGCGTGACGGGCCGGGCCTGTTGCTGCGCGATATCACCCGCGGCAGCGATCCGCAGGTTGCTGCGGTGGTGGAGGTGATCGCCGCCGCGCGGCCGGATGTGCTGGCGCTGCAAGCGTTCGACTGGGACTTCGAGGGCCGGGCGCTAGCGGCGCTGGCCGCACGGCTGGCGGATCAGGGGCTGGACTACCCTTACCGCGTTGCGCTGCAGCCGAACTCGGGCCTGCCGCCCCCAGCCCCGCTGGACATGGATGGCAATGGCAAAGCCGGTGAGCCGCGCGACAACCAGGGGTACGGCCGGTTCCGCGGCCAGGGCGGCATTGCGCTGCTGTCCTGGCTGCCGGTAGATCATGACGGCATCCGCGACTTTTCTTCTCTGCTGTGGAAGGACCTGCCTGGCGCCTTGCTGCCCCAGCACCCGGATGGCAGCCCCTTCCCTTCCCCCGAAGCGCGGTCGGTGCAGCGTTTGTCTGCAACCGCCCATTGGCTGGTGCCGCTGGAACTGCCGGATAACAGCCGCCTGAATATCCTGACCTTCCACGCCGCGCCGCCGCTGTTCGACGGGCCGGAAGACCGCAACGGCAGGCGCAATCACGACGAAATCCGCCTCTGGCAGCTTCTGCTGGACGGCGCAATTGGCGCGGCACCCGAACCACCCTTTGTCATTGCGGGCGACGCCAATCTCGACCCGGAGCGCGGCGAAGGGCGTAGAGAGGCGATCCGCAGCCTGCTGGCGGATCCGCGACTGCAGGATCCTCTGCCGCAGAGCCCCGAAGCAGGCACCGCAACGGTGGAATGGCAAAGCGCGGGCCGCATGCGGGTGGACTATGTGCTGCCCTCTGCCGGGCTGACCATAACCGGCCGCGGCGTGGTCTGGCCGGACGGCCCGGATGCCCCCGCAGCAACCGCCAGCCGCCACCGGCTGGTCTGGGTGGATTTGCTGCTGGACTGACCGCATCGCCACAACATCATTGCGCGGGCGAATCCCCTTCTTTCCCCTTTATTTCCAAGGGCCGTTATTGACCCTGCCCCGCTGTCCCGCTACGCCCTTGCCAGCTGTTATTTTGGAGGATCCCCATGCCCAACCCATCGATTCTGATTCTGCCCGGCGACGGCATCGGCCCAGAGGTCATGGCCGAAGTGCGCAAGATCATCTCCTGGTTCGGAGACAAGCGCGGCCTGCAGTTCGATGTGAGCGAGGATCTGGTCGGCGGCGCGGCTTATGACAAGCACGGCAAGCCGCTGGCGGATGAGACCATGGCCAAGGCGCAGGACGTCGACGCAGTGCTGCTCGGCGCGGTGGGCGGCCCGGCCTATGACGATCTGGACTTCTCCGTAAAGCCCGAGCGCGGCCTGCTGCGCCTGCGCAAGGAGATGGACCTTTACTCCAACCTGCGCCCGGCGCAGTGCTTTGACGCGCTGGCGGATTTCTCCTCGCTGAAGAAGGACATCGTTGCCGGTCTGGATATCATGATTGTGCGCGAACTGACCTCCGGTGTCTACTTCGGCGAGCCGCGCGGCATCTTCGAGGAAGGCAATGAGCGCGTCGGCATCAACACCCAGCGCTACACCGAGAGCGAGATAGAGCGTGCAGCCCGTTCCGCGTTCGAACTAGCGATGCGCCGCAACAAGAAGGTCTGCTCGATGGAGAAGGCCAACGTGATGGAATCCGGCATCCTGTGGCGCGAGGTTGTGACCCGCGTGGCAGCGGATTACCCCGAGGTCGAGCTGTCCCACATGTACGCCGACAACGGTGCAATGCAGCTGGTGCGTGCGCCCAAGCAGTTCGACGTGATCCTGACCGACAACCTGTTCGGCGACATCCTGTCCGACTGCGCCGCGATGCTGACCGGCTCGCTGGGCATGCTGCCCTCCGCGTCTCTCGGTGCACCGATGGAAAACGGCCGTCCCAAGGCGCTGTATGAACCCGTGCACGGCTCTGCGCCGGACATTGCGAGCCAGGGCAAGGCCAACCCGATCGCCTGCATCCTGAGCTTTGCCATGGCGCTGCGCTACAGCTTTGACCAGGGTGCTGAAGCCGACCGGCTGGAAGCCGCGGTCGAGAAGGTTCTGGCCGACGGCGTGCGCACCGCGGACCTGCTGGCCAGCGAAGGCGTGGAGCCGGTCTCCACCAGCCAGATGGGCGACGCAGTGATTGCCGCGCTGGACGCAAGCCTCTGATTTTCAGCCGCTAATCCGCGGCAAACCAAAGCCCCGCCCGGTCTCCGGCGCGGGGCTTTTTTGTGGATTTCTGAACCCGGCCAAAGACGCGAAAAAGATTTCCCGAAAACCGCATCTTTCTGTGGAATCGCCCTTGTCAAACCCCGCGCCCTGAGCTATTTCGCCCTCCACGGTCGGAGTGTAGCTCAGCCTGGTAGAGCACTGTCTTCGGGAGGCAGGGGTCGGAGGTTCGAATCCTCTCACTCCGACCAATAAAACAAGGCGCCTCAGGGCGCCTTTTTTGTTGTCTGGGCCATGGTGCCCGCCGCCGGGGCATTACACGGCACAGGCCGGGTTCCGGGCCATCACGATCATCCCGGTGCTGGACCGCTCTTGCCTTCCGGCAGATGCAGCCGGATGCCCAGGCTGAAACCTTCCGGCGGTTTGTCCAGAATAGACAGCCTGCCCCCCATCAGATCCGCCAGCTCGTAACAGATCGACAACCCCAGGCCGGAACCGCCCGCGTGCTGGGACACGGCACTATCGAGCTGAGTGAACCTCTCGAACACCCGGCCGCGGTCTTCTGCGGCGATGCCAGGGCCAGTGTCCAGAACGGTGATGCTGACAGGCAAATCCGCCGCCGCATCCTGTTCCAGCGAGATGCAGACGCTGCCCCCGGAGGAAAACTTCACCGCATTGTCGATCAGGTTGTTCACCACCTGGGTGACTTTCGGCAGATCAAGCACCAGCTGGTCCGGCAGATCATCCGCCGAGGACACCCAGGTCCGCAGGGGCTTGCCATAGCGGATGGCAGAGGCTTGCAGCGCCTCCCGCCATTGCGCCACCAGATCCGCGCTCTCCTCAGGTCTAGGGGTATACTCCATCGCGTCAGAGTCGATGCGCGCCGTTTCCAGCACATTGACCAGCTGAGACATCAGCATTTCGGCGGCCCGGTGTCCGACATCCGCCCGTTCCCGGGTTTTCTCAGAAGCCGTTTCATCAGTCTTGATCAGGTGCAGCAAGCCGAGGATCACATTCAGCGGCGTGCGGATCTCGTGGCTCATGGTTGCAAGAAAGGCCGTGCGGGCCTCGACGGCAGTGTTCGCGCGTGTCACCTCTGCGGCCAGCCCGGTAATCGCCGCCGCAAGCTCCGCTTCCCGGGCCTTCAGCGCGGTGAGGTCATTGTGCGCCCCCAGCATGCGCACCGGCTTGCCCGCCGCGTCCCGGATCGCCAGACCGCGGCAGCGAACGGTCACCATATGACCATCAGCATGCCGGTAGCGCACAATCTGGTCATAGGGGTGGCCCGGGTCCTCCAGGTGCTTGTGGAAGTTATCCAGCGCCAGAGCCAGGTCGTCTGGATGAATCAGGTCCTGCCATTCGGAAGCAAAATGCTGCTTTGTCTCCGGATCCAGTCCGAACAGGCGCCAGAATTCCGGACTCATCCATTCGTGTTCAGGGTTTTCCAGATCCCAGTACCAAAGCCCATCAAGCGACCCGATCTGCAGGAAGTCAAAAATGGCGTCATCACTTTTGACCAGATCGTACAGCTCGCGTTTGAGGTAATGCATTTCCGCCTGCCCTTCCGGCCATGAAGCCCTGCAGCGCCATGACGCGCCACCCTAAGCAATGGCAGATTCACCGGTCGCTTTCCAGTTCAATCAGCAGGCGAGTGGCCGGCGGTACGGCCCGCCTCACGCCGCTTTCATCGCTGAGCGTTTCAGCTGCTTCCACAGCACATCCAGCGTCTGCTTAGTACTGCGCGGGTCGCGGTAAAGGCGGATTTCCAGATCGGTACCCAGCCGTTCATCCACAATAGCAAACCGGCCGGAGGCGATTTCCTCACGGCACAGGCTGAGGGGCAGCCAGCCGATGCCGAACCCCTCTTGGATCATCGCCTTGACGCTGTTGGCCAGCGCATTCTGGTTGACGACAAACACCTTCTGCCCGGGCAGCAGCTGGGTAAGGGCAAATTCCTGCACCGAGCGCAGCGCCGACACTGCGCCATAAGACAGCAGCGGCACCGCGTCCTTGCTGCCGGTCTTGAAGGCAAACTCCGCCGCGCCGTCCGGGGTGGTGCGGGAGACCGGCACATAGCGGTCGGTGGACAGCGTCAGGTATTCGAAATTGGCAACCTCCAGCGGCCCCAGGAAATCCATCGACGGGTGCCAGTAGGTCAGGATCACATCGCAATAGCCCTGCTGGAGCGCGCTGACGAACTGGTCGGCAGCCCAGGAGGTTGAATTGAGGTCAGTGTCGACCCCGCCCTCGCTGGCGAGCGGCGCAATCAAAGCCTTGTAGTGGGTCATGTAGAGCGACTGCGAGGCGGCAAAGCGGATCACATTCTCGCCCGCCGCGTCGATGGTCTGGCAGCGTTCGATGGTCTCCTCGTAGGTGCGCAGCATGATGCGCGACTGCGACAGGAACACTTCCCCGGCCGGCGTCAGAGTCAGCGGCAGCGTCTCGCGGTTGATCAGCCGCACGCCGATCTCATTCTCTAGCGCCCGGATCCGGCGCGAAAAGGCCGGCTGGCTGACATTGCGCTCTTCGGCCGCGCGCGAGAAGTTCTTGCACGCGACCAAAGCCTCGAAGTCCTTGAGCCAGATGATATCCAACTGGGCGTCCCGTCTTAACCGGCGGCCACCGCATCCAGCCTGTCTTCTTCGACGGCATGGCACGCAACCATGCTGCCGTCGGGCTGGTGAATGGCCTTGGGCTTTTCACTCTTGCATCGTGCGTCCGCAAAGGCGCAGCGGCTTTGGAACGGGCAGCCTTTCGGCAGGTTAATCGGCGTCGGGATCTCGCCCTTAAGGCGGATGTGGTTCGGCCGGTCGTCCTTCAGCTGCGGCACCGCGGACAGCAAGGCCCGAGTATAAGGGTGTTTGGGGTTGGAGAACAATGTCGCGGTGTCCGCAACCTCGCAAACCGACCCAAGGTAAAGAACCGCAACGCGGGTGCCGAAATGCTCCACCACGCTCAGATCGTGGGTGATGAACAGATAGGTGAGGCCGCGGCTTTCCTTGGCTTCCAGCATCAGGTTCAGCACCTGCGCCTGGATCGACACGTCCAGCGCGCTGATCGGCTCATCAGCAATGATGAACTCCGGATCCACCGTCAGAGCGCGGGCGATGGCAATCCGCTGGCGCTGGCCGCCGGAAAACTCATGCGGGTAGCGTTTGGCCCAGCTGGGATCGACGCCCACCGACAGCATCACCTCGGTCACCTTGTCGCGCACCTCCGCCGCCGAGGCGCTGGGATAGTGGTGGCGCACCGGCTCCTCCAGCGCCTGCCGGATGGTCATGCGAGGGTTGAGCGAGGCATAGGGGTTCTGGAAGATCATCTGGATCTTCTTGCGCAGCGGCTGCATGCCGCCGCGCGACAGGTTGTCGATGCGTTGGCCGCCGTAGTGGATTTCGCCTGCGGTGGGGGTCAGCAGGCCGGCCACCAGGCGCGCCACGGTGGACTTGCCGCAGCCCGACTCGCCCACCACGCACAGCGCCTCGCCCTTGCGGGCCTCCAGCGAGATGTTGTTCACCGCATGGACCGAGCGGCTCTCGCGTACGATCTTGCCCTTCCTGAACTTCAGGGTTTCCAGAAAACCGTGGTCGAGATCGAACCGTTTTTCCAGATTCCGGATCTCCAGAAGCGGGCGGTCTGTCTTTGCGTCGCTCATGCCCGTGCCTCCTGACGGTCTTCATCGCTGTGCAGGCGCTGCACCTCGTGGCAGGCCACCGCGACCTCGCCGTATTGCACGATTTCCGGCACCCGGCTGCGGCACAGGTCGGTGGCGTATTTGCAGCGCGGGTTGAAGGCGCAGCCAGCGGGTATGCTGGCCAGGCCAGGCATATTGCCCGGGATCTGCTTCAGCCGCTGACCCGGCACCGTCTGCTGCGGCAGCGCGTTGATCAGGCCCTGGGTGTAGGGGTGCTGCGGGTCGTTGATGATCTCACGGGTACGGCCCGCTTCGATGATGCGGCCGGCGTACATCACCAGCGTGCGCTCAGTCATCTGGCTGACCACGCCCAGGTCGTGGGTGATCAGGATCAGCCCCACCTGGTTGGACTGGCACAGCTCCAGCATCAGCTCCATGATGTCCGCCTGGATGGTCACGTCCAGCGCGGTGGTCGGCTCATCCGCGATGATCAACTGCGGATCCAGCAACAGAGCAATCGCAATGATGATCCGCTGGCGCATGCCGCCCGAGAGCTCGTGCGGATACTGCTCCAACCGCTCCTCCGGCGAGGGAATATAGACCTCGCGCAGCTTGACGATGGCGATCTGGCGCGCTTCCTCATGGCTCAGCTTGCGGTGCGCCATCAGGGTCTCGATCATTTGCTGGCCGATGGTCAGAACCGGGTTCAGCGTCACCATCGGATCCTGGAAAATCATCGCCATCCGGTTGCCGCGCAGGTTGCGCAAGCGCTTGTCGTTCATCTGAACGACATCCTCGCCGTCGAACAGGATCTTGCCGCTGTCGATGTAACCGGGCCGGCTGAGCAGGTTCATCAGCGAAAACCCGGTGATCGACTTGCCGGCACCGCTTTCGCCGACGATGCCAAGGCGCTCGCCCTTGGCCAGGTCGAAGGAGATGCCGTTGAGGGCAGTGACCGTCTGATCGCGCATGGCGAATTTGACGGTGAGGTCGCGAACGGAAAGAAGGCTCATCGCGTTACCCCTTGTAGAGTTTCGGGTTCAGGACGTCGCGCATCCAGTCGCCCAGCAGGTTGATGACAAGAACCAGCACCACCAGCACCACGCCGGGAATGGCGGTGATCCACCAGCTGCCCGAGAAGATGTAGTCGAAGCCGGAGGAGATCAGCGAGCCCAGCGACGGCTGGCTCGGCGGCATGCCCAGACCCAGGAAGCTGAGCGAGGCCTCGGAGATGATCGCATTGGCGACCTGCACGGTGGAGATCACGAAAATCGGCGAAAGCGAGTTCGGCAGGATGTGCCGCACCATGATCCGCATGGGGCCGAAACCCAGCACCCGGGCGCTGTCGACATATTCCTTCTTCTTTTCGGCCAGCACAGTGGCGCGGACAGTGCGGGCGTATTGCGGCCACTCCGCCACCCCGATCACTGCGATCAGGAAAACCACCGCATATTTGTTGAAGGTGTCGGTTCCGAACATCGCCTGCGTCACCGCCAGGAAGATGATCGCCACCATCAGGGTCGAGAACGACAGCTGGATATCAGCAAGCCGCATCAGCAGGCTGTCCAGGCGGCCGCCCACGTAACCAGCGATCAGACCGATGGAGATGCCCAGGAAGGCTTGCAGCGCGACTGCGCAGATGCCGATCAGCAGCGACAGGCGGGTCCCGTAGAGGATAGTGGACCACAGGTCGCGGCCCTGGTCGTCGGTGCCCAGCACAAACTCCGGCAGCGAGCCGCTGACCCAGGCAGGCGGGTATTCCGAGTTCATGATGTCGATCTGCGCCGGATCATAAGGGTCATAGGGCGCGATCACCGGCGCCAGGAAGGACGCAATGGCGATCAGCAGGAACACGATCATGCTCACCACCGCCACCGGATTGCGGCGGAAGCTGTAGCCCATGTTGGAGTTCCAGATCTTGGACCAGCGCGAGGGTTCGGATTTCGGGTTCAGCGTTTCGGTGCTCATGCGCCCATCCTCGCAATGTTCACGGTCGGGTTCACCAGGCCATATATCAGGTCGACGATGGTATTGGTGACCACGAAGATGAAGCCGACAACAATCAGATAGGCCACGATCAGCGGGGTATCGACGCGGTTCACCGCCTCAAGGAACATAAAGCCCATGCCCGGCCACTGGAACACCGTCTCGGTCAGGATGGTATAGGCGACCATGGTGCCGATCTGCACACCGCCCACGGTGATCACCGGCAGGAGCGTGTTCTTCAGCGCGTGCACAAAGTAGATGCGCCAGGGATTGATGCCCTTGGCCTTGGCGTATTTCACGTATTCAGATTGCAGCACTTCCATCATTTCGGCCCGGATCAGGCGGACGAACAGCGGCAGCATGATGGAGGCCAGCGCAATCGAAGGCAGGATGATGTGCAGCCAGCCGTCCGCAGTGGCAAAGTTGGTCTCCCAGTAGCCCCAGACATGCACGGTGTCGCCGCGCCCGTAGGAGGGGAACCAGCCGTATTCCACCGAGAACACAAAGATCATCAGAATGGCGGTCAGGAAAACCGGGATCGAGATGCCGACAATCGACAGGCCCATGATGACGCGGCTCAGGATGCTGTCCGGCTTGATCGCGGTATAGACACCCAGCGGCACCGAGAAGCCGACGATGATCAGCGTGGCGCCGAACACCAGCTCCAGCGTCGCGGGCAGCTTCTTCAGGATCACGTCCAGCGCCGGCTCCTTGAAGAAATAGGAGGTGCCCAGGTCGCCCTGCAGCGCATTGCCTGCAAACCTCAGATATTGCGTCACGAAGCTGTCGTTCAGCCCCATTTCGTTGCGCAGTTGCTGGCGCACTTCTTCCGAGACCGACTGCCCGACCAGCTCGCGCAGCGGGTCGCCCAGGTTGCCCTGGATGGCAAAGGCAATCAGCGAGATGACGAACATCACGGCAATCGCCTGAATGACTCGCTTCGCGAGATAGGCAAACATCGTCCTGACCTTTGTAGAGTTTAATGACAGCGCAGGCTTGTGCGTCCTGGCGGGGGCGCGGATCCTGCAGGTGCAGCCTTGGCGGCCGCTTGTTGTTCAAAAGGTCCGGGCCGGCCGGGGGAGACCGGCCCGGGTTTTTCAGTGCTTAGCTGCCGGTCTCGACAACCAGGTCACCGAAGTAGGGGAAGTTCAGCGCGTTCACGATGTCCGCCGAGTTCATGCCGGACTTGGAACCCCATGCCAGGTTCTGCCAGTGCAGCGGGATAAAGGCCGCTTCATCATAGAGGATGCCTTCCAGCTTCTGCAGCATTTCCGCACGTTTGGCCGGATCGGTTTCCGCGTTGGCCTGGTTCATCAGCGCGTCGGCTTCCTCGTTGCAGTAGTTGCCCGAGTTATACTGGCCGTTGCCGGTTGCTTCATCCGGGCAGGCGGTCAGGAACTGGTGGAAGTTGGCGGAGTCCTCGGTGTCCGCATGCCAGCCGATCATCATCATGTCCGCTGCGCGCTCGTCGAAGGTCGGCCAGTACTGCGCCTTGGGCATGGTCTGCAGGTCGACCTTGATATTGATCTGCGCCAACATCGAAGCCACCGCCTGGGCGATCTTGTCGTCGTTCACATAGCGGTTGTTCGGCGCCATCATGGTGATCGAGAAGCCGTCGGCATAGCCTGCCTCAGCCATCAGCGCCTTGGCTTTCTCCAGGTCGAAGCGCGGAGCCAGGGCTTCGTCGTAACCCAGGTAGCCGGCCGGGCTGGCCTGTGCGCCCACGGTGCCGAAGCCGCGCATGATGCGGTCAACGATGCCTGCGTTGTTGACAGCATAGTCGATTGCCTGGCGGACACGGGCGTCCTTGAAGGCTTCGACGCGGTTCTGGTTCATCTGGAAGGTGATGATACGGGTGCCGGGCATGGTGATCAGATCAACGCCCTCGGCCTCTTCCACGCGCTTCAGGTCGGTCGGCGGAACCGGCGCGATGAAGTCCACATCGCCGGACAGCAGGGCCGCCACGCGGGTCGGGTCTTCCTTGATCGGGGTCAGAACGATCTTGTCGACATTGCCCGCATCGGCGTCCCAGTAGCCGTCGAAACGGTCGAACACGACGCGCACGCCCTGCTCACGCTCGGAAACCACAAACGGGCCGGTGCCGGAAATGTTGCGCGAGGCAAAGCTGTCACCGTGCTTGACGATCTCGGACTTGTCTTTGCCGTCCTCGGTGGTGCCAGTGTAGAATGCGCTGTCCATCGGGAAGATGTATGTCGCGGTGTGCAGGACCAGCGGATAGGGCTCCGCGGTCTTGAGATCGAAGGTCATGTCGTCAACGACTTCGACATCGGTGAACGGTGCGAAGATCGCCTTGAAGTCATCGCTTGCCTTCAGACGGTCAAAGGTCCAGTCGACATCCTTGGCAGTCAGCGCGTTGCCGCTGTGGAATGTGACGCCGCTGCGCAGCTTGAAGCGCATGGTGGTGTCGTCGATCTGTTCCCAGCTTTCTGCCAGGCGCGGTTCGAACTGCAGGTCCTTGGTCCAGCGCACCAGCGGGTCAAAGACCATGTGCGACAGCTGCAGCGTGCCGCCGGACAGCTGTTCATGCGGATCCAGCGACACCGGGTCGGCGTCATAGGCAACCCGCACGGTGGTTTCGGCATAGGCAACCGGTGCCATCGCCACCACTGCAGCAGCCGCCAGGCTTCTGACAAATTTCGTCATTAGGCATACTCCCCTGTGATTATGCCGCAAACGCTAGCCTGCGGTGCGCGAACTGTGAAATGCCGATATCGCATAGGGTATGCAGGAAGCACATCGGAGCCATGCACTATTGGAATATCCCTATCCGACCAAAGGCTTAGACACCATCCGCGCCGCCTGGAAGCCTCATTTCCTTGCCTACAGCCGCCCCGTTGCCAGCCGTCCCAAGGACACAAACCTTCCCTGACAGCGCAGCGGATCTGCACCGCACCGGGCACGTGCTACAAACTCTCTTTGATGGTGTGTGATGGCGGAGACGATGGGATTCGAACCCACGAGACGGTTTCCCGCCTACTCCCTTAGCAGGGGAGCGCCTTCGACCACTCGGCCACGTCTCCGCTGACCCGTCTATCAGCGCTTGGGAGCCAAGAACAAGGGCAAAATGCCTTATCCACAGAAAATTCTTGCCATTGCAGCGCCTAGGTACGGCCCCGGGTGTTCTTGTCGCCAGCGGCATGAGGCAGCAGCGCCAAGCGCTTGAGAAACTGGGATTCCACAGCATCCGCGCCGCCATTCCGCTGTCCCGCAGCATGGTCGCAACCTAGATCGGGTGCCTCATCTCCAGGTCAAGAGGCATACAGGCGCCTAACCCGCGCCCGGCCTGGTTTCCAGCAGCCGCGCAAGGGTCCGGCAGCAGGCGGCATCCTGCATCTGGCTCACATTGAACCGCATGAACGGCGTCATGCTTTGCGATACGCTGAATACGTTGCCCGGCGCCAGCACCAGGCCCTCCTGCAGCGCGGCGCGGGCGATGGCCGCCGCATCCGCCCCGCCCGGCAGCTCGCACCACAGGTAGAAACCGCCACGCGGCTGCACCCAGGGCCGGATCCCGAGGTCCGCAAGCTGTGCCTGCGCCTGTGCCCGGCAGCGGCCCAGCCGGTGGCGCAGGGCCTCCAGGTGCTTGCGGCAGCTGCCGTCCGTCAGCACCGCATGCAGCAGCTCCGCCACCATCGGGCTGGGGCCGCTGAAGTTCACCGCAACCTGCAGATCGGTCAGCGCCTCGATCCAGCTGCCGCGGGCCACAATGTAACCGCAGCGCAGCGAGGCCGACAGGGTCTTGGAAAAGCTGCCGGTCCGCACCACCCGCTCCAGCCCGTCCAGCGTTGCCAGCCGCGGCGACAGGTCCGGCTCGAAGCCTGCAAAGATATCGTCTTCGACAATGATCAGGTCATGCTGTGCGGCCAGCGCCAGAACCCGGTGCGCAACCGGCGCCGAAATCGTCGCGCCGGTCGGGTTGTGCAGCGCCGAGTTGGTCAGGTAGAGCCGCGGATGGTGTTCGCCCAGGGCGGCTTCGAAACGGTCGAGATCCGGACCGTCCGGTGTGTAGGGCACCCCGATGATGCGGATCTGATGCGCCCGCAGCAGCGCCTGGAAATTGAAATAGCAGGGATCATCGACCAGCACGGTGTCGCCCGGACGCAGCAGCATCCGGCAGACCAGATCCAGCGCCTGCGAGCCGGAGCCGGTCAGCAGCACCTGGTCCGGCGGGCAGGCCAGCCCCTGGTCGAACAGCTGGCGGCTGATATGGCGCCGCAGCCCGGCGGCGCCCTTGGAACTGCCGTATTCGGTCAGCACCGCCTCCGGCGCCGCCGCCAGCGCCCGCATCGCCCGGCGCAGGGCGGCAACCGGCATCCAGTCCTCCGGCAGCCAGCCGCAGCCGGGCTTCGCCGCGCCGGTGCCGGAATCAAGCGACTGCCGCGCCACCCACAACGGGTCCACCTCCCGCGCCAGCTGCGGCCCGGTCTCCGACACCGCAAAGGGCTGCGGCTTGGCGGCCACATAGAACCCCGCGCCCCGCCGGGCCTGGATCACGCCTTCGGCGGCCAGCACATCATAGGCCTCGGCCACGGTCGACGGCGACACGCCCAGCTTGGCCGCGCAGCCCCGGACCGACGGCAGCTTGTCCCCCGCCACCAGCGCCCGCGAGGTGATGCGCCGCCGGATGTCATTGATGACCATCATACGGCGGGAAGGCTGCGCCATGGGGGACCTCGCTGTACTGCTCCATACACCAGTACAGTTTGTCAAAACTGTATGGCTTTGTATCTGTCTATTGCATCACCGCGCCCCTAGAAACCCCCAAAAGCACAGGAGAGAGACCATGCAGACGTCGTTTTCAGGCTGGGGCAGCGGGCTGCTGGGGGTTGTGATCTTCAGCGGCTCGCTGCCCGCAACCCGCGTTGCAGTCGGCATGCTGGACCCGCTGTTCCTGACTTCGGCCCGCGCTTCCATTGCCGCCCTGCTCGGCGCCGCGCTGCTGCTGCTGCTGCGCCAGCCCCTGCCGCGCCGGCAGGACCTGCCCTCGATCGCGGTGACCGCAGCGGGGGTTGTGATCGGCTTTCCGCTGCTGTCCGCGATGGCGCTGCAGCACATCACCGCGGCGCATTCGACGGTCTTCATCGGCCTGCTGCCGCTGGCAACCGCCGTCTTCGGCGTGCTGCGCGGCGGCGAGCGGCCCGGTCCGCTGTTCTGGCTGTTTTCGATCCTCGGCAGCCTGGCGGTGGCGGGCTTTGCCCTGTCGCAGAGCGCGGATGTGTCGCTGACCGGGGATGCGCTGATGCTGGCCGCCGTAATCTTGTGCGGGCTGGGCTACGCCGAGGGCGCGCGGCTGTCGCGGCGGCTCGGCGGCTGGCAGGTGATCTCCTGGGCGCTGGCGCTGGCGCTGCCGGTGATGGCCGCAGCCGCGCTTGCCTTCCGGCCCGCTACCTTGGCCGGTCTGACCCTGCCGGTCTGGATCAGCCTGGGCTACGTCTCGATGTTCTCGATGCTGATCGGCTTCGTGTTCTGGTACCGCGGCCTGGCACTCGGCGGCACCGCCGGGGTCGGGCAGCTGCAGCTGCTGCAGCCGTTCTTCGGCCTGATCCTCGCTGCGGTGCTGCTGTCAGAGCCGGTGGCCCCCGCCATGCTGGGCGCCACCGCCTTTGTGGTGCTCTGCGTCGCCGGGGCCAAGCGGTATGCGTGACGGCCCGCAGGCCGCCATGCAGGTTCAGGGCAGCGGGGTTACGGCAGCAGCGCCAGCCGCTTGAGGAACAGCGCCTTCACCGCCTCCGCATCCACCGTCATGCAGACCTTGACCGGGTCGCGCCCGCTGTCCGGCGCGGCCAGGGTGGCGCCGGAGGTTTCACCCTCGCAGGATACCTCAAGCTCCACATCGCGCATCCCGAACAGCTCCGGGTTGGTGCAGGCGATCACCGCCGCCGGGTCATGCAGCGAGCAGCCGTTCTTGCCCGCGACCTCCAGATAGAACTTGAGGTAGAAATACGACATCTCCTGCAGCATGCCGCCCAGCTCCGGCGACTTGGAAGCGATCGCCTCGAAGTCCTCGGCCAGGCAGAGAATGCGGTGGGTGACGTCCAGACCGACAAACACCACCTTTTGCCCGCCCTGGCAGACCACGTCCGCCGCGTGCGGGTCGTGATAGATGTTTGCCTCCGCGTGCGGCGTGATATTGCCGCCCTCCTCCAGCGAGCCGCCCATCACCACAATGGATTTCACATTGCTGATAAACTCCGGATCGCGCTGCATCGCCAGCGCGATATTGGTCAGCGGGCCGATCGGGCAGACCACCAGCTCGCCCCTGTGCTCGCGCGCCATGCGGCAGAGGAAATCTGCGGCGTCCTCCTCCAGCGCCTTGCCCTCGGGCTCTGCCGCCGGGATGTCGCCAAAGCCTTCCTCGCCATGCACATAGGCCGAAGGCTTGAACGGCGGCAGCACCAGGGGAGTGGTGGCACCAGCCGCCACCGGCACGTCCAGATCCGCCGCTTCCAGCAGGCGCAGCGCGTTGCGGGTGGCGGTTGCCGTGGTCACATTGCCGAAGATCGTGGTCAGCCCCAAGAGGTCGATGTCCGGGGCCGCGGCGGCATAGAAGATCGCCATTGCATCGTCGATGCCCGGATCGGTGTCGATAATCAGTTTCACCATCTGCCTGTCTCCCGGCTTACTTGAACTTGTCCATCAGTTTTTCCAGCGGCGAACGGGTGTCCGGCGCCTCCTCCTCCTCGGCAGCTTTGTCTGCCTTGGCCTCCGCCTTGGGCTTGGTGGTGGAGCTGCGCGGCGGCGCCACCCGAAGGGCCACCGCATTCATGAACTTGCCGCCGTCGCCCCTGGCCAGTTCCGCCGCACCGTCGGAGATGCCGCGCATCAGGTCGTCCAGCCAGCCCTCGTCCGCCTTGGGGAAGTCGCGCAGCACATAGCCCGCCACCGCGTCCTTATGGCCCGGATGGCCGATCCCAAGCCGCACCCGCGCGTAGTCGGCGCCGATATGGGAATGGATCGAGCGCAGCCCGTTGTGGCCGGCATGGCCGCCGCCCTGCTTCATCCGCGCCTTGCCCGGCGCCAGATCCAGCTCGTCATGCAGCACCACCACATCGGCCGGCGTCAGCTTGTAGAACCGCATCGCCTCCCCCACCGACTGGCCGGACAGGTTCATGAAGGTCTGCGGCTTCAGCAGCAGCACCTTCTCGCCGCCCAGGACCCCCTCGCAGATCAGCGCCTGGAACTTGGACTTCCAGGGGCTGAACCCGTGATCGCCGGCAATCTGGTCCAGCGCCATGAAGCCGATGTTATGGCGGTTGCGCTCATATTTCGAGCCGGGATTGCCAAGGCCGACAAAGAGTTTCATGGACGGAGCTCAATCTGCGTTTCAAGGAAACCGAGTGATGCCCTATTTGGCGCCCGGAATCCAGAGCCGCGCGGCTTCAGACATAGCTGCGGCCGGCTGCATAGGGTGCCAGATCGACATTCGGCTGGCGGCCCTCCGCCAGATCCGCGATCAAGCGCCCGGTGATGCCGCCCAGGGTTAGCCCGATATGCTGGTGCCCGAAGGCATAAAGCACCCGCTCCGACTGCGGGCTGCGGCCAATGACCGGCAGCGAGTCCGGCATCGTCGGGCGGTAGCCCAGCCATTCGCTGCCGGGTGCGGGCAGGTCCCCCAGCATCTCCGCCCCCTTGCGCGCGATGTAGGCCAGCCGGCGCCTGTTCATCGGCGCATCCAGCGCCGCGATCTCCACCGTGCCGGTCAGCCGCAAACCCTTTGCATGCGGCACCGCGTAAAACCCGGCCTCGCCCCAGCCCACGGGCCGCGTCACCCGGTGCGCCTCGCCTTCATACATCACGTGGTAGCCTCGCTCGGTGCCCAGGGGCTGACGATCCGCCCCTGCCCCCGCGATCTGCTTGGAGAATGCACCGCTGGCAATCACTGCATGGCCCGCGGTGAGGCTTTGGCCGCCGGCCTGCACTTCCACACCCGTGCCTGAAACCCTCACCGCGTCGGCTCTGGCGCGCAGGGTGGTGCCGCCCAATTCGGTATAGGCGCGGTGCATCCGGGTGATGAATTCCAGCGGATCGCGCAAATGCCGGGCGGCGTGAAAATGCACCGCGCGCCTGACGGGCAGATGCAGCCCCGGCTCCATCTCCAGCGCTTCGTCAGGATCCACTTCCCGCCAGGGCACGCCCAGGGCGCAGCGGCGCTCCAGCCCGGCGCTGGCGGCCTTGGCTGCCTTCTGTGTTGACCAGACCGACAGCTGGCCGCGCTCGACCACCAGATCCTGCGCGCCTGCGGCCACGATCAGCGGATTGATCCCGGCGTCGGCGTGGGAGAGCAGATCAGCCAGATGACCCGCGATCCGGCGAGAGGCCGCAGGACGGCAGTTGGCCAGGAAAGACAGCATCCAGCCCGGATTGCGCAGCGCATGGGTGTAGGACAGCGACAACGGGCTGTCCTCGGAAAACATCAGGCTGGGCAAGGATGCCAGCACCGAGGGGTCATTCACCGGCAGGCAGGCATAGGTCGCCAGGGTGCAGGCGTTGCCGTAACTGGTGCCTGATCCCGGGTCCTCCGGGTCGATCAGCAGCACCCTGTGGCCGCGCATCTGCGCCCACAGCGCGCAGCTCATCCCTACGGCCCCTGCGCCTGCAATGGCAATATCGTAATCCGCCACGCCCGTTCCTCCCAATCCTCAGGCGGAACTGGGACAGCGGGGCAGGCAAAAGTCAATCACCGGCAAACGGCCTGCCGAACAAAAGAAAACGGGCCCCCGGATGGGAGCCCGTGAAACCGTTGCCCCATGGGCGCGGGTCTTATTCTTCAGCAGCTGCTTCCACTGCTTCGCCTTCTTCGCCTTCACCTTCTTCATCATCGGAAGAGGACAGGCCGCCGGGCGACGCGATGTTTGCAATCACGAAGTCGCGGTCGATGGTCGGCTTGGTGCCTTTCGGCAGCTCGATCGACGAGATGGTGACAACGTCGCCGATGTTCAGACCAGCCATGTCGACAACCAGCTTCTCGGGGATGTCGCCGGCGGTCACAACCAGCTCAACCTCGGGGCGGGTCACGTTCAGCATGCCGCCCTTCTTGATGCCGGGGGCCTGGTCTTCGTTGATGAACTCAACCGGGATGAACAGGTTGATCTTCGAGGTGCGGCGCAGGCGCATCAGGTCGAGGTGGGTCGGCAGGTCCTTCACCACATCGCGCTGAACGTCGCGGCAGATCACGCGCACGTCGTCGTGGCCTTCCACTTTCAGGTTCCACAAGGTGGACTTGAACTGACCGGCTTTCAGCTTTTTCAGCAGTTCGTTGAACGGGATCTGGATCGCGACCGGATCCACGTCGCCGCCATAAACCACACCCGGAACCATGCCTGCGCGGCGCGCAGCGCGAGCGGCGCCCTTGCCCGTCCCCGCACGTTCCTGGGCTACGAGATCAGGAATCTCTTTTGCCATCTTAATTCTCCAATATGACTGCCGGGGTGCCTCCAAGGCTGTCACCCCGCTTGAAGCCGTGCCTATAGACCCGTTCAGCCTGTTTGGAAAGGGGTTTCGTGCCGCCGCAGCCCTTGCAGACAGGGCTGCGGCCGCATTTCATGGTGCTCAGATCGACTTCAGGTACTCCAGCAGCGCCTTTTTGTCCGCCTCAGGCAGGCTGGTGCCGTAATCATGGCCGCAGCGGCTGTTGCCCGAATCAAGCTGATCGCAGCCGGTGGTCTCGATCACGTGGTCAAAGGCGGTCTGATCCGCCGCCATGCCCACGGCCTCGATATCGTAGTTCGGGCCGGGCTTGAACGCCGCCGGGCGGTCTTCGGGCGCGGTCAGCAGGTCGCGCAGCGTCGGCACCGATCCGTTGTGCAGATAAGGCGCCGCAGCCCAGATGCCGTCCAGCACCCGCGCCTCGTACTTGCAGCCCGGTTCCGCCGCGGACTTCAGCATCCCTGCATTGTCGCCGGTGGGGAAGGCCTTGCGCAGATCCTCGAACTGCGGCAGCGCCTGGCGGTCGTCGGCGTTGCCCGGCGTCGCCTCCGCCGCCTTGGCTGTCTTGACGAAATCCTCGCCGAAGGCGCCCAGCGAGTGCTGCACGATGGCGCCGACGACCGACACCGCCAGCACGTCGAACGCCTTGGCCTCCGCGCCCAGCGTGGTGCCGGTCAGCGGGATCGACGCGCCGTCCAGTACCCCGGTTTTCACCATGCGGGTCAGCACCCCGCATTCCCGCGTGTCGGTGCCCGCATCCAGGATCGGCGTTTCCCAGGTAGTGTGGAAGATCGAGCGGAACTTGCCCTTCTTCTTGCCGTGGCAGGACACGCAGCCGCCCTCGGCTGCGGTGCGATTGAACACCGCCTCGCCTGCCGCCGCCAGATCATGATCCAGCTCCCACGGCCACTGCGGCGCGCCGATGTCCCAGATCCATTGCTCCAGCTCTTTCAGCCCGTCCCAGTTGGCCGAGTTCTGCGAGATGTAGTCGCGGTTAAACAGCAGCCCGGACTGCGGCTGCGGGCGGAAATCGGCAAAGACGCCATAAACCTCGCCCAGATTGCGCGACAGTCCCAGCAGGTCATTGCCGTTGGCGGAGAACCCCGGCCATTGGGTGAAATCCTGCCGCGCCGCGTTCCACAGGAACGGGTAGCGGGTCGGCGCATCGGCCACCGCAATGTTTTCCGGGATCAGGTAGTCATCCGAGGCCTCGCCGATATCCAGCCCCGCCAGGCGGTTGAAGATCATCGACACCGCATCCAGCCGCGCAGGTCCCCAGGCCGGGTCCGGCAGCGAGCGGTCAATCAGGGTGTGGAAGCGGTTGCTCCAGACCTCGACCTGCTCCTTCAGCGCGTTGCGTTCAGAGACAGAGCCGCCGCTGCCCAGCACCTTGTCCGCAAAAGCGTCAAAGGCGCCTGCATCCGCCAGCACCGCCAGCACCGCGTCGTCCAGATCCTTCAGGAAGCTTTGGAAGTCGACGATGCCGGGGCCGCCGTCGATCCGGTAGGCGGTGCCGCTGACCTCGATCTGGCGGGTGTGGCAGGCGGAACAGGTCATCCCCACCGCCATATCCGCGCCGCTGCCATTGGTGGTGAAGCCCGCGGGCAGGTCCACGTCCTGCCGCCCGGCCATCGGCAGGTAGCCGTAGCGCGCCAGCGCATCATGCAGGAACGCCTCGCCTTCCGGCAGGGTCAGCGCCCGCATCCAGCTGATGGGCATGATGCGGGCGCCCTGGTCCTGGGTATAGAACTGCTGGCGCAGGCCGGGCGTCCAGTCGCTGCCCTGGTTGACATAAACCGTCTGCGCCGCCGCCGGCGCCGCCATCGCTGCCGCGCCGATCGCGCAGGTTGCCAGGAACGTCCTCATCAAATCCTCCCGATACCAAATTTCACAACCAAAGGTTGCGCGCATACGGGAGGCTTGGACAGTAAAAACTCCGTTCGTTTGTCTTTATTTCGCTGGCTTCACGCTTGCCAGCGGCCGCCGAAATCCTCCGGGATCAGCAGGTTATGGCGCCCCAGGCCCTCGACCGAGCGCTCGCCGCACAGCGCCATGGTGGTGTCCAGTTCCTTGCGGATCACCTCCAGCGCCGCGGTGACGCCCTGCTGCCCCATGGCACCGAGGCCATAAACAAAGGCGCGGCCGATCATGGTGCCCTTGGCTCCCAGCGCCAGCGCCTTCAGCACGTCCTGGCCGGAGCGGATGCCGCTGTCCAGATGCACCTCCACATCGCTGCCCACCGCATCCATGATTTCCGGCAGCATCCGGATTGAACTCAGCGCCCCATCCAGCTGCCGCCCGCCGTGGTTCGACACCACGATGGCATCGGCGCCCAGCTTGGCGGCCATTTTGGCATCCTCGGCGTCCAGGATCCCCTTCAGGATCACCTTGCCGCCCCACATCTCCATCAGCTTTTCAACCTTGCCCCAGTCCAGCGCCGGGTCGAACTGCTCTGCCGTCCAGACGCCCAGCTGCGAGGTGTCGGAGACCCCCTGCACGTGGCCGACGATATTGCCGAAATTGCGCCGCTTGGCCCCCAGCATCTGCAGGCCCCAGGTCCATTTTGTCATCAGGTTGGCAATGGTGGCCGGTGTCAGCTTGGGCGGGGCGGACAACCCGTTTTTCAGGTCCTTGTGGCGCTGGCCCAGGATCTGCAGGTCCAGCGTGATCACCAGCGCCGAGCATTTGGCATCCTTGGCCCGCTGGATCAGGCGGCGGATGTAATCCTCGTCCTTCATCGTATAGAGCTGGAACCAGAACGGCTTACCGGTCGCCTCCGCCACTTCCTCGATCGAGTTGATCGACATGGTGGACAGTGTGAAGGGCACGCCGAATTCCTCCGCCGCGCGGGCCGCCTTGATCTCGCCGTCGGCGTGCTGCATCCCGGTCAGCCCCACCGGCGCCAGCGCCACCGGCATCGCCACGTCCTGGCCGATCATCCGGGTCGCCGTGGTGCGCCCGGTCATGTCCACCGCCACCCGCTGGCGCAGGCGGATCTGCTCGAAGTCCGAGGTATTCTCGCGGAAGGTCTGTTCGGTCCAGCTGCCGCTTTCGGCATAATCATAGAACATCCGGGGCACACGGCGTTCATAGATGCGCTTCAGGTCGTTGATATTGGTAATCACCGGCACCGGACTCTCTCCCGCTTTAATTTGGTAAAGTTTCTTTACCAATTCAAAACAGCAAAAGCAACGCCCCGTTTGCCGCACCCCTGGAAACGCAAAAACCGCGCCCGGAGGCGCGGCTTTTCAATCCTGACTGTGTAAGGGCGTCAGCCCTTGTGGGCGCCGTCCGCGAGGGATTTCACAAACGCCAGCACCTCGGCCGGGGATTTGCCGGCACCGATCTGGCTGACGATGGCACTGCCCACCACCGCGCCGTCCGAAATAGACGCGATGTTCTGCGCCTTCTCCGGCGTGTTGATGCCAAAGCCCACGATGACCGGCAGATCGGTGGCCGCCTTGATCCGGGCAACCTCGGGGCCGACGTCGCCGGCCTCGGCCTCGGCGGCGCCGGTGATGCCGGTGATCGACACGTAATAGACAAAGCCGGAGGTGTTCTGCAGCACCTTGGGCAGGCGCGCGTCGTCGGTGGTGGGGGTGGCCAGGCGGATGAAATTCAACCCCGCCTTCTGCGCCGGGATGCACAGCTCGTCGTCTTCCTCAGGCGGCAGGTCGACCACGATCAGCCCGTCGATGCCCGCGGCCTTGGCGTCTTCCAGGAACTTGTCCACACCGCGGTTGTAGATCGGGTTGTAGTAGCCCATCAGCACGATCGGGGTGGTGTCGTCGCCCTTGCGGAAATCTGCAGCCAGTTGCAGCGTCTTTTCCAGGGTCATGCCGCCGTCCAGCGCGCGCTGGCCGGCCAGCTGGATGGTCGGGCCGTCGGCCATCGGATCGGTGAACGGCAGGCCCAGCTCGATGATGTCGACACCGGCGGCCGGCAGCCCCTTCACCACCTCCAGCGAGGTCTCGTAGTCTGGGTCGCCCGCCATCACATAGGTGACAAAGGCTTTCTTGCCGGCGGCGTTCAGTTCGGCGAATTTGGCATCGATACGGGTCATGGGCGGGCCTTTTGAAATCTGTCCGCCCCGGTGTGCCGAATGTTGCGCGGGAAATCAATCCCGCGCAGTTTTGCGGCCCGGCTCAGCCGCCCAGCGGAATATGCCAGCGCAGGGTCAGCGAGTTCACGCCCGGGTTCTCATCCGCGGTGGAGGCGTTGGACTTGTGGCTGAACGCCAGCGACACCGCCTTGCCGTTGTGGAACCGTTTGCCCACCGCCAGCAGGCTGCGGATCTCGAATGCGGAGCCCAGATCATTCTCCCGCGAGCTCTCGTGATAGGCCCCCGGCATCACGCTGGTCTCGATGAACCAGTCGTTGTTCAGGTCGATCACGCCGCTGATGCCGACACCGGCAAAAATGTCGCCCGCGTCCTGCACCTCCAGCGTGGCGCCGAACCGCGCCGACAGCCGGCCGCGCTCATGAAACGGCGCATGCAGGTAGTCCACCGAGAAAATCGCCCCGTCGTCGGCGGTCTCGCGGTGGTAGTCGGAATAGCCCAGACCCAGCGCCAGTTCCTGCGACGCAGCAGGCAGTGCCATGGCTGCCGAAACCGCGGCCGCCAGAATTACTGTCTTCTTCATTTTTCGCCCCTCGAAAAAATAATGACTTTTGGCCAAGCTTTTTCAGCTCTCTTCTAAAACTCCCTGAATCTTTGCCAAGGGCGTTATGGAAAATCAGTGTGCATACTGTCTGTGAAGCGGCACACAGATTGCAACTGTGGCAGTTCTGCCATCCACACATGGCTTGCACGGGACCCCAATGCTGCCTAGAAGCAGCTCCCAAATGGCATCAGGAGGCCGCAATGGGCTTTAAAATGGGAATCGTCGGCCTGCCCAACGTGGGCAAATCGACGCTGTTCAACGCGCTGACCAAAACCGCCTCGGCGCAGGCGGCCAACTTTCCGTTCTGCACCATCGAACCCAACGTGGGTGAGGTCGGCGTGCCGGACGCGCGGCTGGACAAGCTGGCGGCAATTGCGAAGTCCAAGCAGATCATCCCGACCCGGATGACCTTCGTCGACATCGCGGGCCTGGTGAAGGGCGCCTCCAAGGGCGAAGGCCTGGGCAACCAGTTCCTGGCCAACATCCGCGAAACCGATGCGATTGCCCATGTGCTGCGCTGCTTTGAAGACGGCGACGTGACCCATGTGGACGGCCGTGTCGACCCGGTGGCCGATGCCGAGGTGATCGAGACCGAGCTGATGCTGGCCGACCTCGAGAGCATCGAGAAGCGCCGCGCCAACCTGGTGCGCAAGCTGAAGGGCAACGACAAGGAAGCCCAGCAGCAGGACCGGCTGCTGGCCGCCGCGCAGGCGATGCTGGAAGACGGCAAGCCCGCCCGCCTGGTCGAGGTCGACGCCGAGGACGCCAAGGCCTGGAAAATGCTGCAGCTGCTGACAACCAAGCCGGTGCTTTATGTCTGCAACGTGGGTGAGTCGGAATCGGTCGAGGGCAACGAACATTCCGCCAAGGTCGCGGAAATGGCCGCGGCGCAGGGCAACTCCCATGTGATCATCTCGGCCCAGATCGAGGAAGAGATCAGCCAGCTGGACCCGGAAGAGGCCCAGATGTTCCTGGAGGAAATGGGCCTGGAAGAGGCGGGCCTCGACCGGCTGATCCGCGCCGGCTACGAGCTCTTGCACCTGGAGACGTACTTCACCGTCGGCCCCAAGGAGGCCCGCGCCTGGACCATCCGCACCGGCACCGCGGCGCCGCAGGCGGCAGGCGTCATCCACGGCGATTTCGAGAAGGGCTTCATCCGGGCCGAAACCATCGCCTATGACGATTTCATCGCCTGCAACGGCGAACAGGGCGCCAAGGAAGCCGGCAAGATGCGGGCCGAGGGCAAGAGCTATGTCGTCAAGGACGGCGACGTGCTGCACTTCCTGTTCAACACCTGATCCGCTTATCCCGGATAGTTTTCTGCCGCCTGTCAGCCCCGCTGGCGGGCGGTTTGCGTTTGACAGCCCCGTCCCCGCTGCCGGAAATACCGGGACGGGCGGCAGTTTCGCCCTATCATTACACTCAACCGTATCAGGGACGGGGCACCCCATGAACAAAGACGACAGCATCAACGTACTGGGCGGCCCGCTTGCGCCCTGCTCCAACGCGCCGGTGACCGGGTTCTTCCGCGATGGCCATTGCAACACCTGCGCCGAGGATCAGGGCAGCCATACGGTCTGCGTGGTGACCACGGCGGAGTTTCTGGCGTTTTCCAAATATGTCGGCAACGACCTGTCGACGCCGCGCCCCGAGTTCAGCTTTACGGGCCTGCAGCCCGGCGACCGCTGGTGCCTGTGCGCCGCCCGCTTCCTGCAGGCCGCGGACGAGGGCTGCGCGCCCAAGGTCCTGCTGGAGGCCACCCACATGCGCGCGCTCGACATCGTGCCGCTGAGCGTGCTGCAAAGCTACGCCGCCGACCCGGCCTGAGGCCGCCCGCAGAAGGGCTGCAACAAAAAGGCGCCCCCGCGGGGCGCCTGTTCGTTTGTCCTGCGTGTGTCCGCTCACTCCTCGAAGGTGCGGCCTTCCTCGGTGTCGGACATGTCGAAGCCCAGGTGCTTGGCGACAGTGAACACGTCCTTGTCGCCGCGGCCGCACATGTTCATCACGATGATGTGGTCCTTGGGCAGCTCCGGCGCGATCTTCATCACATGAGCCAGCGCGTGGCTGGGTTCCAGCGCCGGGATGATGCCCTCGGTGCGGCAGCTGACCTGGAAGGCCTCCAGCGCTTCCTTGTCGGTGATCGAGACATACTGCGCACGCCCCGTGTCATGCAGCCAGGAATGCTCCGGCCCGATGCCCGGGTAGTCGAGGCCCGCGGAGATTGAGAAGCCTTCCTGGATCTGGCCGTCCTCGTCCTGTAGCAGGTAGGTGCGGTTGCCGTGCAGCACGCCGGGGCGGCCGCCGGTGAGGGATGCGCAGTGCTGCATCCGGTCATCCACGCCCTTACCGCCTGCCTCGACGCCGATGATGTTGACCGAAGGGTCGTCGAGGAACGGGTAGAACAGGCCGATGGCGTTGGAGCCGCCGCCGATCGCGGCAATCACGGTGTCCGGCAGGCGGCCTTCGCCTTCCTGCTCGGCCAGCTGCCACCGGACTTCCTTGCCGATGATCGACTGGAAATCACGCACCATTGCCGGGTACGGGTGCGGGCCCGCGGCGGTGCCGATGCAGTAGAAGGTGTCGCGCACGTTGGTGACCCAGTCGCGCAGCGCATCGTTCATCGCGTCCTTCAGGGTGCCGCGGCCGGAAGTGACCGGGATCACCTCGGCGCCCAGCAGACGCATGCGGAACACGTTCGGCGCCTGCCGCTTCACGTCGTGGGCACCCATGTAGACGATGCACTTGAGGCCGAACTTGGCGCAGACAGTTGCTGTCGCAACGCCATGCTGGCCGGCACCGGTTTCGGCGATGATGCGGGTCTTGCCCATGCGGCGCGCCAGCAGGATCTGGCCCAGCACGTTGTTCACCTTGTGCGCGCCAGTGTGGTTCAGCTCGTCGCGCTTCATGTAGATCTTGGCGCCGCCCAGTTCCTCGGTGAGGCGCTCCGCAAAATAGAGCGGGCTGGGGCGGCCGACATAGTGTTTCCACAGGGCGTCCATTTCGGCCCAGAAGGAGGGGTCGTCCTTGGCCTTGTTGTATTCTTCCTCAAGGCTCAGGATCAGCGGCATCAGGGTTTCGGACACGAAACGCCCGCCGAAGATGCCGAAACGGCCGTTTTCGTCCGGACCGTTCATGAAGCTGTTGAAAAGATCGTCGGCCATGGTTCTTCCCTCACTTTCGCAGCGCCCGCCATGACTATAGCGCGGCAGCGCTATGGTAAAGGGAGATTGCGCAACCGGTTTGATCCGGCCAAGGCCCCTGCCCTGCCGGTGTGTTCCTGTCTTGCTATGGTCTGCTGCCTGTCCTTCAGGCTGGAAGGTGCAGATTGGCGGCGCCGCCAAGGGGCGGAGGCGGGACGGGAGGTTCCTCCCGCACGCTGAACGTTGTCTCTGCGCGCCCTTGCCAAAGGGCCCTGTTCCTGGGTGCCGGGGATGTCAGGCCCGGCAATGACCGCGATCAGGAGAGAGCATGGCATATGCGGTTTAAGATGCGGTGACAGGGGCGTACGCAGGGAACGCAACACCCCGGCCGGTGCGCCTTGGAGCAGCAGCTGCGCAGTGAGTATTTATGCAAAGAAGAAGAAACAGGATGCCGCTTCTTCTTTGTCCAAATACTCAAACCCTGCACTGTGCAAGTCAGGCTGAAGGGGGCGGCGGTGCGAGCCGTCAGCCGCGGGCGGCGTGGGCCGCCTTGGTGAAGGCGTCGACCAGGCCCGCATCTTTTTCGCCCGGCGCGCTTTCGACGCCGGAAGACACATCGACCTGCCGGGCGCCGGTCATGCGGATGGCCTCACCCACGTTTTCCGGCGTCAGCCCGCCAGCCAGCATCCAAGGCTTTTGCCAGTATTTGCGCCCCGCCAGCAGCCGCCAGTCGAAGGCGAGGCCGTTGCCGCCGGGCAGTTCTGCCTCCTTGGGCGGCTTGGCGTCGATCAAGAGCTGGTCGGCCACCTGTTCATAAAGCGCGATCTGGGGAATGTCGGCGGCATCGGCAATGCCCACCGCCTTCATCACCGGCAGGCCGTAGCGGGCGCGCACCTCGGCCACGCGTTCCGGGCTTTCCTTGCCATGGAGCTGCAGCATGTCGAGCGGCACCGCGCCGGTGATGGCGTCCAGATCATCGTCGGAGGCATTCACCGTCAGCGCCACCTTGCACAGCCCGATGGGCGCCTCGACCGCCAGCGCGGCGGCCTGGGCGATAGAGACGTTGCGCGGCGATTTCGGGAAGAACACAAAACCCGCATAGGCCGCCCCGGCCGCGGCCACGGCTGCCACATCCTGCGGCGTGCTGAGCCCGCAGATCTTGACCCGGATGTCACTCATGGCTGGCTCAGTTCGCGTCTTCGAGAAGCGCCAGGACCTCGTCCTTGCCTTCGTTCTTCTGCTTCTTGAGGCGGGTCACCTCGCGGTTCAGCTTGCGCGCCTCGCGGGCCTTCTGGGCGGCCTCGCTGCGGTGCTTGTGCTCGCGCAGCCATTCCCAAAGGAAGCCGATCACCAGCCCGGCACCAACCCCGCCCAGCACCACCACAAAGAGCGGCAGCGCGATGCTGTAGTTGAAGCCGAACAGCTCCGCCAATGCCGCAGGCATCAGTTTCAGCTCGACCACCGTGCTGTTGGCCAGACAGACGGACACCAGCACAACGGCCAGTGCCCCAAGAACCGCGTAGCGAATGTAACGCATCAGGCTTTCCCGTTCAGGCGGTCCCTCAAGAGTTTACCCGTCTTGAAGAACGGCACATGTTTTTCCTCGACATTGACCGTCTCGCCGGTGCGGGGATTGCGGCCGACGCGCGCGTCCCGCTTCTTGACCGAAAAGGCGCCGAAGCCGCGCAGTTCGACCCGGTCGCCGCGCGCCATGGCATCGGTCACTTCCTCGAACACCGTGTTCACGATCCTCTCTACATCCCGCTGATACAGGTGCGGGTTTTCGTCTGCAATCTTCTGAATCAACTCAGAGCGGATCATGTTCTTTTTCCTCCCAGGATGCCGGTATGTTCTGGCTATTATTCTGAGAGTATAGGAAAAATTCGCGCGCGGGGGAACAAAATGCCGCAGGTTTGACGGCCAAATCGGCGGCTCTTCACCACCTTTTCAGGCTGCAAGGGCCCAATCCAGGGCGGCAAGGCGCCGCCGCAGCGCGGCATCGGCGCCGGTGCGCCGGCCAAGGCCCGCTTGATTCGCGGCGGCCGCGGCCTGCCGCCTTCAGTGCCCTGAAACCGGCACCTCACGAGGCCGGGCGCGCCGGATGCGGCATGCCGGGCGGGCAGATGCCGCATATGAAACTATATTTCCGCAAAGTAAAACTTTTTTATTGTAAAGCGCCCCGCATCGCTCATCCTTTCCATAACCAGCCGCGTCAGAAGAGCTGACCGGGTCTGGTCCCAATCGAACCGGCGCGCCCGCTCTTTGGCGGCAACGGGCGCCGGCCTGTCAAAGCTGGTGGCAAACAACCGGCAGGACGGCAAACCAACTTGGAGAGAACTAATAATGCCATTGGACATGAGCACGATACATGTACAGCAAGTCACCCTGAATTCCCTGGTGCAGAACATCCTGTATGCATCGGGTATCGTCGGGGCCATCCTGGTCGTCGTCGGCCTGCTGCTGATCGACGCGGGCACCGCGCGGCGGCGGAACCTGTTCAACTCGACCATCGAGAAGACGCTGGGGTTCTTCCTCGGCTTTGCCACCTATTACGTCATCGGTTTCGGCCTGTGGGCCGGGCAGTATTACATCATGGAAGGCGCGACCATGATGGATTCGATCAAGGACTGGTGGCTGGGCGGCGCCATGACCAATGCGCTGGCGCATCACACCGACCCGGCGACCTTCCCGGGGCTGAACACCTTCCAGATCTTCATCTTCTTCCTGGCGGTGTTTGCGGGCATCATCAACATTCTGCTGCATTTCGCGGTGTCGGAGCGGATGAAGGCCTCGGCCTATTTCATCACCTGCGTCGTGGCCGCGGTGGTGTCCTCGGCGCTCAGCTGGGCGACCTGGGGCTCGGTCGGGCCGCTGACCAATGCGGGCTTCCACGACTTCTTCGGCGTCGGCTTTGTCTACCTGTTCCCGGCCGGCATGGCGCTGGTGTTCACCCCCAAGCTGGGCGCCCGCCCCGGCATGATGGCGCCGCATCCGCGGATCTCGGCCTATCTGGCGCCGAGCATCGGGCTGTGCGCGCCGGGCCTGCTGCTGATCTTTGCCGGCCTGCCGATGGTGATCCTGTCCTGCCTGTTCTTCTTTGACCCCGAGGCGCTGGCGGTCAGCGTCACCATGGCCGACACCAGCGTCGGCATCGCCATCAACAACTACGCCATGGTCTGGGCCGGCGGCGCCATCACCGGGCTGCTGATCGCCTATGCCACCGGCAAATACGCCTATACCCTGCTGGGGCCGCTGGCGGGCTATGTCGCAGGCGCATCCGGCTTTGATGTCTACCTGCCCTGGCAGGCCTTCATCGTCGGCCTGGTGGCGCCGTTTGCGGCCTATGCTGTCTATGAGTTCACCCTGAAGCGCGGCATCGACGAGCACAAGCTGTTCCCGCTGTTCCTGGGCTGCGGCACCCTGGGCATGGTGCTGCTGGGCCTGTTCAAGGCCGGCACCCCGCGCGGCGGCTACTTCGGGATCGAGGAAGGCGCCTATGCGTTCCAGCACGGTGAAATCTCGCTGGTGATGCAGCTGGTGGGCACTGCCGTCTGCATCGGCGCCGGGGTAGTCACGGCACTGATCCTGGCCTTCATCCTGGAGCGGACGGTTGGCCTGAAGGTCTCCGAGGACGACCAGATCGACGGGCTGGACGGCAAGAACTGGGACCTGGAGCCGGATGTTGTCACCCACGCGGACAGCACCCAGCACGCCGCCTGATCCCGCACATGATGCGAAAGGCCCCGGCAACCGCCGGGGCCTTTTTTCGTGTCCGCAGGCCTGAAATCCCGAGAATCGGCTATAGTTGATCTCATCAACATAGAGGAGACGACCATGCTGTACCCGCTTGCCACCCTTGAGGCTGATAAACTGGACGCGATCAAGAGCCTCGAAAAGGACATCGGCAGCCCGGTGGTGGCACTGGCCGGTGTCGAAGCGGATACCGCCGCCCTGCCCGAGGATCAGCTGAAGAAGCTGCAGGAGCTTGAGGCGGAACTGGGCGTCGTGCTGGTGGCCGTGCGGCCGAACTGACGGGTGCCAAAGGGCGAGGCTGGCGCACGGGCGTCAGCGCCGCCCCTCTGCCGCGAGGCCAAAGAAGGTGCCGCCGACAATCAGCCCGGCCCCGATCAGCGTGGTTGCGCTGGCTGGTTCGGACAGCAGCGCCCAGGCCAGCGCAAAGCCGAACAGCGGCTCTGTTCCCATCAGGAAGCTGACCCGCGTAGGGCTGGTGCGCCGGACCGCCGCGTTCTGGACGTAGAAGGCGCCGACGGTGCAGAACAGCGACAGGAAGGCCACGGCCACCCACCCCGCTGTCCCGGCGCTGGCCAGCAGCCCGGCCGGACCCGACTGGGCCAGTATGATCGCCAGAACCAGCCCCGCAACAGTGACAGCCTGCACCGCTGTCAGTGCTGCTGAGGACAGCCCGCTGCCCTCCATCAGGCGTTTGGTCGAAACCACCATCACCGCACGCAGGACCGCAGCAAAGAGAACCAGCAGATCGCCGGCGCCGAAGGCCCCCATGCCGCCCGACAGCACCATAACACCCGCCACCGCCACGGCCGCCCCGGCGATCACCCCGGCAGGCGGCAGGCTCCGCTGCAGGCCGAATTCAAGGAACGGGGTGAAAATTGTGCAGAGCGAGATGATCAGCGCGGTGTTCGTGGCCGTGGTCATCGAAACGCCCCAGGTTTCGGCCAGGAAAATGGCGCGCAGGATGCTTCCGAGCAGAGCTCCGGACAGAATATCCCGCCGGCAGGCCGCGCGCAGGTCGCGGCAAGCCACGGCGGTCATCACAAGCGCGGTCAGCGCAAAGCGGCAGAAGATCAGAAGCAGCACCGGCATATGCTCCAGCGCGCCCTTTGCCACCGGGTAGCTTGCGCCCCAGACCAGTGCCACCCCCAGCACCGCCAGATCGGCCCAGAGTGCGGGCCGCCGGGCCATGAAATTCTCGGATACAGCCATATTTGCCCCCGTTGCGTAAAACGTCAGGAGCGGGATAGGCCGCCGGGAGCCAGGCGATATAGAACGAAAACGCGGTGTCAGCCCCTGGCGTAGGCTGCGGGGGTGATGCCGGTGATGGCCCGGAAGTGGCGGCCCATGTGGCTCTGGTCCGCGAAACCCGCCTGGGCGGCGGCCTCCGCCGGGGAGAGGCCCGCGCGCAGCAGGCGCTTCACGTGCTGGACCTTGCGCTGCAGATGCCAGGCATGGGGCGGCAGGCCGGTGGCGCGCCGGAAGGCGTCGATCGTCTGCCGCCGCCGCAGCCCGGTGATGCGGCAGAGATCGCCCAGCGGCACGTCCTCCTCGACCCGGCTGTGCAGGTAGTCGATGGCGTCGGCGATGCGCCCGGTGGCGTGCGGCTGCGGCCGGGATTCCTGTGGCATCAGTTCGCGCAGCAGGCCGCCCAGCAGCGCATCGAGCGCCACGTCCCGCGCAAGCGTCTGGTCCGATGCGTGCAGAACCTCGTGCAGGGCGGCGAACCGCCGGGCCAGGCCGGGGCGCGCATGGAAGGCGGCGCCGAAATCCAGTGTTCCGGCAGGCGCGCGGCCGGTGATATCTTCCAGAAGCGACCGCATTCCGGCCTCGGGAATGTAGATCATCCGCTGCCGCCAGCCAGCCTCATGCCCGGCACCGCCGTGGTGGACATCGCCGGGCCGCATCGTGACCACCGACCCTTGCGGCACCTGGTTCATGCCCCCGCGGCACCAGACGGCGTGGACACCGCCGTCGATCACGCCGAGGAGGTATTCGTCATGGGCGTGGGGTTTGAAGGTCTGTTTCCGGTAACGCGCGGAGAGGGTTTCAATTCCATAGAAATCCGGCCGGGACCGCATGGTCACCGCCTCTGATTTCCGTTTGGAACCTGCATGTTGCAAGACAAGACACCTGTGCCGCCGACCGGATGATGCTTAGCGCTGCGGGGGCGCCGGGTCAAACGGGGCGTAGCGCCCTTTCCGCACACAAAAAGCCCCGCAGTTGCCTGCGGGGCTTTCCGTTTTCGAGCCGTGAGGCCGGGGACTTATCAGTCGCCCGACTTCAGTGCGGCGCCCAGGATGTCGCCCAGCGATGCGCCGGAGTCCGAGGAGCCATACTGTTCCACTGCTTCTTTCTCTTCCGCGATCTCGCGCGCCTTGATGGACAGGCCCAGGCGGCGGGTCTTGGAGTCGACGTTGGTGACGCGCACGTCGACCTTGTCGCCAACCGAGAAACGCTCGGGGCGCTGGTCGGCACGGTCGCGGGACAGGTCGGAGCGGCGGATGAAGGACTTCATGCCTTCGTATTCCACTTCGATGCCGCCGTCTTCGATCGCGGTCACTTCAACGGTGATCACGGAACCGCGCTTCACGCCGCCCACGGCTTCAGCGAACTTGTCGCCGCCCAGGGCTTTGATCGACAGCGAGATACGCTCTTTGTCGACGTCCACTTCGGAGACAACGGCCTGAACCACGTCGCCTTTGCGGTAGTTCTGGATCGCATCTTCGCCGCGCTCGTCCCAGGACAGGTCGGACAGGTGAACCATGCCGTCGATGTCGCCGTCGAGGCCGATGAACAGACCGAATTCGGTGATGTTCTTGACTTCGCCTTCGACCTGGGTGCCTTCCGGGTGGGTCTCAGCGAAGACTTCCCACGGGTTGCGCATGGTCTGCTTGAGGCCCAGGGACACGCGGCGCTTGGCACCGTCGATTTCCAGAACCATGACGTCGACTTCCTGGGAAGTGGAGACGATTTTGCCCGGGTGGACGTTTTTCTTGGTCCAGGACATTTCGGAGACGTGAACCAGACCTTCGACGCCCGGCTCCAGCTCAACAAATGCACCGTAATCGGTGATGTTGGTGACGCGGCCCTTATGCACGGAGGACAGCGGGTACTTGGCGCCAACCAGATCCCACGGGTCTTCCTGCAGCTGCTTCATGCCCAGGGAGATGCGGTGGGTCTCTTTGTTGATCTTGATGACCTGAACCTTGACGGTTTCGCCGATCGACAGGATCTCGGAGGGGTGGTTCACACGGCGCCATGCCATGTCGGTGACGTGCAGCAGGCCGTCAACGCCGCCCAGGTCAACAAACGCACCGTATTCGGTGATGTTCTTGACGACACCGTCGACTGCCTGGCCTTCGGACAGGTTGCCGATAACTTCGGCGCGCTGCTCGGCGCGGGACTCTTCGAGGATCGCACGGCGGGAGACAACGATGTTGCCGCGGCGGCGGTCCATCTTCAGGATCTGGAACGGCTGCTTCAGACCCATCAGCGGGCCTGCGTCGCGCACGGGGCGCACGTCAACCTGGGAGCCGGGCAGGAAGGCCACGGCGCCGCCGAGGTCGACGGTGAAGCCGCCCTTGACGCGGCCGAAGATCGCGCCTTCGACACGCTGATCGTCTGCGTAGGCTTTTTCCAGGCGGTCCCAGGCTTCCTCGCGGCGGGCCATCTCGCGGGAGATGACGGCTTCGCCACGGGCGTTCTCTGCGGCGCGCAGGAACACTTCGACTTCGTCGCCAACTGCGATTTCAGCCGCTTCGCCGGGGTTTGCGAATTCTTTCAGATCAACGCGGCCTTCCATCTTGTAGCCGACGTCGATGATGGCCTGGCCGGCTTCGATCGCCAGCACCTTGCCTTTGACAACCGAACCTTCGTCCGGGGTGTCCATTTCGAAGCTTTCGTTCAGGAGGGCTTCGAATTCCTCCATCGATGCGTTTTGAGCCATGAGGTCTCAGGTTTCCTTTACTAAGTGTTTCTGGCCATGCGGTTGTCTCCGCCGGTCTTGGTTAAGCCAGTCCAGATCGTGGCCCGGCGCATATCTGATCAAACAAACACAAAGGGCCGAGGTGTTCCTCAGCCCTGCTCAGATATGCCGCCCGGACGTTCGCCGCCCATGTTCTGACAGCGCGCGATATAGGCGGATTCCCGGGTGCGCGCAAGGGAAAAGCCCTGCGGGGCAAGGGGAAGACGCATTTGGGCGGCTGCCCATGCCGGTTTGCCCTGGCGGCCAGCCCGCTGCGCCTGCCCTGCCAGGGTCAGGGTGCCTTGGAGCGGTACTCCTGTTCCAGCAGGACGACACCCACCAGGACATAGTCGGCCGTCGTGCCCTCCCCGCGCAGCGGCAGGTAAACTTCGGTGGTGCTCCGGTACTCCGGCAGCGGGCCGACATAGGGCAGCGAGATCAGCAGCGGGCGGGGGTTGGCGGCCAGTTCGGCAAAGCAGCTCCACATCATGGAGCCGGGGCCGAAGCCGGGATGTTCCGTAAGCCGGGTGCCCGCGAACTTGCTGCTCAGCGTGTTGATGATCTTGTTGCGCACATAGAGAGCCTTGAAATCGCAGGCCTCCCCGGCCTGGGTCCGTTCGATTTCAAAGACCGACAGGATATTCGGCATCGTGGCTGGATAGGGCAGGCCCAATTTGGAAAGCCGCGGGAACGCATCCGCCTCGGACGCGCTTTTCCACAGAAAGAAAAGGGATTTCAGCGCCGGATCCAGCTCACCCACGGAGAAGTCGGCAGTAAACATATAAACAACACCCTCCCCGTGGCACAATCACAGCGAGCGGCACTGGCACCAGACTGCATCTGCCCGGCAAAAAACAGTGCTGCCTTTCCAATGTAGCGCGAAAACAGTGTATTAAAGGTTTCCGCCGGGGAATTTTCTGCCGGCAAACAGAAAGTCGGCGGCAGGCCGCGGAACGGGCCGCCTGCCGCCGGGGTCGGAAATATCAGGCGATTTCGGTCACGATGCTGTCGCGGGATTTGCGCACTTTCTTCATCGGCAGCAGCCAGTCGCCCTCTTCAGCGCGGTAGCCGAGCGGCAGCAGGACGACGGAGCGCAGGCCCTTGTCCTTGAGGCCAAGAATTTCATCGATCTTTTCGGGCGTGAAGCCCTCCATCGGGGTGCTGTCCACTTCCAGCTCAGCCGCGGCAGCCAGCGCAAAGCCCAGCGCGATGTAGGCCTGGCGGGCGGCGTGGTCGTGGTTGGTGCGCTCCTCGCGCGGCAGGTAGGTCGCCTTGAGATTGTCGTAATACTGGTTCAGCATCGGGATCTCACCGCGCTCCTCGGTCATCTGGCGGGTCACCGCGTCGATCCGGTCCTCGGAGTAATTGTCCCAGGCGGCAAAGACGATGAGATGCGAGCCGTCGGTGATCTGGGCCTGATCCCAGGCGTGCGGACGGATCTGCGCGCGGATTTCCGGGCTGGTGATCACGAAGACCTCAAACGGCTGGGTGCCGGAGGAGGTCGGCGCCATGCGGATCGCCTCGATGATCTGGTCGACCTTTTCCTGCGGGACCGCCTTGGAGGGGTCCATCTTCTTGGTGGCGTAGCGCCAGTTCAGCTTCTCGATCAGGGAGCTCTTGCTCATGTGTCCGGTCCTTTCGCGGCCTTGTGTGACAGGTGGTATAAATTTGTAACCGGCTATATAAGTGGTACCGGAAAGGGCACAAGAAGGCACATTTCTGAGCCCCGGTTACACGGAAGGAACCACCATGGCAGAGGCGCAATGCCCGGAATGCGGGCGCATCAATGAGGTGCTGTCGCGGGTCGGCGACCGCTGGAGCGTGCTGATCGTGATCTCATTGGCGCAATACGGCGTGCTGCGGTTCAATGAGCTGAAGCGGCATCTGGGGATTTCCCAGCGGATGCTGAGCCTTACCCTGCGCGAGCTGGAGCGTGACGGGCTGGTGAGCCGCACCTATCACCCGACAATCCCGCCCAAGGTGGAATACGCGCTGACGCCGCTGGGGGAATCGTTCCGCGAACCGGTCAAGGCGCTGGGGCTGTGGGCGCTGGAGCATCTGCCGGTGATTGATGCGGCGCGGGCGGAATATGATGCCGCCGCGGAGGCGGAGAAGAAAACCGCCTGACACAGCGGGCCGCGGCAGCTAGTCCCGGAACGCCCAGACGCGCGCGTCCCGTTTCAGCATCGCCTGTTCAGCGGCGTCCAGCCGGGCGGCCGCAGCAGCGGGATCACGGCTGCCGCCCGCCCTGGTCCAGATCCTGAGCGCCGAGGCCGGGCTCCAGGGCAGGCAGGCCGAGGCCAGCCACTGCCGCAGCCCCGGCGGCAGCGCGTCATAGGCCTGCATCGGATCCCCTGCCCTGCGCCGCCGTTTCAGGCGGGAGTTCAGGTTGCGGCACGCCCTGCGGTCAGCCATTGCGGCGCCAGCTTGGGAAGGGGTCCTCCAGGGAGGCCCAGGCCGGATCGAATCCATTTGCCGTTTCCGGCATCAGGCAGGCGTCGAGCCGCGCGGTGGTGGCTTCCTTGTCGAGGCCTGCACCGATGAAGACCAGTTCCTGGCGCCGGTCGCCCCAGGTCTCATCCCAGTTCTGCAGGAATTCGCGCCGGGCCTCAGGATGCGTGGGCCAGCGTTCCGTTGGCACCGCCGCCCACCACAGGCCCAGCGGGCGGACCGAGGAGATGGCGCCGGCCAGCGAGAATTCAGCGGCCCATTCCGGGCGGGTGGCCAGCCAGAAATGACCCTTGGCGCGGATCACGCCGGGCAGGTCGCCATTCAGCAGCGCATGGATCTTGGCAGGATCAAAGGGGCGTTTGGCGCGGTAGACAAAGGAGGAGATGCCGTATTCCTCGGTTTCCGGCACATGGTGCTCAAACCCATAGAGCTCCTTGGCCCAGAGGGGGTGCTCGTGGGCCTTGTCAAAGTCGAAGCGGCCGGTGTCGAAGATGCGGTCTCCGTCAACTTCGGAGAAGTCGGTCTGGATCACCTCGGCATCCGGGTTCAGCGCCTTGATCACCAGCATCGCCGCTTCGGTCTGGGCCGGGCCCGCCTCAGTCACCTTGTTCAGAATGATGACGTTGGAAAATTCGATCTGGTCGGTCAGCAGATTGACCAGGGTGCGGTCGTCCTCCTCGCCCAGGCTTTCGCCGCGGTCGCTGAGGAAATCATGGCTGGAAAAGTCCTTCAGCAGGTTCACCGCATCGACCACGGTCACCATGGTGTCGAGGCGCGCCACGTCCGAGAGGCTCTGCCCTTCGGCATCACGGAAATCGAAGGTTGCGGCCACCGGCAGCGGCTCGGCAATGCCGGTGCTTTCAATCAGCAGGTAATCGAACCGCCCTTCGCCCGCGAGACGGCGCACCTCCTGCAGCAGGTCGTCGCGCAGGGTGCAGCAGATGCAGCCGTTGGTCATTTCCACCAGCTTTTCATCCTGGCGCGACAGTTCCGTTTCACCGCGCACCAGATCGGCGTCGATGTTCACTTCGCTCATGTCGTTGACGATCACCGCAACCCGGCGGCCCGCGCGGTTGTTCAGGACGTGGTTCAAAAGCGTGGTCTTACCCGCTCCGAGGAAGCCCGAGAGCACGGTTACCGGCAGCCTGCTGTCTGTCATGCGCGTTTCCTTTATGTTATATCATAACAATCACCGGAGCGGAAATAGCAGCCTGTTCCGCAGCCCGCAACCCTGGAAGCAGCAGAGCAGCCGGAGCGCAAAGGGGCATTCTGCCGCCCGGATGCCGCAAACGGGCATTCAGGCGCTGTGTTTTGCCGCCAGTCTGGGGCCAATCCAAAAGGGGAGGACAGCATGACCCAACCGCCGAATTTCCTGGTCATCATCTCGGATGAGCACCGCAAGGATGCGATGGGCTGCGCGGGCCATCCCATCGTGAAGACCCCGAACCTGGATGCATTGGCGGCGCGCGGCACGATGTTCACTGCGGCCTATACGCCCTCCCCCATGTGCGTGCCGACCCGGGCGGCGCTGGCCACCGGAGACTGGGTGCACAGGACCGGGCATTGGGACAGCGCGACGCCCTACGCCGGAACCCCGCGCAGCTGGATGCATCAGCTGAGGGAGGCGGGGCGCGAGGTGGTCTCGATCGGCAAGCTGCATTTCCGGTCTGCCGAGGACGACAACGGCTTTTCCGGAGAAATCCTGCCGATGCATGTGGTCGGAGGCGTCGGCTGGGCGATTGGCCTGCTGCGGGAAAACCCGCCGCCCTATGACTCGGCAGCGGAACTGGCGGGTGATGTCGGCACCGGGTCCAGCACCTATACCGACTATGATTTGGCCATCACCGAAGCGGCAGAAGCCTGGCTGGCGGATCCCAAGCGGCAGCAGCAGCCCTGGGCGGCCTTTGTGTCCTTGGTCAGCCCGCACTACCCCCTCACCTGCCCCGAGGAATGGTACAGCCTGTACGACCCGGCAGAGATGGACCTGCCGGTGGGCTATGGCAAAGGGCTGCCGGAGCATGAGGAGCTGCGCAACATCGCGGGTTTCTTCAACTACGATGATTACTTCGACGAACAGAAGATGCGCGAGGCCAAGGCCGCCTATTACGGGCTGACGTCCTTCATGGACCATTGCGCGGGCCGGGTGATCCGGGCGCTGGAGGCCAGCGGCCAGCTGGAGAACACGGTGATCCTCTATGTGTCGGATCATGGCGACATGATGGGGGATCAGGGGTTCTGGACCAAGCAGGTCATGTATGAGCAATCCGCCGGGGTGCCGATGATCGCCGCCGGGCCGGGGATTGCGGCGGGGCAAAAGGTGGCGACCTGCACCAGCCTGACCGACATCGCCGCCACCGCGCACGAGGTTTGCGGCTTGGCGGAGGATGCGGAGCTACCGGGCGTGTCGCTGCGCGCGATTGCCAATGCTCCCTATGACGAGAGCCGCACCGGGTTCAGCGAATACCACGACGGCGGCTCCAGAACCGGCGCTTTCATGGTGCGCTGGGGCAAGTGGAAATATGTCCACTACGCCGGAATGCCGCCGCAGCTGTTCGACCTGGAGGGTGATCCGCATGAGCAGGCGGACCGGGCAATGGACGGAGGGAAAGACCCGCAGATCAAAGCAGCCCTGGCGGAGGGCGAGCGGCGGCTGCGGGCGATCTGCGATCCCGAAGAAGTGAACGCCCGCGCTTTTGCCGATCAGCGCCGCAGGATTGCGGAACTGGGCGGCGAGGAGGCCTGCCGCACGGCTTACGTGTTCAACCACACGCCGACGCCGGACGAGCAGGACAAGATGCGCGAGGGCTCTCCGTTGTAGCTCTTGCCGCCCGCCCTGCCCTTGCCTAGGGTCGCGGGCGGGAGGGCCGTGCCATGACATTGGAAGAGGCAATTGCAACCCAACCGCTGTGGGTGCAGGTCTGGGTCAACATCCTGTTTCTGGGCGCCTTTGTGCTGCCGCTGGCGCTGCTGATCTGGAGGACCAGCCGGATCGCGGGACTGGTAACAGTGGCGGTCAGTGTGCTGGCGGCAGGCGGGGTCTACTGGATCTACGGGCAGCTCGGCTATGTGCGGCTGCTTGGGCTGCCGCATATCCTTTTCTGGACACCGCTGATTTTCTGGCTGTGGCGCCAGCAGGCGCGCCCGGATATGCCCATCTGGCCGCGGCGGATCATTCTGACGGTGTGCGCGGTGATCGTGGTCTCGCTGGTATTCGATTACGCGGATGCGGCGCGCTATCTGCTGGGCGAGCGGCAGCCGTTCTGAGCTGCCGCCGCCTCGCGCGCAAAAGTTTTTTCAAAACTTTTGGCAATTTTCTTATCTAAGAAAATTGCACCGCCTGCCGCTTACAAATCGATTTCCAGCACCCCGCCCGGCTCCAGCGCACGGGACTGGCAAAGTATGATCGCCCCTTCGCGCTGCTTGTTGGAGAGCACGAAATCGCGGTGCTCCGCCGCGCCCGAGAGCAGCCCGCATTTGCAGACGCCGCAGATGCCGTCGGAGCACTTGACGTCCACATGGATGCCGCTTTCGGCCAAAGCCTCTGTAGCGGTCTGCTCTGCTGGCACCCGGATCTCGCCGCCCGTTTTAGCCAGCTTCAGGGTGAAGGGATGGTCCTCATACTCTGGCTGCTCCGGTACTGAGAAATATTCCATATGCCGCGCTTCTTCGGGGAAGCCATTGGTTTCGGCCGCATCCAAAACCGCCTGCATGTAGATCTCCGGCCCGCAGGTGTAGACATGGCTGCCCGGCGCGTATTGCAGCACTTCGTCCAGGTCTGCGCGGGTGCCCTGGTCGGAAAAATGCAGGTGCACTTTGTCTGACCAAGGGACGTTCTGCAGGTCTTGCAGGAAACCCGCATTTGCCTGTTTCGAGCAAGAGTAGCGGAACTCAAAGTCCCGGCCCAGCGCGTGCAGACGGTGGGCCATGGCAATCATCGGCGTCACCCCGATGCCGCCGCCCATCAAGTAGGATTTGGCAGCATCCTCGACCAGAGGGAAGTGGTTGATGGGCTTGGAGATGAAGACCATGCGCCCCTCTTCGAAGATGCGGTGCATCAGCTTGGAACCGCCGCGGCCCTCGTCCTCGCGCAGCACCGCGATCTGGTATTTCGAGCGGTCTGCCGGGTCGCCGGACAGCGAGTATTGGCGGAAAAACTCCGGGGCCACCACCACGTCGATATGGGCGCCTGCAGAGGCCGGGGGCAGCGGAGCACCATCCGGCAGGGAGAACTCGTACTTGGAGACCGCGTCCGTCATGTGCTCAACCTTCGACAGACGCACCCGCATCACCGGAGCGTCGCCCTGACCGGCTGAATAGACATGCTCCGGCGGCAGGCTCGCGGCGCGGCGGCGCTTGTGCTCCGTCGCCGGGATCATGGCCTGATAGGCGGCAATCCCGGCCTCGCGGTCCATCGGCGCAGGCCAGGCATAGGGCGGCGGTGCCAGTGGCGCCGGGTAGACCGCCAGGGTCTGGTCTTCGAACTTCAGGTCCAGGTCCTTGGACAGCTTGCGGGCGTTCACAGGATGCTGGGAGAGAGCATACGGCCCCTCCGCCACCATCTCCAGGTCCCACCACCATTTTTTAGTGCCGTTCACCTCGCCATTGCCCAGCGCGTCGTCGAGTTTTGCAAGCAGCGGCGCGCTGCCCGGCAGGTTCATCGCAGCCCAGCGGAACGGTGCCTCGCCAAACAGCCCCTCCAGGTTCCAGGGGCAGGTCTTCATGCAGCGGCCGCACATGGCGCCGCCGGGCACGGTGACCCGGTAGGTGGTGCATTTCTGGCTGTCGGACTTCCAGATCTCGTAGCCGTTGAACATCAGCTTCGGGCCTGCAGTGATGGCGCCGGAGGGGCATTCGCGGGCGCATTTGTTGCAGGCCTCGCAGAACCGCTGCAGGCCAAAGTCGACCGGTTTGTCGTGTGTCATCGGCAGGTTGGTGGTCACCGCGCCGGATTTCAGGCGGGGGCCGAGGAAGGGGTTCAGAATCACCTCGCCGATGCGGGAGACCTCGCCGAGGCCGGACAGCAGCAAGAGCGGCGGCTGCAGCACCTCGCCGTCCATCACCGAATGCACCGGGCAGTATAGCCGAGGTTGCGGATCTGCTGCGCGATCACCCCGCCCAGCAGAGAGAACCGCAGATAAGCCCGCATCGACTGGGCGCAGGCGATCCAGTCATCACCGGAGGCGCCCTCCATGGTTTCGTGGCCCTGGTCGATGATGATGCTGATGGCGTTTTCGTGGTAGGGCGCCAAGGGTTCGCCCGCGGCATCGTGGGAGTAATAGGCCCAGTCCGGGCAACGTGAAATTCCCACCGCATCGCAGCCGAGGAAATAGGCTGCGGCCTTGATATCCGCGGCGTTGCGGGCGGCGTCTGCGGCGCTGGGGTCCACCTGTGGCGTGGCTTCGCCGTCCTGCAGCAGCACGAAGGCCGCGAGGGAGGAGCGGAAGGCAAAGGCGGAGGAGGATTTGCGGACGTAGTTGCCGTTCTTTGCCGCCTCCTGCGGGCCTTTGCCGAGGTCACCGAACAGGGCGCGCGCGAACATGTCGGCGCGTTTCGGTACCCGGGCGACGTTCCTTTCGTCGATATAGGTTGTCGGATCGTCAACCCGTTTCAGGGTCTCAAACGGGTGCGGGCCGTCCATGAAGCGGCGCTTGGCGTAGGGGTCGCGGGTGGCGGCGCTTTTGGCGTGGGCGCCCAGGCCCAGCCGGTACTTGAGGCCAGGCGCCTGCCCCGGCACCAGCGACAAATCAGGTGCCAGTTCCAGCGTGGTGGTGACGGCGGCGATGCCGAAGCGGGCGCCAAGAAAGGGGTTTGTCAGCACGCCGTCCTCATAGGTGGCAAGCCCTGCCTGCACCGCCAGCTTGCCCAAGTGCGCATCCGTGGCGGCGCCGGTGTGGGCGCGAGCCTCCCAGCCCAGAAGACGGATGTAGTTGGCCAGCGTCACCACGGTTTCCGCTGCCCGCAGGCAGGCGCGCTGGTCCTGGGCGTCCGAAAGCCAATCGGTGCCACTTTCCCCGGCTTCGGGGTCGCGGGGGAATTCGTAGACATAGACCAGCGCGTGCGTGTGGTGGCGGCAGTCCGCGGGCGGGGCCTGCATCGCCTCGCGCAAGTTTGCCATCACCACGTCGATACCGGAGGCAAAGGTCTTGGTCTGCTTGCTGCGCAGGGTGTCCGCCAGCGCCGCCACATCCGGGTTCACCAGCGGCGCATCCAGCCAGGCGCCGGAGGGCACCGCGCAGGCGCCCGCCAGCGAGGCGTCGCAGAAGTAGCCGAAGGCCTTCAGGTGATCCGTACGCTCCTGCGGGCTGGCGGGGATCTCGGCGCGTTCCTTCTTCACCAGCCCCTCGCGGGTGGCATCCAGCATCGCTTGATACTCTCGCATCGCGTTGACGATGGAGAGCGGCGCGTCGGGGCGCCGGAAACTGACCTTCGCCAACGGCGGCAGCGCGGCCATCCTGTCCGGCTCTGCCTGCCGCGCCAGCGTCTCCATCGGATACGGCCCCAGATGCACAGGCCGGTTGCGGTAGGAAAACAGTTTGCCCATGAAGTATGGCCCCCGGTGATTTACAGCTTGGCGACGATGCGCGGCTCGCCCTGAAGCAGCTTGGCGATGGACCGGCGCAACTCTACCAGTTCTTCGCCGGTCAGCTTGGCCTCAAAATAGGCGGCGTTTTCTTTCGCGATGGGCAGCACTGCCTGCAGCGCCGCCTGCCCCGGTGCGGCCAGTTCGACCCGGATCGAACGGCCGTCGCCGCTGCCGCTGCTGCGGGTGATCAGGCCGCGTGCCTCCATCTGCCGCAGGGCGCGGGAGATGGCGGTGCGGTCGATGCCGATGAAGTCCGCGATCTCCGACGGGGTCGCCAGACCTTCCTCCCCCGCCGCCAGCAGCACGCACCAGGTGACGCGGCTCAGCCCGTATTTGGCGATGCGCTGTTCAAAGCGGCGCTCGTTCACGCGCGCCAGCATGGTGATCTGATAGCCAAGGGATTGGTGCAGGTTGAAGCGGTGCTGAGTCACGATAATTGACAATGTCAACTATATGCCCCGCAAAAGCCAGCAGATTCTGCACATGCCCTCTTGGCGGCCTTTACGGATAGGCGTAACGCGAACTGCGCCCTGCCGCGGGCGTTGCATCAATGCGGGCAGCCTGTATCCTCGAAAACAGGGCTGGACACCCGCTAGGAGAACAGCATGAAATTCCGCTTTCCCATTGTCATCATTGACGAAGATTTCCGCTCCGAGAACTCCTCAGGCTCCGGTATCCGGGCGCTGGCCCAGGCCATCGAAGACGAAGGATTCGAAGTGCAGGGCGTCACCGGCTATGGCGATCTTTCGCAATATGCGCAGCAGCAGTCCCGCGCCAGCGCCTTTGTGCTGTCGATCGACGACGAGGAGTTCACCCCCGGCCCGGATCTGGACCCCGCGGTGGTCGCCCTGCGCACGTTTATAGAGGAGGTGCGCTGGAAGAACGCCGATGTGCCGATTTATATCTACGGCGAAACCAAGACCAGCCGCCACCTGCCCAATGACATCCTGCGCGAGCTGCACGGCTTCATCCATATGTTCGAGGACACGCCGGAATTTGTCGCCCGACACATCATCCGCGAGGCGAAGAGTTACCTGGAAAGCATCCAGCCGCCGTTCTTCAGGAAGCTGTTGGATTATGCCGAGGACGGCTCCTACTCCTGGCATTGCCCGGGGCATTCCGGCGGTGTGGCGTTCCTGAAAAGCCCGGTCGGGCAGATGTACCACCAGTTCTACGGTGAGAACATGCTGCGCGCCGATGTCTGCAACGCGGTGGAGGAGCTGGGGCAGCTTCTGGACCACAACGGCGCCATCGGCGCGTCAGAGCGCAATGCGGCGCGGATTTTCAACGCCGATCACTGCTATTTCGTGACAAATGGCACCTCGACCTCCAACAAGATGGTCTGGCATCACACGGTGGCGCCGGGCGATGTGGTGGTGGTGGACCGCAACTGCCACAAGTCGATCCTGCATTCGATCATCATGACCGGCGCCATCCCGGTGTTCCTGAAACCGACCCGCAACCACTGGGGCATCATCGGGCCGATCCCGCATTCGGAGTTCGAAATCGACAGCATCAAGGCCAAGATCCGCGCCAATCCGCTGCTGGAGGATGTGGATGCCGATGCGGTGAAACCGCGGATCCTGACGCTGACCCAGTCGACCTATGACGGGGTGCTCTACAACACCGAAGTGATCAAGGGGCAGCTGGACGGCTATACGGAGAACCTGCATTTCGACGAAGCCTGGCTGCCGCACGCGGCCTTCCACCCGTTCTACGGCAGCTACCACGCGATGGGCCGCAAAAGGGCGCGCACCAAGCATTCGGTGACCTATGCCACCCAGTCGATCCACAAGCTGCTGGCAGGCATCAGTCAGGCCAGCCATGTGCTGGTGCAGGACAGCGAGGAGACCAAGCTGGACCGGCATCTGTTCAACGAAGCCTACCTGATGCACACCTCCACCAGCCCGCAGTATTCGATCATCGCCAGCTGCGATGTGGCGGCGGCGATGATGGAGCCGCCGGGCGGCACCGCGCTGGTCGAGGAAAGCATCATGGAGGCGCTGGATTTCCGCCGCGCCATGCGCAAGGTCGACGAGGAATACGGCGCCGATGACTGGTGGTTCCAGGTCTGGGGGCCGGAGGATCTGGCCGAGGACGGCATCGGCAGCACCAAGGATTGGGTGCTGAGGAAAACCGATGCCGACGGCGTGCAGGCAGGCGGCGAGGACAGCTGGCACGGATTTGGCGACATGGCGCCCGGCTTCAACATGCTGGACCCGATCAAGGCCACCATCATCACCCCGGGCCTCAACCTCGACGGCAGGTTCGAGGACTGGGGCATCCCGGCCTCGATCGTGACCAAATACCTGGCCGAGCATGGCGTGGTGGTGGAGAAGACCGGGCTCTATTCCTTCTTCATCATGTTCACTATCGGCATCACCAAGGGCCGCTGGAACTCGCTGCTGAGCGCGCTGCAGCAGTTCAAGGACGACTTTGCCCGCAACTTGGCCGTGCCGCGCGCGATGCCGGAGTTCTGCGCCAGCCAGCCGCGCTATGAACAGATGGGGCTGCGCGACCTGTGCGAACATGTGCATGCGCTTTATGCCAAGAACAACGTGGCGCGGCTGTCGACAGAGATGTACCTGAGCGACCTGACCCCGGCGATGAAGCCGAGCGATGCCTTCAGCCATATTGCCCGGCGCACCACCCAGCGGGTGCCGATCGACGAGCTGGAGGGGCGCATCACCACCAGCCTGGTGACCCCCTACCCGCCCGGCATTCCGCTGCTGATCCCCGGCGAGGTGTTCAACAAGAAGATCGTGGAATACCTGAAGTTCAACCGCGCCTTCGGGCGGGAATGCCCGGGGTTTGAGACCGACATTCACGGGCTGGTCCAGGAGACCGGCCCTGATGGGTTGACCCATTACTTCGCGGATTGCGTGGCGGAGTGACTCAGGAAGGGCGGCCGCGTGTCCGCGCGGCCGCCTCTGTACTTCAATCAGATCTTGCAAGCTCTGCCGGGTGATTACCTGGCCGGCACCGCGTTGCTGACCCGTTTGCCAGCAGTCAGCCCGTTCACCTTGGCCACAATGGTGGCAGCGTCCAGACCGTGGTGGCGGTAGAGATCGCCGATGGTGCCGGTCTGGCCGAAATGCTCCACCCCCAGCGGAATGGTCTGGTGGCCCGCAACCCCGCCCAGCCAGGCAAGCGTCGCAGGGTGGCCGTCGATCACGGTGATCACCTTGCAATGGGGCGGCAAGCCGCCCATCAGCGTCTCGATGTGGGACCTGGCTGCGGCATTGCCGCGCGAGCGCGCCCGCTGCGCCGCGGTCCAGCCCGCGTTCAGCCGGTCAGCGGAGGTCACCGCTAGCACCCCCACGTCGCGGCGGCTTTCACCGATGATGCCCGCGGCCTTGATCGCCTCCGGCGCCACTGCGCCCTGATAGGCGATCACCACATCGCAGTTTGGCCCCGGTTTGCGCAGCCAGTAGCCGCCGTCGATGGCCCCCTGGCGGAAGTCCTCATCGGCGCGCTTGCCGGGTTGCTCCATCGGGCTGGTGGTCAGGCGCAAATAGACCGAGCCGCCGGTCTCGTCGCGCAGCCAGGTGCGCTCATCCGGGTTGCCCTCGCCGTCGCGCTGGAGGTAGTCGAAGGCCCATTCCATGATCACCGCCAGCTCATCGGCAAAGGCCGGCTCAAAGGCTGCCAGCCCGTCCTGCGACATGCCGATGAGCGGCGTGCCGATGGACTGATGCGCGCCGCCCTCAGGCGCCAACGTCACCCCGGAGGGCGTGCCGACGATCATGAAGCGCGCGTCCTGATAGCAGGCGTAGTTCAGCGCATCGAGACCGCGGCAAACAAAGGGATCGTAGACGGTCCCGATGGGGATCACCCGCTTGCCGAACAGCGAATGCGACAGGCCCGCAGCGCCCAAGAGCAGGAACAGGTTCATCTCGGCGATGCCCAGCTCCAGGTGCTGGCCCTCGGGGACGAAGTTCCATTTCGCAGTCGACGGGATGCGGTGCTCGATGAAGGCATCCTGCTGCACCTCGCGGGCAAACAGCTTGCGCCGGTTGACCCAGGGCCCCAGGCCGGTGGTGCCGGTCACATCGGGCGAGGTGGTCAGGATCCGCGCCGCCAGTTCGCTGTCCCCCTTGGAGAGATCATCGAGGATCTTGCCAAACGCCATCTGGGTGGAGATTTCGCGGGAAGTGCCGATGGCAATCGCCGGCACCGGCAGCGGCGCGTCGAAATGGCGGCGCGGGCCTTCGGCAAAAAACGGCACCTGACGCAGGAAACCCTGCAGTGCGGCGGGGTCGTAGACGGTGGCGAAGGGCTCCCACTCCTCGCCTTCCGCGACGCCCATATTGGCCTGCCACTCCGCCATCTGCGCCTTGGTCATCAGGCCGCCGTGGTTGTCCTTGTGGCCGGCAATCGGGGTGCCCCAGCCCTTGACCGTATAGGCCAGGAAGCAGACCGGGCGGTCGTGGTCGATGGCGGCAAACACGTCTGCCATCGTCTCGACGCAGTTGCCGCCGAGGTTTTCCATCAACTGGGCCAGTTCTTCATCGCTGCGCTTCTCAATCAGCGCGCTGACCTCGCCCTGGTCGCCGACGTCGTCCATCAGCCGCTGCCGCCAGACCGCGCCGCCCATGTAGGTGAGCGCGGAATACTCCTGGTTCGGGCAGGCGTCGATCCAGGCGCGCAGGGCTTCACCGCCCGGCTCCTCAAATGCGGCCCTCTGCAGGGCGCCGTATTTTACCCGCACCACGTCCCAGCCGAAGGCGTCAAAGATCTTCTCGATCCGCTCGAACAGCCCCTCCCGGACGATGCCGTCCAGCGACTGGCGGTTGTAGTCGATGATCCACCAGGTGTTGCGCAGATCGTTCTTCCAGCCTTCCTGCAGCACCTCGTAGATGTTGCCCTCGTCCAGTTCGGCGTCGCCTGCCAGCGCCACCATGCGGCCGGTTCGGGCGTCCTTGCCCCAGTCCTTGGCGGTGATGAAATCCTGCACCAAGGAGGCCAGCGCGGTGATCCCGACGCCAAGGCCGACAGAGCCGGTGGAGAAATCCACATCATCTACATCCTTGGTGCGGCTGGGGTAGCTCTGCACCCCGCCGAAACCGCGGAAGTTCTCCATCTTCTCGCGCGTCTGATTGCCCATCAGGTACTGCATCGCGTGGAACACCGGTGAGGCATGCGGTTTCACCGCCACCCGGTCGCCGGGCTTCAGTGCAGAAAAATACAGCGCCGTCATGATCGACACCATCGACGCCGAAGAGGCCTGATGCCCCCCGATCTTGATCCCGTCCGCCTTGGGGCGGATGTGGTTCGCGTTGTGGATCATCCAATGCGACAGCCACAGGAGCCGCTGTTCGATGGTCTTGAGGTGCTGAAGGTTTGCAGTCATGTCACTCTCCGTTTGCGCGAGAATAAGCTGCCATCTGCAGCAAAAGGCGCTAAACTCTCTGCGAATTTGCGTTATCTGCGCCGATATCCAGCGCAAACCTTACGATCAATGAAGGATTCCACCTCAAATGAGCGATACCCTTGATGAAACCGACCGCCGCATCCTTGCCGCGCTTCAGGCCGACGGCCGCCTGTCGCATCAGGAATTGAGCGAGCGTGTCGGCCTGTCGCCATCCCCCTGCGCCCGCCGCATCAGAAAGCTTGAGGCTGAGGGTTTCATCACCGGCTACAGCGCCCGCATCGACGAGGCCAAACTGGGTTTCACTTTCAGCGTCTTTGTCTCGGTGCGGCTGGACCAGCAGGTCGACGACAGGCTGGTCACTTTCGAAAGCCAGGTGAAGCTCTGCCCTGAGGTGGTGGACTGCTGGCTGATGACCGGTAACTTCGACTACCTGCTGCGGGTTGTGGTGCGGGATTTGCACGAATTCGAGCACTTACTGACCGGTCGCCTGACCAAGATCCCCGGCGTGGCGTCGCTGGAATCCTCGATCCCGATCCGCCGGGTCAAGGATCAGGCCGCGCGCCTGTACTGACAGGGCGCGGCCCGGAGGCATCAGGCCGCTTCCGAGGTGTCCGCGCGCGGCAGCGCCTGCCCCAGGTCGGCGAGGATATCCTCCACCTCCTCCAGCCCCACTGACAGGCGGATCAGCCCGTCGCTGATGCCGTGTTCGGCGCGCTCTTCCGGAGTATAGGTCGAATGCGTCATCGAAGCCGGATGCTGGATCAGGGTTTCCGCATCGCCCAGCGACACCGCCCGCCGGATCATCTGCAACCCGTTCATGAAGGCGATGCCGCCCTGCAGCCCACCCTCGACCTCAAAGGCGATCATAGCGCCGGGCTGCGCCATCTGGCGCTTGGCGACATATGCCTGGGCAAAACTCTCGTGCCCCGGGAAGGACACCGATTTCACCGCCGGGTGGGCAGCCAGATAATCGGCCACGGTGACGGCGGAGGCGCAGTGGCGGTCCATCCGCAGCGCCAGAGTCTTGAGGCCGCGCAGGATCAGCATGGCGTTGAAGGGCGCCATCACAGCGCCAGTCATGTCCTTCATACCGACCAGACGGATTTCACCGATCTGCTCGGCGGTGCCCACGACCAGGCCCGCCACCACATCGCCGTGGCCGCCCAGGTATTTGGTGGCGGAATGCAGCACGATGTCGGCGCCCAGCTCGATCGGGCGGGTCAGGTAGGGGGTGGCATAGGTGTTGTCGACCACCACCTGCGCGCCTGCGGCATGGGCGATTTCGGCGGCCGCGGCGATGTCCACCAGCCGCATGTTCGGGTTGGCCGGGGTCTCGAAATAGACCACGCGGGTCTTGTCCGAGACAGCCGCGCGCAGGTTCTCCATGTCGGTCATGTCCACATGGGTGATAGTAACGCCCCATTTCGCCAGCCCGTGGCGCATGAAGGCAAAAGTGCAGCCATAAAGCGTCTTGTCCACGATCACCTCATCACCGGGCGACAGCAGGGTCCACAGAACCGCGGTGATGGCGCCCATGCCGCTGCTGAGCGCGAGGCCGGCCTCGGCGCCTTCCAGCGTGGCGATCCGCTGCTCCAGCAGGTCACAGGTCGGGTTGGAAATGCGGCTGTAGATATGGCCCTGCCGCTCGCCTGCGAACATCTCGCCGCCGGCCTCTGCGGTCTCAAAGGTGAAGGTGGAGGTCAGGTGGAGCGGCGGCGTCAGTGCGCCATCGTTCTGTTGCGGATCATAGGCGTGGTGGATGGCACGGGTGGCAAAGCCGCCGGAGGTTTTCATGGGATACTCCTGTCTGTTGTTACAGGCATCATCCGCCTGCTTCAGCGGCAATGGATTGCAAATTATTTCCGATCAGATATAGATATTGGCAGATTCTGCCAAACAGGACCTCAAAATGGACAGCAAGGACCGCCAGATCATTCGCGCCCTGCAGCGGGACGGCCGGATGACCAACCAGGACCTGGCGGAGGCAGTGAGTCTCTCCCCCTCTCCCTGCCTCCGGCGGGTGCGCAATCTGGAGGCCCAAGGCGTTATCCAGGGTTACAGCGCGGTGGTTGATGCCAAATCCTACGGGCTGCCGATCACCGTTTTCGTCCGCATTAAGCTGGAGCGGCACGGCGAGGCGGATGTAAAGAATTTCGAGCGCAAGATGCAGTTGATCGACGAGGTGCTGGAGTGCCACGTCCTGACCGGCGCGATGGATTATCAGCTGCGGGTGCTGGTGCCGGATCTGGAAGCCTATGAAGAGTTCATCCGCACCCGCATCCACCCGGTCGGCGGCATTGCTTCCATCGACACCAGTTTTGTCTATGGAACGGTCAAGCGGACGGCGGTGTTTCCGCCTGCCCGCTAAGTTGCCGGCCGCCTTTCAGAATCAGGCCCTGACAGTCTGGACAATCAGCAAGAGCATCAGCGCCAGGGAAATTGCCGCCCCCATCGGCATTCTCCCCGGCGTCTGAAGCGAGGCCCAATGCCGCCAGCCGGCGGCGGCCTCTGTCCGGCCCAGCAGCGTCAATGCTACGGGCACGGTGAGCATTGCGGCGCTGAAGCTCCAGCCGAATGAAGCCAGCGCAGAGGACGGCACAAACAGCATGGCCAGCGCCATCATCTTGACGTCTCCGCCTGCCAGCACCCGCCCGCAGAACAGCGCAAAGCACAGCGCGAAGACGATGCCAGCCGCCAGCAGCCGCAGCCCGGTTTCCACCAGCGGCAGCAGCGTCGCGGTCAGCAGGAAGACTGCCGCCAGCCCCAGCATTGTCCTGTTGGACAGCCGCAGGTGCCGCAGGTCGCCCAGCCCGGCATAGATCAGCAGCGGACTGGCCGCAGCCAGCGGCAGCAGATCCGCGACACCCGTCATGCGGCTGAATTCCGCCGCGGCGTCTGCCCGGCGAAGGTGTCAACCGAGACCAGCTGATAGACCAGCTCGCTCATGTTGCGGGTGTGTGTCTTGGCGTAGATGTTGCGCAGATGAGTGCGCAGCGTCGATTTCGAGATTCCCAGGTCCGACTGCACCCGCTTGGCAGGCTGCCCCTTGCTCAAGAGCACGCAGACCCGGTATTCGGCGCGGCTCAGCTGGGCCGGGTTTTCCATGCTCAGCAGATGCGCCTGCACCCCGTCGTCACGCGCCGCGCGCCGGTCCTTCAGGCAAGCCTCGGCGTAAAGCCCGGGAGAGCGGTTGGTCCAGGTCCGCACCAGGGTGCCGGAAATGATGTTCAAAAGCGCCTGCTGAACAGCACCGGGCCGGGTTGCAAAATGAACCTCCAGGAAATCTGTGTGCTGCTTGCCCGAGCACAGCGGGATCACCGCCAGCTCCACCAGTTTGCGATCGCTGTGGAACCGGTCCAATGCCGGATCCGCCGCCCCTCCGCTCATGGATTTATACCAGATCGCCCCCGGCTTGGCCTTGTCCAGATAGCTGCCCAGCACCGAGCGGGCAAAGGAGCGTTCCAACGGCGGGCTGTTTCCGCTGCCCGCACCCCTGTCAAAGATAACTGATCCTGAAGCCCGGCCCTTGCCAGCCGATACTCTGCAAATTGCAGCTGCTTCCCCCTTAATGGCCGCCGCCAGTCCGCTCAACGCGTCCCTGAAAGGCGCACAGCCGTGCAAACACTCACACCAGCGCGCAATTGGCGCAATCATTCCGGCTTCAGCAGCCCGAATGGTGTGGGTGTCAAAAAGCGCATTGGTCCCCATAACGCGCGTCCCCCCACAGCAGTATTAACTTTTAACATAGCGCTTTTAGTAACTTAGCAAGCGCCCATACCAATCAACTCCCTATTGCGTCTCCCCATGCTGGCCGGTTCATTCAATTGCGTCAAGAATTTGACGAAAAATGCAGGCAGCCGCGCAAATTTACAATCACAGGGCGATTTTTTCAGTGTTCCGGCACTGTTCCACCGAACCAATTGCCGCCGATTGCAGTAATTGTCCAAGCGGATTTCGAATCAGCTTGCGATAAAGCGTATGTAGCGGATTACCACCGGGCCGATGGTAATCATGATCAATGCAGGCAGCATCAGCGAGGCCAGAACCGCCGACATCTTGACCGGCAGCTTGCTGGCCATTTCCTGCGCCCGCATTTCCCGCTGGCTGCGCAGATCCTCGGAATAGGTGGCCAGCGCCGAGGCCATGCTGGTGCCGAATTGCATCGACTGCAGAGCGACATTGGCAAAGGACCCGACGGTCTCCACACCTGTGCGCCCGGCCATGTCCTGCAGCGCATCGCCGCGGGCGCGCCCGGCCTGGATTTGCCGCTGCACGCTGAGCAATTCAAAGGCCAAATCCGGCGAGACCTGTGCCAGCTCATTGCCGACGCGGGTCATCGCGGCGTCAAACCCCAGCCCGGAGTCGACGGAAATACGCATCAGGTCCAGTGCGTTGGGAAAGGCCTCCTCGATCCGGCGGCGGCGGGCAGCGGCGCGGGCGTTCAGCACATAGACCGGGCCGAAGAAACCCGCCCCCACCAGCCCGCTCAGGGCCTGAAAGACCTGCAGATTGGTCCAGCCTGCCACCTGCGCCGCAAACGGATTGGGCGGCAACAGACCCGGTGTTTTGGCGGCGGCAATGACCAGCAGCAGCAGCCCCGGCACCAACAGCCCCAGGAACACCCGGATCAGGGTGAAGCTGCGCAGCGCCCCGGCTTGGGAAAACCCTGCCTGGGACAGCTTGTTCTCCAGCTCCGAGCGCTCCGTCAGGCTGGCCGGCACAAAGGCCTTCATCAGCCCGCCGGGCTGGGCCGCGGGCGCCTTCAGCAGCGCCAGGTCGCTGGACTGGCGGCGGCGGGCCTCTCCCAGCGACGACAGCCGCGCCGCGGCGGGCGATTTCCGCATAAGGCTAGCGGCAGCGCCGAAGTAAATGAGCAGCACGGCGGCAGCAGCGCCTGCAGCGGCCAATGCACCGGGCGGCAGCCCGGTTTGGGTCAGGAGGCGGGTGACGATCTCTTCCATGGCGAAGCTCCCTGATCAGATCCGGAAATTGACAAGCTTGCGCAGCGTCAGCGCATTCAGCACCGTGAGCAGGATGATCGCGCCCATCATCGGCCGGAACATCGGATCATCCGCCACCCCGGCGTAGTAACTCGGCGTCAGAACCGACACGGTGGCAAAGATCACCAGCGGCAGCGCTGACAGCAGCCAGGCGGTCAGCCGCCCTTCGGAGGCCAGCGCGTGCACTTTGCGGCGCATGGATATCCGGTTGCGAATGACCCGCGCCAGGGTTTCCAGCATCACCGACAGGTCGCTGCCGGTGCCATGCTGGATGCTGATGCTGGCGGCCAGATACTGCGCGTCTTCCAGGCCGGTCCTGTCCGCGAATTCCTGCACGGCATCCGGCAGATCGTCGCCATAGGTCACCTGATCACAGATGATGCCCAATTGGGTGCCCGCCGGGTCCGGTATCTCACGCGCCGCGATGTCGAGGGAGTTGATCAGAGGATGGCCCACCTTGAGGCCGCGGGCCAGCATTTCCAGCGCATCCGGCAGCTGCTGCACCAGCTTGTCCATCTGTTTGCGCTGGCGGCCAAGCAGCAGGACGATTGGCAAGCCAAAGCCGCCCAGGAGTCCGAATACAGCGGCCTGCGACACCCCCGCAAATCCCGCCGCGGCAATGAAGATCAGCGCGGCCAGCGCGCAGCAGCCGGTCCAGAACATGCCCGCGCTCAGCGGCACATCCGCGCGGCGCAGGGTCTGCGGCAGCGCGCCGGCCACGGGAATGCGCTGCCAGCCGGTGCGGCGCGGCGGCGGTTTCAGGATAGCAAGCCGTTCGCTGCCGCTGCGCCCCTTGCTGATCATCCGCATCCGGCGGCTGCGGAAAACCGCGGAGCGGCTCTTGCGGCTGGTCAGCTGCCGCACACCGGACAGCAGCAGCAGCACGCCGACCGCAAGGCCGCAGTACACCGCATATCCGCCCAGCTGGCCGTTCCAGCCATGCAGTTCCTTCAGCAGATCATCCAGCATCACGCGCCCTCCGGCTGGAACAGGCCCTGGTCGAACCCCACGCCCGCCGCTTCCAGCAGGGCGGCGCATTGCGGCCGGATGCCGGTCGGGATGAATTCGCCGGCGATGCCGCCATCGGCGGTCTTGCCCATCCGGCGGAACACGAAGATGTCCTGCATGGTGATCACCTCGCCCTCCAGGCCAGTGAGTTCCGAAATGCTGATCACCCGCCGCTGCCCGTCCGACAGGCGGGCCAGTTGCACGATGATCTGCAGGCCCGAGGCGATCTGCGCCCGGATTGCCTGCAAGGGCAGCTCCATCCCCATCATCGAGACCATCTGCTCAATCCGGCCCAGCGCGTCGCGGGCGGAATTGGCGTGCACCGTGGTCATCGAGCCGTCGTGGCCGGTGTTCATCGCCTGCAGCATGTCAAAGGTCTCGGCACCGCGCACCTCGCCGACGATGATCCGGTCCGGGCGCATCCGCAGGGCGTTGCGCACCAGGTCGCGCTGGCTGACGGCGCCGCCGCCGGAGGGGTTGGGCGGCCGGGTTTCCAGCCGCACCACATGGGCCTGCTGCAGCTGAAGCTCCGCCGCATCCTCGATGGTGACGATCCGCGCGCGCGGGTCGATGCTGGCGGAAATCGCGTTCAGCATTGTGGTCTTGCCGGAGCCGGTGCCGCCGGAGATCAGGATGTTCATCCGCGCCTCGACCAGCGCCTGCAGGAAGGCGGCGGCGCGGCCGTTCAGCGCATTGCCCGCCACCAGCTTCTCCAGCGTCAGCGCATCGCGGGCAAACTTGCGGATCGACAATGACGGGCCGTCGATAGCGCAGGGCCGGATAATCGCGTTGACCCGGCTGCCGTCCTCCAGCCGCGCATCCACCCAGGGGTTGCTCTCATCCACCCGGCGGCCGACGCGCGAGACCACCTTGTCGATGATCCGCAACAGGTGCTTTTCGTCGCGGAACCGCACGCCAGTCTGCTCCAGCACACCGCTGCGTTCGACAAAAACCGTCTTGTGGCCGTTCACGAGAATGTCGTTGATGCCGGGATCGGCCAGCAGCGGCTCTAGCGGGCCAAGCCCCAGCACCTCGTCGATCAGCTCATCCACCAGGCGGCGGAATTCATCGGCGCGCAGCGGGTTGTTCTCCTCGGCCAGCACATCGCTGACCAGCGCCGCCACCTCGCGGCGCAGCTCCTCCGGTTCGACCTTGTCGATCACCGCCAGGTTCAGACGGTCGATCACCGCCTCATGCATCCGGCTTTTCAGCTCCAGAAAGGCCGTCAGCTTGCGGGTTTCCTCACTGATGTCCGGCTCTGCCCTGGGGGCATCGCCACCGGCCTCCGGCCACATCGGCACGACCGTGTCCGCGGCGGCCGCGTTTTCTGTTCGCTTGCCAAAATTCCTGAACATCTCAAACCGCCTTTCCGTGCTGAGGCTGCGCCGCGACGGCGCGGGCATTTCTTGTTTCGATCAGATCACCAGACAGCCGCCGGATTGCCTTGGCCAGGCCTGAGCGCCCGGCCGCCGCCGACAGCGGCACCCCCTGGTCCGCGGCGGCTGCCGCCGCTGAAGGGTCATTGGGCAGCCAGTATTTGAACGGTCTCTGCAGCAGCTTGGCGGCCTCCTTGTAATGGCCGGCAGCGATCAGCGGCTTGCGTTCGCGGCTGATCACGATGTCAGTCTGCAGGCTCATGCTGGTCTCGGCATAGAAATCCAGCAGCCGCCGCGCCTGGCAGATCGCAGGCACCGAACTGCCGGTCACCATCAGCAGCCGCTCGCTGGCCTCCAGAACCGGTGTCAGCCACTCGGCCAGGGCCCGCGGCAGGCCGATCACCACGAAGTCGAACTGCAGACGCAGATGCGCGATCAGCGCCTGCACCTGTTCCGGTTTCAGCGCATGCAGCGGTGCGATCTCGGCCGGGGCGGCCAGCACCCACAGGCCGGGCGCGGCCTCGCTCAGCGATTGTTCGGCAAACACATGGTCAGGCACAAACCCCTCGCTTGCCAGCTCATAGAGGCAGCGGTTCGGCGGCATGTCGAGAAAGCTGCCGATGGCCCCGAGCTGCAGGTCAAGGTCCAGGAGCGCGACCCGGAACTCCGCCTCCTGCCGCCGCAGGCCGCGGCGGCAGGTCAGGCAATCGGCCAGGTTCACCGCCAGCGTCGTCGCCCCGGCGCCGCCGCAGGACTGGCTGACCGCAATCACCATCCCCTCGCGGCTGCCGCGGGCGCCGGCCGCGCCTTGCTGCGGCTCCTTTGTTTTCAGGCAGTTGCGGATCGCCGCCGACAGCTCATCGGCGGAGGCGGTGTCGGGCAGCACATCCTGCACCCCTGCCTCTGTCAAAAGCCGCAACTCGGCAAAGGGCATGCTGGTATCCGCCAGAGCCAGGATCCGCGCCGCACCGCCGGTGTCGCGCAGGATTTCCCGCACCGCGGCGGCGTCGCGCTCTGTTTCCCCTTCGGTACGGAAAATCACAAGATCATTTTCCTTGGCCAGTTGCAGCGCAGCGCCGTTGATTTCCCCCAGCGCAGAAGCGCATTTTTGCACCCCGGTGCCGGGCTGGAACTGTGCCACGCTGGCGACCAGCGCGCTGACAGCCGGATCCTTGGAGATTACCACGATGGATTGTGTTTCAGCCTGCATCGGCCTCTCCTTTCACTATCGCTTCAGCCGCTCTGGCCCAGCGCCAGGTCCTCGCCCGGCAATGAGACGCTCATCGGCGGGAACGGCACCGCGGCCCCCAGGGCTGATCCCCCCGCAGCGCCGGCCAGTGCCGCCAGCCGCCCCAGCGGCGATACGAATTCAAACGTCTGGTTCCGCAGCTCCACCGTGACCACGGGCACATAAGGCCCGCCCAGAAAGCCGAGGCTGCCGTCGTAGCTGTAGCTGAACGATAGTGCTGCGATGGTGGCATCGGGTGGCATGGAGCCGCGCACCAGGGCCCAGATTTCATTGGCGGTTGCGTTGGCGGCGGAACCCGCGCAGGTCACGGTGCCCGCATTCACGCAGATGTCCGGCCCGGCCCGGCAGGACGTGCCATAACCGGGCGGCGGGCCGCTGGCCGAGGGGTCGCGCCGGTGGATCTCCGGCACCCCGGCACAGGCCGGCGGGCGCACCGCGGCAACCCGAGCGGCCACATTCATTGCCCGTTCCGCCACCACATAGTGAAACGCCATGCGGCCGAAATCGATGATCCCCATGAACAGCAGCAGGAACAGCGGGATGGTAAGGCCCAGCTCCACCAGCGCAGCGCCATCCTGGGTCCGGCGGAACCGGCGCAGGGCTGCATATGCCCGCCACAGCCCCGTCATGTCCCGAACACCCGGCTTTGATCGGTGACGATGGTACTGATGGTACCAAGGCTGCCACCGTTCAGCGCAAAGACACCGGCAAACGGGAAGGTCATGGTCAGATTGGCCTGCACCTGCACCACCGGCGCCGGCGAAATCCGGTAGCTGCCCGCATGGCAGCTCAGGCTGGGGGTGACCGAGGTCACGTTCAGGCTCGCCGGAAACAGCGCGTCGCCATCAATGCTTTCGCGCACGATATCCAGCAGCTGCGGCTGATGCGCGATGACCGAGCCGCCGGAAGAACAGATGTCCTGCGGTGCCACCCGCGCCAGATAGCGGGCCGCATCGCGCACGCCGGAGATTGCGGCCTGATAAGACCACATCATCCGCCCGCCCTCGATGATCACCGCAAAGACCAGCAGCATCAGCGGCAGCATCAGGGCGAATTCCACCAGTACCGCGCCCTCTTCCCCCCTGCGGAAGGCAGCCCAACCGTCTGCGGTATGTGCCCTTTCAGCCATCCCGCTCACCTGTACAGCTGCACAACGTCGCGGAAGATACCCGCATCGCCAGTGCCCCCGGCGCCGCCGCCGGCGCTGCCGACCACCTCGCCCCAGATGTCCAGGGTTGGCGGGGAAGTGCCGTCGTCACCCACCGGCTCGGTCAGGAACACCCTGACGAACTCCTCGACCGGCACATCTGTAGCCGAGCCCTGCACCGGATTTACTGTGCAATCGATGCCGGCAGCGATCACAACGCGCCGGTTCACGTCAACGCTCTGATTGGGTGAGCAGACCGGACGGCCGGTCTCCGACAGGCCGGACAGAATGTCGCCATTGCCGCCCGGGCCGCCTGCCGCATTGATTTCCGCTATGTAGTATTCGAACCGGGTCGTGGCACCCGGATGCGGATCCACACCGCCGTAGTTGGTCTCGACATAGGTGGCCCGCCCGGCGCTCCAGTCGCCGTCGCCGAAACGGCCGCAGCTGCCGCTGACGAAACAGTCGTCGCGCGGCAGGCCCACAGTGTCTTGGGACTGCTCCTCGGAGTTGCCGATGCAGCTGCCGCCGCCCTTCCCTTTCCCTTTGCCTTTGCCCTTTGGCACGATGCCCTTGATGACATTGGGCGCGGGCGGGTAGTCGGGGTTGTTGCGCTTGCCGTTCATGATCGCCTTGTAGATGTCAAAGCGCACGTTGAAGACCGCGTCGCGGATACCGACCTTCTGGCCCGGCTCGATATCGACGCCGCGCTGATTGAAGCACTGGGTGATGCTGCCCTCAGCACCCAGCAGGCAGGCATCCAGCTGCGCGCCGTTCAATCCGGCACAGGGACCGTCCGCATCGACCAGCGCCTTACCCGGATCGAGAAAGCCGAAATCCCCCGGCCCCCAGGCGGCCCCATTGCCGCCGGAGCGCAGAAGGATCATCTCGCCGATGCTGGCATCTGCCGAAAAACCGGGAGGGATGCAGAACATCAGCGGGGTGATGTCGCAGGCATACTGGGTGAAGCCGGCCACCGAAGACGCCCGCGCCAGTTCATTCGGGCGGGCATTCCCGGTCAGTGCGGCAAAAGCGGCACCATAGGTGGCCCCGACCGTGCTGGGCGCCGCCTCGGCACGGACAAAAACCGCCTCTGCCGGGTCTGCGGTGACGGCGGTCAGGGAAGCGGTGTCGTCATCGGGCAGTTCGGAAAAGAAAGTCAGCGTGTAATCTGTATCACCGCTCAGCAGGCTTCCGCCGGTGCCGAAGGTCTTGCGGTCGCTGATCAGATTGGCCGCTGCGGCGCGGGCGCGGGTGATGGCATCATCCTTGCCGTCCAGTTCCCCTGCGGCTGCCAGCGCCACATTGTCGGTAAACGCCTGCAGCTCGCTGCGGGTGATGCCGGTGCGGCCCAGGTCAAAGGACATCGCTGCAATCCCCAGCAGCACCACGAAAGTCAGCCCCCAGGTGACCAGCATGGTGCCGCGGTCCTCTTGTGCGAACTGTCTTATGCAGGCGGTCAGGCGCATAGCTGTCTAATCTCCCCGGGGCAGATGCGGTCAGCGGATTTCAGTTTCCGACACTTCGGTGCCGCGGCGGATCAGGACGGTCTTCCGGACCCGCTGCACGGTCTCCTCCTGCTGCGGCTGCAGATTGCGCAGCACGTCGTTCAGGCTGATCGAGTTCAGCGGCACCTCTTCTTCGGGTGTGTCCACGTTGCGCAAGGTCAGGCTCAGCGTGCCCGCCCGTTGCGCCAGCGCCAGGCGCTGGCCTTCTTCCGGTGTCACTTCCACCGTCACGGTGCGGGCCACCCCCGGCGTGTCGGTTTCCTGGTTGGCATCCTGATCCACCCCGATCACGCGGGCGTTCTGCAGAATGGTCACGGTTTTCAGGCTGGCATCGCGGCCCTGGGTCAGCAGGACATCAACGCTGTCGCCGGGTGTCACGAATCCGCCCACTGCAGTCTCTGCGCTGACCTTGATGGCCATCGCCCGGTGATCCGGGCTGAGCGTCTGCATGATGGTCACCTTCTCGCCAAAGTTGGAAATCTTCGAGGCGCGGATCGGCTCCCCCTGCGCAATCGCGCGGCGGGCGCGGCGCGGCGGCTTGCCGGGCTCCGGCAGCAGCACGTCATAGCTGGTGAATGTGCCTGCAGGCTGCGCGTCGGCCGGCCAGGTTATGGTGGTCAGGGATTGCGCCGTCAGCGCCGTCCCGAAAGCGATATCCTGCGCGGCGACCACAACCTCGACCAGAGCTGGGCCCTCGGAATTGCCCGCGTTGGCCTGCCCGTCGATGTAATCCTTGGCGACATAGGCGGAGCCGCCGGCCAGGGCCAGCCCGAAAATCATGCTGAGAAGTGATGAGATATTCATGCCAGGTCTCCTTTCGTCGCTGGCGTGCGCAGCAGAAGGACGGTCCCGGCTTTTCGTTGACTGAAGAGTCCGCAGGCTTCTGCTTCCTGCCATGCTTGCTGCCGCCATGGACTGGTGCGGCTTTCAGGCGGCACAGGCTCCGCTCCCCCATTGCAAAAGCCTGTGCCGCGGGCCCTTTAAACGGCCCATCCAAAGTTCAGTCTGGCATCGCATCGCCCGCCAGCCCCATGGCGGTTGTGATATCCCCGCCCAGAGCAGTCAGCGCAGCTGTGCCAACACCCACAGCCAGGGCAATGGCTATACCGTATTCCACCAGCGTCACCCCGCGCTCGTCGCGGCGCAGCGTGGACAGCATCATTTTCAGATATGCAGTCATTTCAGTCTCCCATCAGTTAAACGCCGGCACCCCGGCGGGTCATGCGGACGCGGCGCCGAATGGCACCGGCCTGCATTGACTCTACCGGGTGCCGGATGCGCGGCGCATCGGCCCGAAAGGCCAGAAACACACGTCAGGGATGTGTTTATTCCCGCGAACGGGCTACAAAGGTTAGGTCAGGGAGGAGGAGGCCGTTTGGCGTGCTGCAGCGCCTGCCTTACTTGGCCTGAGGCCTGCTGCGTGGTGCCATCAGCTGTTCCTTCAGGCTCATCGGCGCGGCAGGCGGCTCGTCGAAATTCAACCCCGCCTCCAGATGGCGCAAGTGCTCGTCCGCCAGCCGGACCAGCTCGTCAGTGTCGCCGGACTCCAGCACATCGACGATCCGGTCATGCTCATCCTCGGCGCAGGAGGAACTGCCGGTAGGCGAATAAAGCCCCAGGATCAGCGTGCTGCGCATGGTCAGCTCCGACAGGAACCGCTCCAGCACCAGATTGCCGGCAATCTGCGCAATCCGCATGTGGAACTGGCGCGAGGCGCGCAGCTCTGCCGGTTTGTCGCCCGCTTTACGCGCCGTGGCTTCCTCCAGGATGTTGCCCCGCAGAAAGGCAATGTCGTCCGCCGAGGCCCGACCGGAGGCGTGGCGCGCAATGGTCCGCTCGATCGCTCGGCGGGCCTGGAAAATGTCGCGCGCCTCCTTGGGCGAAGGCGTCATCACAAAGGCGCCGCGGTTCGGGCGCAGCTCCACCACCTGCTGCGCCGCCAGCGAGGCCAGGGCCCGGCGCACATTGGCGCGGTTACAGGAAAACAGATCGCTCAGCGCCTGCTCGCCCAGCTTGGTGCCCGCGGGCAGCCGCTGTTCGGCAATCGCGTCGAGAATCGCATTCACGATCTGATCTTCGGGAGAATCCTTCATGAAGCCTCAAAAAAGTTTTCCTGCGCCGCCGCAACTTAAGGGCCGTCAGGACGCTTGGCAATGGCGCCGAGGCGCGGCCGGCTTGACGTGTTACCAAATATTGTTAACAATAAATGACAACAAAGGAGGAGCATATGAAAATCCTGGTCGTCAATCCCAACTCGACCGAGTCGATGACGCGGAAGATCGTCGCGGCCGCGGAGGCCGCTGCCAGCCCCGGTGTCACCATTTTGGGAGCCACCGCGGCAGGCGCGCCCGCCAGCATCGAAGGCCATTTCGACGAGGCGATGTCGCTGCCCGGTCTGCTGGCCCAGGTGGCGGCGGGCGAGGAGCAGGGCGTGGACGGCATCGTTGTCGCCTGTTTCGACGATCCCGGCATCGGCGCCTGCCGAGAGCTGGCGTCCGGACCGGTGCTGGGCATTTGCGAAGCGGCGGTGAAAGCCGCCAGCATGCTGGCTACCTCCTTCACCGTGGTCACCACCCTGCCCCGCGCAGTGCCGGTGATCGAGCACCTGGTCCATGGCTACGGCCTCAGCCACCAGTGCCGCCGGGTGCGCTCTGCCGCGATTCCGGTGCTGGCGCTGGAAGAGGAAGGATCGGATGCGCACCAGAAGATCCGCGCTGAGATCCTGCGCGCCATCGAGGAAGACCAGTGCGAAGCAATGGTGCTGGGCTGTGCCGGTATGGCCGACCTCACAGCATGGCTGAGCAAGGAGACAGGCATTCCCGTCATCGACGGGGTCAGTGCGGCAACGCGGATGATCGAGGCGCTGGCGGGCTGCGGCCTGAAGACCAGCAAGATCAACGCCTATGCGCACCCCAACCGGAAATAGTGGTATCGTCAGGGAGGAAGACATGACCATGAACGCAGAACTGGAAGCCGTCGTCGAAGGCGGCGGCATAGAGGACCACAGCAGCAAGGGGATCGGGGAGGAGAGCCTTGCACCGCAGGAAACCCGGATCATGGACCCGTGGTCCTACCTGTTTGCCTGGCTGGGCGGCTGTGTGTCGATCGGCACCTTCACTATCGGCTCCGGCCTGGTGGGCACGCTGAACCTGCTGCAGACCTTTGTCGCCATCGCCATCGGCTGCACCGTGATCGGCATCGCGCTGATGATCAACGGCCAGGCCGGCCACAAATACGGCATCCCCTTCATGGTGCAGGCGCGTTCCGCCTTCGGCTTTGCCGGCACCCGTCTGCCTGCGCTGGTGCGCTCAGTCCCGGCCATCGTCTGGTTCGGCTTCCAGAGCTGGATCGGCGCCGGGGCGCTGAACCTCGTCTCCGACACCCTGTTCGGCTATGACAACATGGTGGCGTTCTTCATCGGCTTCCAGCTCTTGCAGATCGGCCTGTCGGTTCTAGGCTTCCACGGCATCAAATGGCTGGAGAACATCGGCTCCGTCTTCATCATCGGCTCGCTGATCTACATGTTCTTCAGCGTGATCAGCAAATACGGCGACGAGATCTCCGCCAATCTGGTCAATGTCGAAGGCACTTGGGGCGCGCCCTTCTGGGGAGCCACCATGCTGTTCTTGGGCATCTACAGCACCATGATGCTGAACGTCTCCGACTACTCGCGCGAGCTGCGCCGCAACGTCGGCCCGTTCCGCCAGGTGGCGATCTATGCCAACTCGATCCTGCCTGCGACGCTGTTCATGGGTCTGATCGGTCTGATGGTCTCCGGCGCCACCGGCGAGGTCGACCCGATCAAGGTGTTCTCCAGCGCTGTCGACAACAAGCCGCTGCTGGTTATCACCCTGCTGTTCATCGCATTCGCGCAGGTCACCACCAACATCCTGAACAACGTGGTGCCGCCGGCCTATGCGCTGATGGATATCTTCAAGATCAAGTTCAAGACCTCGGCTGTCATCGTTGGCCTGCTGGCCTTCGCCACCTTCCCGTGGGAGCTGGTCAAGGATGAATCCGCTGCCGGCCTCAGCCTGTTCATCCAGACCTACTCCGCCTTTCTGGGCCCGATCTTCGCGATCCTGGTGGTGGACTACTTTATTCTGCGCAAGCAGGAGCTGGATCTGGGCAAACTCTATGACGAGACCGGCCCCTATCAGGGCGTGAACTGGGCCGCGGTGATTGCCATGGGCATCGGGGTTGCAGCAGCGCTGATCTTCTCCGGCATCTCCTGGTACGCCAGCCTGCTGCCCGCTGGTCTGTCCTACTACCTGCTGATGCAGCACCTGCCCGCCGCCAAGCGTTTCCTGGACTGATCGCCGGTATACATTTTCAAAGGAAAGCCCCGCCAGCGGCGGGGCTTTTCATGTGCGCTGGAGTGCCGGATCAGGCAGCGGCCTTGACCGCAGCAATCACGATATCCAGCGCCCGGTCCAGGTCTTCGCGGGAGATCGTCAGCGGCGGCGACAGGGTCAGCACGCTGCCCTGGCTGATCTTGTAGCTGAGGCCACCCTCAAGGCAGGCGTAGTAGATCTGCTCAGCCCTGGCGATGCCGGGCGCCATTGTCTGGCGGTCCTCGACAATCTCCACCCCGAACATCAGCCCGCGGCCGCGGATGTCACCGACGATGGACACCTGGCCCAGAGCGTCGCGCAGCCGTTCCAGCGCGTGGCGGCCCAATTCCGCAGAACGCTCAACCAGCCCTTCCTCTTCAATGATCTGCAGCGTGGTCAGGGCAGCGCGGGCGGTGACCGGGTTTTTCTCATGCGTGTAATGGCCGATGGCAAAATCGCCGCAGACATCCAGATCGTGCCGCGCCACGCAGGCGGCGATGGGCAGGATGCCGCCACCCAGCGATTTGCCCAGTGTCACGATGTCAGGCACGATCCCGTCATGCTGGAAGGAGAACATCTGCCCGGTCTTGCCCAGCCCGGTGGGGATCTCATCCAGGATCAGCAGCACGCCGTGGCGGTCGCAGATCTCACGAACCGATTTCCAGAACCCCGGCGGCGGCACGTTGGGGACTGCGCGCATCGCTTCCGCAATGAAGGCGCAATAGTCGCCGTCGCGGCCCAGCACATAATCGATCATCCGCGCGCAGGCCTCGGCGCTGGCCTCCAGAGACTTGTGGCCGTAGGCGCAATTCGAGGGGCTGAAGGGTGCCACATGCTCCGTTCCCGGCAGCAGCGGCCCGGCGATATGGCTGCGGAAGGTGGCCTCGCCCCCGACCGAGGCGGCGCCGAAACCGGCGCCGTGAAACGCATCCCAGAAGCTGAGGGTCTTGAACCGCCCGGTGGCGGCGCGGGCGATCTTCAGCGCCACCTCGTTGGCGTCGGAGCCGCCAGTGGTGAACAGGGTCTTGCCCAGATCGCCGGGGGTGATTGCCGCCAGTTTCTCTGCAAGTTCCACCGCGGGTTCATTGGTGAAGCGGCGCGGTGCAAACGGCAGGTCGTCCAGCTGCTGCTTGATCGCGGCGACCAGTTTGGGATGGCCATAGCCCAGGTGATGCACCGAGTTGCCGTGGAAATCCATGTAGCGGCGGCCGTCCATGTCCTCGACCCAAATGCCTTCTGCCTTGGCGATGGTGCTGACGCAGGGGCTGGACAAGCTCTGGTGCAGGAAGGCATCCGCGTCCCGTTCCAGCAGCGGTGCGGAATTGGGGCCGATGGATGTCTTCAGCCAGGCCTTGCGGGCCTCAGAGGTGTTGGATTCACCTTCCGTATGGACGAGCATGTGCTGCCTCCGTTCGAGGGGGTCAAAAGAGAAAGCTGAAAAAGGCCGGGGCCGGGTGGAGCCAGCCCCGGCGGGCCGGAGTTATTCCGGCCAGGGGAGTGAATAGGTCTTCACGTTGGTGAAGAATTTCATCGCCTCAATAACGCCTTCCTTGACGCCGTTGCCCGAGTCCTTGATGCCGCCGAAGGGGGACATCTCGATCCGGTAGCCGGGCTGTTCCCAGATGTTGCAGGTGCCCACGTCCAGCCCGTTGATATAGGCAATCGCGCGGTTCAGGTCGTTGGTGCAGACACCCGAGGACAGGCCGAACTCGGTCGAGTTGGAGATCCGCATTACTTCGGCATCATCATCCGGCACCCGGACGATGGGCACGATCGGGCCAAAGGTCTCCTCCATCACCAACTCGCTGTTGTGTGGCACCTTGTCGACCACGATGGGTGGCAGCAGTGCCCCCTGACGGCCAGGGTGATACAGGATCTCGGCACCCTCGGCCTCAGCCATATAGACGCGGTTTTCGAACAGCTCCGCCGCCTTGTCGTGGATCACGCAGCCCAGCTCGGTTTCCGGGTCCTGCGGGTCGCCGAATTTGATCGCTCGAGCCTTCGCCAGAACCAGCGGCACGAATTTGTCCGCGACGCTTTCCTGCACCAGGATGCGCTTGATCGCAGTGCAGCGCTGACCGGAGTTGCCGGTGGCGCCGGCTACGGCGATGGTTGCCGCCTTCTCAAGATCGGCGTCGGAGAGATCATTCAGCACGATCAGCGGGTCGTTGCCGCCCAGCTCCAGCGCCTGCCGCTTGTAGACGCCCTTCTCGGCAATCATCTTGCCCACTGGTACGCCGCCAGTGAAGGTGATGATGTCGATGTTTTCATTGGTGATCATCTCGTCGCCAATGTCCTTGGGCCAGCCGGTGACCACCTGGAACATCTCCGGCGGCAGGCCCGCTTCGTACAGGATATCGGCCAGCGCGATGCAGGTCAGCGGTGTCAGCTCGGTCGGTTTGCAGACCATGCAGTTGTTGGTGGCAATCGCGGGCGCGATCTTGTGGCTGACCATGTTCAAAGGATGGTTGAACGGGGTGATCGCCGAGATCGCCTTGACCGGCTCGCGCTTGGTGAAGATCTTGCGCGCCTTGCCGTTGTGCGTCAGATCGCAAGAGAAGATCTCGCCATCGTCCTTCAGCGCCTCGGCAGCGGCAAACTGATAGACGTCCTGGGCGCGCTTGGTTTCATAGATCGCGTGCTGGTGGCAGATGCCCAGCTCCAGCGTCAGCCATTTGGCCAGCCACTCGCGCTTCTCGCCGATCAGTTCCCCTGCCCGCTGCAGGATCTGACTGCGCTCGTAGCGGGTCAGCTTGGGCGTGTAGTTCGCGGCAATCTCAAACGCCTTGCGGGCGTGCTCGGCCTGACCTGCCGGCACATGGCCAACCACCTCGTTGGAATAGGGGTAGAGAACCGGCACGGTTTCTTCGGTAAAGACCACCTCGCCGCCGATGCGCATGCCCTCGTTGCGGATTTCGGTATCGCTCATCGCCTGATCCTTCATGGTTACAACGCCGCCGCCTGCGCGGCATAGAAAAACGCATCAAAGTTGCGCAGCACCGGGCGCTCCGGCAGCGGCAGGACGCGGTTGCAAATGAAGGGTACCTCCTGTTCGGTCAGCCCGCCATGGCTGCGCAGCGGCTCATTAAGCGCCGCCAGATCGTGACGGTGCTCAGACGTGCCGATGCAAATGTTCTCGCCCGAAACCAGGATGATATCGCCAATCCGGTCGGCGGGCAGTTCGAACCGGGCCACCGCCTCCTCGCGGGTCAGCACATCGGTAATCGCGTCATAACCCGCGAGCCGCTCCATGATCTCCGCCCGGTCCGCGCCCTCAGGCAAGTAGCAGGTGGCAAAGGAGCCGAGCGCGCCGTGATGGACCACATAGGGGTCTGTGATCGGCAGGATCACCCGCGCCTGACCCTCGCCCAGCCAGTCATCCATCAGGTCCTGCACATAGATCACGCTGGGGGAGCCGTCGGCGTGATGCTTGGGCTTCATGCCGTGGTCGGCGGTCACCACGATGGCGGCGCCCAGCGCGTCCAGCTCCGTCAGGTACTTGTCGAACATCTCATAGAAGGCCTTGGCCTCCGCCTGGTCAGGGCTGTACTTGTGCTGCACATAGTCGGTGGTGGTCAGATACATCACATCCGGCGCCCATTCCTTCAGCAGCTTCACCCCGGCGGCAAAGACAAACTCGCTGAGTTCAGCCGAGTAGACCTCGGGCTGCGCCATGCCCAGCCACTCGGATGCCTTCTCCTGACCATGCTCAGCCGCGGTGGAGCTGTCGGATTTCTCCGCCGAGAAGCATTTGGCACGGTCCTCATCGAATGCCAGACCTGCACCCAGAAGCGCCCGCAGCTTGTCCTTGGCAGTGACCACCGCCACCCGCGCGCCAGCGTCATAGAACGCCTTGAACACCGTCGGCGCGCGCAGGAAGCGCACGTCATTCATCATCACCTCTTCGCCGGTATCCGGGTCGATCAGGTAGTTGCCGCAGATCCCGTGCACCACCGGCGGACGGCCTGTCGCAATCGACAGGTTGTTGGGATTGGTGAAGGAGGGCACCACCGAATGCGCCAGCCGGTCGGTGCCTTCCGCGCGCATCCGCTTGAGCGTGGGCATCAGACCGTCGGCAATTGCCTTATCCAGATACTCCGGCTCGCAGCCGTCCAGGCAGATGGCAATCGCGCAGGTCTTGGGCACATCATAGGCGCGGCCGTTTGCCACGACGGGGGATTGAATGGTCATATGTCGAAGTCCTTTGTGTCTCAGGCAGCCAGTTTGGCGCGTTCTTCCAGCGCCGCGGCGGGCGGGGCCGCGCTGGCGACGCCCATTTCGGCAAGCGTTTCCTTGGCGGCAGTCACGACCTGCCGCATCACATGTTCATCCATCTGCCCGATGCAGCCGACGCGAAAACTGTCCACAACCGTCAGTTTGCCCGGGTAGATGATAAAGCCCTTTTCCTTCATCAAATCGTAGAAGCGATCGAAGACGAAATTCGCATCCGCAGGGCAAAAGAATGTGACGATGATGGGTGACAGCCAGCGGTTCTGCAGCAGGGTCTCGAACCCCAGATCGCGCATGCCTGCAACCATCACGTCGCGGTTGCGGGTGTAGCGGCCGCCGCGCCCCTCGACGCCACCTTCGGCCTCATGCGCCTTCAGCGCTTCCAGAAAGGCCGCCACCACATGGGTCGGCGGCGTGAACCGCCACTGGCCGGTCTTTTCCATATGCGCCCACTGCGCATGCACATCCAAGGACAGAGAATGGCTGTTGCCTTTGGCTGCCTCCAGCTCATCCTTGCGGGCGATGACAAAGCCAAAACCTGGCACGCCCTCGATGCATTTATTGGCCGAGGACACCATCGCTTCATAGCGAATCTGCGAGGGCTTCAATTCGATCGCGCCAAAGGCCGACATCGAGTCGATCAGCAGCTTGCGACCCGCGGCGTAAACAGCCTCGGAAATCTCCTCCACCGGGTTTAGAATGCCCGAAGAGGTTTCGCAGTGGATCGCCACCACATGGGTGATCGACGGATCATTTGCCAGGATCTGCGCCACCTCATCCCCGCGCGGCGGCAGGTAATCGCCCTTGTCCAGCAGCTGATAGTCGCGGCCCAGGTATTGCAGCGTCTGCGCCGAGCGCAGGCCGTAGGCGCCATTGGCCAGCACCAACGCCTTACCGTCCCGCGGCACAAAGGACGCCAGCATCGCCTCCACCGCAAAGCTGCCGGAGCCCTGCATCGGCACGCAGTCATATTCGCCAGCCCCCTCACCCAAGAGCGCCAGAAGGCGGCTGCGCATGTCGCGTGTCATGGCGCGGAAGTCATCGTCCCAGCTGCCCCAGTCCCGCAGCATGGCTTGTTTCACCTCATAGGATGTGGTCAGCGGCCCAGGGGTAAGGAGGTAAGGTTCGCCTAGAAAAGGCGGGTCAATCTGCGGTGCGGAAGCGGTCATTGCCTGTCTCCAAAGCATGGTTCGAGAGCATGATTGCGCCAGCCTCAATCATATGTAAAATTGCAAAAAACAATTCAATGATAGGTCAGACCTATACAAATCCGCGGGGGACTGATCATGCGCCATTCGCAGCTTAAGGCCTTTCACCATGTGGCTCTTCTGGGCGGCTTTTCCCGCGCCGCAGAAGCCCTGCATCTGACCCAGCCCGCGATCTCCGAGCAGGTGCGCAAACTGGAGCAGGACCACGACGTGCTGCTGTTCCGGCGGGAGAAGAAACGGGTGTTCCTGACAGAGGCGGGTGAGGAACTGCTGCATCTGACCAAGCAGTATTTCGAGGTGGAAACCCAGATCGGGGACTTCCTGTCGGCAACCCGCGCCGCGATTGAGGGCGAATTGCGCATCATCGCGGATTCGGCCCAGCACATGACCGGTTTCCTGGGGCCGTTCCAGAAACGCTATCCGAATGTCGTCATCTCGCTGCGCGCGGGAAACACCGGCGAAATCATCGATGAGCTGCGCGACTATAACGCCGAAATCGGCGTGGCGGGCAGCTTGTCTCCCGGCAAGGACATGAGCGTGCTGAACCTCGGCGCCACCGGCATTGTTGCCTTCGCCGCGCGCGGGTTGCTGATGGCCTCTCAGAAGACTCTGTCGTTCCGGGAACTGTCACAGCTGCCGCTGGTGTTCCGCGAGGAAGGCTCCAAGACCCGCGAGAAGGTGGAGACGGCCGCCCGCGAGCAGGGCATCCGGCTGAAGCCCGCGATTGTCGCCGAGGGCCGGGAGGCCGTGCGCGAGCTTGTTGCCTCCGGCGCGGGCATCGGCTTCGTCTCCGAGGCCGAGTTTGGCCACGACGACCGCCTGGTCAGATACAGCTTGCGCGATGCAGAGCTCACGATGAGCGAAAGCATCATCTACCTCACCCAGCGCCGCGACGTCCGGGTGATCCGCGCCTTCATGGACTTTGCCAAAGGTATCCAGGCGGCAAAGGACGCTGCCGGGGGGGTGGTACTACCAGGCAGCTAATGCGGCCTGTTGGTCATCACATTCAGCACTCCTGACCCGTTTGCGCGCTCATAGTGCCCGGACATCTTCCCCGCCCGACTTAACCTTTCCCGGATACACGGCTCCCTACGCGGTTTGCCTGAGGCATGACTCCTCTCGTGATGGAGATTTTATGAAAGAGACCCGGGCCTGACGCCCGTTCCCGGCGAAACCTTCGGGAACACCCGCAACAACAGGACCACTCACGCGTGACGCTGAGTGACCCTATTCTTGCACTTTCATAAATCGAGACACTCCCTTGAATATCTCAAAGCACGAGCAGCGTGTTTTGCTTGAACTCGCCCTTGGCGGATCCATCCGCCATGAGCGGCTTGCAAACGGCAAGATCCACGGCGTCACCTGCTACACGCGCGAAGGCCATGTGCTGTCCGACTGCACCCTGGCCGTGTTCCAGCGCCTTCTGAAACGGCGCTTCATCCGTTCGCGCAACGGCGGCCCCTACCGCGCATCGCCGCTGGGGATCAGATCGGTGCGCGCGCAAATGAACCAGCGGTAGGAACGGCCATGCCAATGGCAGGCTCTTTCCGCCCGGACCGCCCCTCAGCAAGGGGGGCGGGCACCCGATGCCGCGCCGGCCAGGGCAAGCCCCTTGCCCGGTGCGGCCAAAGCAATTCATCACGAGGAGACCTGAAATGGACCCTAAGGAAATAGAAACCATAAAAAACATTCACCGCCTGGCATTCGGCGCCGAGGAAGGGCCTGAAATCGCAGAACTTGCGGAAGGTCTGCTCGCCCTGCCGGACACCATCTCAATCAGCGCCAGCCGGGACGGCCGGGTGGCGGGCAATGTGCTGTTCACGCCATTTCGTTTCCACGATCACCCGGACGCCAAATGCTATCTGCTGGCCCCCACTCCCGAAGGGAAGGCCTTTGCCTAAAGCGAGTTGCCGTCGAAGGCCAACGCGAACTTCACCTTGGCCCGGTCGAGGTATCCTTCACTGAGCCTTTTTGCCGGATAGTTGCGTTGAAAAAACCTGCGACCTCTCCCGGGTGCAGCCTCGTGCTTGCAGGTTTTGACCGCGGATATTCCATGTTGCCGCATCAGCCGACCAGCCCTGCGCTGCCCGGTATTCAGGCCCTTATTTAAGTCCCCAGAGAAGAGCAAGCTGCCTCCGCGGTCTTATCTTTCCATGGGCTTGAGTCTCGGCTTCTTCGTGCCGTTATTTTTCAAATTGATAATTGGATACAGCCGCCCCGGCACGGGCCTGTTCAGAGGCGGCCCCTAGCAATTGCAAGATGAGTGCGGGTTAAACTTTTCATTTAAGACGATTCATTGATTCTAGATGCCTGCTTTTCAGAATAGAATTTCAGTTCTAGTCTGCCGTGAACCGCCGCAATAACTTACCAAAACAACAAAACTCCAGGCGCTAAATGACGAAGCAGCGTGTCACTCGAAAATATCTCAGGTTTCGCAGCGGTATCGCCTTGGCGATCTTGCTGGCCGCCGCTGTGGCCGCTTTCTGTGTCACCCTGTCTGGCCAAAGGAGCGTCGCGCGGCGGGCGGGAAACACCATGGTGCTTGACCAGATTCTGGTCTCCTTGGCGGAACTGTCACTGGCATTTGAAGAATTGAAGAACGATCCGGGCAGCCAGAAGGCACTGATTGCGCGCGGGCGCATCCGGCGCAGCGCAAGAACCGTGGCAGATTCCATTGCGGAGCTCACCGGCGACAGCGCACTTGCCGCCTTTTCACCGCAAGCGCAGGAAATCCTGACCCAGCCAACATTGAACCCGGTCTCCGAACTTGAGGACATCCTGTTGCTGAGCGGAGTTCTAACCGATCCCGTTACAAGCCGGAAAGCCGTCGCTGATGTAAAAGCTGCGGCACTAGCATCGGACCTGTCGAGGCGGCTGCTGCCGGTATTCATGCGGGCAAAAGAGGCCGAGGCCCAGACCGGCCGCATTGCTGCGGAAACCCAGCTTCTGTATGCGGCGGCGGCTGTGATCATCGGCGCCATCGGTATTTTTGTCGCTGCCCGGTTTGTGCATCTTCCAATGGAGCGCTTCATCATCAGCGCACAGTCCGAGATCGAGGCGAGTCAGCGCAAGGCAGAGGCCGCGTCGGAAGCGAAATCGGTGTTTCTGGCAACTATGAGCCACGAAATCCGGACCCCGCTGAATGGTGTTCTGGGTCTGGCAGAGCTGCTGAACGATACTAAGCTTGATGACAACCAGCGGCACATGATCCGCATGATGATCATCAGCGGCAATTCTCTGCTCAGCATCATCAACGATGTCTTGGACTTGTCCAAGGCCGAAGCCGGAAAGCTGGAGATGGAAGCCGAGGCGTTTAACGTCCGCGCGACCTGCCTGGAGGTCATCGACCTATTTTCCGCGCGGGCCCAAAGCGCCAAGATCGGTCTGCATCTGAGCGTGTGTCCGAAGGTCAGCAACTGGCACGTGCTGGGATACAGCACCGCGATCCGCCAGATTGTCGTCAACCTGATCAGCAATGCATTGAAATTCACCGAGAAGGGATCCGTCGGAGTGAAGCTGCAGGAGCTGGAGTCTACCACGGGTGGGGCACGGATGATCCGAATTGCCGTGCGCGACACCGGGATCGGTATACCGCCAGAAGCGCAGGAACGGATCTTTGAGCAATTCGCGCAGGCCGATGCAACCACAACCACACGGTTTGGCGGAACAGGGCTGGGCCTTGCGATCGTAAAAAACCTCACCCAGGCGATCGGCGGCAGGGTTTCGCTGCAAAGCGCGGTAGGCAAAGGTGCAGAGTTCACAATTGAATTCCCGGCCGGACATGTCCCGCACCCTGCTGCGGTTGCCGAGCCTGAACCGGTCAATGCCTCTTTCCGCAAGAAGGTGCTTGTTGTTGATGACAACAGGGTCAACCAGATGGTCGCGGGCAAGATGCTGGAGCGGTTGGGATGCACCGTCATCACGGCAGGCAACGGGTTCGAGGCAGTTGAGCTGGCGCACAGCTGGCAGCCCGATCTAGTGCTGATGGACGTCCGGATGCCGGAACTGGACGGGCTCGGCGCCACCCAGGCAATCCGCGCGAGAGAGCAAGAGCTGGGCCTGAACCCGGTGCCGGTTATCGGTCTCTCCGCCAATGCGATGAACGAGCAGCGCTCCGAAGGTCTGTCCGCGGGAATGAACGACTACATCGCAAAGCCCGTCAACAAGGCAGCGCTTGCCGCTGCATTAACCCGCCTGTGGCCAGAGGAAGCTGGCAAAGCCAGCGAAGGGGGTACGATATGCGCCTGAGAGCCACAATTGCCACAGCCCTTGCAGCTGTAGCCGCGCTGGCGGGGCCGACCACGGCTGAGCCTGGCCAGGTGTGGCTGTACAACTGGAGCGGCTACATCGACCAGGATACTCTACAGAACTACCAGGACGCTACGGGCAATGAAGTTGTTCTGGACACCTATGGCGATTCTGATGAAGCCGAAGCGCGGCTGATTGCCCGCGGCACAGGCTATGACCTGGCAATCGTGGCGTCTGAGACGGTCGGTCGCCTGGCAGCGGCCGGAGCGATCCGAAAATTCCGCTTGTCAGATATTCCGAACGCGGTGGGGTTAGACTCTCAACTGATGCAGGCTTTCCTGGCATCCATGCCTTCGGCCGAAGGCTACGCTTTACCGTACCTCTGGGGGACAACCGGCATCGCCTATGACCGCATTGCGATACAGGAGCGCCTGCCGGATGCGCCGCTCGACAGCTGGGCGCTTGTGTTCGACCCTGAAAATGCCAGCAAGCTAGAGGACTGCGGCATAACAATTGTCAACTCCGTCGAGGAACTCGTAGCCGCCGCGCTTGCCTATCTTGGCATGGACCCGCAATCACAATCGGAGCAGAATCTGGAGGCCGCTTTTGGCGTGCTGTCGGCGATCGCGCCTTATGTCCGGTCGTTTGACTCTTACCAGTATGATGCACTGATGGACGGCGAAGTTTGCCTGGCCGTCGCTTGGAGCACCGAAGGGCTGGCGCCGCTGCTGGAAAAACAAAGCGACCGGTATCAGTATGTGATACCGAAGGAAGGCACCAATTTGTGGGCAGACCTTTTTGTGATCCCAAACGACGCCGGCAATCTGGAGGCGTCGAACCAGCTAGTAAACCATGTACTGCAACCTGCAGAGATGGCACGGGCGACACTTTCCAACAATGCCACCAGTAGCGTGCCGGCCTCCCGTGCAGAGATCCGCGATCCCAGATACGAAATTCCCGCGCTGTCTCTGCCGCAAGAGATCCGCAGCAGGCTCTATTTCGTCAAACCCCGCGGTGGTGAGGAAAAACGGGCCCTCGACCGCCGCTGGCGGCTGCTTCAGATCGGGCTCTAGCGGCACAAGGCGTTTGCAGGATCAGTTGAAATCTATCGCCGTGCACGCACGGCAAGCCGCTTGGAGGCGGCATATGCACGTCCGCTACCTGGAAAGCAGCCTATCAGCTTGATCAGGCTTCGCGGCAGCCGTCAGGACACCTTAAAGATGTTGCCATTGGTAATCTGGCGCACCGCTCGCTCCATGCGGAACTGGTTGCCGCGGTCGGTGTGTTCATCCGCCATCAGATCCTGATAGCGGTCGGCCACCGCACGCAGATGCTCCAGGGCGTCGTTCTGACGGTCCTTGAGCGCCATCAGGTAGCCGCGCGACAATTCCAGGAAATACTCATATTTGCGGTCGATACCGGGGAAGGCGATAGCGTCGTGATAGGCTAGGCATTCTTCGTAGCTGCCCTGGGTGAAGGGATCATAATCCGCCACGTCCTGCGGCACGTCCTTGATGCTGGTATAGATCGAGGAAGTGAAAACCTGGCCCTCCCAGCGGAAATAGTCCTTGAGATAGCCCATTGTGACCTTGATCCAGGGCAGCCGGTCAAAGAAGAAGTCCTGATTGATCAATACAGAGTTCCCACCGATCATCGAGGGGTAAAACTGCTTCGACACGTGGGCGTTCAAGCGCATGGTTTTGCAAACATCGATAAACGCTATCTCAATAGGAGCGCCCTCCCATACTTCTTCGTTCAAGTCACCAATGTGAAGCGAGATCAGGTCTCTGTAGGGGGCTACGTTCTTTTCCAGAATGGGAACGAAGCTCTCACCCAGAACATAGGGTGTGCCATGGAAGACCCTGTTTCTGTCGATCTTATCGCTGGCAGGCGCAGGCAGGAACCCCAGTTCGTAACCGTGAAGAGGCCTGGCATCGGGAAAACCCGAGAAATCCATGCTGGCCAAGTTCGGGTTGGCCTGGATTCCTGAAGCGCTGGCCACCAGGGAGGAGCCAAAAAAGCTGCCGCCGTCGATGATGGCACCATCACCGCGATAATATTTGCTGGCAAGCGCGGCTAGCATCGCCCGTTCCATATAGGAGAGCATCCCGGGAGCGCCGCTCTGACGCTGAGTAAGCACTAATCCGGGAAGGTTAAGGCTTTCGATAAACGGGCTGCCGACGGCGCCTCTGGCGATTTCAAAGTACATGATGTGAGGCCTTTTCCTGTCCTAACGGGTGCAGAGAGCGGTTTGCGGCGCGGAGCACCGCCTGAAAGCCGGGCGCAGCAACCTGCCCAGCGAAAAAAAATGTCGGTGAGGTATCAGGCGGCGGGTTTTAGGCAGCGCACAATTCCAGGGATACGCATTCCCGCCGCTCCTTTCGCGCTATTTCCAAAGCGATACACAGGGGATCTTGGAGGTGTCGCAGCGTGCAGCGTACTTCTGAGCAATTTCCCGAACTTCTTCCATCAGGATTGCCTTCAGTCTGACTGGCTCAAGACCGAGGTACATGAACCCTTCGTTGTTCACCTTCAGTTCATTCTCGGCCATTTCGTTCCGCGGGTTGTCGAGATAGGAGATCTCGGCACCCATCATCGTGTGAAGCATTTGAGCCAAGTCGCGGATCCGGTGTGTCTCCGTCATCTGGTTCAGAATGCGGACCCGGTCGCCGTCTTGCGGCGGGTTTTGCAGCACCATTTCAATACAGCGGCAGGTGTCTTGAATATGGATGAAAGCCCGCGTCTGGCCGCCTGTGCCATGCACGGTGACAGGGTAATTGACCGCCGCCTGCATGATAAAGCGGTTCAGAACCGTGCCATAGTCGCCGTCGTAGTCGAAACGGTTGATCAGCCTTTCGTCCAGCTTGGTTTCCGGCGTCTGCGTGCCCCACACGATGCCCTGATGCAAATCCGTGACCCTGACACCGTCGTTCTTATTATAGAAGGCAAACAGGAGCTGATCCTGGCATTTGGTCATATGATAGATCGATCCCGGGTTCGGCGGGTACAGGATGTCCTGCTCAACGTCACCCGATGGTGTTGGGATTTTTACATTCAAATAGCCCTCTGGAATTTCGATCCCGGCAGTCCCGTATCCATAGACTCCCATGGTTCCGAGATGGATCAGGTGCGTGTCCAAACCGGAGTCGACAATTGCCGCCAGCACATCATTGGTCGCATTGAGATTGTTTGAAACCGTGTAGCGCTTGTGCGCAGCGCTTTTCATAGAGTAAGGCGCGGCCCGCTGTTCCGCAAAATGGACGATTGCATCGGGCCGCTCCTCACGGATCAGAGTGAGCAGACGCTCATAGTCTTGTCCCACCGTGAGATTTTCAAAGCGGATTGCGTTACCGGTCAGCTCCTTCCAGACACGCAGCCGCTCCCCGATGGGCCGTATTGGCGTGAGGCTTTCAACCTCAAGCTCCACGTCGATTTTCCGGCGGGAGAGATTATCCACAATAACAACGTCATGCCCGCGATTGGAAAGGTAGAGACTCGTCGGCCATCCGCAGAACCCGTCCCCTCCAAGAATGAGAATTTTCATTAAAAATTCGCCTTTTGATTGCTTTTAGTAAAGATTAATACCGCAAAGATTGCTTTCGCAAGTAGAAAAACGCCCGTGAAACTGGAGCATGCTTCACTGCTGCAAGCGGCTGGATGCACTCCTCAGTAATGCGGCCGCTTTGCCGCCCTGTTCCTTCAAATCAGCTGCAGCCGTCACCCCGTGCGCAGCTGAAAGCGGCGCTGACATCGCTTTGGCAAGTGCCGAGGCGTGCAACGCTTCTGTGCGTTCCCGCAAAAGAGTCTCGCGCAATTCCAGTGCTTTTGCGCGCGCCGTAGCGGGATCAGCCAGGACCATGCGGATGACAGCGGCCCATTGATCGGCGGGCGCATCCGCGGGCAGGCAATGAGCCAGCCCAGGACGCAGCACTTCCCGCGTCCCGCCAGCGTCCGCCCCCACGAGCGGAATCCCCGTCATGCCAGCCTCCAGCAACTGCACAGGCACCCCGTCCCAAGCTGAGGTGTATAGCCAAACGTCGGCCTCCCCCAGCGGCAGGCTGGCAAAGTGCTCATACTCGCCTTCCAAGCATACATTGCCGGGGCGGTCCGGAAGAGGCGGCCCTCCTTCCAGCACGCTGGCTCCCCACATCCGGAAGTCCGCTTCCGGCAGGCTGCGGGCAATCTCATAGACCAATCCGGCCCGCTTCTGTGGATCCATCCGTCCGCCCCAAAAGATCTGGGGCCGGCGGGCCACACCAGCTTGCGGTGTTGGTGCGGCCGGGATCGTGCTGTCTGCAGGACTCGGCAGGACGTGCACCCGCTCCGCCAGCCGGCGCGGCAGCATATGGCGTTCACATAGCTCGTCCGCAAGGAACTGGCTGTCCGTGAGAATTCCCGCAAGTTGCTGGAAATGCGGATAGACACGGCGAAGCGGGTAACCGGTCCAATAGCCATGCGAGGTTTGCTCGTTGCAAAACAGGCAGGCAAAGATTTGCGCCGACGACGCAAGCGCAGTTCCGTAAGGTGTCATCGCGTCCCACAGCAGACGGGAATTCACGTTGAAGACACATTCTGGATGCAAAGCACGCAAGAATTCTGCCAGGAGCCGCAGGCGGGCATCCTTCTTCAGACAGGCGGTCAGCGCAGCAAAGTCCACCACGCGAACATCCTTCGGCAGCTTGCCTTCCGGCATGGCTCCGGACTGATCCGTCAGAACGACCAGTACTTCGCTCGCCTTTTCACCCGCCAGAGCCCGAGCGATATGACCTTCAAACCGCGGTGCGGTACCGAAACGGGGCCGGTTCACGCAGATCACATAGCGTGCGCGCCGGTTCCCGGTAGCACCATTCAGGCGCCAAATCGCCGCTGTGCGCTCTGAGACGGCGTCTGAGTTGAACGGCGGGATCTTGACCTGCAGAGCTTGCATCCACCCTTGCTCTACCAACGGCTCGTGCCGGGCGGCACGCGCCACCTGAGCACCGAGTTCTCCCCGCTCCAGCCGCTGTCTCAGGCCATCATACCGGGATTTCCATAATGTGAATGCATCACCAGCAGAACAACCGAGCATTTTGGCCATAGTGTCGAACTCAGCCACCGGGCGGGGCACGTACCCCGCGGCTCGGCCCCTCTCCAGCCAGTGAAAAAAGGGGTTCACCCCGCTGCTGGCCACATCCGGATAGGTTTTCAAATAGGCCTTGGTGGAAAACCAGGGTGCCGGGTTACGGCCTTCTTTCCAGCCCGCCCGCACATAGTGCGCCACCGGGTCAAAGTTCTCGAGAGCGGCAATGTCCGGGTATGAAGCAAGGTAAAATGCATGGTCGAACTCGGGCCGTATGACCTTGCACGCCCGCCGGTCGCGCCAAGCGACTCTCCCCTTGCGCGCCCGGGCGCGCTCCACCCGCGCAGCAAATACATTCCCGTAGTGCGGAACTTGGTCAGGTTGCGGTGGAAGGAGCGCCTGTGGACTTTCCGGCCGAGTTACAGCTTGGCTGCATGCGCCAAGCTCTGCAATCCGATCCACGGCCATCGGCTCCAGTTGCCGCACAACGGCCTTTCGTGCGCGGCTTTCCGTGACCAGCGAAGCTCCGCGCCGGCGCTTAAAGATGATTGTGTCCGGAGCGTTCAGGTGCAACCAGCCCCCCGCCATCGTTTCGATGGAAAACTGCCAGTCCTGAAACGACAGGCCCGCCGGAATGTTGCGCGTCGAGTAGGGGTGCTCCATATGTGCCTCGCGCGGGGCCAGGCACAGGCTGTCGTAGTAGTTCATGCAATAGAAGTGATAGGGCGAAAACAAGGGATCCGTCTGATCCGGCTTCAAGAAGACCGAATGCGTCCCGTCAAAGAGCCAGTTGAGCTCAGGGTGCACAATCACACGCTGTCCCGCCTGCTCGGCTTGCCGCAAGCGGTCCATCCCGGCGCTGAGCCAGTTTTCCGAAAACAGATCATCGGCATCCAGGAAGGCTATGCAGCGCCCCTTGGCCAAACGCAGGGCAGCGTTTCGTGCCCGGCCTAGATCGCGCTCGCTAAAGCTGACTGTCCGCCAGTTCTCCAGCCGTGGCTGCGAGAACCACTCCTGTGTCTCTTTGGTGGCACTGTCCAGTGCAACTAGGCGCTCAACAGTGTATCCCTTTGCCTCCGCTGCACGGATAGCATCGTCGGCAGCCCTGATCGTTGGCCCGCATACCAGCGATTCATCGTGCGCTGTGAGAATAACAGACAAGTCATAGCTTAAGCCCGGCACTGCCCCGCCTCACCCTGCGCGAATCAACTGAAACGGTTGCTCATGGGCGCAACAGCCTTTCAGCCGCATCCGCCGGTAGAAGCAAACCATTGCGATTTTTTCGCTTTTATCACGCGCAAATTAGAGGTACGCAACCCATAGATGAAAGGAATTTTTATGAAGAACTGCTCCGCCTTCATCCTCATCGGCGGCTATGGTTTCGTAGGCCGCAACATCCTTGAAACAGTTCAGAACAACTCCGCTTTCGCCGGGCTATCTCCGGCAGTGATCGACAACCTGTCCAACGCAGCACCCGGTCATGAAGCTCTTGACGTTCCCGCCTACTGCGGCGGCTACGAAGAGCCAGGCGCGCAGGAATTTCTGAATGAACTGGATAGCCATGAATTCGGCAGCCGCATTTTCGTATTTCTGGCCGGCGAGACCCGGGTAGCCGAGTCCAAGGACAGACCCCTTGATTTCATTGAGGCAAACATCAGCCAGCCTTCCAGCTTTGTCTTGGCAACGGTACGGCCTGGGGATCATTTCATTCTGATTTCAACGGCCGGTGCGCTGTTTGACGGAACCTTCGAGGTCCGTAACACCTCAGCCTACTGCCCGAAGAACTTCTACGGCGCGACTAAGGCAGCAGAAGAAATGATTCTGGAAAAGCTGGTAGAAATGCGCGGCGGCACATTCTCAGTCATCCGCATGACAAACGTGTATGGCCGCTATTCCGAAAACAAGAAAAGCGCTATTCACGCCTTTACGCGCGCAGCCCTGGAAGGGGTGGAAGTCTTCATCAACGGCGATGGCTTGCAGCGGCGCGATTTCATCTACGCGGGGGATGTTGGCCGTGGCATCGCCACCCAGGCACTGCGAGTACAAAACGGTCCAGAAACGGCCCGTGTGAATACACTGGGCGCAGGTGTTTCGAGCTCATTGCTGGATGTGGTCCGCGCGGTTGAAGCGGCGACCGGCAAGGTGCTGCGCTATACTAAAATCCCAGCAGAAGATCTGCTCAGAACCGAACCTCGCGATGTGATTGCCTCCCGCGAGGATGCAGAGGTTCTGCTTGGCGGCGAGCTTACCTCGCTGGAAGAGGGAATACGAAACACACAAGCGTACTATGCAAGCCGGAATGCTGGTGAAGGGGTGTTATGAACACTGCCCTCTACGTCGCGTACCATAAATCTGCGCCGCGCCTTCAGAGCACCAGCGTGTTTCCTGTCCAGGCAGGCCGGGCGCTCGCCCGGACTCCGGTTCAGCAGATGAGCGGCGACGATACTGGCGTGAACATCTCGGAGAAAAACGAAACCTGGTGCGAGCTGACCGTACTGTATTGGGCCTGGAAAAATGGATCAGCAAATGATCTGACCGGGCTTATGCACTACCGTCGGCTGCTGGATCTCTCCGGCCGTGCCCTGTCCGGCCCGGCAGAGATTTTTCCAGCAGAGTTCGACACCCGCACCTGGTGCCGCGAAGCTGAACAGTGGCTGGAACGGGAAGGCGCGGACTGGGACATCGTGCTGCCGCGGCTGCACCGCATGGGCAGAACAGTCGAGGAGAACTACCGGTCCGGCCACCAGGCACAAGACTGGGAAGCGATGTGCAGCATCATCCGGCGCGACCACCCGGAATATGCCGCCAGCCTGGACACCGTGGCATCCGGGTACGAGGTGCGGCTGGGCAATCTCGCGATCATGGCAAAACCTGTCTTCGACCGGTATTGCCGCTGGCTGTTCGACATTCTGTTCAAGGTCGAACAGGCGCCACTCAATCGCGACACCTACAGCGACTACCAGGCGCGTTATCCGGGGTTTCTGTCGGAGCGGCTGCTGACCGTCTTTGTGCATCACGAAAGCCGGACAAACCCGTCACTGCGCATCAAGGAAGTGCCGATCCTGAATCTCAGCCGCGCAGCGGTGTCCCCATACCTCGCAGCCGCAGACCGCCCGGAGCGCGGCGCGATCAATTTTGCCTGCTCCAGCGACCGTAAATTTCTCCCTCATGCGGCCGCCATGCTGCGCTCCGTGCTCGATCACGCTGATCCCGCCCGGCCGCTGAATTTCTTTTTCCTGCACTCAGATATCGATGAACCGGATCTGGCACTCCTGCAAGACATGATGGGAGAGCGGCCGGATGACAGTTTTCATCCGATCAATGCCAATGGGATTTTTAACGGCTGCTACCGATCGGCATCACGCGCTCCTTCCAACGCCACCTACAACCGGTTCCTGCTGCCATCCCTGTTTCCCGCGCTGGACCGCATGCTTTACCTGGATGCCGACGTCATCGTCAGAGCCGACATCGGCAAACTGTATGATTCAGACCTTGGCGCCGCGGAAATCGGTGCGGTGCCCGACTGGATCATGACGCGCACCCTGGCCGGCCCCACCAGAACAATTGATCCCGAAGTGCCGGATCTGGCCAGATACCAGCGCGAGACGCTCGGTCTTTCAGAGGGTGAAATCGGGCGCTACTTCAACGCCGGGGTGCTGCTGTTCAACTTCGCCGCAATGAAAGATCCCGAAGCAACCGGCCGCACGCTGCGCCGTATGGCTGGTGAGCGGCGGTACTTTTTTCGGGATCAGGACATCCTGAACGTCCACTTCAAGAACAGCGTTTGTCTTCTGGACGCGCGATGGAATGCCTTCAATGCACCTGTGCAGGCCTATGGCCGGGTGCCGCGGAACAACCGCCGGGAAGCGTTGGCGGCCCGCCGCGACCCCTGGATCATTCACTATGCCGACCGGGACTTCAAACCCTGGCTGGGCCATGCAGTTCCCGAGGCGCAGCACTATTGGCAGGCGCTGATCCGCACGCCGTTCTACGGCGAGGTTGTAAGCGGCATGTCGGGAAGCAGCCGCCGCCGCAAGCGTTCGTTGTGGCCCTTGCTGGTCCAGGCCGGCCGCAAAACCGCAGAGCACATTCCAATTCTGAAAATTCCAATGCTGAAACTGTACCACGCCTGTTCGGGCGGGCGCTCCTGAGGAGACGGCAGCGGCCGCCCGGACAGGCATCGAAACACACGGAGATTTCATGCAGATCGACAATTTCAATGTAAAGAATTTCCCTGCTATTTCGTCCCTCGGCCTCAGCAGTTCAAACCACAGGCTCAGGGTTTGTATTGTCACCGAGGAAATTATCGGCCCCGTCCGCAACGGCGGCATCGCCTCGACATATTACCATCTGTCCAAAGGGCTGGCCGCACACGGGCATGATGTGCATGTTCTGTTCCTGAAGGGGCCTGTGGTTCAGGATGAAACCCCTGAGCACTGGGTGGAGCATTTCGCGGCCTTCGGGGTCACGCTGCACTATCTCGACATTCCCGGCAGCACCGGCTGGGGCAGCGCCCTGAATTGGCAGTCCCGCTACAGCGCCGCCTACCAATGGCTGCGGGAGCAGGAGCGGTTTGACGTCGTACACACGTCAGAATGGCGCGGCGGCATGTTCTATGCGCTGATGGCCAAACGCCTCGGGCTAGGCTTTCAGGACACGCTTTTCCTGGTCAAGACGTCTTCCCCGCATATCTGGAACCGCCACTACCAGATGCAGCCGATCGAGCGGCGCGACCTGGTTCTGGCCGCCTACGCCGAACAGAAATGCGTGGAACTGGCGGATGCGGTTATCGGCGGTTCCGCCCATCTGATCACCTTCATGGAGCAAATCGGCTACAAAGTACCGGATGCCAATGTCTTTGTGCAGCCCAACATCGTGGATTTTTCCAAGGTGCCGGTGACCGATCAGCGCCCGCCGCGCCAGCCGGGCGATGTTGTTAAGACACGTGAACTGATCTTCTTTGGCCGCCTGGAAGGCCGCAAGGGTGTCGAACTGATGTGCAACGCGCTCGATATTCTGCGCGAACGCCGGGTCGCCCCGTCCAGCGTGACCTTCATGGGCAAATGGGGAGGGGCGCTTGCCACACAAGGCGGCAGGAAGGTGCAGGATTACATCGAGGAAAAGGCCCGCGGCTGGGATTTCCCGGTGCGCTTCATCACCGACAAGAACCAGCCGGAAGCATTGAGCCACATGTGTTCGCGCGACATGATCGCGGTGATGCCGTCGCTGATCGAAAACTCAACCATGGCAGTCTATGAAACACTGGAATGCAATATTCCGTTCATTGCCACAGATGTCGGCGGCACTGCCGAACTGATTGACCAGAGGGATCACCGAGACTGCCTAGTCGAACCGACTTCCACAGCGCTCGCCGACCGGCTGGAGACGGTGCTCGAACACGGGCAGCGGATCGCGCGGCCGGGGTTCTCCAATGAGGAGAACCTGCAGGTGTGGTATGGCTTCCATGCCTACCTCGGGGAACTGATCGAGCAGCTCGGTGCCCGGCAAGCCATTGCTGCCATTACAGAAGACGTCGACAAACCCGGCCTCCCGGTTAAGGCGCTCCGCTATGCCGTGCTGCTGCGCAGCGGTGATGACGTGGAGGCGCTGACCCAGGCCTTGCTGCACGACCGTCCCGACAGCGTTGCCCTCGCCTACAATGATGCGAACCTGCAAGACGCTGCGGCCGAAGCCAAGGCCTTGCTGCTGGAGGCAGGGCTGGACGTGACAGAGCTTGCCTGTATCGGCCAAGCGGCCGGCAGCACGCTCAACGCGCTGGCGGATTTGCCGGGGGCGGATGCCATCGTGATCGCACACGGCACCTCGGTGCAGCCGGCTCCGGGCTTCTTTGCAGCAGCCCGAACCGCGCTGGAGCAGCGCCCGGACTGCTTGTTCACCAGCTTCTTCAGCGCCAGTGAATCGGTGCAGGGAATGCCCGCAGGCAGTGATGTTGCCTCGCAGTTCCTGTCGCCGCGCGCCTATGGCCCGGAGCTGTTCGCCATACGCCACGCGACCTATGAAAAGATCGGGCCGTTCGAGCCCTATGATGTTCAGAGGGGGATCCTTCACGAGTTCGTCACCCGGGCCGCTGTCGCGTTCAATGAAGATCTGATGGTTTGCCCCGAACCGTTGCTGGACTGGCCCCGGGCGCAGGAAGAAACGCAAGCGATCACCGACGACACCGTATACGCCTACCTCAAGGCGAAACCGCTCATTGACGGGTCCGGGCTGGCCCAGCGGAAAATTCTGCTGAGCGCACTGCATCTGGTGAACGGCAGCAACCGGGCCATAGGCAGCAAGTCCCTACGCGACGGCGGACGGCCGCTGGAGGTCCCGCTGTGGCTGACACCGGCCGATTGGAACCGGGCCGACATCAGCGGCGCGCTGAAACGCAAGCTGGTTGCCGGACTTGACGAGGAGACGAACACGCTTTGGCTCTTTGCGCGCGGCGCAGGCAACCGGCGTCTGCTGGCCCGGGATTCCGCCCAACAGGCAGACCTTGTGGAAGAACACCAGGGTTCTGACGCTGGCGACCTCGTTACCCTGTCCTGCTACAGGATCCCGGACAGCTGGGAAGCCGGCTCGACCTATGCTTTGAACTGGTGCCTTTTTGACGGGGAAGAGAAGGCAGGCAATCAGTTTCTGCGCATAAGCAAGCTGGCTGAAAACACCTACGCGCTTTCCTCGCGAAAGCCGGTCCTGACAAAGGAGGCCCTGTGCCAGGTTTTCCAGCGGCAGACCGAAGGCGCTTCTGCTGCAGCCAGGCTGGATAGCAATGCCGGGCCCGGTCATATCCAGCAACGCGACGGCGTGCCGGAGAGCATGGCGCACAGCCTGCCATACGAAGCTCAGCAGTACTTGCACACAGCGGCACCGGGCGCCGCCGGCGAAGCCTCTGCGCAGTCTGTTGACGAACTGATGCGGCTTGCCCAGGAAACCGGCCGGCCTGAACTGGAACGCCTCGCCATGCAGACCCGCAGTGAATTGCTACTGGCAGAAGCGGCACCGCTGCATCTGGACGAAAGGCCTTCCCAGCTTCTGAGCGATGCGCGTTCGTTCCTTGCCCTGCCCCCCAGCGGCTGCTGGCAGGAGAACGATTGGCTGCAAGGCTGGGCCTGGGACCGGGCACGCCCGGAAAAAACGCTTCATATAGTCGTCATGCGCGACACCGAACCCGTATATGCCTGCCCGGCAGATTACCGGGACCCGTCCTTGGACCACCGCACACCCGGGCTCGAACGGCATGCGTTCCGCATCCCCGTGCTGCCCGCATTTCTGTCTTCCGGCAACGGAGGTGTATCGCTGCGAATTCTGGAAACGGGGGACCTTGTCCGCAACGGGCAGCTTGCCCCGGGCGGCACGGCATCACGCGCACTTGTGCCGGTCAAAGGCGACCTGCAACCCGCCGGCGGTTCCAAAGCCCAGACTGCGGAGAGCCGCCCCTGGATGACCCGCGCACGACGGATGCTGCAAGCTCTGGGAAGCGACGACGGGCGAACGGGATGACCTGTCTGGTGAAATTGCATGAGCAGCAGCTCCGGCTGCGACCGGCAGGCACAGGACGTTCTTGATCCAGCAAAAAGAGGCGGCCTCCGCTATTCCGGCAGGCCGTTCGCAACATTTTCGTTGAAGAGGCCGATAACCAATGCAACTAGAAAATGCCCAGACAGCAGGCCACAAGGACGCCCCATCCGTGGATATGGCCGAGGCAAAGAAAGCCATGCAGCGCCGTGACTGGGAAGCGGCACGTTGCATCCTGGCACCGCTTGCCGCCGGCAAGCCAAGGAGCGTCGCCTCGTTTCATCTGGCCCGGATCGAACTGGAAACCGGCGATACCGCTGCGGCAGAAACCCACCTGGAAGCGTTCATGGAAGCCTGCCCCTTTCACCCTGGCGCCCTGGCGCTGAAGGCGCGGCTCGCCTTGCTTAGCGGTGATACCGGGAAGGCGGCAACGCTTGTGGACAAGGCGCTTGCCAACGACGCGGAGCATGAGGGCGCCTTGCGCGTGCGGGCCCAGGTCGACGGCGCCTTAAACGCAAAGGCGGCTGCTCTGGCGCTGGAGACTTTGAACTCCGGATATCTCGAAGCGCGGAAAATCGGTCCGGACGACAGTCTGCTTGCCGCAGCGGAGACACTGGCAGGCCTCCCCCCCGGCGGCCGCTGGAACGACGATCCAGCAGCAGCGGCAATCGCATATTTCAACCATGCAAACGACCTGCCGGCTGCGCTGCGGAGCTACGATCCGCATCTGATCAGCGCGTCGGTTGAATTCGACTACATCACCTGGCCCAAACGTATTCAGGCTCACATCCGCGGCGGAGCGGTGCTCGATGTCGGCTGCGGCTTCGGCGGCTATGGCATGGGGTTTCTGATTGCCGGCGCCAAGTCCTATACCGGCCTGGATCCCGTGATGCAGCTCGACAGCACCCGCACACGTAACAAACGCACCCGGAGCATTGCAGACCTTGGGGTGACACCGCGCGAAATCAGCACCTCCCTCCCGGCGATCAACCTGATCCAGGGCAAACTGGAAGACCTGACCATTGACAACACGTTCGACGCCATTTCCCTGCACAATGTGACCGAACACCTAATGCAGCTTGAGCAGGTCTTCAGCGAGCTGGCCCTTCTGTGCAAAGAAGGGGCCAGGCTCATCTACACCCACCACAATTACTATTGCTGGAACGGGCATCATGGAAACCCGGCCTGGCCGGAGCAACTTGACACCAGCAACCCGGAGCATCTGCGGCTGTACGACTGGAACCATATCGAATTTGCCGCCAGCGCCCCCGAGGACAACTACGTCAAAACCCATCTGAACCGGGTCCGGCTCAACGATATCCGCGCCATCACCGAAAGGTACTTCGACATCGAAACCTGGGAGGAGATCGGATCTTCCCCCTCCACGCTGCAGCGCCTGACACCAGAAATCCTCAGCCGGGTCCGTAACACAATCCCGGATATCGAAGAGCGCGAGCTGGCAACAAATCTCGTTTTCTGCGTCGCGGCCCCCAAACCGCAAACCCGGCAGTGAAAGCAGCCTGAAGCGCTGCCGCCTGCTGCAATAAGGAGAGAACGGCAAAGAGTCCTATATTGAGCGGTTTACCCAACTTTCCTTCCCGACGCCCGCTTTAAACTGCGAGCAGTCAGATGCGCCTGCCGCGTCCAAGCCAGGCGGCGACGGCAGCAATGGGCTGTGAACGACGTGCTGCGGTGGCGAGAACAACCGGCTAGGACAAGGTCGGCTGTGGGCTCACTGCCGCCTTGCGGCGTCGCGGCGACCAGGCAACCACCCTGGAAGACCAGAGCGGATCTTGGTTACCCCTGACATGACGGCAGCAAGCCCGAGGCGGACCTCCGGCCTGCCGCATATGCTAGCTGACCCGTCGCTCACACCACAACTTTGCAAAGCTGGCTATCTGCACCCCGCAGCCCATAGTGCTGACCGCTGTATAGGAGGTAGAACGCTAAGGTCAGGTACCACTTTTCACGCGCCAAGCACACACCGCCTGAGAGCGTGAAATTTTTTATTTAAATTCATAGCCTTACCCAATTACGGGCATTAATCAACTGTCATATGGGCGAAAAATTCGCCCATATGGGTTATTTATGGCCATCCTGTAAAAGGCGCCAATTCTCTGCCACACCGCCATCCACCCATACTGTTTTTATTCACTTTTTTCAAACCTTCGGCGAGGAGCGCTGCCATTCTGTCGGCCCTTTCGTTGCCACAAAATCTTCCTCAAAACTAAAAAAGCCGCCCAGAAAGGGCGGCTACATTTCCTGAAGCTGCTTTCACTAGTCGCCTTTTAACCTCAGGCCAGCCAACTGATCCCTTCGATAGTAGAAACCGTTGAGCGCCTGCCGGGGGGCAATCGGTAAGATTCCATACCCATCCAGCCTTCCCTTCGCGATTTTTGGGATGAGCCGGATCATACGGCAGTGCTCCGCAAGTGAAACGTATCGTTTAGAAAATTCCGCTACGTGACCGGGATCGAACACGCGAACCTTTTTCCCTTTGGAGTTCGACACATAAGATTGCGGCAGCAACGGCTCATCGTTCACGTTCAAGATCTTCGTCAAAGCGCTTACTGCGAAGGTTTTCATTCCAAGCCGAGTGCTCGCCTCCTCAATACTGATGCTTCCGGTAGAGGCCTGTTTGGACAACACCGCCCTAACTTCCAAAGGATGAACAAGGACAGCCTTAAATTTCAGCGTGGAATCAACGATCTCAACAGCGGAAAAGTGTCCCCCCAAGACCCCATTGACGATATCGACTACCGGCCACCGTGATCTCTCCGCGGCTTCGATCACGTCGACCAATCCATTTGATGCAGCTTCCGTTACCCTACCCGCGAGCCGAGCAGGTCACGCCTTTACCGAAGCCAAAGCAACAAATGAGCCTGGCGTGATCCCCTCGTGTGACAAAAGCCGAAAAATATCTCGGCGCAGAAACCGGAGCAAAGCACGGTACCCTCGGCTCTGCATGCCGATTTCGGTCGAAAGATCATGGAGGCTCCGGGCCCCGTGCAATCTTTTGACGGCGCGCAGTGCTGCTTCATCTGCATCCGGGTCCACGCCACACCGGGGTACACCAAGGGCGGTGCTTAGCTGGCGGGCCCACATACTTTTGCCGATCCCCGGCGGTCCGTCGAGAAGAACCGGAGGCAGGCGGAAGCCCGCATCCCCATTGCGGACCGAGCGCCGCATGGATTTCCAAAGAAGATCTGTCGCGGGCGCCATCCAGGGCATGCCGGCATGAATCCCGGCGGCGATTTCATCCGCCTGATGCTCTGTCCGGATCCGGATCAGTTCCACACCGTTACGCAGGACCTCCAAGGCTCTCCGGTCGTCGAGTTTGAGATGGGAGAGACCTGCGGCCGCTGCCCGCCGCTCCGCCAGCCTGCCCACCCGGCGGTCTACGCGGTCCTGGCCTTCGCGCCCGAAACCAACCTGCATCAATTCGGTTTCCCACCGAAGGCGGTCCTCAGGATCCTCCGGGTCCGGAGGCACAATGCCGCGCTCGAGGGCGCGGCGCGTTTTCAGGAAACGTTCCAGGCGCTGCCGTATTGCACGCCGGTCTTTGTCGGCATTGTGGAACTCTGCTTCGATGAACTTGATCTTGGACATAACTGGTCCTTTCCCGGCGCGCCGCGCCGTTTGGCTCCCGATTGCACATCTTGCGTTCGGGGAATTGAAGGAAAGAACCTGGCCAGGTTTGTGCTTCAGTCCTGCTGAACAAGGACGCTTAAGTCAACTGAGCGAACTAGTCGGAGCGAGTGTGTCATCACGAAACAGATAGCCGAAACCGCGGCCCGCCCAAGGCATTGAAATAAAATAAAAACCGGCCCATTTCTGGACCGGTGGAAATTTGAGGGCCTACAATTGGCAGCCGATTAGGGCGTTTTGGCAGCGATCTAACGCCAATTACACATCCGAACAAGTTACACTGCCCCAATCACCCGCATTTGGAATGGCCGCAGCTCCGGCAGGTCATGCAGCCTTCGACCATCTGCATGTCGAACTGGCCGCAGCTGGGGCAGGCCTTGCCGCGCGGCTGGTTCAGGTTCACCACCTGCGCCTGCGGGTCGGATTTCAGCCCCATGCCCTCGCCCTCCAGGAAACCGGTCTTGACCATATGCGTTTCGATCACGCCGCCGATCGCCGCCAGGATCGAAGGGATGTACTTGCCCTGCACCCAGGCGCCGCCGCGCGGGTCGAACACCGCTTTCAGCTCCTCGACGACAAAGGACACGTCGCCGCCGCGGCGGAACACGGCCGAGATCATCCGGGTCAGCGCTAGCGTCCAGGCGTAATGCTCCATGTTCTTGGAGTTGATGAACACCTCGAACGGGCGGCGGTGGCCGTTGATGATGATGTCGTTGATGGTCAGGTAGATCGCGTGCTCGCTGTCCGGCCACTTCAGCTTGTAGGTATGGCCCTCCAGCGACTGCGGGCGGTCCAGCGGCTCCGACATGTAGACCACTTCCGCGCTGTCGCTTTCATGCGGCGCCTGCGCGGTCTCGCCCGGCGCCGTGTCAGCGCTCTCGCTCACCGACAGGACCGAGCCGGTCACGTCATTCGGGCGGTAGGTGGTGCAGCCCTTGCAGCCCTGGTCCCAGGCCTGCATGTAGACGTCCTTGAAGTCATCAAAGGAGATGTCTTCCGGGCAGTTGATGGTCTTGGAGATCGAGCTGTCGATCCACTTCTGCGCCGCCGCCTGCATTTTGACGTGGGCTGCGGGGCTCAGCGTCTGGGCGTTGACGAAGTACTCCGGCAGCTTGGCGTCGGCGCCAAATTTCTCGCGGTACATCTGCACCGCGTAATCGACCACTTCCTCCTCGGTGCGGGAGCCGTCCTTCTGCAGCACCTTGCGGGTATAGGCGTAGGCAAACACCGGTTCGATGCCCGAGGACACGTTGCCTGCATAAAGCGAGATGGTGCCGGTCGGCGCGATGGAGGTCAGCAGCGCGTTGCGGATGCCGTGCTCGCGGATGGCGTCGCGCACATCGTCGTCCATGTTCAGCATGTTGCCGGAATTCAGGTACGCCTCGGCGTCAAACAGCGGGAAGGCGCCCTTTTCCTTGGCTAGGTCCACCGACGCCAGATAGGCGGCGCGGGCGATCGCGTGCAACCATTCATCGGTCTGACGCGCCGCCTCGTCGGAGCCGTATTCCAGCCCCAGCATCAGCAGCGCATCCGCCAGGCCGGTGACGCCCAGGCCGATCCGGCGCTTGTTCTTCGCTTCCTGCGCCTGTGCTTCCAGCGGGAATTTGGAGACGTCGACCACGTTGTCCATCATGCGGACCGCGGTGGCGACCAGTTCCTGCATCGCCGCCTGATCCAGATGCGCGTCTTTCTCGAACGGGCTGGCCACCAGCCGCGCCATGTTGATCGAACCCAGCAGGCAGGCGCCGTAGGGCGGCAGCGGCTGCTCGCCGCAGGGGTTGGTGGCGCAGATGTTCTCGATATAGCTGAGGTTGTTGGCCTTGTTGATGCGGTCGATGAAGATCACGCCCGGCTCGGCATAATCATAGGTCGCCTGCATGATCTTGTTCCACAGGTCGCGCGCCTCGACGGTGTGATAGACCTTGCTGTCGAACTGCAGCTCCCAGGAGCCGTCGGCTTTGACCGCTTCCATGAAGTCGTCAGTGACCAGCACCGACATGTTGAACATGCGCAGGCGGGCCGGGTCGGACTTGGCGGTGATGAAGGCTTCGATATCCGGGTGGTCGCAGCGCATGGTCGCCATCATCGCGCCGCGGCGCGAACCGGCCGACATGATGGTGCGGCACATCGCGTCCCACACATCCATGAACGACAGCGGGCCGGAGGCATCCGCCGCCACGCCCTTCACATCGGCGCCGCGCGGCCGGATGGTGGAGAAGTCATAACCGATGCCGCCGCCCTGCTGCATGGTCAGCGCCGCCTCTTTCAGCATATCGAAGATTCCCGACATGCTGTCCGGCACCGTGCCCATCACAAAGCAGTTGAACAGGGTCACCTGGCGCGCGGTGCCGGCGCCTGCGGTGATCCGGCCCGCGGGCAGGTATTTGAAATCCTCCAGCGCGCCAAAGAACTTCTCTTCCCACACTTCCGGTTTCTTTTCCGCCCGCGCCAGGTCGCGCGCGATGCGCCGCCAGGTATCCTCGACGGTCACGTCGATCGGCGCGCCATCGGCCTGCTTGAAACGGTATTTCATATCCCAGATCTGCTCGGCGATGGGGGCGGCAAAGCGGCTCATGTGTCGGTCCTTTGAGTCGTGTGGCGTCTTAGCGTCGGAAAAGCGGCACCGGCACCGGAAATGACCCCGGCAGCGAATCCGCGAATTGTGAATGCTTTCTTGCAGCAAAAGCGTGGGGGAACACAATACCTTGAAGTCGGCAGCCCGTAAACTACTATATACTGTCAAAGCTCTGGACGACTCTGTGGGGAACCTGTGGATAAGCGCGTGAATCTCGTAAAGCTCTCGGTGGGCACCGAAAGCGTCGAAAGCCTGATGGCCTGGCAGGAGATGCGCCACCGGGAACTGCCGGAGGGCCTGCCCCGCCACGTCACCCGCATGTGGCCCAAGCGCGAGGCGGAGATCCTGAACGGCGGCTCGATCTACTGGGTGATCAAGGGGCTGATCCAATGCCGCCAGCGCGTGCTGCGGCTGGATGAGGTCACGGGCGAGGACGGCATCCGCCGCTGCGCCATCATCCTGGACCCGGAACTGCACCGCACCCACACGGCGCCGAAACGCCCGTTCCAGGGCTGGCGCTACCTCAAACCGGAGGAATCGCCCGCTGACCTGCCCCAAGGCAAAAAACAGGAGGAGCCGCTGCCGCCGGAACTGTCACAGGCACTGGCGGAAATCGGCGTTATCTGAGGCTGTCCGCACTCCCCCCACGGCATGCTTCGCCAGCGCCGGGCATCAGCCCGGCGCCCGGCCCAACCGGAGCGGAAGTATCTGTGATGCTTCCTGCTTAGGGCGGGAGCCCCCACGCGGCATTCAAGAAACGCCGGGAATTGCCTGCAGAAGTTGCGTGGCCCCTCGCCTGCTGCTTTGGGGCGAACGCAGCGCAGTGAGTATTTGTGACAAAGAAGAAAGCACAGAACCTGTACTTCTTCTTTGCTCAAATACTCAAAATCACCGGATGCGGCAGGTGCCAGCCGCCGCGGCTATTTGCGGTGTTCCAGCAGATCCAGCAGCGTGTTCAGCGCCGCCTTCTCGTCAGTGCCGTATTTCGCCACCCGGCTGCGCCACAGGGTCGCCTGCGATTTCAGCACCAGCCCGTCGCTCAAGAGCTTCAGGTGGTTGGCGCGCAGCGTCTCGCCGGTGGAGGTTATGTCGGCCACCATCTCGGCGGTCTCGTTCTTCACCGTGCCTTCGGTGGCGCCCTGGCTGTCGACCAGCTGGTAATCCGCCACCCCGGCGTCGGTCAGGAACTCGCGCACCAGCCGGTGGTATTTGGTGGCGATCCGCAGCCGGTGGCCGTGCACTGCGCGGAACGCCGAGGCCGCCGCATCCAGGTCATCCAGAGTGTCCACGTCTATCCAGAACTGCGGCACCGCCAGCACCAGATCGGCATGGCCGAACCCCAGCTCCGCCAGTTCCTCGACCTGCTGCTCGAACCGCGGCAGCTTCTCATGCACCAGATCGGTGCCGGTGACGCCCAGGTGGATGCGCCCCGCCGCCAGCTCGCGCGGGATCTCGCCCGCCGACAGCAGCACCAGCTCCATGTTCGACACGCCCTCGACAGCACCGGCATATTCCCGGTCCGACCCGGTGCGCGACAGCGTCACGCCGCGCTTGGCAAACCAGTCAAAGGTCTTTTCCATCAGCCGCCCCTTGGACGGCACACCCAGCTTCAGGGTCATTTGCGGGTCTCCTCAAGCTGCAGCATCAGGTCGGGGCGGATGACGCCGCCCACGGCCGGGATCTCCTCGCCCTCGCCCAGCTGCCGGGTCAGCGCGTCATAGCGCCCGCCGCTGGCGACCGGCGGCAGATCGGGCCGCGCCTCGGCGTAGAAGCCAAAGACAAACCCGTCGTAATACTCCATCGAAGTGCGCCCGTAGGAGGCTTCGAAGTCGAGGTTCTCCACATCCACGCCGCGCGCCTTCATCGCCGCGGTGCGCGCATCCAGCCGGTCCAGCGCCGGAATGATCTGCGGCAGGTCCACCGCGATGTCGCGCATCTGCTCGGTGGCAAACGGCACGGTTTCCCGCACTGCCATCAGCGCCTCCAGCGCCAGCAATTCGTTTTCGGAAACCGGCGGTTCCTTGGCGTCTTCCCGCAGTGCCTCCACCCGCACCTGCACCTCTGCCGCGCGGCGCTTGCCGATCTCCACCGCAGAGCCGCTCAGGTCGCCCTCGGTCGACAGCAGCTTCTTGCGGCTCTCCGGCACCGGGGTGCGCCCCGCAAACCGGTCCAGCAAGGAGCGGAACCGGCGCGGCCGCCAGATGTGGCGCATCAGCGCCGCCTTGCGTTTGCCGGTGGTGTTCAGCCCCTGCACCGCGGCCATCAGAATGCCGATGTCACCGGTCGCTGCCCGCAAGGGCAGCCCGCGCACCTGCAGCGCGAACAGCGAGAACACCTCCGCATCCGCCGCCGCGGCATCATCGCGCTCGAACACCTCATAGCCGACCTGCAGGTATTCGTTGGGCCGGTCCGGGTCGATCTCCTGGCGCCGGAACACCTCGCCGGAATAGGTATAGCGCGCAGGCTCGGCGCCGTGGCGCATATGCGCCTCCACCACCGGCACGGTGAAGTCCGGGCGCAGCATCTGCTCGCCGCGCAGGGCGTCCGAGGTCACATAGGCGCGGGCGCGGACGTCTTCGCCGTAAAGATCCAGCAAGGTGCCCGCAGGCTGCAGCAGCGGAGTGTCCACCACCTGCGCGCCAGCGGCCTCGAAGCGGACCCGCAGCTGCGCGGCGCGGGCCTGAATGTCAGAACGGAGCGTCATGATCAGCCCTGCCCGTCCAGGATTTCACGCACCTTGGCGACCAGCTCAGTGCGCGGCACCTCAAACTGGCTCGGGCGTTCCTTCCACTCTTCCAAGGTGGCGCTTTCGGCGATCTTGGCGCCCAGGATCAGGTCCTTGATCTGCACCACGCCATTGGCCTTCTCGTCGCCGCCTTCGATAACGGCGACAGGCGAGTTCCGCTTGTCCGCGTATTTCAGCTGGTTGCCGAAGTTCTTGGGATTGCCCAGATAGACCTCGGCCCGGATGCCCGCGTTGCGCAGCTCCGCCACCATCGCCTGGTAATCCGCCATCCGGTCGCGGTCCATCACGGTGACCACCACAGGTCCTGTGGCCTCCGCCGACAGCCGCCCTTTGGCATGCAGCGCCGCCAGCAGCCGGTCAACACCTACCGAAACGCCCACTGCAGGCACTTCCTGCCCGGTGAACCGCTTGACCAGCCCGTCATAACGCCCGCCGCCCGAGACCGAGCCGAACTGCCGCTTGCGGCCCTTCTCGTCGAGGATTTCAAAAGTCAGCTCCGCCTCGAACACCGGCCCGGTGTAGTAGCCGAGGCCGCGCACCACCGAGGGGTCGATCTCGATCCGGTCCTTGCCGTAACCGCCCGCAGCCAGCAGCTCGCCGATCTGCTCCAGCTCGGCGATACCGTCCTGGCCGACCTTGCTGTCGCCCACCGCGGCACGCAAGTTGGCGATGGTGCCCGCAGCCTCCGCCGCCTTGGAGGTCAGGAACGCCAGCACCGGCGCGGCCTGATCGTCCGACAGGCCAACCCCGTCGATGAAAGCACCGGAGGCATCCAGCCGCCCCTTGGTCAGCAGCTCGCGCACGCCGGCCTCGCCCACCTTATCGAACTTGTCGATGGTGCGCAGCACGTCGTCGCGCTTGCTGTCTTCCGCGCCGAGGCCCATGGCCTCCAGCACACCGTTCAGAACCTTGCGGTTGTTCACCCGCACCAGATAGTCGCCGCGCGGAATGCCGACGGTCTCCAGCGTGTCGGACAGCATCGCGCAGATTTCCGCGTCCGCCGCCATCGAGGCGGTGCCCACGGTGTCCGCATCGCACTGGTAGAACTGGCGGAAGCGGCCCGGCCCCGGCTTCTCGTTGCGCCAGACCGGCCCCATCGCATAGCGGCGGTAGGGGGTCGGCAGGTCGTTGCGGTGCTGCGCATAGACCCGCGCCAGCGGCGCCGTCAGGTCATAGCGCAGCGCCATCCAGTCGCCGTTGCCGTCGTCCTCGGTCTCCTGCCAGGCAAACACGCCCTCGTTCGGCCGGTCCACGTCGGGCAGGAATTTGCCCAGCGCCTCAACGGTTTCCACCGCCGAGGACTCCAGCGCCTCGAACCCGTAATGATGATACACACCCGCGATGGCCCGCAGCATCTCGCTGCGCTGGGTCACCTCCGCACCGAAATAGTCACGGAACCCCTTCGGCGTCTGCGCCTTGGGGCGGGGCTGTTTCTTCACTTTGGCCATCTGCGGCCTCCTCACGGGTAGCGGTTTCACTCGCCCGGCGGTCTAACGGATGCCGCCCCGCGCGGCAAGGCTGCGCAGGGCCTGGCGCCTGCTTCCTTTTGCCCGAAATTCTCAAGTTCAATATGCGTGCGGCTTGATGATGGACGCGCCGCGCCAAAGCGCCTATCTAGGCACATCCGCAATCAAAGGCCTGAACCATGCAGCATCTGGAAGAGCAAATCGCCCATCTGACCCGCAGCGTGGAGGAGATGAGCGACGTGATCGCCCGCCAGCAGCAGGAGATCGACGTGCTGACCCGCCGCGTCGCCATGCTGATGCAGCGCGAAGCCACCCGCGAGCAGGAAGGCACCGGCGGCGTGGTCTTCGCCGACGAACGCCCGCCGCATTACTGAGGCCAGTTGCGAACGGGCCTGCGGCGGCCCGTGGGATGGCGTCTCAACGGTGGTGCGGGGCAGTTTATCCCGGCCACATCCGTACGACCTCTCCAGCGGAGCGCATAACCTCACCATTGCGCCAGCCCGCCCGAACGGGCTGCCGCAGGCCCTGGGCGCTCCGCGCCGTTGTTCCGGGCCGTCTGGCTTCAATCAGAAGTGAGCCTCCTCAAATCTCCTCCACATCCATCACCCCGTCGAGCGACTTCAGCGCGCCCTTGATCTGCGGGTTGATCGGGAAGGGCTGGCCCAGGTCCATCTCCACGTCGCCGGGCAGGCCGGGATCCTGCAGATACATGAACACCTCGCCGCGCGACGCATTGCGGGCCGCCGCCTTGGCGTCCTCCAGCACCTGCGCCACGGTGCCCACAGCGGCCGCATCGCTCAGGTAGACCCGCAAGCTGCTGCGCCCGGCATCGGCAATGGCGCTGTCCACCGGCCCGACCGAGCGCACCAGCAGCTTCAGCTGGTCGCTCTCCATCGTGGCCTCGGCGGTGATCACGACCTTGGCGCCGGTCTCCAGGAACTCGCGGGACTTCTCCAGCACCTCGGAGAACAGCGTCACCTCGAAGGCGCCCGAAGGATCCGACAGCTGGGCAAAGGCAAAGCGGTTGCCGCGCGCCGACTTGCGCTCCTGCCGCCCGGCGACGACACCGGCCATCTTGGCCATGAACGGCCCGCGCTCGGCCTTCGCCGTCACCTCGTCCAGCGTCATCACCTCCTTGCGCTTCAGCGCGGGCATGTAGTCGTCCAACGGGTGGCCCGACAGGTAGAACCCGATCGCCTTGAATTCCTCGCTCAACCGTTCCGCCGGCAGCCAGTCCGGCACATTGGGCAGCCGCGGCTCCGGCAGGTCCTCGCCCGCCTCGCCGAACAGCGACACCTGGCTGGAATTCCTCTGGTCATGCACGGCGGCGGAGTAATCCACCAGCGCGCCCAGGCTCTCGAACACCCGGCGGCGGTTGCTGTCCAGCTGGTCAAAGGCGCCGGCGCGGGCCAGCATTTCCAAGGGACGCTTGCCGACCTTCTTCAGATTCACCCGGCGGGCAAAGTCGTAGACATTGACAAAGGGCTTCTCGTACTCGCCCTCCTTCCGCGCCTCTGCCACCAGCCGCATCACGTCCAGGCCGACGTTTTTCAGCGCACCCAGCGCATAAACCAGCTCCCCGTTCACCACGTTGAAAGTCGCCAGCGAGCGGTTGATGCAGGGCGGCACGTATTTCAGCCCCAGCCCCTTCTTCACCTCCTCGAAGTAGATCGCCAGTTTGTCGGTGAGGTGAATATCGCAGTTCATGACGCCGGCCATGAACTCCACCGGGTGGTTCGCCTTCAGCCAGCCGGTCTGGTACGACACCACCGCATAGGCTGCCGCGTGCGATTTGTTGAAGCCATAGTTGGCGAATTTCTCCAGAAGGTCGAAAACCTCGGAGGCCTTCTTCTTGTCGACGCCGTTCTCCGCCGCGCCCTTCTCGAACTTCGGGCGTTCGGCGTCCATCGCCTCCTTGATCTTCTTACCCATCGCCCGGCGCAGCAGGTCAGCACCGCCCAGCGTGTAGTTCGCCATCACCTGGGCGATCTGCATCACCTGCTCCTGATAGACGATGATGCCCTGGGTTTCCTCCAGGATATGGTCGATCAGCGGGTGGACAGAGGTGATCTCGCGCTGGCCGTTCTTCACCTCGCAATAGACCGGGATGTTCTCCATCGGGCCGGGGCGGTACAGCGCCACCAGCGCCACGATGTCCTCGATGCAGGTGGGTTTCATGCGCTTCAGCGCATCCATCATGCCGGTGGATTCCACCTGGAACACCGCCACCGTCTTGGCCCGGGAGTAGAGGTCGTAAGTGACCTTGTCGTCCAGCGGAATGGCGTTGATCTGGTTCTCCGCCCCCTCCGGCGGCTCATAAAGCTGGGTGCCGTCCTCGGCGATATGCAGGTCGCGGCCCGACTGGAAGATCAGGTCCATCGCGTTCTGGATGACGGTCAGCGTCTTCAGGCCGAGGAAGTCGAACTTCACCAGTCCTGCCTGTTCCACCCATTTCATATTGAACTGGGTTGCGGGCATATCAGAGCGCGGATCGCGGTAGAGCGGCACCAGCGCATCCAGCGGCCGGTCGCCGATCACCACGCCCGCCGCGTGGGTGCCCGCGGAGCGCAACAGCCCCTCCACCTGCTGGCCATAGGTCAAAAGCCGGTCCACCACCGGCTCGTTGCGGGCCTCCTCGCTCAGGCGCGGCTCTTCCTTCAGCGCGTCGGCGATCGACATCGGCTTCACGCCCTCGACCGGGATCAGCTTGGACAGCCGGTCCACCTGGCCATAGGGCATCTGCAGCACCCGCCCCATGTCGCGCACCGCCGCCTTGGACAGAAGCGCGCCGAAGGTGATGATCTGCCCCACCTTGTCGCGGCCATACTTCTCCTGCACGTATTTGATCACCTCTTCCCGGCGGTCCATGCAGAAGTCGATGTCGAAGTCAGGCATCGACACCCGTTCCGGGTTCAGGAAGCGTTCGAACAGCAGGCTGTAGCGCAGCGGATCGAGGTCGGTAATCGTCAGCGCATAGGCCACCAGCGAGCCCGCACCGGAGCCCCGCCCCGGCCCCACCGGGATGTCGTGGTCCTTGGCCCATTGGATAAAGTCGGCAACGATCAGGAAGTAGCCGGGGAACCCCATCCCCTCGATGATGCCCAGCTCGAAATCGAGCCGTTCCTGGTATTCCTCGACGCTCACCGCATGCGGGATCACCGCCAGACGCTGCTGCAGGCCCTCGTTGGCGATGCGGCGCAGTTCGGCCACCTCGTCATCGGCGAATTTCGGCAGGATCGGGTCGCGCCGGTACGCCATGAAGGCGCAGCGCCTGGCGATCTCAACGGTGTTTTCAATCGCCTCGGGCAGGTCGGCAAACAGCGCAACCATCTCCTCCTGGCTCTTGAAGTAATGCTGCGCGGTCAGCCGCCGGCGCGGCTCCACCTGGTCGACATAGGCGCCTTCGGCGATACAGATCATCGCGTCATGGGCCTCGAACATTTCCGTGCTGGGGAAATAGATGTCATTGGTGGCGACCAGCGGCAGGTCCATGGCATAGGCCATCTCCACATGGCCGCGCTCGGTCTGCTTCTCCGCCTCCGGCTGGCCGTGCTCGCCCGGATGGCGCTGCAGCTCCACATACAGGCGGTCCGGGAAGATCTCTTTCAGCCGCTGCATCAGCGCTTCCGCTGCGGGCCGCTGTCCCATCCGCAAGAGCCGCCCCACCGGCCCGTCCGGCCCGCCGCTCAGGCAGATCACATCGCCCGCGTTCTCTTCCAGTTCTTCCAGCGTCACATGCGGCAGCTCGCCCCCCTGCCGCAGATACAGGCAGGAGTTCAGCTTCATCAGATGCTCATAGCCCGCCTCGCTCTGCGCCAGCAGCACCAGCGGCGCGGGCGGCTTGGGCCGTTCCCCCGGCGCCGGCTCGGTGAACCGCAGATCCACCTGGCAGCCGATGATCGGCTGCACCCCGGCGCCGCTTGCGGACACCGAAAACTCCAGCGCCGAGAACAGGTTGTTGGTGTCCGTCACCGCAATCGCGGGCATCTCGTGCTTCTTGCACAGGTCCGGCAGCTTCTTCAGCCGCACGGCGCCTTCCAGCAGCGAGTATTCGGTATGGGTGCGCAGGTGAATGAATCGGGGAGAGCTTGTCATGCCGCCACGCTATCTTATTGACACGCAGGGGTGAAAGGGCGATCTGCGCGCCGAACACCCGCCAAAACCGGTGCGGTGAACCCCGCATTTTATCCATTTTGTTGAAACTCTTTCGCCGCAGGCGCGTAAAGCCAGCACAAAGATGCGGATAAAACGCATAAATATTAATGCCCTACCCGCATCGCCCGCAATATTCTTGCTCCGCAGAATACTGCACCGCAGCACGGGTTTTCCTTGCTTTGACAACGGCCTGCTCCCTAGGCTGTTGTCAGCAAGCAAAAAAACAGCCCGCTTCCCCCTCTGCGCCGCATCGAGGGGGCGGCACATCGGGTCAACAGGGTAAAGCGGCGGTATCGGGAAGATGGCACTCACCTTTCGTCTGAATGGTGAAGAAGTCCGCATTCCGGACGCAGACCCGTCGGCAACATTGCTGGACTGGCTGCGGGAGGAAAAAGGGCTTACCGGCACCAAGGAAGGCTGCAACGAGGGCGATTGCGGCGCCTGCACAGTCATGGTCACCGACGAGCGCGGCGCCAAGGCGCTGAACGCCTGCATCCTGTTCCTGCCGCAGCTCAACGGCAAATCCGTCCGCACCGTCGAGGGCGCCGCAGGCCCCGGCGGAACCCTGCATCCCGTCCAGCAGGCGATGGTGGACCATCACGGCAGCCAATGCGGCTTCTGCACCCCGGGTTTCATCATGTCGATGGTGACCGCCCATACCAACGGCGCCACGGATTTCGACGACCAGCTGGCCGGCAACCTCTGCCGCTGCACCGGTTACGCCCCGATCATCCGCGCAGCGCAGGCCGCCGCAGACGCCCCGGTGCCGGACTGGATCAGCGGCGACCGCCCGGATGGGCCCGGCCCGCTGCCGCTGATGCCGCAATCAGCGGATGAACTGGCAGAGCTTTACGCCGCCAACCCGGACGCAACGCTGATTGCCGGCGCCACCGACGTCGGCCTCTGGGTCACCAAGCAGCTGCGCCACCTGCCGCAGATGATCTTCCTTGACGGCTGCACGGACCTGAAAGACATCGAAGTCACGGACAGCACCGTCCGCATCGGTGCCATGGCGGACCTGAACCGGCTGCGCATGGCGGTTGAACCGCTGCACCCCTCCTTTGCCGGGATGCTGCGCCGCTTTGCCTCCCAGCAGGTGCGGGCTGCGGCCACCGTCGGCGGCAATATCGCCAACGGCTCCCCCATCGGCGACACCCCGCCCGCCCTGATCGCGCTGGATGCCACCCTGCACCTGCGCAAGGGCAACAGCCGCCGCGAACTGCCGCTGGAGGACTTCTTCCTCGACTACGGCAAGCAGGACCGCCAGCCGGGTGAGTTCGTCGAGGCCGTCAGCTTCCCGCGCCACCCCGACACGCTCAAGGTCTACAAGCTCTCCAAGCGGTTCGACCAGGACATCTCCGCCGTGCTCGGCGCCTTCAACGTGACCGTGGTGGACGGCACCGTCACCGCCGCCCGCATAGCGTTCGGCGGTATGGCCGGCATCCCGAAACGCGCCGCCCATGTGGAGGCTGCCCTGACCGGCCGCCCCTGGACCCGGGCCACTGTCTCCGCCGCCTGCGCCGCATTTGAGCGCGACTTCACCCCGATGGATGACATGCGCGCCTCTGCCGAATACCGGATGGTGACCGCCAAGAACCTGCTGCTGCGCTACTTCGACGAGCTGAACGGCACCCCGATCTCGGTTCTGGAGGTGAGATCATGAGCGTCTCCAAACCCCTCCCCCACGACGCCGCCGAACTGCATGTGACCGGTGCCGCCCGCTACGTCGATGACATCCCCTCCCCCGCCGGCACCCTGCATCTGGCCTTCGGCACCTCCCCCATCGCCCGCGGCCACATCACCGGCATGCACCTGACCGATGTGCAGCACAGCCCCGGCGTGGCGGCGGTGATGACCGCTAAGGGGCTGCCGTTCTCCAATGACGTCTCCCCGTCGATCCATGACGAGCCGCTGCTGGCGGCAGGCACCGTCAACTACGTCGGCCAGCCGGTGTTCCTGGTGGTGGCCGACAGCCACCGCAACGCCCGCATTGCCGCCCGCAAGGGCAAGGTCGACTACAAGGAAGAACCCGCTCTCCTGACCCTCGACGCGGCCCTGGCCGCCGACAGCCGGTTCGAGGAAGGCCCGCGCATCTATCAGAAAGGCGATGCCGCCGCTGCAATCGGCGCCGCCCCGCGCACCGTCGAAGGCACGTTTGAGCTCGGCGGCCAGGAGCATTTTTACCTCGAAGGCCAGGCGGCCATGGCCTGGCCGCAGGAAGACGGCGGCATGCTTGTCTTCTCCTCCACCCAGCACCCGACCGAGATCCAGCACAAGGTGGCCGATGCCATCGGCCTGCCGATGCACGCCATCCGGGTCGAGACCCGCCGCATGGGCGGCGGCTTCGGCGGCAAGGAAAGCCAGGGCAACGCTTTGGCAGTGGCCTGCGCCGTCGCCGCGCGGCTGACCGGCAAGCCCTGCAAGATGCGCTATGACCGCGACGACGACATGGTCATCACCGGCAAGCGCCACGCCTTCCGCATTTCCTACCGCGCCGGGTTCGACAGCGACGGCAAACTGCAGGGCATCGAGTTCCTGCATCTGGCCGATTGCGGCTGGGCCCAGGACCTGTCGCTGCCGGTGGCCGACCGCGCCATGCTGCACAGCGACAACGCCTATCTGGTCCCCAATATCCGCATCGAAAGCCACCGCCTGCGCACCAACCGGCAAAGCGCCACCGCCTACCGCGGCTTCGGCGGCCCGCAGGGCATGGTCGGGATCGAGCGGGTGATGGACCACATCGCCCATGACCTCGGAATCGACCCGGCAGAGTTGCGGCAGCGGAACTACTATGCGGCACCGGCAGAGGCGAAGGCGGACAACACCACACCCTACGGCATGGAAGTCACGGATTTCGAGCTGCACGGGATGACCGCGGATCTGCTGCGCTCCTCCGGCTACGCCGCCCGCAAGGCGGAGATTGCCGAATGGAACAAGACCCGGACCCACCTGAAGCGCGGCATCGCGTTCTCGCCGGTGAAATTCGGCATTTCCTTCACCCTCACCCACCTCAACCAGGCCGGCGCACTGGTGCATGTCTACCAGGACGGCTCGGTGCATCTGAACCACGGCGGCACCGAGATGGGCCAGGGCCTGTTCCAGAAGGTGGCGCAGGTCGCCGCCAGCCGCTTCGGCATCCCGCTGGAGAAGGTCCAGATCACCGCCACCGACACCGGCAAGGTGCCCAACACCTCCGCCACCGCCGCCTCGTCCGGCTCCGACCTCAACGGCATGGCGGTGAAGGCCGCCTGCGACACCGTCCGCGACCGCATGGCCGAGCATCTGGCGCTGCACCACCAGGCCCGCCCCGGCGACGTGGTGTTCGAAAACGGCCAGGTCCGCATCGGCCAGGATGAGATGACCTTCGATCAGGCCGCCGCGCTCTGCTACCAGGGCCGCGTCAGCCTGTCCGCCACCGGTTTCTACAAGACGCCCAAGGTGGAATGGGACCGGATCAGGGGCCAGGGCCGCCCGTTCTACTACTTCGCCTATGGCGCCGCAGTGACAGAAGTGGCGGTGGATGCCCTGACCGGCGAGAACCGCATCCTGCGCTGCGATATCCTGCATGACGCCGGCGCCTCGCTGAACCCTGCGCTGGACGTGGGCCAGATCGAGGGCGGCTATGTCCAGGGCGCCGGCTGGCTGACCACCGAGGAGCTGGTCTGGGACGACGCCGGCCGCCTGCGCACCCACGCGCCCTCCACTTACAAAATCCCCGCCTGCTCAGACCGGCCCGACGTGTTCAACGTGAAACTCTGGGACGGGCAGAACCGCGAGGACACCATCTACCGCTCCAAGGCGGTGGGCGAACCGCCCTTCATGCTGGGCATCTCCGCCTGGCTGGCGCTCAGCGATGCGGTCTCCGCCTTTGGCGATGCCTACCCGGCGCTGAACGCCCCCGCCACGGCAGAGGAAATCTGGCGCGCGATCCGGAGGGTGCGCGATGGGATTTGACGTTCAGGCATTGCGCGAGGCGGTCGCCGCGCACGGCCGCGTAACCCGGGTGGTGATCGCCGCCGTCCGCGGCTCCTCCCCGCGCGAACCCGGCGCCGCCATGCTGGTCTGGCAGGACGGCCAGAGCGGCACCATCGGCGGCGGCACATTGGAATATGAGGCCGCAGAAGCCGCGCGGGAGCAGATGGTGCCCAAGCACTTCAGCACCCACGCGCTGGGGCCGGACCTGGGCCAGTGCTGCGGCGGTGCCGTCACCCTGCTGAGCGAAGTTTACGAGGCCGCGGACCTGGACGGATTGGACAGCGAAGTCATCGCCCGCCCGGCCTCCCCCGCGCCGGTGCCGATGGCGGTGAAACGCATTCTCGCCACCGCCCGCAGCCAGGGCGTCCCCCCCGAGCCGCAGCTGGTGGACGGCTGGATGATCGAACCGGTCCACCGCCCCGACCGCCCGGTCTGGATCTGGGGCGCGGGCCATGTCGGCCGCGCGCTGGTGAACGTGCTGGCGCCGCTCCCGGACCTGCAGATCACCTGGGCCGACACCGCGCCAGAGCGGTTCCCGGCAGACATCCCGGCAGGCGTCACCGCGGTTCCGGCAGCTGACGTTGCGCTCCTTGTGCCGCATGCACCTGAAAACGCTGCGCATTTGGTGCTGACCTATTCCCACGCGCTGGATCTGGCGCTATGCCACGCTTTGTTGGGCCGCGGCTTTGCCTTCGCCGGGCTGATCGGCTCAAGAACCAAATGGGCGCGGTTCCGATCGCGCCTGGCGGCCCTGGGCCACAGCCCGGAACAGATCTCCCGGATCACCTGCCCGATCGGCGATCCGGACCTTGGAAAACATCCGCAGATGATTGCGGTCGGCGTGGCGGCGCAGCTGCTGCGGCACGGAAAAGAAGACGAACAGAGAGAGGGCGCACGCGCGTGACTGTACCACTGTTGAGCCTGCAGGGCCTGACCAAGGCCTACCCCGGAGTGGTGGCAAACGACTCCGTCTCCTTTGACATCGGCGAGGGCGAGGTGCATGCCCTGCTGGGCGAAAACGGCGCCGGCAAGTCGACACTGGTCAAGATGATCTACGGGCTGGTGAAGCCCGACAGCGGCAAGATGCTGTTGCGCGGACAGCCCTTTGAACCCGCCGAGCCGCGCCAGGCGCGCGCCGACGGCATCGCCATGGTGTTCCAGCATTTCTCGCTGTTCGACGCGCTCAACGTGGCCGAAAACATCGCGCTCGGCATGGAAAACCCGCCGGAAATGCGCGATCTCGCCGCCCGCATCCGCGAGGTGTCGGAAACTTACGGCCTGCCGCTGGATCCGTTCCGCACCGTCGGCGACCTGTCAGCAGGGGAGCGCCAGCGGGTCGAGATCATCCGCTGCCTGCTGCAGGACCCGAAACTGCTGATCATGGATGAGCCGACCTCGGTCCTCACCCCGCAGGAGGTGGAGATCCTGTTCAAGACCCTGCAGAAACTGCAGTCCGAGGGCACCTCGATCCTCTATATCTCCCACAAGCTGGAGGAAATCCGCACGCTGTGCGACCACGCCACTATCCTGCGCCTGGGCAAGAACGTCGGCGAATGCACCCCCGCCGATACCTCCGCCCGCGACATGGCGGAGATGATGGTCGGCAGCACCCTGCAGACCCCCGAACGCGGCAGCCGCGAGTTCGGCGCCGTGGCGATGGACATCTCCGGCCTGTCGGTGCCGGCGCCCTCGGCCTTTGGCACCGCGCTCAAGAACGTGCATCTGACCGTGCGCAAGGGCGAGATCCTCGGCATCGGCGGCGTTGCCGGCAACGGCCAGGACGAACTGCTTGGTGTGCTGTCGGGCGAAACCCTGACCGAGGCCGACGCGGTGAAGCTGCACGGCGAGCCAATCGGCAAGCTGGGCCCCACCGCGCGGCGCAAGCTCGGCGTGCTGGCCGCGCCGGAAGAACGCCTCGGCCACGCCGCCGCCCCGGACATGAGCCTGACCGAAAACGCCATGCTCACCGGCTCGGTGCGCGAGGGGCTGGAGAAGAACGGTTTTCTGGATTGGGGCGCCACCAAGGACTTTGCCGAGCGCATCATCAAGGCGTTTGACGTCCGCACCCCCGGGCCCGGCAATGCAGCGCGGTCGCTGTCCGGCGGCAACCTGCAGAAATTCGTGATCGGGCGGGAAGTGCTGCAGGACCCCGACGTGCTGGTGGTGAACCAGCCGACCTGGGGCGTCGATGCCGCCGCCGCCGCCGCCATCCGCCAATCGCTGCTGGACCTGGCCGCCAAGGGCGCCGCGGTGATCTGCATCAGCCAGGACCTGGATGAGCTGATGGAAATCTCCGACAGCTTTGCCGCCCTGAACGAAGGCCGCCTCAGCGCTCCGCGCGAGGCCGCGGGCCTGACGGTGGACGAGATCGGCCTGATGATGGGCGGCGCCCACGGCATGGAGGTGGCGCATGTCTAACCCGCCGGCTCACGCCAAGGGCAGCACCCGGCCCGGCGGGGTGGAAGCGAGGCGCCCGCCGCGTGGGGGGCGCAACGGGCGCAGCCCGGCCTACGGCCAGGCAGGGGACTCCATTCTGCACAGTCTGAAAACTGAAGAAACAAATATTTTGAAACAGGGAGCCGTCTGAATGATCCGGCTTGAGAAAAGACCGCAGCCGTCGCGCGCCTGGTCGATGGCCACGCCGCTGGTGGCGGTGATTGCCACCATGATCGTCGGCGGCCTGCTGTTTGCCGCGCTTGGCAAACCGCCGGTTGAGGCGATCCGCACCATTTTCTGGGAGCCGCTGTTCGGCGAGTTTGCCTTCTACTACCGTCCGCAGCTGCTGGTCAAAGGCGCGCCGCTGGTGCTGATCGCCATCGGCCTCAGCCTCGGCTTCCGCGCGGGCATCTGGAACATCGGCGCCGAGGGCCAGTACATCATGGGCGCCATCTTCGGCGCCGGGGCCGGCCTTGCCTTCTACCCCTCCGAATCCTTCCTGATCTTCCCCTTCATGGTCATCGCCGGCGCATTCGGCGGCTGGATCTGGGCAATGATCCCGGCGGTGCTGAAAACCCGCTTCGGCACCAACGAAATCCTGGTCTCGCTGATGCTGGTCTATGTGGCCGAACAGTTCCTCGCCTCGGTCTCGCTGGGCCTGCTGAAGAACCCGGAGGGCTTCGGCTTCCCCGGCTCCCGCAACCTGCAGTCCTGGGACGCCGCCCATAATGCTGAGCTGATCGCAGGCACCGGCATGCACTGGGGCGTGGTGGCGGCGCTGATTGCGGTGATCTTTGCCTATGTGCTGTTGAACCGCCACATGACCGGCTACCACATCCGCCTCACCGGCGAGGCGCCGCGCGCCGCGAAATTCGCCGGCGTGAACCCCACCCGCCTGGTGCTGTTCTGCCTAGGCACCTCCGGTGCTTTGGCCGGGCTTGCCGGCCTGTTCGAGGTCTCCGGCCCCTCCGGCCAGATCTCCATCGACTTCAACGTGGGCTATGGCTTCACCGCGATCATCGTCGCCTTCCTGGGCCGCCTGCACCCGGTCGGCATCCTGCTGGCAGGCGGGCTGATGGCGCTGACCTACATCGGCGGCGACATCGCCCAGTCGAACCTGCAGCTGCCGGCCGCAGCGATCCAGGTCTTCCAGGGGATGCTGCTGTTCTTCCTCTTGGCCTTCGACCTGCTCACCAATTTCCGCATCGCAATCGGCAAGCCGGAGGTGGCGTAACATGGATCTTTCTGCAATCAACCCGGTCCTGCTCATCGCCTCGCTGATGGTGGCGGCAACCCCGCTCCTGCTGGCCGCCATCGGCGAGCTGGTGGTCGAAAAGGCGGGCGTGCTGAACCTCGGGGTCGAGGGGATGATGATCGTCGGCGCCATCGCGGGCTTTGCCACCGCGGTGGAAAGCGGCTCGCCCTTCCTCGGCTTCATCGCCGCCGCCATTGCAGGCGCGGCGCTGTCGATCCTGTTCGCGATCCTCACCCAGTTTGCCCAGGCAAACCAGGTCGCCTCCGGCCTGTCGCTGACGCTGTTCGGGCTGGGCCTGTCGGCGCTGATGGGGCAGTCTTATGTCGGCATCAAGCCGCCGCAGATGGGCGACATCCACATCCCGATCCTGAGCGACCTGCCCGTTGTCGGCCCGATCCTGTTCGGCCATGACATCATCCTCTATTTCGGCATCGCGCTGACCGCCGCGGTCTGGTGGGTGCTGAAGTATTCCCGCATCGGCCTGGTGCTGCGGGCGGTGGGCGAAAACCACGACGCCGCCCACGCGCTGGGATACAAGGTGCTGAAGATCCGCCTGATGGCGATCATGTTCGGCGGCGCCTGCGCCGGCCTCGGCGGCGCCTACATCAGCCTGATCCGGGTGCCGCAGTGGACCGAGGGCATGACCGCCGGCATCGGCTGGATTGCGCTCGCCCTGGTGGTGTTCGCCAGCTGGAAGCCCTGGCGCGCATTGCTGGGTGCCTATCTGTTCGGCGGCGTCACCGTGGTGCAGCTCAATCTGCAGGCGGCAGGCGTTGCCATCCCGGTCGAGTATCTGGCAATGTCGCCCTATCTGATTACGATCCTTGTGCTTGTTATCCTTTCTGCAGACAAAAGCAGCGCACCTGCCTCGCTTGGCCGCAACTTCCACGCCTCCCGTTAGACGGGGGGCTTTTCACTGCCCCACCTGCCGGGGCCAATAGATCAAACTGGGGAGAACCTGATGAAACTGACCAATCTTCTGACCAGCGCCGCCGTGGCGCTTGGCCTGGCCGCAGGCGCGGCCTGGGCCGAAGACAAAACCAAAGTGGGCTTTGTCTATGTCGGCCCCGTCGGCGACGGCGGCTGGACCTATGAGCACGACCAAGGCCGCAAGGCGGTTGAGGCTGAATTCGGCGATCAGGTCGAAACCGTCTATGTGGAAAACGTCGCCGAAGGCCCGGACGCCGAGCGCGTGATGACCCAGATGGCGCTGGAGGGTGCTGATCTGATCTTCACCACCTCCTTCGGCTACATGGACCCGACCATCAACGTCGCCAAGAAATTCCCGAACGTGAAGTTCGAGCACGCCACCGGCTACAAGCGCGCCGAGAACGTCTCGACCTATTCCGCCCGCTTCTACGAGGGCCGCGCGGTGCAGGGCACCATCGCGGGCCACATGACCGAGAGCAACATCATCGGCTACATCGGCTCCTACCCGATCCCGGAAGTGATCCGCGGCATCAACTCCGCCTACATCCACGCCAAGAAGGTGAACCCCGACGTCCAGTTCAAGATCGTCTGGGCCTTCACCTGGTTCGATCCCGCGAAAGAGGCTGACGCCGCCAAGGTGCTGATCGAACAGGGTGCCGACGTGATCCTGCAGCACACCGACTCCACCGCGCCGCAGGCAGCAGCACAAGCGGCCGGCAACGTGATCACCTTCGGCCAGGCGTCGGACATGTCTGAATACGCGCCGAAACCGCGCGTCTCCTCGATCATCGACGACTGGGCCCCCTACTACATCGCCCGCACCAAAGCCGTGATCGACGGCACCTGGGAGTCGGTTGACACCTGGGACGGCATCGGCGCCGGCATGGTTGGCATCGGCGAAATCTCGGATGTGGTGCCGGCGGACGTCAAAGCCGCAGCACTGGCCATCAAGGACGCCCAGGCCAACGGCACCTACCACGCCTTCACCGGCCCGCTGAACAAGCAGGACGGCTCCGCCTGGCTGGCCGAGGGCGAGGTCGCCGATGACGGCACCCTGGCCGGCATGAACTTCTATGTCGAAGGCATCGAAGGCGACATCCCGCAGTAAGCGGCCCCTTCCGGACAAACCAAAGGCCCGCCATCCGGCGGGCCTTTTCTTTTGCGGGTTCATTTGCGGGCAGGCCCCTGATTTTCCCGAAGCCTGCTGACACGCCCTGTCACTGCCCTGATGTACACCCCGCTCCACAAGCCGGCAGGCGGTATCTCTGGCCCGGCTTTTGCACCGGCGGGGCACTGCCCGGGAAACCCCAAAGCACATTGGAGATTGCCTTTGAAGATGAATTACTTCGTTGTTGGAACCAACGACATGGACGCATCGGTCGAATTCTATGACGCCCTTTTTGAGAACCTGGGGCTGTCACAAGTCCGGCCAAGCGAACGAATGACCTATTGGCTGCGGGACGATTTTGCCTTTGCCGCAGCCCTCCCCTTTGACGGCGCACCGGCCACCAATGGGAACGGAACCATGGTGGGGTTCAGCTTTGGCTCCGCAGCCGAAGTCACCAGGCTGCACACGAAGGCGATTGAGCTGGGCGGCACTTGCGAGGGCGGGCCGGGCCAGCGCGGACCGCGGTTTTCGGCCTATGTGCGGGATCCGGACGGAAACAAGCTTTGCTTTGCGGACTGAAAGGCAGCGGCGGCTAGTGCCGCCGCCCGGCCCCGTCAGTTCAGGAGCAGACCACCGGTGCCGCAAGCTTCTGGGCGGCGCCGTCAACGCGCCGGATCAGCGCCGGGCCGGTCACCGTGCAGCCGGACAGCTGCGCCGCATGCCCGTACAGCTGTTTCAGGGCCTCCCGGTCGGACACGAAGAGATGCTTCAGCGGCAGCCGGATCCGGTTCAGCACTGCAAAACTGCGGCCATCCACGGTCACGATGCGGAACCGGGCATTTGCATCTCCCTGACGCGCCTGCGCCGCATAGGGCGCCTTCCATTTCGAACTCATGTAGGCCATCGCCGACCGGGCGGCGGTAGGCGCGGACTCGGGCGTGCCGCTGCTGCGGTAGCTGGAGGAGTGAAACACCAGCCAGGGCGCGCCGGTGCGGGTCTTGTGCAGACCGGGCCGCATGACGCTGGTGTACTGCCCGGCTTCGGCCAGCGCCGCGGTCCGGTAATCCGGCCCGCCTGAAGCAGCTGCCGCCGCAGCGGGCTGGGTGCCGTAGCCCGTCCGTGTCGCTGTCCAGTAATCCGGTTTTTCCGGTGCCGCGCAGGCCGCCAGCAGGGCCGCGACCCCGATCATCAGAAACTGTCTCACCATAAACCTCCAATCCGCTTGAGAGCCTGATAGCAAGCAAACGGGGCGGCAATATGGCCTCTGCCGCCCCGTTTGCTGAGATCCGGCATCCCGTTAATGGCCGCCTGAGAACACCAGCGTCTGCACCGGCAGCAGCAGCATCTGAATGCGCAGCAGCAGGGCGTGCACCAGCCCGACTGTATCCACCGCATGCAGGAACAGCCATCTGCCAAAGCCAAGCCCGGGATCATCCAGAATGTCGTGATTGCTGGTATAGGCGTTGGCGATGCAATTGCTGCCCGGCGGGATATCATCCGTCTGCCCTTCATAGAGCGGCTCCATGAAGACCGTCAGCGTGCCGGGGCGCCGGTTGTCCTGCGGGTCGCGCAGGTTATCGCTGGGCCGCACCTGGCCCGAGGGGATCACGTCCTGCACTTCCACGATAACCATCGGTATGACGGTGAAAGGCTTCGACAGGCAGCCCATTTCGGCAAACATGCCGGGCTTGATCACCCCCGCAGTCAGCTGCCCGAACCCGGCGGCAAAGCGGTCGCGCTCGACAAACTCCGACGGCACCAGAATGCCGGCCGGGCGCAGAATCGGATTCACGTAATCCCCGGGCTGCAGGGCGAATTGCTCAACTCGCCCGGTGACACCGGCAAACACAACGGTCTTGGCCAGTTCGACCTCCGCCTGCTCCAGTGCCGCCTGCGCGCTGGCCCGCTGGGCCGGGATCAGAACGCCGATATTCTCCTCCACCGACGTCTTGCCGGCCTCGGCTGCATCCAGCTCCCCCTCGCGGCGGGCAACCAGGTTCTGCAGCCGCTCGATCTCCGCCTCGCGCACGGCGGTTGATCCGCGGTCGCGCAGTTCCAGATTGCGGTCCAGGTCATCCTGCGCCTGGGCCAGGGCTGCGGCCGCCTGTTCGATGCCCGCTTCGGCTGCCGCCAGCTCCGCGCCGGCAACCGCCAGAGACGCTTCGATTTCGGCAATGCGCTTCCTCGCGGTCTCCACCGCGGCCTGCTGGCTGGAGTCATCCAGACGGAACAGAACGTCGCCGGTCTCCACTTTCTGGTTGTTCTCGACGAGCACCTCCGACACCCGCCCGCCGGTCTCGGGCAGGATCGTCACGGTGCGGAAGTAAGAGGCCACGCTGGTGGTGGCCGGATGATAGTAGAAAATCGCCGTGATCAGCGAGATGGTCAGCACCGCGCAGGCGGTGATGCCCCAGCGCAATTCGTACCAGACCGAGAAAAAGTTGATTTCCTTGCCAAGGCGCTTGCCCTGGACGTACCGGCGGAACAGGAAATCCGGCAGCACCGTCAGCAGGGAGCAGATCATCAGTTCCAGCATGGATCACTCCTCCCGGTCGCGCTGCTTCAGCTCTTCCAGCGACGCCGCGATCGACTGTATCGGTGTCAGGAAATCCGGCACCCGGAAGGCCGCCAGCAGCAGCGCCGCGACCCAGAACAGGTTGTTGTGGGTGAACAGCGCCAGCAGAGCCAGGATGCCGATCACCTGGAACTGCGTGTGGTTGTCGGTATGCGCCATCTTCTCGGGAATGGCGTGCAGCGTCAGATACAGTGCGCCGATGCCGAGGATCAGCAGGATTGTGGTCACCGCCATGAAGGTGAACAGCGGGTCGCTGCCGTCGGGCCCCGGCAGATAGGCGGGCACATGCCCGGAAGCCATCGGATGGGCGTTGGATGCCGACATTGTCTTTCCCCCGTCATCAGTGAACTTATTAACTGCATCCGATAGTTGCACTGTACCGCCATTTGACCAAGCTTTTTGTCAGGCTGGCGCCGGAATTGCCCTTTGCCTGCCCGGCCTTGCGTGCCACTCTGCCGCCATGACACAGACCCCGCGCACGCCCCTCACCAGCCCCGACGGTACCCCCGCCAGCCGCTTTGCCTTTGGCTGCATGCAGTTCGGCGGCCGCGCCTCAGAGGCGCAATCGGCAGAGATGTACACCGCCTGCCGCGCCGCCGGCATCACCCATTTCGACACCGCCTGGGTCTATACCGATGGCCGCTCGGAACAGATCCTCGGCCGCCTGATCAGGGATGAGCGCGACCGGCTGCTGATCGCCACCAAGGCCGGCTACGAGGGCGGCGCCGGGGCCGCCAACCTGCGCGCCCAGCTGGACGAAAGCCGCCGCCGGCTGGATCTGGACATGGTCGATGTCTTCTACCTGCACCGCTTCGATCCGGACACCGACCTGCGCGAAACCATGGACTGTTTCGCGGCACTGAAGGCGGAAGGCGTCATCCGCTATGCGGCGCTGTCGAACTTTGCCGCCTGGCAGGTGATGAAGGCGCAGATGGCGGGTCTTGCCTCAAACATTTCCGTGGACGTGCTGCAACCGATGTATTCGCTGGTAAAGCGCCAGGCAGAGGTGGAGATCCTGCCGATGTGCGCCGACCAGGGCATCACCGCGGTGCCCTACTCCCCCCTTGGCGGCGGCCTTCTCACCGGCAAATACGCCGCCGGCGGCAGCGGCCGCATCACCGAGGACGAGGGCTATGGCATCCGCTACAGCCCCGCCGCGATGCATCAGACTGCCGCCGCGCTGACTGAGCTGGCTGCCCGGCGCGGCACCCATCCCGCCACCCTTGCCGTGGCCTGGGCCGCTGCCCACGCGTCCGCGCCGGTGCCGATCATCTCTGCCCGCAACGCAGAGCAGCTGCAGCCCTCGCTGGCAGCGCTGGATTTCCCGATGGACGCAGACCTCTACCGCGCGATCGAGGCGCTCAGCCCGCGGCCCGCACCGGCCACAGACCGGCTGGAAGAACAAGAAGACCAAAAGGACTAGACCCATGCAGGATTTCATCGTCATCGGCGGCGGCATGGCCGGCACCAGCGCCGCCGCCCGGCTGGCCGCCCTCGGCAGCGTCACCCTGCTCGAGATGGAGGACGCGCTCGGCTACCATTCCTCCGGCCGCTCCGCCGCGCTGTTTGAGGAAAACTACGGCCACGGCCCCACCATCGACCTGAACCGCGCCAGCGCCGCGCACCTGCGCGGCAACGGCTACCTGTCGCCGCGCGGGCTGATGCTGGTAGGGGCCAAGGGTGACGCCGACGGCTTTGCCCGCGACGTGGATGAGCTGGGCATGGCCACGCTGGAGCTGGACGAGGCCCGCGCCATGGTGCCGATCCTGAACCCGGAGACCGTGGGCTATACCGCCATCAGCGGCGCGGCTGAGGATATCGACACCGACCGGATGCTGCAGGACTTCGCCAAATCCTTGCGCGCCGCGGGCGGCCATATCGTGACCAAGGCGCCGGTGACCGCCATCAGCCGCATCAGCGGCGGCTGGCAGGTCACCGCGGGCGGTGAAACCTACGAGGCCCGCAATCTGGTCAACGCGGGTGGCGCCTGGGCCGATCATATCGCGGCACTCGCCGGGGTTGCCGCCATCGGCCTGCAGCCCAAGCGCCGATCGATGGCGCGGCTGCCTGCGCCCGGCGGCCATGACGTCAGCGGCTGGCCGATGCTGCTGGGCGTGGGCGAGACCTGGTACGCCAAGCCCGATGCCGGGAAGCTGCTGGTCTCCCCCGCCGATGCCGACCCAGTGGAGCCGCATGACGCCTATGCCGACGACATGGTGCTGGCCGAGGGGCTGGCGCGCTACGAGGAAATGGTGACAGAGCCGGTCACCCGCGTCGAAAGCAACTTTGCCGGGCTGCGCAGCTTTGTCCGCGACGGCACCCTGGTGCTGGGCCCGGACCCGGACCAGCCGGATTTCATCTGGTGCGCGGGCCAGGGCGGCTATGGCATCATGACGGCGCCCGCCGCCTCGCAGCTGATTGCCGATCTGGTAGCAGGCCGCGCACCGGTACTGGATACTGCCACGGTCGCTTCCCTGTCGCCTGCACGGCTGCGCTGATGCCGGTACGCTCGGTTCCCGGCATGGCCTCGGTCGCGGCACCGCAGGACGGCAAGCTGTTTGCCCCCTCCGCCGCACGCAACAGCGGCGCCATCTGCGATCTGCTGGAGCAAGTGGCCCCGCCGCAGGGCCGCGCCCTGGAAATCGCCAGCGGCACCGGCCAGCATGCGGCAGCCTATGCCGCCCGCCTGCCCGGCCTGATGTGGCAGCCGACGGAAGTGGACGCCGCCCGCCGCGCCAGCATTCAGGCCTATGCAGATGAGGCCGGCCTGACCAATATCGCTCCGCCCTTAGCCCTGGACGCCACCGCGCCCGGCTGGGGTGCGGATCATACGGGTCAGAACCTGATCGTGCTGGTGAACCTGCTGCATCTGATCAGCGAAGAGGAAGCCCGCACCCTGATCCAGGAGGCCGCCGCCGCCCTCGCCCCCGGCGGGCGCTTCGTGATCTACGGCCCCTTCATGCGCGGCGGTGAGCTCATCAGCGACGGCGACCGCGCCTTCCATGCCGCCCTCACCGCCCACGACCCGGAGACCGGTTACAAGGATGACTTCGACGTGATCGATTGGCTGCACGGCGCCGGGCTGAAGCTGCTGCAAGCGGTGGAGATGCCCGCCAGCAACCTGGCCCTCGTTGCGGAAAAACCACCCGCCTGACCTGGATCAAGGCCGCACAGAATTTCCGCTCATACACCTTCAGTAAACCGAATATATTATTGAGGGAACAGCACATGGACTGGCACGAGAAACTCGGTGAAACCCGCAAGGGCCTGCGCAATCTGAACGGCGCGATCCCGGAAACCGCGCAGGCCTTCGGTGCTCTTGGCAAGGCGGTGAAGCAGGGCGGCGTGCTGGAGTTCAAGCAGAAGGAATTCGTCGCCCTGGGGATCGCGGTGGCGCTGCGCTGCAATGATTGCATCGGCCTGCATGTCGAGGCGCTGGTCAAATCCGGCGCCAGCCGCGCCGAGGTCGGCGACGTGCTGGCGATGTCGATCCAGATGGGCGGCGGCCCGGCGATGATGTACGCCGCCAAGGCGATGGAGTGCTACGACCAGCTGACCCGCTGATCAGCCGCCGCTCTCAAGCGGCGCCGGTTGCGGAATTTCCAGCTGCCTGACCTGGATCAAGGCGGCTGCGCCCGGCTCCGCTACAGCTCCTGCTGACCTTACGTAAAGCAGGACCTGAAAGTGATGTTGCATGGTGATCCCGAGGCGCCGCTGGCCAGCCCGCCTCTCCCCGCCGGGGCTGAGCCGGACCCGGTCCCGGATGGCAGCGCGGCCTCCAGAAAGGCAGAACTGGCGGTGCTGGAGCTGGCCGTCGCCCTGGGCTGCCCCGGCTGCATCAGCATCCAGACAGACGTTCTGGTGAACAGCGGAACACCCCGCGCCGCGTTTTGCGAAGCGCTGCAGAAATCCATCGATGCCGCCGGGCCGCTTGCCATGATGGGGGCCGCCCGGGCGATGGACCGATTTGACGAACTGACAGCCTGAAGCACCGGCTGCGGCGCGCTGCTCTGCCGCGCCCCGGTCCGGTCGCTGACGGCGGTCCGGGGCGAAAATCAGCGCCCCGCGGTGAAAACTGCCGGCGGCCTCAACCGCCGGAAAGGGTGCATCGGCGCCGATCTGAACAGCGAACTATTTTTCCGATCAGTCCGAGCAAATCAATTCGTTATCCCTAACCAGCCCGAAGGCGCTACGCTGTCCGCAGATCAACCAAAGGACTCGCGCCGATGCTGGACAAAAGCCACAAGCCAACCTGGACCAGTTTCACCGAAGCCACCCCCGAGGACTGGGCCGCGGTGGAGAAATACGAGGAAGAATACAACGCCGCCCTGCCGGAGCGGATCCTCGACGCCATCCGCTCGCTGGACGAGGACTGGACCCCCTACCCGGTGAACCGGTACCAGCACAGCCTGCAGGCCGCGACCCGCGCCTATGAGGACGGCGCCGATGACGAGATCATCGTGGCGGCGCTGGTGCATGACGTCGGCGACATCCTGTCGCCCTATAACCACGGCGAGCTGTCGGCGGCGATGATGAAGCCCTATGTCAGCGAGAAAACCCATTGGATCCTCAAGCATCACTGCGTGTTCCAGGGCTTCTACTACAACCACCACTTCGGCGGCGACCGCAACGCGCGCGACAAGTATCGCGACAGCCCCTATTGGGAGGACTGCCGGTATTTCTGCGAGAAATACGACCAATGCGCCTTTGACCCGGAGTATCCGACCAAGCCGCTGGAATTCTTCGAGCCGATCCTGCGCAAGGTGCTGTCGCGCGGCTGGGGCCACATGGAGCTGGCGGAAACCGCTGAGGACTGACACTTCGGGACGCCCTCTCTCCGCGTCCCTTTCCCTGGCATGAGCCAGGCTGCGCCCCTCCCGGCTCCCCCGGCCGGAGGGGCTTTCCTTTCGCGCCTGTAGGATCCCCGGTACCTGGTCAGGGCTGCAGGCGCACCCGCCTACCTCTCTTCAGCCAGCCAGGCCTGCACGGTCTCCCGCACATGCATGCGCCGCCCGCGGGCCACCGGAACCTCGCTGCCGTCCGCCAGCAGCAGCAGATCGCTCTGCCCGCCCCGCTTCAGCCCCGCCACCGCATCACGGGCCACCCACCAGGAGCGGTGCGGCTGCAGACCCGCCTCCTGCGGCACCTGCGCCAAAAGATCGGCCAGCCGCCCGCGCAGCGTCAGCTCGCTGCCCCCGGCAGAGATCCGCAGATAGTGCTCCTCCGACTTCACATAGCGCAGCTGATCCAGCCGGAAGGACTGCCCGCCCAGCACCACGACCGCAGCGCCATTGAACCCGGCCGCAGCATCGCCGGCCTGCTGCTCCGCCGGCTCTTGCCCGGGCGGCCTTTCCGCGGGCGCCGCGCTGCTTGCGGCCTGCTGCCGGTACAGGTCCAGCCCCAGCGCCGCGTCGGCCTGCGGCAGGATGAACACAAACATCAGGGTTTCGAAGATATAGCTCAGGATAATGTTGTAGGGCAGATGCTGCAGCAAGACCCGCCTGCCGAACTCCAGATCTGTAAGGCGCGACGCCATGGCCAGAACCAGCACCGAGACCAGCGCCATGGCGGTCGCATTGGGCACCAGCCGCAGCATCCGCAGCTGCCGCCCGCCCGGTGCCAGCGCGAACCAGGCCAGCACCACCGCCACATAGACCGAAATGAATGCCACGACGCAGACCGCCCAAAGCAGCATGTTGGCGGCCAGCGGCATCCCTGCCTCCCGGTAGCCATGCGTGTCGAACGCCGTCAGCAGAACGGCCACTGCCGCGGCGTATTTCAGAAACACTCCGCTGCGTAAAACCAGCGTCATTTCATGTACCGTGAACTGCGGCGGCTCACCGAACATGTCAAAAAGCTGCATTTCGCGGCTTTGGAGATTGTCCTTGATCGTCCCCAAACCTATCAGCCCCTCCGTTATCAGGTTGTCTGTTGATGAGTGGCCGGAGATGGCTTCTTTCCTTGTATTGCCGCACAAAGGAAGCTGTCTCCGCGCTCACCCGCTAGCCGTCGTTATTTCCTTTCCCTGTCAATGGCAGTTGCAGAATGCGCCAGTTCGTCCCCGCAGATTTCGACAAAGCCGCCGCCGACCTCACCCGTCTCAAGGAGGTCTATTTCGCGGCCGGCGCGGACCCTGCCGCGCGCGACACCGCCGAAGCGGCCCTGGCCGCGGCCCTGCGCTGGATCGGGATCGCCTTGGACAGCTACCCGCCGCAGGATGCGCGCCGGGACTAGGCCCTGCGCCTGCGGTGCTGAAGGGCTGCCGGGCGGCCGGCGCAACACCTGCCCCGCAGCGGCGGGGCCCTGTTTCCGCGGTCTGAAGCCATTCTTGCCCATCACATGATCTTAGCCAGAGGCATTCCGGATTGCGAATGGTTAGATGCATGTTTTCGCAGGGAAACTGACCGGAATTTCCCACTGGCGGAATTCTTTGATTGTGGTAAAATCCGCCTCAATCAACCCCCTCCCGAAACACTGTTCAACATTACACTCCGCTTGCGGGGCACGCGCCCGTGCCGGGACGCACCAGCACCCGCAGCCGGAATGGTTGCGCCGCGTGCAGCGCGGCGCCACGGGGGCCTGCGCCCTTCGGCTGCCTGTCAGCCGTTCTGGCGGACGCCCGATCCCATCAGCACCGGCATTGCCTGGCCGCCGCTCTCCATCCCGAAGGCCTGCTCCACGCGGATCGCACCAAGGCCGGCATCGCGGAGCGCCTCCCGCACCTGCTGCACGGTCAGCCCGGAGGAGCCTTCCTCCCGGGCCAGCCAGTCCCACTGCACGAACATCCCGCCGCGGTTCAAAAGGCCCGCCAGCGCCGCCACGGCGCCCGCGTAGTCCGGCAGGAAGCTGCAGACGGAGGAGGCGCAGATCAGGTCAAAGCCGGTTAACCCGTCTGCGGCGGCGCTGCCGTCGAGAATGTCCGTATGCAGCGCCCGCACATTGGGCAGCGCCTTCTCCTCCAGCACCGCAATCATCCGCTCCGAGGTGTCGGTGGCCACCACCTCCTGCACATGCGGCGCCAGTTTCCCGCTCAACAGCCCGGTGCCACAGCCGAAGTCCAGCACCCGCTTGTCGTGCCAGCCGCCGCCGGTGATGCCGGCCAAGGCGTCGAGCGCGGCAAAGGCCCGGGTGGCATAATGGCGGACATCGCTGTTGCCGTCCCATCCGTCCGCGTAATCGTTCCAGTCGTCGCTCATCTGCCTGCGTGCCCTGTTTCGGTGTCTCAGACCCGGGACAGTGAAGCGGTACGCGGGCGTCGTCAACAGGGGCTGGGGAGCCGCGCCAGTTTCACCTGGAATCGAGACAAAACCGCCGGGAGCGCGCCTGCTTGCCCCGCCGGGCTGACGCTTTCGAACGCGCGGCGGCAGAAGATGTGAGCGGTTGCCGGGCCGCCCGAATGCGGTAATGTTGCCGCAACGCCCGGACTTCCGGAAAGGAGCCGCAGCATGATTGCTTATGTCACGGTCGGCGCGAATGATATTGCACAGGCAAAACGGTTCTATTCCGCGCTCCCGCCCGCGCTTGGTTACGCGCTGGAGGAAGGGCCTGATGGATTGAGTTTCACGCTGCCCGTTGCGCCGGGCCAGTCACCGGTTCTGCCGGATTTCTATGTCAAACCAGCCTTCGACGGCAGCCCGGCCTCGGCTGGAAACGGGTCGATGGTCGCTTTCCAGGCCCGCAATCAACAGCAGGTGCGCGACCTGCACGCCGCCGCGCTTGCCGCAGGCGGATCGGACGAAGGCCGGCCGGGCTTCCGCGCCTCTTACGGGCCTCGCTTCTATGCCGGCTACCTGCGCGACCCGCAGGGCAACAAGATCGCGCTGCTCTCCAGCGATCCGAACGAGCCGGGGCGCGACGGATAGGGCGGGTAGAAAATGCCATCCACCGGGGCGCGCTAGACAGGTGAATAGTCTCTAAACCGCCCTTTTCCCTACGTTCGCCTAGCCATACCCAACAAAAAAAGCCCCGGCACTCCGGCCGGGGCTTTCTCATCTAATCCGTCAGACCTTAGCCGTTCTGACGGATGGTCTCGTTCTTCGGATCGTAGGGGCTGTCGCAGGTAACGACCGCATCCCACAGCTTGTCCTGGATCTTGACCTGCAGCTTGGTGCCTTCCACCGCGTAGTCGGGCTTCACGTAGCCCATGCCGATGGATTTCTCGAAGGCCACCGAGTAGCCGCCGGAGGTCAGGCGGCCCACACGGGTGCCGTCTTCGGCATAAAGCGCCTCGCGGCCCCAGGGATCGGCGTCCGCCGGGCCGTCGATCAGCAGGGTGCAGCACTTCACGCGGACGCCGGTCTCGACCAGTTTGTCCTTGCCGTGGAAGTCCTTCTCCAGGTCGACAAAGCGCGGCAGGTCGGCTTCCAGCGGGGTCGCGTCGCGGCCCAGTTCGTTGCCGAAGGCGCGGTAGGATTTCTCCTGGCGCAGCCAGTTCTGGGCGCGGGCGCCGACCAGCTTCATGCCGTGCTTCTCGCCAGCCTTCTCCAGCAGGTCGAACAGGTAGTTCTGCATCTCGATCGGGTGATGCAGTTCCCAGCCCAGTTCACCGGTGTAGGCAACGCGGATCGCGTTGACCGGGCACATGCCCAGTTCGATCTGCTTGGCCGACAGCCAGGGGAAGCGCTTGTTCGACAGCGCGGTTTCCGGATCTGCGTCGACGATCACCTCTTTCAGCACATCGCGGGACTTGGGGCCTGCAATGGCGAACACGCCCCACTGGGTGGTCACGTCCTGGATCTCGATGTAGCCGAACTCCTCCATCTTGTCCTCGGCCGCCTTGCGCAGGAAGTCGGCGTCATACTCGGACCAGGCACCGGCGGAGACCAGGTAGTAGTTGTTCTCGCCGTTGCGCACGATGGTGTATTCGGTCCGGGTGGTGCCGAATGCGGTCAGCGCGTAGGTCAGGTTGATGCGGCCGACCTTCGGCAGCTTGTTGCAGGTGAACCAGTCCAGGAACTGGGTGGCACCGGGGCCCTTGACGACATGCTTGGTGAAGGCGGTCGCGTCGATCAGGCCAACGCCTTCACGCACGGCTTTGGCTTCGTCCACGGCATGCTGCCACCAGCCGCCGCGGCGGAAGGAGCGGGCGTCGTGGTCGTAGTTGTCAGGCGCATCGACGGGGCCGAAGTAGTTCGGGCGTTCCCAGCCGTTGACCCAGCCGAACTGTGCGCCGCGGGCCTTCTGGCGGTCGTAGGCCGGTGCGGTGCGCAGCGGACGGCAGGCTTCGCGCTCTTCGTCCGGGTGGTGCAGGATGTAGACGTGCTCATAGCACTCTTCGTTCTTGCGGGCCGCGAACTCGGTGGTCATCCAGTTGGAGGAGTAGCGTTTCGGGTCGAGCGACGCCATGTCGATCTCGGCCTCGCCGTTCACCATCATCTGCGCCAGGTAGTAGCCGGTGCCGCCTGCGGCGGTGATGCCGAAGGAGAAGCCCTCTGCCAGCCACATGTTGCGCAGGCCCGGCGCCGGGCCGACCAGCGGGTTGCCGTCGGGGGTGTAGCAGATCGGGCCGTTGAAGTCGTCCTTGAGGCCGCTTTCGGCACAGGACGGAACGCGCTCTGCCATCGCCATGTACTGCTCGGCGATCCGGTCCAGGTCCAGCGGGAACAGGTCAGCGCGGAAGCTGTCCGGCACGCCGTGCTCGAACTGTGCCGGTGCGCCGCGCTCGTAGATGCCCAGGATCCAGCCGCCGCGCTCTTCGCGGGCATAGGATTCGTTGTCGGCGTCGCGCACAACGGGGTGCTCGGGGTTGCCCGCTTCACGCCATTTGACCAGCTCGGGGTCCTTGTCCATGACGATGAAGGTGTGCTCGACCGGGATCGCCGGCATCTTGATGCCCAGCATCTTGGCGGTGCGCTGCGCGTGGTTGCCGGATGCGGTCACGACGTGCTCGGCGGTGATCACCACCTGCTCATCGGAGGGGACCAGGTTGCCGCCCTTCTCGACCATCTTGGTGCAGGTGACTTCCCAGTGGGTGCCATTCCAATGGAAAGCATCGGCCTGCATCTTGCGGACGATATCGACGCCGCGCTGACGGGCGCCCTTGGCCATCGCCTGGGTCACGTCGGCGGGGTTAATGTAGCCGTCCTCGGTGTGGTAGATCGCACCTTTCAGGTCGCCGGTCTCGATCAGCGGCCAGCGCTCCTTGATCTGATCCGGGGTCAGCCACTCATAATCCACGTCGCAGGTCTCTGCGGTGGAGGCATAGAGCATGTATTCGTCCATGCGCTCCTGGGTCTGCGCCATGCGCAGGTTGCCCACCACGGCGAAACCTGCGTTCAGGCCGGTTTCCTCTTCCAGGGTCTTGTAGAAATCGACCGAGTACTTGTGGATGTGGGTGGTCGCATAGGACATGTTGAACAGCGGCAGCAGGCCGGCCGCGTGCCAGGTCGAGCCGGAGGTCAGCTCGTCACGCTCGATCAGCATGACGTCTTCCCAGCCGGCTTTGGCCAGGTGATAGGCAATCGAGGTGCCGACGGCGCCGCCGCCAACAACAAGTGCTTTGACTTGGGTTTTCATTCTCCCGCTCTCCAGCTTAATGAGATTCTTGGCAGTGGTTATGCCCGCGCATTGAAATCCGCGCAAAATCAGGCCGACGCAAAAACACCCAAAACCGACCTTGCGCGCCACAGCATACCGGATTCTGGCGCCGGTTTTGCCGGGAATGGCGTTTTTCTGCGCAAGCAAAAGGGGGCCGCGGCCCCCTGCTGTTCGGTTTCAGGCTGTCTTGGCCGGTTCAGCAGTCGGCAACATTTCCGCGCCGGATGCAGACGGGCTGCACGGCCTCCTCCGCCCCGGCCTGTGCCACCTGCTCGCCGTCGCCAAGCAGGCTCTTGCCATAGCTGGCGGCCTCGCTCCAGACCGACTGGCCGTCATCCTGGCCGTCAAGGCCGGCGCGGTCCCTGGCGGCACGGGTGCGGGCGATGCGCTCCTGCACGATGGTGCCGTAATCAGTGGCGCTGAGATCGCCCCAACTGAGGCCGGCATCGCGGGTCTGGATATAGTAGTCATAGCCGACCACGCCCTGGATGCTGAACACCAGAATGCCCATCGCTTTCTTCAGTCCCATCTCTGCCCTCCGGGTCCGCATGTGCCTTGCTGTTCACCTCAGGTTCGAACCTGGCGCAGAATTGCGGCAGTATTCCGGCATTTCGGGGAAAAGCCGGTGCAATTGCGACTACCCGGCCAGGGGCCCTGCCCTGCCGGTTGCTGCCTGCTGCTGTCTGGTCTGTGCCTCATATACTGTGGCCAGCGGTTAGGAGTGGCGGCGCCGCCAAGCGGCGGAGGCGGGACGGGAGGTTCCTCCCGCACGCTGAACGTTGTCTCTGCGCGCCCTTGCCAAAGGGCCCTGTTCCTGGGTGCCGGGGGTGTCAGGCCCGGCAATGATCGCGATCAGGGGAGAGTGTGACATTGGCAACTTAAGATCAGGTGAGGCCAGCGTACGCCAGGTGCGCAACACCTTGGGCCGTTGTCTTTGCGGCGGCTGTGCCGCAGGGATTATTTCTGCAAAGAAGAAGAGACGGGGCTGGGCTTCTTCTTTGCCCAAATACTCAAATTCCCGCCCGCTGCTGCGGGCGCGGGCTACAACGCGGCCAGCGCCCCGGCAATCACCCAGAGGCTCAGCCCGATCCAAGTGCCGGTCAGCCCCCAGAACAGCAGCGGATGGGTGCTGCGGCGGACGGGTTCAATGAAATCGGCGCGCCCCGTGCGCAGCGCGGGCCAGCTCCAGAGCAGGAAGAGCACGCCCCAGAACAGCGGGATATCCAGCACCACCGCCAGCCAGATGCACAGCAGGCCCAGCGTGGCCTTCCACGGCAACCTGGCGCCCTGCCGGGCCTTGGCACCGGTGCCGTCTTCAGCCTCCGGCGCCCGGATCATGAAAGCCGCGCCCTGCGGATCGGCCCCCATCAGGCGGCCGTCCGGCAGCTCCACCGTGACCTCGCCGCCCAGCGCGGACAGCGTCTGCCTTGCCTCATCCAGCGAGCGGACGGCAAAACAGGGCATCCAGTAGCGGAACTTGCCGCGGATTTCTTCCGGCACCTCCTCGGCGATGGCCACCAGGCTGCCGTCCGGGTGGCGGATATCGTAGACCGGCCAGGGCGCCTCCGCGGTCTTATGGAAGGTCCAGCCGAACAGGTCTTTATAGAACCCCTCGATCAGCCCCACGTCCGGCAGGTGGTGGCAGCGGCGGAGCACATGGCCGGGCTGCGGCGGCCCTTGAGGCGGCGCAAGGCTGCTGCCCTCCACCATGGTGAAACCGGCGCCGGAGGGATCGCGCACCAGCGCGATGCGGCTGTGTTCGTCAAACGGCTGCGGCTCGATCTCGATGATCGCGCCCTCGTGGCGGCGGGCGGCTTCGACCCTGGCGTCCAGATCCTCGACATGCACATAGGACATCCAGAAGGAGGGCATGTTTATCCTGGCCAGATACTCCGGCATCGGAAACACCGCCGCGGCAGCCTGCGCCTTGTCCCGGGCGAAGTCGTAGCCGCCATCGCCGCCGAAAGACCAGCCGAACAGATCCGCATAGGTCTTGCGCGCCAGCGCCATGTCGAAGGTGGAAAGATCCGTCCAGATGAAATGCCCGATGGTCATGAAGGCCTGCCCCCTTGTTGTGCCTGACCTTGATCTAGGCATTGCAGAGCGCAATCAGAACACACAATTCTTGCTGTTTTGCAGCCGCGGCGGGCAGGTTGCCTACATCTCGACGATCTTCCCGGGGTTCATGATGTTCTCCGGATCCAGCGCCGCCTTGATCGCCGCCATGTAACGGGTGGCCTCGCCCAGTTCCTGCTGCAGGTAGGGGCGCTTGCCCTGGCCGATGCCGTGCTCACCGGTGCAGGTGCCGTCCATCCCGATCGCCATCTCGTTCAGCCAGCCGATGTACTCGTCCGCCTTCTGGCGTTCCGCGCCGCTCTCCATGTCGATGAGCAGCAGCGCGTGGAAGTTGCCGTCGCCCACATGGCCGACCATCGGCGCCAGCAGCCCCATGTTTTCGGCCTTTTCCCGTGCAGCGGCAACGCATTCCGCCAGCTTGGAGATCGGCACGCAGACATCGGTGGAGATCCCCTTGGCGCTTGGGCGCAGCTGCAGGCAGGCCCAGTACATGTCATGGCGCGCCTGCCAGAGCTTGCTGCGCTCCTCGGGCGTCGAGGTGGCGGCGATGTCGAAACCGCCGAATTCCCCGGCGATGGAGGCGAACATGTCCGATTGCTCCACCACGCCCGCGTCGGAGCCGTGGAATTCCAGCAGCAAGAGCGGCGTTTCCGGCAGGTCGAGCCCGGAATAGGCATTGGCGGCTCGCACGCTGAGCGCATCCAGCAGCTCGATCCGGGCGACAGGGATGCCGTACTGGATGGTCATCATCACCGCGCGGCAGGCGTCATCCACGCTGCGGAAGGAACAGCGGGCGGAGCGGATCGCCTCCGGGATGCCCTGCAATTTGAGGGTGAGTTCGGTGATCAGGCCCAGCGTCCCCTCGCTGCCGACCAGCAGGCGTGTGAGATCGTATCCGGCGGAGGACTTCTTGGCCCTTTGCGCGGTGCGGATCACGGCGCCGTCGGCCATCACCGCCTCCAAACCCAGCACATTGTCCTTCATGGTGCCGTACCGCACTGCGTTGGTGCCCGAGGCGCGGGTCGCAGCCATGCCGCCGAGCGAGGCGTTGGCGCCGGGATCGATGGGGAAGAACAGGCCCTGGTCGCGCAGATAGGTGTTCAGCTGCTCGCGGGTAACGCCGGGCTGCACCACCACGTCGAGGTCCTCGGCATGGACCGCCAGGATCTTGTCCATCCGCATCATGTCGACGCAGATGCCGCCGGCGGGCGCGTTCACATGCCCCTCCAGCGAGGTGCCGGTGCCGAAGGGAATGACCGGCACGCCGTGTTCGGCGCAGACCTTGACGATCTCCGCCACCTCTTCGGTGGAGGTCGGGAACACCACCGCGTCCGGGGCCTGGTTGGTGATCCAGGTGGTGGTGTGGCCGTGCTGCTCGCAGATCGCCTGGCCGGTTTGCAGCCGGTCGCCGAACTGCCCGGACAGCGCCTCGATGGCGGCGGCAATCCCGGCCTCGTTGCGCGGCAGTGATGTGGCTTGGACCATGGCGGCCTCCCCTGGCAGCGGGGCGCCGGCCCCTGGACAATTCACCTGTTAACCTACGCGCGTGGCTCGAGGGCAAGCAATACCCAGAACCCCGTAGCTCTCCCGCATTGCACTGCGGGCAGCGCCCGGCCGGCAGACCGGGCGGAACCCTTAGCCGCCCAGCGCAATCCCCTCGCGCCTCGGGTCGGCGGCCCCCTTCAGCCCTTCGCCGATCTCAATCGCATGCAGGCCGGAGGTCAGGTCGCGGGCCTCCACCTCATAGCCCATCTCCGTCAGCGCCTCCGACAGGTCCTCTGCGCTGCTGCCTGCTTCCACATCATAGGTGCCAAAGCGGTTCACCAGATGCGGCATCGCCAGCGCCGCTTGGATATCCATCCCCCAGTCGGCCCAGGCGATGATCGACTTCGCCACATAACCGATGATGCGGCTGCCGCCGGGGGAGCCGATGGCCAGCACCGGCTTGCCGTCCTTCAGCACAATGGTCGGCGCCATAGAGGACCGCGGCCGCTTGCCCGGCTCCAGCCGGTTGGCAATCGGCACGCCGTCCGCATGGGTGCGGAAGGAGAAATCCGTCAGCTCATTATTCAACAGGAACCCGCCCGCCATCAGCCGCGAGCCAAAGGCGTTCTCGATGGTCGTGGTCATCGACAGCACGTTGCCGTACTGGTCGACGATGGAGATGTGGGAGGTCGAGGGTAGCTCGATCGACTCGTCATCCGCCAGCATCAGCGCATGGTCGAACTCGGGCGCACCCGGCGCCACCTCGGGCAGCGCGTCGTCCCCCTGCAAGAGCTCTGCCCGCGCAGCCAGGTAATCCGCCGCCACCAGCCCGCTGCTGGGCACCGGCACATAGTCACTGTCGGCCATGTAGCGGCCCCGGTCGGCAAAGGCGAGGCGGGAGGCGTCGCCGATCAGCCGCCAGGCCTCTGCGCTTTCCGCCCCCAGCGCCGCCAGATCGTAGTTGCCCAGCATCCCAAGGATCTGCCCCACGGTCAGCGCGCCGGAGGACGGCGGCCCCATGCCGCAGGCCTCGAAATCGCGGTAGGCGGCGCAGACCGCCGGGCGTTCCTTGACCTGATAGAGCGCAAGATCGGTGGCGGACAGCACACCGGGGTTGCCCTCGGCGCCAGTCACGGCGCGCACGATCTCTGCTGCGATGGGGCCGGAATAGAACGCCCCCGCCCCGCCCTCTGCCAGCGCGTGCAGAGTGGCGGCATAGCCGGGGTTCAGCAGCGTTGCGCCCTCGGCAATCGGCTCGCCCTCCGGCAGGAAATAGGCGGCTGTCGCGGGCGCGCGCGCCAGCCGCTCGGCATCGGCCTCCACCAGCGCGGCCAGACGCGGCGAGACGGCAAACCCCTCCTCTGCCAGCTTGATCGCCGGTTCAAACAGAGACGGCCAGTTGGCGCGGCCCCAGCGGCGGTGCGCCGCCTCCAGCAGTGCGGGCGTGCCGGGCGTGCCGACGGAACGGCCGCCAACCACCGCGTCGAAGAACTTCAGCGGCTCGCCGTTTTCATCCTGAAACAGGGTCGGCGTGGCAGCCAGCGGCGCGGTTTCGCGCCCGTCCAGCGTGATCAGATCGCCCGTTGCGGCGTCATACCAGACCAGAAAGGCGCCGCCGCCGAGACCCGAGGACTGCGGCTCCACCAGCCCCAGCACGGTCTGCACCGCCACCATCGCATCCGCCGCACTGCCGCCTGCGCGCAAGACCGCAGCGCCGGCCTCCACCGCATGTGGGTTGGCGGCGGCGACCATCCAGTTATCGGCTTCAACCGCTTCGCCGCTTGCCTTGGCCTCCAGCGCGGCGGCCACTTCGGGGGAAATCGCCTCAAAGGCGCCGGTGGTTGCGGCCTCGGGGGCCACCGCATCTGCGGCCTCCTGCGCAACGGCAGGACCTGCAGCGAGCGCGGCACCGGCCAGAATCAGATACTTCATGAAAAGTCCTCCCTAAAAACTCCGGCCACGCAGCCCGTGCGCTTACAGCATTGACGGCACCACCTGATCCGGCGGGCGGTGACCGTCTTCGAAGGTCTTGATATTTAAAAGCACCTTCTCGCCCATTTCGATGCGGCCCTCGATGGTGGCGGATCCCATATGCGGCAGCAGCACCACATTGGGCAGCTCGCGCAGGCGCGGGTTGATGTCGGTGCCGTGCTCATAGACATCGAGGCCGGCGCCCGCGATCTCATCCGACCGCAGCATCCGGGTCAGCGCATGCTCGTCGATCACCTCGCCGCGCGAGGTGTTGACGATCACCGCGGAGGGTTTCATCAGCTTCAGCCGCCGCGCGTTCATCAGGTGGAAGGTGGAAGGCGTCGAGGGGCAGTTGACCGAAATCACATCCATCCGCGCCACCATCTGGTCGAGGCTCTCCCAATAGGTGGCCTCCAGCTTTTCCTCGACCTCCGGGCGCAGGCGGCGGCGGTTATGGTAATGGATCTGCATCCCGAAAGCGGCGGCGCGCTTGGCCACCGCCTGGCCGATCCGGCCCATGCCGAGGATCCCCAGACGCCGCCCGGCGATGCGCCCGCCGAGGAACGCGGTCGGCGCCCAGCCCTGCCAGTCGCCCTTCTGCATCACAGCCAGGCCCTCGGGCATCCGGCGTACCACGGCCATGATCAGCGCCATGGTCATATCCGCAGTATCATCGGTCAGCACGCCGGGCGTGTTGGACACCAGAATGCCGCGCTGGCGGGCGGTGGCGACGTCGATGTGGTCCACGCCGGCGCCATAGTTGGCGATCAGCTTCAGCCGCTCGCCGGCCTGGCCCAGCAGGCCCGCATCAATGGTATCGGTGACGGTCGGCACCAGCACATCGGCATCCTTCAGCGCCGCGGCCAGCTCGCTGCGGGTCATCGGCGTGTCGTCCTCGCGCAGGCGCACATTGAACAGCTCTCTCAGCCGGGTTTCCACAGGTTCCGGCAACCGTCGCGTAACGACAACACTCAGTCGGTCTCTTGGCACTTGTGCTCTCCCTTGGGCTTTTCAATCCGCACGCCTCCATGGCATCGTGGCGCAGGATGCGCAGAGGCACAAGAACCCAACCGCATTCCCTGCCCGCGAGACCGGAATTTTCCCGGGCGCGGCGGGGGCATAACAAGACGGGCAGAAGACCGGAACAAGAGGCTGGGCACAACCCGGCTGGGCAACGAAGAGGCGAGCAGGCAGTGAGAAACGCGGCAAAGGCACTCCGCCATCTGGCAGCGGCAGCAGCAATGACAGTGCTGACCGCTACGGTTTGTGCGGCCGAGTCCCGCGGCCCGGTCACCAACCTGCCCCTGCCCCGCTATGTCTCGATGAAAGCCGCCACCGGCAATGTGCGCCGCGGCCCCTCGCTGACGCATAAGATCGACTGGGTGTTCAAGCGCCGCGGCATGCCGCTGGAGATCACCGCCGAATACGGCCACTGGCGCCGGGTGCAGGACCGCGACGGCGCCGGCGGCTGGGTGCATTACGCGCTCTTGTCCGGCGTGCGCACCGTGCTGGTGGAGGAGGACATGCTGACCGTGCACGCCCGCCCGGATACCCGCGCGCCCGTGACTGCCGCCTTTGAACTGGGCGTGGTCGCGCGGCTTGGCGAATGCGCTAGCGACTGGTGCGAGATATCAGCCGGCGGCTACAGCGGCTGGGCGCCGAAGAAAAAGCTCTGGGGCGTCGCTCCGGACGAGCTGCGCGAGTAACCTCCTCCCCGCCCTTTCTTCTTTGCGGCAAATACTCCGGGGTGAATTGGCCGCCAGGCCAAGAGGGGCAGCGCCCCTCACGCCTGCCGCGGCAATCCGCGCGGGGGCGCGGAGGCGCCAAACCATTGCACCCGCAGCAATCGTGTTCTACATGGGGGCCACACACATGGCTGTTCCGGCCGGACCCGCCCGATATCCGGGCGCCGCCGCAGCAGCACCGGACTACCCGAAACCGGCGCGGCCCGACCGCGCTGATGCCCTATAAGCCTCCGAGATCGCTGAAAGGTTGTGGAACATGGCAGAAAATCAAACCCCGGACATATTGTATACCATTGTAGACGAAGCGCCCGAACTGGCCTCGGCATCCTTCCTGCCGATCATCCGCAAGTTCGCGTCTGCCGCCGGTGTCACCGTCGGCACCAAGGACATTTCGCTGGCCGGCCGCATCATCGCCACCTTCCCGGAGAACCTGACCGAGGCGCAGCGCCAGAGCGATGACCTGGCGGAGCTGGGCCAGCTGGTGAAGACCCCGGACGCCAACGTGATCAAGTTGCCGAACATCTCCGCTTCGGTGCCGCAGCTGACCGCCGCCATCAAGGAACTGCAGGCCCAGGGCTATGCTCTCCCGGACTATCCCGAAGAGCCGCAGACAGACGCCGAAAAAGAGGCGCGCGCCCGCTATGACGCCATCAAGGGCTCGGCAGTGAACCCGGTCCTGCGCGAAGGCAACTCCGACCGCCGCGCCGCCAAGGCGGTGAAGAACTTCGCCCAGAAGAACCCGCATTCGATGGGTGCATGGTCCGCTGACAGCAAGACCAAAGTGTCCTCGATGCCCGGCAACGATTTCTATGCCAACGAGAAATCCGCCACCATCACCGCCGCGCAGGCAGGTAACGCAAAGATAGAGTTCGTGGCCAAGGACGGCGCCGTCACCGTGCTGAAAGACGGCTGGCCGCTGGAAGAAGGCACCGTGGCCGACGCCACCTTCATGTCGGTCAAGGCGCTGTCGTCCTTCCTGGGCGAAGCGATTGCCGGCACCAAGGCTGACGGCACCATGTTCTCGCTGCACATGAAGGCCACCATGATGAAGGTCTCCGACCCGATCATCTTCGGCCACGCCGTCAAAGCCTGGCTGGCGCCGGTGTTCGAGAAATACGGCGCCGAGCTGGACGCGCTGGGTGTGAATCCGAACTCCGGCATGGGCGACCTGCTGGAACGCGTCAAGGGCAACGCCGAAATCACCGCCGCCATCGAAGCAGTACGCGCGGAGCGCCCCGACATGTACATGGTGGACAGCGACAAGGGCATCACCAACCTGCATGTGCCCTCTGACGTGATCATCGACGCCTCCATGCCCGCGGTGATCCGCGCCGGCGGCAAGGGCTGGGACCAGGACGGCAACAAGGGCGACACCAACTGCGTGATTCCCGACCGCTGCTATGCCTCCGTCTATGACGAGACCATCAATTTCTTCAAAGCCAACGGCGCGCTGGACGTGACCACCGCGGGCGCGGTCGCCAACGTCGGCCTGATGGCGCAGAAGGCTGAGGAATACGGCTCCCACCCGACCACCTTCGAGGCCCCCGCCGACGGCACCATCCGCATCGTGCTGGCCAATGGCGACACGCTGCATTCGCACGACGTGGAAACCGGCGACATCTGGCGCGCCTGCACCGTCAAGCAGGCGCCGATCGAGAACTGGATCCTGCTGGCGATGGACCGCCAGCGCCTGACCGGCTCCGAGGCGATCTTCTGGCTGGACGCAAACCGTGCCCATGACGCCGAGCTGATCAAATACGTTCAGCCCGCGCTGGAAAAGGCAGGTGTTGCGGACAAGTTCCAGATCATGGCGCCGCGCGAAGCGACCCGCCAGTCGCTGGAAACCATCACCGCAGGCAGGGACAGCATCGCCATCACCGGCAACGTGCTGCGCGACTACCTGACCGACCTGTTCCCGATCTTGGAGCTGGGCACCTCGGCCAAGATGCTGTCGATCGTCAAGCTGATGCAGGGCGGCGGGTTGTTTGAAACCGGCGCTGGCGGCTCTGCTCCCAAACACGTGCAGCAGCTGGTCGAGGAAAACCACCTGCGCTGGGATTCGATGGGTGAATTCTGCGCCCTCGGCGAGTCGCTGAACTTCCTGGCCGACGTCAAAGGCAACGCCAAGGCCGGCGTGCTGGGCCGCGCGGCTGAGGACGCGACCCAAGGCATCCTGGACCACAACCGCTCCCCCTCGCGCAAGGTCGGCCAGCCCGACAACCGCGACAGCCACTACTGGTTCGCCCGCTATTGGGCCGAGGCACTGGCGGCGCAGACCGAGGATGCAGCCCTGGCGGCGCATTTCGCCCCCATCGCCGAGGAGCTGGGCGCCAAGGAAGAGCAGATCATCAGCGAGCTGGCCGCGGCCCAGGGCGCGCCTGCCGACATTGGCGGCTACTTCCGCCCGAGCGTCGAGCTGAAGGCCAAGGTGATGCGCCCCAGCGCAACGCTGAACGCCATCATCGGCTGATCCCGGCGGATTGCAAAACACAGATGCCCGGGGCAAGCCCCGGGCATTTTCTTTTTCCTGCCGCAGCCGGCCGGCTTGACCGGACCGCCTGCACTGCCCAGAAATTGAGCCTGCGGCCCGACACCGCGGCACAGGCAGGCAAGCAGGCAGAGAATTCACATCCCATGCAAAAACGGGGCAGCTTCAAGAAGCTCAATCACTTGCGCCAGCTGGACAGCCGCAAGCAGCCGCTGATCGTTCATGCGGAGGATGCCTGGTTCCGGCACATCCTGGAGGGCGGCTGCGAGTTCTTCGAGAAGATCGGCGCCAGCGCCCACGCGCAGGGCTGCAAGCCGCTGCTGATCCACACCGAGGATGTGCTGTCCTTCGGGCTGCTGGGGTCAGAGCATCTGCAAATCGTCATCGGCCCGAAGCGCACGCAGGGACCGCGTATCTTCCATGCCCAGCCCAGCTATGTGCGCGGCTTCTGGTATCTTGACCCGCAGGGCTATTACTGGAACTCCAGCCTCGCCGGGCAGAGCTTTGACCCTGAGAGGGTGGATGGCGCCGCGGCAGAGCATTTCTTCAACGGGGTGCGCGGCCATGCGCTGCGGCGCAATGTCTCCAAAAGGGCGCAAAGCGACCGCGCGCCCGGCGGGCTGGCGCCGGCGGATGCCGCCATTTTCGTGCAGGACATCGAGAAATACCGCGACCCGGTGCATTACCTCACCACTGCAGAGATCATCACGGCCACCTGCGCGGCGGTGCCCGGCAGGGTCTATGTCAAGCCGCACCCGCTGCAGGATGCCGCCGCGCTGCGCGGGCTGGAAGAGCTGTGTGCCGGGATCGCCAATGCCGAGCTGAGCAGCGCCAGCGTGCATGACCTGCTCGAGGCCTCAGCCGCGGTTGTGTCGCAGAACTCCGCGGTCGGGTTTGAGGCGCTGATGCACCGCAAGCCCGTGCTGACCTGCGCGGCAACCGACTATCATCACGGAACGCTGGTCTGCCGCACTGGGGCGGAGCTGCAGGAAAACCTGAAGCGGGCGGCGGATGCCTTTGGCGGGTTTCCGTTCGAGCGCTATTTCTACTGGTTCCTGGGGCTGCACATGCTGGAGCCGCAAAAACCGGACTTCGCGGACCGCGCCTGGAACCGCCTGCTGGCGTCCGCCCCGCCTGAATGAACAGCGCCCGGGTTTGCAGCCCGGGCGCCTCAGATTCTCAGGACCGCGCGGGTTCCGTCCGGCGGATCAGAAATCCTGCCACAGATCGCGGGCGGCGTTGCCGCTAGCGGCCACCGCGGCGGGCTGGGGCGCGGGCTGCATGTCCCAGTCATCGCCGCCATGGGCGGTTGGCGCCGGCGCTGCTGCCGGGGCGCTGGGGGCCTTGGCCGGGGCGGCCAGCCGGCTGCCGCCCGCGATCTTGAAGTGGGCCACCAGATCGGCCAGCTTGCCAGCATCGGTCTTCAGCATGTGGCCCGCTGCGGTGGCCTCCTCGACCATCGCCGCGTTCTGCTGGGTCACCTGATCCAGCTGCGTCACGCCGGTGTTGATCTCATTGAGGCCGGTCGACTGCTCCGCCGCGCCCTCGGCGATACCGGAGACCAGCTGCGAGATATGGGTGACCTGGCTGACGATGCTTTGCAGCGCGTCACCCGCCTTGCCCACCAGGTCCACCCCGCGGGCCACCTGGCCGGAGCTGTCGGAAATCAGCGTCTTGATCTCCATCGCCGCATCGGAGGAGCGCTGCGCCAGCGCCCGCACCTCGGACGCAACCACCGCAAAGCCGCGGCCCGCCTCGCCGGCCCGCGCGGCCTCGACGCCCGCGTTCAGTGCCAGAAGGTTGGTCTGGAAGGCGATGTCGTCGATCACGGAGATGATCTGGCTGATTTTGTTGGAGCTTTCCTCGATCTCGGTCATTGCCGAGACCGCGCTCTGCACCACCTCGCCGCTGGTGCGGGCCTCTTCCTTGGCCTCGTCCATCGTCGCCTCGACGCTGCGGGCGCCGTCGGCGGCGGATTTGACGCTGGCGGTCAGCTCATCCAGCGCCGCGGCGGTCTGCTCCAGCGTCGCAGCCTGGCTTTCGGTGCGGTGCGACAGGTCGTCAGAGGCCTGGCTGATCTCGGTGGCACCGTTGCGGATGCTGGCGGCGGCGGCAATCACCTGCTCCACGGTGGAGCTGAGGTTCCGCGCGGTGGTGTTGAAGTCCTGGCGCAGCTGTTCGTAATCCTGCGGGAAGGTCTCGGTGATCTGCGCCGTCAGGTCGCCCTGCGACAGTGCCGACAGCTTGCTGCTGAGCGCCGCCACAACCTTGCTGCGCTTCTCGTTCAGCGCATGTTCGGCGTCCTCCAGCTCCTGCTGCCGGATCAGCGCCTGGCGGAAGACATCGACGCTTTGGGCGATTTCCCCCAGTTCGCTGCGCGCATTTGCCGAAGGGATTTCGCTGCTGGTGTCGCCATCCGCCATTGTCTGCATCCGGTTTTTCAAACCGTTCAGCGGGCCGGTCACGCTGCGGGTGATGAAATAGGCGGCAACCATCAGCGCCACCAGGCTGATGCCCAGCACGATCAGCGCCTCGTTGCGCATCATCGCAACATCGGCCTCAATATCGGACACATAAGCGCCGGTGCCGATGATCCAGCCCCAGGGCTCATAGGCCTGCACATAGCCGATCTTGGCCTCCATCACCTCCGAATCGGGTTTCTTGAAATAATAGGTCAGCTCCCCCGCGCTCTTGGCGGCGGCGATCTTCTCCAGTTCCTGGAACACCTTGATGCCGGTCACATCCTCAAAGGCACCCTGATTGGTGCCGACCCAGTCCGGCACAATGGGGTGCGCCTGCACCACCAGGTCATGGTCGAAGACAAAGACATAGCCCGAGTCTCCGAACCGCAGCGCGGTCAGCCTTTCACGGCCGATATCGCGGGCTTCCTCCACCGTGAAGCGGCCGGATTGGACGCCTTCCTCCAGGTCGCGCAGCAGGCTGACCGCCGTGTCGGTCACGTTGTGCAGCTCCGTATAGCGCATCTCATAAGCGTTTTTGACGGATTGCGAGAGCAGCAGGAAAGTCAGCACCGCCATCAGCGACAGCGCAAGGGCGCCCAGTGCGTAGATCCGGACGGGCAGACGGTAGAGAAAAGCGGGTATTGTGGACATAAATTCAGAGCCTTCATGACAGGTCTATTGCCTGTCTGTTTAGGCCGCAGTGTCTAACAAAACCCTACTCCGCAAGGCGCCGCCAAAGCATACGCGCCGCATCCCGTCAGGTTTTTGCCGCATTTTGATTGGAATGCCGCAAAACCCTGCGCCCAATGCTTTGAAATCCTATGCAAAGACAGAAAACGCCCGAGGGATTTCCCGGGCGTTTTCTCCGCAAGCGTTTCCCTTGGATCAGAAATCCTGCCACAGATCGCGGGCGGCGTTGCCGCTGGTGGTCGCCACCGCGGCGGGCTGCGGCGCGGGCTGCATGTCCCAGTCATCGCTGCCATGGGCGGTCGGGGCCGGCGCCGCGGCCGGGGCGGCGACCGGTTTCGCCGGGGCGGCCAGCTGGCTGCCGCCTGCGATCCTGAAGTGGGCCACCAGGTCGCTCAGCTTGGAGGCGTCGGTCTTCAGCATGTGGCCCGCCGCGGTAGCCTCCTCCACCATCGCCGCGTTCTGCTGGGTCACCTGATCCAGCTGCGTCACGCCGGTGTTGATCTCGTTGAGGCCGGTCGCCTGCTCCGCCGCGCCCTCGGCAATGCCGGAGACCAGCTGCGAGATATGGGTGACCTGGCTGACGATGCTTTGCAGCGCATCGCCGGCTTTGCCCACCAGATCGACGCCGCGCGCCACCTGGCCGGAGCTGTCGGAGATCAGCGTCTTGATCTCCATCGCTGCATCCGAAGAGCGCTGCGCCAGCGCCCGCACCTCGGACGCCACCACCGCAAAGCCGCGGCCCGCCTCGCCAGCCCGCGCGGCCTCGACGCCGGCATTCAGCGCCAGGAGGTTGGTCTGGAAGGCGATGTCGTCGATGACGCTGATGATCTGGCTGATCTTGTTGGAGCTTTCCTCGATCTCGGTCATCGCCGACACCGCGCTCTGCACCACTTCGCCGCTGTTGCGGGCCTCTTCCTTGGCCTCGTCCATGGTGGCCTCGACGCTGCGGGCGCCGTCGGCGGCGGATTTGACGCTGGCGGTCAGCTCATCCAGCGCCGCGGCGGTCTGCTCCAGCGTCGCCGCCTGGCTTTCGGTGCGGTGCGACAGGTCGTCGGAGGCCTGGCTGATCTCGGCGGCGCCGTTGCGGATGCTGTTCGCCGCGGCGATCACCTGCTCCACCGTGCCGCTGAGGTTCTGTGCGGTGGTGTTGAAATCCCGGCGCAGCTGCTCGTAGTCCTCCGGGAACACCTCGGTGATCTGCGCGGTCAGGTCGCCCTGCGACAGGTCAGCCAGCTTGGCGCTGAGCGCGGCCACAACCCTGCTGCGCTTCTCGTTCAGCGCGTGCTCGGCGTCCTCCAGCTCCTGCTGGCGGATCAGCGCTTGGCGGAACACGTCCAGGGTGCGGGCCATGTCGCCGATTTCGCTTTTGTTGGCGGTGGCCGGAATGGCGCTAGCGGTGTCGCCGTCCGCCATCGACTGCATCCGCCCGCGCAGGGCGCTGACCGGACCGGTGACACTGCGGGTGATCAGGGTTGCGCCAATCATCAGGACCGCCAGGGTCACAAGCAGCCCGGTCACGGTTGTGATGATGTTCTGCTGCACCTTAGCCTGGATATCGGACACATAGGCACCGGTGCCGATGATCCAGCCCCAGGGTTCGTAAACCCGGATATAGCCCATCTTGGCCTCAATCACGCCGGAGCCGGCGTTTGTGAAATGGTAGATCAGCGAGCCCTGGCCGTCGGCCTTGGCGATCTTGAGCATCTCCTGGTAGATCTTGACCCCGTTTTCATCCGTCAGGCCGGGCTGGCGGGTGCCGACCCACTCCGGCAGGAAGGCATTCGCGGTAATCACCAGATCGAAATCAAAGGCGTGGAAATCGCCGGCGGTGCCGAACCTGAAGGTCTCCAGCGCCGTGCGCCCCATCTGGCGGGCCGCGGCCTCGTCCAGCTGTCCGGCCTCGACCTGGCTTTGCAGCGCATCCAGCTGGCTGAAAGCCAGATCGGTGATCTGATGCAGCTCGCGTTCGCGGCTGGCGTATTCATCGTTATTCGAGCGGACCAGCAGGAAGACGGTCAGCATCGCAAACAGGAGAATCGCCAGGGCAGCCAGAGCGTAGATCCGGACAGGCAGACGGTAGAGAAAAGCAGGCATAGTGATTTGGTCCCTTAGTTACAGGCCTAAGCCTTCCTCCCTAGAGACCTGCTCCTAAGAATTTCCTAGCCCGGAAGCGATTGCAGCCGCCCAGATGCAGCAGGGAAGCAGAGCCCACAACGGGACTTCAGGTACACTTGAATAATATCAACGTGTTAAATGACCGCTACGGCTGCGCAGCCTGCGCGCAAAATGCCGCAGCCTAATCGGTTTGCGGCGCCTCCGGGCCGCTTTGCGCCCTGCTGGTTCGGCCGCAAAGGCCCGCAGTTCGAGCTTTGCCTGCCGCAACAGATGCGCAGGGAACCGCGCCGCAGAATCGGCGTCTTCATATACGTGTGGATTTTGTATCCATTATCCTGTATCTGATTCTCCACAACAACGAACCGACAGGAGGATCTCATGTTCAAATCGCTGGCCGCGGCTGCGGCGCTTGCCCTCGTGCCCTTGGCACCTGCCCTTGCGGATACGCTCGATGATGTGGTGGACCGCGGCACCCTGCGCTGCGGCGTGGTGCTGGATTTCCCGCCGATCGGCTACCGCGACGCCAACAACGAACCGGCGGGCTTTGACGTCGATTACTGTAACGATCTGGCGGCGGCGCTGGAGGTTGAGGCCGAGATCCTGCCGGTCACCTGGGCCGAGCGCCTGCCGGCCATCGTGACAGGCCGCGCCGATGTGGTCTTTGGTGCCACCTCCGACAGCCTGGCGCGGGCGCGCACCGTCGGCTTCACCATTCCCTATGCGATCTATTTCGCCCAAGGGGTGATCAACACAGAAAGCGGCATCGAGAGCTTTGAGGACATCAAGGGCAAGCGGGTAGCCGGCGCCATCGGCACCGTGCCGGAGCAGGAATGGCTGAAGATTGCCGCCGAATGGGGCGAAGAAGGCAACTATCAAGGCTATCAGTCCGAGAACGAGGTGTTCCTGGCGGTGGCGCAGGGCAAGGCGGACATCGGCCTGACCACCAATACCGCGGTGCTGCCGGTAACCCAGCAGTATGAGACCCTGGCAGCCGGCCCGCGGATGCCCTGGACCACCGATTACACCTCGGTCGTAGGGAAGCGCGAGGATGTCACCTGGATCAACTTCCTGAACCTGTTTGTTACCCATCAGGTGCGCTCGGGCCGTTATGCCGAGCTGTGGGGCAAATACGTCGGCGGCGACGCGCCCGAGCTGCGCATCCCCGGCGTGCTGTACTGATCCAACGGTGAAACCCGCCCCTGCCTGCCGCGCTCTCCCGGCGGCTGGCAGGAGCTAGGGAGCATAACCCCACATGTTCGACTATAATTTTCACTGGCGGCCGGTGATGAAAAGCCTGCCCGACCTGCTGGAGGCGGCCTCCCTGACGCTGCAGGTCGCGGTTCTGGCGATGGTGCTTGGCATCGTGATCGGTCTCTGTCTGGCGCTGGCGCGGCTGCACCTTCGGGGGCTGGTCTACTGGTTTGCCACCGCCTGGGTGGAGCTGGCCCGCAACACGCCCGCTCTGTTCCAGCTGTTCTTCTTCGGCTTCGGCCTCGGCGCATTCGGCCTGCATCTGTCGCCCTATCTGATCGTGCTGGCGGGGCTCACGTTCAACTGCGCGGGCTATCTGGCGGAAAACTTCCGCGGCGGCTTCAAGGCGGTGCCGGAGACCCAAATCCGTGCCTCCCGCAGCCTTGGGATGACACCCTGGCAGGCCTACAGCCGCGTGGTGATCCCGCAGGTGTTCCGCATTGTCTACCACCCGATCACCAATCAGATGGTCTGGGCGGTTCTGATGTCCTCGCTGGGGATGCTGGTGGGCTTCCGCGAACTGTCGGGCGAGACCCAGTTCTTCGCCTCCCGCACCTTCCGCATCTTTGAATATTTCGCGGTCACGGCGGTGATCTACTACGCCATCGTCAAGGTGATCCTGCTCAGCTCGCGGCTGATGGCCGCCCGGCTGTTCCGGTACTGAGGGGGAACCGATGGAACCGACACTCAAGTTTTTCAGCGGCTTTGCCCCCAATGACCTGTGGTTCATGGGCGAGGCGGCGCTGCGCACGCTGTGGATTTCCGTCCTGTCGATCTCGCTTGGCACGGTGCTGGGCACCCTGTTCGGCTGGATGCTGTACGAGGGCCGGCGCGCCGCCACCCTGACATTGGCGCCGGTGCTGGACGTGTTCCGCTCGGTGCCGCTGATCATCCAGCTGGTGCTGTTTTACAACTTTGCCCCGATCGTGGGGCTGAACCTGGATCCCTTTGCCTCCGGCACCGTGATCCTGACCGTTTACACCGCGGCGCTGGTGGCCAATGTGGCCCGCGGCGGGATCGAGGCGGTGGGCGCCCCGATGCGCCGCGCCGCGCGCAGCCTTGGGCTTAGCTACTGGCAGGATCTGCGCCATGTGGTGCTGCCGATCGGCGGGCGGGCGGTGTTCCCATCCTGGGTCGGCGTTGCGCTGGGGGTGATGAAGGACAGCGCGCTGGTCTCAGTCCTTGGCTATGTCGAGCTCTTGAAAGCCAGTCAGATCCTGATCACCCGCACCCAGGAGCCGTTCCTTATCCTTGCCCTGGCCGGCGCCTTCTATTTCGCGCTGTCCTATCCGGTTTCCCGCTACGCCACACATCTCGAAAACAGGTGGGCCCAATGATTTCCATCCGCGACCTTCACAAGTATTTCGGCGCTCTGCACGTTCTGAAAGGCATCGACCTGGATGTGCAGAAGGGCGAGGTGCTCTCTGTCATCGGCGCCTCCGGCTCCGGCAAATCAACGCTGCTCTACTGCATCAACGGGCTGGAAGCGATCCAGGACGGCGCTGTCACCGTCGACGGCACCGATGTGCATGCCAAGGGTACCGACATCAACAAGCTGCGCCAGAAGCTCGGCATGGTTTTCCAGCAGTGGAATTCCTTCCCGCATCTGACGGCGCTGGAAAACGTGGCGCTGGCGCCCCGCATCGTCAAAGACAAGTCCAAGGCTGAGGCCCGCGAAATTGCTGCCAATCAGCTGCAGCATGTGGGGCTGGGCGAGAAGCTGAACGTCTACCCCAGCGCCTTGTCGGGCGGCCAGCAGCAGCGGCTTGCGATTGCCCGCGCCCTGGCGATGGAGCCCGAATACATGCTGTTTGACGAGGCAACCTCAGCGCTCGACCCCGAACTGGTGGGCGAGGTGCTGGATACCATGCGCCTGCTGGCCGACGAGGGCATGACGATGATCTGCGTCACTCACGAGATGGGTTTTGCCCGCGATGTCTCCGACCGGGTGGCCTTCTTCCATCAGGGCGTGATGGAGGAGATCGGCCCGCCCGCGCAGATCTTCGGCGACGCCCAGTCCGAACACACCCGCAAGTTCCTCGCCAACGTGCGCTGACCCCTTCCCCCGCAGGCTGCCGTGCCTCCCAGCGGCGGCCTGCCCCTACCTGGAGAAATTGGATAATGTCTACAAACGTCTTCACCGGCACCATGCCGGCCCTGATGACCCCCTGCAACCCGGACCGCACGCCGAACTTCGACGCGCTGGTGAAAAAAGGCGAGGAGATGATCGCCGCGGGCATGTCGGCGGTGGTCTACTGCGGCTCGATGGGCGACTGGCCGCTGCTGACAGATGAACAGCGGATGGAAGGCGTCGCCCGCCTCGCCGCCGCCAGTCTGCCGGTCGTCGTCGGCACCGGTGCGATCAACACCAAATCCGCCGTCGATCACGCCCGCCATGCGCAAGAGGTCGGCGCGGCCGGCCTGATGGTGATCCCGCGCGTGCTGTCCCGCGGCACATCGCCCGCGGCGCAGAAGAACCACTTCAAGGCCATTCTGGATGCGGCACCGGACGTGCCCGCGATCATCTACAACAGCCCCTACTACGGCTTTGCCACCCGCGCCGAGCTGTTCTTTGCCCTGCGCGCCGAGCACAAGAACCTGATCGGCTTCAAGGAGTTCGGCGGCAAGGACGACCTGCGCTATGCGGCGGAGCATATCACCAGCCAGGACGATCAGGTGACGCTGATGGTCGGCGTCGACACCGAGGTCTACCACGGCTTCGTGAACTGCGGCGCCACCGGCTCAATCACCGGCATCGGCTGTGCGTTGCCCAAGGAGGCGCTGCTGCTGGCGCGCCTGTCCAAACTGGCGGCTGAGGGCAGCGCCGAAGCCCGCCTGCGCGCGCAGGAGCTGACCGACGCGATCCACGTCCTGTCCACCTTCGACGAAGGCCCGGACCTGATCCTCTATTACAAGCACCTCCTGGTGCTGAACGGCGAGGACGACTACCGCCTGCATTTCAACGAGACCGACGAGCTGTCGGACACGCAGCGCAACTATTGCGAACAGCAGTACAAACTGTTCCGCACCTGGTTTGCGGACTGGTCGGCGCAGGGCGGGATCATCGCCGAATGCATGTAGTCGACAGCCATACCGGCGGCGAGCCGACGCGGGTGATCCTGGAGGGCGGTCCCGATCTGGGGACCGGCCCGCTGGCGGAACGCGCGCGGCGGCTGGCAGAGGATCACATGGGTTTCTGCCACGCGGTCATGCGCGAGCCGCGCGGCCAGCCCGCCATGGTCGGCACGCTGCTGGTGCAGCCCACCGATCCCAGCTGCGCCGCCGGCGTCATCTATTTTGACGCCGATGCGGTGCTGGGCATGTGCGGCCACGGCACCATCGGGCTGGCGGTGACGCTGGCCCATCTGGGCCTGATCACCCCCGGCAGCCACCGCATCGAAACTCCCGTTGGCGTGGTGACGGTGCTGCTGGAGGATGCCAACACGGTGACCGTCACCAACATCGAAAGCCGCCGCGTCACCGCTGCGGCCAATGTCACCCTGCCCGATGGCAGCACAGTGACCGGCGATATCGCCTATGGCGGCAACTGGTTCTTCATCGTCGAACCCAGCCCGCTGCCCTTGCGGACAGAGAACATCCGCGCCCTCACCGATCACGCCATCTCCATCCGCACCGCCGCCAATGCCCAAGGGATTGGCGGCGAGAAGGGTGAGCCGATCGACCATGTGATCTTCCAAGGCCCCTCCCCCCGCGCGGGCATCCACAGCCGCAACTTCGTGCTGTGCCCGGACGACACCTATGACCGCTCCCCCTGCGGCACCGGCAGCTCTGCCCGCCTGGCGTGCCTGGCGGCAGCGGGGCGGCTGCAGCCGGGCGAGGAGATTATCCAGGAAAGCATCATCGGCTCCCCCTACCGGCTGTCCTACCAGCCGGGGCCGGGTGGCGGGGTGATCCCCACCCTCAGCGGGCAGGCCTTTGTGATGGGCGAGGGCAAGCTGTTCTTCAGCCCCGATGATCCCTTCCGCGGCGGCATTTCCAGCAGCGGGGAGGCCGCCGCCTGAACCATTTCAACCAAGGCCCGGGACGATAACCCGGGCCGCATTCCAGCAGAAGAGAGGTCCATACTATGAAATTCACATCCGCAATCGCCGCAGGCTTCAGCCTGGCCCTGGCGTCTGCCGCCACCGCGGCAGAGGTCGAATGGAAGATGACCGCCGCCGTCGGCGAAGGCTCCTTCCTCTACCAGAACTTCATGGAACGCTTTGCCGGCAACGTCGAAACCCTTACCCAAGGCCGGGTGGAGATCCAGCCGTTTGGCGCCGGTGTTCTGGTACCTGCCTTCAAGGCGCATGAAGCGGTGCAGGAAGGCATCGTCGAGGCCGGCCACTCCACCCCCTCCTACCTGGTCAACCAGGACCCGACCAACGCGATCTTTGCCTCCTTCCCCGGCGGCATGTCGCCCGAGGCCACCCTGCACTGGATCTACGAAGGCGGCGGCGAGAAAATGCTGCAGGACTTCCGCCGCGAGGAGATGGGGCTGCACAGCCTGGTCGTCGGCATCGGCACCTCAGAAGTCATGGCCCATTCCAATGTCGAGATCAAAACCGTCGAGGACCTGAAGGGCGTGAAATACCGCACCTCCGGCGCCTTTGCCGCGGTCATGAAGGACGACTTCGGCGGCGTGCCCACCGTGGTGCCGGGCAACGAGATCTACACCCTGCTTCAGCGCAAGGGCGTTGATGCCATCGAATGGTCAACCCCCGGCGCCAACTTCTCCGAAGGCTTCCACGAGGTTGCGCCCTACATGATCATGCCCGGCGTGCATCAGCCCTCCTTCCTGTGGGAGGTTTTCGTCAAGGCTGAGACCTGGGACGCGCTGCCCGCAGACCTGCAGGGGCTGATTGAGGCGTCTGCGCGCCTGTCGACCTATGAGGGCTACACCCGCTTTGGCGATGCTGACATCAAGGCGATGGCCGATTACCGCAAGACCAAGGTGCAGATGGTCCAGATGGAGCACGCCGAGTCCGAGAAGCTGCGCGAGGCCGGCCGCAACTGGGCGCGCGCCCGTGCTGCGGAACTGTCCGAGGGCGGCAATGCCCGGATGCAGGAGGTTCTGGACAGCTACCTCTCCTACCAGTCCAGCTGGGCCGAAAACTCCGTCTACCTGGTGCGTGACGCTGCTGAATGACCCTTTGCGCGGGCCGGGATCTCCGGCCCGCGCCCTCCCTGCCCCGAGGTTTCCATGCATTTTTTCAGAACCGGCGTTGAAGGGCTGTCAGCCCTCTTGGGCGCGGTTGGCCAGCTGACCATCCTCGCCATGATTGCGGCCATGCTTTACGAGGTCGCCGCCCGCTACGTCTTTGGCGCCCCAACACTCTGGGCCTTTGACATTTCCTATATGCTGAACGGCTCCATCGTGTTCCTGGGCGCCGCCTATTCGCTGCGCAAAGAAGCGCATGTGCGGATCGACTTCCTGTCGCAGAAATTCCCGCTGCGCGTCCAGCAGCTGCTGAACGCGGCGGTCTATTCGCTCTTGATGGCGCCGATCACCGGCGCGCTGACTTGGGTGGCCGCCTCCAAGGCGCTGAAGGCGTTTCAGACCGGCGAGGTGGAGACCGTCAGCCCCTGGGCGCCCTTGATGTGGCCCTTTTATTCGGTGATTGCGCTCGGCCTCTTTGCCTTCTGCCTGCAGTTCCTGCTGGAGGCGCTCCTTTACTTACGCGGCGAGAAGACACCGGGGCAGACCCCCGATGACCCGCACGCTGCGCCGGAGAGCTGATTTATGATCCCCCTTCTGATGTTTGCGGCGCTTTTCGCGCTGGTCTTTGCCGGCATTCCGGTGGCGTTTTCGATGATGATCGTGGCCGTCGCCTTTGGCTATTCCGTCTTTGGCGACATGCTGTTTTTGCAGCTCTACGGCCCGCTCCTGCACACAGCCTCCAACTTCGTTCTGGCGGCAATCCCGCTGTTCATTTTCATGGGCGCGGTGCTGGAACGCTCCGGCATTGCCAAGCGGCTGTTCTATGCGCTGCAGATCTGGCTCGGCGGTCTGCCCGGCGGGCTGGCACTGTCGACCATTGCCATGTGCGCGATCTTTGCCGCCGCCTCCGGCGTTGTCGGCGCGGTGGAGATCGTGGTGGGCCTGATGGCGATCCCCGCAATGCGCGCGGCGGGCTACAAGAACGACCTGATTGCAGGCACCATCTGTGCGGGCGGCTCGCTCGGCACCATCATTCCGCCCTCCGTGATCGTGGTGGTCTATGCCTCCATTGCGCAGCTGTCGATCGGCCAGCTGTTTGCCGCCTCCATCCTGCCCGGCGTGCTGATGGTGATGTTCTTCGTGGGCTATGTTCTGCTGCGCAGCCTGCGCCGCCCTGAGGACGCGCCGGTATTGCCGCCTGAGGGCCGCGCCATGCCGGTGGGGCAGAAGCTGAAAATCACCGTGACCGCGCTGGTGCCGCCCTTGCTGCTGATTGCCATGGTGCTGGGTTCGCTGCTGGCTGGGGCCGCCTCTGCCACAGAAGCCGCCGCCGTGGGGGCTGCCGGCACGCTGGTGCTGACCTGCATGTTCCGCGAGCTCAGCTACTCCATGCTGCGCGCGGCCCTGGGTGTCACCCTGCGGATCACCGCGATGATCATGCTGATCGTGGCGGGCGGCACCATGTTCACCTCGATCTTTGCCGTCACCGGCGGCGGCGGGCTGGTGCGCGACACGGTGGAGGTGATCGGCTACGGCAACGCAGGGCTGATCACCTTCCTGCTGCTGGTGGTGTTCTTTGCCGGCTTCGTGCTGGACTGGGTGTCGATCGTGCTGATCTTCGTGCCAATCTTCGCGCCGCTGGTGCGCAGTGCCGGCATCGACCCGATCTGGTTCGCGATGCTGGTGCTGGTGGTGATCCAGACCTCCTATCTGACGCCGCCGATGGCCCCCTCGATCTTCTACCTGCGCTCCATCGCGCCCAAGGACATGACCTACGGCCATATGTACCGCGGGGTTCTGCCCTTTGTGGCCGCACAAGGCCTGGTGCTGGCGGCGCTGCTGGCGGTGCCGGAACTGGCAACCTGGCTGCCCTCCATCCTGGTCGGCTTGTGAAGGATCTGAGATGACCAAAGAACAGGCACACGGCATCCTCGTCATCGGCGCCGGCATCATCGGCCTCAGCGCCGCGCTGGAGCTGCAGAAACAGGGGCATCAGGTGCGCGTGCTCGACCGCACCGGCGTGGCGGCGGAGGCCTCGGCGGCCAGCGCCGGCGCCTTTGCCTTCACCGACATCGTGCCGCTCGCCACGCCGGGCATCATGCGCAAGGCCCCCAAGTGGCTGCTGGACCCTTTGGGGCCGCTGTCGGTGCCGCCCGCCTATGCGCTGCGGATCGCCCCCTGGATGCTGCGGTTCTGGCGCGCCAGCTGGCGCAGCCGCTACCAGGCGGCGCTGGCGGCGCAGGTGCAGCTGATGGCGCATTCCCGCGCCGCGCTGGAGCGACAGATCGCGGATGTGGAGGGCGAGCCGCTGATGCAGCGCGAGGGGCAGCTGCAGCTCTACGAGGGCGAGAGTGCCTTCCGCGCCGCCCTGCCCGACTGGCAGCTGCGGCGTGAACATGGCATCCGCTTCGAGTTGCTGCGCAGCCCCGCGGCGATTGCCGAGGTTCAGCCCGGCCTGGCGCCGCGCTTTACCCATGCTGCCTTCACCCCCGACTGGATGAACACGGTGAACCCCAAGACCTGGGCCGAACATCTGGCGCAGGCTTTTTTGGCCCGCGGCGGCAGCATCGGAACCGCCGAGGTGACAGCGCTGCGCAGCGAAGGCCGGCAATCTGTGGCCCAAACCAAAGACGGCCCTGTCCCTGCCGCCCAAATCGTGGTGGCCTGCGGGGCCTGGTCGCATCACCTGGCCCGCACCCTGGGCGAAAACATCCCGCTGGAGACCGAGCGCGGCTACAACACCACCCTGCCCCCCGGTGCCTTTGGCCTGAATACCCATCTGACCTTCCCGGCGCATGGCTTTGTCGTCACCAAAATCAGCGGCGGCGTGCGGGTGGGCGGCGCGGTCGAGCTGGGTGGGCTGAAACTGCCGCCGAATTACCGCCGTGCCGAGATCCTCTTGCAGAAGGCGAAACGCTTCCTGCCGGACCTCGACACCTCCGGCGGCAGCCAGTGGATGGGCTTCCGCCCCTCGATGCCCGACAGCCTGCCGGTGATCAGCCGTTCCGCCCGCGCGCCGGGGGTGATCTATGCCTTCGGCCACGGCCACCTGGGCCTGACCCAGGCTGCCGGCACCGCCGAGCTGGTTGCGGCGCTCGCCGCAAACACCGAACCGCCGGTGCCGATGCAGCCCTATTCCGCCACCCGTTTTTGACCTGCCCCTGAAAGGAGCCGCACCATGAAGATTACCCAGCTCACCGTCTATCAGGTCGACCTGCCGCTGAAGGAAGGCCGTTACAGCTGGTCGAACGGCAATTATGTCGATGTCTTCGACAGCACCGTTCTGGAAATCACCACCGATGAGGGGCTGACCGGCTATGCCGAGTGCTGCCCGCTGGGCTCCGCCTACCTGCCCTCCTTCGCACGCGGCGTGCGCGCCGGGCTGGCGGAACTGGCGCCGCATCTCATTGGGCAGGATCCGCTGAACATCGGCCAGATCAACCGCACCATGGACGCGGCTCTGCGCGGCCACCCCTATGCCAAGGCACCGGTCGACATCGCCTGCTGGGACCTTCTGGGCAAGGCCACCGGCCAGCCGGTCTATACCCTGCTGGGCGGCGCCGCGCAGGAGGATGTTGTGCTCTACCGCGCCATCAGCCAGGAGGACCCGGACACCATGGCCCGCAAGATCGAGGGCTATGCCGCCGAGGGCTACACCAAGTTCCAGCTCAAGGTCGGCGGCGAGGCCAACGACGACATCGACCGCATTCATGCCACCCGCGCGGTGCTGAAGAAATCCGACCTGCTGGTGGCCGACGCCAACACCGGCTGGACCCGGCACGAGGCGGCGCGGGTGGTTGGTGCCATCGCGGGCCTCGACGTCTATGTGGAGCAGCCCTGCCTGACCTATGAGGAAAGCGTCTCAATCCGCCGCCGCACCGCACTGCCCTTTGTGATGGACGAGGTGATCGACACCCCGAACACGCTGGTGCGCGGCATTGCCGAGGACGCGATGGACGTGATCAACCTCAAGATCTCCAAGGTCGGCGGGCTGACCCGGGCGCGGCAAATGCGCGATCTCTGTGTGGCGCACGGCATCCCGATGACCATCGAAGACACCTGGGGCGGCGACATCACCACCGCCGCCATCGCCCATCTGGCCCGCTCCACCCCGGCGGAGTTCACCTTCTCCGCCACCGACTTCAACAGCTATGGCACCGTTGACATTGCCCGCGGCGCGCCCAAGCGTGTGAACGGGCGGATGACCGCCCCGGATACGCCCGGCCTGGGGATCACTCCGATCTTCGATGCCCTGGGCGAACCGGTTGCCCGCTATTCCTGAGGAGGCCTGCGGATGCGCAGCAGTAAGACCATCCATGTGATCTCCGCCCATGCGGAGGGCGAGGTGGGCGACGTGATTGTCGGTGGCGTCGCACCGCCGCCGGGCGAAACCCTGTGGGACCAGCGCGCCTTCATCGACCGCGACCAGACCCTGCGGAATTTCGTCCTGAACGAGCCCCGCGGCGGCGTGTTCCGCCATGTGAACCTGCTGGTGCCGCCCAAGCACCCGGAGGCCGACATGGGCTTCATCATCATGGAGCCGGAATACACCCCGCCAATGTCCGGCTCCAATTCCATCTGCGTCTCCACCGTGCTCTTGGACGGGGGCATCCTGCCGATGCAGGAGCCGGAAACCCACCTGGTGCTGGAGGCCCCCGGCGGGCTGGTTCGGGTGCGCGCCGAATGCCGGAACGGCAAGGCAGAGCGGATCTTCGTGCAGAACGTGCCGAGCTTTGCCGGTGAGCTGGACGCCTCCCTCGATGTGCCGGGTGTCGGCACGCTGACCGTGGACACCGCCTATGGCGGCGACAGTTTCGTGGTGGTGCAGGCCGCCGATCTGGGCGTGGAGATCACAGAGGCAAACGCCAAGCAGATCGCCCAGCTGGGCACCCGCATCCTCGGGGCCGCCAACGCGCAGCTCGGCTTCACCCACCCGGAGAACCCGGACTGGAACCACATCTCCTTCTGCGCCTTCTGCGGCCCGCTGGAACAGACGGAAACCGGCCTGAGCAGCCGCTCGGCCGTGGCCATCCAGCCGGGCAAGGTGGACCGTTCCCCCACCGGTACCGCGGTCTCTGCCCGCATGGCGCTGATGCTGGCCAAGGGGCAGATTGAACTGGGGCAGACCTTTGAGGCCGTATCGATCATCGGCTCGTGTTTCACCGGGCGCATCGTGGAGCAGACCACGGTGGGCACCCGTCCGGCCATCGTCCCCGAACTCAGCGGCCGCGGCTGGATCACCGGCATTCACCAGCACATGCTGGACCCGGACGACCCTTGGCCCGGCGGCTACCGTCTCAGCGACACCTGGGGCGCCTGACGGGTCCGGCTTTTGGATACAAAAAACCGGCTGCGGGGTCGCAGCGCCCGCCGCCGGTGTAAAACCGGGCCAATTGCTTGAAGAAACGGGACGGACCCACTAGCGTATCCAAAATACGAACAGCAGACCCGACGAGGCCCCCATGGCAGGCAAACGCGCCGTTACCCGCAACTCCCTCCCGGAAGTGATTGCCGACGACCTGCGCGAGCGTATCCTCAGCGGTGAGCTGGCAGAAGGAGAAACCATCCGGCAAGAGGCGCTGGCAGAGGAATACGCCGTCTCCCGCATGCCGATCCGCGAGGCGCTGAAGCGGCTGGACGCCGAAGGGCTGGTGCAATTCACCAACAACCGTGGCGCCTCTGTCACCAAGCATTCCCTGCGTGAAATCGCCGAGATCTTCGACCTGCGCACCCTGCTGGAGGTGGACCTGTTCCGCCGCGCGATCCCTGCCATGACCACCGAGGATTTCACCCGCTGCACCCAGATCCTCGATGACATGGATGCGTCTTATGATGCCAATGACGTGGCCAAATGGGGCGCGCTCAACCACAAATACCACTCGGCCCTCTATGCCGCCGCCGACCGCAAGCTGACCAACGAGGTACTGCAGGGCATCAGCCTGCATTGCGACCGCTTCATCCGGATGCACCTCAGCGTGATGAAACAGCGCGAACCGGCCAAGAAGGAGCACCACGACCTCCTGGACCTGGCCCAGGCCCGCGATGTGGAGGGCGCCTGCGCCGCGCTGACCCATCACATCTCCCGCACCAAGGAAGAACTGCTGTCGCTGGTCGCAGAGCACCGCGCCGCCACGGACGGCTGAGCCGCCGCCTTTCCCGCTCACCTGGCTGCTGACATCCGGATTTTTCCGGCCGGCACCTTGCACGACTCGCATTTTGTATCCATTATCCTGTATCAAGATTCATCCGCTGCCCGGCAGCACCAGACAGAGGCCCGCCCATGTTCACACCGCACGGAAACCACCTGATCGCAGGCGCCTGGACCGCCGGCGACACCCGCTTCCCCTCCGCCCCCGCCACCGGCCCCAGCCATCAGTTCTCCGTAGGCCGCGTCAGCGACGTGACAGCTGCGGCAGAGGCGGCGGAGGATGCATTTGCCAGCTACAGCGCCACCAGCCGGGCGGAGCGCGTCGCCTTCCTCAACGCCATCGCTGACGAGATCGAAGCCCGCGCCGAGGACATCACCGCCATCGGCACCCGGGAAACCGGCCTGCCGGAGGCCCGCCTGCAGGGCGAGCGCGGCCGCACCACGGGCCAGCTGCGCACCTTTGCCGAGCATATCCTGAAGGGCGACTACCTCGACCGCCGCTATGACGCCGCGCTGCCGGACCGCGCGCCCCTGCCCCGGCCCGATATGCGCATGATGCAGCGCCCGCTGGGGCCGATTGCGGTCTTCGGCGCCTCCAACTTCCCGCTCGCCTTCTCCACCGCCGGCGGCGACACCGCCGCAGCTCTGGCGGCCGGCTGCCCGGTGGTGGTCAAGGGCCACAGCGCCCACCCCGGTACCGGCGAGATCGTCGCCGAAGCCGTCCTTGCCGCGATCACCAAATGCGACCTCCACCCCGGCGTCTTCAGCCTGATCCAGGGCGGCAACCGCGCGGTCGGCGCGGCGCTGGTGCAGCACCCGCTGATCAAGGCCGTGGGCTTCACCGGCTCCCTTGCCGGCGGCCGCGCACTCTTTGACCTCTGCGCTGCGCGCCCCGAGCCGATCCCCTTCTTCGGCGAGCTGGGGTCCGTGAACCCGATGTTCATCCTCACCGCCGCCCTCGCCAATCGCGGCACGGAAATCGCCACCGGCTGGGCCGCCTCGCTGACCATGGGCGCGGGCCAGTTCTGCACCAACCCCGGCATCGCCGTGCTGCGCGCAGGCCCCGAGGCCGAGCGTTTCATCGACACCGCCACCGCCGCCCTGTCAGCGGTCGCCCCCCAGACCATGCTGACCGAGGGCATCGCCAGCGCCTACCAGGACGGCCAGCGCCGCGTCGCCGCCACCGCCGGCGTGCGCGAGCTGCTGACCACCAGCTGCAACACCCGCACCGCCGCGCCCTACCTCTATGTGACGGAGGTCCGCACCTGGCTCGATAACGAGATCCTGGCCGAGGAGGTCTTTGGCCCGCTGGGTCTGGTGATCACCGCTGAGAGCGACGCCGAGATGCTGGAGATCGCCCGCGCGCTGCAGGGCCAGCTGACCTGCACCCTGCATCTGGATGAGGATGACACCGCCCAGGGCCAGACCCTGCTGCCGGTGCTGGAGCGCAAGGCGGGCCGGGTGCTGGCCAACGGCTTCCCCACCGGGGTTGAGGTCTCCGGCACCATGGTCCACGGCGGCCCCTACCCGGCCTCCACCAACTTCGGCGCGACGTCGGTGGGCACATTGTCCATCCGCCGCTTCCTGCGCCCGGTCTGCTACCAGAACATCCCCGCCGCCCTGCTGCCGGAGGATCTGCGGGAGGGGTGCGCGCTGAATTGAGGCGGAAGCTGTCCTGACAAAGGCTAAGGCCCCGGAGGTGATCCGGGGCCTTTGGAACGGAGGACATTAAGTATTAGCCTTGAGAAGGTTAGCGGGTTCATTGCCCCCTAACCCATGACACCAGGTCAATGCTCACTTCCGCCGGATAGTTTCCACTACGTGCGTCGACTTCTTGGTTTTGGCCACTTTCACAGTAGTAAAGCGACCTGTTTTGGCGCTACGGCCGATCTTGATTGTTTTACGAGCCATTTGGCTATTCCTTATTGACTAGAGTTATTAGAAAGGGCACTTGTGTGCCCTTTCATTTTTTAAGTTGGCTCATTCTGGAACCAGAATTGGCCAAGCCCGCAACCCAAACGCCTTCGCGTAGAGCCGCTGCCCAGTACTCGGGCATGTGCGCCAAGGGCGAAACACATACCGATAGCCGGGCGGTGGAGTGAATGATCTCTTGGTCATTCGAGCATCCAACGTCGGGGCGTATCTTGCCTTAAGAACCAAACTGCTCTAACATCCAGTCTTGCTACGGAACTGGTATCAAGCGTCTGGCGGCTCTGCATCGTCTAGCCCCGGTGAGCACGATACAGAATTCGAATGGGGGCTCAGGTTTTTCCTGAGCCTTCGTCCTTTAGTAGAAACCTTTCCTCTTTTTTATGTCTTTCAAGCGGTATTTGGCAGCAGAGCTTGAAACTCCAAATCTCTGGACCAAATCGCTCTCTTCGTCCCAGTATGTAATGTGCTGCTCGGGCATAAGCAGTGCGCTGGCGTACCTGTTGGCTTGCTTCTCAGCGGACTCAAAAGGGCGCAACCGATCACTAGGTGTGGCACGCGCCAAGGGTTTATCTGGGTCTGCGTGCAGAAGGAGGTGCCCTAGCTCGTGCGCGAATGTAAACCGCGCTCTTGCGCCACCGCTGCACGCTTGGTCATACACGTCTTCACGAATACTGATAAACTCCCCTCTCGGACACGTTAACCCTTCCGCATCACCCATTTCACGCGGTGAAAGTACCATAAAGTCTATAGCACCAAGGACGTTGCCCAATAGCTTTTCCACGACCTCCACAATAGGAAAATAGGGTACCTCTGACAGCTTCAAGCTAGCGCGCAAGCTGTCTGCCGATGCATCCACTTGCGCCCAACTCATGCCAGCGGCCCTAAAGTCGTAGACATCACCCATTACTCACTGTCTCCTTTCCTCAAAATTGCAAGGATCTTTTCAAGGTCTTCAGGCGGGAGAGCCTCCATTTTAGAGCTCATTCTTCGCGCCATAAGACCAGCTATGTCCCTTTCTAAAGGCGTCTTCGCCTCAATTGTGAAAGCTTCTCGCGACCTGTCAGCTGCCTGACGGATTAAGTCTGCCGCGGCTCCGGCAAGCTTGTAGGAAGCAATAACTAGCTCCTCAAATCCTGCCGGCGGCTTCTTTGAACCTCGCTCAACAGCGGAGATGAACGCAGATGACTTTTCGAGTCTTTTCGACATATCAAAAAGTCGTTCATCTTGATCAATCCGAAGTTTACGCAGCTCCTTTCCGAGTTCTGTCGTCATTGCATGGACTCCTCACGGGTTGTTAACCACATTTACCAAATGGGCACCATTTGTCAACCTCGCGGGTTAATTTTTTCAACCCGCAAGTTAATTTCTTTCACAGTGCGTTACCACGTTTCCAGGGTGCTACTACTACCTGCTAGCCCGTTGCGCCCCCACCGTACGCCCCGCTTCCCGGATCTTAACCGCCAGCAGCTATACCTTAACGGAGACCTTCGAAAAGGACCCCGCCATGCCAGCCTCCGCTGACCAAAGTCAAAACCTTTCGCAGCCCCGGCAAAACCGGTTCAAATCTGATCCACGACCTTTTCCAGGCACCAGACCTTGGCCACGATCTGCCAGCCGTTCTCGCCTTTCAGCATCGACAGGTGGTCCTGATACACGTTCCTGCGCGCCCGGAACCGGATCTTCACCAGCGCGCTTACCGGCGACATGCGGTCCACCATCAGAATCTCGGCGTCCATCTGCTGCCCCAGCGCATGGGGCGAGTTGGCCGCATTGCCGCCTACATCTTCATTGAAGCTCGCCACTGGCTCGGCAAAAATCGCGCCCTTTTCGGCATCAAACAAGCTTGCTGCCGGGTGGAACACCGCGTCCAGCTTTTCCTTGTCGCAGTAAAACAGCCCGTCGAAATACATCTGCACGGCTTCAAAGAGATCAGCGTGGGAATTCATCATGCATCCTGGTTCAAATTACCTTTGCGCCCAGAATATGCAGCCAGGTGCGGCCGCGAAAATGAAACTGTGTGGGGAACACCATTCCAATCGGGAATGGGCGCGCCGTCCCAACGAAAAAGGCCCCCGCTTGCGCGAGGGCCTTCCAAAGTGTCAGAGAGGCAAATCTCAAAGTCCGGTGGACACGTCGATGGTGTTGCCTTCTTCCAGGGTCACATAGGCTTTTTTCACGTCTTTACGCTTGCCCAGCTGGCCGCGGAAACGCTTGACCTTACCCTTGGTGACGGTGGTGTTGACCGCTTTCACCTTGACGCCAAAGAGCGCCTCGACGGCTTCTTTGATCATCGGCTTGTTGGAGTCGATTGCCACTTCGAACACCACTGCGCCGTTCTCGGACGCCATGGTGGATTTCTCGGTGATGATCGGCTTGCGGATCACGTCGTAGTGTTCTGCCTTCACGCTCATTTCAGACGAGCCTCCAGTGCTTCGACACCCGCTTTGGTGATCACCAGGGTGTCACGCTTCAGGATGTCATAGACGTTGGCACCGATGGTCGGCAGGATGTCCAGACCTTCGATGTTGCGCGACGCTTGCAGGAAGCCTTCGTTGACCGCTGCGCCGTCGATGATCAGCGCGCGCTTCCAGCCCAGGTTTTTCACCTGCTTGGCCAGAGCTGCGGTCTTGCCTTCGGAAGCAGCGTCCTCGATGATGACCAGCTCGCCCGCTTTCGCCTTTGCGGACAGCGCATGGCGCAGGCCCAGCTTGCGGAACTTCTTGGTCAGCTCGTGGCCGTGCGAACGCGGGGTCGGACCCTTGTAGATACCACCCTTGCGGAAGATCGGCGCGTTGCGGTCACCGTGGCGTGCGCCGCCGGTGCCCTTCTGGCGGTAGATCTTCTTGGTCGAGTAGGAGGTCTCGGAGCGGGTCTTCACCTTGTGGGTGCCGGCCTGCGCGTTGTTGCGCTGCCAGCGGACCACGCGGTGCAGGATGTCCGCACGCGGCTCCAGGCCGAACAGGTCTTCGGACAGTTCGATGTCGCCCGCTTTGCCGCCGTCCAGTTTGATCACGTCAAGTTTCATGCTTCACCACCTTCCGCGGATGCTTCCGCAGTTTTCAGAGCGGCCGGGAAAGGCAGACCCTCGGGGGCTTTCTTCTTCACGGCGTCCTTGACGGTAACCCAGCCGGATTTCGGGCCCGGTACGGCGCCCTTGATGAAGACCAGGCCGCGCTCGGCGTCGGTTTTCACCACTTCCAGGTTCTGGGTGGTCACGCGGGCTGCGCCCATGTGGCCGGCCATTTTCTTGCCTTTGAAGACCTTGCCCGGGTCCTGACACTGACCGGTCGAACCGTGCGAACGGTGCGAGATCGACACACCGTGCGAGGCGCGCAGGCCGCCGAAGTTGTGCCGCTTCATGGCACCGGCGAAACCTTTACCGATCGAGGTGCCGGTGACGTCCACTTTCTGGCCAGCCAGGAAGTGTTCGGCCGAGATCTCGGCGCCGACTTCGATCAGGCCGTCCGCGGGAACGCGGAATTCGACCAGCTTGCGCTTGGGTTCAACCTTGGCAGCTGCAAACACGCCGCGCATGGCTTGCGAGGTGCGCTTTGCCTTGGCGGAGCCTGCACCCAGCTGAACGGCGGTGTAGCCGTCTTTTTCCTCGGTGCGCTGAGCAACGACCTGCAGGCCGTCCAGGGACAGAACGGTCACAGGGATCTGCTTGCCGTCTTCCATGAACAGGCGGGTCATGCCCACTTTCTTAGCGATAATTCCGGAACGCATAATCTATACCCTCCGAACTTACGACTGCAGCTTGATTTCGACGTCAACGCCGGCAGCCAGGTCGAGCTTCATCAGCGCGTCCACGGTCTGCGGGGTCGGGTCGACGATGTCGAGAAGGCGCTTGTGGGTGCGGATCTCGAACTGGTCGCGGGATTTCTTGTCCACGTGGGGGCCACGCAGAACAGTGAATTTCTCGATTTTGTTCGGCATCGGGATCGGGCCGCGCACTTGCGCGCCGGTCCGCTTGGCAGTGTTGACGATCTCTTGCGTGGACGCATCCAGCACGCGATAGTCAAATGCCTTCAGCCGGATACGGATGTTTTGGCTTTGCATCGTACAGCCTTTTATTCAGGCGTTGGGGTTGAGAGGAGGGCCTGCGACCACCGCAACCCCTCATCGAACCCAAAAGGCGGGAATCATCCCGCCCCTATTCGCACTCGGCGAACTCGCGCCCTATACGCCCTATGGCCCCATGTGGCAAGGGGTTTCGCCGCGAAACGGTTGCGTTTGCGGCGCACGGTGCGTTTGGGGTTTGTTAGGGGAGGTTAAGGTCGGTGGGTTGTCAGGACAACTACCCGCCCCTACAACAACCCTAAGAGGAACGAAGCTAGAGGGCGCTGTGTCTAAAAGGATTAAGAACCACCACTTTGTCCCGAAAGTCCTTCAGAAGAGATTTCGAACCGAAGACAATCGCATCTGGTATTCCGAGCGCGGGACTGACGGGCGTTTCTCTCAGCCTGAACTTCGAAACATTGAAAAGACCTTTCGAATTAGAAACTACTACACTGTCCTCGAGAATGGGCAACCATCTGATGCGATTGAACGTCTTTTCTATGGAGAAATAGACAACTTTCTAGGCGACTTCCTACCAGAGGTCTTGGGGATATTTGACGCCGGCAAAGTTCCACGGCTGTCAGAAACCCCTCTGGAAAGCGCGCGAACTGTAGCAATGGAAATGGCCAAGCGGACTCCAGAGTTCGTCAAGCAGTACGAAAGCGACCAAGAAATCGGGCAATCGCTAGTGGAGAGCGTTTTGGCAGGGCTTGAGGATGAAACCGATTTCGAGAAACGTTCTCACTACCTCGAAATACTTAACGACCCTGCGCTACTCAGGCAGTATGGGCGCGACGTGCGTGTCAGAGCCACTGTCAAACGATCTGAAAAGACAGCAGAGGCGTTGAAGGATTTCAAGGTTCGATGGGCAGTGAGCGAAACTCACCACTCCTTTATCCTGTCAAGTATGATGGCATACCACATAGGAAACGGTGGCCCAAATGGGTTAATCAATCCCAACATGGAGATTTGGCTGCCGATTTCTCCAAAAATCTCGATGGTACTTACTCGCGACAAAGCCAATCGAATTCCAGACCGGGTGGTTGAGGCGCCTTCCCATATCCGAGAAGTCAACGAGTATGCTGCACGCAACAGCAGCCAGATAGCCTCCCACTCCAAGAGACTAATCGAGTCGTTAACCGGGAAAAAAGCCAAGCCAAGCTGAAGCTCGCCTATCAGCCAGAGCATAACCTTTCTCGCATATAATTGCTGTTCATCCCCGCCCGGGCGCCCCGCGTTCGGGCCGCGCCCGGCCTGCCCGGAGGGCGGGCGCGATTTACATCGCCCCCGGAGCTGGCGCTCCCTGCGGCCTCAAAAGCTCCACCGGAGCTTTTGCAAGACGGCCTTCGGCCCCAGGCCGGTCCCTGCCCTGTTCGGAGGCCGGCTTTAAAAAATGCGGAGGTTGGGGGCGTCCGGTGTTCCGGAATGGTGGGCAGATTGCCTACCCTACGGGGGCGTACGGCGCAACAGAAAAGGGCCTCCCGAAGGAGGCCCTCTCTTAGATCAATCAGGAGACCTGATTACTCGACGATCTTCGACACGACGCCGGCGCCGACGGTGCGGCCGCCTTCGCGGATGGCGAAGCGCAGGCCGTCTTCCATCGCGATCGGCGCGATCAGCTCAACGCCGAACTTCAGGTTGTCGCCCGGCATCACCATCTCGGTGCCTTCCGGCAGGGTCACGGTGCCGGTCACGTCGGTGGTGCGGAAGTAGAACTGCGGACGGTAGTTCGCGAAGAACGGGGTGTGGCGGCCGCCTTCTTCCTTGGTCAGGATGTAGGCTTCGGCTTCGAACTTGGTGTGCGGGGTCACGGAACCCGGCTTGCACAGCACCTGGCCGCGCTCAACACCGTCACGGTCCACACCGCGCAGCAGGGCGCCGATGTTGTCGCCGGCTTCACCGCGGTCCAGCAGCTTGCGGAACATTTCCACACCGGTGCAGGTGGTGGTGGTGGTGTCGCGGATGCCGACGATTTCGATCGAGTCGCCGACGTTGATCACGCCGCGCTCGACACGGCCGGTCACAACGGTGCCGCGGCCGGAGATCGAGAACACGTCTTCGATCGGCATCAGGAACGGCTGGTCAACCGCACGCGCCGGGGTGTCGATGTACTCGTCCACGGCCGCCATCAGCTCTTTGATCTTCTCTTCGCCGATTTCCGGCTTGTTGCCTTCCATCGCCGCCAGAGCGGAGCCTGCAACGATCGGGATATCGTCGCCCGGGTAGTCGTAGGAGGACAGCAGCTCGCGGATTTCCATTTCGACGAGCTCCAGCAGCTCTTCGTCGTCGACCTGGTCAACCTTGTTCATGAACACGACCATCTTCGGGATGCCAACCTGGCGGCCCAGCAGGATGTGCTCGCGGGTCTGCGGCATCGGGCCGTCAGCTGCGTTCACAACCAGGATCGCGCCGTCCATCTGGGCCGCGCCGGTGATCATGTTCTTGACGTAGTCGGCGTGGCCGGGGCAGTCGACGTGCGCGTAGTGGCGGTTCTCGGTCTCATACTCGACGTGCGCGGTCGAGATGGTGATGCCGCGGGCTTTTTCTTCCGGGGCGCCGTCGATCTGGTCGTAGGCTTTGAAGTCACCGAAGTATTTGGTGATAGCCGCGGTCAGAGTGGTCTTGCCGTGGTCAACGTGGCCGATGGTGCCGATGTTGACGTGCGGTTTATTACGTTCAAACTTTTCCTTAGCCATGATGGCCTCCTTTTGCTTCGAGGGAGGCCCGCAATGCCTGCGAGCCCCCGTATTTTCTGACGCTTACGCGTATTTCGCCTGGATCTCTTCCGAGATGTTCTGCGGAACCGGCTCGTAGTGATCGAACTGCATGGTGAACTGGGCGCGGCCCGAGCTCATCGAACGCAGGGTGTTGATGTAGCCGAACATGTTCGCCAGCGGCACAAACGCGTCGATCGCGATTGCGTTGCCGCGGTTCTCCTGGCCGGACACCTGGCCGCGGCGGGAGGTCAGGTCGCCGATGATGCCGCCGGTGTATTCTTCCGGGGTGATCACCTCAACCTTCATCACCGGCTCGAGCAGTTTCGCACCAGCTTTGCGCATGCCTTCACGCATGCCCATGCGGGCGGCGATTTCAAAGGCCAGAACCGAGGAGTCCACGTCGTGGAACTTACCGTCGATCAGGGCAACCTTGAAGTCGATCACGGGGAAGCCAGCCAGCGGGCCGCTGTCCATGACGGACTGGATGCCTTTTTCGACGCCCGGGATGTATTCCTTCGGAACCGCACCGCCGACGATACGGGATTCGAAGGAGTAGCCTTCGCCTGCTTCTGTCGGCGAGATGATCAGTTTCACCTCGGCGAACTGGCCCGAACCACCCGACTGTTTCTTGTGGGTGTAGGAGTGCTCGACCTCTTTGGAGATGGTCTCGCGGTAGGCCACCTGCGGCGCACCGATGTTCGCCTCGACCTTGAACTCGCGCTTGAGACGGTCCACCAGGATGTCCAGATGAAGTTCGCCCATGCCCTTCATGATGGTCTGACCGGACTCGATGTCGGTCTCGACGCGGAAGGACGGGTCTTCGGCGGCCAGACGGGCCAGACCCTGGGACATCTTCTCCTGGTCGGCCTTGGTTTTCGGCTCAACCGCGATCTCGATCACCGGGTCGGGGAAGGTCATGGTTTCCAGAACGACGGGATCGTTGACGGCGCAGAGGGTGTCACCGGTGGTGGTGTCCTTCAGGCCTGCCAGCGCGATGATGTCGCCCGCGAACGCTTCCGTGATTTCCTCACGGTTGTTCGAGTGCATCATCATCATCCGGCCAACGCGCTCTTTCTTGCCTTTGGTCGAGTTCAGCAGGGTGTCGCCCTTGTTCAGCACGCCGGAGTAGATCCGGGTGAAGGTCAGGGAACCGACGAACGGGTCGTTCATGATCTTGAACGCCAGGCCGGAGAACGCCATGTCGTCGTCCGCGCGGCGGGCGATGTCACGGGTTTCAGTCTCGTCGCCGGGTTTGAAGCCCATGTAATCAACAACGTCCAGCGGGCTGGGCAGGTAGTCGATCACAGCGTTGAGCAGCGGCTGAACGCCTTTGTTCTTGAACGCGGAGCCGCCAAGGACCGGAACGAAGGCCAGTTCCAGGGTGCCCTTGCGCAGCAGTTTGCGCAGGGTCGGAACGTCGGGCTCTTCGCCTTCCAGGTAGGCTTCCATCGCGTCGTCGTCCATTTCGACGGCCGCTTCGATCATTTTGCCGCGCCATTCTTCAGCCATGTCCTGAAGGCTTTCGCGGATCGGTGCCTTGACCCAGGATGCGCCCAGGTCTTCGCCCTGCCACAGCCATTCTTCCATGTTGACCAGGTCAACCAGGCCTTCCAGCTCGTTCTCGGCGCCGATCGGCACACCAACCGGAACCGCGCGGGCGCCGGTACGGTCTTCGATCATGTTGACGCAGTTAAAGAAGTCAGCGCCGATCTTGTCCATCTTGTTGACGAACACCATGCGCGGAACCTTGTAGCGGTCAGCCTGACGCCACACGGTTTCGGTCTGCGGCTCAACGCCGGCGTTGGCGTCCAGAACACAGACAGCACCGTCGAGAACCGCCAGCGAACGCTCAACTTCGATGGTGAAGTCAACGTGGCCGGGGGTGTCGATGATGTTCAGGCGGTGCTTCGGAGAGTCAGCGGTTTTGCCGTCTTCGGTGCGTTCCCAGAAGGTGGTGGTCGCAGCCGAGGTGATGGTGATGCCGCGTTCCTGCTCCTGCTCCATCCAGTCCATGGTGGCTGCACCGTCGTGCACCTCACCGATGTTGTGGGATTTGCCGGTGTAATACAGGATGCGCTCGGAGCAGGTGGTTTTACCTGCATCGATGTGCGCCATGATACCGAAGTTACGGTACAGTTCGAGGGGATATTCGCGTGCCATAGGTCTATGTCCTCTAGCTTACCAGCGATAATGGGAGAAGGCTTTGTTGGCCTCTGCCATCTTGTGGGTGTCTTCGCGCTTCTTGACCGCGGTGCCACGGGACTGGACGGCGTCCAGCAGCTCGCCTGCAAGGCGCTCTTCCATGGTGTTTTCGTTGCGGTTGCGGGCAGCAGCGATCAGCCAGCGGATGGCCAGCGCTTCGCGGCGCTCGGGGCGGACTTCAACCGGAACCTGATAGGTCGCGCCGCCAACACGGCGGGAGCGGACCTCGACGGACGGTTTGATGTTGTCCAGCGCTTCGTGGAAGACTTCAACCGGAGCGCGCTTGATCTTGGTCTCAACGCGGTCGAAGGCGTTGTAGACGATGCGCTCTGCGACCGACTTCTTGCCGTCGATCATCAGGTTGTTCATGAATTTGGTCAGAACGCGGTCGCCGAACTTGGCGTCGGGCAGGACTTCGCGCTTCTCTGCGGCGTGACGACGGGACATCTCGCTCTCTCCTTCTTACTTAGGACGCTTCGCGCCGTACTTCGAGCGGCGCTGCTTACGGTCTTTGACGCCCTGGGTATCCAGAACACCGCGCAGGATGTGGTAACGGACACCCGGAAGGTCTTTCACCCGGCCGCCGCGGATCAGAACCACGGAGTGTTCCTGAAGGTTGTGGCTTTCACCGGGGATGTAGGAGATCACTTCGTAACCGTTGGTCAGGCGGACCTTCGCAACTTTCCGCATAGCGGAGTTCGGTTTCTTCGGAGTGGTGGTGTACACGCGGGTGCAGACGCCGCGCTTTTGCGGGCACTGCTCGAGGTGCTGGGACTTCGAAACTTTACGCTTCGGCTGACGCGGCTTGCGGATCAGCTGCTGGATCGTTGGCATTCAGGTATTCCCCGTTTAGCAACTTGTCATGCACGCCGGCGCGTGCGGGTGATTTCGCTGCACCTGTGCGTCCACAAGCGCAAAAACCGCAATCGCTCCCATTCCGAGGTGAGACGACGCGGTGTGTTTACAGAGGATCCGGGTGATAAAAGTGCCCGGACCTTGAGCCACTGCAATTTTGAATTCGGCTTTCGAAGCATACACTCCGGGTGCCGGATAGGCGCGCGTATATGGGGAGTCGCGGGGGTTGTCAACAGCAGCCGGGCGATGCGGGCCGGGCGGCACCGGCGCGGCGGTTGCCAGCGGGCTGCCCGGCCGCCATAGTCGCCGGCGCAGGCGTTTGCAACACACGGATTTCACTATGCAGGTCATCGGGCTGTGCCGGTTCTCCTACCCGGCCATCGGCGGGTTCCAGGTCGAGCATGAGACAATGGCGGAGCGGATCGCCTATCTCTACTCTGACGCGCGGATGGAGGAGCGGTTCCGGCTGTTTGAAACCGTCGCCCTGCCCTCTCTGCGCCAGCAGACGGACCAGGAATTCGACCTGCTGCTGATGACCGGCGACAGCCTGCCCCGGCAGCACCGCGACCGGCTGCGGGACCTGACCGCAGACATGCCGCAGGTGCGGATCACGGCGGAGCCGCCGCGCCGCCATCGCGAGGTGATGAAGGAGTTGCTGAACCGCGCCCGCAAGGATCCGGACCAGCCCTGCCTGCAGTTCCGTTTCGACGACGACGACGCGGTGGCGGGTGAATTCATCGAGCGGCTGCGGGAAACCGCGGCGGACTGCGCGCCGCTGCTGGCCAAGACGGACACCGCCGCGATTGATTTCAACCGCGGCTTTATCGCCGAATTCAGCGCCGATGGGATCGCCGCCTCGGAACCCGCCGTGCGGCCCTATTTCACCGCGGCGCTGGCGATGTATGCGGCGGGCGGCTGCCGCAAGACGATCATGAACTTCGCCCATAACCGCATCCACCACCACATGCCCACGGTGACCGTGACCGATGTGCCGATGTGGGTGCGCAGCCACAACCGGTTCAACGATTCCCGCCAGGACCGGGCCAAGCCGGTTGAAGTAACGCCGCTGACACCGAAGCAGGAACGCGAATTTGCAAGCGTGTTCGGCATCAGGGCCGACCGCGTGCGTGCGGCGTTCAGCGCATGACCGGGCGGCGTTTGCGGGCGGCCTGGCGCTCCCGGTAGAAGGTGAAGACCCCGGCCCCGGCTACGATGGCTGCGCCCAGCAGGGTCACCGCATCCGGCCATTCGCCGAACACCAGCCACCCCAGCAGCAGCGCCCACAGCAATCCGCTGTAACGCAGGGGCGCAATCACCGTGATCTCCCCCACCCGCATGGTCATCACCGAGCACAGGTAGCCCGCAAAGATGAACAGGGCCGCACCGCCCAGGATCAGAAGCTCACCCGCGCCCATCGGCTGCCACTCCACCGCGGCAGAGGTGGCAATGCCGAACGCCAGCACCGACAGCGAGGACATCAGCGTTACGGTCATTGACGTCACCTCCGGCGGCATCCGCCGGGTGACCAGATCGCGGGCGGTGATGCAGGCCACCGAGGCCAGCGCGTAAAGCGCGCCCTCGCTGAACCCTTCCGGCCCCGGCCGCACGATCAGCAGCATGCCGCAGAAGCCCGCGGCAATCGCTGCCATCCGCCGCCAGCCCACCGGCTCTTGCAGGAACAGCGCCGCGCTCAGCGTCACCGCCAGCGGCAGCACCTGCAGCACCGCGGTGACATTGGCGATCGGCATCACCATCAGCGCGGTCAGGAACAGATAGGTGGCCGCCACCTCGCCTGCGCAGCGCAGGGCGATCATGCCCCAGGCGCGGGGCGGCAGTCGCAGCTGTAAACCGCCCATCCGCCGTACCAGCAAGTAGATCAGCACGCTGGCCGCCAGGCCGCGGACGGTCAGGATCTGCGGCAGCGGCAGCGTGCCGCCGATCAGCTTCACCAGCGCATCGTTGAAGGTATAGGCCGCCATGGCGCCCATCATCAGCAGCGCGCCCGTCTGGTTCGGTGTCATCGCCGCACCGCTGCTGGGATCATCCGCAGACCGTCATCCATTCCTGTGCCCTCCCTGCCCTGCAACAGATAGCCTTGGCGGCAGATGTGAAAAAGCCCCCGCATGCATCCATGCGGGGGCTTTTCCGTTTGTCTGCTGCCGCGGCTTAGTCGCGGCTTTCCGGGGTATCGACCAGGTTGTCCAGATCGGTGTCCATCGCGTCCTCGTCCATCACCGGCGCAGCCAGGGCTGCAGCGGCTTCGGCTTCCTCGCGGCGGGCTTCCAGAACCACGTTGTCGCGGCCCTGGGCGATCTGGCGCACCCGCTGGGTGGCACCGCCGGTGCCGGCCGGGATCAGGCGGCCCACGATGACGTTCTCCTTGAGGCCGACCAGCTTGTCCTTCTTGCCCTGCACCGAAGCCTCGGTGAGAACCCGGGTGGTCTCCTGGAAGGAGGCCGCCGAGATGAAGGAGCGGGTCTGCAGCGACGCCTTGGTGATGCCGAGCAGGATCGGTTCGCCCTGAGCCGGACGCTTGCCGCGGGCCAGCGCCTTCTCGTTTGCGGCGTCGAACTCCTGCTTGTCCACGTGTTCGCCCTTCAGCAGCGTGGTGTCGCCGGAGTCAGAGATCTCCCACTTCTGCAGCATCTGGCGGACGATCACCTCGATGTGCTTGTCGTTGATCTTCACACCCTGCAGGCGGTAGACGTCCTGGACCTCGTCGATCATGTAGTTCGCCAGTGCCTCGACACCCATGATGGACAGGATGTCATGCGGCGCCGGGTTGCCGTCCATGATGTAGTCGCCCTTCTGGACATAGTCACCTTCCTGAACCGGAATGTGCTTGCCCTTGGGCACCATGTATTCGACGGCTTCCATCGACTCGTCCGACGGCTCGATCGCAATACGGCGCTTGTTCTTGTAGTCGCGGCCGAAGCGCACGTAACCATCGATTTCGGCGATGATCGCGTGATCTTTCGGGCGGCGGGCTTCGAACAGTTCCGCAACGCGCGGCAGACCACCGGTGATGTCCTTGGTCTTGGCGCCTTCACGCGGGATCCGCGCGACCACGTCACCGGCCAGGATCTGCTGGCCGTCTTCGACCGACAGGATGGCATCCACGGACATCGGATAGGTCAGCGGGTTGCCGGCGTCGTTGCGCACCGGCTCGCCGTTGCCGTCGACCAGAATGATTTCCGGCTTCAGGTCGGAGCCTTTCGGAGCCGCACGCCAGTCGATCACGATCTTCTGGGTCATGCCGGTGGCTTCGTCGGTCTCGTCGCGGACAGCCAGGCCCGAGATCAGGTCGACATACTTGGCGGTACCCGGCTTCTCGGCAATGATCGGCAGGGTATAGGGGTCCCATTCGAACAGCTTGTCGCCGCGGTTGACCATCTGGCCTTCCTTGACGAACAGCTTGGAGCCGTAGCCCAGCTTGTGGCTGGCACGCTCTTCGCCGTGCTCGTCCTGGATGATCAGCTTCATGTTGCGGCCGACAACCAGGGTCTCGCCGTTGGCGTTCTCCAGGGTCTGCGGCATCTCGAAGACGATCTTGCCGGACTGCGAGGCTTCCAGGAACGACTGCTGGCCGCCCTGGGCAACGCCGCCGATGTGGAAGGTCCGCATGGTCAGCTGGGTGCCGGGTTCACCGATCGACTGCGCCGCGATGATGCCGACGGCCTCGCCGGTGTTCACGCGGGTGCCGCGGGCCAGGTCACGGCCGTAGCACATGGCGCAGACGCCCTCTTCCGACTCACAGGTCAGCGGCGAGCGGATGCGGGTCGACTGCACGCCGGCCTCTTCCACTGCGTCGGCCATGCGCTCGTCGATCAGCTGGCCGGCGGCCACGATGATCTCTTCGGTGCCGGGCTTCTTGATGTCATCCGCAGCCACACGGCCCAGGATGCGCTCGCCCAGCGACGCCACGACTTCGCCATCGTTCACAGCCGCTTCTGCGGTGATCGCACGCTCGGTGCCGCAGTCGATCTCGCGAACGATGCAGTCCTGCGCCACGTCCACCAGACGGCGGGTCAGGTAACCCGAGTTCGCCGTCTTAAGCGCGGTATCCGACAGACCCTTACGGGCACCGTGGGTGGAGTTGAAGTACTCCAGAACGGTCAGGCCTTCTTTAAAGTTCGAGATGATCGGGGTCTCGATGATGTCGCCGTTCGGCTTGGCCATCAGGCCGCGCATGCCGCCCAGCTGTTTCATCTGAGTAACCGAGCCACGCGCACCGGAGTGGGCCATCATATAGACCGAGTTCGGTTCCATCACGGCGCCGTTCTCGTCCCGCTTGTCAGCGGAGATGGTGCCCATCATCGCTTCGGTGACCTTGTCGTTACACTTCGACCAGGCATCGACAACCTTGTTGTACTTTTCGCCCTGAGTGATCAGGCCGTCCATGTACTGCTGTTCGAAGTCTTTCACCTGCTCGCGGGTGTCGTCGACGATGGTCCACTTGGTGTCCGGGATCACCATGTCGTCCTTACCGAACGAAATGCCGGCCTTGAACGCTTCGCGGAAGCCCATGGTCATGATCTGGTCGCAGAAGATGACCGACTCTTTCTGGCCGCAGTAGCGGTAGACGGTGTCGATGACCTGCTGAACCTCTTTCTTCCGCAGCAGGCGGTTGACCAGCTCGAAGGGCGCCTTGGCGTTCTTGGGCAGCAGCGCGCCCAGACGGACACGGCCCGGGGTGGTCTCAAAGCGCTTGAGAACCTCGTTGCCTTCCTCGTCGATCTGGGTGATCCGCGCGGTGATCTTGGAGTGCAGATGCACTTCGCCGGCGTCCAGCGCGTGCTGAACCTCGTCGATGGTGCCGAAGATCTTGCCTTCGCCGGGCATGCCTTCGCGCTCCAGGGTCACATAGTAGAGACCCAGGATCATATCCTGCGAGGGAACGATGATCGGCGCGCCGTTGGCGGGCGACAGAACGTTGTTGGTCGACATCATCAGGACGCGCGCTTCCAGCTGGGCCTCAAGGCTCAGCGGGACGTGCACAGCCATCTGGTCGCCGTCGAAGTCCGCGTTAAAGGCCGAGCAGACCAGCGGGTGCAGCTGGATCGCCTTGCCTTCGATCAGCGTGGGTTCGAACGCCTGGATGCCGAGGCGGTGCAGCGTCGGTGCGCGGTTCAGCATCACCGGGTGCTCGCGGATCACCTCATCCAGAATATCCCAAACCTCGGGACGCTCTTTCTCAACCAGCTTCTTCGCCTGCTTCACGGTCGAGGACAGGCCCTTGGCCTCCAGACGCGAGTAGATGAAGGGCTTGAACAGCTCCAGCGCCATCTTCTTGGGCAGGCCGCACTGGTGCAGCTTCAGCTCAGGACCGGTCACAATCACCGAACGGCCGGAGAAGTCGACGCGCTTACCCAGAAGGTTCTGGCGGAAGCGGCCCTGCTTGCCTTTCAGCATGTCGGACAGCGACTTCAGCGGGCGCTTGTTGGCGCCGGTGATGACGCGGCCGCGGCGGCCGTTGTCGAACAGCGCGTCAACAGACTCCTGCAGCATCCGCTTTTCGTTGCGGACGATGATGTCAGGCGCGCGCAGTTCGATCAGACGCTTCAGACGGTTGTTCCGGTTGATCACGCGGCGGTACAGGTCGTTCAGGTCGGAGGTCGCAAAGCGGCCGCCGTCCAGCGGAACCAGCGGGCGCAGTTCCGGCGGAATGACCGGGATCACGGTCATGATCATCCATTCCGGACGGTTGCCCGATTCCAGGAAGGATTCCACGACTTTCAGACGCTTGATGATCTTCTTGGGCTTCAGTTCGCCGGTGGCTTCGGCCAGTTCGGCGCGCAGCTGCTCGGCTTCCGATTCCAGGTCGATCTGGGCCAGCATGTCACGGATCGCTTCAGCGCCGATGTTGGCGGTGAAGGCGTCCATGCCATAGGCATCCTGGGCGTCCATATACTCTTCTTCGGTCATCATCTGACCATAGGTCAGGTCGGTGAGGCCCGGTTCGATGACCACGTAGTTTTCAAAGTACAGAACCCGTTCCAGATCGCGCAGGGTCATGTCCAGCATCAGGCCGATGCGGCTGGGCAGCGACTTCAGGAACCAGATGTGCGCAACCGGGGCGGCCAGTTCGATGTGGCCCATGCGCTCGCGGCGCACTTTCTGCAGGGTGACTTCGACGCCGCATTTTTCACAGACGACGCCGCGGTACTTCATCCGCTTATATTTGCCGCACAGGCATTCGTAGTCTTTGATCGGGCCAAAGATGCGGGCGCAGAACAGGCCGTCGCGCTCCGGCTTGAAGGTCCGGTAGTTGATGGTCTCGGGCTTTTTGATTTCGCCGTAGGACCAAGACAGGATCCGTTCCGGGCTGGCCAGCGAGACTTTGATTTCATCAAAGACCTTCGGCGGGGTCAGCGGGTTGAACGGGTTGTTGGTGATTTCCTGGTTCATTTTGATACCTCAAATCTTGCGGAAGGGGGGAGCGGGAGAAGGGCGCGGGGCCCTTACTCCTCAACCTCCGCATCCAGGAGTTCCATGTTCAGGCCGAGGCCGCGGACTTCTTTAACCAGAACGTTGAACGATTCCGGCACGCCCGCCTCGAAGTTATCCTCGCCCTTGACGATCGACTCATAGACCTTGGTCCGGCCGGCGACGTCATCCGATTTGACGGTGAGCATCTCCTGCAGGGTGTAGGCGGCGCCATAAGCTTCCAGAGCCCAGACTTCCATCTCACCGAAGCGCTGACCGCCGAACTGCGCCTTACCGCCCAGCGGCTGCTGGGTAACCAGCGAGTACGGGCCGGTGGAACGCGCGTGGATCTTGTCGTCCACCAGGTGGTGCAGCTTCAGCAGGTATTTGATGCCAACGGTGACCGGACGCGCGAACTGCTCGCCGGTGCGGCCGTCGAACAGGATCGACTGGCCGGACTGGTCAAAGCCCGCACGCACCAGGGCGTTGTTCACATCGTCTTCCTTGGCGCCGTCGAAGACCGGGGTTGCAATCGGCACACCGCGGGTCACGTTGCCTGCGGCTTCGATCAGCGTGTCCTCGTCCATACTGGCGATGCCTTCGTCATAGACATCGTCGCCATAGGCGTGGTGCATCGCTTCACGGACCGGGGTCAGGTCGCCCGAGCGGCGGTATTCCTGCAGCGCTTCGTCCACCTTGATGCCGAGGCCGCGCGCGGCCCAGCCCATGTGGGTCTCCAGGATCTGACCGACGTTCATACGCGACGGCACGCCCAGCGGATTGAGGCAGAAGTCGACCGGGGTGCCGTCGGCGAGGAACGGCATGTCCTCCATCGGCACCACTTTCGAGATCACACCTTTGTTGCCGTGACGGCCGGCCATCTTGTCGCCCGGCTGCAGCTTGCGCTTCACCGCGATGAAGACCTTGACCATCTTCATCACGCCCGGCGGCAGGTCGTCGCCGCGGCGGACCTTCTCGACCTTGTCCTCGAAACGGGCGTCCAGGGCACGCTTCTGCGCCTCGTACTGCTCGTTCAGGGCCTCGACGACCTGGGCGTCCTGCTCATCCTCAAGGGCAAGCATCCACCACTGGCCGCGGGACAGCGAGTCCAGCAGCTCCTCGTCGATCGGGGAACCGGCACGCACGCCTTTCGGGCCTTTGACGGCCACTTTGCCCAGCAGCATGCCGCGCAGGCGGGCATAGATGTTGCGGTCCAGGATCGCCAGCTCGTCGTCCCGGTCACGGGCCAGACGCTCGACTTCCTCACGCTCGATCTGCAGAGCACGCTCGTCTTTCTCCACGCCGTGGCGGTTGAAGACGCGCACCTCGACCACAGTACCGTAGTCGCCCGGCTTCACGCGCAGCGAGGTGTCGCGCACGTCGGAAGCCTTCTCACCGAAGATGGCGCGCAGCAGCTTCTCCTCCGGGGTCATCGGGCTTTCGCCCTTCGGAGTGATCTTGCCGACCAGAATGTCGCCCGGCTCCACATCGGCACCGATGTAGACGATCCCCGCCTCGTCGAGGTTGCGCAGGGCTTCCTCGCCGACGTTCGGGATGTCGCGGGTGATTTCTTCCGGCCCGAGCTTGGTGTCACGGGCGGCGACTTCGAATTCCTCGATGTGAACCGAGGTGAAGACGTCGTCACGCGCGATGCGCTCGGAGATCAGGATCGAGTCTTCGTAGTTGTAGCCGTTCCACGGCATGAACGCGACGACCACGTTTTTGCCCAGTGCCAGTTCGCCCATATCGGTCGACGGGCCATCGGCGATAACCTCGCCCTTGGACACGGTGTCGCCCACCTTGACCAGAGGCTTCTGGTTGATGGTGGTGTTCTGGTTGGAACGCTGGAACTTGCGCAGACGGTAGATGTCAACGCCCGCATCGCCCAGTTCCAGGTCCTCGGTGGCCCGGATCACGATACGCTGCGCGTCCACCTGGTCGATGATGCCAGCCCGCTTGGCCTGGATCGCCGCGCCGGAGTCGATCGCAACCTTTTCCTCGATGCCGGTGCCGACCAGCGGCGCCTCTGCACGCAGCAGCGGAACCGCCTGACGCTGCATGTTCGAGCCCATCAGAGCGCGGTTGGCGTCGTCGTTTTCCAGGAACGGGATCAGCGAGGCAGCGACAGAGACCAGCTGCTTCGGCGACACGTCGATCAGGTCCACGCTTTCGCGCGGCGCCAGGGTGTAGTCGCCGGACTGGCGGGTCGACACCAGGTCGTTGATGAACTTGCCGCTCTCGTCCAGGGTCGCGTTCGCCTGCGCCACGGTGTGGCGCATTTCCTCGGTCGCCGACATGTAGTGCACTTCGTCGGTCACCTGGCCTTCGTTCACCACCCGGTAGGGGGTTTCGATGAAGCCGTATTTGTTGACGCGCGCGAAGGTCGCCAGCGAGTTGATCAGACCGATGTTCGGGCCTTCCGGGGTCTCAATCGGGCACATCCGGCCATAGTGGGTCGGGTGCACGTCGCGGACCTCAAAGCCGGCGCGCTCGCGGGTCAGGCCGCCCGGGCCAAGCGCCGACAGGCGGCGTTTGTGGGTGACTTCCGACAGCGGGTTGGTCTGGTCCATGAACTGCGACAGCTGCGAGGAGCCGAAGAATTCACGCACCGCAGCCGCAGCCGGTTTCGCGTTGATCAGATCCTGCGGCATCACGGTGTCGATCTCGACGGAGGACATCCGTTCCTTGATCGCACGCTCCATGCGCAGCAGGCCGACGCGGTACTGGTTTTCCATCAGCTCGCCGACGGACCGCACGCGGCGGTTGCCCAGGTGGTCGATGTCGTCGACATCGCCGCGGCCGTCACGCAGGTCGACCAGCGCCTTGATGCAGGCAACGATGTCTTCCTTGCGCAGGGTGCGCTGGGTGTCTTCGGCGTCCAGCGCCAGGCGCATGTTCATCTTCACGCGGCCAACGGCGCTGAGATCGTAACGCTCAGAGTCGAAGAACAGGGTGTCGAACAGCGCGGAGGCGGCTTCGACGGTGGGCGGCTCGCCCGGACGCATCACGCGGTAGATGTCCATCAGCGCGCTGTTGCGGTCCATGTTCTTGTCTTGCGCCATAGTGTTGCGCATGTACGGGCCGACGTTGACGTTGTCGATGTCCAGCACCGGAATGTCGGTGATGCCCGCATCCAGCAGTTCCTTCAGGGAACCGCCGATCAGCTCGCCGTCCTTGTCGTATTCCAGGGTCAGCTCATCACCGGCCTCGACATAGATCGCGCCGTTATCTTCGTTGATGATGTCCTTGGAGACGAACTTGCCGACGATGTGCTCGAAGGGAACCAGCAGCTCGGTGATGGTGCCTTCCTCGATCATCTTCTTGACGGCGCGCGGAGTGACCTTCTTGCCGGCTTCGCAGATGATCTCGCCGGTGGCAGCGTCCACCAGGTCATAGGTCGGGCGGGTGCCGCGCACGCGTTCCGGGAAGAACGGGGTGACCCAGCCGCGGGATTTTTCCAGCTTGAACTGCACGGTGTTGTAATAGGCATCCATGATGCCTTCCTGGTCCAGGCCCAGGGCGTACAGCAGGGTGGTCACCGGCAGCTTGCGGCGGCGGTCGATACGGGCAAAGACGATGTCCTTGGCGTCGAACTCGAAGTCCAGCCAGGACCCGCGGTACGGGATGATGCGGCAGGCAAACAGCAGCTTGCCCGAGGAGTGGGTCTTGCCCTTGTCGTGGTCGAAGAACACGCCCGGCGAACGGTGCATCTGGGACACGATCACACGCTCGGTGCCGTTCACGATGAAGGTGCCGTTCGGGGTCATCAGGGGCATGTCGCCCATGAAGACGTCCTGTTCCTTGATGTCCTTCACCGACTTGGCGCCGGTGTCCTCATCGACATCGAACACGATCAGGCGCAGGGTAACCTTCAGCGGCGCCGAATAGGTCATGTCGCGCTGCATGCACTCTTCGACGTCGTACTTCGGCTTTTCAAACGAGTATTTCACGAACTCCAGAACGGAGGTTTCGTTGAAATCCTTGATCGGGAATACCGACTGGAACACACCTTTGATGCCTTCGCCGTCCAGCGGCTCTGCTGCATCGCCGGAGCGCAGGAAAAGGTCATAAGAAGATTTCTGCACCTCGATGAGGTTCGGCATCTCCAGCACTTCGCGGATTTTGCCGTAATATTTGCGTAGACGTTTCTGGCCAAGGAACGATTGAGCCATGTCAGATGTCACCTTTCGAGTTCTCACCGGTCAAGGATGCCGCCGGGCCCCGGCTCCTTGCCCATACGAGACAGCGTGTTCGGATCAATTCATGGCCACCGTCCCGAAGGCAGCCTCCCGATCCCTTGAACCTCGCCTGAAAAAGCGCCCCTCGGATGAGGCCCTTTTTAAGACAGGTTCGGCTGGGCCCGGAAAATTCCGGACCCAGCCAAATTTCCGATGCACCGGAGATGCACCAGAGGCAGGACTTAGGCCAGCTCGACTTCGGCGCCAGCTGCTTCCAGCTTGGCTTTGATGTCTTCTGCTTCGGCTTTGTCGATGCCTTCTTTGATTTTGCCGCCAGCTTCGACCAGCTCTTTGGCTTCTTTCAGGCCCAGGCCGGTGATGCCGCGGACTTCTTTGATCACGTTGATCTTGGAAGCGCCGGCGTTCTTCAGAACGACGTCGAATTCGGTCTTTTCTTCTTCAGCTGCACCGCCGGCGTCGCCGCCAGCTGCCATGACAACTGCGCCGCCAGCTGCGGGCTCGATGCCGTATTCGTCTTTCAGGATGGTTTTCAGTTCTTGTGCTTCCAGCAGGGTCAGACCCACGATGCTTTCTGCGAGTGCTTTCAGATCAGCCATTGTATCAGCTCTTTCCGTTTACAGTATGTGTGTTCCAACGTGCGGGCTTGTGCCCCACGCCAGCCATTCAGTGCCAACCGCTTACGCAGCTTCCGCCTTCTCTTCGATGGTCGAAAGGATGCTTGCGATGTTGCTTGCAGGTGCGCCAATCGCGCCGGCGATGTTGGAAGCGGGTGCGCCAATGCAGCTTGCGATCTGAGCAATAAGCTCGTCGCGGGACGGCATTTTCGACACGGCTTCGACACCGGCACGGTCCAGAGCGTTCTCACCCATTGCGCCGCCGAGGATCTCAAACTTTTTGTTATCCTTGGCGAAATCCTCGGCCACTTTGGCAGCGGACACGGGATCTTCGGAGTAGGTCAGAACGGTCATCCCTGTCAGCAGGCCGGCCATGCTTGCACACGGCTTACCCTCGAGGGCGATTTTGGCGAGCCTGTTCTTGGCAACACGCACGGAGCTGTTCGCGTCGCTTGCACGCGCGCGCAGATCCTGCATCTCGGCAACTGTCAGACCGGCGTAGTGAGCTACCACCACGACGCCAGAGCTTTCGAAGATCTGGCCGAGTTCCTCGACCACTTTCTCTTTCTGGGCTCTATCCACAGTTCTCTCCAAGTTAGGGATGCTTGCGCATCCCGGCTCATATTTGCCGAACCAGATGGCCCGGCGTTCAGGTCCGTTTTACGGGATGAGCCAAAGTCGCCCGAGGGAATGAAAACCCTCGATCTTCCTGGTCTTACCCGTCTCAGGAGGGAAATTAAGGCCCGATCGAAAGGCCACCCACCATCTTGGACGAAATGAAATAAAGCGCACGACGAATCGCACGCTTTACCTCAAGGCCGTAGTTAGTCGCATTTGAGGGGATTTCCAAGGGGCAATCCGCCCCTTCCGGCGATTTCCCGCAGGCTCAGGCCGCGGCCGCCGGCTCTTGCGCTTGCAGGCAGCTGCGAATCACCCGCGCCTCCCTGCCGGTCAGGGTCATGGCAGCCGTCCCGCCAAACCCCGCAGCCCCGCGCGCCAGGTCCGGGAAAATCGCCGCCAGTTCCCGGCGCTGACCGCTTTCCAGCGCCGCAACAGAGTCCGCCGAAAAAAAGAAACTCTCGGTCAGAATGCCGTTTGATTTCACGATATGATGACGGTCAAACATGAAGTGATGATAGCGGACCGTCTCCTGCTCGCGGATGGCAACCCCCGGCAGCCCGCACAGGTGCTTGGCCGCCACCAGAACCTCGGCCTGTCCGAACAGCATTTCGGCCTCCGGCAGCGCGATATGCACCCTGTGCTGCTGCGACAGCACCAGCTCTCTGGTATTGCCGATGGCCCCCGGCTCAAACACCACCGGGGCAAAGGCGCCCTCGCCGCTGACCTCGGCAGATGACAGCCAGAGGATGCGCTGAAAGCCCCCATCCCTTGTCCAGACCAGCTGCCCCTTCGTCAGTTCTTCGACCGGAACCGGGCCGCCGGCGGTTTCGATCAGGGTTCCATCGCCAAAGCAGGTAATGAAATCATTGTAGCGGGCAGTGCCATCGTTGGCGCCGCCGGTTTTCACGTAGGATTTGCCGCCTTCCAGCCGGGCACTGGTGGCATAGCCCCATACATTGGAGGTCTGCCCGTTCTGGGAAAAGACAAAAACGGTGATTTCCGGGCCGGTGGGATTGCCGCTCTCGTCCAGCTGCCGCACCAGAATATGCGACTCAGCCTCGACCTCCGTGCCATCGGCAACAATGCCGCCGCCGTCCGTGATGACGTGGTCGTCCTCCCGGTCGTCATTGAACCGTTTCCGTCCGCCGCCCGTATCATCCAGTGTCACCGTGGTTCCGGTGCCGCCGGAATAGGTGAAGACGGTGCCGTCCGGCGTGTCCGAATTGTTGATAACCGGGTTGCCAACGATCGCGCCGTTGGAACTCGACGCAACAACCAGACTCGAACTGTCCTGTGCAAAGAAGCTTCGAAGTGCCATAGGCCGCAGATTATCCCCGGTGAGGCGTGAACAGTGTCTAACCTCAGGTTATCCGTATAATGTTTCCGTGAGAAGTCCCGCGCCAGCAAGCAGCGGGAATTCGCCCCGAGGTGCGTAAGGACACAAAACCTCAATCGTCATCCGGTGCAGAGCGCGCATCCATAGAAAAAGCCCCGGGCGCTTGCGCACCCGGAGCTTTCTAGTCCGGCAATGCCGCCCGATTACTCGGTGACAGCGTTGTCCACGTCAACCGTGATGCCCGGACCCATGGTCGAGGACAGGTTGATCTTTTTCATGTAGGCGCCTTTTGCGCCCGACGGCTTGGCTTTGGCCACGGCCGACACGAAGGCACGGACGTTCTCGACCAGCTTGGCTTCGTCGAAGGACGCTTTGCCGACGCCGGCGTGCACAACGCCGCCTTTTTCCGCCTTGAACTGGACTTCGCCGCCCTTGGCTGCTTCCACGGCCGTTTTCACGTCCATGGTCACGGTGCCGACTTTCGGGTTCGGCATCAGGTTGCGCGGGCCCAGGATTTTGCCCAGACGACCGACGACGGGCATCATGTCCGGGGTGGCGATGCAGCGGTCAAAATCGATCTTGCCGCCCTGGATCGCTTCCATCAGGTCTTCGGCGCCGACGATGTCTGCACCGGCTGCGGTCGCTTCGTCCGCTTTGGGGCCGCGGGCGAACACAGCAACGCGCATGGCTTTGCCGGTGCCGTTCGGCAGGCCGACCACGCCGCGGACCATCTGGTCTGCGTGGCGGGTGTCAACGCCCAGGTTCAGGGAGATCTCGACGGTCTCGTCGAATTTCGAGGTTGCGTTGGCTTTCACCAGGGCAACTGCTTCTTCCACGGACAGGTTTTCTTTGCCTGCGAAAGCTTCGCGCGCGGCGCGGGTGCGTTTACCGAGCTTTGCCATCTTACTTCACCTCGATGCCCATGGAGCGGGCGGAGCCCAGGATGATCTGCATTGCCGCGTCGATGTCGTTGGCGTTCAGATCTTTCATCTTGGCTTCGGCGATTTCTTTCACCTGGGCCACGGTCACGGTGCCGACGGTTTCCCGGCTCGGGTTGTTGGCGCCGGATTTCACCTTGGCCGCCTTCTTCAGGTAGTAAGACGCGGGCGGCGTCTTGATGTCCATGGTGAAGGACTTGTCCTGATAGTAGGTGATCACGGTCGGGCACGGCGCGCCGGGCTCCATGTCTGCGGTCTTGGCGTTGAACGCCTTGCAGAATTCCATGATGTTGATGCCGCGCTGACCCAGGGCCGGGCCGACGGGCGGAGAGGGGTTTGCCTGACCTGCAGGAACCTGCAGCTTCATCGAACCAACAAGCTTCTTAGCCATTTGGTTTTCCTTTCAACGGGGACGGAACGCGTTCCGCCCGGAGAGTGTTGCGTGGTCGGATTTCAGGATCGCGATCCGTCCATCTCCCACGAGAGAATCTCGCCCGAAGACGATAGAGGCGGCATTTACAGGGGAACGCGGGGGTTGGCAAGTGGGCGCACCCTATAGTTTCAAACGGCATCTGTAGCTCCGCAACAAGACGTTACCGCCCAAAGATTTGACACCTGAAACGTGCTATTGTTTCGGTCATGTTACGGCCAAGGAAGGAGTGTGTTCGATGAAACCTCTTATCGCAAGCCTTTCTGCGACGGCACTTTGCGTTCTGTCTGCCATCGGATCGAATGCCGGCGAACTGGCGGATGCAGCACGAAAAGGCGATGTCGCCGCCCTGACCGGACTTCTTGAAAGCGGGGCGCCAGCGGACGAGCCGGGAGTCGCCAACCCGCTTCACTTCGCGCTCATGTCAGGCCACGAGGACGCGGCACGCATTCTGCTGGAACACGGCGCCGATCCCGACGCGAATTCCGCGCTTGGCACCCCGCTGATGGTGGCAGCGGGCCGGGACCGTACGGAGCTTATTAAGCTTTTGCTTGACCACGGCGCCGACCTCGAAGCGAGAGGAGGGCGCGAAAAACAGACGCCGCTTCATACGGCTGCCGCCTCAGGAGCCGTGAACGCAGTACGGATGTTGCTTGAGTCCGGAGCCGACCCGCTGGCGCGCGCAAAATTTGGCGATCCGCCGCTGCATTTAGCCGTTCAGAAAAACCGAACAGCGGTTGTTGATATTCTGCGCGAAGTAACAATTTGGGAGCCACCCGAACCGCCAACCGAAGCCGACCTCGCAGAGGCAGACGAGGAAAAGGGCCGCCTTGCCGCTGAGCTGTGCCAGATATGCCATCCGCTAAACGCAGGCGAAGTGTCCAAGGGGCCGACTTTGTGGGACATTGTCGGCAGGCCCGTTGCCGGCATTGAGACCTACCGGTATTCCATAGCTCTACGCCAGGATGGCGGGGTCTGGGATATCGCAAAGCTTGATGCATTCCTTGCAGATCCCAAAATGGCCTTGCCAGGCAACATGATGGCTGCCAGCAATGATCGCGTCGAAATTGCGGACCAGGAAACCCGCTGGTCGCTGATTGCCTATCTTATCACTCTAAAATGAAACCTTTCCACCGCGGCTTCATGGATTGCGGTGTGTCACTAAAGAGCAATTACACCCCAAGCTCGCCCCCAAACAAAAAAACGCCGCGTTGAACCCAACGCGGCGCCTCAAATCCCGTAGCGCGGGCACCTTGCCCGCTGCCAATCACCCCTGCTTGGTCACCTGGGTAAAGTCCAGCTCCACCGGGGTCTCGCGGCCGAAGATCGACACGGTGACCTTGAGCTTCTGGTTGTCCTCGTCGACCTCTTCGACCATGCCGTCGAAATCCTCGAACGGGCCGTCGTTCACCTTCACCTTCTCGCCCACCTCGTAGTGGATCAGGGTGCGCGGCGCCTCGACGCCTTCCTCGACGCGGCCCAGGATGCCCTGCACCTCTGCGTCGCGCATCGGCATCGGGCGGCCCTGCGGGCCCAGGAAACCGGTGACGCGGTTGATCGAGGAAATCAGGTGATAGCCGCGGTCGGACATTTCCATATGCACCAACACGTAGCCGGGCATGAAGCGGCGCTCGGTCGAGACCTTCTTGCCGCGGCGGATCTCGATCACCTCTTCGGTGGGGACCAGAACCTCGTCGATCTCGTCCTCAAGGCCCTGTTCTGCGACCGAGGTGCGGATCTGCTCTGCGATTTTCTTTTCGAAGTTCGAAAGAACGCTGACCGAATACCACCGTTTCGCCATGAACCGTTGTCCTTGTTCTGCCGGGCGGGCCTGTGCCGCGCCGCTGCCTGTTCATCCCGCTGCAGCCCTAACGCTGCGCTCTCCAACAAAAAGCGGCGTGCAAACCGAATCGCTGCACGCCCGCCTCAATAGTTCCGGATTACCTACCGCCCATTGCTGCCAAGATCAAGGGCCGCCAAGATAATGGCCTGCGCGGCAGGGGACGCCTGAAAACCGCTGCGGGCTTACCCGAACATCCCCAGAAGCCCTTGCAGGCCAAAGCGGATCAGCAGGTCGACCAGCGCAAAGAACAGCGCCGTCAGCGCTGCCATGATGAACACCATGACCGTGGTCAGCAGCACTTCGCGGCGGGTCGGCCAGACGACCTTGGATACTTCGGCGCGAACCTGCTGGATGAACTGAACGGGGTTGATAGTCGCCATACTGGGGGTGTCTCTCTGCTAGCAGTCAGGGCGATGTAACCGGTGGCGGGCCCGAATTCAAGCCCTGCCCCGCCCCTGACAGGCCTGCACCCGGCCTCCATCCGGCCCGTTGCGCGCCGTTGCGCGGGCAGCGCACGCCCGGTCAATCCAATTTTAATCCACTACTGGCAAAATTGACTCCAGCGGTTCCCTGCGGCCGAGTGCGCCGTCCGGGGGCCGGACTGTGTGAAATATCGAGATAGGATGCCATGACGCCCGCATATTCCTTGTCCCAGGCCGAACAGTTCGAACGCGATGCCCAGCTGGAGGATGCCGCCATGGCCTATGCCGGCATCCTGTCCCGCAATCCGAGGAACAGGCGCGCCCAATCCGCGCTGGAGGGTTTGCGCAAACGGCTGGACTCGCAGACCGACCCGTCACCGGTGCATCAGGCCGGGCTGGAGGCCGCGCTGGCGGAGGGCCGCCATTTCGAGGCCGCGGAAAGCTGCGGCGCGCTGCTCAAGACTTTCCGCGAATCGCATTTCCTGTGGGATTTCCTGGGCCGCTGCCACCTGGCCGCCGGCCATCTGGACAATGCCGCCACCTGCCTGAACAAGGCGATCGGCCTCAACCCCCGCGCCCCGTCGGCCTATGCCGCCATGGGCCGCGTGAAAACCGCCCGCGGCGAGCTGGACAACGCCCTGGCGCTGTTTGAGAAGTCCCTGACCCTCAACGCCGGCTGCCTGCAGGCGCTGCACGGCAAGGCAGAGGTGCTGATCCGGCAGGGCCTCCACCAGAAGGCAGCCATCATGCTGCGCAAGGCGGTGGCCCAGGCGCCGGATGACGCCGCGCCGCACCTCACGCTGGCGGGCCTGCTGAACCAGCTCGGCACCCCGGCAGAGGCCAAGGCGCATTACACCCAAGCGGTCAAGCTGAACCCCGCCCTGACAGAAGCGCAGTACCAGCTGGGCCTGCTGCTGAAGGCTGAGGGCGCCTTTGCCGATGCGCTGCCGTGTTTCGACAAGGTGCTGGAGGCTGATCCCTCGGACGACCGCGCCCGCACCCAGCGGCTGCATGTGCTGGCAGAGCTCTGCGACTGGAAATGGCTGCCGGAATACAGCGGCTACCGCCGCCAGCTGGGCCTGCGCGGCCCGGGCTGCGATCCCAGCGCCCTGATGCTGATGGAGGACAATCCAGACCTCCTGCGCGCCCGCGCCCAGTCCTACGCCAGCGATCTGTTCGGCGCAGCTGAACTGAACAGCACCCCGCCGTCCGGCCAGCGCCCCGAACGGCTGCGGATCGGCTATTTCTTCGCCGCCCGCGACGCCGCGGCGGTGCTGGACCAGCACGGCGCCATGCTCGCCGCCCATGACCGGTGCCGGTTCGAGATCCGCATCTATGCCATCGGTCCAGGCCTTACTGACAGCGACGCGCAGGCGCTTGCCGGGATGGCCTGCGGGATCACGGTTCTGGACAGCGGCGCCGCCGGCCGGATGGCCGAAGCCGTGAAGGCAGACCGGCTTGATGCCGCGGTGGATCTCTCTGGCTATTCCGGCGGCGGCGCACTGCAGCTGTTCGCCGCCCGGCTGGCGCCGCTGCACATCGCCTTCCCCGGCTACCCCGGCACCATGGGCTCTGCCGCCTATGAATACCTGATCAGCGATGCGGCCGCCTGCCCGCCCGGCAGCGAGCGCTACCACAACGAACACCTGCTGCGCCTCGCCGGCGGCCATCAGGCCGTGGCCCCGGCGGTTTCCTCCGCCGCCCCGGACCGCGCCGCCTGCGGCCTGCCCGCGGAGGGGTTCGTGTTCTGCAGCTTTGCCGGCGGCAGCCGAATCACACCGCTGGAATTCGATATCTGGATGCGGCTGCTGCAAGGCGCTCCGGACAGCGCGTTGTGGCTGGCTGACAACGGCGAACATGCCGTATCCAACCTGCGCCGCGCTGCCGCTGCCCGCGGAGTTGACCCGGACCGGCTGGTCTTTGCGTCGGCGGCCGGCCGCGCGGATCACCTGGCCCGCCTGCCGCTGGCGGATCTGTTCCTGGACAGCTTCACCGTCAACGCCACCGCCGCCGCCCGCGACGCCCTGTCCGCCGGCCTGCCGGTTCTCACCCTGCCCGGCCAGCAATTCGCCGCCCGCACCTCGGCCAGCCTGCTGCAAGCCGCCGGCCTGCCGGACATGATCGCCGCCACCGCGGAGGAGTACGAGGCCAAAGCCGCGGAACTGGCTGCGGACGACAAGGCCGCAGCCGGTCTGCGCGGTCGGCTCCGCGCACAGCAGCAGACCGCCGCGCTGTTCAGCCCCGAGCGGCTGGCCCGGCAAGTGGAGCACGCCTTTGACGCCGCCTGCGAGCGGCAGCTGCAGGGGCAGGCGCCGGGCCACATCGACCTGGAGTGACCGGCCAAAACAAACGGCCTGCCCGAAAGGGCAGCTCTGGACCGGCGATGTGCGGGAAAATGGCAGGGGCAGCAGGGTTCGAACCCGCGACCTACGGTTTTGGAGACCGTCGCTCTACCAACTGAGCTATACCCCTGTGGTGCGGCATGTCCTACGGCAGCCGCGCCGCAGAGGCAAGAGGGAAAAGCGGATTTTCTTGCGCCGCCCGCGCGGATTGCAGGCCGCGGGCTTTGCCCCGGCGCAGCCATGCAGTATGACGGGGAAAATACCGGGGCCAAGGCCCTGTGCCCCTTGCAGGAATGAGCCGTAGCCCCGTGAGCCTGAGAAAGAAAATCGCCGACAGCCCAAGGGTCAACCGCGCCGTGGAGGGGCTGTTTGCCGCCTATGTGCGATTCGCCTTCCGCACCTCCCGCTGGACCCGCACGGGGTTTGAGGAGATGGACGCCTGCGTGCGCCGCGGCGAGCCGGTGATTTTCGTGCTCTGGCACCAGCGGCTGATCATGGCGCCCTATCTGTTCGACACCTCGCTGGGCCGCATTTGCGCGCTGACTTCCGCCGCCCGCGCCGGACGGCTGGCGGGGCAGATCCTGGTGCGCCTGGGGTTCGAGACCATCCCGATGTCGAGCCACAAGCGCCACGTCGCCCTGTCGCGCGAGGTGCTGCGCCGCACCCGCGAGGGCTGCTCCATCGGCATCGCCGCCGACGGCCCCCGCGGGCCTGCGCGGGTGTCCTCCACCGTGCCGGTGGTCTGGGCCCGGATGACCGGCTGCCGGGTGTTCACCGTGGCCTTTGCCGAGAAGAAGGTGATGAAGCTGCCGACCTGGGACCAGCAGATGCTGCCGCTGCCGTTTTCGCGCGGCGTGCTGATGTGCCGGGAGTGGACGGATGAGGTGCCGAAGAAGCCCAGCGACGAGCAGGTGGAAGGGTTGCGGCAAAGCCTGGAGGCATCGCTGGATGCCATAACAGATGCCGCGGATGCGGCAGCGGGGCGCGGCAGTGAGGACCCAAAGACGCAGGCGGGCTGAGTGGATATTTGCGGCGGCGGGCTGAGTGCCCACCCTACGAACACAATACAATTCTTGGCAATTCTTGGGCAGGCAGATTGTCTGCCAGAAGTTCGTTGGTTTTTGATCTGGAAAAGACCACACCAGATTGCAGTCAACCGCAAGATGCGGAAGGGTGGCTGGAACCAGCTTTCCTTTCTTCAATTTGAATTTCCACAGGTCAAAATGCAGTCCATCACCCTGCGCTTTCTGCGCACCACAGCGTTCTTTGCCGTTTCTGCCGCTTTTCTGATTTCCGGCGAGGCCCGGGCAGAGGCGGAAATTGATCTTGGGTCCCGCAACACGGTTTCCTTGGAAACAAAAGTGCTCTGGCCCAAAGAGTACGGTTTGTATCTGATGCTGCAGAAGCACGCGGGGCTTGCCAGCGAACTGAGAAAGAGCGGGTATGACGTCTCGTTACTTAACAACTCATCAGAAGACCCCGGTCTTTTGACCTTTAACGTGAAAATCTACAAACGGGGAGATCGCAGCGATGAGTTGGTCTTCGAGCAATCGAATTTGCTACCAAATTTGATTATGAGCCGTAACGAAGAATTCGGCCTGGAAGTTGCCTTAGCTCAGCTGTCCACCGGCAGATACCGGATAGAGGCCACCCCGGAGAATACGAACCACGCCCTGGCGGACATCCCCGCAAGGCTGATGTTTATCAAAGCACTGAGGGAAAATAGGCCGCATTCCATTCCCCTCCGGACGCCCCGCGTTCTGGCCGCGCCCGGCCTGCGCTGAACCGGAGGTTTGCCTTTGGCAAAACGGGTGGGCGCGATTGCATCGCAGCCGGAGCTGACGCTCCCTGCGGCCTCAAAAGCTCCGCTGGAGCTTTTGCAAGACGGCCTCCGGCCCCAGGCCGGTCCCCGCCCTTCTCGAGCGTCACCCCAAAAGAAAAGGGCCTCCCGAAGGAGGCCCTCTCTAAGATCAGAACCGTGTGAGCTCTCGGCGATTTTCTAGCGAAAACCGCCTGCCGCCCACCGTTTCAAAATCATTATTCAATGATTTTGGAAACGACGCCGGCGCCGACGGTGCGGCCGCCTTCGCGGATGGCGAAGCGCAGGCCGTCTTCCATCGCGATCGGCGCGATCAGCTCAACGCCGAACTTCAGGTTGTCGCCCGGCATCACCATCTCGGTGCCTTCCGGCAGGGTCACGGTGCCGGTCACGTCGGTGGTGCGGAAGTAGAACTGCGGACGGTAGTTCGCGAAGAACGGGGTGTGGCGGCCGCCTTCTTCCTTGGTCAGGATGTAGGCTTCGGCTTCGAACTTGGTGTGCGGGGTCACGGAACCCGGCTTGCACAGCACCTGGCCGCGCTCAACACCGTCACGGTCCACACCGCGCAGCAGGGCGCCGATGTTGTCGCCGGCTTCACCGCGGTCCAGCAGCTTGCGGAACATTTCCACACCGGTGCAGGTGGTGGTGGTGGTGTCGCGGATGCCGACGATTTCGATCGAGTCGCCCACGTTGATCACGCCGCGCTCGACACGGCCGGTCACAACGGTGCCGCGGCCGGAGATCGAGAACACGTCTTCGATCGGCATCAGGAACGGCTGGTCAACCGCACGCGCCGGGGTGTCGATGTATTCGTCGACAGCCGCCATCAGCTCTTTGATCTTCTCTTCGCCGATTTCCGGCTTGTTGCCTTCCATCGCCGCCAGAGCGGAGCCTGCAACGATCGGGATATCGTCGCCCGGGTAGTCGTAGGAGGACAGCAGCTCGCGGATTTCCATTTCGACGAGCTCCAGCAGCTCTTCGTCGTCGACCTGGTCAACCTTGTTCATGAACACGACCATCTTCGGGATGCCAACCTGGCGGCCCAGCAGGATGTGCTCGCGGGTCTGCGGCATCGGGCCGTCAGCAGCGTTCACAACCAGGATCGCGCCGTCCATCTGGGCCGCGCCGGTGATCATGTTCTTGACGTAGTCGGCGTGGCCGGGGCAGTCGACGTGCGCGTAGTGGCGGTTCTCGGTCTCATACTCGACGTGCGCGGTCGAGATGGTGATGCCGCGGGCTTTTTCTTCCGGTGCGCCGTCGATCTGGTCGTAGGCTTTGAAGTCACCGAAGTATTTGGTGATAGCCGCGGTCAGAGTGGTCTTGCCGTGGTCAACGTGGCCGATGGTGCCGATGTTGACGTGCGGTTTATTACGTTCAAACTTTTCCTTAGCCATTGCTTAGGCGCCCTTTTGAAATGAGGGGTCGCATGCCGACCCGGTTTCCTCTGCGCCGGCGGATTATTTGGTTTGCCGGCAAAAATCAACCCGTTCCTGCTTGACAGGGGCGGTTTTCACAAGGCTCAGCCAGCCGGTTGCGTCTCTGCCGCAGCGGCCTCTGCGCTGCTGCCCGATTCCGCCGCGGCGCGCGGGGCAAACCAGCCCTCCTCCTGGTGCTGCTCGGCCATCCATTCCTCGACCTTGTCGGCGATATTGACCGCCAGCCCCTGGATCTGCTCCTGCTTGGTGCGGGCATGTCCGGAGCCCAGGAGGGCGCTTTCGCCGGTGGTGCTTTCGAAGATCTCCATCTGATGCTTCTTGGCGAGGAATTTCTTCTGCGCCACGTCATAGACAAAGACGTTCACAACCACCGCGCTTTTGGGGGAGAACAGCACCGGCACGCCGGGCGGCGCCAGCATGAAGCCTTCGAGCGTCACCGCGACGTCGTACTGCTGCGCGCCCTGGTAGCGGCGCAGGCGGGTGTTCAGCGCGTTTTCGATCGGCGCGGTCCATTCGCTGTGCTCGGCGTCGCGCGACAGCGGCCATTGCAGCGCTTTCTCAGTGTAGACGTGGGTCACGCGGGCCTGGAAGGCGCCCAGATCCTCCGGCGCCTCGTCCAGGCGGGTTTCGCCGCAGGCGGTGAGCAGGGCCAGCGCAGCCAGCATGGAAAGAATGCGGATCATGGTAGTCCCCCACGGTAAATCGGTCCTGCTCAGATAGCCGGGCGCAGCATACAGGGTAAAGGCCCGGGTTCAGCAGCCCCCGCGCGGGTGGCGCGGGGGGCACAGGCAGGCAGCAGGTTTCTGCCGCCTTACTTGAACTTGTAGTTGCGCGGGAAGCCGTGCGGCGGGCGTTTGCCCACCCCGGCGCGCTTACCGAGCCACTGGGTGAGGTCAGCCTCGTGGCGGGTCTTGCCGCCGCCCATTTCCCAGCGCAGGCCGTCATCCCAGTTGAAGGTGGTGATGTCGCTGAGGCCGCCGTCCAGTTCCAGCGAGCCCTGCTTGCCGCGGGCCATGTTGTATTTCTGCAGGCGCACGCCCTTGCCGCGGGTGAGCTCGGGCATCTCCTCGACCGCGAAGACCAGGAACTTGCCGTTCTCCGAGACCACGGCGACGTGGTCGCCGTCGACCGGGATGCAGATCTTGGCGCGCTCGTCGTCCTTGACGTTCAGCACCTGCTTGCCGCTGCGGGTCTGGGCGACGATTTCCTTCTCGGCGCAGATGAAGCCGTTGCCCGCGTCCGAGGCAACCAGCAGGCGGCCGTCGGGGTTGTGGATCAGCAGGTCGACGATTTCGGCCTCGTTCGGCAGGTCGACCATCAGGCGCAGCGGTTCGCCCATGCCGCGGCCGCCGGGCAGGTTGGCCGCCGACAGGGTGTAGAAGCGGCCGTTGGACCCGAACACCAAGAGGCGGTCGGTGGTTTCCGCATGGAAGATGAAGCGCGGGCCGTCGCCGTCCTTGAACTTCAGCTCGCGGTTCAGGTCGATGTGGCCGGTCATGGCGCGGATCCAGCCCATCTGGGAGCAGACCACGGTGATCGGCTCGCGGTCGATCATCGCCTCCAGCGGCACGTCCTCAACCTCGCTTGCCTCGGCAAACAACGTGCGGCGGGCGCCGCCTGCGTAATCCTTGCCGAACTGCTTCTTGGTTTCCTTCAGCTGTTCGGAGATGCGGGACCACTGAAGATCTTCGGAAGCCAGAAGCTCGACCAGTCCGGCGCGCTCCTCGCGCAGGGCATCGCGTTCGCGGACCAGTTCGATTTCCTCAAGCTTACGCAAAGACCGCAGGCGCATGTTGAGGATCGCCTCGGCCTGCACCTCAGTCAGCTCGCCGGTGCCGGCGGCCGGGGAGACATACTCGGCCTCGGTGAAGGCGCGGGGGTGGTCCTTGCTCCAGTCCTCGCGGATCAGGGCCGCCTTGGGATCCTCATCATAGCGGATGATGTCGATCACCCGGTCGAGGTTCAGGAAGGCGATGATGAAGCCTTCGAGCACTTCCAGCCGATGGTCGATCTTTTCCATCCGGTGGCGCGAGCGGCGCTGCAGCACGTCGCGGCGGTGGTCGAGGAAGGCGCGCAGCACCTCCTTCATGGAGCAGACCTTGGGGGTCACACCGTCGATCAGCACGTTCATGTTGAGGCTGAAGCGGATTTCCAGGTCCGAATTGCGGAACATCATGTTCATCAGAACCTCGGGGTCCACGTTCTTGGACTTGGGCTCCAGAATGATGCGGATGTCGTCCGCCGATTCGTCACGCACGTCGGCGAGGATAGGCACCTTCTTGGTCTGGATCAGCTCAGCGATCTTCTCGATCAGCTTGGACTTCTGGACCTGATAGGGGATCTCGGTGACGACGACCTGCCATTGGCCCCGGCCAAGATCCTCGACCTCGTGCTTGCAGCGCAGGCGGAAGGAGCCGCGGCCGGTGCTGTAGGCCTTGGCGATGTTTTCCTTGGGCTCGACGATGATGCCGCCGGTGGGGAAGTCCGGGCCGGGCACGTAGTTCAGCAGGGTGTCGTCGCGGGCATCCGGCGTCCGGATCAGATGCAGGCAGGCGTCGATCAGCTCGGCAATGTTGTGCGGCGGGATGTTGGTCGCCATGCCCACCGCGATGCCTGCGGCGCCGTTGGCCAGGATGTTCGGGAAGGTCGCGGGCAGCACCGCCGGCTCAGTGAGGCGGCCGTCGTAGTTGTCGCGGAAATCGACCGAATCCTCGTTCAGGCCTTCCAGCATCGCCTCGGCCACGAAGGTCATCCGCGCCTCGGTGTAGCGCGAGGCCGCCGGGTTGTCGCCGTCGATGTTGCCGAAGTTGCCCTGGCCGTCGACCAGCGGGTAGCGGACGTTGAAGTCCTGCGCCAGGCGCGCCATCGCGTCATAGATCGCGGCGTCGCCGTGGGGGTGGAAGTCGCCCATGGTGTCGCCGGAGATCTTGGCCGATTTCAGGAAGCCGCCGGTGGAGCTGAGGCGCAGGCGGTTCATCGCATATAGGATGCGCCGGTGCACCGGCTTCAGCCCGTCGCGCGCGTCGGGCAGCGCCCGGTGCATGATGGTGCTGAGCGCATAGGTCAGATAGCGCTCGCCAATGGCGCGGCGCAGCGGTTCCAGGATTTCACCCTGTTCGGGGGCAGACGGCATGTCGGGATCTTCTACCAGGTCGGTCATGAAATCGTGATACTGCCGCCGCCGGAATTGGTAAAGCGGGCGCGCGCGAAATTCGCAGGCTGCCGCAGCGCGCCAACGGATTCCGGGGGGAGAAGAAGTCTGACTCTCCCCTGTTTCCCCACCGTTAACTTGCCCTAGGTTAAATGGAACCAGGCAGCCGCGCCGTGCGTTTCTTTTTCAAACCAATGCTATTCCGTGCAGCTGCCCTGTGTGGTGGTACGAGGGGGACTAGGTTATGTCGCGATTTATTTTTGTGTCTTTCGCATTTTTGGGCTGGGGATTCTACGAACTCAGCGGAGGGGCGGATTTTGAGCCGCCGAAACGTCCGAAGCCTGTGGCCGAAGCCAAACCGGCCGCAGCGGCGCAGGGGCCCGAGAGAATCACCACTGCCGCATTGAGTGCGCAGCCGGTCCTGACCCGGCGCAGCGAAACCGAGCCGCCCGCCCGTCCCGCAGCCGATCCCAATCTGCGCCAGCGCGTGGCGGCCCAGCATCTTGTGAGTGCATCCGGCGTGCTGGCTTCGACCCAGACGGCGTTCTCGGCGGAGCCGGAAGCGGCAACCCTGCAGCTGGCCTCGCTGGAAGGCGGACTGGCGGCGGTCAGCGCAACACCGGTTGCGCTGGCAGCGGAGGAAACCACGGCACCCGCCTCGCCCGCGCCCGAAACCTTTGTCGACCGCCGCAGCATCCGCGCCTCGCGGGTGAACATGCGGCAGGGGCCGGGCACCAATTACCCGGTGATTGCCCGCCTCTTGGGCGGGGATGAGGTGATCGTGTTCGAGGACAGCGGCACCGGCTGGCTGCACCTGCGCGCGCCCGGCAAGGGCAAGGTGGGCTGGATTGCCGCTTCCCTGGTGAGCAAGAAACGCCCATAAGTGCTCCGGAGGTTTCCGGCAAAAGGGCGATCACTTGAAAAAGACTATCCTGATCACAGGCTGCTCCTCCGGAATCGGCCTGGATGCGGCCCGCGGCATGCGGGCGCGCGGCTGGCGGGTGTTTGCCTCCTGCCGGCAGCAGCGCGACTGCGACCGGATGCGGGCCGAAGGTTTCGAGAGCCCGCGCATTGATTACACCGATCCGGAGAGCATCACCGCGGGACTGGCGGAAGTGCTGGAGGCCACCGGCGGCACCCTGGACGCGCTGTTCAACAACGGCGCGCACGGGCTGCCGGGCGCGGTGGAGGATCTGCCGACCGAAGGGCTGCGCGCGATCTTCGAGGCTAATTTCTTTGGCTGGCACGAGCTGACCCGGCAGGTGATTCCGGTGATGCGCAGGCAGGGGCACGGGCGGATCGTGCAGAATTCCTCGATCCTGGGGTTTGTGACCTTTCCCTGGCGCGGCGCCTATGTGGCGACGAAATACGCGCTGGAGGGGCTGACGGACACCCTGCGGGTGGAGCTGCGCGGGACCGGTATTCACATGGTGCTGATCGAGCCGGGACCGGTGACGTCGAAAATCCGCGAGAAATCGATCCCGCATTTCGAGCGCTTCATTGACTGGAAGGCGTCGCCGCTGCGCGAGCTGTACGAATCGCGGCTGCTGAAGCGGCTTTACGAGGGCACAGGACCTGACCGGTTCGAGCTGCCGGCCTCAGCCGTCACCGCCAAGCTGGCGCATGCCTGCGAATCCAGGCGACCGCATCCGCGCTATTATGTCACCACGCCCACGCATATCGCCGGCTTCCTGCGGCGCATCCTGCCGACACGGGCAATTGACCGCATCCTTGTGAAGCTCGGATAGGGTCGCCATCGGCGCCCGTGCAGGGTAGACGGTTGCCAGCAGAATAGATGGTCTTGGGGGACAGGATGAGCGATCCGCTGTATTATCTGGCACTGGCAGCCGTGGCGGCCGTTGTTGTGGCGCTGGTCATCGGCATTGGCGGTTTCGGCAAGGGCGGCGAGTTCAACCGCCGCAATGCCAACAAAATGATGCGGCTGCGCATCCTGTTTCAATTCATTGCGGTGGTGCTGGTGCTGACGTACGTCTACCTGCGCAACCAGGGAGGATAAGCGGCGATGGTCGTTCTGAACAAGATTTACACCCGCACCGGCGACAAGGGCGAAACCGCGCTCGGCAACGGCGAGCGGGTGGCCAAGCATTCGGCGCGGGTCAATGCCTATGGCACCTCGGATGAGCTGAATTCCTTTGTCGGCGTCGCCCGGCTGGAGGCGGACGGCGAGATGGATGCGGCGCTGGCGCGGATCCAGAACGACCTGTTCGATCTGGGCGCAGACCTGTGCCGGCCGGAGATGGAGAAGGATGCGGACGCCGAGTACCCGCCGCTGCGGATTGCGGTGGCGCAGGTCGAGCGGCTGGAAGCCGAGATCGACGTGATGAACAAGGATCTGGAGGCGCTGCGCAGCTTCATCCTGCCGGGCGGGTCGAAACTGGCGGCGCACCTGCATGTCTGCCGCACTGTGGCACGCCGCGCCGAGCGGCTGGCCACCGACCTCAGCACAACGGCAGACGTGAACCCGGCGGCGGTGAAATACCTGAACCGCCTGTCCGACTGGTTCTTTGTCGCCGCCCGCACCGCCAACAACGGCGGCAAGGACGACGTCCTGTGGGTGCCCGGCGCCAACCGCTGAGGCCCCCTGCCCCGGTCTGATTCGCACTTTGGCGCCGGATTCTTGCGAATCCGGCGCCAAACACGTCATGCGGGGCTGCTGAGCCCTGCCGTTGCGGCAGGCGGATTTCCCACCGGAAACATTCTTGAAAAAATGATGTTCCAAATGAGCAAACGCGACGTCGGCGTGCGCTAACGTGACGATTTTGCCCTGTTGCGCGCCCGCACCAGCCGGTATCAACGCTGCGAGAGCATAGAGGGGGAGTCGCCCTGGGCGGCTTGCCGTTTGTTAAGGAGAGAACGCAAAATGAAGGTACTCGTGCCTGTCAAACGCGTGATTGACTACAACGTGAAGGTCCGCGTCAAAGCGGACGGCAGCGGTGTCGATCTCGCCAACGTGAAAATGTCGATGAACCCCTTCGACGAAATCGCTGTCGAAGAAGCCATCCGCCTGAAAGAAGCCGGCAAGGCTGATGAGGTGGTTGCGGTTTCCATCGGCGTGAAGCAGGCTCAGGAAACCCTGCGCACCGCGCTGGCCATGGGCGCAGACCGCGCCATCCTGGTGGTTGCTGCCGACGACGTGCACACCGACATCGAGCCGCTGGCGGTTGCCAAGATCCTGGCCAAAGTGGTCGAGGAAGAGCAGCCGGGCGTCGTGCTCTGCGGCAAGCAGGCAATCGACAACGACATGAACGCAACCGGCCAGATGCTGTCGGCGCTGCTGGGCTGGTCCCAGGGCACCTTCGCCTCTGAACTGGACATCGAAGGCGACAGCGCCAAGGTGACCCGTGAGGTCGACGGCGGCCTGCAGACCATTTCCGTGAAGATGCCCGCCATCATCACCGTGGACCTGCGCCTGAACGAGCCGCGCTATGCGTCGCTGCCGAACATCATGAAGGCGAAGAAGAAGCCGCTGGACGAGAAAACCGCCGCCGACTACGGCGTCGACGTCACGCCGCGCCTGGAAATCGTCAAGACCGAAGAGCCGCCGGCACGCGCCGCAGGCATCGTGGTCGGCTCCGTCGACGAGCTGGTTGAGAAACTCAAAGAAGCGGGGGCTGTGTAATGGCTGTTCTTCTCCTTGCTGAAGTGACCGACGGCGCGCTGGCGCTGGACGCAACCGCAAAAGCCGTTGCCGCTGCCTCCAAGCTGGGCGACGTGACCGTTCTGGCCGCTGGCGCCTCCGCTGCTGCGGCCGGCGAAGAAGCTGCCAAGATCGCAGGCGTGTCCAAAGTACTGGTTGCCGAAGACGCATCGCTGGGCCACCGCCTGGCGGAGCCGACCGCGGCGCTGATCGCAGGCCTGGCCTCCGACTTCGAGCACATCGTTGCTCCGGCCACCACCGACGCCAAGAACGTTCTGCCGCGCGTTGCCGCGCTGCTGGACGTGATGGTGATCTCGGACGTCTCCGGCGTTGTCGACGGCAACACCTTCGAGCGCCCGATCTATGCCGGCAACGCGATCCAGACCGTGAAATCCAGCGACGCCAAGAAAGTCGTCTCCTTCCGCACCGCGTCCTTTGACGCAGCTGGCGAAGGCGGCTCGGCATCGGTTGAGACCATCTCGGCTGCCGCAAACCCGGGCCTGTCCGAGTGGGTCGAAGACAAGGTTGCCGCAAGCGACCGTCCCGAGCTGACCTCGGCCGGCATCGTTGTCTCCGGCGGCCGCGGCGTCGGCTCCGAGGAAGACTTCAAACTGATCGAGAACCTGGCCGACAAGCTGGGCGCCGCTGTTGGCGCCTCCCGCGCGGCCGTCGACTCGGGCTATGCCCCGAACGACTGGCAGGTGGGTCAGACCGGCAAGGTTGTTGCCCCGGACCTGTATGTCGCCATCGGCATCTCCGGCGCCATTCAGCACCTGGCCGGCATGAAGGACTCCAAGGTCATCGTGGCGATCAACAAGGACGAAGAAGCTCCGATCTTCCAGGTTGCGGACTTTGGCCTGGTTGCCGACCTGTTCGACGCCGTCCCGGCCCTGACCGAGAAGCTGGGCTGAGCCCAGCCGGACAGCTGATCAAAGGAAAGGCCCGCCAATTGGCGGGCCTTTTTCCGTTCCGGGAGCCCGGGCTGTTTGGAGCCAGGGCCTGGCCCTCAGGCCCGCAGCAGCGGTTTCAGGTCGCCGGCCAGCGCCTCTGCGATTTTCAGGTGTTCCTTGGGGCCGATCATGTGGCGGGCTGCGGGCAGCTCCATCGGGCCGAAGATCATGCCGGAGATATCCTGCGCCGCGGCGGCGGAGGCGGCCTTGATCTCGAGGATGCCCTGCACCTTGGGGCGCAGCGCCTCAGCCATGGCGCGGTCAACCAGCACCGGCTCCTCCGGGAAGCCGGCACCGGCGTCCAGCGCATAGCGAAGCCACAGGAGCAGGACGCGGCCGTCCAGATCATCCACCAGCCTGCTCATCCGGTCGACCCAGCTGCGCTGCAGCTGTTCGCGCACCTGCTCAAACCGCTGGGCGGAGATTTCGCGCAGGGTGCACAGGAGGTGCTTGTTGAAGTGGAATTCGGTGAAGTCGACCTCAGGGTACAGAGACTTGAGCGCGGGCTGGGCCGCCAGGAAACGGTCGTTGCGGCGCGGATGCACCCGGTAATAGGGATTGGAGATATTCTGCGCGCCCAGCATCTGCACCACGGTCAGACGGGCCTTGCGGGCGACCTCGATCAGGGTGTCGTCCTGCGCAAAGCTGTCCAGGCCCGCATTCACGCTGCCCAGGTTGACGCAATCCATGCCCAGCCGGGTCTGCAGCGAGTCGACGAAGGGAAATTCAACGAATCGCCCGTAGACTTCGGTTCCGCCCAGGAAGGCAACATAAGGGTCTTCCAGGGACCTTCGCGGCCCCCTTACCAGCAGTCTGGATTGACCATATCTGCATGGTTCCCCCGCAAGCGCCCCCGCGCTTTTGAGTTCATAGCTCATAGTACCACCAATTTTTCACCCGAGACTCACCTTGGCGGGCAACCATTGCAATTTCCCTAAAGTGAGAATTTGCCTCAAATCCGGGCCAGCCGCCCTTGTGCCTGCCCGTGCGCGGCCAGTATGGTTGCGGCAGCTATTTCAGGAGCCTGAGGCATGGAAATTCAGAAGGTTGGTGTGATCGGCGCAGGTCAGATGGGCAACGGCATTGCCCATGTCATGGCGCTGGCCGGATACGAGGTCGTGCTGAATGACGTCAGCCAGCAGGCGCTGGACGGCGCGCTGAGCCTGATCCACAAGAACATGGAGCGCCAGGCCAGCAAAGGGAAGATTTCCGAGGCCGATGTGAAGGACGCGCTGGCGCGCATCGTGCCGTCTCTGAAGCTGGCGGATGTGGGCGCAACCGATCTGGTGATCGAGGCCGCGACCGAGCGGGAGACCGTGAAGCAGGCGATCTTCGAGGACCTGCAGCCGCATCTGCAGCCGCATACGATCCTGACCTCCAACACCTCGTCGATCTCGATCACCCGGCTGGCCAGCCGCACCGACCGCCCCGAGCGCTTCATGGGGTTCCATTTCATGAACCCGGTGCCGGTGATGCAGCTGGTGGAGCTGATCCGCGGCATCGCAACGGATGAGCCGACCTTCAAGGCGTGCCAGGACGTGGTGGCGCGGCTGGGCAAGACCTCTGCCAGCGCTGAGGATTTCCCGGCCTTCATCGTCAACCGGATCCTGATGCCGATGATCAACGAAGCAGTCTATACCCTGTATGAAGGCGTGGGGTCGGTGAAGTCGATCGACGAATCGATGAAGCTGGGCGCCAACCACCCGATGGGGCCGCTGGAGCTGGCGGATTTCATCGGCCTGGACACCTGTCTGGCGATCATGAACGTGCTGCACGACGGGCTGGCGGATACCAAGTACCGCCCCTGCCCGCTGCTGACCAAATACGTCGAGGCCGGCTGGCTGGGCCGCAAGACCCAGCGCGGGTTCTATGACTACCGCGGCGAAACACCAGTGCCGACCCGGTAACAGCCGGCACAAACAAAGAAGCGCCCCGCGGGGCGCTTTTTCGTTTCCAGCCGTGTGGATCAGGAGGGCTCAACCCTGCTTGCCGAGGCTCAGCGTGTGCTCACGGAGCCAGGCCATGAAGCCGCGCGGATCGGTTTGCAGCTGCGCCATCTGTTCATCGGTCAGCGGCTTGCCGACCACCGGCGCCTGCGGCTTGTTGCAGGAGCGGACAATCTCGTGCAGCAGCAGGCCCTGGCGCAGGATTGGGGAGATCTGGCAGGCGATCTGATACCAGCGCGAGTTCGAACCGGGGAAGTAGATCGGCACCACCCGGGCGCCGGAACGGCGGATCAGCTGAGCGGTGAAGACGTTCCATTCACGCTCGACCGCGGGGCCGAACCAGCTGTCCGACGACATCACCACGCCCGAGGGGAACAGGGCCACGGCGCCGCCGTCCTTGAGGAAGGCCATGGTCTTGGCACGCATGTCCACCATCTTGCGCTGCGCTTCGGGGTCATGCGGGAAGGGCACCGGGATCATGAAGGAGGTCGCAGCCTCATCCAGGCCGGTCAGCACCGAGCGGGTCAGGATGCGGTAATCGAGGCGGCGGCGGCCGATCAGGTCCGCAAAGATCATGCCGTCGACCATCCCGTGCGGGTGGTTGGCGACGATCACCACCGGGCCGTCGGCGGGGATGTTATCGATCTGCTCCTGCGGGGTCTGCAGGTCGATGCCCATGGTGTTGAGCGCGCCGCGCCAGAACTTCTGGCCGCGGTATTCGGCGTTCCGCTTCTCGAACTTGCTGACCATGCGCAGGATCGTCAGCTTGCCGGTCAGCCACTCGATGGTCTTGATCGCCAACGAGGTCCAGCGGTCGTCGAAGGAGTTGGCGTAGGTCAGCGTGCGGCGGTCATAGACCTCGCCGGTCTGATCCGTGGTTTCCGGAGCGATGCCGGTATTCCTGTCTTGTGCGGTATCCGCCAATGTGCCTGTTCCCGTCCCGTCACCGGCGCGGGCCTAGTAGCCCTCGCCGAACTTGTCGGCCACCAGAGCCTCCAGCGCATGCGCCAGCGCGTCAGCATCGGGCCCCGAGGTCTCGACGTCAATAGTCGTTCCTTTCGAGGCTGCCAACATCAAAAGGCCCATAATGCTGTCGCCGGAGGCTGACATTCCGTCCTTCAGCACCTCTGCCGTGGCGTCAAACGCTTCGACCACCTCCACCAGCTTGGCCGAGGCGCGGGCGTGCAGCCCTTTTTCATTGATGATTTTCAGCGTCTTCAGAGCCATTTAATGTGCCTGCTCCCCGTCAGGGTTTACGTTTTGCGCGTTGATATACTTGCGACCGGCCTCCATCGCCTGCCGGACCGCGTCAGCCACCGGCAGGTGGCGGGATTTCGCCAGTTTGATCAGCATCGGCAGGTTGGCGCCATAGAGAATCCGGCGGTCCGCAGGCGCGCAAGCCTTGAGGCTGAGGTTAGAGGGCGAGCCGCCGAAGAGGTCCACCACCACAACCACGCCGCCGCCGCTGTCAACCTTGTCGGCTGCGGCGGCAATTTCTTTCTGCTTGGCACTGCGGTCATCTTCCGGGCCGATGCCAATGGCCACCAGGCTGGGCTGCGGACCCACAACGTGTTCCACCGCGGCAAGGTATTCCTTTGCCAGTCCGCCATGCGCTACGATCACAATCCCGATCAACCCGGCCTCTCACTTCTTTTGCTGGCCTTGCAGCTCGCGGTGTCTAATTGACACTTGCAGGCCGTCCTCTGCAAGGGCCTTGGCCAGGGTTTCCGCCATTGTGACCGAGCGGTGCTGGCCGCCGGTGCAACCGAAGGCGATGGAAAAATGGGACTTGCCCTCGTCCCGGTAGGCCGGCAGCAGCAGCCGGGTGAGGTCCAGCACCCGGTCGAAAAACGGCTGAAACCGGCCGTCGGCGCGGACATAGTCCTGCACCGCGGGGTCCCGGCCGTTCAGCGCGCGCAGGCCCGGGTCCCAGTAAGGGTTTGCCAGGAAGCGGCAGTCGAACACCATATCGATACCGTGCGGCATGCCGCGCTTGTAGGAGAAGCTCTGCACCGACAGCGCCAGGGTGCGGCCGCCGGGGGCGAACCAGCGCTCGATCTCAGCCTTCAGCTGGTGGACGTTCATATCGGAGGTGTCGAGCAGGATATCGGCCCGGTCGCGGATCGGGCCCATCAGATCCAGCTCGCGGCGCACGCCCTCGCCCGGGGATTCCGCGGGTGCCAGCGGGTGGCGGCGGCGGGTTTCCGAGTAGCGGCGCAGCAGCACGTCGGGCTGCGAATCGAGATAAAGCACGGTCAGGTCCAGCTCGCGGCGGCCCGACAGCATGTCGATCACATCGAGCAGCGCACGCGGCGAGAAGTCCCGGTTGCGGCTGTCCAGCCCCAAGGCCATCGGGCGCGGCGCGGCGGCGGCGTCGAACAAGCCGGGCAGCAGGCGCAGCGGCAGGTTGTCGATCGCCTCGAAGCCGAGGTCCTCCAGCACGTTGATTGCGGTGGTCCGGCCCGCGCCGGAAGGCCCGGTGACCAGAACCGCCGGCACCGCCTGTTTTTTCTGTTCAGGCATCCGGGTCCAGCGCCCCGCATCTGAGGTATTGCATAAGGGCCGGGGCGAAATGGGCGCCGTCCACCCGTTTGACCCGGACAATCTCCTGTCCCAGGAGCTGAGTGGTATGGCGCACCGGCAGGCGTTCGGTCTCTGCCTCGTCGAGATCGACCAGCGCCGTCACCGGCACCGGGCTGCGGATCTGCGCCTGCAGCAGGCCCATAAAGCGGGCCTCAATCAGGCCGCGGATCGGTTCCGGGGCACTGGCGACCAGCTGCCCGTGCAAGACCTGCACCAGCACCCGGTCGTCGGCTACCAGCTGGGCGCCAAAGGCCATCAGCTGCAGCGCCAGCGCGGATTTGCCCTGCCCGGAAGTGCCGGTGATCAAAAGCCCCCGCCCCTCCAGCGCGACGCAAGAGGCATGCAGGATGAGGCTTTGCGGTTCAGACATGGGCTTTCACCGGCTTCAGACAGGCAAGCCTACCACAAAACGCGCGCCAAGCGGCTCAGAAGTTACATCGGCCTCTGTCGGGCGGATGTTCTCGGCCCAGATCACGCCGCCATGCGCCTCGACGATCTGCTTGGAGATTGCCAGGCCAAGGCCGGAGTTGTTGCCGAAATGCTCCACCGGGCGCTGCGAGTAGAAGCGTTTGAAAATCTTGGAGAGCGCCTGGTCGGGAATGCCGGGGCCGGTGTCCTCGACCACCACCAGCACCCGGTTGGCGCGGCGCCGCGCCCAGACACGGATGGCGTCGCCCTCCTCGCAGAAGGAAATCGCGTTGGTGATCAGGTTGACAAAGACCTGCGCCAGCCGGGCCTCCAGCCCTTGCAGCTGGATCGGCTGAGCGGGCAGGTCGGTGATATAGTCGATGCCCTTGGCGCGGGCATCCTCGCCCAGGTACTGGTTCAGGTTGCCCAGCATGGCCAGCAGGTCGAATTCCTCTTCCTCCTCCTTGACCAGTTCGGCATCCAGCCGCGAGGCGTTGGAGATGTCACTGACCAAGCGGTCTAGGCGGCGCACGTCGTGTTCGATCACGTCCATCAGCTTCTGACGCTGGTCGTCGCGCTTGACCATGCGCAGAGTGCCGACCGCGGATTGCAGGCTGGCCAGCGGGTTCTTGATCTCATGCGCGACATCGGCGGCGAATTGTTCATTGCTGTCGATGCGGGAATAGAGCGCCTTGACCATGCCGCGCAGGGCCCGGCTGAGACGGCCGATCTCATCAGGGCGGGCAGACAGGTCCGGGATGCGGATCCGTCCCGGATTGGATTTGCGGCTGCCGCGGTCGCGGCCCAACTCCGCCGCCTCAGCCAGATCAGCCAGCGGGTTGGCAATGGTCGAGGCCAGCACCAGGCTGAGGCCGACGGAGACCAGCAGTGCCACCACGAACATCTGCAGCACCCGCTCCTGCTCGCCGCGGACCAGCGCGTCCACCTCGCCGGTGGGCGAAGTCAGCGCGATCACCCCCACAGCGGTGCCGTTGTGCATGATCGGGGTGGCCGCGGAAATCACCCGGCTGCCGCCGGTGTCCGCCACAGTTTCCACCCCGGTGCTGCCATTCATCGCCTGGTCCACCAGCCCGCTGAGCCGCTCCTCCAGCGACGGGCCGGAAGCGGCGGGCGCTTCACCGCCATCAGCCAGCCCCCAGAGGCGGGACAGCGCATCGCTGATCAGGGTGCGGCTGCGGCCGCTGTCGTTGAGCACGTTCAGCGCATCGCTGCGGTCCACGCCCTTGATGCTGGAAATCAGGTTGCCGGTGGTGTCGAACACAAAGGCCTCGACACCGCCGCGCAGGCTGAGCCGGGCCAGCGTGTCCTCCACCTGGATGCCGTCGCCGGCGGCAAAGTTGACGGCGCCAGCCGCGGGCATTTCGGCCTCGAACACATCGGCGGCCAGCATCGCCTCAGAGACCAGCGCACCGGCCCGCTGCTGCACCAGGCTCTGGCGCGTGGAGTTCAGATAGAGGATGCCGGTGACCAGGATGATCAGCGCAATCAGGTTGAAGGTGATGATCCGGCGGGTCAGCGGCGATCCCTTGAGCGGCAAGAGACCGCGGTGCGCGCGCTTGACCTGCATTTCCCGCGTGACCGACTGGTCGGGGGTGACCCAGTCCTCCCCCAGAACCACATCGCCGTCCTGCTGGCGTTGCACTATGCTGGTATCGCGCATCCGCGCCACTCCCTTGGCCGGGGGCACAAGGCCCCGCTTAGATGTGCCGCTTATTCTTCATTATAACGGTAACCGATTCCATAAAGGGTCTCGATTGCCGCAAAATCCGAATCCGCGCTGCGCATCTTCTTGCGCAGACGCTTGATGTGGCTGTCGATGGTGCGGTCGTCCACATAGACCTGGTCGTCATAGGCCACATCCATCAGCTGGTCGCGGCTTTTCACAAAGCCGGGTCGCTGGGCCAGTGCCTGCAGCAGCAGGAATTCGGTCACCGTCAGGGACACGTCCTTGCCCTTCCAGCTGACCGCGTGGCGCAACGGGTCCATCCGCAGGTTGCCGCGTTCCATCACCTTGGCTTCTGGCGTGGCGGCTCCGGAGGCATCGCTGCTGATCGCCTCCTGACGGCGCAGCAGTGCCCGGATCCGTTCGACCAGCAGGCGCTGTGAGAACGGCTTCTTGACGTAGTCGTCGGCGCCCATGCGCAGGCCCAGCACCTCGTCGATCTCATCATCCTTGGAGGTGAGGAAGATCACCGGCATCTGGGATTTCTGGCGCAGCCGCTGCAAGAGATCCATGCCGTCCATGCGCGGCATCTTGATATCCAGCACAGCCATGTCCGGAAGCTTCTTGTTGAAGGCGTCCAGCGCGGCCTGGCCGTCGTTATAGGTTTCGACCTCAAAGCCCTCGGCCTCAAGCGTCATGGAAACCGATGTCAGGATGTTCCTGTCATCGTCCACCAAAGCAATCTTCGACATCGGAATTGCCCCTAATCTGCTCTGTTCTAGTTTGTTTTTACCACTTTCATCGCCGTTCTGGTGCGCCGAATCAATCCCATTTGAAGAATCGGGACAATCTTTGGACACAATTGGGGCAAAAATACCTTAGCGTCTGCTGAATGGCCGGGCACATGCCGCGGTGCAGAACAATGGTTGCGCTAAACATCGCCCTGATGGCGCTAACTGGTTGAAACCGGCCTGTTCACCCCCCAAAACGCCATGTTAAGACCGCGCCACCGGCAGCGATGCCGTTTCTATTGCCCCATTGGCGCAGCCGCGCAGCCTGCGTGCCGCCCGCGCCGCCACAGGAGAAAAAACGCATGACATCTGGACGGGTTAACCCGCAATTCCGCCTCGAGGATCAGGGCATCGAGGGTCTGGGCAATGTCTATTACAACTTCATGGAGTCTGCGCTGATCGAAGCTGCGCTGAAGCGCGGCGAAGGCACGCTGGGCAATGGCGGCGCCTTCCTGGTCACCACCGGCAAATTCACCGGCCGGTCGCCCAAAGATAAACATGTCGTGAAAACCGACAGCGTGCGCGACACCATCTGGTGGGACAACAACGCCGCGATGAGCGCCGAGGGCTTTGATGCGCTCTACGCCGACATGCTGGAGCACATGAAGGGCAAGGACTACTACGTCCAGGACCTGGTGGGCGGGGCAGACCCGGCGCATGCGATCAACGTCCGCATGGTGACCGAGCTGGCCTGGCACAACCTGTTCATCCGCACCATGCTGCGCCGTCCCGACCGCGAAGACCTGGATGATTTCATCGCCGATTTCACTGTCATCAACTGCCCCAGCTTCCAGGCTGACCCCAAGAAGCACGACTGCCGCAGCGAAACCATCATTGCGATGAACTTCGACCGCAAGATGATCCTGATCGGCGGCACCGAATACGCAGGCGAGAACAAGAAATCCGTCTTTACCCTGCTGAACTACCTGCTGCCGGAAAAGGGCATCATGCCGATGCACTGCTCCGCCAACCACGCCAAGGGCAACCCGGTCGATACCGCCGTGTTCTTCGGCCTATCGGGCACCGGCAAAACCACCCTGTCGGCTGACCCGGACCGGGTGCTGATCGGCGATGACGAGCACGGCTGGGCCGACAACGGCACCTTCAACTTCGAGGGCGGCTGCTATGCCAAGACCATCAATCTGAATGCCGAGGCAGAGCCGGAAATCTACGCCACCACCTCCAAGTTCGGCACCGTGATCGAAAACATGGTGTTCGACCCGGAAACCAAAGAACTGGATTTCAACGACGACAGCCTGACCGCCAACATGCGCTGCGCCTACCCGCTGCATTATATCTCCAATGCATCGTCCAGCGCCCGCGGCGGCCACCCGAAGAACATTATCATGCTGACCTGCGATGCCTTCGGCGTGCTGCCTCCGATCGCGCGGCTGACCCCGGCGCAGGCGATGTACCACTTCCTGTCCGGCTTCACTTCCAAGGTGGCGGGCACTGAGCGCGGCGTGACCGAGCCTGAACCCACATTCTCCACCTGCTTCGGCGCCCCCTTCATGCCGCGCCGCCCGGAGGTTTACGGCAACCTGCTGCGCGAGAAGATCGCCCAGCACGGAGCAACCTGCTGGCTGGTCAACACCGGCTGGACCGGCGGCGCCTATGGCACCGGCTCGCGGATGCCGATCAAGGCCACCCGCGCGCTGCTGACCGCTGCGCTGGACGGCTCACTGGCGGATGCGGAATTCCGCAAGGACGCGAACTTCGGCTTTGATGTGCCGGTTAACGTGCCGGGCGTGCCGGAACTGCTGCTGGACCCGCGCCGCACCTGGGACGACAAGGACGCCTATGACACCCAGGCGGCCAAGCTGGTGCAGATGTTCTCCGACAACTTCGAGCAGTACCTGCCGTTCATTGACGAGGACGTGAAGGCCGCCGCCATCGGCTGACGCTTTTTAAATTCCTCCAAGTAAAGAAAACCCCGGTTCCGCGCCGGGGTTTTTCATTTCAGGAAATTAATTTTCCAGTAAACGCTTCCTTAACCATTCCACCGCAAATCTTCCGCAAGCGCAGCTTTGCGGCTGATTTACTGAGTTTTGCGCCACACCCAGGGAGGGGCGGGATGGACCAACAGGCATTAACCGTTTTCAACAGCATTTTCAGCACCGGCAGCGCCTTTGTGTACCGCTGTGCCAATGACGAGAATTTCACGATGGAATTCATGGCCGGCCAGGTTGAGAAACTCTGCGGCTGCCCGAAGTCCGACATCCTTGGCAATGCCAAGGTGTCTTACGTCGGTTTAACCCATGCAGATGACATTGACCGTGTCTTTGCCGACGTGGATGCCGCCATTGCAGCCGGAGAAAACTGGGACGTGGCCTACCGGCTGAACCGGCCTGACGGCACAGCCGCATGGGTCCGCGAGCGCGGCAATGCGGTCTATGACGACAGCGGAGAGATGGTCTTTCTTGAAGGGCTGGTTGTGGATGCTTCGGCTGAAGTCAACTTGCGCAAGGTACTGGAAGGCACGCTGAAAAAGACCGAAGCGGACAATGCAGAAATCCTGAAACTGGCGGAGAACATTCTGCGGTCGGTGCAGAAGCTGTCCATTCTGGCGATCAACGCAGGGATCGAGGCAGCGCGGGCAGGTAAGGCCGGCCAGGGCTTTGCCTTTCTGGCGCGGGAGATCAAGGCATTGGCGGACGAGAACAACGCCTGGGCAAACCGGATCACCGACCAGATGGCGGGCCGCGACAGCACGGCCCGGGAAAATACCATGCGCGCACGGGAAACCGATCAGACCTGAAGGCTGCCTGTCACCATGTCCCGGACCTTGACCGCGTAGCGGTCGGTCATGCCGGAGACGAAATCCGCCAGCGAATGCATGGCGGTATAGGCGTCTTCCACGCCGCGCAGGTCGAGATCCACGGCGCGGATCAGCTGCGCCCAGTGGGAATGCTCCTTGCCCAGCCTGACCGGGTCCCAGCCACATGCGGCCAGATTGGTGTAGAGCCCGTGGAAGTGGTCGAGAATGCGGTGCAGCACCTGGCGGCCCGCGACCTCCAGTTCTGTCTTGCGGCGGGCGGCAAAAATCCGTTCCACCGACAGCCGCTGCAGCTCCGCAAAGGCGTCCGCCTTGGCCGAGGCGCCGATCAGGTCGCCGTCGAACTCGCCGCTCATGATGGCGTCGTAGTTGTCCAGGAAGGCCTGCACCGCGGCGCTGGTGGCGGCACCGATGGACAGCGCCCGCAGCAGGGCGACACGTTCGCCCAGCGGCATTTCGGCGTCTTCCTCGCGGTTGGGCTTGCCGGTGATGTCCTCCAGCACCGCGGCCACATCACCCCGGTCCAGGTCGCCCACCGCGCCTGCGTCCTCGATATCCATGATGCGGTAGCAGATGTCGTCTGCGGCCTCGACCAGGAAGGCGAGCGGGTGGCGGCGGAACCAGCCCCCTTCTTCGCGGATCATGCCGGTGGCGGTGCAGATTTCATCGAGCAGCGCGGTGTCGGCGGCAAAGACGCCGAATTTCTTGAGGCCCGCATAAGGCGCCGGGCCATCACCGCAGACTGCATCGCGCACCTGCCGGGTGCAGGGGTATTTCAGGAAGGCGCCCAATGTTGCGTAGCTGAGCCGCATGCCGCCCTCGCGCCGGGCCATTTCCAGCCATCCGGCGATGCGCAAACCTTGGGCGTTGCCCTCGAAATGCGCGAACTCAGCCTGCCGGTCTGCCGGGATCTGGGCGGCCAGGCCTGCGCCTGCCTTGAACTGCGCGGCAAACCAGCCGCCGATGCTGTCCTCGCCGGAGTGGCCGAAAGGCGGGTTGCCGATGTCATGCAGCAGGCAGGCGGCCTGAACGTGGCCGGCGATGCGCAGCACCTGATCCGGGGTGATGCGGCCTGCTGCCAGCAGCGCCTGGCCGACGCCGGAGCCCAGTGAGCGGCCGACGCTGCAGGTCTCCATGCTGTGGATCATCCGGTGATGCACATGGTCATGGCTGTAAAGCGGATGCACCTGGGTTTTCTGCGCCAGCCGCCGGAACGGCTCGGAGAACAGGATACGGTCATAGTCCTGCAGATAAGCCTCGCGCCCCGGCGCCTCGGGGAAGTCCGGCCGGCACAGCCGCCCCGGGTTCAGCAGCCTGTTCCACTCCATCGCCATGTACCTGCTCCTTTGCCTGATTTAAGCGCGGTTAAACGGGAGGCGGCGGGGAAATGCAAACGCTTCAGCGCGGCTCGATCCCGGCGGGCTCCAGCTTGTGCTCCGGCTCCACGTGAATCACCGGCTGCACGTCGGGGATGGAGGAACGCAGGGCTGCCTCCACCCGGTCGCAGATGTCATGGGCGGCTCGGACAGACATGGCGCCGTCAACCACCATGTGGAATTCGACAAACAGGGCGCGGCCGGCGCGACGGGTTTTCAGCCCGTGGACCTGCATCGCGCCATTGGCAGTACGGTGGATGATTTCTTCGATCCGGGCGCGTTCCTCCTCCGGGGCGGCTGTGTCCATCAGGCCGTTCACGGAGGCGGCAATCACCAGCCAGCCCTCGCGCAGGATATTGACGCCGACCAGCAGCGCCAAGAGCGGGTCGAGCACAGCCCAGCCGGTGGCAAGCGCCAGACCCAGCCCGGCCAGCACCCCGGCAGAGGTCCAGACGTCGCTCATCAGATGGCGGCCGCCAGCCGACAGGGCCGGGGATTTCAGCAGTGTGCCCGCGCGCAGCAGCACCCGCGCCCAGGCAAGGTTCACCAGCATCGCCAGAGCGTTCACCACCATGCCGGCAACGCCCCAGTCAGCCAGTGAAGGGCGGGTCAGCGCGCTGATGGCCTCGTGCAGGATCACCAGGGCGGCAATCACGATCAGAATACCCTCGATCACTGCCGAGAAATATTCTGCCTTGTGGTGGCCGTAGGGGTGACCGGCGTCCGGGGGCCGCTGGGCATAGCGCACCGCAAACCAGGCCATTACCGCGCCGCCGATGTTCACCAGCGATTCCAGTGCATCCGACAGCAGCGCCACGGAGGCGGTCATCATCCAGGCCGCAACTTTCAGCGCCATCACCGCCAGCGCAATCAGGATGGAGCCGGTTGCCAGTTGTTCTGCGCTGAGCCGTTGCTGCATGGCGCCCTGCGCCCGCTACATCAGCACGCCGCGGCGCAGCAGGTTCAGCCCTGCGATCAGCAGCACCACCAGCGTCGCACGGCGGAACAACACCTGGTCAATGCGGTCATGCAGCTGCCCGCCGATCCACATGCCCGCCACGGCCGGCACGATCAGCGCCAGCGAGAACGGCGCGGTCTCAGCCCGGATCACACCGGACCCGATGTGCGCCACCAGCAGCGCCACCGCGCCGAGGCCGTAGATCACCCCCTGCACCCGGATCTGTTCTGTCTTCTCAGTATTCAAAGCGGTGAGATAGGCCACCGTCGGCGGCCCCCAGACGCCGGAGACACCGCCGATCAGGCCCGCAATGCCGCCCACCAGCGCCTCGCTGCGGCGGGTGGGGTTAGCGATGCTGAAGACCTTTCCCATCAGCTGGATGCAGGCAAAGACCGTGACCGGCAGACCGATTACCAGCAGCAGTGCCTGTTGCGGCAGCAACCGCACGGACTGGGCGCTGAGCAGCAGGCAGACAAGCCCGATCAGCAGGAACACCCGGAACTTGCGGATCGAGGCTACAGCTGCCGCAGGCCCCTGCCGCAGCGCCTGCATGCCGTTTGTCACCAAGGTGGGCAGAATCAGCCCGGCCAGCGCCAGGTCCGGGGCCAGGAACATGCTGAGGCCGGAGATGAAGATCATCGGCATGGCAAAGCCGACCAGGCCTTTGACCGTGCCTGCCAGCAGCGCGATGCCAAAGGCCGCTGCCAGCTCTGCCGGGGAAAGAAGCGAAAACAATGCGGTCATCCTTCCGCTCTATCACATCCGCAGCGTGCTGCACGGGCAAAATCAACACGCAAGATTTGATCCAAATAACGCACCGGTGAGTATTTTTGTTGCGCTGCACCTGCAAAATGATTTACCACCGGGCGACCGAAGAAGGATCTGATTCATGGCCCACGACGGACAGGACTTGCATATGAAACCGACTCTCATTCCCGACCTGCTGGCGCTGACCGGCGCAGCGCTGGAACCGCTGGACCAGCTGCTTGAGGCCGCGCGCGCCTCCGTCAAGGACATGGTGAGCAGCGACGGCCGCGTTTCCGGCAAGCTGATCGAGGAAAACCAGGTGGCCGCGCACGGGCTGTCCTGGCTTGCCACCTATGTCTACTCGCTGCGGCAGATGCAGAAATGGGCGGAAAAGCTGCAGGGTGAGGGCAAGTTCGGCGAGATGGAGCAGCTGCTGCACCAAATCGGCTTTGGCGAATACCTGTGGCAGGTCTACGGCGGCATCCAGATGAACCAGGGCGAGATCATCCGCCTGCAGGACCTGGGCCTGAGCCAGGACGCCCAGCGTGCGCTGATGGTGCCTGCGGTGATGACGCTCTGCGAGCAGGGCAACAGCCAAGCTGCTCGCTCCCGCCTGGTCGAGCTGATGGAAGAACAGGCCGGTTCCACCATGTTCGGCGCCTCCGGCTTGGAGGAAGAGCTGGAGATGATCCGCGACCAGTTCCGCCGCTATGCGGTGGAGAAGGTCGAACCGAACGCCCACGAGTGGCACCTGAAGGACGAGCTGATCCCGATGGAAGTGATCGAGGAGCTCGCCGAGATGGGCGTCTTCGGGCTGACCATTCCGGAGGAATACGGCGGGTTCGGCCTGTCTAAGGCCTCGATGGTTGTGGTCTCCGAGGAACTGTCGCGCGGCTATATCGGTGTCGGCTCCCTGGGCACCCGATCCGAGATTGCAGCGGAGCTGATCCTGTGCGGCGGCACCGACGAGCAGAAGGCCAACTGGCTGCCGAAACTAGCCAGCGCGGAGATCCTGCCGACCGCCGTGTTCACCGAGCCGAACACCGGCTCCGACCTTGGCTCCCTGCGCACCCGCGCGGTGAAGGACGAGAACGGCGATTACAAGATCACCGGCAACAAGACCTGGATCACCCACGCCGCCCGCACCCATGTGATGACCCTGCTGGCGCGCACCGATCCGAACACCACCGACCACCGCGGGCTTTCGATGTTCCTGGCGGAGAAGACGCCGGGCACCGACAAGGCCCCCTTCCCCACCCCCGGTATGACCGGCGGCGAGATTGAGGTGCTGGGCTACCGCGGCATGAAGGAATACGAGCTCGGCTTCGACAATTTCCATGTGAAGCAGGAAAACCTGCTGGGCGGCGAGGAAAACAAGGGCTTCAAGCAGCTGATGGAAACCTTTGAATCGGCCCGCATCCAGACCGCAGCCCGTGCCATCGGCGTGGCGCAGTCGGCGCTGGACATCGCCATGCAATACGCGCAGGAGCGCAAGCAGTTCGGCAAGTCGCTGATCAATTTCCCGCGGGTCTCCGGCAAGCTGGCGATGATGGCGGTGGAGATCATGATTGCCCGCCAGCTGACCTATTTCTCAGCCTGGGAAAAGGACCACGGCCACCGCTGCGACCTGGAGGCCGGCATGGCCAAGCTGCTGGGCGCGCGGGTCGCCTGGGCGGCAGCCGACAACGGGCTGCAGATCCACGGCGGCAACGGCTTTGCGATGGAATACAAGATCTCCCGTGTGCTGTGCGACGCCCGCATCCTCAACATCTTCGAGGGCGCTGCGGAAATTCAGGCGCAGGTCATCGCCCGCCGCCTGCTGGGCTAAGCCCTGCCAGTGACCACCGCAGGGGAGCAATCCCCTTCTTGCCCGGCGTTCGCGCCGGGCTTTATTTGTCGAGCCCGGAACCGCTTTGGATGCGTCCGGCCTGCAACCGCAGCGTTAAAAAAATACTGTTTCCGATACTGGTTATTCGCTCCCGGGTGAAACGTGTTTAACAAGGGGTATGACACTCTTTCGCCGCCTCCTTCTGCCGTTTCTGTTTCTGCTGTCCGCCTGCGGCGATACGATGCCCGCGGACCAGCCCTCCCGCATTCTGGCAATGGGGGATTCACTGCTGGCCTGGCACAGCCTGGCGGGCAAATCCATTTCGGACACGGTGGCGCGGGAATTGCAGGAACCTGTGGTGGACCGCTCAGTCTCTGCCGCGCGGATCATTTACAAACTGCCCATTTCCGGTGCCGCCGGGATGAACATCCGCAAGCAGTACCTGCCCGGCGAATGGGACTGGGTAATCGTCAACGGCGGCGGCAATGACCTGTGGCTCGGCTGCGGCTGCTTTGCCTGCAATCGCAAGATGGACAAGCTGATCTCAGCTGACGGGCGCGAGGGCGCCATTCCCGGCATGCTGTCGGAGCTGCGCGCGACCGGTGCCAAGGTCATTTACGTCGGCTACTTGCGCAGCCCCGGGGTGGGATCGCTGATCGAGCATTGCCGGGACGAGGGCAACGAGCTGGAAGACCGTATCGGGCAGCTGGCGGCCCAGGATGAAGGAATCTTCTTCCTGTCGAACAAGGACCTGGTGCCATACGGCGACCGCTCCTACCACGCGCTGGACATGATCCATCCATCGGTCAAGGCCAGCAGCGAGATCGGACGCAAGGTGGCCGAGATCATCCGAGAGAACTGAAACTGGCGGCTGCCGCCCCTTGGCTGCGCACAGCGCGGCAATGCACCGTTGCAATGAAACGGCAGGCGACGCGCCTTAGCGCGATACCGGGCCCAACGGGTGCAAGGCACCTCTGATGCCGTGGCGGCCGACGGGAGCATCCTGCGCCGGCAGACCTTGCGCTGACCGCGGCTGCATTTCAATGTGGCTTAAGAAACTGCTGATGGACGTCGTCATGCTGCGTGCTGTTCTGATCACTTGCCTGCTGCTGACCGCCTGCGCGCGCGATGAAACCCTGTCGGCCTACGGCGCCGCAGGTACCGAATGGCAGCTGCAAGTCATTGACGGCGCCGCCTTTCCCGCCGCAGCTACCCTGACATTCCCTGAAACAGGTAAAATCGCCGGTCGGGGGCCTTGCAACCTGTTTCTGGGCAGCCAGAACGCGCCCTATCCCTGGTTTGAAACCGGGCCGCTGGCGGTGACGCGCATGGCCTGTCCGGAACTGGAGGCTGAGGCCGCGTTCCTGCAAGCGCTGCAGGAGATGACGCTGGCGGAAGTCACGGGCGGTGTGCTGATCCTCAGCAATGAGGCAGGCCGCGAGATGCTGTTCAAGGACGGCGGCTGAGCAGGTCCAGCAGCCTTCCGCGTGCTTCCGGCGGCGGGTGGTTGCCCAGCGAGGGCGCCAAATGCGCCTCCAGGAAATAGCCGGTTGTGCGCAAGGCCTGGACGATTTCGCTATCGTCAGCATTGCCCTGGCCAAGCATCACCGGCGGCAGCGGCAGCAGCCGGCCGGCCCAGTCGCCGGCGCCTTCACGTGAAACAGCCCGGCCGGTTTTCGGCGACACATAGGCCAGTCCGAAGCGGCTGCCGGTCACGGCGCAGGCTGAGAGGTCGAGGCCGAACCCCATTTCCTCCAACAATGCCAGTTCCCAGCGCAAGTAGGCGAGCGGCCAGAGCGCCTCATTCCCCAGCAGGTCCAGCAGCTGTTCGCTGCGGGTATAAAGATCGGCGTGCGGCTCGCGCTCCGGCAGGCAGAAGGACAACAGCGCGGTGACCGTGTTGAGCCCGGCCAGCGCCAGCCGCCCGGAGAGCGCCGCGGCAGCCCGGCTGCGCAGGGGCTCGGCGTGGTAGCTGCCCAGGTGATCCTCCAGCCGCGCCCGCCAGGTCACGTCCAGCTGCGCACCGGGCTGCAGGATCGGGGCCATCCGGCGGCCGGCGCCACCGCGCACCACGCCCGCGTGGCGGCCGTGCTCTTCGGTGAAGACGTCGATGATGGCCGAGCTTTCGCCATGGCGGCGCACCGAAAGCAATATGCCGTGATCACGCCACTCCAACACCGGGCCTCCCTGTCCTGCGGTCCGCCCTACCAGAACGCATTGCCGGGCGGGCTGCAAGCGGCAGGGTCATTCCAGGCCGGGTTCGTCCAGCAGGTGGCGGCCCTGCCGGTCCTCGACCTCGATCACCCAAAGGTCGGGGTCGAACTCCCGCTGACGGCGGATGGAGGCATCGACCTCCGTTTCCGTCCCGGCGGCCAGTTCATCCCATGTGCGGTCACCGCTCATCAGATCATAGGTGCGGTGGAAGGCCCGGGCCTGGCCGTCGAGCGAGTTGAGCTTGACCAGAACCGCACCGGCGGTGTCGTCGCCGTGCGACGTGATGAAGGCCGGGATGTCCTGGAACCGCAGGCGGGCCAGATAGGCGTCCACCCAGAACCGGGCGGTGAGGCGGGTCATGCCGCGCCCCCGCCTGTGACAGCGCCTGCCGGTAGTGCGGGAGCCTCCGGCGGGAGTATTTTCACAAAGGTGAAAAGCATGGGGCTCTTCAGTTGCCGTCCTTGAAGTCGAGGCCCATTTCCGAGTAGCGTTCCGCCTCTTCCAGCCAGTTCGGGCGCACCTTCACCTGCAGGAAAAGGTGCACCTTACGGCCCAGGAATTCCTCCAGCTCGGCACGGGCGGCCTGGGAGACGGATTTGATGGTCTCGCCGCGCTTGCCCAGCACGATGCCCTTGTGGCCGTCACGGACCACATAGATCATCTGGTCGACGCGGGCAGAGCCGTCCTTGCGCTCTTCCCACTTCTCGGTCTCGACGGTCAGCTGGTAAGGCAGTTCCTGGTGCAGACGCAGGGTCAGCTTCTCGCGGGTCATTTCCGCTGCGATCATCCGCATCGGCAGGTCGGCGATCTGGTCTTCGGGGTAGAGCCAGGGGCTTTCCGGCAGCTTGCCCGCCAGCCACTGGCGCAGATCGTCGACGCCATGGCCGCGCTCTGCCGAGATCATGAAAGTTTCGGCAAATTCATAGCGGCTGTTCAGGTCCTGGGTGAGGCCCAGCAGTTTCTCGGCCGGTACCTTGTCGATCTTGTTGATCGCCAGCGCCACGGTGCGGCCCTCGCCGATCTCGCCAAGGCCTTCGAGGATGGTTTCGACGCCTTCGGTGATACCGCGGTGGGCCTCGACCATCAGCACGACGACGTCAGCGTCCGCGGCACCGCCCCAGGCGGCAGCCACCATCGCCCGGTCCAATCGGCGGCGGGGTTTGAACAGGCCCGGCGTGTCAACAAACACCAGCTGCGCGTCGCCCTCCATCGCCACGCCGCGGATGCGGGCGCGGGTGGTTTGCACCTTATGGGTCACGATTGAGACCTTGGCCCCGACCATGCGGTTCAACAAGGTGGATTTGCCCGCGTTGGGCTCTCCGATCAGGGCAACGAATCCGGCGCGTGTGGTCATCTGTACTGGTCCTGTTTGCAGATCAGTGCCTCTACAGGATTTTACCCACAGGGGCCAGAGGCGTTTTGAAACGGCGTTTCAGGCACAGCCGCACAGGCTTGCCCTATGTCAAAGACCTGTGGCAGATCCCGTGTCAATACCGCAGCGCCGAGCCAGCTCCGCAAGCCAGGCCTTTCTTTGAGTACACATAAAGGGGCCTGCCTGATGAACCGCCGGGATTTTCTGCTGGGAACCGCTGCATCTGCCGGGGCGCTTGGCGCGGGGGGATTGAGCCTCGCGGGCGCGCCAGCGCAGCAGCAGCTGACCATCCAGCCTGCCAGCTTTGCTTTCCGGGAGACGCCGACCAAGGGGCTGGTTAGCCTGTCGCCGGATGCTCCGCCGCCGGTCCTCTATGGCACCCAGGGCAATCCCATGCATCTGCGGGTGGCCAATGGCACCGAAGACTACACCGCGATGCACTGGCACGGGCTGCGCATTATAAACCGGATGGACGGGGTGCCGTATCTGACTCAGATGCCGATCGCAGGCGGCGAGAGCTATGACTACGCGTTCACCCCGCCTGATGCAGGCACCTATTGGTATCACCCGCATTGCACGACCATGGCGCAGATGGCGCATGGGCTGACCGGGGTGATGGTGATCCGGGAGACGGAGGACCCCGGGTTCGACGGCGACCAGGCGGTCAACCTGCGGGACTTCCGGCTGAAGGATGACGGCACCTTCCTGCCCTATTACACGGCGCGCGGCGCGGCCCGCGGCGGGACGCATGGCAATGTGCTGACCGCGAACTGGCTGCAGGCGCCGGTTTACGACCATCCGGCGGGCGGCTTGGTTCGGCTGCGGGTGGTGAACACCGACACCACGCGGATTTACAAGCTGCACCTGAGCACGGAACAGGCCCGGATCATTGCCTGGGACGGGCATCCGGTGGAGATTGAGCTGCCCCTGCCCTCAGGGGAGGAGCCTTTGCTGGTCGGCCCGGGCCAGCGGGTGGATTTTGCGGTGCAGATGCCTGCGGGAGAAGGGCAGACGGCGGAGCTGCTGGCGGAGCTGCCGGGACAGCCCACCCGCACCATGGCACAGCTGCGTTCGGTTGGAGCAGACCGCAAGCGGGACCTGCGGGAGTTGAAACCGCTGCCGCCGAACCCGGTTTCACGTCCTGACCTCTCGAACGCGGAGGTGCATGACTTTGTCTTTGGCTGGACGCCGGAGGGCGGGCCGCCGAATGACGGCTATTGCGGCTCCATGGGCTACAGCTTCTGGTCTATCAACCGCACGCCTTGGGCCGGGGATGCGGCCAAGGGCACCGGGCCGCTGGCCACGCTGGAGCGCGGCAAAAGCTATGTGCTTCGCTTACGGAATGAGTCGCCGAACCTGCATCCGATCCACCTGCACGGGCTGGCGTTTGTGCCCATCAACTCAAACTTGCGAAAGCTGCCACCTCTGTTCACCGACACCATGCTGCTGCTTAAGGACGAGGTGGCCGAGATTGCTCTGGTCGCCGACAACCCGGGCGACTGGGCGTTCCACTGCCATGTGATCGAGCACCAGAAGACCGGGCTTGCGGGCTATATCCGCGTGGTCTGACCTTAACCCAACTGTTCCAGCAGGGCCTTGGCGGCAGCCTGTTCGGCCTGACGCTTGGAGCCTGCGGTGGCCTGCGCCTCGGTGCCGTCCTGCAGCCGCGCGGCGATGGTGAAGACCGGCGCGTGGTCCGGGCCGCTGCGGGAGACCTCGACATAGGACGGCGGCTTCTGCCCGCGCGCCTGCGCCCATTCCTGCAAAGAGGTCTTGGCGTCGCGCGCGTCGGTTTCCACCTGGTGGATACGGCTGCCCCAAAGACGCAGAATCACCTCGGCGGCGGCGTCAAAGCCCGCGTCCTTGTAGACCGCGGCGATCACCGCCTCCATCGCGTCGCCCAGCAGCGCCTGCTTGCGGCGGCCGCCGGACATCATCTCGGAGCGGCCCAGTTTCAGCACCGCACCGAGGTCGATCTCCTTGGCAACGTCGGCGCAAGCTTCCTTGCGCACCAGCGCGTTAAAGCGCGGCGCCAGCTGGCCTTCGGTGGCGGTCTTGTCATGCTCCAGCAGCGCAGTGGCCATCACCAGCCCCAGAACCCGGTCGCCCAGAAACTCCAGCCGCTGGTTGTCCTTGCGGGTGGAGGAGGACACCGAGGCATGGGTCACGGCGCGCTGCAGCAGGTCGGGGCGGGCGAACTTGTGCCCGATCCGTTCCTCGAACGCGCGCAGTTCCTTGGACAGCTTCACTGGATCCCCTTGAAGAAACGGTCGCCGCGCCAGGTCCAGAAATAGAGCATGGAGCGCCCGGCGGAGGAGAACATGATCCGGTCGGCGCGGCCGATCAGGTTTTCATACGGCACGAAACCAACCCCGCCTGCGGTCTGCGGCAGGCGGCTGTCCGAGGAGTTGTCGCGGTTGTCGCCCATGAAGAAGTAGTGGCCTTCGGGCACATGGTAGACGCGGGTGTGGTCAACGCCCTGGTTGGTTATGTTGAGCACGGTATGCTCGGTGCCGCCCGGCAGGGATTCGACCTGGCGCGACTTCTTACAGACGGCGCCCTGGCCTACCGGCGCGTTTTCGCAGCGCGGCATCGAACCTTGCGGCCCCTGGCGTTCCATCACTTCCTCGAACTCACCTGCGTCCTGCAGCTTCACCGCTTCGCCGTTGATGAACAGCACGCCGTTCTTCATCTGGATCTTGTCGCCCGGCAGGCCGACCAGACGCTTGATGAAGTCGTTGCCGTTCACGGGGTGGCGGAACACTGCCACGTCGCCGCGCTCCGGCTCGCTGCCGATCAGGCGGGTGTTGTCGCCGTCCAGGAAAGCGCAGATCTTCTTGGCATCGATGTTCACCCCGATTGCCGGGAAGCGGAGGCTGGGGCAGGAGGCATAGGAATAGCCATAGGCCATCTTGTTCACGAACAGGAAATCCCCGATCAGCAGGGTTTCCTTCATCGAACCGGACGGAATCCAGAAGGGCTGGAAGAACAGGGTGCGGAAGACACCGGCGATCAGCAGCGCGTAGACGACGGTCTTGATCGTCTCGATGATCGAACTGCTGGTCTTTGCTTTGGCCGTCATCAGGCTCTCCGGTTTGAAAACAGGGTCCGGGGCTACATGCGGGCCTGAAGGGGGCAAGTCAAGTTCCGGCGGGCAATTCCGCCGGGTTCGGCTCAATGGGGCGGGCTTCGATCAGCACAAAGGCCTGCGCCCAGGGGTGGTCATCGGTCAATGTCACGTGAATCATCGCCTCATGGCCGGGCGGGGTCATCTGTTGCAGCCGCTCGGCAGCCCAGCCGGTCACATGCATCACCGGCTGGCCGGTGCGCAGGTTGGAGACGGCCATGTCCTTCCAGGCGATGCCCATGCGCAGGCCGGTGCCCAGCGCCTTGGAACAGGCTTCCTTGGCGGCCCAGCGCTTGGCGTAGGTGCCGGCCACATCGCGGCGGCGCTCGGCTTTGCGCTGCTCCACGTCGGTGAACACGCGGTTGAGGAAGCGGTCGCCGAAGCGGTCCAGAGTGCGCTGGATGCGCTCGATATTGGCGAGGTCGGTTCCGATGCCCAGGATCATTCTTCCAGCCGCTTGAGGCCTAGTTTGATGCCGTGACCCAGAAACAGCCGGTTGACCATCAGGATGACGGCCAGCAGGAGCAGGAAGATCCCGGCGAGATAGACAAAGGGAATTGTCTGCCGCGCCTCGGTCACCATCGGGCTGTTCCAGTAGAGCGGCAGCTGGATGACGGTCAGCACCGCCACCACCCCGGTCATTGCCGCTGCGCAAACCCAGGCGTCCCTTCCCGGCAAAGGCGCGCGGGTGGCCCGGGCAATGCGCATGCCTTCGGCAACCGAAGCCACCATCGGCGGCAGCACCGTTGCCAGCCCGGCCGGCATGCCGATGCCGAACTGCGCCAGCAGGAGGCCTGCCAGCAGCATCGCAACTGAGGCCCCCATCCACCAAAGCCCGTACCGGATCAGATTGACTTGCATTTTCACCCTCTCCCAGTGCAGCCATCCGGCCGCGCATTTTCCGCAATGCCGGGCTCATGCTCCTGGCAGATCTGCGTTGTTTCCTCATCCCGCAGCGGCACATCCAGCAGAGCGCAATGGGCGCCCTGCACTGATGCACGGTGATGGCGGCAGCTGCGGCAGAGCCCGAAACTGCGCCCGCCGCGGGCCTCGATTATGCCCCTGACCAGCTGCCGCAGCGCATCCCGCACGTCCTCCATCTGGCGGTCCGTCAAGTCCGCTGGCGGTGCTGCGTCCAGTGCTTCAGCCACGGCTTGGCCTTGCGGCGTGAGGTCATAGCGCCGGGAGCGCCGGTCGCTGCCGCCCGGCCCTTCTTGCGCCAAACCCTTGGCGGCCAGCGACTTCAGTGTCTGGGAAACCGTGCCGCGGGTCGCCGACAGGTAGTCGGCTACCGCCGACGGCGTCCTGGAGAACCGGTTGGCCCGCGCAAGATAGTCCAGAGCCGAAGCCTGCGCCGGGTTCAGCCCGGCAGCCCGGCGCCCGGTGCCATGCAGGCGCGAGAGCCGGTCAAGCAAGCTGGCGATTTCATATGCCGCTGTCATGCAAGCTTGATAGCGAGTCAAAATTACCATTGCAATACTTTCGACTCGATACTATCGATATGACATCGAGTCGAAATCAAGGAGATCGAAATGAAACTTGCGATTTATGCAGCGGCACTTGCCGCGCTGGCGTCCGGGCAAGCCGCACAGGCGGGCGGCAGCCATGCCGCTGCCCATGCTGAGCTGCTGTCAGAAGCCAAGGAAGGGATTGCACCGGACACCGACATCCGCAGCGTTCATGCCAGCCGCAGCGGCGGGCATGTCACCTTCCGGATGGAAACCGGCGGCGAGGCTGGCAGCACGGTGCCGGCCGCCACCGGCTCCTTGGGTGGTGCCGGGGTGCAGGCCTACGTCTGGCCGCTGTCGCTGGATCCCTCAACCGCTGGCTTTGAAGCCGGCAGCGGTACGCTGGCACTGGTGGCCACGGCGCATCCGGATTTTGACGACACGCCGCTGTTCGACGAGAACGGAGATGGCGATCTGGCCAATGACGGGGCCGGCTGGCACAGCCATTGGGTCGTGCTGATCGCCAACGACGGCTGCGGCGAAGGGATGCTGTCGGTCAAGGACATTCCCGAAGGCGCAACGCCTGCGCTGCCCGCGACCTGGCCGGGACTGCCCCTCTACATCGACAGCCCCGGCTACTCTCCGGTCCTGAACGGCAAGGAGGTCAGCCTGACAGTGCCTCTGGAGCCTGAGGCGCTGGCGTTTGACGGGGTGACGGCCGGGCTGCAGGTCAATGCGAACATCCACGCGCCGCTGCTGTGTGTGACCGATGTGTTCGACATTGTGTCGGGCGACCTGAGCCTGCCCGGCAAGCTGGAATGACCCGCGCCATGCGCGTGTGAAGACCGGCCGGGGCAGCGGTAAAGCCTTGCCCCGGCCCTAATCCGTCAGGCGGCTGTCAGCCGCGGGCGGCGTCCATCAGGCGGCGCATTTCCTGCACTGCCGGTGTCAGGCCGCGGAAGATCGCTTCGCCGATCAGGAAGTGGCCGATGTTCAGCTCACGCACCTCCGGGAGGGCCGCAACGGGCTGGACCGTTTCATAGGTGAGGCCATGGCCCGCGTGCACCTCCAGCCCCAGCGAATGGGCAAAGGCGGACATGTCACGCAGCGCCTCCAGCTCGCGGTCGCGGTCCTCGAAACGCCCCTCCGCGTGATAGTCGCAATAAGCGCCGGTGTGCAGTTCGATAACCTCCGCCCCAATACGGTGGGCGGCATCGATCTGCTTCCGGTCAGCCGCGATGAAGATCGACACCCGGCAGCCGGCATCGCGCAGGGGCGCGATGAAGTGGGCCAGGCGGTTTTCCTCTCGCGCCACTTCCAGTCCGCCCTCGGTGGTGCGCTCCTCGCGCTTTTCCGGCACGATGCAGACCGCGTGCGGTTTGTGGCGCAGGGCGATCTTCTGCATTTCCTCCGTCGCGGCCATCTCAAAGTTCAGCGGCACGCTCAACGCTTCCATCAGCGCGTCGATATCGGTGTCGGTGATATGACGGCGGTCTTCACGCAGATGCGCGGTGATGCCGTCGGCGCCGGCTTCCTCGGCCAGTTTTGCGGCGCGGACCGGATCCGGATAGGCGCCGCCGCGGGCGTTGCGCACGGTGGCCACATGGTCGATGTTCACGCCCAGGCGCAGCTTTTTATCTGTCATGAGAGGTATCTCATCCGTCTGAAGTCAAAGGCTTGGCACAAAGACTAGGCACAGAACGGGCAAGAGCAAGCTCGCAGGCAATATTGGTACAATCCCGGTGCCAGGCTCAGACGCTGGTGTCGACCTCGGCGCGTTTCTTGATCGCCTCGAACTTGGCCTTGATCTTGGCCCGGCGGCGCTGCTGGTAAACCCGGATCACCGGCAGGCTGAGCAGATAGCAGACCGTGGCGGCAATGACGCCCGGAATGATGCCGCCGATCAGGTAGGGATAGAACACCTCGTTATAGAACAGGTGCAACCCCTGCCAATCGGCGGGCCGGTCCATGAAAAGGGCAATAAGGTTGTCCTTCAGATCGCCGCCGGCCGCCAGGAACTTGCCCACCAGGGATTTGTCGACCTCCTGGTCGAACTCGGTTCCCAAAAGCCAGTGCCCGGTCTGCAGGGAGGCGACGCCGATCGGCACATAGGTCAGCGGGTTGCCGAAGAAGGTGGCGCTGAGCGAGGCCAGGATGTTGCCGTTCATCAGCCGGGCAATGAATGCGGCGATAAAGAAATGCAGCCCGTAAAACGGTGTGAAGGTGGTGAACACCCCGGCCCAGATGCCGCGGGCGATGCGTTCGGGCGAATCAGGCAGGCGGCGCACCCGGTGCTTCACATACAGGAACGCCCGGCCCCAGCCGCCGCGCGGCCAGAGAAAGTCCGCCAGCACCCGGAGGGGCGGACGTCTGTCCCGGCGCCTGAATACCAAAGCTGTCCGTCCTTCCCAGTTTCCGGCTCAGAATTTCAGCGGCTTACCCCGGAAAGTGGCGCTCTTCCGGCCGTTCCCGGAACCGCGCCACCGCGGCAACATCGCTTTCCGCCTCGAGCGTCAGCATCAGCGAGTGCAGCTGCTCCACATCCCGCAGCTCCACATTGATCATGAGCCGGTAAAAGTCTGGTTTCCTGTCTACAAATTCAAGGTCCGAGATATTGGCCTTTTTCTCGCCGATCAATGTGCAAATGCGTCCCAGCACCCCGGCGTCGTTGCCGATGGTCAGTTCCAGCGTGGTGCCATAGACCGCCGGGTGGGTGCCGCTGTGCCAATGCACGTCCATCCAGCGCTCCGGCTGGTCCTCGAATTCGCCCAGCTTGTCGCAATCGGCGGCGTGCACCACCACCCCGCGGCCGCGGTAGGTGATGCCGATGATGCGCTCGCCCGGCAGCGGCTGGCAGCAGGCCGCACGCTCAAAGCTCTGGCCCGGCTCGAGGCCGATCACCGCGCGGCGCGGGGAAATTTCGTCGCTGTCGCCGGTGGTGGTCAGTTCCGGGTAGACCGACTGCACCACATCATGCGCAGTGATTTCTGCCGCACCCAGCCGCGCCAGCAGCTCATTCACCCCGCTGGCGCGGAGGGCACGGGCAGCGGTTTCCAATGCCTTATCCGTGGCCTTCTTGCCGACGTGTTCAAACGCCGAACGTGCCAGCTCGTGGCCCAGCTTCACGAACCGTGCCCGGTCCGCCTCGCGCAGGGCGCGGCGGATGGCGGTGCGGGCCTTGCCGGTGGTGGCGATTTCCAGCCAGCTGACCTGCGGGGTCTGGCCCTCGGCGGTGATCACATCCACCGACTGGCCGTTCCGGAGCCGGGTCCACAGCGGCACCCGGATGCCGTCCACCTTGGCACCGACGCAGGCGTGGCCGATACGGGTGTGGATGGCATAGGCGAAATCGATCGGCGTGGCGCCCTTGGGAAGCTTGATCACATCGCCCTTGGGGGTGAAGCAGAACACCTGGTCCGAATACATCTCGAGCTTCACGGCCTCGAGGAATTCGTCGTGGTCGTCCTCGGCATCGAACTGCTCAGTCAGCGAGGCGATCCACTTGGCCGGGTCCACCGCAAAGGGGTTCTCGGTGCGCACCCCGTCCCGGTAGGACCAATGCGCTGCGACCCCGGTTTCCGCCACATCATGCATCTGGCGGGTGCGGATCTGCACCTCCACCCGTTTGCCGTCACGACCCGACACGGTCGTGTGGATAGAACGGTAGCCATTGGATTTCGGCTGGCTGATGTAATCCTTGAACCGGCCCGGCACCGCCCGCCAGCGCTGGTGAATGGCCCCCAGCGCGCGGTAGGCGTCCTCCTCAGAGAGGGTAATAACGCGGAAGCCGTAGATGTCGGAGAGCCGCGAGAATCCCTGGTCCTTGGCCTGCATCTTGCGCCAGATCGAATAGGGTTTCTTGGCGCGGCCGAAGACCTCCGCCTCGATCCCGGCCTTTTCCAGCTCCAGCCGCATGTCGCCGGTGATCCGGTGGATCACATCGCCGGTTTCCCGCTGCAGGGTCACAAAGCGGCGGATGATCGACTGTCGCCCTTCGGGATTGAGCACCCGGAAGGCCAGATCCTCCAGCTCCTCGCGCATCCACTGCATACCCATGCGGCCTGCCAGCGGTGCATAGATATCCATCGTCTCGCGTGCCTTCTGGGCCTGCTTTTCCGGGCGCATCGCCTTGATGGTGCGCATGTTGTGCAGACGGTCTGCGAGCTTCACCAGAATCACCCGCAGGTCCTTGGACATCGCCATGAACAGCTTGCGGAAGTTTTCCGCCTGCTTGGTTTCACGGCTGGACAGCTGCAGGTTGGTCAGCTTGGTGACGCCATCGACCAGCATCGCCACCTCATCGCCGAAGCGGCGGGCGACTTCCTCGTAGTTGGCCTTGGTGTCTTCGATGGTGTCGTGCAGCAGCGCGGTGATGATGGTTGCATCATCCAGGCGCTGTTCGGTCAGGATGGCGGCCACCGCCACCGGATGCGTGAAATAGGGCTCGCCCGAATGGCGGAATTGCCCCTCATGCATCTGCTCGCCAAAGGCATAGGCTTCGGCGATCCTGTCCGCGTTGGTTTTGGGATTGTAGTTGCGGACCAGAGCAATCAGGTCGTCAGGGGAAATCATGTCCGGTCCGCAGCCTCAAAAGTCCAGACGCGCGCCTCAGCCCTGGCCCTGGGCCTCCATCAGCGCGCGCAGCAGTTTCTCTTCCGACATGTCGTCGTCGGCCGGCTTGTCGTTGTCCGCGCCCATCAGCAGAGCCATGGAATCTTCTTCCGGCTCGTCCACTTCGATCTGGGTTTGGTTGCTTTCGATCAGGCGCTCGCGCAGCTCATCGGCGCTCTGGGTCTCGTCGGCAATCTCGCGCAGGGACACAACCGGGTTCTTGTCGTTGTCGCGCTCGACGGTGATCGGGGCACCAGCCGAGATTTCGCGGGCACGATGCGCAGCCAGCATCACCAGCTCAAAGCGGTTGGGCACTTTATCGACGCAATCTTCAACCGTCACGCGGGCCATCAGCGACTCTCCATTTCATTCCTGGTCCAGAAGGCAGACATTTACGCCCATATCTTTCTCTTGACAAGGGCGGAAAACAACGCATTGCGCGGCTCAGAGCGGTGCCACCTCAGCCACGTCTTGCGGCGGCAGTTCGGCCAGCATCTCCGTTACGGATTTCTGCAGCACCGGGTGGCGCCAGCGCGGTGCAATGTCAGCCAGCGGCACCAGCACAAAGGCGCGGTCCTGAATGCGCGGATGCGGCAGGATCAGCTGCCCCGGCGCCTCCTGCATCTGCTGGTCCAAAGGCAGCCCCTGCCAGCGGGCGTATCCAGCCTCGTCCGGCAGCACCGCGCCATCATAGTCCACCAGGTCCAGATCCAGCGTCCTCATCCCCCAGCGCTGTTCCCGCACCCTGGCAAACTGCGCCTCGACCTGATGCAGCCGTGCCAGAAGATCGCCCGCGGACAGCCCGGTTTCCACTGAAACCGCGGCGTTCACGTAGTCCGGCCCTGCCCCCGCCGGGAAACAAGGCGTCTGGAAAAACCTGGACACGCAGCGCAGGGCAATATCCTCCGACTGCAGCGCGCGAATGGCCTTTGACAGGGTGATCTGAGGCGCATCAGCGTCAGCCGGCAGGTTGCCGCCAAGAGCAATCAGCGCTGTTTTTCGGTTTGCGGCCATCTTTGACCCCATTCAACGGACAGCATACTTGCGGCAAATGACAAATAACTTACATTAAGTCTACCCGTTTCGCCGATTTCAGGCATTCACTCACGGACTCCCCGGCCGAAGCGGATATACCGGAAGGGAAATTTGATGTTTTACAAGGACGAACGGCTCGCGCTGTTCATAGACGGATCAAACCTATACGCCGCAGCGAAGGCGCTTGGGTTTGATATCGACTACAAGCTTCTGCGGCAGGAATTCATGCGCCGCGGCAAGCTTCTGCGGGCCTTTTATTACACCGCTCTGCTCGAGAACGACGAGTATTCGCCGATCCGGCCGCTTGTCGACTGGCTGCATTACAACGGCTTCACCATGGTCACCAAACCGGCCAAGGAATACACCGACAGCATGGGCCGCCGCAAAGTCAAAGGCAACATGGACATCGAACTGACGGTCGATGCCATGGAGCTGGCGCCGCGGGTGGACCATATCGTGCTGTTCTCGGGCGATGGGGACTTCCGCCCGCTGATTGCCAGCCTGCAGCGCCAAGGCGTTCGGGTTTCGGTGGTGTCGACCATCCGCAGCCAGCCGCCGATGATCTCTGACGACCTGCGCCGCCAGGCCGACAATTTCATCGAGCTGGAGGAGCTGCGCGACGTGATCGGCCGCCCGCCGCGCGAGCAGAGCGAGCCGCGCTCCGCGACAGCCGCCCACGGCTGATCGGAGACGCTGGAAAACAGCCCGGAACAGACGCCAGATGGGGTGGCGCCTGTTCCGGAACAACTCAGTTGTGCGCGTGCCCTTGGCTGTTGATCTGATTGTGGCGGGCAACGGTGGCCGCAGGCCAGCGGCTTTTGACATAGGCGAGCACCTGGCGCATTTCCTCTTCGCTCAGCACGCCGCCAAAGCCGGTCATGCGGCTTTTGTAGCCATTGCCGGCAATCGCCGCCACGCCTTTCCTGACAACTTCCAGCAACTGCTCATCCGGATGGTGCCACGCATGGCCGGTCCCGTCCAATGGCGGTGCGGGCAGATACCCTTCGCTGTCCCTTGACTGCCAGTCCGGCTCCCCCTGCAGGGTGCTGCCGTGGCAGCTGGCGCAATTTTCATCATAGACCGCCCTGCCCGCTTCGACGGCAGCCGGTTCGTCATACGGCAGGATGCCTGCTGCCTGCCCCTGCACAGCTGCAAGCCCGACGCCGCCACCGCCCGCCAGCACCAAAGCCGCAGCCCTTGTGATTGCCCGCATTAATTCCGCCTCCCGTCCTCATTTACCATAGCACTCCCTGCCGCCTTCCGGCGCTGGAAGCTGAAATCACATCCGCGTGAGGCGCCTGCAGCACTGGACCTCGCGGCCTGAAGTGCTTACCTCTGGCGCGCAAGGAGACGCCCATGACCAAGCCAGCCCTGACCCTCTACCTCGCCGCACCGCGCGGCTTTTGCGCCGGAGTGGACCGCGCCATCAAGATTGTCGAAATGGCAATCGGCAAATGGGGTGCGCCGGTCTATGTGCGCCATGAAATCGTGCACAACAAATTCGTGGTTGATTCCCTGCGCGAAAAAGGCGCGGTGTTTGTCGAGGAGCTGGACGAATGCCCCGACGACCGGCCGGTGATCTTCTCCGCGCATGGCGTACCGAAATCGGTGCCCGCCGCGGCTGAGGCGCGTGAAATGATCTATGTCGATGCCACCTGCCCGCTGGTCTCCAAGGTGCATATCGAGGCGCAGCGCCACGCCGAGGCCGGGCTGCAGATGATCATGATCGGCCACAAGGGCCACCCGGAAACCATCGGCACCATGGGCCAGCTGCCCGAGGGCGAGGTGCTGCTGGTGGAAACCGCGGCTGATGTGGCGACGGTTGAAGTGCGCGACCCGGACCGTCTGGCCTATGTGACCCAGACCACCCTGTCGGTCGATGACACCAAGGGCATCGTTGCGGCACTGGAAGAGCGTTTCCCCAACATCATCGGCCCGCACAAGGAAGACATCTGCTATGCCACCACCAACCGCCAGGAGGCGGTGAAATCGGTGGCGCCCAAGGCGGATGCCCTGCTGGTGGTCGGCGCGCCAAACTCCTCGAACTCCCGCCGTCTGGTGGAGGTCGGGGCCAAGAACGGCTGCGGCTACGCCCAACTGGTGCAGCGCGCCGAAAACATCGACTGGCGCGCGCTGGAGGGTATCCGCTCGGTCGCCATCACTGCCGGCGCCTCTGCCCCCGAACTGCTGGTCAACGAGGTGATCGATGCCTTCCGCGAGCGTTATGACGTCACGGTCGAAGTGGTGGAAACCGCGGTTGAGACGGTGGAATTCAAGGTGCCCCGCGTGTTGCGGCAGCCTGCGTGATTGAAAGCCCGTTGAAAGCAACCCAGGTTACAGAAATTGCACCCGCTTCGGGCTAACCGTGCTACGCATTAGTCCCCGGGCACTATTTCTGGAGCCATATTGATGATCACGCTGCACTTTCTGATTACCGCCTTTATTGTCGTCCTCGCGCCCGGCACGGGCGTCATCTACACGCTGGCGCTTGGCCTCGGCCAAGGCTGGCGCGCTTCCATCTGGGCCGCAATCGGCTGCACCTTCGGCATTGTTCCGCATCTGGCCGCTGCCACGCTGGGGCTGGCGGCGGTGCTGCACAGCTCTGCCCTGCTGTTCCAAATCGTCAAGGCCGCGGGTGTTGCCTATCTCCTGTACCTCGCCTGGCAGGCCCTGCGCAGCGGCGGCGTGCTGGCAGTGGATTCGAAACGCACCAGCCAGCCCGGCTGGAAAATCGCCTGGCGCGGCGCGCTGATCAATATCCTGAACCCCAAGCTGTCGGTGTTCTTCCTGGCGCTGCTGCCGCCGTTCCTGAGCGGCAATCCCGCCAGCGCCACGCTGGAGATGTCCGTTCTGGGGCTGGTGTTCATGGCGATGACCTTTGCCATCTTCGTGCTCTACGGACTGTTTGCCGCCCAGGCCCGCACCTACCTTCTGAACAGCGAGCGGGTGCTGAAATGGATGAGCCGCGGCTTTGCCGCCGTCTTTGCCGGCCTCGCCGCCCGGCTAGCCGCGGAGCGCGCCTGAATGCATAGGCCGGAGACAACCAGATGAGCGACGACAGAACCGTCAGTGTCTACGACGACCGTGCCGCGGACTACGCCGAGTGCTTTACGGGCCGCAGGGATGAAGGCGAAGAAGCTGATTATCTCGCTTTCACCGCCCGGCTCCCCGGGGACGGCACAGTGCTGGACCTCGGCTGCGGCCCCGGCCATTGGGCAGCGCGGTTCCGGGATGCGGGCTACCGGGTGGCGGCGCTGGACGCCTCGCCGGAAATGGCGGAAGCCGCCCGCGCCGCCTATGGGGTCGAAGTTACGGTCGCAGGGTTTGAGGCCTTGGACGCAGAGGCGGTCTTTGACGGCATCTGGGCTTATTTCAGCCTGCTGCATGTGCCGCGGGCAGAGCTGGCCATTCACCTGTCCGCCGCGCACCGGGCCCTGACTGCTGGCGGGACACTATGCCTGGCGATGAAACTGGGCGAGAGCGAGGGCCGCGATGAACTGGGCCGGTTCTATGCCTACTACAGCGAGGAAGAACTGCGCGGAAAACTCGAAACCGCCGGTTTCACGGTCCTTGGCAGCCGCCGCGGCGAGGGCAAAGGACTGGCTGGCACTGCCCAGGAGTTCGTAGTACTGACGGCGCATGCCTGAATTATTTGCTTATACCGACGGCGCCTGCTCTGGAAACCCCGGCCCCGGCGGCTGGGGCGTTCTGCTGCGCGCCATGGACGGTGACACCATCGTCAAAGAAAAAGAACTGAGGGGCGGCGAGGCTGAGACCACCAACAACCGGATGGAACTGCTGGCCGCAATCAACGCGCTGGAGAGCCTGGCGCGGCCGTCCACGATCACCGTGGTGACCGACTCCGCCTATGTGAAGAACGGCGTCACCGGCTGGATCTTCGGCTGGAAGAAGAACGGCTGGAAGACGTCCAGCAAGAAGCCCGTGAAGAATGTCGAGCTGTGGCAGCGGCTGGACGAGGCGCAAGCCCGCCACAAGGTGACCTGGGAATGGGTCAAGGGCCACGCGGGCCACCCCGAAAACGAGCGCGCGGATGAGCTGGCCAGGGCCGGAATGGCCCCCTTCAAGAAGAAAAGCGCCTGATGCGCAGGGCCTGCGCATGAGCTTTCTGACCCTGCTCGACTACGCCTCGGTGCTGGTCTTTGCCCTGACCGGGGCGCTGGTCGCCAGCCGGGCGCAGCTCGACATTGTCGGCTTTGCCTTCGTCGCCTGCCTGACAGCGGTCGGCGGCGGCACGGTCCGGGATCTGCTGTTGAACCGTGATCCGGTTTTCTGGATCGGCGATCCGAATTACATCCTGCTCGCGGCGGGTGCCGCGGTGGTAGTGTTCTTTACCGCGCATCTGGTGGAAAGCCGGTTGCGCTGGGTGATCTGGCTGGACAGCTTTGCCCTGGCGGTTGCCGTGCCCGCCGGCACCGGCGCCGCGATTGCGCTGGGAAAGGGGCCGGTGATCGTGGTGCTGATGGGCATGGCCACCGGTTCGCTGGGCGGGCTGATGCGCGATGTGGTCTGCAACGAGGTGCCGCTGGTCCTGAAACAGGGCGAGCTGTACATCACCTGCGCCATGGCCGGCGCGATCACCGCCGTGCTGGCAATCTCGGCAGGGCTGGAGCTGAGGTTTGCCCTGCTCGCCTGCGCCATCGTCTGCTGGACCCTGCGCGCGGGCTCGATCACATTCGGCTGGCACCTGCCGGTTTACAAGAGCCGCCCGCCGCGCAGCTAGACGGGGCTGCTAGCGCTGGGCGTATTTCTGCCAAAGCCAGATCAGCAGCAGAGCGCCCAGCACCGCGCCCACGAAACCTGCCATGAAGCCCATCACCGCCAGCAGCGCGCGCAGCACCAGGCCGCCGACCAGCGCCCCGGCCATGCCGATGCAGACCGTGGTGATGATGTCGGTTTCCAGTTTCATCAGCCGGGTTGCCAGGAAACCCGCCGCGGCGCCGATGATGATCAGGGCTATTATGGGCATCAGACCCTCCGGTTACAGGCGGCTGCCCTTCGGAACCGGGAAGCCGCGCAGGAATACATCCGGATCCTGCGCGCTTTTGCCCGCCCGTTGCAAGCGCAAGAGCTGCACTGCGCCGGTCCCGCACGCCACGGTCAGGGCGTCGTCCACCGCCTCGCCGGGCGCGCCCTGCCCCTCTGCCAGCCGTGAGGCCAGAAGCTTGACCCGCTGGCCTTCGATCTCGCACCAGGCGCCGGGAAAGGGCGACAATCCGCGGATCTTGCGGTCCACTTCCGCCGCCGGACGGGACCAGTCGATCTGAGCCTCCACCTTGTCGATCTTCTCCGCGTAGGTGACGCCTTCTTCGGGCTGCACTTCCGGTGTCAACCCCGGCAGGCGCCGCAAGGCCTCAACGATCAGTCCGGCCCCCATCCCCGAAAGCCGGTCATGCAGTTGGGCGGTGGTTTCCTCCGCTCCAATCGCGGTGGCCTCGCGCAACAGCACCGGGCCGGTGTCCAGCCCTGCCTCCATCTGCATGATGCAGACGCCGGTTTCCGCATCGCCTGCCATGATCGCCCGGTGGATCGGCGCCGCGCCGCGCCAGCGCGGCAGCAGGCTCGCATGGATGTTGATGCAGCCGTGCCGGGGCGCATCCAGAATAGCCTGCGGCAGGATCAGGCCGTAGGCCACAACAACCGCCACATCCGCATTCAGCGCCGCAAAGGCTCCTTGCTCCTCCCCGCCTTTGAGCGAGACCGGGTGGCGCACCTGCAGCCCCAAGGCCGCGGCGCGGGCGTGAACGGGGGTTGGACGGTCCTTCTTGCCGCGGCCCGCAGGCCGTGGCGGCTGGCAATAGACGGCGGCAATGTCGTGCCCGGCCTCCACCAGCGCATCCAGCACCGGCACCGAGAAATCAGGCGTTCCCATAAAGATGATGCGCATCTATGCCTCCGTAGGGTGGGCAATCTGCCCGCCATGCCCTTCCCCGGAGCGCCTTGCAGTCCGTCGCCGGACGCAAAAGGGACCGCATGCGATCCGGGAATGAATTCAGGTTTCAGCCGTTCAGCTTCTTCGCTTTTCGGATCAGCATGTCGCGCTTCACCTTGCTGAGGCGGTCGAAATACATCTTGCCGTTCAGATGGTCGATCTGGTGCTGCACCGAGGTCGCCTCGATGCCGACAAAATCCTTGCGGTCCACCGCGCCCTGCTCGTTGATGAACCGGACGGTCACCGCGCGCGGGCGTTTGATCTTGGCCGAAACGCCCGGCAGGTTGGGGCTGGCCTCGTCATGCTCGCGCAGCTCGACCGAGGCATGCAGGATTTCTGGGTTCGCCAGCTTCACGGCCCGGCCGCGCCCGGTGGAGCCGTCCACCACCGCCAGCCGCAGCATCACGCCGATCTGATTGGCAGCCAGGCCCACGCCCGGCATTGCGTCCATGGTGTCGACCATGTCATTCCAGATGCCGCGGATTTCGTCGGTGATCTCTGTCACCTCATCAGCCTCGGTGCGCAGGCGCTTGTCAGGCCAGGGCAGGCAGGTACGGACGGTCATGTCGGGCTATCCCTCAGGCGCGGGCGCGTTCGCGCTTCAGCTTCTGCATCTTGCGGGTGATCATCTGGCGCTTCAGCGGCTTCAGGTAATCGATGAACAGCTTGCCGTTCAGGTGGTCGATCTCATGCTGCACGCAAGTCGCCCACAGCCCGTCAAAGGTCTCCCGCCGCGCATTACCGTCGCGGTCCATCCATTCGACCTCCACCACCTTGGGGCGGGTCACCTCGGCATATTGATCCGGGATCGACAAACAGCCTTCCTCGTAGACATTGGTCTCGTCAGATGAGGAGATGATCTCAGGATTGAACATCACCAGCGGGCGCGGCTCGCCGTCCTCTTCCTTGACGCAGTCCAGCACGATCAGCCGCTGCAGGATACCGATCTGCGGCGCCGCCAGGCCGATGCCGGGCGCGGCATACATGGTTTCCAGCATATCATCCGCCAGCGCGCGCAACTCATCGCTCAAGTCCGGCACAGGCACGCAGACCTTTTTCAGGCGGGGATCGGGGTGGATCAGGATCGGTCTTTTCATGTGCTTCATGTATGCGATCAGCAGCCCCATCGCAACGCCCCCCTTGCACGCGCCGCCGCAACGGTTAGCTTCGCTGCCAACGACACGGGAGTTCACCAAATGAATTTTGACAAACCCACCGACCGCCGCGGCACCCACAGCTCGAAATGGGACAAGATGGAGCAGCTGTTCGGCGTCTCCCCCGAGGATGGTCTGGCGATGTGGACAGCGGACTCAGACTATGAGACAGCGCCCTGCGTGATCGAGGCGGTCAAACAGGCTGCAGAGCATGGCGTGTTCGGCTATTCCTGGCAGCACCCGGAGTATCTGAAGGCGGTGCAATGGTGGATGAATAACCGCCACAGCTGGGACATCGAAACCGAATGGGTGCTGACCTCCCAAGGCCTGGGCAATGCCATTGCGCTCTGCCTGGATGTCTGGAGCGAACCGGGCGACGGCGTCGTCATCTTCTCGCCCGTCTACCATGAGTTCGCCCACAAGGTGAACAAATCCGGGCGCAAGGTGACCGAATGCCCGCTGGCGCGCGACGGCGACACCTACAATCTGGACCTGGACGATGCGCAGGCGCGCCTGAACGGGACGGAGAAGCTGCTGCTGTGGTGCTCGCCGCAGAACCCCTCGGGCCGGGTCTGGACCTCGGAAGAGCTGCGCGCGGTGGCGGAGTTTGCTAAGCGCAACGGGCTGATCCTGGTCGCGGATGAAATCCACCATGACCTGGTCTACCCGGGCAGCACCTTTGTGCCGATGGACGTCGCCGCGCCGGATGCGCGCCCCTGGACCGTCACCCTGACAGCGCCCTCCAAGACCTTCAACATTGCGGGTCAGCGCACCGGCAACATGATCATCCCGGACCCGGACCTGCGGGCGGCGATGCGGCACCGCCAGAACACGCTGGACTATGACCCCAGCGCGCTTGGCGTGGCGATGATCACTGCCGCCTATTCGCCCGAAGGCGCCGAATGGGTCGATGCCCAACTCACCCATCTGGAGGGCAACCGGAAACTGTTTGACGAGACCGTGAACGCGCTGCCGGGGCTGAAGTCGCTGCCTTTGCAGTCGACGTATCTGGCCTGGGTCGATTTCTCCGGCACCGGCATGAGCCGGGAAGAATTCATCAAGCGGCTGCGCGAAGACGCCAGGATCGCCACGTCGCCCGGTGACGGCTTCGGCACCGGCGGCGAATTCATGGAGCGCTTCAACCTAGCCACCCAGCGGTCGCGGGTGGAGGACGCCTGCCGCCGCCTGACCGCAGCCTTCTCGGACCTGCAGTAACCATGAAGCGCCTGCTGCGCCTCTTGGCGCTGGTCCTCCTGACCGGCGCCGCCTGGATGGCCTGGCAGGCCTTTGCCCCGCCCCCCGCACCTCCGCCGCTATCCGCGGCGGTGGACCGGATCGACCGCATCCTGATCGAGAAATCCGCCCGCCGCCTCACCGCCAGCCGGGATGGAGAAACGGTGCTGGAGTTCCCTATCGCATTGGGCTTTGCGCCTGCAGGCGACAAACAGCAGGAAGGCGACGGCAAGACGCCGGAGGGCATCTTCCGGATCGACCGGCGCAACCCCAACAGCGCCTATCACCTGTCGCTGGGAATCAACTATCCGCAGCCCGATGACCGCGCCCGCGCCAAGGCCGCAGGGGTCAGCCCCGGCGGCGATATCTTCATTCACGGGCAGCCCAATTCGGTGGGCAATTTGATCACCCTGCCCGGCGACTGGACCGCCGGCTGCATTGCTGTCAGCAATGAACAGATCCAAACGCTATGGCGCCTTTCAGAGATCGGGACAGAAGTGGAGATCCGGCCTTAGGGCGCCGGATCAGATCTTGCCCTGCGACTGGTCGAAGGGGATCAGCCCCGCCGGCCCGTCCGGCGACTTGTAGAAATCCAGGGGCGCCTGGTTCGCTGCCGGGGTGGAGCGCTTGAACTCATAGCGCATCTCGCCGCCCTCTTCCTCGCCGGCCACGATCAGGCATTGCGACACATGGCGGGCACCGTCGTAGATATCGACAAGCCCGCGCAGCATCGGCGCGGTTTCCGCCTCGACCGAGAAACCGGTCTTCCACAGCCGCAGCACCGGATACAGCTCATTATCAGCCATCACCCGCAAACGGCTCTTGCGCCGCATCCCCTGCAGGCGGGCGGTGTCCAGCGCTTCCTGCACGGCTTTGGGTACGTAGGTGTTCATAGCAGCGGCCTTCCAAATGCTTGGGTCTACACGGGTCCTTCTTTCAACGGTGCGTCACAAATATATAAAATCAAGTGAACATTTTCGAAAATTTAACGGTCGCGCAATTTTGTTGCTCCTGTGCAGGGGTGCAGACAGCCTGCGCGCTGGCTTGCATAGGCGCACGCGCCTTGTCTGCATATGTTTGCCCTGCACAGCAGCAGGAGCAGACGCGATGGGCCTTTTGATCGACGGAAAATGGCACGACCAGTGGTATGACACCGAATCCACCGGCGGCGCCTTCAAGCGGAGCGAATCGCAGTTCCGCAACTGGATCACCGCGGACGGCAGCGCAGGCCCGTCGGGCAAGGGCGGTTTCAAGGCGGAAAGCGGGCGCTACCACCTCTATGTGTCGCTGGCCTGCCCCTGGGCCCACCGCACGCTCATCTTCCGCCAGCTGAAAGGGCTGGAGGATCACATCTCCGTCTCCGTCGTGCACCCGGACATGCTGGGGGAGGGCTGGACGTTCGAAACAGACGAGCACGGCGCCACCGGCGACAGCCTGTTCGGCAGCTCGCATATGCATCAGGTCTATACCCGCGCGGATGCGGAATATACCGGCCGGGTGACGGTACCGGTGCTGTGGGACAAGGCGCAGAACACCATCGTCTCCAACGAAAGCGCCGAAATCATCCGCATGTTCAACTCAGCCTTTGACGGGATCACCGGCAACAGCGATGATTACTGGCCCGAAGAGCTGCGCGAGCCGATCGAGGCGGTGAACGCCCGCATCTACAGCACCATCAACAACGGCGTCTACAAATGCGGGTTTGCTACCTCGCAGGAGGCGTACGACGCTGCGGTAGAGCCGCTGTTCGAAAGCCTGGAATGGCTGGAGGACCTGCTGTCGCAGCACCGCTACCTGCTGGGCGAGCGCATTACCGAGGCCGACTGGCGCCTGTTCACCACCCTGCTGCGCTTCGATCCGGTCTATCACACCCATTTCAAATGCAACCGCAATCGGCTGATGGACTACCCGAACCTCTGGACCTACACCCGCGAGCTGTACCAGTGGCCAGAGGTGGCCGGCACCGTGGGGATGCAGCATATCGTGCGCCACTACCACTACAGCCACGACACCATCAATCCGCACCGGATCATCCCGATCAACCCGGAGATCAACTGGCAGGAGCCGCACGGGCGCGGCTGACGCCGCACCGCGGCGTTGCCCCGCCGTAAATAGGGAGTTCACGCCCCGCGCGGCATAGGTTAATACGCGCAGTGCCTCAGATGGCATCCGGCCCGGGCCGGAACGAACTCTCACCGGTGGCGACCGCGATGCATGACCTCTCTCACGACCCCGCAGCCCAGCCCCGCGATCATGGCGGCAACCTGAGCGCCGCCATCGCCGAATTCGGCGGCGGCCGCGACGGCTGGATGGACCTGTCCACCGGCATCAACCCGCACCCCTACACTCTGCCGGAGTTCTCCGCCGGCGACTGGGGCGCGCTGCCGGATGCGGACGCGCTGGCGGATCTGGAACAAGCCGCCCGCAGCTTCTGGAAAATCCCGGATCAGGCTGCGGTTCTGGCGGCGCCCGGCGCCTCGGCCCTGATTGCCGCATTGCCCGCCCTGGCCGAACCGCGCTGGGTGCAGATCACCAAACCCACCTACAATGAACACGCCGCCGCCTTCGAGGCCCGCGGCTGGATCGTCAGGGTGCATGGACCGGCAGAAGCCAAGGTTGCTGTGCACCCCAACAACCCGGATGGCCGCATATGGCGCGAGGATGAACTTACCGCGCCGCTGACAATCATCGACGAGAGCTTCTGCGATGTCTGCCCCGGTCAAAGCCTGATCCGCATGGCGGCCCGTCCCGGCGTGGTGGTACTGAAGAGCTTTGGCAAGTTCTGGGGCCTCGCCGGGCTGCGGCTGGGATTTGCCATCGGCGACCCCAAGCTGATTGCGCAGCTGGCCACCTGGCAGGGCCCCTGGGCGGTGTCCGGCCCGGCCCTGCGCACAGGCGCGCTTGCCTTGCAGGATCACGCCTGGGCAGAGGCAACCCGCACCCGGCTGCATCAGGATGCGGCCCGGCTGGATGAACTGGTGCTTGCCAAGGGCGCCAGCCTGGCAGGCGGCACCGATCTGTTCCGGCTCTACTATGTGGATGATGCCGAAGCCTGGCAGCGGAAACTGGCCCGCGCCCACATCTGGAGCCGCATCTTTCCCTACTCGAAAACCTACCTGCGTCTTGGACTGCCGCCCGCGGACGGCTGGGACCGGCTGGAGACCGCGCTATGACCACTGCCGGAATGCTCGCCGTTGCCCTGCTGCTGGACGCTGTCCTGGGGGAGCCGAAATGGCTGTGGTCGCGCCTGGCCCACCCGGCAGTGCTGATGGGCAAGCTGGTCGGCTTTCTGGACCGCAAGCTCAACACTGGCCCCAGCCGCCGCATCAATGGCGTGCTGGCAGCAGCGGCTCTGGTTCTGGCCGGCTTCTTCGCTGGCAAACTGCTGGCCCTGCCCGGCACTCTGGTGGAAATCCTGGTGGCGGCAATCCTGATCGCCCAGCGGTCCCTGACCGAACATGTCGCCGCGGTTGCCAAGGGCCTGCGCAGCAGCCTGGAGGAAGGCCGCGAGGCCGTGGCGATGATCGTCAGCCGCGATACCGGCGCGATGACCCCACCACAGGCCGCGCGTTCCGCCATCGAAAGCGGCGCCGAGAACCTGTCAGACGGGGTCATTGCACCTGCCTTCTGGTTCCTGATCGCCGGGCTGCCGGGGCTGATCATCTACAAGATGGTCAACACCGCAGACAGCATGATCGGATACCGCAACAAACGGTACGAGGACTTCGGCTGGGCCTCTGCCCGGCTGGACGACCTGCTGAACCTGATCCCAGCCCGCCTGACCGGATTGCTGATCGCCGCCGCCGGCGGCCAGCTGCGCCACTGGCGCGCCATCGCGGAAGATGCGCGCAAGCATCGCTCCCCCAATGCCGGCTGGCCCGAGGCCGCAATGGCACGGGCGCTGGACACATCGCTGGCCGGCCCCCGTTCCTACGACGGTGAGATGCGCGATTTCGCCTGGGTCCACGCCGAGGGCACCAAAAGCGCCAGCGCTGAAACCATAACCCGTTCCGTTGCGCTCCTTTGGAAAACCTGGGCGCTTGCTCTGGCCCTGACGGTTGCCATTGCCGCGGTTTTCTAGCACATAAGTTCCTGTGGGAGCGGTAAGACCAAGGAGCGCCAGAACCATGCGCCTATTGCCCTTTGTCCTCGCAGCAGCGCTGCTGCCTGCTGCAGCGGCGGCCCAATGCGGCGGCGGTTTTCAGAACTTCGTGAAACTGATGAAGGAAGAGGCCGTTCAGGCCGGTTATGACACCGCGACGGTCAATGCCTTCTTTGCCGGCACCCGCCAGGACGCCCGCGTGCTCAAGGCCGACCGCGGCCAGGGCGTTTTTCAAAAACCCTTCATCGACTTTTCCCGCCGCCTGATCTCGCAGAACCGGCTGAAGGCCGGCCGCCAGATGGCGCAGAAACACGACGCAACCTTCCAGCGGATCGAGAGCACCTATGGCATCGACCGCGGCGTGCTACTGGCCTTCTGGGCATTTGAAACCGACTACGGCGGCTTTCAGGGCGATTTCAATACCCGCGACGCGCTGGTCACCCTAGCCCATGACTGCCGCCGCCCGGAGCTGTTCCGGCCGCAGGTGTTTGCCGCGCTGGAGCTGTTCAAGCAGGGCAATTTCGACCCCAAACGCACCACCGGCGCCTGGGCCGGTGAGATCGGCATGGTGCAGATGCTGCCGGGTGACATCCTGCAGCATGGCGTTGATGCCGATGGCGACGGCAAGGTCAGCCTGAAGACCTCCGCCCCTGACGCGCTGATGTCCGGCGCGAGGATGCTGTCGCACATGGGATGGCAGCCGGGCCAGCCATGGCTGCAAGAGGTCACCATCCCCGAAGGCCTGGACCTGTCCAATAGCGGCACGGCGCACAAGAAATCCGTGTCCCAGTGGCGCAAGCTGGGCGTTGCCGCGCGCGATGGCAATCTGCCGGAACCCTCCTTGCGAGCGTCGCTGCTGCTGCCGCAGGGCCACAAGGGGCCGGCCTTCCTCGCCTATCCGAACTTCGACGTCTATTTCGAGTGGAACCAGAGCTTCACCTATGTTCTGACCGCCGCCTATTTCGCCAACCGGCTGCAAGGCGCTGACGTCTACGAGGCCGGCAAACCCGACAGCGGGCTGAACGGCGCCCAGATGCAGCAGCTGCAGCAGAAACTGCAGGCCCGCGGCCACAATGTCGGCGACATCGACGGCATTCTCGGCGCCCGAACCCGGGTAGCAGTTCAGAAAGAGCAGAAACGCCTCGGCCTGCCCGCAGACGCCTGGCCGACGCCGGCACTGCTCAAGAAGCTTTAACGCACCGGGAACCTCTCGCCCTTTTCGGTGATCAGAATGATCCGGCTGCCGTTGCGGACATACAGGTCGCAGCGGCCAAACCCATTTGTGAAATCCACACAGATGCTGCCGTCATCGGCAATCCGGTAGGTGCCCCAGGCGGTGCCGCCGCCGTTTTCGGCGGAGTAAGTATAGGCATAGGCGCCATCGCCGCCGTATTGCGACTCGCCGCCGTCAAAAAAGCGGAAGGCACGGCCCGGCAGCGCCTCAAGTTCCGCTTGCGCAAAGGGCGTGTCGCCGGGACGCAGCTGCCAGCTGTCCGCCGCGGCACCGCCTGCGATCAGGCAAAGGAAAAGGGGCATGATCCATCTCATGCCCCCACCCTAGCGCTTGATCTTGCGGCCCGGAGTCACGTTCCGGTGACAGGCCAGGTTACCAGTCGATGAATTCCTCGAAGTCCTGCACCGCGCGGTTCCAGATCCCCACCGCATCGGCAAAATCATCCGGGCTCATGCCCTTGTCGCCCAGCAGCACATCCATCTCGATCCGGGCAGAACCTTCCGCAGAGACATAGGCGCGGGCGAAACGGTTGTTGGTGTTCCATTCGTTGATCTTGGACAAGCGCACGCTGCCGTCGGTCTGATAGCCGGAGAAGAACTGGATCGCTTCACAGTTGGTGTTGTTGTCGCAGCCGTAATAGTAAACCGAGAAATCATTGCCGTAGTATTCGACCTTCAGGTTCGGGTCGCCGACGCTGTCGGTGGTCACCTCAACATTGGCGCCCTCATCCTTAAAAAAATTGGCGACACTGTCGCCGGTCTTGGCAACCACGTTTTCCGCCATCGCGGCGGCAGGCACCATCAGCGCCGCAGCGGCGGCAAAGATCTTGAGCATATTCATCTGTCACTCCACAAAACTTTGTCTTTGCAAACAGCCTCCGGCACAGATCCCCGCCGCGCCGGAACTCAAGCCACCATCGCCTCTGCTTTCTTAAGGTCAACCGAAACCAGCTGGCTGACGCCCTTTTCCTGCATAGTGACACCAAAAAGCCGGTCCATCCGCGCCATTGTCACCGCGTGGTGGGTGATGATCAGGAAACGGGTGTCGGTCTGGCGGCACATCTCATCGAGCAGGTCGCAGAAGCGGGTGACGTTGGCGTCATCCAGCGGCGCGTCGACCTCGTCCAGCACACAGATCGGCGCCGGGTTCGACAGGAATACCGCAAAGATCAGCGCCATCGCGGTCAGCGTCTGCTCGCCGCCGGAGAGCAGCGACAGGGTTGAAAGTTTCTTGCCCGGCGGCTGGCACATGATCTCAAGGCCCGCATCCAGCGGGTCGTCGCTCTCGACCATCACCAGATTGGCCTCGCCGCCGCCGAACAGATGGGTGAACAGCATGGCAAAACTGTTGTTCACCTGCTCGAACGCGGTCAGCAGCCGCTCGCGGCCCTCGCGGTTGAGACTGGAAATCCCATCGCGCAGGGTCTTCACCGCGCCTTCCAGGTCCAGCTTTTCAGCCACCAGCGTGTCATGCTCATTCTGCACACCGCGGGCGTCTTCCTCGGCGCGCAGGTTGACCGCGCCCAGGGCATCGCGCTGCCGCTTGTAGCGGTCTACGTCGTGCTCCAGATCATCCGAGGCAGGCATTTCGTCCGGCGACACGCCCAGTTTTTCCAGCAGCGCCTGCGGAGTGATCTGCTGCGCCTCGATGATCCGGCCCGCGGCCTGGGTCACCGCCTCCTTGGCCGCGTCGCTGCGTGCCTCGGACCGGGCCCGCGCTTCGCGCGCCTCGGAGGCGAGCCGCTCGCATTCGCGCTCCTTGTGGACCGCCTCGCGCAGTTCGGCCTCAGCGGCGATCAGTGCTTCGGTGGCTGCGGACTTACGCGCTTCGGCCTCGGAGATCGCCTCGTTCAGCTCTTCACGCTTCTCCGCAATTTCCGCCGGAACCGCATTGGCTTCCTCCAGTTCCTCCTGCGAGGCTTCACGGCGCTCCGCCAACTCCTCGATCCGCGCCTCGGCGCTCTCCAGGCGGTGGCGCCAGCCGGACAGCTCCTTGGTCACCTCCTGCGCGCGCTTGGTGCGGGCCTCGCCCTCGCGGCGCAGCTCGTCATGGCTCGAGCGGTGGGTCAGCATAGTGATCCGCGCCGCTTCCACCGACTGTTTGATGTCCTCGACCGCGGTGCGCGCCTGGTCCAGATCGCCCAGTTCCCCCAGCGCCTTTTCCGCCTCCTTCAGCTGCAGGCTGACGTTCAGCGCGTCTTCCTCGTGGCGCGACACCGCAATGCCGAGGGTTTCCAGCTTGCCCTCGGCCAGGTTGCGGTCGGCCTCTGCCCGGCTGAGGGCACGGGCGGCATCGGCCACCCGCTGATCCGCCACCCGGCGCGCCTGACGGGCGTTCTGGTCGGCCTGCGTCACCTCTTCCAGCTTGCGCAGCAGCATCTCATGCGCAGCGCGGGCGCCGTCGGCAGTGGCGCTGACACGCTCCATTTCCTGCTTCAGCGCTTCCAGCTTGTTCAGCTGTTCCAGACGCAGGGCTGCGGCACTCGGCGCATCTTCGGCCCAGGCGCGGTAGCCGTCCCAGCGCCACAGATCGCCTTCCAGCGTCACCAGCCGCTGGCCCGGCTGCAATTGCGCCTGCAGGCCCGCTGCCGCGTCGCCATCCACCAGCCCGATCTGCGCCACCCGGCGCGACAGGGCCTCGGGGCCGGAGACAAACAGCGCCAGCGGCTCAACGCCCTCCGGCAGTGCCGCGTCACGGTCATAGCCCGGCAGAGACAGCCAGCCGGTCGGCCCGTCGGCATCCGCCAGCGGCGCGCGCAGGTCATCCGCCAGCGCCGCGCCTAGCGCCTTCTCATAGCCGGGCGAGACAGTCAGCTCATCCAGCACCTGACCGCCCTCGGCGGTGTCGCGCTCCACCAGCTTGGCCAGCGCCGTCACCTCGGCGCGCAGCGCACCCAGTTCGCCCTCAGCTTCAGAGCGCTGCGAGCGCGCCTCGGCTTCACGGGCTTGGGTATCTGTGCGCGCCTCGTCCGCAGCTTCCAGCGCTTCCTCTGCCATCTCAGAGGCTTCACGCGCCTCTTCCTCAGCCGTCACCGCTGTTTCGAATTTCTCAGCCGCCAGTTCCAGCGCCTCCTGCGCCTCGCCCTGGGCGGCGCGGGCTTTCTCCGCCTCGCCCTCGGAGCGGCCCAACGCGCGCTGGCAGTCCTCGACCGCACGCCGCGCCGACTGGTGACGGGCCGCCAGGCGGGCCACGTCCTCGGTCACCTGCGCCAGGTGATCCTCACGCGCCTGCAGGATCGAGCCCGCATCGCGCGCCAGTTCCGCGGCCTCAGCCAGCTTGCCGTCGTGGCCATCACCGGCCTTGGACAGCTCGCGCTGCTCCCACTCCAACCGCTCGATGGTCTCGCCCGCGTCCTTGTTCAGGCCCGCCTCACGCTCGATATCATTGCCCAGCTGCACAATCCGGCTGCTGAGCCGTTCGATGGTCTGGCGCGCCTGCGCCTCCTGATCGCCCAGTGAATCCCGCTGCACCACCAGCCGCTGCAGGATGGCCGCCGCAATGGCCTCTTCCTCGCGCAGGGGCGGCAGTTTTTCCTCAAACGTGCCGCGCTGCGCAGCGGCGGCACGAACCAGCGCCTCAGCCTTGGCAGCCTGCTCAACCCGCACCCGCAGCTCATCCTCTGAGGCCAGCCGCGCCTCATCCGCCTCGCGCCAGCGCCGGTAGAGCAGCATGCCTTCGGCCAGCCGCAGCTTCTCACCAATCTCGCGGTAGCGCTGCGCCTGCCGGGCCTGCTTGGCCAGTTGCGCCAGCTGGGCCGCCAGCTGCTCGATCACGTCATCGACGCGCAGCAGGTTGGCCTCGGTGTTCTTCAGCTTCAGCTCCGCCTCGTGACGGCGCTGGTAGAGGCCGGAGATCCCCGCCGCCTCTTCCAGAATGCGGCGGCGCGCCTTGGGCTTGGCGTTGATCAGCTCCGCGATCTGCCCCTGCCGCACCAGCGCCGGCGAATGCGCACCCGTGGAGGCATCGGCAAACAGCATCTGCACATCGCGCGCCCGCACGTCCTTGCCGTTGGACTTATAGGCGCTGCCCACATCGCGGGTGATGCGGCGCACAATCTCCAGCCCGTCGGCATCATTGAAGCCCGAAGGCGCCAGTCGCTCCGAGTTGTCGATGTTGAGGCTGACCTCGGCAAAGTTGCGCGCTGGCCGCGACGAGGTGCCGGCAAAGATTACATCCTCCATGCCGCCGCCGCGCATCGCCTTGGCGCGGGTTTCCCCCATCACCCAGCGCAATGCCTCCAGAAGATTGGATTTGCCGCAACCGTTTGGACCCACAACCCCTGTCAGCCCATCGGCAATGACCAGTTCGGTAGGATCAACAAAGCTTTTGAAGCCGTTCAGCCTGAGCTTGGAAAACCGCAAAGCTGCCCCTTCGTGATTCCGTATCGAGAAAGTTCAGCGGTTCCTATCGCGTGAGTCAACGCTCCGCACCCCCAAATCGGGGCGAATTTCCGGCAAATCACACCATATCTTGTGGATAACCCGAAGGTTCAAGCGGTCTTTTGCTCAACCCGGCGTTTTCCGCCCTCAGGTGGAACCGAGCAGCCGTCCCAGCCGGGCAATGCCTTCCTCAATGGCTGCATGATTTGAGTTTGAGAAGCTCAGCCGGATCGTGTTGGCCCCGCTGCCATCGGCAAAAAACGCCTTACCGGGGACAAAGGCCACCCGCTCTGTCTCCAGCGACCGGGCCAGCAGCTGCGCCCCGTCCAAATCTTCCGGCAGGGTCACCCAGATGAACATGCCGCCCTCCGGACGGGTCCAGTCCACGCCCTCCGGCATGTGTTCCTCCAGGGCCGACAGCATCACGTCCCGGCGGCGCTGATAGACCGCGCGCAGCTGCTCCACGTGATCGTCGAAACAGGCCCCGGCAACACCATGCACCGCCATTTGGTTAATCGACGAGGTGTGCAGGTCTGCTGCCTGTTTCAGCAGCACCATCTGCGAGATCACCGGCTTGGCCGCCACCGCCCAGCCGATCCGCACCCCAGGCGCCAGCGTCTTGCTGAAGGTGCCGCAATAGATCGTCCGGCAGTCCTCGATCGTGCCCTTCTGTTCAATCTCCAGTGCCAGCACAGGCGGCACCGGCGCCCCGTCATAGCGCAGCGATTGATAGGCGGCGTCCTCTATGACCGCACAGTCCAGCGTGTCCGCGATGTCCAACAGCCGCAGCCGCCCGGCACGATCCAGCGTCTCACCGGTGGGGTTGGCAAAGTCCGGCGACAGATAGGCGAATTTCACCGCACTGCCCGCCTCTGCCGCGCCTTCGGCATAGCTCTCCGCGGTGCGGTTCCCGTTCAGCGACAGCCGGTCATAGCGCGGCTCATAGGCGTTGAAGGCCGCCAGCGCACCCAGGTAGGTCGGCCAGCCCACCAGCGCGGTGTCGCCCGGTGACAGGAACAGCTTGCCCAGGTAATCCAGCGCCTGCTGCGAGCCGGAGGTGATGAGCACGTTCTCAGGCTCACAGGCAATGCCGATCTTCGCCATCTCCGCCACGATCCACTGGCGCAGCGGCAGATAGCCCTCGCTCACCGAATACTGCAGCGCCTGCGCCTGCCGGTCCGGTCTCAGCGCCGCCTTGAAAGCATCGGCAAACTCGTCGGCCGGGAACAGAGCCGGATCCGGAATTCCGCCGGCAAAGGAGATGATATCCGGCTGGTCCAGCAGCTTCAGCAGCTCGCGGATTTCCGACGCCTTCATCCGGCTGTTGCGGGTGGCAAAGATCTGGTCCAGTTGCATGGCTCTCTCCTCGCTGAACATCTAGGACCACGGTAGGAGGCTCCAAATTAAAGTCAACAATGCTGACCTATTGTTACAGCCTTCGTGATGCGGTCCGCTCTTGCGGCTGCCCGCCCTGCGTGGTCATATAAATTGACCAATCCGCCAGAGCGACCAGATGCCCTTCCAGAAAGTCCAGCCCGAGAAACTCTCCGCCTCCGTCGTCAAACAGATCGAACAGCTGATCCTGCGCGGCATCCTGTCGCCCGGCGAACGGCTGCCCGCCGAGCGGGAACTGGCGGAGCGGCTCGGCGTTTCCCGCCCCTCCTTGCGCGACGCCATTGGCGAGCTGCAGGCCCGCGGGCTGCTGGCCTCCAAGGCCGGTTCCGGCGTGTTTGTGGCGGATGTTCTGGGCTCCGCCTTCTCCCCCGCCCTGATCCAGCTGTTCGCCACCCATGATGAGGCGGTGTTCGACTACCTCAACTTCCGCCGCGACATGGAAGGGCTGGCTGCCGAGCGCGCCGCCCGGTTCGGGTCGAACTACGACCTGCAGGTGATCCAGGCGATCTTTGACAAGATGGAAGCCGCCGGCAATCCCGCCGTATCCGAGGAAGCGGCCAAGCTCGACGCCCAGTTCCACTCAGCCATCATGGACGCCAGCCACAACGTGATCATGCTGCACATGATGCGCTCGATGTTCGATCTGCTGCGAGAGGGCGTCTTCTACAACCGCCGCATCATGTTCCAGCAGCACACCACCTATGAGGCGCTGCTGGAGCAGCACCGCGCCATCAACGCCGCCCTGCAGGCCCGCGACCCGCAAGGAGCCCGCACCGCGGTCGAGGCGCATCTGGACTATGTGAAACAGGCCCTCACCGACCACCAGCGCGCCGAGCGCAACGCCGAAGTTGCAAAGCAGCGGCTGGAGCATGAGACGGGGAAGGGTTGACGCTAAACGGTGGGCAAATTGCCCACCCTACAGCCATGCCAGCCCCGTAGGGTGCGCAGTTCCGCCCACCACCTGCGGGCACAAAAAAACCCGGCCGCTCTGGACCGGGTTCTTTTAACTTGTCTGTATCAGCCAGCGCTTAGTGCAGCTTGGCGTCCACATCCGCGATGGCGGCGTCGATCAGCTTGTTGGCCTCGGCGGCGGTCATCTGCTTGGAGATCACCTGGTCCGCAGCGGCAACAGCGATGGAGATCGCCTGGTCGCGCACTTCCTTCACAGCCGAAGCTTCTGCCGAAGCGATCTGCTCCTCGGCAGCCGCCAGACGGCGGGCGATGGAAGTTTGCAGATCGGCCTTGGCCTGCTCAGCTGCACGGGCAGCTTCGTCACGGGCGGCAGCCACGATCTGGTCGGCCTGGGCCTGAACTTCCTGCTGCTTGCGCTCATAAGACGCCAGAACGGTCTGGGCCTCTTCACGCAGCGCACGGGCTTCGTCCAGTTCCTTCTGGATGCCTTCGGCGCGGTTGTCGAGCTGGCCAGCCAGCAGCGACGGCACCTTGGCAAACAGCAGGATGCCGATGAACAGGATGAACGCCAGCGCAACAACCAGGTTGGTGTTGGACAGGTCCATGCCGCCGCCGGCAGCAAACGCGGGCGAAGCCGCGCCAAGGGTCAGGGCAAGAGCGAGAATATTGCGCATGTCCTTATCCTTTCGTCTGCTCGGCAACTGCCGCGGCAACTGCGTCTTTGTCTGCCGAACCGCCCAGAGCAGAAACCAGCGCCTCTGCGGTATCGGTGGCCACGGCCTTCACGCTTTCCAGCGCGCCAGCCTTGATTTCGGCGATAGCCTTCTCGGATTCGGCGGCCTTGGCAGCGATCTGTTCGTCTGCTTTGGCGATGGCCTCATCCAGCCCGGCCTGAATTTCTGCGCGGGTCTCGGCAGCGATGCGCTGCGCTTCCGCACGGGCATCCGCCAGAGCTTTGTTATATGCGTCTTCGGCCTCGACAGCCTTGGCTTTCAGGTCTTCAGCCGCGGCGAGGTCGTTGGTGATGGTCCCCTGACGCTCGGCCAGCACCGCAGCAATGCGGGGCAGCGCGACGCGCGACAGGATGAGGTAGATCACGACCAGGGCGACCACGAGCCAGAAGATCTGGTTCCCGAAGGTCGAGAAGTCCAGCTGCGGCATTGCGGAACCGCCGCCGTGTGCTGCCTCTTGCGTATTTGATGCCATGTCGTCCTCCCAGGAACTTGCCGTTACACCGGGCAGCGCAGGATCTGCACTGCCCGGCCGTAAGGAAATAGGTTCCTAAGGTCTTAGACGGCGAACATCAGCAGCAGAGCGACCAGGAACGAGAAGATGCCCAGTGCTTCTGCAAACGCGATGCCGATGAACAGGGTTGCGGTCTGGCCGGCAGCTGCCGACGGGTTACGCAGAGCGCCTGCCAGGAAGTTGCCAGCCACGTGGCCCACACCGATTGCGGCTGCGCCGGAACCGATTGCTGCCAGGCCTGCGCCGACGAACTGACCGAGTTGTGCGATATCGCCTTCCATGATTTCTCTCCTTACGATGGAATGTGGTGATTTCTAGGGTGGGCAGGCCCGGTCAGGGCGCCGCCCGCTTAGCTTTTCAGATCCTGGCCTTAGTGGCTCGGGTGCAGCGCATCCTTCAGGTACACGCAGGTCAGGATGGTGAAGACGTAGGCCTGGATGAAGGCCACCAGAACTTCGAGTGCGTAGACAGCGGTGATGGCAAAGATCGGCAGGAAGCTGAACATGCCCAGTGCCGCGGCAAAGCCTGCGAACACTTTCAGAACCGCGTGGCCCGCCATCACGTTACCGGCAAGACGGATGGAGTGGCTGACGGGGCGCACGAAGTAGGAAATCAGCTCGATGATGGCCAGGATCGGGCGGAGCGCCAGCGGCGCGCTCGACACCCAGAACAGGCCCAGGAAGCCAACGCCGTTCTTGACAAAGCCGACCACGGTCACGGTCACGAACACCAGCGCCGCCAGAACCGCGGTCACCGCGATGTGCGAGGTGGTGGTGAAGGAGCCGGGGATCAGGCCCAGGAAGTTGGCCATCACGATGAACATGAACAAGGTCATGATGTAGGGGAAAAACTTGACGCCGTCCTTGCCGGCCACGTCCTCAACCATCTTGTAGATGAAGCCATAGGCCAGTTCCGCAACCGACTGGGCGCGGCCCGGCACGATGGCGCGGCGCGAGGATCCCAGCACCAGCAGCGCGAACACGGCGGCAACGGCCAGTGCCATCCACAGGGTCACGTTGGTCGGAGTGTACCAGGAGATGTGATCGCCGAACAGCGCGCTCACCTGGAACTGATCCATCGGGTGGATCGCCAGCTTTGCTTCCGCCGGAGCGAAAATCAGACCCGACACAACTACCAGTGCCAGAGCTGCGAAAAAGAAAATTTTGCCCATCGGTCCGCTTCTCCTGTCGCCGGTCGCCGATCCCGTCGGATCAATCCCGGTCTTGCGCATTTTTGTCGGCCTCTTCGGCCAGTTTCTCTTTCTGGATCTCCTGCGCGGTGCGAAGCATCGTCTTCACCCCAGCCGCCAGGCCCAGCATTATGAACAGCACCATAAAGATGGGCAGGGTTCCAAACAGATGGTCCAGCCCGTATCCGATGCCAAAGCCGATCCCGAGACCGGCCACCAATTCGATCACCATCCGCCAGGCCTGATTGGCCAGGGAATAATGCTCATCCGCGCGCGGCTTGGGCTCTTGGGCCTTACGCGCCGCCGCGAGCTTCTCCTCCAGCTGCGCCATGCGCTGCTTTTGGTCGTCGTCGGTCACGGGCGCCATCCTCACGCGAATTTCTATGCAGGGTGCTAAGGCCACGGGGCTTAGGAGTCAATTACAAGGATTGAAGATTCAGATTGCGCCTAACATGTTGTTTTAGAATTAAATTACCCCAACCTGCGCGCGCCGCGCCGCTCTGCCGCAGCCGCCGTTAGCGCCAAACCTGTCCGGAATCCATATTCAACCGAAAGGTTGATTTTAGCGGACAGGCCGCTTTACCAGCCGCCAGGGCACAATCCGCCCGTCGATCAGCAACAGCCCCAACAGGATCGCTGCCATGCCCCACAGATGCTCCGCCAGCAGCGTCTCGCCCAGAATGTACGTTCCCAGAAACAGGGCCGAGACCGGCGCGATCAGCGTCGGCATGGTGATGTTGGTCGGCCCCACCTTGGGCAAGACCCAGTAGAAGGCAATGAAGGCCGCCGAGGTCAGCACAAAGCCGATCACGAACAGCGACGCCCAGGTTTCCATCCGGGTGATATGGGGAAGCCCCTCGCTCCAGATGGCCAGCGGGGCAATCGCCACTGTGGAGCCGGTCAGCGCAATCGCCACCAGCACCACCGGCTCCATGTCCCGGAAGCTGCGGGCGATATTGACCGAGAAGGCATAGCACAGCGGCGCGCACAGGGTGATCAGCACCGCCCAGACCTCCGACGATTGGCCGCCCTGCAGCAATGGCAGCGACAGGAGCACGATGCCCAGGAAACCGCAGATCACCCCCAGCGACTTCAGCACCGTCGCCCGCTCGCCGCCCGGCCAGAAATGCGACACCACCACCGCCAGCGCCGGCGTGGTTGCGTTGACGATCCCGGCGACACCGCTGGCGATATGCTGCTGCCCCAGAGCGTAGAAGGCAAAAGGGCCGGCATAGCTGAGCGCGCCGAACCCGAACAGCGCCAGCCAGCGTCCCATGCCCGCCGGCACCTTCTTGCGCGCCGCCAGAACATAGATCCAGCAGCCCAGCGCGCCGAAGCCCACCCGCCCCATCGAGACCGACAGCGGCCCCAGCTCTCGCAGCAGGATGGCGTTGAACATGAAAGACATGCCCCAGCCGATGCCGAGGATGAAGATCACCAGCCAGTACTTCAATGCCATGCCATCAATCTCCGCGCCTGAAAGGCGCTACCATGACGGCTCGGGACAGATTGTCAAATCCCCGGGCTGTGGATAGGAGTGGAGGCATGAGCGACACCCTCGACACTGTCTTTGCGGCCCTGGCCGACCCGACCCGCCGGGCGATCCTCACCATGCTGCTTGAGGACGACATGGCGGTGACTGACGTGGCGGAACCGTTCGAGATGTCGCTGGCGGCAGTTTCCAAGCATCTGACGATCCTGACCCGCGCAGGCCTCATCGCGCAGGAGAAGCGCGGCCGGGTCAAATGGTGCAAGCTGCAGCCCGACGCGATGCGGGCCGCCTCTGTCTGGATGCAGGGCTTCGGCCAGTTCGAGCCGGTGAACCTGGATGCCTTCGAACGCTTCCTGGAGGCGGAGCACCTGTCAGAGGATGCCCCGTCCGAAACCTAGGGGTCTGACCTAGCGGACGACGAACACCGAAATTTCGGAATGCAGCACCAGATGGCTGGCGTGGGACGAGAACACATAGTCCAGGATACCGGGCATATGCGTCGCGATCACGATCAGGTCCACCTCCAGTTCCTTCGCGGTCCGGGCCAGGATGGAGTCGATCTCTGATCCGACATCCACAGAATGGATCGGCAGCGCTTCGACCCTTGTGCCGCTGCTCTCTGCCATCTTGCTGGCAAGTGCTGCCAGTTCCTCGCCGGACGGCCCCAGGGTGTGGGCGCCTTCAACCTGCTGATCCGTCACATGCACCAGCGTCACCCGCGAGCCGTGGTTCCTGGCAAAATCCGTGGCCACGTTCAGGGCTTTCTTGACCGCCGGGGGCATGTGCAGGTCGACGGGCACCATGATATGCTTGAACATTTCTCCCTCCTTCTCCTGGCACGTCCCTCAGGACCAGTATAGCGAAAAACAAGGGATCTTTCTTGACTCACCGCAAGCGGTCAGGCCCGCACCGGCTTGGCGTCGCCTTCCAGCAGCATCACCAGCGCCGCCACCGACATCACCACCCCGATCAGCACCATGCCCGGCGGCGCGCCGCGGCCCAGCGCGATCTCCCACAGGATCACCCAGCTGGGGGTCAGGTAGGTATAGGCCATCACCTTGGCCGATGGCAGCCGCAGGGTGGCGTATTGCAGCAGCACAAAGGTGGCAGAGCTGGCAAAGACCGCGAGGTAGACCAGGCCGATCCAGACGATGCCCGGCAGCCGCATCCAATCTGTGGCCAGAATGTCCTGCCAGCCAAACGCCGCCAGCAGCGCGCCGCCCGCCAGCAGCATCCCGAAGGTGAAGACCACGGCCGGCTCGCCCCGGTTCAGTTTGCGCACCATCGGCGTGTAGATCGCATGCAGCACGCAGCCCCAGAAATAGATGATCTCGCCCTGGCCGATCTGGAACGCCGCCAGCGCCCCCAGATCGCCGCGCACGATCACCCAGACCGCGCCAGCGGCGCCGATCGACAGCGCCAGCGCCATCCAGCGGGTGGTCACCTGCCGCAGCAGCAGCCAGCCGAACGCTGCGCTCATCACCGGCACCAGCGTGAACACCGCCGCCGCGCTGACCGGCGCCGCGGTTTGAAGCCCGTAGAACATCAGCACGAAATAGCCGCCGAACAGCCCGCCCAGCACCGCGAACCGCCAGGGCGCCTGGAAATGCACCCGCCGCATCCCGGTGGTTGCCAGCGCCGCGGCGCCGATCACCACCGCGGCGATGCCGAACCGCGCCGCGTTCAGCGCCGCCGGCGCGATCTCGTTTGCCACCATCACGCCCAGCGAGAACGATCCCGCCACCAGCGCCGAGAACAGCAGCATCGCCAGATGCCCGCGCAGCGCCTCGCTCACAGCTGCCATTCCTTGGCCTGCTCCTTGAGGAATTTCAGAAACGCCTGCACCTTGGTGGTGCGGTGCAGGTCCACATGGGTCACCAGCCACAGGGTGCCTTCCCATTCTTCCTCCGGCGCCATCATCTCCACCATGTCCGGCTGCTGCCGCGCCTCCCAGGCCGCCATGAACCCGATACCCGCGCCGCTGCGCACCGCATTCTGCATGGTGAACCCGTTCGAGCAGCGGAAGGAGATCGCCTCCGCCGGCGCATTGACCCGCAGCCAGCGCGAAAACGGCGCGCGGCTGTTTTCATCGTCATTGCCGATGAACCGGTGGTTGGGCATGTCCTCCACCCCTTTCAGCACGCCGTACTTCTCCACGTAAGCCTTGGACGCATACAGCCCGATCTGCTGCTTCATGAAGGGCTGCACCACATTGTCCGGCTGGTCCGGCGCATTGCCCGCCCGGATCGCCACATGCGCCTCGCCGTACTCCAGCCGGAAGAGACGGTCGCCGGTCAGATAGCGGATGATCAGGTCCGGATGCATGTCCTGAAAGTCCTTTAGCGCCGGCACCAGCATCGGTGCAAAAGAGGCCAGCGAGGTCACCACCAGCTCGCCGGAGACATCGTCCCCGTGCCCCTTCAGCCTGCCCACCAGCTGGCTGAACTGGTCGTCAGTCGCCTGTGCCACCCGCAACAGATCCTGGCCGGCCTCGGTCGGGGTGTAGCCGCGGGCATGGCGCTGGAACAGCTTCACCCCCAGCCGCGCCTCGATCGCGTCGATGTGCCGGATCACCGTGGCATGGTGCACGCCCAGCACCTCGGCGGCGCCGCTCACGGTCCCCATCCGGGCCACCTGATAGGCGGTGCGGACTTCATCCCAATTTTCCATGGCAGCCTCCTTGCCGCTCCGCGCATCATGCGCGCAAATGCACACTCGCTGTGAGTTTTGCGGCGTTGCGTTCGAATTTGCAATACCCCAAATTCCTGTCAGCAACAAGCACAGGAACACCAAAATGACCCGCACCGTTCTGCATATCGACTCCTCCGCCCGTACCGAAGGTTCGGTCACTCGGGACCTCTCCGCACAGATCGTCAGCCGCCTTGGCGCCGGCAATGTGGTCCGCCGCGACCTGGCCGCGCCGCTGCCGTTGCTGGACGGCGCCTGGATCGGGGCCAACTTCACCCCGGCAGACCAGCGCAGCGACGAGCAGAAACAGCTGCTCGCCCTTTCCGACTCGCTGATTGCGGAGCTGAAGCAGGCCGATACCATCGTGATCGGCACGCCGATCTACAACTTCTCGGTGCCCTCCACGCTGAAGGCCTGGATCGACCTGGTGGCCCGCGTCGGCGTCACTTTCCGCTACACGGAATCCGGCCCCATCGGCCTCTTGGAAGGCAAGCGCGCCATCGTTGCGGTGGCCTCCGGCGGCACCCAGGCGGGGTCCGACATCGACTTTGCCACCACCTATCTGCGCCATGTGCTGGGCTTCATCGGCATCACCGACGTTGAGATCGTGGCGGCAGACGCCATGTCGATCGACGCCGAGGGCGCCCTGGCCAAAGCACAAACCCAGATCGAAGCGCTGGCAGCCTGATCCCCTGCACTGTCCGGCGCAACTGCCGCCAGCCGTTCCGGCTGGCGGTATTTTTGCGTTTGGCGGCCAGCGCTCCGATGTGCCAGTCTGCCCGCATCAGCATTTCAAACCACAGGCATTCCCATGAAGAAGATCGGCATTCTGGGCGGCGTCGGCTGGGCCTCCACAATCGACTATTACCGCGCCATCTGCGAAGGCGCCGGAAGGTTCTTTGCGGACCGCGGTGCCGGCTCGCCGTTGCCGGTGCCGCCGGTCACCATCGAATCCGTGGTGCAGGCCCAGACACGGTCTTTGCGCGGCCGCCCGGGGGATGAGGCCAGCTGGGCCGCCTTCGACGCCGTCTTCCGCGAGGCGATGCTGACGCTGGAGCGCGCAGGCTGCGATTTCGCCCTGATCGCCTCGAACACCCCGCACGCCCGGCTGCATGCAATCAAGGAGGGTGTGATGATGCCGATCCTCAGCATCTTCGACGCTGCCGCCAGGGCCACCGCCGCAACCGGCGCCACTCAGGCGCTGGTACTGGGCACGGCGGTCACCATGCAGGCCCATAACTACGCCAAGGTGCTTGCCGAACACGGCATCAGCGCGAATGATGCCCTGCCGGACGCCGAGATCGCCGAAATGCAAGCGATGGTCGACGAGGAGTTCTACGGCGGCGCGGCCAGTGGCGCGCAGGACCGCCTGCTGCGGTTCTGCAGCAAACATGCCCGGCCTGGCACCGCCATCCTGCTGGCCTGCACCGAGCTGCCGCTGGCCTTCCCGGACCGCATCGACGATGTCAGCTTCGAGGTCGGCGGTTTCCTGTTCGTGAACCCCTCCGCCGCCCATGTGGCCGCGGCGCTGGACCTCGCGCTGGCGGAGGAAAGGGGCGGTTAGACCCAGTTCACCTCGGCGCCGGTCTTTTCAAAGAACGTCATCACGTCATCGCGCTTCATTGCCACGGTGCGGTCATTGACCAGCGGATGCATATAGATGACATCCGCCTCCTGCGCCTGCGCGTCCATGTAGAAGGTCACGCCCTTCTGTGCGCCGGTGATCATCGCCAGCGGGCTGACCGCGCCCGGGCGGATGCCGAGGTTCTCCAGCAGCCGGTCCGCCGAGCCGAATGACAGGTTGCCCACGCCGATCTCCGCACCCAGGCCTTTAAGGTCGATCTCGCGGTCCTGCTGAAGCGTCACCAGGTAGTTCCGCTTCTTCTTGTCCCGCAGGTACAGGTTCTTCAGCCGCAGCGCGTTTTCGCCCGGCACCATGAACTGTTCCTCGACGCCTTTTGCATCCTCCACCGTGCGCAGCGGCACATGGGTATGCAGCCGGTAGGCAATGCCCCAATCGTCCAGCTGCTTCAGCAGCGCATCCGAGGAAATGGGCAGGCTGTCCTGATAGGCCGATGAGGCATCCATGATCTTTCTCCGCAAGCCAGTGTCGAGTTGCTGCGCAGATCACAAAAAACGGCCGCAGGGCGCAAGAGCTGTTCCGCCCCCTGCGCCCCGTTTTGCGCCAATTCAAGCGGGCGGGCAGACCGCGCGCCGGGTGGCGGGCATATTGCCCACCCTACCAATCCACGCCGCAGGGCGGGCGTTTCCGCCCACCGATCCGGTCACGGCTGTCCTCCCACCATTCCTTGCCGCATTACGCCTCGGCGAAATCCGCCCGCCGCGCTTCCTCGTAGTGGTCGAAATCGGTGCTGAACCAGCCGGTGCCACGGGTGGCGCTGGCCAGCGTGCTGCACAGATCGTCCTGCGCCGACATCGGCAGCAGCGTCTCGAACACATCCCAGCCGGCGACGCCGTCTTCGGCATCAAAGCCCAGGATCTGCCCCTTCATGCCGCTCACCACAGGCACCAGCCCGCCGGTGAACACCGACGGCACATGGATGTGCACCCGCATGATCGGCTGCAGCAGCACCGCGCCGGCCTCTGTCAGCGCCTCACGGACCGCATTCTTGCCTGCGGTGCGGAAGGCATAGTCGGAACTGTCGACCGAGTGATGCTTGCCGTCCTTCAGCGTCACGCAGACATCCACCACCGGGTGGCCGTTCAGGCCCTGCGCCAGCGCCTCGCGCGCGCCTGCCTCGACCGAGGGAATGTAGTTCTTGGGCACCGCGCCGCCCTTCACCGTTTCCTCGAACACAAAGCCGCTGCCACGCGGCAAAGGCTTCACCTCTATGACCACATCGGCGAACTGGCCGGCGCCGCCGGACTGCTTGCGGTGGCGGTGATGCACCTGCACCGGTTTCTTGATGGTCTCGCGCAGGGCCGGCGGCACCGGCCCTTCCTCCACCTCGACACCGAATTCATCCTTCAGCGCCTGCTTGATCCGGCGCATGTGCAGCGGCCCCTGCAAGTTAAGCAACACATGGCCGCTGGCCTCGTCCTGCCCCACCACCAGCGCCGGGTCGATTTCCGCCAGCCGCTCCAGAGCGCCCGACAGCCGGGCGTCGTCCTTCTCATGCACCGGAGTGATCACCCGACGGAAGGTCGAGGGCCGCGGCTGCGCCCAGTCCGGCAGCGGCGCCGCGCCATCGCGGCCATAGGCAAAGCCCAGGTTCAGATGGTCCGACTTCACCGCTTGCCCCATATCGCCCGGCGTCAGGCTGGTGTTTGCGGCTGATCCGACCCCGGTCAGCGACCCCAGCGCCGCGCCCCCGACCGGGGTGCCATTGCCGACGCTGCCGTCAAATGCGCGCACCATCACCGTCTTGCCCAGATGCTTGACCAGATCCGCCATGCAGCCGACCGCCACAACGCTGCCGTCCGGCGACAGCCGCTCCAGCGCCGCACCCACATCCGGCGCCTCATGGCGCAGCGACTTCATCAGCCGCATGATCCCGTTCTTGTGCTCCGCCGATCCCATCAGCGCCGGGATCAGGTCGTTGTGCTGCAACACCTTGGTGGCCACCTCATAGGCCTCCTCCGCCATCACCTGCTGATCCTCGATCAGCTCCTCCAGCAGCGTGTCGTCAAAATCCGCCAGCGCCTCCAAAAGCTCGGTGCGGGCCTCCTGCTCGCGCGCATACATCGCCACCGGCAGCTCGATCAGCGCCGAGGGCTTGCCCTCCTGATACTGCCAGGCGCGCTCGGAAATCAGATCCACAGCACCCACAACCTGCCCATCCTCGCGGATCGGCACCTGCCGCAGGATGATGTTGTGGCTGCAATAGGCCTGAAGCGCGGCAACGATCTCCGCCACCCGGTCCGCCGCCTGGTCCATGCGGTTGACAAAAATAAAGGCGGGGATGCCCGCCTCCTCCAGCTTGCGCAGATACGGCGCGCTCAGCACCGCAGCGCCGGCGTCAGCCGGAACGCAGAGGACGGCAGCATCACTGGCAGCCAATGCCGGTCCCGCCTGCGCCAGGTTGTCGGCCCCGCCCGCGATGTCGATCGCAGCCCAGTCCTCGTCCATAAATGAAAAAGGCTGCAAAGCGGCGACGCCTGCAACCTCTTGCCGCTTGCCCGCAGCGCCGCCCAGATTGGCCAGCGCCGAGGCCAGCGTTGATTTGCCGGACTGCGACGGTCCCAGAATAGTGAAAACGCGCATGTTCTCAGATCCTCCCTTAGCTAATGCGGCTGCCCGCCAAGGTTTGCGGGCGCGCGGGATCGCGCGCCATGCCTGTGATGAAGATCTGCCTCGATGCTCGCTTGAGCAGGCCCGGCCGCTGAGTGGGCAGCATGGGCCAGTCTTCCGATGTTGGCCAAGCGCCGCCCCCCGAGTCAAGCGTGCAGAGGGCGTAGCGGCGGCGCCGCGCGCACGGTTTTGACGTTTTGGGCGCCACTTTCCCCTCTCCCCGGGGCTGCCCCCAAGTAAGCTGACGTCATGAATATCACCCGCAACACGCCTGAGCAGCTGATCCTGTCCGACACGCCCTGGCTGATCGGCATCATGCTAGCGGTTTTCATTCTGGTCTTTGCAGGCGCCGGCCTCGGCATGCTCAGCCAGGGCGGCGACCTGATCCTGCCAGGCCTCGTCTTTGCCCTGGCCGGCGGCGGCATGGGGGCGCTAGCCTTCTGCCTGTTCGTGCGCCGGGTGCAGGTGATCCTCGACCGCCCTGACGGCAGCATCATGATCCGCCGCCAGTCGGTGTTCGGCTACAGCCAGGTAGAGCACCGCCTCGCCGACCTGTCCCACGCCGAGTTGGAAAGCACCACCAGCCGCAGCGAGGGCGGCACCCGCACCCTCTACCGCCCCGTCCTGGTGCTGGACGGCGGCATGAGCGCCGGCCGCCACCCGGTGGTCGAGGCCTACACCAGCGGCCGCGGCGCCCAGCGGCTGAGCGATGCGATAAACGCATGGCTCCCCGCCAGCGGCCCCGCAAAGGTTGACTCTGCCCCCCATTCCGCGTTACCCCCGCCCCAACATCCGGAAGAACCCGAGTCTTCCGGTCCCTGCCCGTGCCAGGGATCGCCCCCCACCAGCGTGTTACGCCCGTGGGGGCATTTGCGCATGGTTCGCTTGTCCCCTACATACGGGGGCGCCACACGTTGAAACCGGCATTAGGAGGCCGCAGGCATGTTTGAAAATCTATCCGAACGCCTTTCCGGCGTCTTTGACCGGCTGACCAAACAGGGCGCCCTGAACGAAGAGGACGTCAAATCCGCCCTGCGCGAAGTCCGTGTCGCCCTGCTGGAGGCCGACGTCTCGCTGCCGGTTGCCCGCGATTTCGTCAAGAAAGTGCAGGAACAGGCCACCGGCCAGGCGGTCACCAAATCGGTGACCCCGGGCCAGCAGGTCGTCAAGATCGTGCATGACGCGCTGGTCGACGTGCTGCGCGGCGACGAAGACCCCGGCAAGCTCAAGGTCGACAACCCGCCTGCCCCCGTCCTGATGGTCGGCCTGCAGGGCTCCGGTAAGACCACCACCACCGGCAAGCTGGCAAAACGGCTGAAGGAGAAAGAGGGCAAAAAGGTCCTGATGGCCTCGCTCGACGTCTACCGCCCGGCGGCGATGGACCAGCTGGCGGTGCTCGGCACCCAGATCGGCGTCGACACCCTTCCCATCGTGCCCGGCCAGAAACCCGTCGACATCGCCAAACGCGCCAAGCAGCAGGCGACGCTTGGCGGTTATGACGTTTACATGCTCGACACCGCCGGCCGCCTGCATATCGACGAAGTGCTGATGCAGGAGGTCGAAGACGTCCGCAACGTGGTCTCCCCCCGCGAGACCCTCTTGGTCGTCGATGGCCTGACCGGCCAGGTGGCCGTTGAAGTTGCAGAAGAATTCGACGCCAAGATCGGCATCTCCGGCGTTGTTCTCACCCGGATGGACGGCGACGGCCGCGGCGGTGCCGCGCTGTCGATGCGCGCCGTCACCGGCAAGCCGATCCGTTTTGTCGGCCTGGGCGAGAAGATGGACGCCCTGGAGACCTTCGAGGCTGACCGGATCGCCGGCCGCATCCTCGGCATGGGCGACATCGTGGCGCTGGTCGAAAAAGCACAGGAAACCATCGAGGCCGAACAGGCCGAGAAGATGATGAAGCGCATGATGAAGGGTCATTTCAATATGAATGACCTGAAGATGCAGCTTGAGCAGATGCTCCAGATGGGCGGCATGGAGGGCATGATGCAGATGATGCCCGGCATGGGCAAAATGGCCAAGCAGGTGCAGGACGCCGGCATGGACGACAAGGTGCTGAAGCGCCAGATCGCCATGATCCAGTCGATGACCAAGAAAGAGCGCGCCAACCCCGCACTTCTGCAGGCCTCCCGCAAGAAACGCATCGCGGCCGGTTCCGGCATGGAGGTCTCCGACCTCAACAAGCTTCTGAAAATGCACCGCCAGATGGCCGATGTGATGAAGAAGATGGGCAAAATGGGCAAAGGCAAGATGCTGAAACAGGCCATGAAGGGCATGTTCGGCAAAGGCGGAATGCCGGATATGGGCGGCATGGATCCCAGCCAGATGGACCCCAAGGCGCTGGAAGCGGCGGCAAAGGCGATGGGCGGCAAAGGCGGCCTGCCCGGCGGCCTCCCCGGCCTCGGCGGTGGCATGGGCCTGCCCGCGGGCCTCAGCGGCTTCGGCAAGAAGAAGTAATCATGCAGCTCCCCGCCATCCCTCAGCTTGAAACCGAACGCCTGGTCCTGCGCGGACCGGAGGCGGCGGATCTCGGCCCGATGGCTGCGTTCTTCGCTGATGAAGCACGCTCCTGGGGGTTCGGCGGGCCGCTCGACCGCAACGAGGCCTGGCGCTGGTTCACCATGTCGGTGGGCCACTGGGCGATGCGCGGCTTCGGCTTCTGGACCATCACCTGCAAGGACAGCGGCGAGGCGCTTGGCATCACCGGCATCTGGCAGCCCGAAGGCTGGACGGAACCGGAACTGGGGTGGGTTGCCTTCCCGGCGGGAGAAGGCCGCGGCATCATGGCCGAGGCGGCCCTGGCGGCGCGCACCCACGCCTATGAAGTCATGGGCCTGCCGGCGCTGAGCTCCAATATCTTCCCCGGCAATACACGCTCGGTGGCTTTGGCCGAGCGGCTGGGTGCCGTATTCGAAAAAAAAATCGACAACCCGAAACACGGGCGCGAGCTGGTTTACCGCCACCCTGCCCCCAACGCGCCCTGCGACGGCGGGATGGAGGCCTACGCATGACCTCCCGCCAGATCCGCGCTGTCCGGACCGCCGCAGGCCGCGGCCGTTTAACGGAATATTACGCAGTCTCTCAGATACTCCTTCACCGGATGGGTGAAAAAGACGCCGGGCGGCCCGCCGCCCGCGCAATGGGGTATGACATGAAAGACGCGCAACAGCGGTATCCGCGGCTGCTTTCCAAGCGGCTGATGCTGATTTCTCCGGCGGACCCGGAGTTCGACGCCCAGGCCGCCTTCCTGGCACCGGGCGCGCCGCGTTTCATCAATGCGGCGGATGATTCCGATTCCCTGTGGTGGTCGATCGCCACCATCATCGGCCACTGGCACCTGCACGGCTACGGCCTGTTTGCCGTGGTGGAGCGCAGCACCGGCAGCACCGTGGGCCTGGTCGGCCCCTGGTTCCCCAAGGGCTGGCCGGAACCGGAACTGTCCTGGCACCTGATGGAGACCGGCGGGGGCAAGGGCTATGCCAGCGAAGCGGTTCATTGCGTGCTGGACTGGCTGTTTGCCGAGGCCGGCTGGGACAGCATCGTCTCTTACGTGCCGGAGGAAAACGAGGCCTCCATCGCGCTGGCCCGCCGCGTCGGCGCCCAGCCGGAACGGCTGGCATCTTTCCGGCTGCAGCCTGCGCCCAACATCCGCGCTTGGCGCCATATGCCCTCGTCCCGTCCGGCCAGCCCCGGCGCTGCACAAGGGCTGCTGCACTGATGCGCCTGCACCGGGTCATATCCCGGCCTTGCCGCGCCCTTCCGCTGGAAGGAGCGCGCTGATGCCGTTTGACATCCCGGTGATCGAAACCGAACGCCTGGTGCTGCGCGCTGCGCGCACCGGGGATTTCGAGGCGCATGCCGCTTTCCTGGCCTCTGAGCGCAGCCGCTATGTCGACGGGCCGCAAGACCGCCAAAATGCCTGGTTCGGCTTCTGCACCAGCCTTGGCCACTGGGCCGCCCGCGGCTATGGAATGTGGACGATCGCGGACAAGGCAGATGGCACCCCGCTTGGGCGCACTGGTTTCCTGTACCACGAAGGCTGGGACGAGCCAGAACTCGGCTGGCACCTCTATGCCTCGGCCGAAGGCAAAGGCATCGCCTTCGAGGCTGCAGCAGCCGCGCGCAGCTATGGCGCCAAGCAATTCGGTCTTGATGGCGTGATCTCCTATATCGATCCTGCCAACACCCGTTCGCTTGCACTTGCCGAGCGCCTGGGCGCCCGGTACGAGCGCGAAGGCACCGTCATGGGCATCCCCTGCCAGGTCTGGCGCCACCCCAGCCAAGGGGAGGCCGCCTGATGCCGTTTGACATCCCGGTGATCGAAACCCGCCGCCTGGTGCTGCGCGGCCCCGAGGCGCAGGATTACCCCGACTTCAAGGCCACCTTCAGCTCCTACCGCTCCCGCTTCATGGGCGGGCCGCTGAACCCCTACGAGGCCTGGATGCTCTATGCCGCCGAGATCGGCCACTGGCAGGTGCGCGGCTTCGGCATGTGGATGATCCACGACAAGGACAGCAACGAGACCTACGGCATGGCCGGCGGCTGGCAGCCCGCGGGCTGGCCGGAGCGCGAGATTGCCTGGATCATCTGGCCCGGCGCCGCCGGCAAGGGCTATGCGCTGGAGGCAGCCCATGCCGCCCGCCAGCATTTCTATTCAAATCTGGGCTGGGAGACTGCGGTCAGCTATATCGACCCGAAGAATCTCGACTCGATCCGGCTCGCGGAACGGCTCGGCGCCCGGAAGGACCACGGTGCCGACACCATTGACGGCAACGATGCCGTCTACCGCCACCCCGCACCGGACGCCCTGAAGGACAGCCAGATTGGACATGGGATCGAAATGGAAATCAGCCATTACGCCGATCCGCTCTTCAAACCGGAGGGCTGGGCCATTGACTGAACTGCGCGCGATTTCCCGGATGCTGCGCTGCGGCGGTGCACAGGTGGTGCACAGCCGGTGCACGCCTGGCACCCCCTCGACGGCACCCCGCCCTGCTGTATTGCGGAGACCCCGATGACAACAGATATCCAAGATCCCGTTGCCCGCGCAGCCGCGCTGCTGAAGGGCCACCGCGAAAGCATCGACCGTCTGGATGCAATCCTCGTCTATACTCTGGGCGAGCGGTTCAAGCACACCCAGGCGGTGGGCCGGCTCAAGGCCGAACACGACCTTCCCCCGTCCGATCCCACCCGCGAAGCGGCCCAGATCGCACGGCTCGAAGACCTGGCGGATCAGGCCGATCTGGACCCTGAATTCGCCAAGGCATTCCTGAACTTCATCATTGATGAAGTCATCCGCCACCACAAGAAACACCAAGAATAACAACGAACAACAGGAACAACCGGGGCATACCCCGGACAATGCCATCAAAGGAGATGTACCCATGGCAATGAAAATCCGTTTGGCCCGCGGCGGCTCCAAAAAACGCCCCTTCTACCGCATCGTGGCTGCTGACAGCCGCATGCCGCGCGACGGCCGCTTCATCGAGAAGCTGGGCACCTACAACCCGCTGCTGCCGAAAGACTCGGAAGACCGCGTGAAAATGGACCTGGAGCGCGTGCAGCACTGGCTGGACCAGGGTGCGCAGCCGACCGACCGTATCGCCCGCATGCTGGAAGCCGCAGGCGTCCGTGCCAAGGCCGAGCGCAGCAACCCGAAAAAAGGCACCCCGGGCAAGAAAGCCCAGGAGCGCGCCGAAGAGAAAGCTGCAAAGGCCGCTGAAGCCGCCGAAGCAGCTGCAGACGCGGAATAATTCCGTGGAGCTGCGGGGCGCTTTTCCCGAGGAGTTCCGCAGCCAGCTTGATCTGCTGATGCGGCTCCGGCGCGACGTGCGCCGGTTCCGCAGCGATCCGGTGGAGGAGGCAGTGCTGATGCGCTGCCTCTCTGCCATTCCGCTCGCCCCTTCGGTGGGCTTGAGCGAACCCTGGCGCATCCTGCGGGTGGAGAGCGAAACCGCCCGCGCCGCTGCGCTGAAGAATTTCGAAGCCGCCAATGCCCAGGCGCTGACCGGGTATTCCGGCGAAAGGGCTGAGCGTTACGCGGAACTGAAACTGTCCGGCATGCGCGATGCTCCGGTGCAGCTTGCGGTCTACTGCGACGATGAGACCACCCAGGGCCACGGCCTGGGCGCCGCCACCATGCCGGAGATGCGCCGCTATTCAGTGGTTACCGCCATCACCCTGTTCTGGCTCGCGCTGCGCGCCGAAGGACTGGGGCTGGGCTGGGTTTCGGTGCTGGACCCCCAGCAGCTGAACCGCGATCTGAACGCCCCCGAAGGCTGGCAGCTGATCGGCTATTTCTGCATCGGCTACCCGGAGCGGCTGTCGGACACGCCGGAACTGGAAGAAACCGGCTGGGAAAGCCGGATGGCGGACCTGCCGCTTGAAACCCGCTGAGGCCTGTCATGGGACGGTTGATAAGGCTTGTGTTTTTTGTTGCAGTGGCCTTTACCGCGGGCATCTTCTTTGAACGCAACCATCAAAGTGAACTCTGCGAACAATCCGGCGGCCAATGGCTGCGCGCGGGGTTCTGTGCAAAGGACTGACAGCATGAGCGATCTGATCTGCGTAGGCGCCATTTCCGGGTCCTTCGGGGTGCGCGGCGAGGTGCGGCTCAAGAGCTTCTGTGCCATCCCGGAAGAGATCGAGGAGTACTCGCCGCTCAGCAATGAGGACGGGACCAAGACCTACTCCCTGACCATCACCCGCCCGATCAAGAACGGCTTTGCCGCGTTGCTGGAAGGTGTTGAAACCAAGGAAGAGGCCGACGCTATCAAGGGATTGCGGCTGTTTGCCCGCCGCGATCAGCTGCCGCAGCTGCCGGATGACGAGTTCTACCACACCGACCTGATCGGGCTGGAAGTCTATGACACCGGCGGCACGCTGCTGGGAACGGTGAAATCGGTGCAGAACCACGGCGCCTCTGACCTGCTGGAGATCCACGGCCCCGGCCTCAAGACAACCGTGCTGCTGCCCTTCACCCTGGAAGCGGTGCCAACCGTGGATCTGACCCAGCGCCGTATTGTCGCCGACCCGCCCGAAGGATTGTTCTGAAAGGTGCATATGGGGCTTTGCCCCCTTGCGCCATTGGCGCTCACCCCCAGGATACTACCTGCCAGAAGAAGACTGGATCTCTTGTTCATCTGGCCGAAAATATCCCGGAGCGCGAGGCAGAGCCTCGCATAACTCCGCTTTCTTCGCAGCGCGCCATCGCCTAAGAGGACGCCATGACAGACACGCCCTCCCGCTCCCATGGCCGCAAGGCCATCCGCCCCACGCTGAAACCGCGTGAGCTGATGACGCCGACGCCGGACCTGGCAGGCGTGTGGAAGGCCAAGATCATCACCCTGTTTCCAGGGGCCTTTCCCGGTGTGCTGGGCGAAAGCCTGACCGGCAAGGCGCTGCAGGAGGGCCTTTGGCAGCTGGAGACCACCGATCTGCGCGAATTCGGCGTTGGCAAGCACCGCAATGTCGATGACACGCCCGCAGGCGGCGGCGCCGGCATGGTGCTGCGCGCCGATGTGCTGGGCGAAGCGATCGAACACACGATGGCGGATACCCGCGGCAACTGGCCCCTGGTCTACCTGACCCCGCGCGGACGGCCGATGAACCAACAGATGATGCATAATTTTGCCCAATGCGACGGCATCACCCTGCTCTGCGGGCGGTTCGAGGGCGTCGATGAACGGGTGCTGGAGCACTACGGCATTCAGGAGGTCTCGCTGGGCGATTTCGTGATGACCGGTGGTGAACTGGCGGCGCAGGCGCTGATCGACGCCACCGTTCGGCTGATCCCGGGGGTTCTGGGCAACCACGCCTCGACCGAGGAGGAGAGCTTTTCCTCCGGCCTCTTGGAACACCCGCAATACACCCGCCCTGCCGAATGGAAAGGCCGGGAAATCCCTGATGTGTTGATGTCCGGCCATCACGGCAAGATCGCAGACTGGCGCCACGGGATGAGCGAAGAGATCACCAAGGCCCGCCGCCCGGACCTGTGGGAGGCCTACATCCGCTCCAAGGATAGCGGCAAGCCATAGCGCAAGTGACGCACCAGCCTGGCTTTTCCCCAATGCAAGCCGTTGCCGCATTGGCGAACCCGTGTTTTACTCCTCCTGCATAAGTTAAATGACAGGAGACAGCAGGGTGGCTGGGAAATTTGAACTCTACACCGACAACGCAGGCGAATTCCGCTTCCGCCTGAAGGCAGGCAACGGCGAGAACATTCTGGCCAGCGAAGGCTACAAGCAGAAGGCCAGCGCCGAGAACGGTATTGAATCGGTCCGCAAGAATGCCGGCGACGACGCGCGCTATGAGCGCAAGGAAACCGCGGCCGGCAAACATATGTTCAACCTCAAGGCCACCAATGGCCAGGTGATCGGCACCTCACAGAGCTACACCAGTACCTCTGGCCGCGATAACGGCATCGAGTCGGTCAAGAAGAACGCGCCTGACGCGGCTTTGGACGACCAGACCGCCTGAAACAGCACCGGGCCCTGTCCGGGCCCGGCCGCAGCCGGCTAGTTCGGCATCTTATTGTTTTTCCAGACCGTCAGCGTTGTTCCCTGCTTGAAGGTGACATCGCCCTTGGACTGGTTCCGCTCCGTTTCCCAGCCAATATCACTGCTGCCCAGCCGGTCATCCGGGAAGTGGGTCTTGAACTTCCAGTCGCCAGCCGTGGACGAGCGGGTCAGCACAACCAGGCAGTGGGGCACCATCTTCACACCGTCGCCACCGGATTTTTCAACCAGTTTCACGTTCAGGGCCTTGAACATGTCATCCAGGCTGGATTTGCCCTGTTCAAAGTCGGAAACCGCGGATTTGATATCGTTGAGCGAAACGGCAGCTCCGTCACGCTTGAGCGCATAACCCCAGCCCGGCGCCGAGGCCGGCGGCCCCATCTTCAAGGTCAGCGAGGTCAGTTCGTCCGTAACCTGATTGGCCTGGGTCTTTTTGCCGGTGGCATAATGCGTGAACCCCTTGAACTTTGCGGCGATGGAGGTGGCCCGGTCGAAGGCTTCCTTTTCCAGCACCGGGGTTGCCCACATGGAGGCATTGCCGCCGCTGTACTGCTTGCGGTCAAAGCTGGCTGCGATCTGCTTTTCGACTTCCGAGCGGTTGGCGATCACCCGTTTGCCGTCCTCCTCGGTATAGGTGATTTTCACCTTGTTCCACTTCTCGGTCACCTGCGCGGTGCCGGAGGAATTGCCGCTCTGATCCGGGGTCACCCCGTCCTGCGAAGAGGCCCGCATCGCCTGGCGTTCCATGCCGGTCTGCGCGCCGTGGCGGCCGGTGCCGTGGCCTTCGCCGCCGTCCTCTGCCTTGATGCGCTCTTCCTGCCATTGCTGCGCCTCGGCCTGCTTCTTGATCAGCGCCTCGATCTGGCTGCGGGCCTGATCCACCGGCACGCTGTCCAGCATTTCATCCAAAGCCGTGATGCGGGATTTGATATTGCCTAAGGCTGTGACAAAAGCTTTTTCCTTTTCCAGCTTCTCGGCCTTCAGCTCCTCGACATTTTTCAGCAGCTGGCCGCGGGACTGCTCCAGCACCTGTTTGGCCTTCTCAAGCCGCTCGGCGCTGGCGTCGACCTGCTGCTGCTTCTTGCTGATGTCCTTGGCTTTGGTCAGCCCTGACAGGGTTTCCTGCAAGTCCTTCAGCACCCCGGCTTCGCGGGTCACGGCCGTTTCCAGCTTGCCCAGCTTCGCGATTTCCTCCTTGATCCGGCTGGCCAGCATCTTGGCTGCTTTGCCGCTATCCGACTGCGCGAACTCCTCGCTGCGCTTTTCCGCGTCTTGCTCATCCGACGCCAGCGCCGCCTTCACGTAACCGACCATTTCCTTGTCGAGCACCTCCAGCCGGGCATAGGCCTGCTGCCATTCGCCTTTCTCCAAATGTTCCGCGACAGCTCCGAAATGCTGGCGCAGCGCCTTGCGCTCGTCATCCATGATCTTGCCTTTGACCTTGTCGAACCGGGCGGTCGTGGCCTTAAGCCGGGTCTTGGCGTTGGTTTCTTCCTTGGAGGCCTCTTTGCCGCCACCGATCAGCTTGATCAGCTCCTCCATTCGGGTGTTGAGGGCGATCAGGGTCTTGGCAGCCTTTGCCTGATCCGTGTCTTTCTGCTCCTCTATCTGACCGAACAGGATGCGCAGCTCTTTGCGCTCGTCATCCGTAATCCTGCCCTTGATCTTGTCGAACCGGCTTTCCACCGCCTGAAGGCGCTTCAGGAAACGCTTGTCCGGGTCTTCCTCACCGCCTGCGTCAAGGTCTGCGGCCACCATCTTGTAGTCGAACTGGGTGCCCTTCATCAGCGGTTTCAGCTTCTTGTCAGGCATCTTGCCCTTCACAAGGCTCAGCTTCAGGGTGCTGCCTTCGACGAAACACTGCCCGACGGCCCGCTGCTTGGCCTTGGACTTCAACTCCTTCAGCAGGGGGGCAGACACCTCGCCGACAATAAGGATAGACTGAGCAGCCCCGTTCAGCGTGACCTCATCGTAGAAGTAGAAATCACTCAGCGAGGCATCCAGCTTTTTGAGCTCCTTCTTCAATTCTGCCTTGTAAGTCTGTTCGCTGTTGAAAACGTCGGTCTTCTTAAATGGCATGCTGTTTCCCTCCCTGGTGAGGCGCGCCCGGCTGCTTGTTTATCTTCCCGCCGCGTAAACTTTTGTATTTGAACGGTAACCGCAGATCGGCACCCGATCAAAATGAAATCACCGCCTGCGTTCAGACCGCTGCCGCAAAATTCCCTTGAAACATTGGCCCGGCAGGCATAAAAGCCGCTCGTCTGGTGCCGGGAATCGGCCCCGGGCCGCTGGCTGTTGGATCAGCCATGGAAATCTTCTTCGGTTTCCTTCCGGATCCAGCCCGCCAGCAGCAAGGAACAGACGGCGTGATCTCTGGCGGGCTGCCTTTGGCGGGACCCGGTGAAGACCAGGAGCTCTCATGACGGCACAAACCTCTGCGGAATGAACCGCAGGCAGATTAGGAGAGTTGCGATGGACCTGATCGCACAGCTGGAGGCGGAACAGATCGCCGCCCTGGGGAAAGAGATCCCCGACTTCAAAGCCGGTGACACCATCCGTGTCGGCTACAAGGTGACCGAAGGCTCGCGTTCGCGCGTGCAGATGTACGAAGGCGTTTGCATCAGCCGCAAAAACGGCTCGGGCATTGCCGGTTCGTTCACCGTCCGCAAGATTTCGTTCGGCGAAGGCGTGGAGCGTGTGTTCCCGCTGTTCTCGACCAACATCGACTCGATCGAAGTGGTGCGCCGCGGCCGCGTCCGCCGCGCCAAGCTGTACTACCTGCGCGCCCGCCGCGGTAAGTCGGCCCGTATCGCAGAAGATGCGAACTACAAGCCCAAGAAAGCCTAAGGAGCGGTATCATGAAAAAAGACACCCATCCCGATTACCACTTCATCGACGTCAAAATGACCGACGGCACCATCATCAAGATGCGCTCCACCTGGGGCTCCGAGGGTGATCAGCTGGCTCTGGACATCGACCCGACCGTGCACCCGGCCTGGACCGGCGGCACCTCGCGCCTGCTGGACGCCGGCGGCCGCGTGTCCAAGTTCAAGAAGAAATACGAAGGCCTGGGCTTCTAAGCCGCCTGCCGTATTTTGCAGAACTCCCGAAGGCTGCCCCGGACGGGCAGCCTTCTTTCTTTTTCTCCTGACGCTGGGGCCGGATGCGCACCCCGCGGGAAAGACAGCCCCCTCGTGAAACAAGCCCTGGCCAACGCACTGCAAGAGCGCGGATATGAAACCCTGACCCAAGTGCAGGAGGCTGTGACCCAACCCGACGTGGAAGGGCGCGACCTGCTGGTGTCTGCACAGACCGGATCGGGCAAGACCGTCGGTTTTGGCCTGGCCTTGGCCCAGGATCTGCTGGGTGACGACGAGGAGTTCGGCGAGGCCGCGGCGCCGCTGGCGCTGGTGATCGCCCCGACCCGCGAACTGGCATTGCAGGTGAAACACGAACTGGGCTGGCTCTACCGCGGCGCGGGCGCACGGATTGCTTCCTGCGTGGGCGGCATGGACATGCGCGACGAGCGCCGGGCGCTGGAACGCGGCGCCCATATCGTGGCGGCCACTCCGGGCCGTCTGCGCGACCACATCGCGCGCGGTTCCATTGACCTCAGCCAGGTGCGCGGCGTGGTGCTTGATGAGGCCGACGAAATGCTGGACCTCGGTTTCCGCGAGGATCTGGAGTTCATCCTGGGCGAGGCGCCCGAAGACCGCCGCACCCTGTTGTTCTCCGCCACCGTGCCGCCTGCGATTGCCAGCCTGGCCGAGACCTTCCAGCGCGATGCGATGCGGATCAAGACCGCGGGCGAGACCAAGCAGCACGCGGATATCGAATACCGCCTGATGAGCGTGGCGCAAGCAGATGCGGAAAACGCCATCATCAACGTGCTGCGCTACTATGAGGCGCCCAGCTCCATCGTCTTTGCCAACACCCGCGCTGCCGTGAACCGTCTGGCGGCGCGGCTGACCAACCGCGGCCTGCCGGTAGTGTCTCTGTCGGGCGAGCTGAGCCAGACCGAACGCAGCCACGCGCTGCAGGCAATGCGCGACGGGCGCGCGCGGGTTTGCGTGGCCACCGATGTGGCGGCACGCGGTATCGACCTTCCCGGGCTGGAACTGGTGGTCCATGCTGAGCTGCCCTCGAATCACGAAACCCTCCTCCACCGTTCCGGCCGCACCGGCCGTGCGGGCCGTAAGGGCGTCAGTGCGCTGATCGCTCCGCCGAAAGCGCGCGCCAAGGCGCTGCGCCTGCTGAAATGGGCCAAGCTGACCGCCGAGCATTGCGAAGCCCCCTCTGCTGATAACGTGCTGGCGCGCGACGAAGAACGGATGCTGGCCGATCCGGTCTGGCAAGAGCCGGTTGCCGAAAACGAGCAGGCAGGCGTTCAGACCCTGCTGGACACGTTCACACCCGAACAGATCGCCGCAACCTACCTGCGCCTGTTCCGCAGCCGCCATTCGGCACCCGAAGACCTGCGCCCGGCGGACACGCCGGAGCCGCGCAAAGAGCGTAAGGAACGCAAAGCCTTCGGCCCCTCCGTCTGGTTCTCCCTGTCGGGCGGCCGCGAGGCCGGGGCCGACCCGCGCAAGGTGCTGCCGATGCTGTGCAAGGCCGGCAATATCGACCGCGATGCCATCGGCGCAATCCGGGTGCAGGACAATGAGACCTTTGCCGAAATCAGCGAAGGCGCGGTTGAGGGCTTCCTCAAGGCGCTGGACGGCAAGACAGAGCTGGAGCCGGGCGCCGTCCTGACCCAGCTGGCTGAAGCACCGGAACTGGCCCCAGCCCCGCGCCGCGGACCCGGCGGGCCGAAAGGCGGCTTCAAGGGCGACCGCAAGCCCAAGCCGCACCGCGGCAAGGACGACGGCCCGAAGCCGTACCGCGCCAAAGAGGAGAGCTCCAAACCCTACCGCGCCAAATCCGAGCGCTCCGAGGACAGCCGTCCGCCGCGCAAGGAGTGGAAAGACAAACCCGCACGGGAAGAGCGCCGCGAGCCGCGCAGCGACGCACGCCCCAGCAAGCCCAAACCGGCTGTGACCGCCAAGCCCAAAGGCGCATCGGATCCGTCCAAACGCATGACCCGGCCCGGCGCGCCCGCGGCCAAGCCATTCAAGGCGAAAGGCCCCAAGCCGCCGGTCGGCAAGCCGAACAGCAAGAAGAACAAGGCGCGTGCTGCAGCAGCCCTGACTGTAAAAGGCGGCAAGGGCGGCGATGCCCGCCCCAAGCGCAAGCCGGCGGGTCCTGCAAAACACAGGTGATACACTAAGTTTACCAGCCTGCCCGCGCGGCTTTTCTTGGCGGAAACCAGAGCCTATACAGGGTCCCAAAGCGAAAGACGTGCGAGAAAGCACGAGCGAAGGGACCTGTACATGGCGCATATCATTGTCGTCGGCAACGAGAAGGGCGGCGCGGGCAAATCCACTGTCTCCATGCATGTCGCAACCACCCTGGCCCGACTGGGCCACAAGGTCGCGGCACTGGATCTGGATCTGCGGCAGCGCTCGATGGGGCGTTACCTGGAAAACCGCAAGGATTTCTGCGTCAAATCCGGCCTGAACCTGCCGATGGTGGAAATCCACGAGCTGCCGGAGATCGACCCGGCCAGCCTGCAGCCGGGCGAGAACATCTATGACCACCGCCTGTCGGCGGCGGTTTCCGCGCTGGAGCCGGGCCATGATTTCATCCTGATCGACTGCCCCGGCTCGCACACGCGCCTCAGCCAGGTGGCGCATTCGCTGGCGGACACCCTGATCACGCCGCTCAACGACAGCTTTGTCGATTTCGACCTGCTGGCGCATGTGGACCAGAAGGGTGAGACCATCACCGGGCCGTCAGTTTATTCGGAAATGGTCTGGAACGCCCGCCAGCTGCGGGCGCAGGCCGGGCTCAAGCCGATCGACTGGATCGTGATCCGCAACCGGGTCGGCACCCAGCGCATGGTCAACAAGGAAAAGATGGAACGCGCCATCAAGATGCTGTCCAAGCGGATCGGCTTCCGCGTCGCCCCCGGCTTTTCCGAACGGGTGATCTTCCGCGAACTGTTCCCGCGGGGGCTGACGCTGCTGGACCTCAAGGACATCGGCGTCAAGCAGCTGAACATCTCCAACATCGCCGCCCGGCAGGAGCTGCGCGACATGATGAAAGAGGTGAACCTGCCCGGGGTCGAGATCAGCATCTGACCCCGATCGTGCGGCTGCTTAGCTGTCGCAGCCGCAATTGCCGCGGTAGATCGTGTACAGCTCCATCGGCTCTGCCACGCCGCGCAGCATGTAGCGGCCCAGGGACACCAGGTCATGATTGGTCCCCCTGGCCGCGGCCTTCACATCTTCGGACATGATGATGTTCTGGCCGACGGAGCGGTGCATGCCGGCAATCCGGGCGGTCTGGTTCACCGCCTGGCCGATCACGGTGAAATCCAGCCGGTTCTCGGCCCCGATGTTGCCATAGAGAATGTCGCCCGCATGCAGCGCCAAGGTGAAGCCTGCTGTTGGCAGACCCTGCTCCTCGCGCTCGCTGTTATAGGCCCGCACCTTGCCGCACAGCTCATTTGCTGCCGCCAGCGCTGCGTGGGCGTCTTCCTCAATGCTGCCCAGGTTGAACATGGTCAGCATGCCATCCCCCATGAACTTGAGGATATTGCCACCATGCGCCTGGATGGTTTCCACCGCCAGGCCGAAATAGCCGTTCAGCATCTCGATCAGCTCGGTGCCGGGCAGCCGCTCCGCCAGCTGGGTAAATCCCTTCAGGTCGAACAGGCAGATCACCGCGCCGATCTGCTGCGAAGAACCGCGCTGGATCTCGCCGGACAGCACCCGGCGGCCGGCGTCGCGCCCCAGATAGACCTGCAGCAGGTCACTGGCCATCTGCCGGTTGGAGGAGGATTTCAGCGCCAGCCCCAGATGCGGCAGGGTGGTGCGGATCAGGTCAAGTTCGCGGCTGGAAAACCCGCCGGGGCGGTCCGAGGCCCAGGAGACAAGCATCCCCTCGCTGGGATGGCGCGGATCGTTGGGCTCGTCATCCGGCGGTGCAAAACGCACACCCTTAGCGAAGTAGTCGGTCGCCCCGCGCTCGCGGAGCTCAGGCAGCAACGGGAACTGTTCCGGCGCGCCGTCTTCCAGCCGCTCACGGAACTCTTCCAGATTATGTTCGAGGATGTGGAAGAACGGGCTGCGCAGCCATTCCTCGCGCGGGGATTCGCGGTATTCGTAGTGCTCGTGGCTGATGCCGTCGGCCCGGGTCCAGTTGAAGCCGATGCCGCCGAACTTCGGGTGGAACGCCCGCTGCGCCACATGAAAGCGCCACAGCGGCACCCCTGCATCAACCAGACGCTGGCAATACCCCTGTAAAAGATCCTGCTGCGGCGCCCCGTGCAGGCCCTGCTCCATGAGCCAGGCAATCAGCGGCCCTGAATTGACATCAATCTGTATCATCGCTTCACCTTCAATCCCGCTGCTTTATCTGGGGTCTGGGCCGTACAATGTCTATGGTTCGATCCCTGCTAAATTGCGCAGCATATACCGCAAAATTGCAACCTCGCCGGTGGTGAACCGGGCGCAGATCCGGGTATCGAACTCCAACGCGTGCTCGCGCAGGTCCTTGTAGGCGGCCTCCCCTGCCGGGGTCAGCGCCAGATGTTCAGACCGGCGGTCGCTTTCATCGCGGGTGCGGGTCACGAAGCGCTTCTCTGCCAGCTTGGCCACCGCGCGGCTGATCTTGGTCTTGTGGATCTTGGCGCGGCTGCCGATTTCCTTGGCTGTCATCTGGCCGTAATTGCCCAGATGGAACAGCACCCGCCACTCGGTGCGCAGCATTCCATAGCGGTTCTTGTAGTGTTTCTGGAACCCCAGCGAGCTTTCCTCTGCCGCGCGGTTCAGCAGATAGGGCAGGAAATCCTGCAAAGCGAAATCATCTTTTTCGTCCATTTTCGTCCCCTTCCCCTTGTTAGTTACAAAAACAACTAATATTCCGCAAGCAGCAAGAGGAGAAACGCGCGATGAATCGGCCAGCCGATCCCCATGAAATGATCCAGGCTCCCTCTCTTCAGGGGCCGCACGAGGGCTATATGCCCGGCTTTGCAAACGACTTTGAAACCGAGGCGCTGCCCGGCGCGCTGCCGCAGGGCATGAACAGCCCGCAAAAGTGCAACTATGGCCTTTACGGCGAACAGCTGAGCGGCACCGCCTTCACCGCCGACGTGCCGGAGCGGACCTGGTGCTACCGCATCCGCCCGTCGGTCAAGCATTCGCACCGCTATGAAAAAATCGACCTGCCGCATTGGAAGTCGGCGCCTTGCGTCGATCCGGACGTGATCTCGCTGGGCCAGTACCGCTGGGACCCGGTGCCGCATTCGGATGAAGGCCTCACCTGGCTCACTGGCATGCGCACCATGACCACCGCCGGCGATGTGAACACCCAAGTGGGCATGGCCAGCCATATCTATCTGGTCACCGAGTCGATGGTGGACAGCTATTTCTTCTCCGCCGACTCGGAGCTCCTAGTGGTTCCGCAAGAAGGACGGCTGCGGTTTGCGACCGAACTGGGCATCATTGACCTGGCGCCGCAGGAGATTGCGATCATCCCACGCGGGCTGGTCTACCAGGTGGAAGTGCTCGAAGGCCCCTGCCGCGGCTTTGTTTGCGAAAACTACGGCCAGAAGTTCGAATTGCCGGGCCGCGGCCCGATCGGCGCCAACTGCATGGCCAACCCGCGTGACTTCAAGGCTCCGGTAGCGGCGTTTGAGGACCGCGAGGTGCCCTCAACCGTGACCATCAAATGGTGCGGCCAGTTTCATGAGACCGAAATCGGCCACTCGCCGCTTGATGTGGTCGCCTGGCACGGCAACTACGCGCCCTATAAATACGACCTGACCACCTATTGCCCGGTCGGTGCGATCCTGTTCGACCACCCGGACCCATCGATTTTCACCGTGCTGACCGCGCCGTCGGGCGTGCCGGGCACCGCCAACATCGACTTTGTGCTGTTCCGCGAGCGCTGGATGGTGGCGGAGAACACCTTCCGCCCGCCGTGGTATCACAAGAACATCATGTCGGAGCTGATGGGCAACATTTACGGCCAGTACGACGCCAAGCCGCAGGGCTTTGTGCCGGGCGGCATGAGCTTGCACAACATGATGCTGCCGCACGGTCCGGACAAGAACGCCTTTGAGGGGGCGTCGAACTCCAACCTCGGCCCGGAAAAGCTGGACAACACCATGTCCTTCATGTTCGAGACCCGCTTCCCGCAGCATCTGACCGCATTTGCAGCCAAGGACGCGCCGCTGCAGGATGACTACATCGATTGCTGGAGCGACATCGAGAAGAAGTTCGACGGCACGCCCGGCCTGAAATGAAACGGTGAGGGGGCGCTGCCCCCTCTGGGCCTTACCGGCCCATTCACCCCCGGAGTATTTCCGGCAAAGATGAAAAGGATCTTCGGATCCGGAAACTGGAGACACGATGCCTCTGCTGAAATCCTGGGTGGCCTCGGCAAACGACGCTAACCACCCGTTCCCGCTGAACAACCTGCCTTATGGCGTGTTTTCCGTTAGTGGCGACGACCCGCGCTGCGGTGTGGCCATCGGCGACATGATCCTGGACATGCAGGCCGCCGAGGAGGCCGGTCTGGTCCAGCTGGGCGATGCGCCGCTGTTCGACGTGCCCTACTGGAACGACCTGATGGAAGAAGGCCCGGCCGTCTGGGCCGCGCTGCGCGACCGTCTGACGACGCTGCTGTCCGAGGGCGCTGCCGAGCAGGAGAAGCTGGAACCTCTGCTGGTTGCCGCAGCGGATGCCGAACTGCACATACCCTTTGCCGTCAGTGAATACACCGACTTTTACGCAGGCAAGAACCACGCCTTCAACGTCGGCACCATGTTCCGCGGCCCGGAAAACGCGCTGCCGCCGAACTGGCTGCACATCCCGATCGGCTACAACGGGCGGGCGTCCTCTGTGGTGGTGTCCGGCACTGATGTGCGCCGTCCCTGGGGTCAGCTGAAAGGCCCGAATGACGCCGCCCCCCGCTGGGCACCCTGTGCAAGGTTCGATATCGAGCTGGAGATGGGCGCCATCGTCGGCACACCCTCCGATGGACCCATCACCGTTCAGGAAGCGGACGACAATATCTTTGGCTACGTGCTGCTGAACGACTGGTCGGCGCGCGATATCCAGGCCTGGGAGTACCAGCCGCTTGGCCCGTTCCAGGCCAAGGCCACTGCCAACACGATCTCCCCCTGGATCGTGACCAAGCCGGCGCTGGAGCCGTTCCGCTGCGACACCCCGAAGCGTGAGGTGGAACTGCTGGACCACCTGAAGGACTGCGGCCCGATGCTCTATGACATCGACCTCGAAGTGACCCTGGCGCCGGAAGGCAAGGCGGCGACCACCATCGCGCGGACCAACTACAAGGAAATGTATTACTCCGCCGCGCAGCAGCTGGCGCATCACACCACCTCTGGCTGCCCGATGAACGCAGGCGACCTGCTGGGCTCCGGCACCATCTCCGGCCCGGTGAAGGAAAGCCGCGGCTCGCTGCTGGAGCTGAGCTGGGGCGGCAAGGAGCCGCTGACGCTGGACAGCGGCGAGGAGCGCTCCTTCATCGCCGATGGCGACACCCTGACCCTGAAGGGCGCGGCCAAGGGCGACGGCTACACCATCGGCTTCGGCGACTGCACCGGCACCGTCCTGCCCGCGCTTGAAGACCCCTACGCAAGATAAGGAAGACCACCATGGCAAAGGCTTTTGCGTCCCAAGGGGACCTGACCGAAAAAAAGATCACTTTTGATGAGATCGGCGAGGGGCTCTATGCCTTCACCGCCGAGGGCGACCCGAACTCCGGCGTGATCATCGGCGATGACAGCGTGATGATCGTCGAGGCACAGGCGACCCCGCGGCTGGCAAACAAGGTGATCGAATGCGTGCGGTCCGTGACCGACAAGCCGATCACCCATGTGGTGCTGACCCACTACCACGCTGTGCGGGTGCTGGGCGCCTCCGCCTTCGGCGCGCAGAACATCATCATGTCGGACAAGGCACGCTCGATGGTGGTCGAGCGCGGGCAGGAGGACTGGGACAGCGAGTTCCAGCGATTCCCGCGTCTGTTCGAAGGCCATGAGAGCATTCCCGGCTTGACTTGGCCGACCACCACCTTCAGCGACTCGATGACCGTCTACCTCGGCAACCGCCGCGTCGACATCAAGCACGTTGGCCGCGCCCATACCGCAGGCGACGCGGTGATCCATGTGCCGGATCAGAACGTGATATTCACCGGCGACATCGTCGAATACCACTCTGCCTGCTACTGCGGCGACGGGCATTTCGGCGACTGGGGCCGGACGCTGGACAACATCAAGGCCTATGACGTTGACGCCATCGCGCCGGGCCGCGGCGATGCGCTGGTGGGCAAGGAAATGGTCAATGCCGCCATCGAGAACACCCGCGATTTCGTCGAGAGCACCTACCGCCCCGCAGCCAAGGTAGCGGCCCGCAACGGCACCCTGAAAGAGGCTTGGGACGCGGTGCGCGCCGAATGCGACCCGAAGTTCGCAGACTATGCGATCTACGAGCACTGCCTGCCCTTCAACGTTGCCCGTGCGTATGACGAGGCCCGCGGCATCGACACCCCGCGGATCTGGACCGCCCAGCGCGATCTGGAGATGTGGGAGGCCCTGCAGGGCTGAGCCCCGGGCAAAAATTGCAACCGGGGCGGTTTGATCCAGATCGTATCGCCCCGGCAGAACCTGTGAGACGCTAGACCCTGCTCCCGGCTGCCCCCTGCCGGGAAAGGGTTGAGCTGTGCCTGACGGCACCCGGATATTGGGAGGAGACCTGATGAACAAGATCTTTGAAGTCCCGTTGTACCCCTACGCGCGTCACGCGGATCAGGATGCCCCTGCCCCCGTACGCCGTAAGGTGGTGGTGATCGGGGCAGGCCCCATCGGCCTGGCAGCGGCCATCGACCTGGCCCAGCAGGGCACCGAAGTGGTGGTTCTGGATGACAACGACAAGGTGAGCTTCGGCTCCCGCGCGATCTGCTTTGCCAAGCGGCCGCTGGAAATCCTCGACCGGCTGGGCTGCGGCCAGCCGATGGTGGACAAGGGCGTGCAGTGGAATGTCGGCAAGGTGTTCTTTGACGACCGTCAGGTCTATGACTTCAACCTGCTGCCGGAAGAGGGCCACAAGCGCCCCGCCTTCATCAATCTGCAGCAGTATTACTTCGAGGAATACCTGGTAAACCGGGTCCGCGAACTGCAGGAGCAGGGCGCGCCAATCGAGATCCGCGGCCGCAACAAGGTTTCGGCCATCGGAACCCATCCCAGCCATGTGACGCTGGAAGTCGATACACCAGAAGGCCCCTACAATCTGGAAGCCGACTGGCTGATCGCCTGCGACGGCGCCGGCTCCCCCACACGGCAGATGCTGGGGCTGGATTTTGTCGGCCGGGTGTTCGAGGACAACTTCCTGATCGCCGATGTGATCATGGAGGCGGACTTCCCGACGGAGCGCTGGTTCTGGTTCGATCCGCCCTTCAACAAGGGTCAGTCGGCCTTGCTGCACAAGCAGCCGGATGGCGTCTGGCGGATTGACCTGCAGCTCGGCTGGGACATCGACAAGGAGCGCGAGAAGCGCCCCGAAAACGTGATCCCGCGGCTTCAGGCAATGCTGGGCCAAGATGTGAAGTTCGAGCTTGAATGGGTCTCGATTTACACTTTCCAGTGCCGCCGCATGGAAAAATTTCGCCACGGCCGGGTGATCTTTGCCGGCGATTCCGCGCATCAGGTGTCGCCGTTTGGCGCCCGCGGCGCCAACTCCGGCCTGCAGGACACCGACAACCTGTGCTGGAAGCTGCAGATGGTGATGGACGGCAAGGCACCGGAAAGCCTGCTCGACAGCTACGATATCGAACGCATCCACGGCGCCGACGAGAACATCCTGAACTCATCGCGCTCCACCGACTTCATCACCCCGAAATCGGAGATGAGCCGGGTGCTGCGCGACGCGGTTCTGGATTTGTCCGAACAGTATGAATTCGCGCGTCCCTTGGTGAACTCCGGCCGCCTGTCGGTGCCGTGCACCTATGATGGCTCGCCGCTGAATTCGGCAGACGCGCTGAACGGGCCTGAGCGCACCCGTCCCGGCTCCCCCTGCCCCGATGTGCCGCTTGGCGACGAGTTCCTGCTGGACAAGCTAGGCGATAAATTCGTGCTGCTGACCATAGACGCCGATGCCCCCGATGTGATCGAGGAGGAAGGCATCGAGGTCACCCGCCTGGCGCTGTCGATCAAGGATGACAAGACACTGGCGCTGCAGGAGCGCTACCTGGGCAAGCTTGAAAGCGGTGTTTACCTGATCCGCCCGGACCAGCATGTCGCCGCCCGCCGCCCCAGCTTTGACGAAAACCTGATCCGGCACGCGATCCGCCGGGCTATCGGGAAGGAGTAATCAAGATGACCGAAGAAGACCTGATCCTGACCGCCAACCTCGAGCGCGCCGACGATTTTTATGCCGATCTGCTGAGTGCGCATGAGGATCTGAGCAAGGCCGAAAGCGATGCGCTGAATGCGCGCCTGGTGCTGGTGCTGGCAAATCACATTGGAAAACGCGCGATCCTGAAACAGGCGCTGGCGGCTGCCGCGCTGAACCCCGGGGAGGACTCCGCTTGAAAATCGAACAGATCCACCACGTCGCCTACCGCTGCAAGGACGCCAAAGAGACGGTCGAGTGGTACAACAAGATGCTGAACATGGACTTCGTCCTGGCGATTGCCGAGGATCACGTCCCATCTACCCATGAGCCGGATCCCTACATGCATATCTTCATGGATGCAGGGAACGGCAACGTCCTGGCTTTCTTTGAGCTCCCGACAAAGCCGGAGATGGACCGCGACCGCAACACGCCGGTGTGGGTGCAGCACATCGCCTTCAAGGTGAAGGACCGCGAGACCCTGATCCAATTCAAGGAGCATCTGGAAGCCAACGGTGTCGAAGTGCTGGGCGTCACCGACCACTCGATCTTCCACTCGATCTACTTCTTCGACCCGAACGGGCACCGGGTGGAACTGGCCTGCCCCGATCCGGAGGAAGAGGCGCTGCTTAAAAAGCTGGACTCGGTGAAATGGGAGATGCTGGAAGAATGGTCAAAGACCAAGAAGGCCCCCAAACATGCCGAGTGGCTGCACGCCAAGGAATTGAACAAGGCCTGAATTGCACAAGCCGCCAAGGCAGCCCGGCGGGCTGCCTTCTCAGCACGGGGAGCATGCCGATGGGCAGCACCATCCTTTATGACTACTGGCGCTCATCGGCCAGCTACCGGCTGCGCATCGCGCTGAACCTGGCCGGGATCGAATACACCTCAGTCCCGGTTGACCTGGTCAAGGGCGAGCACAGGAGCCCGGAGCATCTGGCCCGCAACCCGCAGGGCTTTGTGCCTGTGCTGGAGATCGACGGGCTGCGCCTCACCCAATCTCTGGCGATCCTCGATTATCTGGACGAAACCCGGAACCTCGGCCTGCTGCCCGCGGATCCAGGCCAGCGCGCCAAAGCGAGGGCTCTGGCGCATTCGGTGGCAGTGGACGTGCATCCGGTCTGCAATCTGCAGGTTGCCAAACACGCCACAAGCCTGAGCGGCGGGGCAGAGAACATGCCCAAAGCCTGGATGCAGCATTTCATCCGGCCGGGCCTGCAGGCATTTGAGGTATTGCTGGGTGAATTCGCCCAAGCTCCCTTCTGCATCGGTGAAACGCCTGGGCTGGCGGACATCTGTCTGATGCCCCAGCTTTACAATGCCCGCCGCTGGGAGACCGATTTCTCCGGCTTGCCGCGGATATGCGCTGTAGAGGCGGCTTGCGCCGCCCACCCTGCCTTTGCCGCCGCCTACCCGGATCAGCCCGGCTGACTGGACCCTGGGGCTGCGGCGTCACAAGGAGCGCAGCAGCACCTTGCTGGAATTCAGCGCCTGGGCGATCCGCTGGTAATGCAGCGCCACATCATTGTTGCCTTCAGCCGAACGCAGCAGCACCGTCGTCGTCTCTTCCAGAACGGCCAGCGCCTTGGCGTTGGTTTCGGCCACCCTTTCCTGCTTAACCGCTGAAACCGGGCGGCGCACAGTTTCGCTGTCCGCCTGAACGGTGATCCGCAGCCGCGGCTGGCTGTAGTCACGGTTCTGCCGGGAAAGGCTGGTCAGCTCATCCGAGGCCGTGGCCAGCGCCTCACGGGCGGCAGCATATTCGCCATGAGCAGGCAGTTTCTTGACCAGCGCTTTCAGCTCTTTGGCCAGACAGTCAGTCCGGTAAGCCGCGCCAACCGCCTCGCAGGCCGCCGACGAGGTGCTGATCTGCGCGACAACCGTGCTGGTGACGGAATTTGTCACCGACGCTGGCCCAACCGGGGCCGACGTGCTGGTGCTTGAGCTTCTTACGCCATCAGCTTCTGCCGCATCGCCGCCTGTCTCCCGTGATCCGCCGCCAAATTGCGAGGGCGAAGGTGAACCCCGCACCTGCGCCTTGTGCACGTAAACTGCAGCGGCCTCCTGCAAAGCTGTCCTGCCAGTCACCGCGGCGGCCTCAGCCAGTGCCGGCGAAAGCAATAGTGCGGCCGCCAAGGGCAATCTGCGGACGGCTTTACTCTTGTTGCTGTTCATTGAACCCTCTTTTCTTGCCCCTGCATGTGCAGGATTTAGCGCCGGCATGCCAGTACTTGGCCAGCCTTCCAAGCTCGAACCCGCCTTGACTACATTCCCAAGGGACCGCCGGAAATTCCGATAATCTGATCAGACGTCAACCCCGTGGCGTCGAGCAGAAGAATCTCGAAGTCCAACTCAGTTTCACTGCTGTCAATTGCTCCGATGAACAGGCCATCATCGTGCTCGTCAATGAAGAGAGTGATGTCAAAGAACATGGCCCCATTGGACGGGGTCAGTTCAAAGTCGCCGTCGTCGAGGGAGATGCCGATATAGGCATCCCCCGAAGTGAGAAAGCTGAAGTCGATCTGATCCTGCGTATCGTCGAAATCCGCGATCACATCCAGGACGCCGTCCCCTGCACTGCTTTCATCGAAACTGTTGAAGACAAAGACATCCGAACCCGCACCGCCGCTGAGCGTATCGGTTCCCAGCCCGCCAGTCAGAGTATCTGCACCGTCTCCCCCCGCCAGCGTGTCATCCCCTGCGCCGCCATCAAGCAGATCAGCCCCGCCGCCGCCATCCAGCTCATCGCTGTCATCGCCGCCCGCGAGGTTGTCCTGACCGGACTCGCCGGTTAGGCTGTCCTGGCCTGCACCGCCGCTCAGGCTGTCTGCTCCAGTTCCGCCGAACAGATCATCGTCCCCGTCATCGCCGAACAGCTGGTCATCGTCACCGCTGCCAAACAGGGTATCGTTTCCGGCCTTGCCGTGCAGCGTGTCATCGCCGCCGTCGCCGCGCAGCATGTCATTGCCGAACCCGCCCCGCAGCACGTCCTCGCCAAAACCGCCTTTCAGCGTGTCATCGCCCAAGTTGCCACGCAGCGTGTCATCGCCCAGCCCGCCCCTCAGCAGGTCCCCCTCCCCACCGCCGGCCAGTTCGTCAAACTCTGCATCTCCATCCAAGGTGTCCGCGCCTTCGCCGCCTCTGAGCACGTCACTTCCGCCGCCGCCGCTGATGCTGTCATCGCCGTCGTCACCGTTCAGCGTATCGGAACTGCCACCACCAAAAAGAACGTCGCTGTCCCGCCCCCCAAACAAGGTGTCGCGGCCGCTCCCGCCGGCCAGGGTGTCGCTGCCATATCCTCCGTAAAGCAGGTCCGCACCGCTTTCGCCAAAGAGCACGTCAGCACCGTCATTGCCGGATAGCCAGTCGTCGGCCCAACCGCCCTTCAGGGTGTCATTGCCAGCGCCGCCACCAGCCAAATCGGCGTCCTCACCGCCCCACAAGGCGTCCGCCCCGTCACCGCCGGCCAGAGTGTCGGGCGCATCACCGCCAAACAGCTGGTCGCTGCCGGTTCCGCCAGACAAGAAGTCTGCACCTGCCCCACCGGTCAGAGTGTCTCCACCTGCTTCACCGTTCAACGAGTCTGCTCCGCCGCCGCCATCCAATTCATCATTGCCGGCACCGCCATTCAAAGTATCCGCGCCGAGGTCGCCATAAAGCTGGTCCAGCCCACCATTACCCCTGATCAGGTCCGCGCCGGAGAGCCCGCTGATGCTGTCGTTCTGCCCCGAACCATTAAAAATGTCAGAACCGCCGTAAAACAGCTGAAGAAATTCCTCGGATGTGATGTCCGGGTCTGCAACAACGCTGTTTGCGTCCAGCGCCAGACCGGTCACTGTAAACACCGGTTCGGTGAGGCTGTAAGGCTGGTACTGGTAGTAGGATTCGATTGTGCCAAAAACAGTGAAACTATTGTTCTCGCCGACAATAAATTGGAACTCCGCTCCCTGTGCCGACCTGTATTCCGCGCGAAAACCGTCTGCCCCTACAAACAGTATCCTCTCGGCGGAGACAAAGAACTCAGCTTCAATTTCAGTGCCGATAGCAAAGGGTTCATAAAATGTAATCGTCGCCATCGCGGCCTCATCAAAAACATAGCTGGTGTCTAATTTACGTCCGGGTCAAACCCGCTGTTTACCGGCGTTTTGCCCAAAACAAGGATCCGCCAGCAGGTTTCTAACCGCTCCGGGAAAAGTTACCCCAATTTTCCCGCGCTCTCCAGACCGTCAAACCCGTTGATTTCACCGTTCGTGCAACAGATACAAAAATGGCACGCAGCAGCGGCGCAGGGCCACCAGGCCCGAACATCGGTTTCTGTTTCCGCGCGGACTGGAGCGGCAACACCGTTTGACGGCGGGAGCCACAGACGTTTTTCAGGCTGCGCCGTCCGGTGCCGACACATTGCCCTAGGAGCTGACACGGGCGATGCCACCCCGCGGGCTTGGGTCCAGCTGCAGAAATTGGCGCAAGTGACGTGGCATAACGGTGCCCTTTCGCGCTGCCAGATCAACAGGTTCACGCGATTGGCAAAGAGCACGGCAGAAACAGAAACCTCTCAAGCCTTGCGCCGGATAGGGTCCGCGCCATAGACCTCCTCCAGAATAATTTCGACCAGGTCGAATTCCGAATGCAGGTTCACGTCCTCGAAATACATATGGCTTGGCCAGGCCTGGCCGACGTGATTGTCCTCCGGCAGATCAACATGCGCGCAGACATTGCGGATTGCCGCAACATGGGTGCGCGCCATCTGCCGGGTTTCGTCCTTGACGGCCTCCAGGTCCTCGAGGCTGTTGCGATCGATCTCCGGCGAGCCGATCCCCGACGTCAGCGGCATGTTCCGGGCAATCGCCTGCTGTTCGTAGAACGAAATATCCACCTTGTCCGCGGCCAGCCGCATGATGAAGACCGGGTTCACGCTGACCTTGGCTTCGGTCAGCTCCAGCAATGCCGGGTTCTCCGAGGGCGTGCAGTCTGGCGCGACGGCGGCACCGGCCTCTGCACCGCGGCGGCGGGAGCGGCGGTCCTTCTTCCTGGCCAGCGCCACGTGGTCACCGCGGTAGTTGTTGTCGAACACCCGGTCCGCATAGGGTTTGTCCCGCAGCATGTGCCGGATCGCGCGGATCGACATGTTCTTGCAATTCTCCGGCCCGATAAAGAAGGGCGAGCCGGAGGCGTCGGACAGTTCGATCCAGCCGTTCGGGAAGGTGGTGATATGGTGGTCCATCCACGGGCCGAGCACCGTATCGCTGAGGTGATCCAGCAGCGCGTTCACCTCATCCGGGTCGTTCACCACGTCCGACAACAGCGGCTCCTGCCCGTAGATGTCGGCGGCCAGGCTGTAAGGCGCGGTGATCTGCAGCAGCGGCGGCAGCCCGGTCAGCTCTTCATGCACCCGTAGGATATTGGTGATCGCCAGCGGCACGCCGGTGGTGAAATCCGGGGTTTTCAGGTCGCGCCAGTTGTTCTTGTTGATCAGCATATCGTCCGGGTCGGCGCCCGGCGGGTATTTGTCCGGGTACATCATGGTCTGGCCCAGCGGTTCGCAGGTCCAGGCATAAAGCGCCCAGGTGATGTAGAACTTGTTCACTCCCAGCAGACGGCTGACCGCGAGGTTGGCGCGGACATAACGGCAGGGGTCCTCGTGGTAGTATTCGCGGGTCTCGATACCGTAGAGGTCATTCAGCACCGCCAGCGCCAGCATATGCACCGAGGCGACGCAGTTGACGCGGCCCGGGTCGGCCTTTTGGGCGAAGTTCGCGTCAAACTCTCCGGCGATGGCAGCGTCGAACACCCGGGTCATCTCTGCCTTGGCCTCGGCGCCGCCCGCTTGCCAGGCCCGCAGAAGCTCCAGCCCCTTGGGAAATGCGTAGTCTTCTAGTCTGGTCATGGATCCGCCTCATGCACTGTGACCCCGTGGCGCGACCGCGCCGGATGGGATTGAGGCTATCCAGAAATGGGCACATCATATATACCCGATATTGATCCATTTATAGGCCCATTTTGAGATGCCGAAATCACCAGGCGGCGCGCTGCTGCAGGGCTTCACAATCGAACGCGAGTCCAAGGTGCCGATCTACCGGCAGCTGGATGCCTCCTTGCGGCGGCTGATCCTGGACGGGTCACTGGCGCCGGGGCAAAAGCTGCCCTCGACCCGGGAACTTGCGCAGGAGCTGGGGATATCGCGGATCACGGTCAAGACCGTCTATGAACAGATCATCGCCGAAGGCTATGCCCAGGCGAAGACCGGGGCGGGCACCTTTGTTGCGGACGGGCTGGATACCGAGGCCTTCCCCAAGGTCCGCACCCCGCGCCGCCGGGGGAAGCCTGCGGGCGTCGGGATTTCGGACCGGGCACGGGCCATCGCGGCCTCGAAATCCGTCGCGCGCTATGGCGAGACGGCGCCGTTCCGGCCCGGTGTTCCGGCGCTGGACCAGTTCCCGGCCAAGCACTGGCAGAAATACATGGCTGAGGCGATGGCCCGGGACGCGCGCCGCAGCCTCAGTTACGGGCAGGTGAACGGCAACGCGGATCTGCGCGCGGCGATTGCCCGCCATCTGGCGGATGCGCGCGGCATGAAGGTGGAGGCAGAGCGGATCATCATCACCTCCGGCGCGCAGCAGGCCTTTGTTCTGATTGCCTTTGTGCTGCTCAATCAGGGCGATACGGTCTGGTATGAGAACCCCGGCCATATCGCCGGGCGCGACGTGATGCAGATCATGGGCGCCAATGTGGCGCCGGTGCCCGTCGATGCCGAGGGGCTGGATCTGGACCATGCCATCGCCCGCCACCCTAGCCCTGCGCTGATTTTCACCACGCCGTCGCACCAGCAACCCATGAGCACCACCATGAGCCTGGGGCGGCGGCTGGCGCTGCTGGCTTATGCGCAAGAGAACAGCGCCTGGATCATCGAGGACGACTACGACAGCGAATTCCGCTACCGCGGCCGGCCGCTGCCTGCGCTCAGCGCCTTGGACAGTTCACGGCGGGTGTTCTATGCGGGCACCTTTTCCAAGTCGATGTTTGCCGCGATGCGGCTGGGTTATGTGGTAGTTCCGCCGGAATTCGCCAGCACCTTTGCCACCGCGCGGAATCTGCTCGGGCAGAACTCCTCTGCCGTGGTGGAAGAAGCGATGGCACGCTTCATGGAGGACGGGCGTTTCAATGAACATATTCGCAAGATGCGCCGATTGTACCGGACCCGCCGGGATGTGCTGTTCGAGGCGCTCAGCCAAAACTGCGCGGAGTGGCTGGAGCCGCAGCGCACCGATGCCGGGATGCATATGGTGGCCTGGCTGAAACACGGCATTGATGATCAGGCCGCGCACGAAGCGCTGCTGGAGGCGGGCATCGACTCGCTACCGATCTCGGTCTATTGCATCGAACCGCTTGGGCGGCCCGCGCTGGTGCTGGGGTTTTCCGGTACGGATGAGCGGATCATTCCGCGGCTGGTCAAGCGTTTGGCAGAGGTGCTGAGGAACTTGGCAGAAGCCGGTTAACCGCCGAACCCCACGCTCACCCGCAAGCCAGGGCTTGCTTCGGACAGGGACAAATCCGCCCCGTGCAAATCGGCGATGGCCGCCACCAAACTGAGACCAAGGCCGCTGCCCGGAGTGGTACGGCTCTGCTCCAGCCGGTAAAGGCGGCGCAGCACATTCTGGTGCTCACCCTCAGGGATGCCGGGACCGTGGTCGCGGACCGTCAGAATTGCCTTTGCTGCCTGCCACCGCACAGAAACAGCAATATCCGTTCCCTCCGGCGTATGACGCAGGGCATTTTCGATCAGGTTGGCAAGCATCTGGCCGATGAGCGCCTTGTCACCAGCGACCGCCACCGGAACCCCAGGCAGATCGAGCGCCAGCTTGCGGCCCTGCTCCTCGGCCGCGGGTTCATAAATCTCGGCAAAGGTGGCGGCGACCCCGCACAGGTCCACTGGCTCGAACCGGGACCGCGGCGCGCCATCCTCCAGCTGGGCGATCTGCAACAGCGCCTGGAAGGTGCTTGTGATGCCCCGGGTTTCCTTCAGCGCCTGATCCGCCAGGGCCTGGGCCTGTTCCGGTAAGCCCGGGGTTTCCTGCAGACGCGCCAGCTGCACCGCCACCCTCTGGATCGGTGTTTTCAGATCATGGGCAATATCCGCCGAAACCTGCCGCAGGGCGTCGGTCGACTGCTGCTGCGCCTCGGCCATGCGGTTCACGCTGCGGCCGATGCGGGCGAGATCCTGTTCCCTCCCCACGGTCTGCGGCACCCGGGCGCTCAGATCGCCAGAGGTCAGCGCCGACAGCGTGGATTCAATTCCTGCAAGCGACCGGGCCGAGCGCCGCGCCAGAAGCACACAGCCAAATACAGCAACGGCAATCGCAGGAAGCAGGCTGAACAGAACTACGCGGAGGTATGTCTGGCGCAGATCGTCCAGCGGTTTGGCACTTTGCGCAACCGTCAGCAGACCGCCATGAATGTATGCGCTGAGCGATATGAAGCGGCCGGTGATCTCCACCGGCTCCTGCCCCAGCGCCACCACCCGGAACCCTGCCTGCTGCTGCATGATCGCGGCATTCCCGGCCACCACTCGCCCCCCGGGCCGGCGGTAGCTGAGCAGGCGGCGCTGCGGATCAGTCTCAGCGGTTTCAGCGTTGACCAGCGCCGCCAGCGCCGCGGCGGAAGGCGTGGCGCGGAACCCCGCCATATCCTGTGTCAGGCTGTCCTCGATCGCCTGCCGCTGGGCGCCATGGGCGACATAATATGTGATGCCGAGACTGAGAGCGCTGGCTGCCACGAACAGCAGCGACAGCCACAGTGACTGGCGCATGGGCGAAGAGCGCAGCAAAGTGCGCGCACGGTCTTTCAGATCATTCGGCAATCCGGTACCCCGCGCCGCGCACGGTTTCGATCAATTCGCTACTGAAGGGCTTGTCGACCTTGGCTCGCAGCCGCGAGATATGGGTCTCCACCACATTGGTCTGCGGGTCAAAGCTGATGTCCCAGACCGCCTCCAGCAGCATGGTGCGGGTCTGCACCCGGCCCTTGCGGCGCAACAGATGCTCCAGCAGGCGGTATTCACGGGGCAGCAGCTCGATCTCCTGGCCTGCGCGCGTCACCTTGCGGCGGATCAGATCCATCTCCAGGTTGCCCGCGCGCAGCACGGTTTCCTGTTCCTGCAGGCCAGGACGGCGGGCCAGCGCCGCCACGCGGGCAGCCAATTCGCCGAAGGCGAAGGGTTTCACGAGATAATCATCGGCCCCGGCCTCGAGGCCCTCAATCCGGTCATTCACCCCGCTAAGGGCGGTCAGCATGATGGCAGGTGTCCGCACCCCGGCCCCGCGCAGGGTCTTGATCAGGCTCAGCCCTTCGAGGCTGGGCAGCATCCGGTCGATGATCAGAACGTCGTAGTCGGTCGCCGTCGCCTGCAGCAGCCCCTCGCGGCCATCCGTGACCAGGTCTGCGGTATGCCCTTCCTCGCGCAGTCCCGAAGCCACGTAGGGGCCCGTCGTTGCGTCGTCTTCTATCACCAGGATCTTCAAGGCATTCCCCGTTTCAGCGTCTGCCCGCTATACACCGGGCCGGATCCCAGCACACATTACAGATCTGTATAGAATGCGTCAGGTGATTGAAATCCTGGCCTGCCATCTGCCTTGCGTCACTTCGAACGCAAGGAAACGCAGATGTCCAAAAATCCCACCCCCAAACGGTTCGCCTTTGCCCTGACCGCCGCTGCCTCGGCCGCTGCCATGTTTGCCTTGGCGCCAGCGCCAGCTCTGGCCGTGCCCGCCGACGGTTACGCGGATTTGGTCGAAACCATTTCTCCCGCCGTTGTTTTTGTCGAAGTCACTGGCAAGTCACAGCCCGCGGCTGACCGGCAGGCGATGCCCAACGACAAGTTCATGGAGGAGTTCATGCGCCGTTTTGGCGGTCGGATTCCGGAATTCGGAAACGACCGCCCGGTCAAGGGCGCAGGCTCGGGCTTCGTAATCTCCGAGGAGGGGCTGATCGTCACCAACCACCATGTGATCGACAATGCGCAAACCGTTTCGGTCACCCTCGCCGACGGCAGCAAGCATGACGCCACCGTGATCGGTGCCGACCGGCTGACCGATATCGCGCTTTTGAAAGTCGAGGCGGATGCGCCGCTGACGGCAGTGGAGTTCGGCTCCTCTGACGAATTGCGCGTTGGCGACGAGGTGATCGCCATGGGCAGCCCCTTCGGCCTCGCCGGCACCGTGACCTCAGGCATCGTCTCGGCCACCTCGCGCAACATCAACTCCGGCCCCTTCGACGACTTCATCCAAACCGATGCAGCGATCAACAAGGGCAATTCCGGCGGGCCGCTGTTCAATGCCGAGGGCGAAGTCGTTGGCGTCAACACCATGATCTACTCGCCGGGCGGCGGTTCTGTCGGGATCGGCTTTGCGGTGCCCTCGGACATGGTGCAGAAGATCGTTGCCGACCTTGAAGACGATGGCGAAATCGCCCGCGGCTGGCTGGGCGTGCAGATCAAGCCGCTGTCTGAAGATGCTGCCAACGTGCTTGGCCGCGAGACCGGCAAGGGCGTGGTGATTGAAAGCGTAGTGGCCGAAAGCCCGGCGGCTGAGGCCGGTCTCAAACCCGGCGACGTGGTGCTGCGGTTCGGCGAGACTGAAATCAATGAGTTCCGCGACCTGACTGCCGCTGTAGCGGTGAACACTCCAGGCGAGGAAGCCAAAATCGAGGTACTGCGCAAGGGCAAGGAAGTGATCCTGAACGTGACCTTGGGCGACCGTGCCGGCCAGAACGCCTGAAACCCGCAAACCGGCCTTCCCTGCCTGGAAACAGGCAGGGATTGGGATGATCAGAGCTGCAGTCCGGCCGGCGGGGTATGCCCGCGCGGGGTCAGCCAGTCCCCTGGAACTGCTGAAAGTCGCAATTGCCGCAGCCTCGCCCCTTCAGAGCCTGTGCTTGCGGCAATCGCCTAAGTTAATGATGCCAAGCATGTGCACAGGTCTTCAACTGCGGCAGGAATGTCATCCTCATGGGTGCAGCCGAAGCCAAGCAGCAGCCCGTTCAGGTCCGGCCGCTGCACGCAGTAATAGGACAGCGCATAGGCAGACAGCCCGGCTGCGTCCAGCCTGTCCAGCACATCCATGTCCCGGGTGCCCGGCGGCAGGTCGGCAATCACGCGCAGGCCGCTGGTGTTCTGGCGCAGCGACACATGCGGGCTGGCGATGCGGTCAAAGCTGCTGATCATCGCCCTGCGGCGGCGCACATAAGCGCTGTGCATGCGGCGCATGTGGGTGCTCAGGTGGCCCTGGCCGATGAATTCCGCCAGCACCGCCTGCAGCCAGGTGTTGGGGCCGCGGTCGGTGATCGCGCTCAGCGCCATTAGCGGCCGGGCCAGCGCCGGGGGCGCGATGATGAACCCCAGCCGCAGCGACGGGAACAGCGCGTTGTTGAAGCTGGAAACATAGATCGTGCGGCCCTGATGATCGTCGCAATAGATCGCCGGATCGGGCCGGCCGCCGAACATGAACTCATTGTCCAGATCGTCCTCGATCAGCCAGGCATCTTTGCGGCGGGCCCAATCCATCCACTCCAGCCGCTGCGCAATCGGCATCACCGCACCCAGCGGGTACTGGCAGGAGGGGGTCAGATAGGCCAGCCGCGCGCCATCGGTCTGCGGGCCGTCCTGCGGAACTGCGGCGCCGGTTTCCGTTACCCGGACCGGCACGACGGTTCCGCCCTGGGCCAGAAAGCTCAGCCGCACTACCGGGCTGGAGGGATCCTCCATCAGCACCCTGCCGCCGGGGTCGAGCAGCAGCGCGGCAATCAGGTTCAGCGACTGCTGCGAGCCGTTGGTGACAATCACCTGCCCGGGGCTGCATTTCAGGCCGCGCCGGTTCAGCACATGATCGCAGATTGCCGCGCGCAGCGGCGCGTAGCCGCCGGGCTGGCCATAGGCCATCATGGTGCTGTCCAGCCGGTTGCGGATGCGGTTTTCGATGCGACCCCATATCTTGTGCGGAAACAGGTCGATGGCAGGCACATTGGCCAGAAACGGGCGTACCCGGACCGGGTCGAAATAGGAGGGATCCAGCCCCCCGGCTGCCGCGGCGCCGCGCTGCGACAGCCTGGGCGGCTGCGGCGCTTCCGCGGCAATGCCGGTGCCGGGGTGCAGGCCGGGAAACTCCGGATTCACGAAGGTGCCGGACCCGGTGCGGCTTTGCAGGTAGCCTTCGCTGGCCAGCTGCTCGAAAGCGGCGACCAGGGTGCTGCGGGCAATTCCGTGATGCTCTTTCAGCCAGCGGGTCGACGGCAGTTTCTGTCCGGGTTTGATGCCGCCGTCCTGGATCATCCGGCGCAGCTGCTGGACCAGTTGCAGATAAAGCGGCGTGGCCGATGTGCGGTCCAGCTGCAAAAACGGCAGCGGGGCAAAATGCTTGGTCTGCTCCGGCACTGGCGGCCCCCAAAATGGTTTGTATCATTTAACCAAAATGGACGTAGCGGGCAAAACCATTTTCTGCCACCACATCCTGGCCTGCCCCAGACGGGGCGTTTGAACAGCAACAGGCTGTATTGCCCTGTCCGGGGCGTGGTGCAGCCAGCAGGGAAACAACATGTCCGACATCATCAGCCACTACGTGGAACGGGCGGCCAAAGGCTTCATGACCCGTCGCGAATTCATCGGCCGCCTTGGCGCACTGGGGGTTGCCACCGCCAGCGCCAACAGCCTGCTGGCCTCCGCCGCCAGGGCGGAAGGTGCAAAAAAGGGCGGGCTGATCCGGTCCGGCCTGCAGGGCGGCGCCAGCACCGACAGCCTGGACCCGGCGCTGGCAGCCAGTTCGGTCGCCAACAACGTGCTGACCGCCTATGGCGATCTGCTGGTCGAAGTCAGCCCGCAGGGCGAAATCGTGCCGCGCCTGGCGGAAACGGTTGAAGCCAGCGCCGCCGCCAAGACCTGGACCTTCAAGATCCGCCAAGGGGTGGAGTTCCACAACGGCAAGACGCTGACACCGGAAGACGTGCTGAAGACCATGCAGCGCCACTCCAACGAGGACAGCCAGTCCGGCGCCCTGGGCATCATGCGCGGCATCGAGTCGATGAAGGCGGACGGCGATTACTTCAGCGTCACCCTGGAAACGCCGAATGCCGACCTGCCCTATCTGATGGCGGATTATCACCTGGTGGTGCAGCCGGAGGGCGGCATGGACGCGCCCGCTGCGGGCATAGGCACAGGCCCCTACACGGTTGACGTCAATAAACCCGGCGCCCGCCATGCCTTCAAAAAATTCGGGAACTACTGGGATACGGACCGCGGCCACGCCGAGGAGATCGAGATCCTGGTGCTGAACGACGACACCGCCCGCACCGCCGCGCTGCAAAGCGGCCAGGTGCATTTCATCAACCGGGTATCGCCCAAGATCGCCGGCCTGCTGGGCCGCGCGCCGGGCCTCCGGATCGAGAGCATTTCGGGCCGCGGCCATTACTGCTTCCTCATGCATTGCGACACCGCGCCTTTTGCCAGCAACGACCTGCGGATGGCGCTGAAGCTGGCGGTGGACCGGCAGGAGATGGTCGACAAAGTGCTGCGCGGCTATGGCAGCGTGGGCAACGACATGCCGATCAACGCCGCCTACCCGCTGTTCTCCGGCGATATCGAGCAGCGCAGCTATGACCCGGATCAGGCGCGCCACTACTACCAGAAGTCCGGCCACGATGGCCCGGTTGTTCTGAAAGTGTCCGACAACGCCTTTCCCGGCGCGGTGGATGCCGCGGCACTGTTCCAGCAGAGCGCGGCCAAGGCAGGCATCCCGCTGCAGATCGAGCGCGTCCCCAGCGACGGCTACTGGTCCGAGGTCTGGAACAAGGACCCCTTCTGCGCCTCCTACTGGGGCGGGCGCCCGGTGCAGGACCAGATGTTTTCGACCGCCTACAAATCCGATGCCGACTGGAACGACACCCGGTTCAAGAGGGAGGAATTCGATGCGCTGCTGCTGCAGGCCAAGGGAGAGCTCGACACCGCCAAGCGCACCGCGCTCTACCGCGAAATGGGCCTCATGGTGCGCGACGAGGGCGGCGCCATCATCCCGATGTTCAACGACTTCATCGACGGCGTCAGCGAACAGATCGGCGGCTGGGAGAACGATCCGGGCGGCGGCATGATGTACGACGGCGCGCTGGTGAAAACCTGGCTGCTGTAACTTGAGCTCCCCACGGCTTCGGCGGGCAGCCTCTCCGGGCTGCCCGCCATTTTAACGGTAGAGCCATTTTAACGGTAGAGAGGTGCAGCCGGTCACGTGCAACATCCGCATTGCATTGCTGCGGCTTGTGAAGTTGGCGTCTGGCTGGTCCCAGCACGACCCTGGCCAGGCCTCTACGCGCCCGAGGGGAAATAGCGGCCGCATCTCTCTCCTGGCACGCGAAGTCCCGCTCCCATTTCCACCGCTCCAGCGCACCCGTTTTCATGGCTGTCAGATCACCGCCCAGCCTGCGCCCACTATGCTCTGCTCTCAGGAAGACTCGAGGTATTCCGAGGTGCAGCAACCTTTCGCTCTTCGGCAACAAAAAGCGCTCATCGAAAGTGCGCTAGGCACTCATCGGCATACTGGAACTCAGTGGGCGAGAACCGCCGCTGAAACAAAATCCCACAGCCCCTTCAGGGCCTTGCGCATGGAGGCATTGCTCAGCACGCAGCGGTAGGCGCTGCCTTCGGCCAGTTCAATGATCAGCTGTGCCGTCTCCCGCGGATCGGGCAGGCGGCGCAGGTCGCCTTCGGCAATACCGCGCTCCAGAACCGCCGTCAGCGCGGCGGCCAACTGCTCCCGATTGTCCATGAACATCGCGGCAATGTCGGGCTTGCGAATGGCCTCGCCGGAAATCTCCAGCGTCAGGATCACGGTATCCGGATCCGCCAGGTATTTGGCATAGGCCGCCACAAACTTTTTCAGAACTTTCGGCGCCGGGGCCGGGCCGGCCAGCATCTTCAGAAACGGCGCCAGCTCCAGCCGCTCCAGCGCCGCGATCTCTGCCAGCAGGTCATGCTTGCCCGGGAAGTGATTATAAAGATTGCCCAGGCTCACCCCGGCCTTCTTTGCAATATCCCGCACCCCGGTCTGGTGATAGCCGTTCTCCAGAAAGCACTCCAGCGCCGCCTCCAGGATCTGCGCCCGGCGCTGTGCAATTGCCTTTTCCCGTTTCGATTCGGCCTTGTCTTCTCCGGCAGGCATTTTTTCGGAACACTCCTTGAACGAACGATCGTTCACTGTATATGCCAGATAACACCGCCCCGCAAGGGGCAGTGATTCTGGTTTCGGCGGGAAAGGCAGCAGATGGCAAACACAACACCCAAGGCTCCGGCGCGGCGCGGCAGGCAATGGCTGTGGCTGGCCGTTTCGGTGGCGGTCCTGGCCGCGGTTGTCCTGCTGCTGTTTGAGACCGAAGACACCGCCGATGTGACCCGCACGGCAGCGCCGCCGCCTGCCCCCGCGGTTTCGGTCATCGCGGTTTCGCCCGGCCCGGCCCGGGCTGTTGTCTCCACCTACGCCGAGCTGCGCCCGCGCTGGGATGCTGAACTGCGCTCTGCGGTCTCCGGCCGGATCCTAGCGGTACATGACGGTGCACTGGCCGGCTCCCGGGCTGCCGAAGGCACGTCGTTGTTTTCCATCGAGAAAACCCGCTATGAAACCGCCGCCGCCGCGGCTGAACTGTCTCTGGAACAGGCCCGGCTTTCGTTGCTTCAGGCCCGGAACAAGGTGACCGTTGCCCAGCGGCAGTTTGCCCGCGACGGCGCCAGCCCGCCCAATGACCTGGCGCTTCACCTGCCGCAGCTGCGGATCGCCGAACGCAATGTGGCCGCCGCCAAGGCGCAGCTGCAGACCGCGCAGCGCGATCTGGCGGATTGCGAGGTCACGGCCCCCTTCTCCGGGTTTGTCACCCGCCGCCTGGCCAGCCTCGGCCAGACCGTAAACGCGGGCGATCCCCTGCTGCAACTGGCCGATGACCGCCAGTTCGAAATCACCGCCGGGCTGAGCCAGGAGGACTGGAAGCTGCTGCAACAGCCCGTCACCGGCCAGATGGCAGACCTTTACCACCGCAACGGCCAGCCCCTCGGCCAGGCCCGGATCCGCCAGGGCGGCGGATTCCTCGATCAGAAAACCCGCCAGATGCGCATCTTTCTGGAGGTCACGGACCCGCAACAGGCGGTGCTCGCGGGCGACTTCCTGCGCGTTGCCTTCCGCGGGCGGGAGCTTTCCAATACCCTCACCCTTCCCGAAGGCACATTGACCCGGGCCGGGCATATCTGGCTGGTCGACGGCGCCGGCCTCCTGCAGCGCATCACCCCCAGGGTGCTGTTCCGGCACGGCGGGAACATCACTATCGCCGCGCCTGACGGAACCGGCCCCTGGCAGGTGGCCCGGACACCGCTGGCCTCCTTCCTGCCCGGCCAGCGCGTCAGCCCGAAACCGGCGGAGAGCTGAGCCATGCACGCCCTGACAGCCTGGTTCATCCGCAACCCCGTCGCCGCCAACCTGATGATGGCACTGATCCTGTTCCTTGGGGTGCAGACCCTGATGTCGATCCGGATCGAAGGCTTCCCTCGCATCCCGCCGGAAAGCGTCGAAATTTCCATCGAATACCCAGGCGCCACCGCGGCCCAGGTGGATGATCTGGTGACGCAAAAAGCCGAACAGGCGCTCGAAGGCCTGGAGGGTGTGCGCAGCATCACCTCGCTGTCGGCCAACGGCCTCAGCACCATCTCGGTCCGCCGCGCGGGCGGCGAGAAACTGCAGGCGGTGCTGGACCGGGTCCGCATCCGCATCGACGGGCTGGCCGATCTGCCGGACAAGGCCCGCCGCCCGGTGATCGAGGCGTCCGGCTTCGACTTCCCGGCGCTGTACGTGAACCTGCACGGCCAAGCCGACCCGGCCACCCTGCAAACCCTGGCCCAACGGCTGAAGGAGGAGCTGCTGGCCCAGCCGGAACTGTCGCGGCTCAAGATCTGGGGCCTGATCCCGCGCGAGCTGCGGATCGAGGCTGACCCGGAACGGCTGCGCCAGTACGGGCTGACGGCCGGCGATGTGGCTGCGGCGATCCAGTCCAACTCGCTGACCTTCCAGGCGGGCCAGCTGCGCACCGGGGATGGCACCATCCACCTGCGCGCCGACAACCGTGCCCGCTACGCCCCCGAGTACGGTGCCCTGCCAGTGATTGAACGTGAAGACGGCTCGCATGTGCCGCTGCGCGACATCGCCACAATCGAGGACGGCCACCTGGAGGGCGACTTCCTGTTTCGCCTCAACGGCAGCCCCACTGTCGGCATGGAGGTGCTGGTCGGGCAAAAGGAAAACCTGCTGGAAATCAGCCGCGTTGTCCGCAGCGTGGCGGCGGACTTCGAACGCCAGCTGCCGCCCTCGGTCCGGATTGAGGTCTGGGGCGACAGCGCTGGCTACATCGCCGACCGGCTGGCCCTGCTCAAATCCAACGGCGTGCAGGGGCTGATCCTGGTGGCGTTGATGCTGTCAGTCTTCCTGAACGTGCGGCTGGCGTTCTGGGTGGCAATGGGCATCCCGATCTCGGTCATGGGCGCCATCGCGGTGGCCGGGTCGAAATGGGTGGACTACTCGCTGAACGACGTGACCACCTTCGGCTTGATCCTCGCATTGGGGATCCTGGTCGACGACGCGGTGGTGGTAGGCGAAAGCGTGTTCGAGGAACGCCGCAAGGTGAAAGACCCGGTAGCAGGCACCGAAAAAGGCGTGCACAAGGTCGCCGTGGCAACCGTCTTTGGCGTGCTGACCACGATCGCCGCCTTCTTTCCGATGCTGCTGATCGACAACCCGCTGGGCAAGGCGCTGGCCGGTTTCTCCGGCATCGTGATCCTGGCCCTGATCTTCTCCCTGATCGAAAGCAAGTTCATCCTGCCCGCACACCTGGCCCATGTGCCGCTGCAGCCACGCCGCCGCTACCTGCTCAGCCGCCTGTGGGGCCGCGTGCAGGACGGCGCCCGGGGCGGGCTCTGCTGGGTCCGCGACCGGATTTACCAGCCGCTTCTAGTGGTCTCCGTCGCCTACCGCTACGCCGTGCTCGTGCTGTTCATCGCCGCGGCCTTTCTGGGGCTGGGGCTGATGGTGAAGGGCAAAGTCCGCACCGTTTTCTTCCCTGAGGTCCCGGGCCAGGTGATCACCGTGAACCTGGAAATGGACGCCCGCGCGCCCTTTGCCCTGACCCGCGCAAATGTGGACCGGATCGAGGCGGCGGGCCATGCGCTGAACCGGGAGCTGGCGGAACAGACCGGGATGGAAACCCCGCCGGTCAAAACCTTCTTCACCATCATCAGCAGCGCAGGCAGCGCCCAGATCTATGCCGAGATGCTGCCGGTGGCAGACCGCCCCGATGTCCCGATCCTGGACGTGGTCCGCCTGTGGCGCGAACGCACCGGCGCGGTCGAGGGCGCAACCGAGCTGGATTTCACCGGCTCCGAGGAGCTGGCAGGCGGCTTCCGCATCCGCCTGATGTCCAAGGACGAAGACCTGCTGCGCCAGGCCAGCGACGAGATGCGCAGCTTTCTTGGCGGCATCGAAGGTGTGTCCAGCATCCGCGACGGGATGGCCGGCGGCCAGCCCGAGCTGAAACTGCGCCTGCGCCCTGACGCCCGCAATCTCGGCTTCACCGCGGAAACCCTGGCCAGCCAGATCGGCAACGGCTTCGGCGGTGCCGAAGTTGCCCGTATCCGCCGGGACGGGTCAGAAATCCGGGTGCTGGTGCAGAACGACCGCGCGGCCCGCGACACCATCAGCGACCTGATGCAGCTGCGCCTGCGCAGCAACACTGGCGCCTGGGTGCCGCTGGGGATCGTCGCCGATATCGAGGGCAGCTATGTCTCTGGCGTGATCCACCGCCGCGACGGGCGGCGCGTCAATACCGTGGCGGCAGCAATCGACCGTGCAGTGGCCGCGCCCGGCGAAGTCGGCCAGGCCGTATTCGAACAGCTGGTGCCGCAGCTGGCCGCCAAATACCCCAGCGTCCAAATCGCCGCGGCGGGCGAGCTGGAGGAGACAGAGGAAATTCAGGGCGGGCTGCTCCGCGCACTGATCCTCGCGGCCGTCCTGATCTATGTGCTGATGGCGGTGCCGCTCCAAAGCTACTGGCAGCCCTTCGTGATCCTCGCCATCGTGCCCTTCGGCTTTGTCGCCGCCGCCGTCGGCCATCTGATCATGGATGTGCCGCTGTCGCTCTTGTCTTTCTTCGGAATGCTCGCGCTCACCGGCGTGATCGTGAACGACAGCCTGGTGATGATCACCCGCTACAATCAGGCCCGCGAAGGGGGCGGGACAGTTGCCGGCGCTCTGCATCAGGCCGGTATCGGCCGCTTCCAGGCGATTTTCCTGACCACTGCAACCACGGTGACCGGCCTGCTGCCGCTTCTGTCGGAAACCTCCGAGCAGGCGCAATACCTGATCCCCGCCGCGGTCTCCCTGGCTTTTGGCGAGCTGTTCGGAACCGCCCTGATGCTCATTCTGGTGCCGGTACTGATCGCCATCGCAGAGGACATCATCGCCTTCTTCCGCCTCCCCTCTTCCCCGCAACCTGAACACAGGACACCCGCATGACCCGCTTCCTCACACTCGCCGCCGCTATGACAGCTCTCTCCTCCCCCGCTTCGGCCGAGGGTTTGCGCCTCACCATCGACGGCATCCGCAACAGCCAAGGCAATATCCTGATCGCCGTCGTCAGCGAGGCCAAGGCCTACGAAAAGCTGGACTTCTGGCAGGCCGAAGCCTTTGCCGCGGTCCCCGCCCGCCCCGGAAGCACTGCGCATGCCTTCCCGGACTTGACCGCAGGCCCCTATGCGGTGGTTCTTTTTCACGACGAAAACGGCGACGAGGACTTGAACTTCAAAGGCGACCAGCCGCTGGAAGGCATCGGCGTTTCAGGCGCCGGCAGCCCGCAGGACGAACCCGGTTTCGCCGAAGCCTCGGTTGGCCCGGGCAATACCACAATCCATGTGTTTTACGGCGGGTGACTGCGATGCTGGCTGACCGGGGTCTGACCCTTCTATCACTGCTGACAGTCTTCAAGGGACGCATCGCCCTCACCTGGGCGCTGACGCTGGGCGAGGCTGCCCTGACCGCGCTAGTTCCGCTGTTCATCGGCTTTGCCATCGACGGGCTCTTGGACGAAAACCCCCGCGCTCTGTGGCATCTGGCGGGCCTCTTGGCCGCGCTGATTGCGCTTGGTGTCACCCGCAGGCTCTATGACACCCGCGCCTATGGCACCATCCGCGTCGAACTGGGCAAGGCGCAGGCGGCGCGCTCCGCCACCCTGCCGGTCTCAGCCCTGAACGCCCGGCTGGACATGGGGCGCGAGCTGGTGGACTTCCTGGAAGACACCCTGCCCTCCGCGATGGCCGCAGGCGTGCAATTCGCGGTCTCCATCACGGTGCTGTTTGCCTTTGCGCATCAGCTGGCCCTGGCCGCCCTGGCCGCCGCCTTTGGCATGGCCGCCGTCTATACCCTGTTCCACCGCCGTTTCTTCCGCCTCAACGGCCATCTCAACCAGCAGACTGAACGCCAGGTCGGCGTGCTGGAGAGGCGGGCACCGCAGGCAACGCTGGCCCATTTGCAGCGCCTGCGCCGCTTCGAGGTGCAGCTCTCCAACACCGAAGCCGTCCTCTATGGCGCGGTCTTTGCGCTGCTGCTGGCGCTGGTCCTGTTTAATCTCTGGTTCGCCGCCGCAATGATGACGGTCACCGCCGGTGCAGTGTTTTCGATTGTCGCATATTCCTGGGACTTTGCCGAGGCCTCGCTAAGCCTGCCAGTCACCCTGCAAACCTGGTCGCGGCTTTCTGAGATCACGAACCGGCTGAACCGGGCGACTGTTCCCGGGAGTTCTCCTTAAACACGCCAATTCTACTTCAGCACACGAGCTTAGGCTCTGGACCCATTGATTTGGTTGCGGTCGCCGCGCCGGGCTGTTTCAATCTCCCGGACCTCAGGAGGCGTGAAGAGCAACTCGTTTTGGCTGACCGACGAACAATTGGCGCGGTTGAGGCCGTACTTTCTGAAGAGCCACGGTTAGCCGCGTGCGGATGATCGGCGCGTCTTGAGCGGGATAATCTTCATCAATCGTAATGGCTTGCGCTGGTGCGATGCGTCCAGGGAGCATGGCCCGCCGAAGACGCTCTACAACCGTTGGAAGCGGTGGAGCGACAAGGGCGCGTTTGCCCGGATCATGGCAGGGCTGGCTGCCGGGCACGCGGTTTACAAGGCAGTCATGATTGGCGCGGCCTATCTCAAGGCCCACCGCACAGCGACCAGCATAGCCGCGAAAAAGGGGGGGCCTGGGCGCCTGATTGGTCGCACCAAGGGCGGCATGAACTCCAAGTTGCATGCCATCTGCGACAGCCAGGGCCGACCGCTCAACCTGTTCGTCACCACCGGGCAAGTCAGCGAATACATTGGAGCACGGGCATTGCTGAGCAGCTTGCCCAAGGCGGATTGGCTCCTTGGCGATAGAGGTTACGACGCCGACTGGTTCCGAGGAGCCTTGAACGACAGAGGGATGCGCCCTTGCATCCCAGGCAGGAACTCGCGTGACAAACCCGTCCGATACGACCAGCGCAGGTACCAGCGACGCAACCGCATCGAGATCATGTTCGGCAGGCTAAAGGACTGGCGGCGTGCCGCTGCACGTTACGACAGGCGCCCGAAGGTCTTCCTCTCAGCCATCGCACTCGCTGCCGCCGTCATCTTCTGGCTCTGAAACTCAATGAGATGCTGTAACGGGGCTTGCGTTGCACACTGCCCGTTACCGCTCGCATGCTGACAGGTCAGCTGCCGACGCTCCCGCATAGGATCCACATGGAGGACTACGGGATGAGATTGTTTGTCGGACTGGATGTATCATTGGCCAAGACCGCGATCTGCGTGATCAGCGAGCATGGCAAGATCATCAAAGAGGCAGAGGTTGAGAGCGAACCCGGGGTTCTGACGCGCTGGCTGGGCGATCTGGACGGCAGCATTGCCACGATTGGCCTGCAGGCTGGGCCACTGTCGCAATGGCTGCACCGAGGGCTGACCGAAGCTGGCCTCGACGCTGTGCTCATGGAAACGCGCCAGGTGAAAGGCGCGCTGAAGGCCATGCCGGTCAAGACGGACCGCCGGGATGCCGAGGGGATTGCGCGCCTGCTTCACCTCGGCTGGTTCCGCCCGGTCCACTGCAAATCAGTTTCGGCACAGGAGGGCCGCGCCGTTCTCGGCGCCCGGAAAGCCATTCAACAAGGCATGATCGCATTGGAAATGTCGTTGCGCGGGCTGCTGAGGAACTTTGGTCTCAAGGTCGGCGCAATTTCTCGCGGCAGGTTCGACGGCCGCATACGGGAACTGGCAGACGGCAACCCCATGCTGGAAACCACGACTGAGCCGATGCTGCGCGCCAGAGCTTCCCTGCGCCAGGAGCTCGCCACCCTCGCAAGGCAAGTTCGCCAGCTCGCCCAGGACGATCCTGTTTGCCACCGCCTGATGACGATGCCTGGGGTTGGGGCTGTCGTGGCGCTCACCTTCTGCTCCGCAGTGGACGATCCGGCGCGCTTCTCCGATTGCGCCCGCAAGTTCGGGAAGGGTGACGGGAGCCTGTGCCAGCCCCTCCGGTCTCACGCTGCCAGCTGTGCCTCCACCTGCTGGATGGCGCGTTCCAGAATGTCGAACATCTCGTCGATCTGCGCGAGAGTTATGATCAGCGGCGGCGAGAACACCGCCATGTTGATCAGCGGGCGCACGATCAGGCCCATCTCCTCGCAAGCCGCATCGATCATCGAGCCCAGCTTGCGCTCGGCCTCCAGATCCTCTGCCTGGCATTCGATGCAGCCCAGCAGCCCCTCGCCGCGGGCGTCGCCGACAATGTTGAATTTCATCAGATCGCGCAGGCGGGACTGGAAATGCGGAGTGACGGCGCGGACATGCTCGAGGATGCCTTCACGCTCGATGATCTCGATGTTCTTGAGCGCCGCAACGCAGGACACCGGGTGGCCGGAATAGGTGTAGCCGTTGGTGTAGGAGGACGGGCTGCCCAGATGGCTCATCTGCTCCATGACGCGGTCCGAGATAATGCAGGCGCCCAGCGGCAGGTAGCCCGAAGTCAGCCCCTTGGCACAGGTGATCATGTCGGGCTGGATGCCAAAGACCTCCTCGGAGGCGAACCAATGGCCAAGGCGGCCAAAGCCGGTCACCACCTCGTCGGAGATATAGAGGATGTCATTGGCCCGGCACAGCTCCCAGGTCCGCTTGTGATAGCCGGGCGCCGGCACGATGACGCCACCGGAAGACAGGATCGGCTCGGCGATGAAGGCGCCGATGTTGTCCGCACCGATCTCCGCAATGGCGGCTTCCAGGTCCGCAACCTTGGCATCGCACCAGGCCTCGACACTCATGCCTGAGGGGCGGCGGTAGGGGTTCACGTCTGGCAGGAAATGCGTCAGCCGGCTCTCGAAATCGAAATGGCTCTGGTCACGTTCTTTGCCGGTCACCGAATGGGCCAGGTAGGTGGAGCCGTGGTAGCCCTTTTCGCGGGTAAGGATCTTTTTCTTCTCCGGCTTGCCGCGGCGGTTGTTCATGTACTGCATGGTGCGCAGCGCCGTATCCACCGCGGTGGAGCCGCCGGTGGTGAAGAAGACGTTGTTCAGATCGCCCGGCGCCATATCCGCGATCTTTTTAGCCAGCACCGCCGAAGGCTCGGTGGTGTTGGTGAAAGGCGAGGTATAGGGCAGCTTCATCACCTGTTTGGCAATGGCGTCCGCCATTTCCCGGCGGCCATAGCCGATCTGGGTGCACCACATGCCGCCCGGCCCGTCGATGTAGCGCTTGCCGGAAGCGTCCCACAGGTGGATGCCGTCGGCGCTGTCCATTAGCATGTTGTCATAGCCGCGCCAGTCGTCCATGGCCATCCAGGGATGCAGCTGATGGGTCCGGTCCCACTCATGCAGGGTGTCCGGGCTCGGTTCATTTGCGAAGCTGTTCGGAGTCATCTTGGTCATAGCGGTACCTGTTACGGATTAGAGCGGGCGCGGCGGGGTTGCCCGCGCGCGGCTGTTGATAAAGAAGGGTTTTGCTTCAATGGTGACCGGCACCAGGTGTCTGTCCCATTGGCCTTCCTCGTTGACGTAAACTTCGGCCCAGAGGTCATCGGTGATGGCTTCGCCGAACGGCGCCTTGAAATCGGCCAGCGCGATGTTGCGCTTGGTCGTGGGGGACCAGACACCCGAAGTCACGTGCCCCACCTCTTTCTTCTTCTTGTGGTAGATCAGCGCGCCATCCGCCGACTTGAAGCCGCCGATCTCGATCTTGCGCAGGTGGTAGCGCAGGCCGCTCTTTTGCTGGTCCAGCAGCGCCCGGCGGCCATTGAAGTGGCCCTTGGTGAAATCGACCATCTTGCCAAAACCCAGCTCCAGCGGGCTGCGGCCGCGGCCCAGCCGCATGGCGGTATGCACCGGCTGGAAGTCGAAGCCCGCGGCGACGAACCCGGCCTCGACCCGGCAGATGTTGAGCGCGTCGAAGCCAATCGCCTTCAGCCCCCAGTGGCCGCCCTTGGCCCACAGCCGGTCCCACAGCTCCAGTGCCTTGGCGTTGGGCACCCAAAGCTCATAGCCCAGATCGCCGGTGAATCCGGTGCGCGAGACCCACAGATCCGGCTCTATCTCGCGCCAGTCAAAGCGCTTCATCTCCGCCACACCCTGCAGCCCCGCGTCCTGCAGCAACGAGAACGACGTGGGGCCTTGCAGCGACAGCGCCGCAATCTCATGGCTCTCGTCTGTGATCTCCGCGTAAAAGCCCCAGGCGGTGTCCAGCAGCCACGTGTACATCGGCTCCTGGCAGCACAGGCGGTAATCCGTTTCCGAGAAGCGGAACAGCGTGCCGTCATCGATCACCATGCCTTCTTCGTCGCACCACAGGACATAGCCGACCCGCCCGTCGCGCAGCTTGGCGGCGTCGCGGGTCACCAGCCGGTTCACCACCCGCAGCGCATCCGGCCCGGTGATGCGATATTTGTGCATCGGAGAGATGTCGAACAGGGTTGTCTGATTGCGGATCGCAAAATACTCGAACTCCACCGTGTCCAGCATCGCAGCCGAAGCATAACCAGCCCAGTTGGTCCAGGCTTTGGCCGTGCTGTGCCTGTCCAGACGCGGCTGGAACGGGGTTTCAATCAGGCCGATGGGTACATGTTTGGTCATCAGAGAACCCCGTCTTTCAGCAATTGCATGGCGCTGTTGCGTCCGGCCAGCCCGGTCACGTCACCGCCCGGATGGGTCCCTGCGCCGCAGAGGTAGTAGCCCTCGGGGCCAAACCGGTAATGCGCCATACCGTTGGCGGGCCGCACGGTCAGGATCTGGTCGACGCCCATTTCCGCATGGTGCCAGTGGCCACCCGGCGCACCGGTCCGCGCCTCGATGCAGGCAGGACTGAGCACTTGGCGTTCCTTGACCAGCGCACTGATGCCCGGCGCATATTTTTCCAGCGTTGCGAGTGTGACGGCTGCCAGCCGTTCACGGGCGGCCTCATCCCAGCCGCCCTCCAGCCCGTAGGGAACGGAGCTGACCACGGCCGACAGCACATGCTGCCCTCCGCCCGCCACTTCTGGATCTGTCAGGCTCGGAATGACGGCCTCGATCACCGGGTTTGCGGGCATTTCGCCGTATTTTGCCGGGTTGAAGGCGCGCTCCACATAGGTGGCGCTGGGCGCGATCAGCAGCCGGCCTGCCGCCAGTTCCGGGCTGAGCCCGGTAAATACGGGCGCGGCACTCAGAGCCAGGTTCACCTTGGCCGCGGTGCCCTTGCAGCGCTGGTTGCGCATCCGGCGCACTGGTTCCACGTCGTAATGCTCCGCCCCCGCCAGCATCATCGCGGGCATCGGTCCGGTGTTGCTCAGTACTGCCCGGGCGGAAAGCACGGTGCCGTCCTCCAGCACCACGCCTGCAGCGCGATCGTTTTCGGTCAATACCCGGGCCACGCCGGTACCGGTGCGGATTTCGGCCCCGGCGGCGCGGGCCGCTGCCTCAAACGCTGCCGCAACCGCGCCCATGCCGCCCATCGGCAGCTGCGCGCCGTCGCCCTGCCCCAGCCGGTACATAAGCGTGAAAACGGTCCCGGGCGAGCGCGGCCCGGCAAAGGCGCCGCGCACCGCATCCGCCGCCTGCGCACCGGCCAGCGGGCCGTCCTCGAGGTCGTCGAGGATCAGGTCATAGGCGTTGGACAGCAGCACGCGGAGAAACTCGCGCATGTCCTTTTTGCCCATCCGCTTCAGATCCAGCCCCAGCTTGGCCAGCCCGGCAAGCTCCGTCAGTGTGCCTAAGCTAGCCAGACCGCCCTCAAGCGAGGGCGGGGATTTGGTTGAAAGCTGCCCCAGCAGCCCGGCAAACAGCGTCAGGCGGCGCATCATTTCGTCAAAGGCTGCGGCCTCCGGGTGCGGCCGGCCGTCTGCCAGCTCCGCCCTGCCGCTGCGGATCACCGCATGATTGCCGTCCTCCGACAGTGAAACGGCGGGCAGTTCGCGCAGTTCCAGCGGCGCGCGGGCGGTGCCGAGGCCCAATTCCTTTTTCACCTTAGGGTGAAGGTTGTAGAGCAGATGCGCGATTTCCGGCGCCTTGATGCCGCCGGCCAGCGTGGTGTTGCGGGCCATGCCGCCGGCGGTTGCGTTCCTTTCGATCACGCAGACCGATTTTCCCTTGCGCGCCAAGGTTGCTGCCGCGGCCAGCCCGTTGTGGCCGGCGCCGATGACAATTGCGTCGTAGGTGGGTGTGGTCATCTTCCGCTCCTCAGGCCGCATAGCCGGTCATGTTGCCGCCGCGGCCGATGCTGCGCAGGATTTCGCGGGCCGCATTGGCCCCCGGCGCTGCCATCACCCCGCCGCCCGGATGCGCCGAGGAGCCGACGATATACATACCGTTGATGGGGGTGTCGTATTGCGCATAGCCCGGCACCGGGCGGTTGAAGAGCAGCTGGTCAAAGGTCAGCTCGCCCTGGAAGATGTTGCCCTCGGTCAGGCCCACCTCCTGCTCGATGTCCCAGGGGGTGCGGACCTCGGCGTGCACGGCCTTGCTGCGAATGTCGGGGCAGGCCTGTTCCAGCTTGTCAAAGACGCTATCGGCAAAGGCACCTCGGGTTTGGCCGTTCCAGTTGGTGCCTGCGCGTACGCCTCCCACTTCCAGGTCATAGGGCGCGTACTGCACAAAGACGGTCATCATGTGCTTGCCCGGCGGCGCCATGGTCGGGTCGATCTGGCTGGGGACCAGCATGTCGAAATAGGGGTTCTGCGACCAGCGCCCCTCTTTCCAGTCGTCGTATGCGCGTTCCAATTCCGTGAGACTCTCGGCGCAATGCAGGTCGCCCCGCAGGAAAGGCGCGCCCTTGGGCGCCGCAGGGAACTCAGGCAGCGCATCCAGCGCGACATTCAGCTTGCCCGAGGAGCCGCGGATCTTGAACCGCTTGACCGCCTTCACGAAGTCGCCGGGCAGGTGCTGCTGGCCGGTGTGTTCCAGGAAGGTGCGTTTCACATCCATGTTGGAGGCGACGATGGGCGCGCGGTATTCATCGCCATTGTCCAGCGCCACGCCGGTGACCCTGCCATTGTCCACCAGGAAACGGTCGACGCCGGAGCCGGTGACAATGGTGCCGCCTGCCTCCTTGAAACAGGCGCCCAGCGCGTTGGAGATCGCCCCCATGCCGCCGCGGGCAAAGCCCCAGGCGCCGATCGCGCCGTCCACATCCCCCATGTAGTGATGCAGCAGCACATAAGCCGTGCCCGGCGAGTGGACGCCCAAGCCGGTGCCGATGATCCCTGCCCCGGCGATATGGGCCTTGATCAGGTCATTCTCGAAATGCTCGTCCAGAAAATCGCCGATCGACATCGACCAGAAGCGCAGCGTCTCGCCCAGCTCCTTCTTGCCCAGCCCGTGCGCCTGTTTGATCAGGAACAAGAGTTCGCCGATGTCGCGCGGTTTCAGTGAGGTCGGGTCCGGTGCATTGCGCAGCAGGAAAGGCCGGATGAAGCGGCACTGGCGGATCACCGTCTGGCTGAAGCGGTCATAGGCATCCGCATCATGGGCGCTGTGGCGGGAGATTTCCCGGCGCAGCGCGTCATGGTCGGACATATAGGCAAAGTAATCGCCATCGCGGCTGAAGCTCGCGCCGCCTTCGTAGGGGATCACCTGCAGCCCGTACTTCGGCAACTCCAGGTCGCGCACGATCTCGCGGCGCAGCAGCGAACAGACATAGGAGCAGTTGGAGTAAGTCCAGCCCTCGTGCAGCGACCGGCTCACCGCTGCACCGCCGATCCAGTCGTTCTTTTCCACCACCAGAACCTTCAGCCCGGCTTTGGCCAGGTAGCAAGCCGCAGTCAGCCCGTTGTGCCCGGCCCCCGCCACGATGGCGTCATATCTGTCGTGCTGCCCCATGAATCTCTCCCGGTCCGGCTGTTGTTGTTAGGAGACTAGTGGAGAAGATTTTTCCGGTAAAGTTTTTTTGAGCGCTCAAACAAAAATAATCAAGCTGACAGGCGCAGTGAATTGTGGAACAAGGAGGAAAATTGAAGCTTGGATTTCTCATGGTGGCATCGCAGGGCAGCGGCAGGAAGCCGCGCAAGGAACGCAAAGAAAACGCCGACATGCGGCGGCGGCAAATTCTGGATGCAACGCTGAAATCCATTGTTGCCAACGGCTTGGCAAAGACGACGCTGGCCACGGTGGCCACTGAGGCCGGACTTTCCCAGGGCGTCGCCGTCTTCTACTTCAAGTCCAAGACCGGCATCCTGACTGAGGCGCTGCGCGACCAGTACCAGACGTATGAGGCGCACTGGCAGGCTGCGCTGGACAAGGCGCCTGAGGATCCCGCGGCCCGGCTGCGCACGATCATCGAGGCGGATTTCAGCCCCAAGATTTGCAACCCAAGCGCGCTCGCCATCTGGTTTGCATTCTTCGGAGAGCAGAATTTCGTCCCGCAGTATGCCGAGATTACCAGCGAGTATGAGGAGATACGGTCCAAGATGCTCAGCGGAATCTGCCACCAGCTTGCACCGGACAATCCTGGCAAGGCGGAAATGGCAGGAGGCTGGATTGACTCGCTGACTGACGGCTACTGGCAAAAGCTGCATCTGTTTCCGCACATTTACAGCCGCGAAGGGGCGCTGGAGCAAACGTTGCATTTCCTGCAAACACTGTTTCCAGGCCATGCGAAGGCGTTTCAGGTAAAGGCTGGCGGTTGAGCCAGTTAAAAGCCCTGCAAGCCCCTAAAATTGCAAACAGGGCGATCGAAGAATGAGCGTTTGCGGCTGATTGACGGATCCTGCGTTCGTCTCCGGCACGGATATTGCAGCCGAGTTACCGTTTGCATCTCCTAGTTTTCCAATGGACAGGGCGCCGGGTCGGTTTCCATGGGCTGTCAGAATTGCGGTTTTAGGGTCAGGAGGCATTGGTTTTCAGCGCGCTGCGTGATTCACGGCTCGGAAACCGGAACGGTGACATGAGCGACCTTTACTGGCTGACCGACGAGCAGACGGCCAAGCTTGCCCCTTTCCTCCAGAAGTCGCACTGTAAACCACGGGTCGATAACAGACGGGTGCTGAGTAGGACTATTTTCATCAATCGCAATGGGTTGCGCTGGAGAAATGCTCCGGAAGCCTACGGCTCGCACGAGACGCTGTACAGCCGGTGGAAGCAGTGGAGCGAGGAAGGCGTCTTCGCGCGGATGATGGCTGGGCTGGCTACTGATGTCTGACATCAGCACCTGTGGGTCTGATCGAGGGATTTGCATAACGGAAGGTTTCTGGCTCATCTGACCCGTCAAGGAGTTAAGATGAGACGGAAAGCTGGAGCCGACAAACTGATGGCCGATCACTGCTAGTTCAAGCCCGAACAGGTGAAGGGCCGCTGTCTCGGAGGTCAGCCGTTCACGCCCCCCTCGGGCAATCCTTTTAGACAGGGCCGTGTCCTCGGCTGCGCCTGCGGGCCGCACCAACCCTGTCGAATAGCATTGCCTCGCCCCCTCCCGCGTTCGCCACGTGGCAGATCAGCAGGAACAGGCGCCTTCGGCGTCTGGCCTGCAAATCAGCCCTGATTATTCGGAAGGACAGTCAGATCGATCACAACAGGAGACATGCACGGAAATGCTCGAGCCTCAAGAATGGAAAGGTTCTGTTGTAAAAGGCAAAACTATGTGTCGCCTGACATTTGTGTCGGGCGACACATAGTTTTTCCTTTTTGGAGAACTTGGCCGATTGATTTTAAAGGGAAATATTTTCAGGCGACGCAGCAGAGTTACCTTTTGCGACTCATAGCTTTTCCATCGAGCAAGGCGCTGGTTCGGTTTCCATTGGCTTCCAGAGTTGCGGTTTAAGTTTCGCTGGGCCCGCAAATCTCATCCAAGCTGCTCAGAACGTCTGCCAGTTCTTGCCTGACAAGCTTGATGCGCTCCGAGGAAAGAGCCTCTTTCCGTCCTGCAAGTTCCAGAACCACGGCGAGGACAGTATCTGAATGCCTCATCAGTTCGATCAGGTGTTCGCCTGCCGGCCCGTATGAGCCCGATATCCAGTTCTTTGCAGTACGTTCGCTCACATCCGTCCATCTGATCATGGTTTTAGCAGCCCGGCCCGCACCACCCAATTCTTGAGACAATGCAGTGCTGATTGCCTCCCGGTATTCTGCCGAAGAAACTGCCCCTTGGCCCGTCCGATGAAACGTGTTGCCCGTTTTATGAAACATGTTTCCGGTCCTCTGCCGCTACAACTGGGGAAGGAATCGCGGATCATTTGCGCAGATTTGCGAACTTGAGAAACGGAGGGCCAGAGCATTGAGTTGGCCAAACGACGACCGCAACAGGGACAGACGGCTCAAAACTGCTGCACAATATGTTCGCATGTCGCCTGAGCATCAGCGCTACTCGACCGAAAACCAGTCGGATGCCATCGCACGTTACGCCGATGAGCGGGGCTATCAGATCGTGAAAACCTACTCGGATGCGGGCAAAAGCGGTTTACGCATCGAAGGCCGGAGCGGCCTGACCCGGCTCATCGAAGACATCGAGGCTGGCCAGGCACAATTCAGGACAGTGCTTGTGTATGACGTCAGCCGCTGGGGCCGTTTCCAGGACGCTGACGAGAGTGCTTACTACGAATACATCTGCAAGCGGGCTGGCATATCGGTGGAGTACTGCGCTGAGCAGTTTGAAAACGATGGCAGTCCTGTTTCAACCATCGTCAAAGGCGTCAAACGGGCGATGGCCGGCGAATACAGCAGAGAGCTTTCGCAGAAGGTCTTTGCCGGCCAGAGCCGCCTGATTGAACTCGGCTTCCGCCAGGGCGGCACGCCTGGCTTCGGCCTGCGGCGCATGCTGATTGATGAAAGCGGCCGCCAAAAGGGGATTTTGCGGCGCGGCGAGCACAAGAGTATTCAGACAGACCGTGTGACTCTGGTGCCGGGGCCTGAAGAAGAAGTCGCCATCGTAAATCAGATATTCCGGAACTTCGTGGATCACGGCCGGTCCGAAAGAGAAATCGCAGCAGATCTGAACGCGCGCGGCATCAGAACAGATCTGGGCCGCGAGTGGACGCCGCCGGTCATCCGCCAGCTGCTCACCAATGAGAAATACATTGGCAACAATCTCTGGAACCGCAATTCCTTCAAGCTGAAGAAGCGCCATGTGCGCAATGACCCGGGTGACTGGGTGCGGGCTGCCGGTGTATTTGAAGCCATCGTTGACGCCGGCCTGTTTGCCGCTGCCGGTGCAATTATTGCTTCAAGAGTGCAGCGGTATTCAGATGAGGAAATGCTGAACGGGCTGCGGGATGCTCTTCAGACTCACGGGTTTCTGTCCGGAATTGTTATAAACGAAGCCCCGGGCTTGCCGTCCAGCGGCGCGTACCAAAGCAGGTTCGGCAGCCTCTTGCGCGCCTACAAGCTGGTCGGCTTCACGCCGGATAGGGACTACAGGTACATAGAGATCAACAAGCGGCTCCGAAAAGTCCATTCGAACATCCTGCGTGACGTTGCCGGCGGGGTTGAGGCCGCTGGCGGGCATGTTGAACATGACGGAAAAACCGGCCTGCTGACGGTAAACGGAGAGTTTTCCGCATCACTTGTTATTGCCAGGTGCAGACAGACCAGCGCTGGCGCATTTCGCTGGATTATCCGGCTGGATACCGGTTTGGTTCCGGACCTAACCATTGTTGCGCGCATGGATCAGGCAAATGACGCACCGCTCGATTTCTACCTGCTGCCGATGTTTGACATTACCCTTCCAAAGCTGCGCTTTTCGGAAAGCAATGGCCTGTCCCTTGACGCCTACCGGTTCGGCGATCTCGAGCATTTCTTCCGCATGGCCTCGCGCTCTCCGGTTCAGGAGGCCGCATGATGATCAGCCCGCAGGAAGAGCACACGGAACTGATCCCGGTCGACGCGGTTACGGTGATCAATCCGCGGGTGCGCAATCAAAAGGTATTCGATGAGATCGTCGCCAATATCGCCGAACTAGGCCTGAAACGGCCAATAACAGTTGCTGCACGCGAGACCGGGCCTGATGAGCCGCCTGCTTATGAGCTGGTATGCGGCCAGGGCCGACTGGAGGCTTTCAAGGCTTTAGGGCAAAAGAAAATTCCTGCTGTCGTTATCACTGCCAGCAGCGAAGATTGCCTTGTCATGAGCCTGGTTGAAAACCTGGCACGCAGGAAGCATCACTCTCTGGACCTGCTGAGAGATATCAGGCGCCTCAAGGACAGCGGCTACACCGAACGTGAAATTGCGGGAAAAACGCAGCTCTCAAGAAAATACGTGCATGGCGTCCTCCGGCTGCTTGAGAGCCAGGAGCATCGTTTGCTTCGTGCAGTGGAGAGCGGGAAAATCCCGGTCAGTGTTGCCGTTGACATTGCCGAAGCTGATGAAGTCGGCGTGCAGACCGTTCTCAGGCAGGCCTATGAAAAGAACCTCCTGCGCGGCAGCCGCCTTATGGCCGCAAAACGTCTCGTCGAAGCCCGGCAGCTGCATGGCAAAGGGCGGGCAACGGCTGAAAGAAAATCGCGAAAGAGCCTGTCCGTCGAAAGCCTGCTCAAAACCTACCAGAACGACGTTGAAAAGAAGAAGATGCTGCTGCGCAAAGCGAGCGCAACCCGAAGCGAAATGCTGTTCCTCATGCAGTCGCTAAAGACTCTTCTATCCGATGAGAATTTCGTCACTCTGCTGCGCGCCGAGGGTTTGGCAAACATTCCGAAGACAATCGCAGACCGGCTGACACGGGCAGAAGGAACTACTGCATGACACCGAAAGACGAAGAACAGACCGTCGCCGCAGCTTTTGAACGCAAGCTGCTGCATATACCGTTTGCCCAAATCGCACCGCTCTATCTTGTTACGCCTCAGAAGAAAGCCACCGTCAAATACAAACAGATCGCGACCACCATTCTGGAAACCGGGCTGGTCGAGCCCATTGTTGTTGCGCGCGACCGGCAGGATCCGCGTGCCTTTACGTTACTGGATGGGCACCTGAGGCTCGAAGTGCTGAAAGACCACGGTCAGACGGCAGCAAAATGCCTCGTTTCCACAGATGACGAGGCCTTCACCTACAACAATCGGATCAGCCGCCTGGCAACAATCCAGGAGCATAAAATGATCCTGCGCGCATTGACACTAGGCGTCCCCGAAGACCGTCTGGCGCGGGCCCTCAATATCAATCTTAAAACCCTTCAGGAAAAGAGACGTCTTCTGGACGGGATCTGCGAAGAGGCCGCCGAACTTCTGAAAGACAAGCAGGTTGCCCTTACCAGTTTCCGGGTGCTCAAGAAAATGAAGCCGCTGCGCCAGATCGAGGCTGCCAGGCTGATGGTGGCGATGAACAAGTACACGATCAATTACGTACGCTCCCTTTTGGCGGCAACACCTGACAGGCAGCTTGTGGCGGAGGCCGCACCGAAGAAAATTAAGGGCATCTCCCGGGAGCAGCTCGACCTCATGGAACGCGAGTCCGCCAATCTGGAGCGCGAGGTCCGCTTGGTCGAGGAAAGCTACGGCGCGGATCATCTCGATCTTGTTTTGGCCCGCGGGTACATTTCAAAACTGCTGAGCAATGCGCGGATCGCAAGATACCTGTCGCAGCATCATGAAGAGTTCCTGCCGGAGTTTGAGAAGATAACGGAAACGGGTGCACTTGCGTCTTAACCTGTGCGGCCGGCCGGCTGCATTCCGGGGACCCGGACCCATCAAGCGCGGGGACCGCAGGAGACGCCGCACGGCGGGGCGGATCAAGCGCGGCGGCGGAAATGGCGGCGAACCCGTTTGAGCCCGCCACGCCGGGCCAGATGCCTGGCAAATTTCGAGAGATGCCTGCGCGCCTCAAGTTCTGAACATGACGCGCGCAGGCACTTCAGTGCGGATCAGTCCTGACAGCGCATCTGCGGCAGGAGCGCGGGCAATAAATAAGTCCGGTATTGTCCCGCATTGCGGACAGAGGGGCCGGCACACCAAATGGCCGGATACTGAATTCCTGCCTCGGAGATGACAGAGCAAAACAGCTGTGCTACCAGAACCTATGATCTGACTGTTTTCCATCCTGCCGCGCTCAACACGGAAAGCTCCGTGGCAAGTGACTTGCGCGCATGAAAGGAAAACACATGAAACCTGCCGGTCTTCCACCCATTCAAGGCAAACGTTTCGACATCGAAACGCTCCAGTACAATGCCGTCAGCCTGACGAAGCAAGCCGACAAGGGCCCCACCTTCCTTCGCCATGGCGGGCGGGTCTCATATGTGGTTTTGGCCGAGGAACTCTTTGACCGGCTCTGGCCGGATTCGCGGCGCGCCTGGAGTGTCGATGAGATGCCTTACCGTTTGGAGCAGCTTCTGCTTGAAGCGCTGAGCAGCTCGCTTGCAGAACACGGCGGCGGCGAAGAGGTCTAGGGCCGCAACGCTTTCCGGGCGCCTGCCGATGGAGACGGCGCCCGGTTTCCTGCAACTTCCGGATGTTTGGAGCCGGTGCAACGAAAGGCGAACGCCGCTGAACGGGTGTTATGTGAACCGATCTCCGGTTGAGTCAGCCTGCCCCGTCAGCGTCGTCCTCCCCTTCGGGAACATCCGGAAAAACTTCAAACATCCCCTGCCGTTTCATACGCCGCACCCAGCACACCTGCGCGAGCACCTGGTCTACTTCAAAATCGCCGCCGCCGCGCTGATAGGCATCGGTGATCAATCTTAGCTGCGCTTCCCTATCATCAGCCAGTTCTTCGTCGGTCAGATCTTCAGTCATGTCTTTTTCCTCCTCGCTCGCATGGCACTGTGAGACCGAATTGTTTGAGCCGAAACCCTGTGCTGTATCTGTCGTAGTAGCAGCTGATCCCCGCTGGCACGTCGGCCGGGCAAATGCCTTTGGTTTCCAGCTGCGATTTGAGCGGCCCGGGTGTACGGCGGTTCAGCCTCGCAAGCTGACCCAAAGTCACATAGGTGCTTTCGAATTGCTCAAGGCTTGTCTCGGTCACGGCTTCCAGGAACTGACGTGACCTGGGGTTTCTCAGGCGCTGCAGCGTCAGCATCCCGTGCTGCTCAAGATAATTGATCGTCTGATAAGTCACATGCAGCCTTCGGGCAGCCTCCCCCTTTGGGAACGCAGCCATCTCCAAAGGGGGCAGAACAGTTTTCAATTCTGTGAGTGAGACGCCCACTCTATCGAACCCGAACTTGCCGCCTCCCAAATCATAGGTCTTCAGGCGGCCCGCCTGCACCAGCTCCACGATATCCACGCTGCGGCACCGCACGCGCATGGCGGCACTGACGAGAGACACGGTATCCGTTGCAACCGGTGCCGTATCCGCCGCGCCTGAAAGCAAGCCAGCGGCAAAGGCTTCGAGTTCCGCCTTGCGGAATTTCGGCCTCCGGTTCAATGCATCCGTGACTGGTGCCAAATACCCAGCCCCGCGGAGATCTGAGAGCAGGTCGATGCCAATCCTGAGTGTTTGCGCGGCAGCATCAGCAGACAACCGCCCCGACATCTCACATTTAAGGCGCTTCAGCTCAGCTGCTGAAATCTTGTCTTTAAGCCAAACCTCCTGAGCCGCGCGGTCAACAACGGCTTCGCCGGTTTCGAGCAGAAACCGGTTCATGCGCTGTCTTTCCATTTTGAGCTGCCGGCAAGCCCCGTTGATCGAATAGACAAAAGGTGACGGCGACGGCTGTCCCAGAACTGTATCGCCCTCCCGAAACGGATAGTTCCGGAAGATATAGGCACGCACCTTGTCCTTCAGCCCTTCAAACTCAGGCCCCAGGGACGCGTTCCGCATCCACTCAAAAAAGGCACCAAAATCCTTCTGATGGCGTACCGTGCGGCGCGAGATCGGAGACACAAGCGTATCCAGTGCCCGAAAAAGGCCCTCTTCGCCATATTGCAGGGCCTGAAACCCATGTTCGCCCGCAACAGACATATCGGCCTCACTGGCTTCCGATACCTTCCTGTCCGGGCCAAAGGCCAGGACGAAACCAAGCATTTCGCAGAGCCGCATCGCAAGGTGGATAGGCATGGCGTCGAGAAAGGGATCTGTCCTTTTCCCATTCAGACGCTGCTCCAGATAGGCTTCCAGCCCCGTGAACGCGAGTCTGTCATCGCTATAGGCAGCTTGATGTATCCTGCCGATATGCTTCTCTGTCTGGCCCAGGAAATCATAGTTGCCAATTGTGTATTTTTCAGCGGGCAGGGAGATCAGTGCCACGTGGTGGACCGGACAGGACCTGACAGAAGTGAACTGCCAAATGGGACGCCTGTAGCGCCCCAGACGGCCGTTCTGCTCCTGATCAGCGACAATGCAACGAGGGCACACCCGAAGGCGTGACCTGACAAAGACACCCCGCGCACATACCTGGCCGGAGACCAGAAAGCGCCCCCGCGCAATTGTCCGGACCGCCTGAGCCAGAAGAACGTCCTTGTCCATTCCAGTCACCTGCGCCAGCCGCATCATGCAGGTTTCATCGCCCCGGATGAAATCCTGCCAGCGAAAGCCCAGGTCCAGAGACAGATCTGTAGGCGAATCCAAGCCGCAATAGCCGCTGAGCCTGGAAGCATAGGAGGTGGCCGTTTCATCGTTCAGGATCGGAAAAAACAGATCTGGCGCTCGCTTTCTTTCCAGCCTCCTCATTTCTCTAAGCCTCCTGCACCCCAAAGTTTACGTGAATCAATTGTCCAGTAATCCTCAGCCACAAAGGGATTAAACGCTGGAATACACCCTGCTTTCCGATGATAGACATCCGCGAAATGCGCCCGCCTGAGTTCGAAGCTTCCGTCAAGCAAAGCCTCTTCAATGCCCATTAGGAACATCTTCAAAGTCAGCCCAAACTCGTTGGCACCTGCGTGAATGAGACGCCGTTCGAAATCTGAGAGATCAAGATCCGGAGGAAAGGACAGCTCCGCTTTCTCAGTGTACTGCCCAAGAATCGGGCGCAGGTCTTCGTGGTCTGCTTCCCAGGAAATTGCACTCAGGCTGACAACATGCGCCCGCCGCGCAAACTGGTGGTCAGAGTTGATCATCTCGACGAGTTCCGGCGTGCCGGATAGAACCAGCCCAACGGGCCAGTCCTTGTCGTTCATCAGTGACTTGAGTGTGTTCACCACATCGATGCGTACAGTAGCGCCCTTGGTCGCATGCAGATCCTGCGCTTCATCGAGGTGAAGAAAGAGCGTTTGCCTTTGCCGCAGGAGATGGCGGACTTGCTCCCAGATGAATGCAGTAGGGCGATCCCGTGTAAGCGGATATCCCAATGCATGCAGAAGAGCTGTTCCGACATGCTTCAGTGTTGCAGGGGATGGGATCCGCATACAGATCACTTCAGCGATTTCTGATCCTGATTGGGGCAGCACAAGACCCGAGCACTTTTCGAAAAGACGATCAACTGCAGTGGTCTTCCCGCTGCCCGGTGCTCCGACAACCGCTATGCATTCTGCCTCCTCTTTGGTGCCAAGCTTGATAGATGCGCGGCGGTGCATCAGTTGCCGGTGAAACGTCTCCGAAAGCTGTTCAAACCCGCTGTGGCACACAAATTCGGCCCGTAGCCGAGCGAGAAGAAGATGCAGTTCTTCGCCGCGCGGCAGCTTGTGATCATGTGTCATCGTCGAACCTCCAGCGGGTGGGCCGTTTGCTCTGAATGGAAGCGTCGCTTTCGTCAGCCGGGCTCCCGGAGGCACTATGCTGTTCACTCGCGCCGCTGTAGGGCACGACATGTCCAAACAGGTCTGGATCGGGTGGCAGATCGAGGTCTTCCTCACTCTTTTCTGGAATTATCGACAAGCCTACGAACAGGTCATCGCGTGCCCGCTTCAGCCCGGCAGGGGTCTGCGCCTTCAAGACATTGCCAAACCGCGCCTGTTCGCATGCATTGATTTCGATGATCTTGGAGAGGGCTTGCGCAACAACCGTCTCGTTCAACTGCGCCTCGGCCCTATGCCGCAAACGCAACTCACGAGCAGTCCGCTGCCACTCCTCGAAGGACACGCCTTCAAAGCATTTCTGAAGTGCGCGGGCTGGATGCCACTTGCCGTCAACGCAGACCAAAATCCACCCCAAGTCTTCGAGACTGAACCGGATGTCCACATCACGCTCATGGCTATGAAGAAAGACATGCTGGAGAGCGGGACAGGCGTAATCGATGCCAAACTTCTCTACTCCCCGGCCAGTGACAGTGCGGCGATCCCGCTGCCCGAAGGCCCGGCGGCGTGTGGTCTCCGCAAGTTTCGGGACTACCCCAATTTGCTTGCTCAGCCGGTCCCAGCAATTGTTCGGCGTTTCCCCGTTCAACCCGCGATGCGGCGTGTTGTGATAGACATCCACGACATAGAGCGTGAGGATTTGCATAAGGGCCTCATCGTTCAGCGAGGCGAGATGTTCAGACGGGTAGTCACCGCGCTCCATACTGTTCGAGTATGTGCGTCCCGCCAAATGCGGCATCAGAGATGTTCCGAACGTTCCAAAAATCCGTTCCACCCGCCCGCGCAGGTGGGGCAAACCAGTCGGGGGAGCGTCCGGGTTCCCATGGGCCTCCAAAATGGCGAACTGAAAAAGATCATCCATGAAAGCCGCGCCGTTGTCGGTGCAAACTGTTCCCAGGCCTCCAAAATGATGCCAGGTCGATTTGCATCCAGCGGCAGTAGCGATCTCGGTTTTGTCCCGGGTGATGTCGCGCAAAAGGGCATAGGCATCTTCGCTATTTGGCGTTGTTGCCAGCCGCATCCCCACGACACAGCGTGTCGCACAATCAATAGCGAGATATAGCCATCTGCGTCCCCGATCCAGCTGCGCCAATTCTTCATCAGAGAGATGGTCCAGAGCGCCACGTTCAGCCAGAATTGATATTAGATCGACTTTCCACTCGTCAATCTCGACCCGTTCCATGGGATAGCTTGCGGAAATACCCGTCTCGTAGACCGCAAACTTCCGATTGGCCGCATCAACTCCATGCCGCTGAACAAATGTGAAGTACGGATCGAGCTTTTTTATTGCACGTTCGACCGCCCGGCGGGATGGCACTCGCAAAGCAGACTTGCCCTCAGCCTCACGAGCAGTATTGGCCTTCTGGAAGCGTGTTTTGCATAGGTCCGCAACTTGCTTCTTGGATAACCGCTGCCGGGTCAGATAGGCTGAAATACAATCGCCAAGCAGCCGTGTTGCAGCCAGGCAAAACCGGTTGTCTCTGTTGCCTGATCGGTGAGTACGGGGCACAAGTGCCAAGTATGAATAGTCGCCCTTCTCGTACCTTTTGAACCAGGTGCGCAGGGTCCTTGTAGAAGGCGGATCGCGAAACATGCTTTTTCGCCCGGCGCGAGGAGCTTTCCATTTCCGTTGGGCCGCCCGCGCAAGAGCGTTCACGTGCGCCTCCATTTGCGGCATGAACTTGGCAATCGACTTGTCTGTCTTAGTCATGCCTTCTTTGACCAGAAAATGCATGGCAACTGAGACCCAGATAAACCGCCAAACAACATGATCCTGGACATCCTGCCGCAAAGGACCAGAAGCCTCCAAACCCGCATTCATTCGGGCGTCGATTTGCCCAATGAGAAAGTATCCCGGCTCAAAGGTCACATCTGGTTTCGAAAGAAGGCCTTCGAATTCCTCGAAACTGAAATAGGTCTCCCCTTCTGCCCCATCCACATTTTTGAAGACGTAGCCTGTGTCCGTTTCGTTCCGGAGTCGAAGGAACAGCCCGCCGTTGCCCAACCTGTCGTATGAGGTGACACGCATCCGATTGCTCATGAGCATTCTCCCAGGTTCACAATGGTTGAAAGATCGATTTCCTGCGTTTTGTCGGCGCTCAAATCGCCATCAAAGATCGCTAGAAAAATTGCTTTGAAGCCCTCAGCTCCTGCCCCAAGCCGTCTCTGGAGTTCCGCCACTGTCATGGGAAACCTGATTGAGGCGGCAAGCTCAGCAAGCTGACGCTGCAAAGCGGTGTTACGGGTCCGGGCAAAGGCATTGAAGCGCTCTGCGTTCAAAGCCTCCGCCTTCGTGAAATCCTGGTCGGTGATCAGAACCACATCGTCTGCAAACTTGCTTGTCATCGCCGCCCGAATGTCTTCGAGCTCCGCCAGGAACCGTGTTTTCCTGACGCGGGCCATGGGCTTTACCGCGACAGCAATGGTGCGGCCGCTTGCAAGAACCACCAGAAAGTCGAAGAAATGGTATCTTCGCCGCCCGTCTGATCCGGCGTATTTGAAAGGTTCAGGCTGTTCACGAATGTCTCTGACAGCAGCGTTTGCTAACAGAAGAAACAAAACCCGCTGCTCCAGCTTACTTTCAAATTGGATGATCCTTGGCCGGTTCTGGCCAGGCAGATGCACGACAACGCCGCCGCGCGAGCTTGCCTTCGAGCGTTTCGCAATGCGGCGTGATGCGCGGCTGGGAAACGGAGAGTTCAGGCCCTCCATTAGATCGATATCATCTTTCATGTTTGATGTGGCCATGACTGCGGAGAAGCTGAGCATGGCGCTCCCTTCTTTGACTTTGGTCTGAGGCAAAGTTTTCCCGGCCCGTCGCCTCAATTTGGCGACAGGAAGGTTGACTCTGCGGCGATGTCGGGTGAAGAAAGCGTGTCGGCATCAATCGACACGGATTTCAAAGGCCTCGCAGGGTTGCCGCCCTGAGGGGCCTTTCCCGTTTCTGGGAGTGTCAGGTTCTAAGTCATATGCGCCATCCTCCGGTCGAATCCAGTACCGGAAGCGATAGCAAGGCACTCACGTAGTTTCAAATTATTATTTATTTTCAGATATTTACATCGCATGCCTCGAATCTTTGAACTATGCATTCATTAAGCGATATACCGGTCCCAAACCGTGTGGATGTGGAGTGACAGACATTGAGCCGCGTTTTTGGAGCGAAGTATCACGGAAGTGCTTTTGCCTTCGTCAGCATGACACCTTTCAAGTGGACACCCGTCACTTACCGTGAAGTCCGTAACGCTTATTTTGAGTGTTCCAACCTAAGAGAGCTGGCGCTGCGCTTCGGGATAACGCCTGTATTGACCCGAAAGCTCTTGGCTATTGCAGGTATCGATTTCGTGCTAGATCTCTACAATGAATACTTGGCGCAGCGATGCTGTGGAGCCTTAGCCATCCGCAATGGCATGAAACCTTCCACTCTGTCAAAAATGTTTAAAGCCAGAGGATTAACAGTTTTCCCCCGGCACTCACGGCCAAAAATGTCACGCAAAAGACTATTGGAAGCCTGGGTGGATACGGGCACTATCAACAGCTTCGCTAGAGCGCTTGGCGTTCATTGGCAAACAGCCTCTTCTATCCACAAAGATCAAAGTCTTCCACCACCACCTCACCCTCCCAATCGCTTGGGGAGACCACCAAACGTGCCAGGAGTGAAGCGGAAGTGTGAACATCCCTGCGTTTCTTAGACGCCTTACCTCCGCAAGCCGCCCCGGCTTTCTCCACACCACAAAACTGCACCGGCAGCTTGCGCAAAGCCGCCGCATAACGTGCTTTCAGACAGAGGGGGGCGAAGCAGCAGAAAGGCAATCTAACTGCGCTTTTTGGAGGTTACGACCCCTCCGACTACCGTCTAGGAGAACCCCTTGGGTTCTTATCATCGGAGGGGAACCTTTGTGACTAATTTATGGGGTTCCATGCGGGTGTCAACTTACGGCAACTAGTTGAACGCTGCACCCTACACTTGGATGATGTTTCGCTCCCTCATCACACTGGAATGGTGTCGCAACCAGTTCAGTGACTAATCTGCTTGCTCGGCCAATGCGCAGCAAATGACCTAATCGAGCCCATACCGGTCGTCGTCGCCTGACTTGGGTGCTACAGGCGCATTTGGCTGTTCGCAGCCAGAAGCGGACAGAAGGTGGCACAAGCTTCGCGTAGGCAGCATTCGACAGAGCGGGAAGCAGACCTTCTCTGCAGGTGCAACCCAATTGTGCCGTCGACTTTAAAACCGACATTCGAATGGCTATCAAGTGAGTGACTTGTGCTCTGCTGCCACTTGGCCGCATATAAAAAAAAATGGGCAGCCACTTCCATCGCAAGCAAGCGAATGCGCGAAGGATCTGTATGATGTTACCTCAGGGCGAATAATTTTTCGGGAAATTAAAGTGCCGGTTTCAAGTAAAGCGACATATTTCGAACGCCGTGTGGCGAGAGTATTCGAAGCTGTAGAAAAAACAGGCGTTGAAGTGACATGGAACGCCAAGATTAGAGACCCACACACTCAACGGCTGCGTCAGATAGACGTTTTTCTCAAAGAACCAAACGGCCGTACGACCTGCGTGGAATGTCGTGACCGTGCCAGCATTCAAGATGTCATGTGGGTTGAAGAGCTGTTCGGCCGAAAGCACTCCATGGGTTTTGACAACGTGTTCGCTGTCTCATCAAGCGGGTTCACAAAGCCCGCTATAGCCAAGGCGCAAGCTCTCGGAGTGACCCTCTTCAAGCTATCTTCATTTGAAGTTGAAACGACCACATTTGCCTTGGCAATGCCGGACATTTTCATTCTGTGTGCAGATCAGGCCAATATTCTCTGTTTTCCAAGGTCCGATTCAATTTCCAAAGACGACTTAAAGAAACGTTTAAGTAAAAATTTTCCTTTTGATCTTGAAGCGTATTACGGATCTGTTGAAAGCCTCAAGGACGCAAGCAACGAGACGATAAAAATCGGCCAGGATGCTGTCCGAACTACGTCACTCACAACAAAAAGCAAAGTTGATGGCATTGATGTTGTATTCAATTATGACATTCAGGCAAGGATGTTTTGGCACAAATTTCAACTGAGACCACACTACTTTCGAAAGCTGAAGCCAGGTGAAGTGTCAACGTCAGCAGAGATTTATGACGATGAGACAACCTCGGGCATTTCTGCAGAACTTATCGTCTCAGAAAGGCGCTTAGATCTAAGCTTAGACTATCTTAAGGATGGAGACTGGAATGATCGATATCACTTTTGCTGTGCCCAGATTTTCCATGCAAACCTACCAGGCAAACAGCTCAGAGTAAGGCAGAATGGGCGAACACAACTACACTTCGCATTCAAATACGAGGTACTTTAGCATGCGCCTCCTGTTAGACAAATAGGGATCTAAGCCTGCCACATTGAACCGGCACTTCTCTTCATAGCCCAAAAAATTTCGAGGATAGGAGGTTCAGCGAATGTCTATTTCGCCGGGTTGAGAAACGGCGAGCGCCCCTGGGCTGCAAACGGCGGCTTTGGGGAGCTAAACAGACCCTACTCCCATAGGATGGGAAGCGGGCATTCGCTGGACAAGCCAACTATCATGGCTAGGTTAACAGAGCCGATGGGGTGGATGGCTCAATCTGCGTTCCATTGTGCGTTAACGGCTTGATAGTCGGAGACTCTTCCCGTGTCGCTGACTTGCGCGCTAGCGTCCGCACCTGGTCCCTCCTTTGCATTCAATAGCTAGTGATCGCAGCGATCGGTTCGCTCTTCGCCAAGTTCATCCCACCACGGGAGTAGTTTCCCAAGTTCACCGGCAAACGGGTAGCGCCGATTTGGGTGTCCTGTACCCGCAACCAAATCGTTGTGCACTCCATCCAAACGCCAACCCCAGTACTTTTCGGTGTTGGTTTTTTTCAATGCCTGAAAAAAGGTTGCTTCTGTAGAAACTGAAAGTGTGCGCTCTAATTCGGGTACGGCAACAAAGACGATAGGTTTCCTGTCCGACTCAGAAATGTCGGCATCCTTTTCAAGCGCCATCTTTTCCGCGCCGGCAAGAACCTGTGTTCTCAGCGTGTCAGCCATCACAAGCCAGTTGTCCAGCGTAAGCACGACGCCAACAGCGTCGTCGCTCACAGCTCTTTTAACATAGCCTCGTCGGCAGTGTGAAAAGAACCGCCAGAGCTGGAAAATAGCCTTCGTTATGTCTTGATAGCCTCGTGCCTTAATGGGGTTCATTCCAAACATTGCTTCCTGTGACATTCGCGTTGCTTTGCACTCGAATGCTACTGAAACTCTTCCATTCTGCTTGCAAAGAATGTCTGGGGTATCGAGGCTATTCGGCTTCTTCCGGTAACTGAATTCTTTTTCCCATTCGAAACCGGGCAATGCTTCAGCTAAGTACCGTGCACAATAGTCTTCGAACCGTCTTCCGTAGTCGTCGCGGATCAGCCCACCGCCGCCCACCACATCATAGAACACGCCAGACGTGACCCGCTCAAGGATGAGTTCCGGCAACGGCGCGCGAACTCGTTCGCCCCCTTCACCGAAGCGTAAACAAGGGGCCTGCCGAAGAATGCTCGGTTTGTCTGCCGTGTGGATCGTTTTGCGTCGCCTGTCTCTTGCCAGCGCCGCAGCCTTTGGAAACGGCATTGCTATCAGCGCCAAGACCCTTTCGACTTCCTCCCACTCGACACCCATTTCCACCCAAGACTTGTCGTTCCGCACAACCGGAAAGTTGGCTAGCGATACGAAGAGCATGAACCCGATTTGTGAAAATCGATTCAGCGTGATTCCGTGTGCTTTCTCGAATTGCGCGGCACAAGGTCCCTGACCGTAAACAAATGCGTTGCGATAAAACTGTGGAATGTTCACAAATCCACGCTGCCAGTCAAACTGACGCGCTGCGATACGCCCCATTTCTATGAATATGTCTTCGCGCTTCTTCTGAAGAAGATACTCGACATTCTCCAGCTTCCGAAGCCAGTTCACACATTCCGTCGCAGCGCCAAAGTGGTCCCAGCGTAATGTTCTTATCGGCCCCTTTTTTTTCGGTTTAGCCTTTGGAACGGTCATCAACTCGTTTGCCAGTGTCTCGATTTCCCACTTATGGATCGAGTATTCGCTTGGCATCCTCGCGCTGATTGCGCCTTCAGGAATGGTTTCTGGCAGAATGAACTTGCGCGCTGGATCGGGTTTTTTTGTTTGTAGAATATGAGTGGCCCACAAGAGTTGGATAAACTCTTCATCGCCAGCCTGCGACAACAGCTTGTTGAGCTTCTTTCGGTAGTGGTCACGCATTGGCTTGTCTCAGCAAACTTGCTTCACCGCATCCCGAATGGACTTGGCGAACCATTGGCTCAACCCCACATCCAACGCGTGCCGATAAAACTCTTCGTCTTCATCCTGCAACCCGTACTTGCGAACGATTGCCCGTGTTCCTTTCGTAATGTCGGTAATGTCGCCTGACGATACCCAGTCCGGGTTGCCAACAACGTTTTCAAATTCGGCGATTGCGGACGCTGGCAACTGCGCACCAAATAGGAAATAGCGAAGATATTTTAGGAAGTGTGGGTGGGTGTAGATTTCATCGCCCTGCCGCCCGTTCCTTTCAAACAGGCCCTTGTGCGAAGTCTTCAAGCGCCCGATCTGGTATTCCGGGTCCGACCAATAGCGCAAACGGACTTTGGGAATGGCGTTCCGCTCCGTAAGAGACTGCAATAGCTCCAAGATCAATGGTGCTTGCCGTTTGTATTGCTCATGATCCAGCGCCGATTGATCCAACTCAATGCCGCTGAGGATTTCTGACTCTTTGTCCGTAAGCTCGATTTCATAAACCATAACATCGGCCTCATGTGTTCTGTGTTCGTTCTAGTAAGGGTACGGCGACGTCGAAAGCGTTTCAATCAAAAGGAGTACAGTTTGAAACCGCCTCAGGTCTTCGGCAGGGCTGCTAACTGTCATTTCCCGAAACTCCGGTTTCCGACCAGTCTGTAGATCAGTCATGTCTGCTATGGGCTGGCTTGAGCCGATCACGGTTGGCCTGGGACAAGCTTGGGCCGGTCTATCGGCGTTGCGCTGCCGCTAGGCGGCAGTGAGCCCATAGCTTGTCCAATCGCTGATTGCGCCGCTGTCCTCCAATGACATCGGCGTATTTGTCGTCTGCACTTATGACGGCGAGCATGTGCTGATCCCAGCCACAGAAACTGAAGAGGCAATTCGGGGTCAGAGAGCAGCAGGGCACATCATAAACAACTAGCATCTACCTTATTTGCGAGGTCGCCCCTATAAGCTGAGGCGCAGTTCATCACTCCACCTTTGGGAGCGTTCAGACAGGAGAGTAAATCGCTCTATGCAGTATGCAGTTGTTGATGGTGCAAGATCAGAAGCCTTCAAGAAAGGGCAAGGCAGTTGCCCAGTATGTGGAGGGGCCGTGATTGCGAAATGCGGTCCACGAGTCGCTCATCATTGGGCACACACAAGGCGCAAAACCTGCGATCCTTGGTGGGAGAATGAAACTGCCTGGCATAGGTCGTGGAAGAACCGTTTTCCTGAAGAATGCCGCGAGGTGATCCATGCGTCAGAGGATGGAGAAATCCACAGGGCAGATATTAGAACTAGGTTAGGTGTATACATCGAAGTTCAGCACTCCTGCCTCTCAGATGCTGAGAGAATCTCACGGGAGGACTTCTATCAAAATCTCGTGTGGATTGTGGATGGGACGCCGTTTCAAAAGAGCTTCCGCCTCGGTCACATCCTGCCTGATCCCGATTCAGAGCTGGGGAAAGACCTCATATGGTACAAAGCGAAAGGACGAACTTGCGAGGCAGCGAACGCAATGTTCTTTCGCATTTCGACCAATCGGAAATCATACCCGGCCCTTTCAAAGACAAACATGCCCGATGGATTGGTCGAGTTGGGCTTCTTTCGACAAGTAGCGACCGAGATAAAGGCCGAATACCGAGGCCATCACCAGTACGAATGGCGACGTCCTCGAAGAACCTGGCTAGATGCTGCATGTCCGGTGTTCATCGACTTCGGTTATGATTTTCTCTGCAAGCTCGAGAAGTATGATGAGACCGGTTTGAGCTGTGTTCGCTTCGTGCCCAAGCGCCAGCTCTTGAACGATTTTGAAGCGCTTGATGATGCGAGAGCTATTGGTCATTCTTAGCCCGATCATGATCTCGCCTGCTACAGCCGTTGAGTGTTAGGCGGGTGAAGTGTCGCGCCTTTGCAGCTTCAGGTGGAAGCAACATATTCGCTATGTTACGTTTTAAGCGAGTATTACTTCCCAAAGGTTTCCTGATGGCATTTGAAGAGCTTGTTACCTGGTCCGCTCAAGGTACACGGCCCGTCTGGCAAAAGGACGCGCTTCGACGTTTAGCAACGACCGGAGAACTAACTGACGATGATCTTTCCATTTTGCGAAAGGTCATTGAGCAGGAGGTTGGCCTCATTGATGATGAACACCTTCATGTCAGCCCGCTTGCCGCCGAACATCTATCTGACGCAGGGATAGATGCCGCGCGCACGATTCTTGGCTCGATCGGTCCGGTTCGGGGCATAGACAGGCTGGCTAGCGACCAACCACCGATCAAGTTTGCCAAAACTGGCGTTACGCTTGTGTACGGCGCGAACGCTTCGGGAAAGAGCGGATATTGCCGGATCGCAAAACAGCTTTGCCGATCTTTGAGTCCCCAGGACCTCACAGGAAATGTTTTCGAACCGATGCGCGCTGATCCGCCGGAGGTTGATCTGGTGATCGGCATTGAGGGGTGTGAGCCTGAGCGCCAAGAGGTGACTTGGCGGCGCGGTGATCCGTCACCACCGGAGCTTGCCCGCATATCGGTTTTCGACACTGATACGGCGCGCGTTTACGTCGATAAAGATCGCAAGGTTGAATTCCTTCCTTATGAACTCGACATTCTGAACAAGCTGGCACTGGCGGCAAAGGCTCTGGATCGCGAGTTTGAGTTGCGTGAGAATGATATCGATAGCGCGATCCGAACAGCTCTTCCCGGAGGCTATACCGAAGGCACTTCGGCTTCTCAGGCTCTGGAAAAGCTTTCCCCCAATACAGCTCAAGTAGGTTTGCCAGACGAAGCAGGGTTGCGCGCAATCGCTGATTGGAATGACGACAAAGAAGCTATGCTTCAGAGAATTACTGACGAGATACGCGATGATCCTAAAGTACTACTTCGCGCGCATAAGGCTGCAAAGCAGGAGCTCGAAAATGTAAAATCCGAGCTTTCGGATTTCATCGACGTATTGGGTGAAGAAGGCGTCAAAAAACTTTCGGATGCCCATGAGGAAATGGCGACAAAATCAGCGACAGCTGAAGCCGCCGCGCGCGGTCTTGGTGAAGGTATGCCTATTCCTGAAATCGGTTCTGCAGCCTGGCGGCAGATGCTTTTGTACGCCCGGGAATTCGCTGGAGAGGCCTTCCCCGACCACGACGAGCCAAAGCTCGTTGCCGGTGAAACATGCGTGCTTTGCCAACAGCCACTGGATACCGATGCTTCAGCTCGCATGGCTGAATTTGATCGGTATATTTCAGGACGCGCCGCGACCGACAGCCAAAATGCAGCAGTGGCCTATAATGAGCTTGTCGGCACAGTCAATGCACTGCGCATCAAGACACCAAAGCAAGCTGAAGCGCAGCTTGGTGGTTACCGCGGCATGAGCGATGAACCACAAGTCATCGTCGAAGAAATTGTCGCGACGTACGGGGTGCTATCGCAGCGGCTTGAAGCCATCAATGCGATGATCGAGGCGGGCGCCTTCTCTCGGCTAGATGAGTTGGCTTCGCTTCAGGCCGATCTGATCAAGAAAATTGATGCTGGCGTCGAAGCGCTTCAAGGCAAGATTGATGCGCTTGAAGATGGCGAGGCTGACACCGCTCGCTTGGGCGAGCTCAACAAGAACAAAGCGGAGCTTGAGGACAACAAGCGGCTCAACCAGGAAATTGAGACTGTCGTTGAGCGGTTAAAGAAGCTCGTGGAGAGACTTCGGATTAAGGAGGCACGCAAGCAGTGTGCTTCCGGGCCGATTGGCCGCCAATTGACTGCACGCCGTCGTGTTCTACTGACCGAGAGCCTCAAAAAACAGCTTACAGAAGAACTCGAGACGCTCAGGCTTTCGCACATTCCGATTGATCTGTCTGACAGAAGTGCGGGCGGTGATAGTGTTATTGAGGTGGGTCTGACCGCCCAACAACGTGTTGCCAACAACAGCGACGTTCTTAGTGAAGGCGAACAGAGGGCACTGGCTCTTTCTTGCTTTCTTGCCGAATTGATTGAGGTCGGCGCGGAGCACGGGATCATTGTTGATGATCCTGTGTCCTCACTTGATCACACTCGCATGGAAGCCGTTGCCAAACGACTTGTGGTGGAAGCCGCCGACGGCCGCCAAGTTGTTATTTTTACGCACAATATTGTTTTCCATTATATGGTGGAAAATGAAGCCCGCCGTGCTGGGCAGCCGTGTCATACTGAGTGGATGTCGAGCCAAGGCGGAACCAAGTTCGGCATTATTGATGACGCGGGCAGGCCGTCTCATACAAAAAGGACTAAGCAGCGCATAGGCGAGCTCAGTGAAGCCAAGGCCAAGCTGTTTAAGGATGGCTATGACCCAACTGTTCCAGAGTTCCGTGATGCTTTGACAGCGATCTACACTCTGATGCGCGAAACTTGGGAAAGGATGGTTGAGGAAATTCTGTTCAATGGGGCGATCCAGCGTTTTCGACCAGAAATAATGACGCAGAGCCTTAAGCATGCCTGCTATGATCCGGCTGACGATTATCCGGAGATATTTGAAGGCATGAAAAGATGTTCGCACTATTCCGGACATGACAGGGTACCAGACCTGCCGCCGGAACTGCCGCCGCAGAAAGATATTGAAGCGGACCTTCAGGCCCTAGTCGATTTTCACAAGAAGATCTCTGAAAGAAAAGCGACTTTGGAGAAGGGGCATAGCTACGAGAAGGGCCCGGAGCCCGAGTTTCTGTGAGCAGCTTTAGCCTACTGCCGCAAGTCCACTGGCTTTCATTTGAGGTATGCAATGTCAGCTATATGCAGCAAAGCGGACACAAGGGCCGGTCTGGGCCGCACCTCCAGCGAATGGCAGCCTGGTCCGCGTAGTGTGAGTTTGCGTCTGGCATGGCGAAGGGCAACTGAATATCTCGCCGGCTGCTTTCTTCCTGCCCTTTCCACCGCCGGAAGCAGTTTTGGCAAATTCGTGCCTTGGGCCTTTTTGTGCGATCTATGGCAACATTGACAGTCCAGTTAGCTCCGGCTCTGCACCTGCAGCTGTCAGCATTGCGTGGACCTGACCCCGGTGGTGGGTCTGGTGATTGAAGAGCTCTGCTGCGCAAAGAGACTTTGGTTTCTCGATACGGGTTGAGCCGTCGCCTGGATACCAAACAACCATTCCGTCGAGGTCAGCGTCACGCAGTCGGGCCGCCCACTCTTCAATTTCCTCGTCGCGCATGGAACGCAAAGCTTTGAAGTCGTTCCAATCCGACGGGCTGGTTAGAGAGTGCGTGATGGTTTGCTCTGGCCGCTCGTTTCCCTTCAATCGCTGCAATATCAGGGCGTCAGCCCAATACAGATGGTTCAGGGTTGCCGCTATTGATTGGAAGAATGCGCCCCGATCCTTGTGTCGCGCCACTTCGGTGAGCCGGTCAGCAGTAGTTACCAATGAAGTATTCTGCCAGGTATTGTAGCGGGACATGAGCCTGCAATATTCGGCTGAGATCATCGTCTCAGACTCCTTTGATTTTCGATGTTGGATGATTATCGGACGCTTGCTCCGAAGCGTCTTTTCCAGCGCCTAGAGATTCCTTGGCGCCGGGCACGGAACGGCCTGACCAGGATCCTGGTGCGGACGGTCAACCAGATAGTTGGTCATTAAAGGTGTGACGTCAAGCACATCGGGCATGGCCGCTTTGTCTGGGGGGTTGTGAGTTCGTGATCCGCGTGGCAAAAGGCAGCTGACGATCTCGCCGACCGCTTTCCTCCTGCCCTTCCAGCCTAATTTAGAATGTGATCGCGGACGAGACCGCGATCGCTTGCACAGAGGTCAGCCGCGCCTCCGCTCCGCTCTAGCACGCCTGGCATTTTCCGTTTGATTGCTCCGCCTGCCATCCGGCCGGCAATCTGAACACGGGTTCTGATGCCGCTGCGCGTCAGCCTCCACGGAGAAATCCGGTTCCTCCCGCGCCAGGCGCGGGCCCCTCCCAATTCCACCGCTCCGGCCCCGTGTGTCAGATCACCGCCCGGCCGCAGTCCGGGCTGCGCCCACCCTGCTTTGCCCTCCGGAAGACACGAGGTCTTCCGAAGTGAAAATCAGGGAAGGCTTCGCCACTGGCGGAACAGGAGGCGCGAGCGGGAATGTTGGAGACACGAAAAAGGAAGGGTTCTGTCGCAAATGGCAAAACTATGCGTCGCCCGACATTTGGGAAGTGGCGGACCGAGGAGGATTCGAACCCCCGACCCCTTGATTCGTAGTCAAGTACTCTATCCAGCTGAGCTATCGGTCCACTGCGGCGGGGTTTAATCATACCGCCACAAGGCCGCAACCCCAAAAGATGCTGCGTTCAAAGATTCTTGCCCTGCATCCGCCATCAAAGCGTGCCTGGGTCAGAACCAGCGGCATTTTACCCGGTGCTCTCTCCCCGCCTGTCTGGGACCCGGCACCAAAACCTTTAGCAAAGGCGGTGACTGCGGGCACCCCAAACCGCCAGAAAATGTGGTATTGTCAGTGAAGCATTCTTCTTCCGGCTGCAATGAACACCGGAACGGCAACACGTCTAGGCAAGGGAGGCGGCGGATGCCTGAGAGCCAGTCAGCAGTATTCCGGCTCCGGCCGCTGGAACCGGGTGACTTCACCCAAATGGCCGGCTGGTTCGAAAATGTGGCTGACCTGGCGCGTTTTGACCGTTCCGCCAGGGCGCCGTTCGATGCCACGCGCGTGCAAGCCACTTGGGAGCCGGCCGCGGATGCGGCGATAAACCCCGCCAAGTGCTGGTTCGCCATCACTGCAGAATCTGGCGAGCTATGCGGCGTTTCCGGTTTGGAGAGCATTTCAGCCGTGAACCGTGATGCCGTTATCGCGCTGTTCATTGACGAACACTGGCGCAGGCAAGGCATCGGAATCCGGTCAATGGCGCTGGTTCTGGACTTTGCCTTCCGCCAGATCGGGCTAAATCGCGTTACATCCTACTACCGGGCCGACAACACGCGCAGCCAGCAGATGACGTCACGCGCCGGATTTACCACTGAGGGCAGGATGAGGGAAGCATGGTTCGCTGAAGGCCGGTACTACGACATGGTCAGCGTCGGGCTTTTACGCCGTGAATGGGAGGCCCGGCGCAAGACACTGGCAGGGGACCTGGATGCGGCCTGCAGCGCCAGTTTCCGCGGCGGCGCCGTTTCTGGCTGGGCCTGGCCGCCCGGCCCGCAGGATCCGCCAGAAGGCTGAGCATAGTCAGCCTGCCCGGCACCGCACGGCACCAATCCGGGCCGCAGCCGGTTTCAGCCATTCTCACAGGAGGAGGACAGCTTGTGAGCGGCCAAGACAAGACATCGACGGTCCGGAGGCAGCTTGGAGCGGTGCTGTTTGCCGACGTGGTTGGCTATGCGCGGCTGATGGGCAATGATGAAATTGATACCTACAGCGCCCTCAAATCGCTCTTGGAGCAGCTCGAAGCGGCTTGCCAGGCGCATGACGGACAAGTCGTTGCAGTCCGCGGTGATGGTGTCCTGGCCTTGTTCGAGACGGCCACCGACGCTGTGAAATTCGGTGTCGAGTTGCACCGGATCGCGGAGCAGAACAACAACTCCCGGGCGGAAGACCAGCATTTGCGGTTCCGCGCCGGCGTGCACATGGGCGAAATCCTGATCGACGACCGCGGCATTCACGGCGACAACGTCAACATTGCCGCCCGTTTGCAGGAAATCGCTGAGCCGGGCCGCGTGTATGTCAGTGCCTCCGTTTATGAGCAGATCCGCAACCGGCTGCGCTTTGGCTTCGAATTTCTGGGCCCGCGGCGGCTCAAGAACATTTCCGAACCGGTTCCGGTCTACTGCGTCCGCAGCGAGATCGAGGGGGCGGCGATGGCTGCCACCCTGCGCCCGGCAAACCAGCCCGCACTCCCGCAACAGCCGGACATTCCCTCAGTTGCCGTTTTGCCGTTTGCGAGCCTCGGCGGGGACCAATCCGACAGCTGGTTTGCGGACGGGCTGACGGAAGACATCATTCTGAACCTGTCCAAGTTCAAGAATCTCTTTGTCATCGCACGAAATTCCGCCTTCTTTTTCAAGGCGCGTTCCATGCCCCCGCAGGAAGCCGCGCGCGAATTGGGAGTGCGCTATGTAGCGCGGGGAAGTGTCCGCCGGGCGGCGTCCCGGATCCGGATCGCCATTGAGCTGATCGATGCAGATTCCGGCCGTACCATTTGGGGCGAGCGCTATGACCGGGATATCGATGACATCTTTGCCATCCAGGATGAAGTCACCGACGCCATTGTCGCAGCTACCGCCGTGCTGATCGAAGCGCAGGAGCGTAAGCGGATGTCGCAAGCTGCGCCTGCCGACCTTGCCGCCTATGGCTATGTTCTGCGCGGGCAGCAGTACATCTTCCGTTACACGCGGCAAGACAATCACGAAGCGCAAACGCTGTACGAAAGGGCCTTGGCCCGGGATCAGGACTATGCCCGGGCATCGGCGGCTATCTCCCGCACGATGAATATCGATTGGCGGTATTCCTGGGCCAAGGATGCGGACCACGCGCTGGATACGGCCCTGGCGTTTGCGCAAAGAGCGGTGGAACTGGACCCGACGGACGCCCGCGGCTTTGGCGAATTGGGCTTCGTTCACCTGTACCGCAAGGAGCACGATGCCGCGATCGGCGCCTACCAGCGCGCCCTTGCGCTCAACCCGAATGACGCCGATCTGCTGTCTGACTACGCTGATGCGCTGGCACACTCCGGCGACAATGAAACCGCGATCAGCAACCTGAAGCAGGCCATGCGGCTCAACCCCTACTTCCCGGATCAGTATCTGTGGCACCTGGGCGGCGCCTTTTACAATCTCAAGGAATACGATGCGGTGATCGACACGCTGACGAAGATGAACAACCCTACAGAGGGTCAGCGCATGCTGGCCGCCAGTTATGCCCAGCTCGGCAAGATGGAACTGGCGCGGGACATGGCCGCGCGGCACCGCGAAGCCCACCCGAATTTCTCACTGGACCGCTGGGCCAAGGTGCAACCCGACCGTCTTGTAGAAGACACGCAGCATTTTGTTGAAGGGTTGAAGAAGGCGGGATTCTGAAACGGAGCGGCGGCGGAGGGTATTCAGCCCCGCCAGTGCTCTTCTGCCATTCTCGTATCAGCCGGTTCAGTCGCCGGAGCCGCGCGCCTTTGCTCCGCTGACCTTGGCACCGCTAACCTTCGCGCCGCTGACTTTTGCTCCGCTGACTTTAGCACCGCTGACCTTTGCGCCACTGACACCGGGACCGCCGCCAAAATAGACATCCAGCAGAACTTGCTCGAACATTCCGGTCATCAGATCCATGCGGATCGTGTAATCGGCCTTGTCGTATTCCCAGACTCTAATGTCATCGGACATCTGGAAATCCGCGGCCGCAACACCGGATACCGACGGCTCCAGCGGAGCTCTTGCAAATGCCCCGCTCTTTGCGAAGGCTTTCTCGCCTTTGCCATGCACCAGAAGTATTATTGGCTCCGGCAGTTGAAAAAACTCACCTTCGTAAGAGAACCCGTAAATGCGGGCGAACCTGGGAGATCTCTTGTCCTGAAGCTGCTTGGCAAGAAGCCCGTTGGCGCCCCGCCTATCCCCGCGTTTCACATCCCTGATTTTCAGGTCTTCAACCTGTCGTCCGAACAGTAACACTTCTGAAAAACTGAGTAACGTTTCTGCCACCTTACTCACTCCTGTGGCTATGGAACCAAACACCAGAAGATCTTTTTGCAGCGGTCCTGGCAGCAGACTGCAACTGCCAGCTTCCACAAAACTCTCCCTCAGGATGAAAGTATCACAAAATGGGAAAAATTCACAGCCAATACGCAGTCTAACCGTCCGGCACCCGTGTCCGCACGGAATGGGCATGGCTGTCCTCACCTGCTTCACCCATACGCGGCCCGGCCTGAACCAGGCCGATGCCACGCATCCTGAAGTTGCCCTCGATGATCGAGTGAAACGCACCGCCGGTTGATTTGCGGTCGACCAGCAGCAGCGCCTGCTCCACCGCCGCATAGGTCAGGGTTTCTGCATCCAGCATGCTCCACACAGCCGCCAGATAAGAACCCAGGATATCCCTCGCTTCCAGCAGCGCCACGCGGAACCCTTCAGGATCAGCATCATAGCGGGTATCGAACAGGGCCTGCATGACCTCGCCATAATAGGGGCTTTCTTCCAGCTGGTCGGACAGATCCTCCATTTCCGGCGTGATCAGGTCATGAACCAGCAACCGCTCATGGAAAATGTCTACCAGGATGTCGAACATCGCCCCGGTCAAGGGTTCCGACAGCGCGTGCTCGCTGCTCCAGCCACGTGCAAAATCCTGAAGTGTACGGGTATTCGCCGCCATTCGGATTTGCGCGTTCCCGGCAAGTTCTGCAAAGCGGTTCAGCTGGTTGAAGGTGTAAAGGTTGCCCTTGGTGTTTTCCAGCAGCTCCTCAACCACCGAACCGAAATGCAGGGAAGCTATCAGCGCAACCATGTCCGCCGCGGATTCGTGAAAACCGTAATACTCGCCAGGGACTTCCTCGGAAACAGGCATTCCGGCGACGCTGTAGATAATGGCATGGCCGATCTCATGGGCGACCACGTCGAAGTTCAGGCTGTAGGCGCGGTACTCTCCGCCGTGTTCGCTGGTGCCGCCGGTTTCAAGAAACCCCCATCCGATATGGGCGTTATCGAGGCTTGGCAGCAGCGACAGTTCCAGCCGGTCGTAATCGCGGGCGAAATGCCAGGGGATCTCATGGCCGAAATAGGCCTCCCACACATCCAGAGTAAAATGCGCCGCAGCAAACAAATGCGCGGCTTCGAAACCCGGGTCAAAAGGCCGGATATGAAGGAAATGCCCATCGTCATCCGGCTCCGGCGGCGCATGCAGCTCTCCCTGCCAGGGCGGCAGATACATGCCCGGCCCGGCAGGCCCCTGCACAACCGCACCATAGGGGATCACCTTGCCCAGCGCATTGACAGTATACATCCGCGGTCCCGACGGCCCCGGGCCAATCGTGCCTGGTGGCGCGGAAATCTCGACCAGCTCCAGCACCGGATCTTCAGTTCTGAACGGCGATTGCGGAAACAGCAGGAACCGCGTTCCCGGAGCTTCCTCAGCCGCCTCGTTTGGATCGTCCATAGGGCCTCCAATCCTGCGGAGGTTTCACCCGTCTTGTCCTGCCTCGTCCTTGCCGCCCGGCGCGGGCCGTGTTTTGCACCCCTGATGATACATGAATTCACACCGGATCAGCTCAAAGAATTCTTCTACCCCGATCCCGATGGCCGCGGCATGGACCTCCACATCATCCGGAATTTCCTGTTGCAGGCGGTTTCCGAAATACCAAGCCATCATTCGCAACCGTTCCGCCTGTTGCATGGGGCCGTCTCGCTGGGCATGTCCGTCGATCTGCATATGCTTGGCATCGGCCCGTGCTTTCAGCGCGGCAAAATCGCCTGAAAACCGGAGTTCCGCCAGAAGGTAGGGTCCTAGTTCATCCTGCACACTGCTTACAGCCGCGGCGGCTTGGGCCGCCTCACCCAGGTCCGCTTCATATTGCGCAGCTGTCAGACCGTTGGCCTGCAGCCACACCTGCAGGTCCTTGCTGCGTAACAGGTTATGCGCCTGCCGGTGGCTGTTGAACTGTGCCAGCGTGGCTTCGCGCCCGGCCTGCGCACCTGACCTGCGCGCCTCTTTCAGCGCCAGAAAACGCAGCGCCGCCCGGTCCTGGAACGCGGCAAAGCGCTCCGGTTCGAGCCTCAATTCGTCAAGCACCCGCCGGTCCGTATCCTGCAGGCTGCGGTCCTGCGCTTCGGCCCGGCGCACAAGTCCTTGCCAGGCCAGCGTGTGCTCCATCACGCCACGCGCTTGGGTGGCAGCCCTCCCTTCAGTGCTCAGAAACTCGGCCATCCGTGCCAGCATCTCTTGCGCGTCATCGCGTTTGGCATCCACCGCCCCAGTCTTCAGCCATGCCGAAAACCGGTCCAGCCAGGACGCCTCGGAAATATCCGCCAGTATCAGCTTCCAGGTCCGCTGCTGATAGAACCGCGCCTTGGCGGCCTCCAGGACCGCCGCCGCCTGCGCCGCGTCCAGAACCGCGCTGCTGACCGCGCGCTCCACCGTCGCGCGGATCGAAACCATCGGTTCGCTCAGCGGTGCATAACCCAATTCTGCAGGACCGTGCAGAACAGCGACCTCGTCATCGTCGATGGTCATGCCCGACGCATAGGAATCGTAAATCCTGCCAACGCCAATCATGCCAAAACCGGACAGCTCTGCCGCCCGCAAGGCCCCCATGCTGGCACTTCCGAACACGGCGATCCCCTGCTCCATCGCCCAGAGGATTTCCTTGTGCCAGACTGAGGGCACCCCGTCGAAATAGCCGTCAATCAGCCCGATAGCGTTGGCGCCCCGGCGGGCCGCCTGAAAGATATCCCCCTGACCGGCAGGCGGCAGAACGATGGCACCCGGCAGCAAGGCTTGCACGCCCTCCGCTGCGATCGTCGGCCCGGCAAACACCACCGCTGTCAAACGCTTGCCTCCGCTGCCTTGTTTGCCCGCTCGCCAGCAACGAAATCAGGATCGTCATGCGGTGCTTCCAACCCCGGGATCACCGCACGCACCACGGATATTCCCAAACCGGGGCGCGACAGATCGACGGCCAGAACCTGCCCCATTCCGGCCGCTTCCAGCTGATTCAGCAGCCAGGCCTGATCCTCTTCGAAAGATGCAGAGGAAAAAGACGGGCAATCCTTAAACCGGGCAGCCGCCCTGGTACGGGAGAGCAGGCGGCGGACGTATTGCGCGCGCACTGCCGCGGCAGCAGGGGTGAATTCGTCCGGATCCAGATCATCGCGCGCTCCGGAGATATAGGTCAGCCGGGTCTGCGCTGCCTCCGTCAGCGCCCGCAGCAAGGCAATTCCCCGGTCCGGATGGCAGCCGCTGCCAATGCCGATATGGCCGGGACGGCTGCCTGCGTCGCAGATCATGCAATGAAACGCCGGAACGCCGAGGTCGGAGGTGATGTTCCATACCCCGGCCTCAAGCCCGGCCGCGGCAAACCGGTCCAACGCTGCCCGGCAGCGGGGATCATCAATGGTGACCGGGTCAAGCCGCGGGCCTGGCGGGGCGTGGTGCCACAGGGTGATCGCATCCCGTTCGATCAACTCGCAAACCGCGTGGCAGGCAGCCTCCGCCAGGCTGTTGCCAGACGCAAGCCCGTTGGTGGTGCGCGGAAACGCTCCCTGACCACCATTGGGAGGAGCGGTATAATCGGTGTCCACCATTTCATAGGGCAGCCAATGCTGCCTGCCGGTTGCCAGGTCGGTGCCTTCAATCCACAGCATCCGGCGTTGCGGGTTAAAACTGGCGCCGGTCACGCGCGGCAGCCGCCCCACATCTGCAACCAGGGCCTCCTTCTGCAGATCGTGGAAGCTGGCTGATCGCAGCGGCATGGTGATCCGCTCCGCATGCCAGGACTCGATGGCCTCCATCACGCCGGAAGCCTGGGCCGCTTCCAGAGTCAGCCCCTTGCCTAGAGATACGGCAACAGACCGGGAATTGGGACGCGTGACCATAACCGTGGGCAGTCCGACCCTGTCCAGCCCGGTCAGATTGGCAATCCGGGTGATGCCCATGTCCGCCAAAAGCGGACCCACGGCAGCCAGCGTCTGCGCTGGATCACACAGCCGGTGAGTGTCGTGCAGATAGCCTTTCTTCTGTGCCTTGGGCATCTGGCTGGCCTCACTGTCATGACCGCCACGGGACGCCCGCCACGGCCAGACGGCAGCGGACGGACATGCCCAAAGGATGGCCGGCCGCGGACTGGCGGTCAATAACATGGCAGCCCCATGGACACCGCCCAGCGCCTTTTACGTCTACTGCTGCGGCTGGAAATCGAAAACCGGGACAAAACTTGCCGGCGCTAGGGTCTGATCCAGCAGGTCCTCCGTTACTGTGCTGCGGTCGAATATTCTGATGGCTGGTCCTGCATGTTTGACAAGCAAACTGCCTTCTATTGCGCGCACTGCCATTTCAACCGCCAGCCGGCCCTGCAGCACGGGAAAATCCGTCGGCGCAGCAATGATGCGGTCGCGTAGAACGCCGCGGTAGACCGCATGAGTCATGTAGTCTGACACGACCTGAACCTGTCCCTGCATGCCGCGAGCTCGCAGCACCGACACCGCGGCCTCCGCAGCGGGTGCAGACCCGGCGATGTAATCCAAGTCAGGCACCTCATCCAGCGCTTCCTCGACCAGCCGCACCTGGATTTCGCGCCCGGTATCGCCGTATTTAGTCACTGCAATCACGGCAGAGCTTTCCGCAAGCGCGACGCGGAAGCCTTGCTCGACAAAGGTAACCCAGCCCGCATTCTCAGGACCCGGAAACCAGGCAACCTTGACCGCAGGAGTGCCCTTGGGGTGGCGCGCAGCAATGATCCTGCCCGCCTCGGCGCCCATTTCCGTCCAGGACACCCCCACCTTGGCGGTGACTCCGGCATCAGAAATATCATTTATAGCCGCAATCACCGGGACAGAGGCTGAAATCCGTTCCACCGTGCTGGTGAGCCCGGCGAAAGATACGGTGCCAAGGATCAGCGCATCGGCCCCTTCGGCGACACAAGCCTCTGTCTGCTGAATTTGCCGCTGCAGGTTGGGATAACCGCCAGCTTCGACCAGCTTGAACGATACCCCCAGCCGGGCCGCTTCTGCCACCATCCCGTAGTTCACGCTCAGCCAGTAGGCGTCCTTCAGGTGCGGATAGGCGATGCACAGCCGCCATTCCTGCGCTGCCTGTTCGAGCGGAGTGTATTCCACGGCCTCCAGCCCGCTGCCGTAGTCAAAGGCGGTCCGCGGCACCTGCACCTGCCAGCTGTCCGCAGCTGCCGGCGTGCTGAAACACGTGAATAGCAGTAGCCAGAATGCGCGCATGAAGACCCCTTTTCCCGGCACGGAGGATAGGCAGCGGGGCGTAAAAGGGAAATTCAAATTTGCGAAATCCGCAAATGCGGGCGAAAGTTCCCAGATGTTGGGAAAGCTCGGCCTTGGCGGAAAATTGAGTCTCGCATTCATTGTCATTGCGGGGTTGCCGACCCTTGCCGGCATTCTTGGCCTGGTCGAGTTGCGGGTGCTAGCGCGCCGCCAGGCAGAGGTGATCAACCAAACCATTCCGGCAATCGCCGAAGTACGCGGCATGGCAGAGGAAAGCACCCGGATCATTGCCATCGCCCCGGAACTGGCCGCAGTCACGACCCAGGCGGAACGGGTGAACCGGGCGCAGTTTCTGTCCGATCAGGTCGAGGCACTCACCCGGCGGCTAAACGCGCTGGAACGCGGCGGCATTGCCGGGTCCAGCCGTCTGCGGGATACGGTGAAAGATGCGGCACGGGTGCTTGCGCTGCTCGGTGAATTGGTGGAAACCCGCATTGCGCTGCATAACGGGCTTAAAGAGCTTACAGAGCGCAACCTGACCGCAGCGAACAACCTGCTCAGCATGGCCGATACATTGGTTGCCAATGCGGAGATGGGCACAACCGCTGTCATATCCAGCCTCTACAACCCCGGCTCCTCTCCGGCGGAGGAGCAGGCCCGCACCGACTTGCTCGACAAGCTGATCGAAGTTGACCTGTTCCAGCTAGGCCTGATGTTTGAACTCAGGTCGCAGACTGCGGAAATCGGGCTGCTGATCAACCGTATCGAAGAGGCCGGCACCGAAATTGATCTGAAGGAGATTGAGACTGCTCTGACCGGCCGCCTGAACATCGTTGCCCGGCGAATCAAGGCGATCCGCGATCCCGGCCGCCGCCAGCAGGCAGAAGGCTATGCCGCACAACTGCAGACCGTGCCGGAAGGCGACGCCAGCCTATTCGGCCTGCGTGCCCGAATTCTGACCACTGAGGCCCGCATCACCGCGCTTAAGCGGGAACTGCAAAACACCGCGCTGCGGCTGGGAGACGAGGCCTCTGCCGTCGCCGATCAGGCGCAGGCGCGGGCGATCAGCTCGGGCAATGCCGCCGCCGCAGACATTCAGCGGGCACAGCTGCGCAACGGGTTTGCTGCCATCACCGGGTTCCTGCTGTCGCTGGCCGTCCTGTGGTTCTATGTGCGCGGCAGCCTCACCCGCCGCCTCAACCAGCTGGCAGGAACCATGGCAGCGCTGATGCGCGGCCAGCTGGACCATCCGGTGCGCCCCCGGGGCCAGGATGAAATCGCCCGCATGGAAGAAGCCGTCGAAGTCTTCCGCCAGCAAGCAATCGAAAAACTGGAACTGGAACGGGTGCGGGACCGCAACGAACAGGAGCTCAGGGAACACCGCAACAACCTGCAGACCCTTGTGAATGAGCAGACCGAGCGTCTGCAGGAGGAGGTCGAAGCCCATGACGAAGCGCGGCAAAAGGCGGAAGCGGCTGATCAGGCGAAGTCCGAATTCCTCGCCATGATGAGCCACGAAATCCGCACGCCGATGAACGGCGTGCTGGGCATGCTGCGCAGCCTTTCGGACGAGGGCCTGCCACCCCGGCAGATGGAGCGTCTGCGGGCGGCGCTGACTTCCGGCCAGAACCTGCTGAAAATCCTGAACGACATCCTGGACTATTCAAAGATCGAAAGCGGTGCGCTGAAGCCTGAGATCACAACTTTTTCGCTGCGCGAACTGGTGAACGACATCGTCGTGCTGTTGCGGCCCGGCGCTGATGCCAAGGGTGTCCCCTTATGGCTCGACGCGCCGGAGGAGGTGCCCGACGTGGTGGAGGGTGATGCCGCCAAGCTGCGGCAAATCCTCTTCAACCTCCTGTCCAACGCCTTGAAATTCACAGATGAAGGCGAGGTCATTCTGCGGCTTCGCACAAATGGCGACGCCGGCGGGCGCCACCGGGTCACCTTTGAAGTAAGCGATACCGGCAAGGGTATCTCGGAAGAGGCCAAGGCGCGCATCTTCGAGGCATTTGAGCAGGAGGACACGGAAACCGCCCGCAAGTTCGGAGGCACCGGGCTGGGCCTGGCGATCAGCAGGCATTTCGCTCAGGCCATCGGCGCCCGCCTGTCGTTGGAAAGCACCAAGAATGTCGGCTCCGTGTTCACCCTGGCAGTTGAGCTGGCCCCCGGCAACCCTGCGGATCTGACGCCGGAGGATCCGCCTGCTTCGATCAGAAAGGCCGGGAACTCGCTGTCAGTCCTGGTCGTGGAGGACAATGAGATCAATCAGATGGTCGCGCGCGGGTACCTGGAGCGTATGGGCCACAGCTGCCAATGCGCGGGGAGCGCGGAAGAGGCACTGGCGCTGCTGCCAGATAACCAGTTCGACCTGGTGCTGATGGACGTGAATCTGCCCGGCATCAGCGGCACCGAAGCCACCCGCCGCTTGCGCGCAATGCCGGACCCGCGGCTGTCCAAACTGCCGGTCATCGGAATCTCTGCACATGTGCAGGAAGAGCAAATCGAAACCCACCTGCAGGCGGGGATGAATGGTTTTGTGGCTAAGCCGGTCTCCCCGGAACGTCTCGCCAACGCGCTGCAAAGCGTCACCCAGGGGCGCGAGGGCGCGGTCTACCTGTCAGCCCGCCAGGCGCCTCCCGAACAGGACAGGCACGCTAGCCTGCTGCGGCAGATGCAGGAGAACATACAGGACCTGGGAGCGGAGCGGGCCTTAGAAATAGCCGCACTCTTCCAGCAGGAACTGCCGAGGAGCGTCGAGAAGATGAACGCGGGCCAGGCGGCGCAGGATCTTGCCCGCCTGGCGAAGGAAGCCCACCGTGCAAAAGGCGCCGCCAGCAGCTTCGGGCAGCAGGACCTGGCCAGTCTCCTTGCAAAACTGGAGGAAGCTGCCGCCAATGGCCACCGGTCAGCCGCCGCGGAGTGCATGCGCGAGTTGAACACACTGGCTCCGCAAGTGATGGAGGCCCTGTCTGGCGTCTTGCGCGATTGCGGCCATCAGCCCAAGGGGGCTGTAAACACATAGCCTTCGCCATGCACCGTGGTGATGATCCGCGGGTTTGCCGGCTCCTCTTCCAGTTTGCCACGCAGGCGCCGGATCAGCACATCCACGGTTCGCGGGTTGGCGCCGTATTGCCGGTGCGTGACCCGGCTCATCAAGGCATCGCGCGACGCGACCTCGCCCGCCCGGCTGATCAGCATGTCCAGCACTTCGAACTCCGCCCGGGTCAGCGGGACGCTGTCACCCTCGACGGTTTGCAGATGCCGCGCGGCAACGTCGAACCGGAAATTGCCGAAGGTATAAACCCGGCGCGCCAGGCGCCGCACCTCTTGCGTGCGGCGCAGCAGATTCTTCAGCCGGGCCAGAAGTTCGCGCCGGTTGAACGGCTTGCAGACATAGTCGTCCGCGCCAAGCTCCAGCCCGACTATTCTGTCGACTTCGTCATCCCGGCCGGTCACCAGAATGATCCCCATCTCGGATTTAGCCCGCTGTTCCCGGGTAATCTGCAACCCGTCTTTGCCGGGCAGGTTGATGTCGACCAGTAGCAGGTCAACGTCCCTTGCTTGCAGTATCCGTTCCGCCTCCTCGGCGGTTTCAGCCTGGGAAACTGAATATCCTTGCGCATCCAGGTAGCTGGCGAGAGTGCTCCGGGTAACCGGTTCGTCCTCGATTATCAGAATATGCGCCATGCAGGCCCCGCCCTGTCAATTTTCCCGCCAGTTAACAAATTTTAACATATATAGCCAGCCTGTTCATCCCTCCGGGCTGACCTGTTCACATCTGCTGCCTAGCCTCCGTTCCCGAAAGCACGGCTTTCAAACAGAAAAAAAGGCTCGGGCCACCTGGACCGGGGCTGCGAAAACAGGGAGACACACATGAAATTCCGGAAACACCTGATGGCCAGTACGGCAGCCATGGCGATGGCAGCTCCGATGGCGATGGCTGAGGACTCCTCTGATCCCATCATCATTCCCATCCACAACTGGTCGAGCCAGATCGTGATGAGCCACGTTGTCGGCCAGATCTTCGAATCGATGGGCAATAGCGTCGAATACGTTTCGACCGACAGTCAGGCGGTCTATGAATCGGTACGTCTGGGTGACGTCACTCTGGAGCTGGAAGTCTGGGAAGGAGCCTTCGGCAAATCCTTCAACGAGGCCCTGTCGAAGGGCGGCATCCACGACGCCGGTGATCACAACGCCGTCACCCGCGAGGACTGGTGGTATCCGGCCTGGACCAAGGAAGCCTGCCCCGGCTTACCGAGCTGGGAAGCACTGAACGACTGCGCCGCCGCCTTTGCCACTCCGGAAACAGGCGACAAGGGCCGCTTCTTGGGCGGTCCCGTCGACTGGCTCAAGCATGACGCCGAGCGTGTCGAAGCGCTGGACATGAACTTCACCGTGGTGAATGCGGGCTCCGCATCGGCCCTGTGGGCCGAAGTCGCCGCGGCCGAAAAGACCCAGAAACCGGTAGTGATCTTCAACTGGACCCCGAATTTTGCCGAAGCCGTCTGGCCCGGTGAATTTGTCGAGTTCCCGGCATGGGAAGACGGCTGCGACAAGGATCCAGCCGTCGGGCCGAACCCGGATGCCACCTATGACTGCGGCAACCCGGCAAACGGCTACCTCAAGAAGGCCGCTTGGGACGGCATGAAGGACAAGTGGCCGGCCGCCTATGAAACCCTGACCGAAATCAGCTTCACCAATCCGCAGATCGCCGAAATGGCCAAGCTGGTCGATATTGACGAGATGGAGCCGGAGGACGCCGCCGCTGAATGGCTGGAAGCCAACGAAGACGTCTGGAAGCCCTGGACCGAATAAGCCCCTCACCTTCCTCCTGTGTGCCGGGGTGGTCTGCTGCCCCGGCGTCTTTGCTAAAGAAAGTTAAGCCATGACCGCCGCCACCCCCGTCATTTCCTGCAAGAACGTCTGGAAGCTGTTTGGCGCCAACCCGGAACAGTACCTGAAGTCCCTGACCGGTAATCCGGGTTTTGATGAAATACGCCAGTCCGGCTACATCGCCGCGGTGCGGGACGTTTCCCTGGATATTGCCAAGGGGGAGATGCTGGTAATCATGGGGCTGTCCGGCTCCGGCAAGTCGACTTTTGTGCGCTGTCTTTCGCGGCTCATCGACATCACCGGCGGCGAGGTCAAGGTCGAAGGCCAGAACATAGGCGAGATGTCCGAGAAAGAGCTGATCGACCTGCGCCGCAACAAAATGGGCATGGTGTTTCAAAGCTTTGGCCTGCTGCCGCACCGCACCGTGCTGGACAATGTCGCCTTCCCGCTGGAAATGCGCGGCCAGGACCGCCACGAACGCCGCGCACGTGCGCTGGAAGTGATTGAACTGGTTGGCCTGTCGGGGCGCGAGGACTATTTCCCGCGCGAGCTGTCAGGCGGCCAGCAGCAGCGCGTCGGCATCGCCCGCAGCCTGGCTATCGAACCCGACATCTGGTTCCTGGACGAGCCGTTTTCCGCGCTGGATCCGCTGATCCGCCGCGAGATGCAGGATGAATTCCTGCGCCTGCAAGAAATGCTGGGCAAGACCATTGTGTTCATCACCCATGATTTCGACGAGGCGCTGCGCCTTGCCGACCGCATCGCAATCATGAAGGACGGTGTTGTCGAGCAATGCGATACCCCCGACCAAATCGTGCTGAACCCGGCCACGGAATATGTAGCCAAGTTCACCGAGGAAATTGAGAAATCCCGCGTGGTTCACGCTGGCGTGCTGGCGCGCAAGGTGAACGGCCACAGCCTGACAGGCGCACCGGTCGGCGACAAGCAGACGATTTCCGAACTCGCACGGCTACTGGTCAATGACAGCCGCGACTTCCTTCCCGTGGCCGACAATGCGGGCGCCCTGGTAGGCGCCATGAACCGGCAGGAAGCACTCGACGTGCTGCTGGGAGAAGGATCATGACAGACCAGACAATGATACTCGCGGGCAAGCCCCAGACTTGGACACGGGCGAGGACGGGCTGGATTATCTTCGCCGCCGCCTGCCTGCTGGCCCTCGGCAATTCTATTCTGCCCGCAGGGCTGGTGCGTCCGCCGGAGTGGCTGATCCTGCCCTTCGCAGACTGGATAAACGCGATCTTTGTTTTTGTCCGCGATGACCTGGGCCTTCTTTACCTTACCCGCACCTTTGCAGATGGGGTAGAATGGCTGCTCGATGTGACCGCCAACCTGCTTTATGGCAAGAACCGCTGGCCCCGCATCGGCCCCGTTCCCTGGACCGCGGTTGCCAGCATCGGCTTTGTCATCGGCTATGCCCTGCAGGGATGGCGGCTGTCGCTGCTGACTGGCGGCACCTTTGTCTGGATCGCCGTCATGGGTCAGTGGAAATGGGCGATGGAGACGCTTTCCGTTATCGTCGTCGCCGCCCCCTTCTCGATCTTGTTCGGACTGGTCATGGGCATCCTCGCGTGGCGTTCCAAGACCTTTGAGCGGATCCTGAATCCGGTCCTCAACATCGCGCAAAGCCTGCCGCATTTCGCCTATATGATCCCAGTCGTGGTCTTCATCGGCGTCGGCCCCAAGGCAGGCGCGATTGTCACCATCATCTTCTCGGTGCCGCCAATGATCCGCATGTCCCTCCTGGGCCTGCGCAAGGTTCCGCATGAGGTGATCGAAAGCGGCCACATGTGCGGCTCCACCCGCTGGCAGCTCTTGCGCCATGTCCGTATCCCCACCGCCCGGACCGAGATCCTGGTTGGTGTAAACCAGGTCATCATGCAGTGCCTCGCAATGGTGGTTCTGGCCAGCTTCATTGGCATGCCTGGCCTCGGCCAGAAGCTGCTTCAGCTCTTACAAGCGCTGAAAATCGGCCGCTCGGTTGAGATAGGCATCACCATCGTGCTGCTGGCAGTAATGCTCGACCGCTGCACCAAGGCCTGGGCGACCAAACAGCCCGAGCATTTCGAAAAGGGCACCTCCTTTGCCGTCCGAAACAAGTTCCTGCTGATCGGCGCGGGCCTGTCGCTGGCCTGCCTGGTGCTGGCACAATTCATCCCGCTGATGGACCAGATCGGCCGCCGGGATGCCTTCACCATTTCCAAGCCGATCGACGCGGTTGCGGACTGGTTCATCGTGCTGATCGACCCGGTCACCCAATGGCTGCGCTGGTTCCTGATAACCTGGGTGCTGATCCCGATCCGCGATGCCTTCCTATGGATGCCCTATGCCGCCGTGCTGGCGCTGCTGGCGGCGGCAGGCTGGGCTATCGGGGGCGCGCGCTCGGCGCTGGTGTGCCTGGCCTTCTTCAGCCTCATCGCCATCTCCGGCTGGTGGGACCGCGCCATGATCACTGTCTATACCGTGGTCGTCGCCGTCTGTATCGCCGCGGTAATGGGCTTCCCGCTGGGGGTCTGGGGCTCCTTCAACGAGAAGCGCGCAAGCATCGCGCTGCTGATCTGCGACACCCTGCAAACCTTCCCCAGCTTCATCTACCTGATTCCTGTGGTCATGCTGTTCGGCGTCAATGACGTGGCCGTGGTCGGCGCGGTCGTCCTGTTCGCCGCGGTGCCCCTGGTGCGCTACACCATCGAAGGGCTGCGGCAAGTGCCGGGAACACTGATCGAGGCTGCCGACATGTCCGGTGCCACCCGGATGCAGACCCTGTGGAAGGTGCGGTTGCCGATGGCGCTGCCGACCATCATGGTCGGGGTCAACCAGTCGGTGATGTTCTCGCTGTTCATGGTGATCATCGCCGCCTTCATCGGCACCCAGGATCTGGGCCAGGAAATGCAGCGGGCGCTGTCCTCAACCGATGTGGGCAAAGGCCTGGTACTGGGGCTGGCCGTCGCCTTTATGGGGCTGATGGTGGACCACTTGGTGACCACTTGGGCGCGGTCCAAGAAAGAAGCGCTGGGACTGGAGTAAGGCCATGACCGTTCATTCCAGCGACTTCGGCCCCGCCCCGCTCCGCCGCATCGGCTTCCTGCTGTTCCCCGGCTTTCCAATGGCTTGCCTGACCGCAGCCGTGGAGCCCCTTCGGGCTGCCAATGAAATCGCTGGGCATCAGGTGTTCTCCTGGGCCCTGGTGACTGAGACCGGCGCGCAGACAGCTGCTTCCGCAGGCATGCAGTTTGCCGCAGACTCCAGCCTGGCAGACACTGATGGGCTGGATTGCCTGTTCCTGCTGTCCGGCCCGGAAGCGGAATTTGAAGACCCGGTCTCAAGCCCCGGCCGGTTGCGCTACCTGGCCCGCCACGGCGTCACGCTCGGCGGGGTGTCCGGCGGTGTCTTCCCCCTGGCCCGAAGCGGTGTTCTGTCCGGGCGGCGCTGCGCTGTCCACTGGTGCTACCGGACCGCCTTTGAAACAGCCTTTCCGGATTGCACTGCGGTGGACCGGCTGGCCGTGCGCGACGGAGCGGTTCACACGGTTTCGGGAGCTTCGGCGATGTTCGACCTCTGCTTGGAGCTGATCTGCCACGCATTGGGCGAAGCGGCAATGAATGAGGTTGCATGCCTGTTCCAGCACCCTGCCATCCGCAGCGGCGGCACCCGCCAGAAAGTCCCGGTTCTGCAAAGCGGCCGCACCGTCGATCAGATGCCGCCAGCGGTCAAACAGGCAATGTCCATATTCTCGGAAAACGTCGAAACACCTGTCGGCATCCGCGACGTCGCCCGCATGGCCGGAATCTCACCCCGGCAACTGGAGCGCAGCTTCCGCAACGCCACCGGTCTCAGCCCGGGCGAATACTACCGCCGCCAGCGCCTGAAAGCGGCCCGGCAAATGGTGCAGTACTCCTGGGACAGCATTTCAGACATCGCCCATGCTGTCGGCTATGCCAGTTCTTCGACGCTGACTCTGCATTACCGCAAGTTCTACGGCGTCACACCGGTTCAAGACCGCAAGCAGACTTACCTTCCCGATACCCGCGGGCCGGTTCGAGGCAGCCCGGCTATGCACTAGTAACCGGTACAGGCGGCTTTACCGGCTCCTGTGCAGTTCCCTGCGCGGTGCCGGTCCTGCCCGCATTGACATTATCCGGGCACAGCAAAAAAGGCGGAGCAAACGCTCCGCCTTTTTGGAAGGCTTGTATCCCGGTTCTACAAGGCCGCAAAGTCCCTCAGGAACAGGGCAATCCCGGGCACGTAGATCAGCAGCGCAGTCATCAGCGCTAGGATCAGGAAGAACGGCAGCGTGCCGCGGATTACCTGCAAGTAGGGTTTGTTGAAGATCGCAATCGCGGTGAAGATATCGCATCCGAACGGCGGCGTTGCCGATCCGATCGCCATCTGCAGCGTGATCATGACCCCCACCAGCACCGGATCCAGGCCGGAGGCGTCGATGATCGGCACGAAAATCGGCGTCAGGATAACCAGCACCACCAGCGAGTCGACGAACATGCAGCCAACGAAGAAGCACAGCGCAATGATGAACAGGATGTATTCGTGCGAAGCGCCGTCGAGATTGAGCGGCTCCAGCAGCCCCTGCGGCACCTGCTCAAAGGAGATGTACCAGGAGAAAGCCTGTCCTGCGCCCACTAGGATGAAAACAACAGCGGTAATCAGCCCGGTGCTGAGAGCGGAATCCAGCACGTCATCCAGCTTCAACTCCCGGTAGATCACGCATTCCACAATCAGCGCATAAAGCACCGAGAAGGACGCCGCCTCGGTTGGCGTCACCGCGCCGGAATAAATGCCGCCGACGATCAGAACGGGGAAACCAAGCGGCAGGATCGCCTTCTTGATCGCCGCCCGCCGCTCAGCGCCAGAGGCTTTGGGAACCAGCGAGATCAGGTCGCCCTGCCAAACGCTGTAAAAGTAACAGTAGACCGAGAACAGCAGCGCCAGCACGATGCCAGGGCCGATGCCCGCGATGAACAGCTCGCCGACACTGGTATTGGCCAGAGTGCCATAAAGGATCATGCCGATGCTGGGCGGGATCAGAAAGGCGATGTCGCTGGCGTTAATGATCAGCGCCATGACAAAACTGTCCTTGTAGCCGGCCTTGAGCAGCCGCGGCCGCATGATCTGGCCGATCGACACCACCGTAGCCTGGGTCGATCCGGAGACCGAGCCGAACAGCGTGCAGGCAATACAGGCGGTGATCGGCAGGCCAGCGCGGCGGTGGCCCACATAAGCCTGGATCAGTCCCAGGAGGTTGTTGGCAGTATGGCCCCGCGCCATGATGTCGGCGGCCAGGATGAACATCGGCACCGCAATAAGCGCATTGGGAGAAATCCCGGTCACCATCTGCTGGATCACCACACCGGTGTCGCTTTGCGAGAAATGGACCAGACCGATCAGCGTCGCCGCCACCAGCGGCACCACCATCGGGTAGCTGAGGAACAGCAGCAGAACCATCGGCGCCACCAGCGCCGCGGTGATGACATAGGTATCCAGCTCACCCGCAAGGATATCGTTCAGAAAATCCATATCAGACCCCGATTTCTTCGGCTTCGCCGTCTTTGATTTCGTATGAAAGCCAGGTGCCCTCGTGGGTGAGGTTCATCAGGAACGCGATCAGGTACTGCAGCCCTGCCATCGCCAGGCCGACCGGGATCACCGCATAAATGATGTAAACCGGGAACTGCAGCGCCGGGCTCAGCCGGTTCACCGCCTTGATTTCCAGAACATAGAACACCGCCTGGTAGGCCAGGAACAGCAGGAGCGCACTGGTGGTGAAGGTGATCAGCATCATCAGCATCTTGCGCCCGCGCGGCGGCAGGGTGTCGTAGGCAGCGGTCATCCGGATGTTGCGCCCCTTGCGCACCGCATAGGCGAACCCGACAAAGGTCACCGCGACAATCAGGAACTGATTCAGCTCCTCCGAGAAGAACAAGCTCTTGCCAAAGCCGTAGCGGCCAATGGCGTTGGCGGTGGAATTCAGCATCATCAGCAGGATTGCCAGGATGATGACGGTCTTTTCGATGAGTTCGGTGCCTTTGCTCAGGGCAAGCAGCAGGGTTTTCATTTCTCTCTCCCCCGCGCGCCGCCGGGGACGCGCACTCCAAGGAAAGGCGCGGTCCTCCCTCCCCGGGAAGCCGCGCCCTCCAGTTTCAGAAAACCGTATTAGTTGGCGGCCGCGACGTCTGCGAGCACGCCTTCCAGGATCGCCTTGGCGCCGTCGCGGGCGCTGGCTTTCTCTGCGTCGCCGTAAGCGTTCTCGACAACGGTGTAGAAGGTTTCATGCAGCGTCGTGCTCAGCTCTTCGAACACGGCACGCTCTTCCTCGGTCAGCACGACAACTTCCAAGTCCGGGCGCTCTGCTTTGATCTTCTCCATGTTCTCGGCGTTGATCGAGATCTGGTAGTCATGCGCCGCCTGTTCCGCTGCTGCGATCGCGGTGCGGACCATCTCCTGCTGCTCGGCCGGCAGGGCGTTGAACCAGTCGCTGTTAGTCGACACGGTGCCAACATAAGGCTGCTGGCCCGGGAAGATCAGGTAGTCCTGCACTTCGTGCCATTTGGCGTTGTAGATGAAGTAGACAGGGTTCACCATGCCATCGACGGTTTTCAGCTGCAGCGCGCCATAGACTTCGCCCCAGGACAGCGGCGTCGGGTTGGCGCCGAAAGCCTTGTAGGTTTCCACAGGAATGGTCGAGGTGAAGGTGCGGATCTTCTGGCCGTCGAAATCCTCCGGGGAGCGGATCGGCTTGTTTGCGCCCCAGGCCATCTCGCCTTCGGAGATCATGGTGAGCAGCTTGAGGTTCACCTTTTCGAACTTCTCGCTCAGGCCTTCATAGATGGTCGGGCTGGTGGTCAGCACTTTTCGGATCACATCGGTGTCGCCGCCCAGCACATAGGGCAGATCCAGGACCTGCGCCTCGGGGACGTAGGAGCCGAGGTGGCCGGTGCCGACGGACACGAACTGCACGGTGCCCTTGGAAGTCAGCTCAACGATGTCATTTTCAGTGCCCAGCTGGCCGTAGTAGTAGATGCGCACCATGATGTCGCCGTCCGACTGCTCCTTGACGCTGTCGGCAAAGGCCTGGGCAAAGATGTCCTGGACGTCGCCCTTGTCCTCTTCGGAGGCGAATTTCCAGGTGTCTGCTGCAGCAGCGGTTGCCAGGCCGGCAACCAGCACTGCCGAGGACAGCAGCTTGCGGGTGAAATTGGTCATATTGGGGTCCTTTGATGTCCGCTCACGCGGCGCCTTCTGAGATGATGACAAGGGGGCGGAAATCCTTGCCGGGGGTATAGGGGAGTGCAGCCTTGCACAGCGCGGCGTATCCGGCAGCGCCCGAAGGAGTGGTTTCGATGCCGAGGTCAGTGACCGCGCGGGCAGCCGCCTCGCCTTCTTCCTCCGACAGCGTCACATAGGACACGCCGGCCTTTTCCAGCGCCTGCCAGGCCACGATCGAGGGTTCTTTGCAATCCAGCCGCCCCATATTGGAATCGGGGCCGTCAGCACGGGTTGGCGCGCCGGCCTTGTGGCTCGTCTGAAGACAGGATGCGGCTTCCGGTTCGACCACGATCAGCTCGGGCTGCTGCGCCCAGTTGTGGCGGATCATATAGGCCATGGCCGCAGCCAGGCCGCCGACACCTGCCTGAAGATAGACATGGGTGGGCCAGTTGCCGGAGGCTTCGAACTCAGCCCGCATTTCCTCGGCGATGACGCAATAGCCTTCCATCACCCATTTCGGAATTTCGGTGTAGCCTTCCCAGGTTCCGTCAGCCAGAAGCACCGCACCGCTCTCCTCGGCGTCGGCAATCGCCGCGGCAACGCTTTCATCGTACACATCACCGGAGCGCACCACTTCGGCGCCCAGCTCCCGCAGGCGCCCGGCAAAGCTGTCCGGAACGGTCTTTGCCAGATGGATGCGCGCCTTGGCGCCCATCGCACGCGCACCCGCTGCAACGCCCATGCCGTGGTTGCCGGCACTTGCGCAGACAAAGGTATGAGCGGCGGCAAAGGCACGGACATCGCTGTCCTTCAAACGTTCCAGTGCCAGCGCCTCGCCCGTCTTCTGCTGCCAGGCCTGCGCCAGGATCCGTGCAACGGCATATGGCGCACCAAGCGCCTTGAAGGCGCCAAGCCCCATCCGGCCGGTTTCGTCCTTGGCCAGGACGGTGACATCATTCGGGCCGCGCAAGGAGCGCAGCGGCGATACTTCGTAGTTCTCCTGCGCCCGGAAAAATTCCAGAGCGCGCTCGAAGGCCGGAGAAAAGCTGAGAGTTTCTGTATGTTCCATGGCCAGGAAATTACCACAGGCCGATTGCTTGAATTTTTCATCAACAGCGGTATGGTCGAGAAAAATTCTCTAATGGGATGGTAACAACGGCGGATTTGACTCATGAAAACCAATCTGGATGACGCCGACCTGACCATCCTGCGCCTGCTCCAGAAAGACTGCCGAATCGGGCTGGAACAGCTGGCGCAGGATTGTTCCCTGTCGGTCCCCTCCGTGCAGCGCCGCCTGAAGAAACTGCGGGAGTCGGATCTGATCCAGCAGGAGGTCGCAATCCTAAACCCGACCCGCTTCAGCTACAAGATGACCTTTGTAGTTCTGGTCGAACTGGACCGCGAGTCGCTGGATCAGCTGGATCACTTCCGCAAGCGTGCCAAGGCCGACCCCCAGGTGCAGCAATGCTACTATGTGACCGGGGACGCTGATTTCATTCTGATCTGCACCGCCCAGGACATGCAGGACTTTGAGGCCCTGACCCACCGGCTGTTCTTCGAGAACTCCAATGTCCGCCGGTTCCGCACCTCGGTTGCGATGGAGCGCACCAAGGTGGGCATGGCGCTGCCGATTTGAGCGGCCTCGTATCGAGGCAGGCAATCTCTGCCCACGGCATCCCCGTTGGATTGCAAGATGCTTTTAGTGGACAATGCCTAAAACTTGTTGACGGTCCAGCAAGCGCGAAAAAGAAATCCGCGGCAATATTGCAGCGAACTTTCTTGTACGATTCAGGTCTAGCTGAGCATGCCGCTTGCCGAGCGGATAGGGCAGACAGATTCCAAATGGAACCGCTTGAAGGTGTTTTTTTTACTATGCGGAATATTTCCCAGCTCCAACTGCCTTCACCGAAAATGGTCTCCTGCACCGTTCAGTAATGAGAGCCCCCCACCGCGGGCAGTGTCTTCAGAAACAATCCATTTCGGAGGCTGGACTCACTTTGGTGCCATTTCCAGGTCATCCGGACTGGCCTGCAAGAGGCGGGTGGGCACCCGCCTTCTAAACTGGCTCGGGGTAGCCCCCTCCTGCTGCCGGAAGGCGCGTTCAAAGGCGGAAACCTCTGAATATCCCAGCCAATCAGATATCTCATGAAGCTGGGTCCCCGGGGCCAGCAGCATGCGCTTGGCTATCTCCATCCGGCAGGCCGACAGAAGGCGGGAAAACTTCTGACCCTCATCCTCCAGCCGCCGCCGCAAGGTGCGCCGGGACATGCCCAGCGCAGCCGCGATGGCGGTCTGCTCAAAGCTTTCGCGGCCGATCCGCGCCAGCAGCTCGCGGCGCACCCGCACAGTGACCGGTGCGGCTCGCTCGCTTTGCCGTGCCGAATTGATGATCCGCTGTGACGCTTCTTTGAACGCCCGGTTCTGGCCCACGGAAAGCGGCAGGTCCAGCAAGCTGGCGTGAAACACCAGCGTGTTTGAGGGTGCTGCAAATTGCACCGGACAGCGCGGCCCGGCTGTGCTGCGGCTTTGCAGGGCGCTTGATTCGTGCTCCAGCGACAGCAGTTCCGGGCGCCAGTCCGGCCCTGCAGCAGACCGTATCAGGTTATGAAACACAGCCAGCGTCAGCTCCGCATCCTGCCGCCGGGGCCAAATGCGGGTGTCGAGGATTTGGTAGGTCAGTGCAGCCCTGCCCTCCTCCACCGTCAGCCGCAATTCAGAGTCGCTTTGCACAATTGGGAATGCATTGCGGAACAGCGACAAGGCCGCGCCGAGTGTTGGTGCCTGGCTTATGAAATCTCCAACCTCACCAAGGTTTTGCAGGTCGAAGACAGAGCCAACCCGCCAGCCGAAATCAGGCAGGTTCAGGATGTCCGAGGCGTGTTCGCAGAAGTCCACGAACTTCTTCAAGCCGATCTCGCCGTTCAGGTCCGCAGGTGCGATCCCGGCGCTGCGGAATACCGGGCCCGCATCGCCGCTCAAGAACTCGACGGCCCGCAGCGGGTCGTTCAAGGTAGAGGCGGAAATCCGGGGTTGGTAGGTGTGTGGCATCGCGCGGTTCCTCAGGATTGCGCCAGAATACTGCAAAAATCCGCCATTCGAGAAAAATTGCCGCAATCGAGGCCCAGGCGGCCGAATCTGTCCGGAAATGTCGGGTTGTTGTCCGGACGTGTCCGCCACAAGGGGCGGCCCGGCGGGGCAGCCTAGGCAAATGGCACCTCAAACCGGCACCTTTGATATTGCGATTGCAGGCGGCGGCCCGGCCGGGTCGGTGGCGGCGGTTCTGCTGGCGCGGGCCGGGTTCCGCGTGGCGCTGGCCACCCTGCCGCCGCGCACGCTCCAGTACGAGGGCATGTCCGCCCGCGTTGCCGCGATCCTGGCGCGGCACGGACTGCCGCTGGCCGGGATCGGCCCCGCGGCCCAGCGCCATGTCAGCTGGGGCGCGTTCCAAGGCGGGCAGAACAGCGAGCATCTGGCCGACCGCAGCGCCTTTGACACCGGGCTTCTGGAGGCGGCGCGGGCCGAAGGCGTCAGCGTTGTTTTTGCGCCGGTGTCCAGCGTGCGCCCGGAGGCCGGTGAAATCCGCCTGGCCGATGGCCAATGCCTTTCCGCCCGGCTGCTGTTTGAGGCCCGCGGCCGACGGGCACCGCGCCAGAGTTCGGATCGGAGCCGGGCTGAGCTGGTGGGGCCGGACACGATCTCCGTTGCCGGGTTTGTGCCGCCGCAGGCGGGAGATATGAAGACGCCGTGGATCGCGGCGCGGCCCGATGGCTGGGTCTGGTCGGTTCCGGTGGGCCGCAACCGGCTGTGGCTGCAAGCGGTGGGCGGTGCGGCCGCGCTGGGAAAAACGGGCGGCAAGGCGGCTGTGACAGCGCTGTGGGAGACCGTGCTGGGAGATACCCCGCTGCCCCGCCACCCCGTTGTTCATGCGATTGCGCCGCGGCTGGCGGCGCCGGATCTGGATCCGCGCTGCCCGCGGCTGGGTGATGCAGCGGTAGCGCTGGACCCCCTTTCGGGGCACGGGATGTTCTGGGCGATGTCCTCGGCGCTGATGGCGGTGCCCATCGCGCGTGCGCTGCTGGAGGGCAAGACAGCACTGGCCCGCGAGTTCTACCGCAACCGGGTGGCAGAGACCTTCTGGAGGCAGGCGCGGGTCGGCCGTGATTTCTACCGCGAGGCGGGGTTTCAGACGCCGTTCTGGCAACAGCGCGCGGCCTGGCCGGACGATGCACCAGCCCATGATATGGACATCCGTCCTCACACCGCGATGCGAGTGGTGGTGCAGGACGGGTATTTGGCGCGGCGCGAGGTGTTGATCACGCGCGATGCCCCGGGCGGTGCGGCTTTTGCCGCCGGCCAGGAGATCGTGCCGCTGCTGCGCCGCCTGAGCGGCCAGCCGCTGCCGGACGCGGCCGGCTTTCACAGCGCGGTTCTGCCCGAAGCCCCGCCGCAAGCGGCGCGGGCCATCCATCAATGGCTTTTATCGCAAGGTTTCACCGAGGGGGCGCAGATCCCCAGGGACACCGAAAACAGGGAGACTGATCCATGCAACTACGACCCCGCGGCCTGACGGCTGCACTTCTGATATCAGCGGCGGGCGCAGTGCCGGCAATGGCCAGCGAGGAGCTGCTGAAGAACACCTGCTCCAGCTGCCACACGGCAGAGGAAAACGGGCTGAGCCGGATCAGCGGCCAGCGCAAGACGCCCGAGGGCTGGATGATGACCATCGTCCGGATGCAGCAGGCGCATGGGCTGAACATCAGCGCCGAGGACCGCCGCGCCATCGTGCAGCATCTGGCGGACACGCAAGGTTTGGCGCCGTCGGAGGCCGCGCCCTTCCGCTATGCGCTGGAGAAAGATCCGAACGCGCAGGAAAGCTTTGACGAGCCCTTCGCCTCGATGTGCGCGCGCTGCCATACCGGCGCACGGGGGCTCTTGCAGAACCGCACCGCGGAGGAATGGGAGCTGCACATGGACTTCCATGTCGGCCATTTCCCGACCATCGAATACCAGGCGCTTGGCCGCGATCGCGAGTGGTACAAGATCGCCCGGACCGAGATCGCAGGCTACCTGGCCGAACAGAACCCGCTGGAGACTGCCGCCTGGACCGACTGGCAGGCGGCGGAGAAGCAGCCGGTGGCGGGCGATTGGGTGGTGATGACCGACCTGCCCGGCATCGGTGAGGCCTATGGCAAGCTGACGGTCACGGGCGATGCCTCGTCCTATCAGGTCAGCGGCGAGTTTGTGACGGCGGACGGCACCGCGCATCCGGCGTCGGGGCAGATGAACCTGTACACAGGCTATGAATGGCGCGCCAATCTGGACATTGGCGGCACCGCCTACCGCCAGGTGCTGGCGTTGTCGGCAGACGGGAACAGCCTTCAAGGCCGCCAGTTCAACCGCAATAACGACGCACTGGGCGCGCCGCTGAGTGGTGTCCGGAACGGGGCCGGCAGCGTCATCCTGGGCACCGTTCCTTCTGCCGTTCCGGCAGGGGAAGCGCAGGTACAGGTGGTTGGCACAGGGTTGGACGGGCTGGACGCCTCTGCCGGTGAGGCCACGGCGAACACCTTTGGAGCGGCGCTATCGCTGGCGGCGGAGGGCAACGGCGTTGTCACCTTCAGCGCGGGAGGGGCTGAAGGGCAGATCGCCCATTACACCTCTGTCGACAGCCTGCGGGTGGAGCCTGAGTTCACCATCGCCCGCGTGGGCGGCGGCAGCGATGAAGGCCCGGCAGCGGTGCCTGCCTATTTCAATGCGGTCGGCATGTGGAACGGCCCCGACGGCGAGGCCGGGACCGAGGATGACGTGCGCATCGGCCGGGTCGAGGCGCAGTGGACCGTGGCCAACGCACATGAGCATGCAGCCCACATGAAAGACACTGAATTTGCAGGCGAGATGCAGGCAAATGGTATCTTTATGCCCGCCATTGCCGGCCCCAATCCCGACCGTCCCTTCAGCGCCAACAACGCGGGTGAGCTGACAGTGCAGGCTGAGGCGATGGGCCAGCAGGCGGAGGCGATGCTGATCGTCACCGTGCAGCGCTTCATTGACCCGCCGATCCGCTGAGACTGGGGAGATAGACCATGAAAGACTTTCACTATCAGCCGGCCAATGCGCACCGGGTTGAGGTCGAGGGGCGGGAGGTTCTGTTCCATGTGCCGACCACCTCGATCTTCGAGATGGACAGGGTGGACCGCGACATCCTGGATTACGCGGCGCAGGAGCAGGCGTTCTCAATGAACGAGTTCGAGGCACGGTTCGCGGCAGAGGATGCGGCGGCGCGGCTCGACGGGCTGGTGCGGCTGGATATCGTCAACGACGGCCGCCCGCTGCAGCCGGAACGGCCGCCGATCGAGATCGAGACCTTCCCGCTGACCACCATCGTTCTGAACGTCAACACCGGCTGCAACCTGGCGTGCTCCTATTGCTACAAGGAGGATCTGGCGGTGCCGTCCAAAGGCCAGAAGATGGCCTTTGAGACGGCGCGGAAGTCGGCGGAGATGCTGCTGGCCGAGAACCCGGACCGGGACAGCTACAACATCGTGTTCTTCGGTGGTGAGCCGCTGTCGAACCTGCCGCTGATCCGGCAGGTGGTGGACTGGGCCGAGCCGCATTTCGCGGCGCTTGGCAAGGAGGTGAACTTCAGCCTCACCACCAATGCGACGCTGTTGACCGAGCCCTTGATCGACTGGCTGGACGAACATCGCTTTGGCCTGACGGTTTCGATCGACGGGCCCAAGGCGCAGCATGATCTGAACCGCAAGACGGTGGGCGGCAAGGGCACCTATGACACCGTGGCGGCCAAGGCGCGGCTGCTGTTGTCGCGGTATAAATCCAAGCCGGTGGGCGCCCGTGTCACCCTGACCGCAGGCATCACCAATATCGTCGAGATCTGGGACCATCTGAAGAACGATATCGGTTTTGCCGAGGTCGGCTTCTCGCCGGTTACCTCGGGCGAGATGGATGCCTTCAACCTCTATGGCGCCGAGCTGCTGGAGGTGTTCGAGGGGATGAAATCCCTGGGCAGGCTCTATGTCGAGGAGGCACTCGAGGGTCGCAACATCGGCTTTTCCAACATGCACCAGATGATGAACGACCTCTACGAGGGGCGCTCCAACGCGCTGCCCTGCGGCGCCGGGGTGGGGATGCTGGCAGTCAACCACGATGGCGCGCTGAACCTGTGCCACCGGTTCACCGGATCGGAGATGGACCAGTTCGGCACCGTCGATGAGGGCATCAAGCGCAAGGAGCTGTCGGGCTTCATCAAGGCGCGGTCTGACCGCACCGAGAAGGGCTGTGCCACCTGCCGGATCCGCAATCTGTGCGCGGGCGGCTGCTACCATGAGAGCTATGCCCATTTCAGCGACCCGATGATGCCGACCTACCACTACTGCGACCTGATGCGCGACTGGATCGACTTTGGCGTCACCGCCTATGCCCGGCTGATCGCCCAGGCACCGCAGTTCTTTCACCACCATGTTGCGCCGAGGAGGGCGTTTGGAAAATGAAACCGCTCAATCAGAAAGCCGAACGCGTTCAGCAGGCTGCGGCCGAAGGCCAGATGGAAGAGGTCCGCGCAATGCAGACCGTGACCGCAGGCTGCGCCACCACATTCGATCCGGGCTGGGAGGTCGACCCCTTTGGCGGCCTGGCCGCCCTGTGCCAGCCGATGGAGGCGGATCTTTACGGCTGCTCCGACCCCTGCTGGTGGCCCGCCCAGGTGCCCGACATCATGGTCAACCACCAGAACTGGGACGAGGGCGCGCCCAATGCCGCCAAGGACTGGCGCGCGCTTGGTGCAACCTATCCCACCGACGCCGAAACCTGAGGAGACCCGCATCATGAAATCCGCGCTTTTTGCTGCTGCTGCGTTTTGCGCTTCAGCCCTGCCGCTGGCCGCTGGCGACCTTCTGGTGACGGTGGCCCGGCCCTCGAACCTGTATGTCTTTGATGCGGAGGACCGCTCGGTCAAAGCCGACTGCGACCTGGGGGCGAATGTGACGCCCGGCGTCATTGCGATGTCGCCGGACAACCGCATCGCCTATGTGCTGCTGAACCACTGGCAGGACGTGGTCGGGGTCGATATCGAGACCTGCGAAAAGGTCTTTCACGCCGCCCAGTCAGAGGGCGACGTGACCCGCCGCTCGCTGGCCTCGTTGGCGGTGTCCAAGGATGGCAGCCAGATTTACACGGTGCGCAATCCCGTGCGCAAGAAAACCGACCGCTATGAGGTGATGCAGCCGGAGTTTGCCGTCTATGGCGCTGGCGCCGGGCTGGAGGCCAAGCCGTCCGCCACCTTCGAAGCGCCGCGCCGTTCCACCCTGATGGCGAGCGACCGCAACGGGCAGGTCTATGTCGCCGGGCATGAGATCTACCGGGTGGACCCCTCGAACGGCGAGACCGAGGTGGCGATTGCCAATGCCAGCTGGGACCGCCCCACCTACAGCCCGCCGGATGTGCTGGCGTTCTGGCCCACCGGCAGCCAGAACGACGAGATGCTGCTGATGTACACCGCGGCGGTCTTTACCGATGAAACCCAGCAGGAGCTGGCGGATTTTGTCTGGGGATATCAGTCCGTTGACCTCACCACCGGAGAGACGGAGATCGCCGATTTCGCCTCCTTCGAGGTGCTGATGTTCTCCGCCGTGCGCAGTGCGACAGATCCCAAGCATCTCTATGGCGTCTATACTCAGCTGTCCAAGCACAACCTGGAGACCAAGGAACTGGTCAAGCGGGTGGACCTGCCGCACACCTACTACGTCATCAACGTCTCCAGCGACGGGCGTGAGATCTATGTCGCGGGCACAAATGACGACATCGGTGTCTATGACAGCGAGACGCTGGAACGCGTGGGTGAGATCCGAATGCCTTCCGGCGGGGACATGTCGGTCTCCACCTTGCACGTCGTGCCGCAGGGATGAACGGGCCTGCGGCCAAACTCTCCTCCCAGCCGGGCGGCGGTGCTGTCGCCCGGGCCTGGCCGCGCTTGCCATCGCGTGCAGGTGCGGCGCTTTTCACGCCCGCCACTGCGGGGTGGCTGCTGCCCATGCTGCGCCCGCACCGGCGACGGCTGGGGGGGCTGCTGCTGATCAGCTTTGCTGCCGCCGGGCTTGGCCTGCTGCCGCCGTACATCAGCAAGCTGGTGATCGACCGCGGGCTGATGGCAGGGGATACGGCGCAGCTGGTGATCTGGTCGCTGGCGCTGTTTGGCATCGGCCTTGTGGCCACCGCCACCGGCGCGCTGAGCAGCATCCTGCACATGCGCGCCTCGGTCCGGATGCTGGCGCGGATGCGGCAGAAACTGCTGTCGCGGCTGGCCGCCAAACCGGCGGGCTGGTTTGCCAGCCAGCGCGCCGGTGAGCTGCTGGCACGGATTGATGGCGACGCGGCAGAGTTGCAGAAGTTTGCCTTCAACGCGGTGCTGGGCGGCTCCTCGGCGCTGATCCGGCTGGTGGGCGGCTCGGCGATGCTGATGGTGCTGGACTGGCGGCTGGGCCTGCTGACCGCACTGCTGGCGCCTGCGGAGCTGGCCTTTCTGATCTGGGCGCGGCCCCGGACCGAGCGCCACGCGGCGGCGGTGCGCGAGATGCAGGGGCGGTACTCCGCAGGGCTGTCGGAAACCCTGTTCGGCCTACCCGCGCTTCGGGCCGCCCGCGGTACGGCATGGGCGCAGCGGCGCAGCCTGCGCGACCATGCCGGGCTGAGCCAGCGGCTGATTGCGCAGAACCTGTGGGGCGAGTTCACCCGTGCGGTGCCGGTGCTGCTTTCGGCGCTGACCCGGTCGGCGATCTTTCTGGCGGGCGGACTGATGGTGATCCGCGGCGAGTGGCCGCTGGGCTCGCTGATCGCGTTTGCGGCCTATATGGGCTTCATGACCGGGCCGATGCAGTCGCTGCTGGGGCTGTGGCACGCGCAGGCGCGGGTCAAGGTTGCGGCGGCGCGGCTGGATGCGGTGATGCAGGCGAATGGCCTTGTGCGGCCTGCCGGGTTTTCACCCACCGGCTATGTGTTGCGGTTGGAGGGCGTGACTGTCTCCCGCGGGGCGGCGGCGCCGTTGGGGCCGCTGACCCTGACGATCCCTGAGGGCAGCAGGGTCGCGCTGAAAGGGGCGAGCGGGGCGGGCAAGACCTCCTTGCTGGCGGTTCTGTGCGGGCCGGCGCGGCCCTTAGTTGGGCGTGTGACCCTGGGCGGCGCGGATCTGAGCCTGCTGGGCGGGGCCGCCTTGCCGGAGCGGGTAGCCTATGCAGGACAGCGCCCATTTGCCCTGCGGGCCAGCCTGCGGGACAACCTGTTCCAAAGCCGTGCCTTCTGGGCCAAACCTGACAGCGAAGCGCAAATCTGGGCACTGATGGAGCTGTTTGGCCTGGCGGAGAGGTTCCGCAGAGCAGAGGGCCTGGACACAATGCTGGGTGAGAGCGGGCTGACCCTGTCGGGCGGCGAGCGGCAACGGCTGTGCCTGTTGCGGGCGCTTCTGGTGCCGTTTGACATCCTGATCCTGGATGAGGCGCTGTCGGAGGTGGACCCCGCCACTGCCTCCCAAATCCTTGCCCATATCGACACGGCTTTCCCCGATGCCACCCGCATCCTGACCGCCCACGGCGGCGCGGCGGCGGGCGGGGATTTCGACATGGAAATCGACCTGACGGAGGTCGACCCATGACCTGCGCACCGCTAATAGCGCTGATTGACGGGCCGTTGGCAGCGGACAGCCCCGGCCTCGCCGCGCGAACAGATATCTGCGGGATGCATCCGAGGGCCGCCGAAAGCCCGGCGGCGCTGCATGCTAGCCACATGGCGGCCGCTATCCGTGCCAATGCGCCGGAGGCGCAAATCCTTGGGCTCAGCATCTTTCCGGGCCGCTTGTCCACCTCGCTCGCCAACGTGGCGAAGGCACTGCGCCAGGCAGCGGAGTCGGAGGCGGAGATTGTGCACTGCTCCTTTGGCCATTCGGAGGCCAGCCCGCTTCTGGCGGAGGCCGTGTCGGAAGTTGTGGCGGCGGGCAAGCTGCTTGTGGCCTCCGCCCCGGCGCGCGGCGCGCCGGTTTATCCGGCGGGGTGCGCAGGGGTTCTTTCTGTGCAGGGCGATGCCCGCTGCGGCGCTGGCCATTGGTCGTTATTGAACCTGCCCACGGCGCTCTTCGGTGCCTGTCCGGGCGGGCCCGGCGCGCCGGTGCGGGGCGCCAGCTTGGCGGCGGCGCATTTCAGTGGGCTGCTGGCCCGAGCCTGCACGGGTGGCGGGGTTAAGGCGATGCTGCAAACCCCGTCCTTCACTGGCCGGGAATGTGTCGGGGTGGGAGGCCCGCAGGCTGCATGAACGGCTTTGACCATTGGAACAGCACCCTACGTGCCAGCTGCGGCCATTATTATGCGGCTCCCGACCGGACCGCCCGGGATTGGGCTGGAACCTTCAACCTGCGCCAGCGCAGCGGCGTCGATGTGGCCGAGGTCCGCTGCCTGCCCGCCCGCATCGAGCGCACCCGCAAGGGCATCCTTCGCGACGATCAGGAGCATTTCTTTCTGCTGCGCCAAATGGAGGGCGAAACCGGCATCCTGCACGCGGGCCGCGAGACACTGCTGAGGCCCGGGGAGTTTCTGCTGCTCGATTCCACCCGCGCGGCGGAGCTGAGCATCAGCGGCGGGCCTGCCGCCTTTCTGTCGGCGCATCTGCCGCGGGCGCTGGTTCTGGAGCGGCGCCGGGAGATACCCGCGGCAGGCTGCAAGATCACCCCGGCGCATCCGCTGCACGCCAGCCTGTGCGGGCTGCTGGATGCGGATGGCACGGATGACGCCGCAGGCTATATCTTTGACCTGGTGCCGCTGGCCTTTGCCGAGGCCGGAGCGCACCCGGGGGCCGATAGCCTTGGCAGCCGCAAGTACAGGTTCCGGCTGGTGCGCGAGACGCTGGAGCTGCTGAGCACCGATCCAGGGCTGACAGTGGATACTCTGGCCGCGCGCACCGGGCTGTCGCGCCGCCAGTTGCAGCGCGAGTTTCAGGAAAACGGCACCACCTTCACCGACTGCCTGACCCGCACGCGGCTGGCCGCGGTGGCGGGCAAGCTGCGCCATGCGGCGCGGCAGGGCGCCCGCGTGCAGATTGCCCAGGTCGCCTATGGCGCAGGGTTTGGCGACATCTCCCATTTCAACCGCACCTTCCGCCTGCGGTTCGGCTGTTCCCCGCGCGGTTTCTTGAGCACCTGCAACCACAGCGGATTATTGGCGCAGGACGCAAACTCTTTGGCACCTGCCCCCAAGACCGCGCCGCCGGGCCATGCTTGTCTTTTTCAATCAAACCCGGCTGACGGATAAACAGGGAGAACGGCAATGGACTATGGCATGCTGATCAACGGCGAACAGGTTTCGGCGGAGCGCATGATTGAGGTGATCAACCCGGCTACGGAGAAGGTGTTTGCCCGCGTGCCGCATGCCTCCAAGGCGCAGATGAACGAAGCGGTCGCCGCAGCCAAATCCGCGCAGAAGGCCTGGGCGGACACCCCGATGGCCGAACGGCGAGCCAAGGTCGAAGCGCTGGCCGCCGCCATTGGCGAGGAGGCGGATGAGCTGGCGCGGCTGATCACATTGGAGCAAGGCAAGCCGCTGCCCGAGGCGCAGGGCGAGGTTGCCTGGTCGCAAGGATACCTCGCGCATACAGCGACGCTGGAGCTGCCGGACCGGGTGATCCAGGACGACGCCGAATTCCGCATCGAGACCCGGCACAAGCCCCTGGGTGTGGTGGCGGGCATCATCGCCTGGAATTTCCCGCTACTCTTGTGCTGCTGGAAGATCGGCCCGGCGCTGATGGCGGGCAATGCCATTGTGCTGAAGCCCGCGCCCACCACCCCGGTTGCGGCGCTGAAGCTGGGGGAGATCTGCGCCCGGATCTTCCCGGCGGGCCTTGTGAACATCATCACCGATGCCAATGACCTTGGCCCCAAGCTGACGGCGCATCCGGATGTGGCCAAGATCGGCTTTACCGGCTCGTCCGAGACCGGCAAGCGGATCATGGCGAGTGCGGCGGACACCATGAAGCGGGTGACGCTGGAGATGGGCGGCAACGACCCGGCGATCGTGCTGCCGGATGTGGACGTTAAGGCCGCTGCGGAAAAGGTCTATGGCGGGGCGTTCCTGAATGCCGGGCAGGTCTGCCTGGCGGTGAAGCGCGCCTATGTGCACAGCGATATCTATGAGGCGTTCTGCGGCGAGCTGGCTGCCCTTGCCGAACAGGCGGTGGTTGATGACGGCATGAAGCAGGGGACTACGATTGGCCCGATCCAGAACAAGGCGCAGTTCGAGAAAATAAAGGGGTTCCTGAAGGACGCTCGCGCCTGCGGGCAGATCATTGCCGGGGGCAGCGCCAAGGACGGTCCGGGCTATTTCGTGCCCCCCACCATCGTGCGCGACGTGACCGACGGGCAGAAGATCGTCGACGAGGAGCAGTTTGGCCCGGTGCTGCCGGTGATCCGCTTTGACGACATTGAAGACGTGATCGCGCGCGCCAATGCCTCCGACTACGGGCTGGGCGGGTCAGTGCATTCCGCCGATACCGCCAGGGCGACCGAGATTGCCGGGCGCATCGAATCCGGCACCATCTGGGTGAACCAGCAGCTGAACATCGGCCCGCATATCCCGATGGCCGGCTTCAAGGGTTCTGGCCTCGGCGTAGAGCAATCGGTCGAGGGGTTGGCGGAATACACCCAGATGCAGGTGATCAACGTCGCCCGTGGCTGATCCTCCCTGCACCCCCGCCGGGTTGCTGCCGCGGCAGCCCGGTCCTGGTGGGCCGAGTGATCCGGTCCCCTGCATCACCATCCCTGCGCTGCAGTAAGCGATGGCTCAGCCAGACAGCCGCGATTTTCTGGGAATTGGAATGACGCAATTTGAAAAGCTAGGTACGGCAATTGGTCTTCTGCTCGACCAGTTCGCAGCAGTTGTAACTTACGTCGCACTCATGGGGCAGCTCCACGTGGATTTTCTCGCCCCGGCGTCGCTGGACGGCGAGCAACCAATTGCGGACAGGGTATTAATGAGCGCCAAGCTCCGCAGCGGCATCTCCGAGTAACCGATTTTTTTCCGGATGCGGCGGGTGGCCTCCCACTTCATCTCATCGGGTCAGGTGTTCTTTCCGGAAACTGACTAGCGAATTGTGATAATCCAAAGCTCGCGCTCCGCCAATCTGACCTCGTTCTAGTTACCAGGGGCCTGAAAACCTTTTGGAGCACCAGCAAGTGTTAAAGGTCAAAAAGGCGGCTAGATGCAATGCTTACGCTTCGCTGCGGGCGCTGATGGAGAGGCTCGTGTAGACGTTCGCTTTTGACTAGGCTCTACCCGCATAGCGCTGGTGTCGGCCATATCGACGCCAATCTGGGCACACCCGCCTAACGAGGCTTCCTCCGCAAAGACAACGCTACCTTTGCCGAATGCCTCAGGCCAGCGGAAATGCTAGCTGAAGTCCGGCAAATGGCAAGTAGTCGGCGAATTTGAACCCCGCGCGGTGAACAGTTGGCGGGTCCGCAATGTCGAGTCCCCCGCGCCTTCGCAGCTTTGACAGGCTCTTAAGGATAATGGGCGGAGCGACGCATTTCCTTTCGCCGCATTTCATGCTGGAGGATGACAGTCGGGAGACACTTCCCTAATTTTTTTTCTGATGCCATTACCCATAATGCAATCAGCATGATCAAAGGGCGTTGGCGGATGAGGAACCTTTTTTCCGCTCCTAACCCATACCGCGCCGCACTGGCCGCCGTGTCGTTGCCCCCTAGAACCGGGCGCCTATTTTCGCCAGGGAATGGGATGGAATGTGAATCGGAAGCGATACTCGAACGCAGACATTCTGAAGCTGCTGCGCGAGATTGAACTGAAGTTTGCGGATAGTGGCGATGTGCGTACATCGTGCCGTTTTGTCGGGGTCAGCGAAGCTACCTACTACAATTGGCAACACCAGTTCGGTGGTGTATGCAAGTCACATCGGTCAGAGCTGCACAGTCTTGTTAAAGAAAATGCCCGGCGCAAGTAGTTCGTGGCCGAACTGGAGCTTGACAAGCTGATCCTTATGGAAAAGCCTGATCTGCCTAAAACTGAGGGCCTGACGTAGGGTCAGCTTCGTCAGACCGTCATTTCTGCGCGCCAGACGCTCAGCACCTCAGTTCGGCGCATATGCAAAGTGGTCGGCCTTGCACGCAATTCCATGAATGCGTGGCCAGACAGCTACTTCAAGCCAATTCAGGACGTCCCGGGTGGTGCGGTAAAGGATGTCGATCCGTTCGATCTGGTCCAACTGGCCGCGGTCATCCGAACTTGCCGCCAAACGCCAAGCCTCAGCGCCGCTGGCCGTGCGCTGTTCGCTGTGTTCCGCACAAGAGGCAAACCCAGGATGAGGCGGACAGGCAGCGAAAATACCTCAGCATGCTCGGCCAGGAGTGGTCATCTCTTCGAAAAGGGAAAGCCCCTCTGTTCCCCGTTCCTGCGCAACTCTGCATGGCCTGCAAGGCGCCACTAAACCGTGAAACCGCTAAACGGGTTTGGTTCAGGACGGCCAAACGGGCCCAGACCGCACTCTTAATTTGGTTCAATGTTTACAACCTCACCCACCCGCCGCGGACGCTCAACATGCGGTCAGTTTTACCCGAAAGCCCTGTTTCAATTGGCCAGCGGCAAGGCGGCCGGACACACCTGTCTCTGAACAATGACCGGTATTATGTCAGCGGCGGCGCTTGACCGGTTACTGCATCGAATTACAACAAAAGTCAGTTTTTTGCCGGACTTGCTTACTGCTGCAAGCGCAATACGCGGACAGCCGGTACCGGAAGCGGAGCACCGGCCGCCTGTTTGCCGGTTGCGCTTTCCGGCCGTCATCGAGATCGAACCCGGGAGAATTCCGCTGTCCGTGCCGGACAGTATTCTGCGGCCTCTGTGAATACGTCTTGGCACCCCGGTTGCCTGCTGCAGGACTTCGCAAGAAACGTGCTCCGGCATTGGAATGCTGCATGCGCCTTCTGCGTTGAAAGGAAACCGCATGGCTGACCAAACCGTGAACGTCCTTCTGATCGAGGATAACCCGCTGCATATGAAGCTTGTGGAGCGGCTGATCGAGAGCGAACCGCAGCTGCACTGTTCGGTGGATTCAGCTGACAATCTCGCCGACGGCCTTGCCCGCCTGGAAGCCGGGGGGATCGGTCTAGTGCTGCTGGACCTGGTGCTGCCTGACAGCCAAGAGCTGGAAACACTGTTCCGGGTGCGCGCAGCTGCACCGGATACGCCAGTGGTCATCCTCACCGCAATGGACGACGTGAAACTGGCGGCCAACGCCGTGGAAGCCGGAGCGAGCGACTTTCTGGTCAAATCAAATCTGAACGCGGTCTCACTGGGCCGCGCGATCCGCTATTCGCTGGCCCGCGCCCGGGCGCGCACCGCGGAGTGGGATTCTCCGATGTTCCGCCTTGCCCAGCAGCAGTTTCTGAAAGCCGCCCAAATCATGGAACTGGATGACAACATCCGCCAGCGGCTGCTGTTCCCGCAGCGGACCCAGGTGGTGTCCTTCCCGTTCTTCCGGGACGACCGCAGCCAGGTGGAAACGGTGTTCGGCTACCGCGTGCAGCATGTGCTGACGATGGGGCCGACCAAGGGCGGGGTTCGCTACCACGAGGATGTGGATTTGGGCGAGGTCGCGGCGCTGGCCACTTGGATGACCTGGAAATGCGCCTTGATGAACCTTCCCTACGGCGGCGCCAAAGGCGGGGTACGGGTCGATCCGACCGGGCTGTCCCGGCATGAGCTGCAGCGGCTGACCCGCCGCTACACCACCGAAATCATTGATATCATTGGCCCCGACAAGGACATACCGGCCCCCGACATGGGCACCAATGAGCAGGTGATGGCTTGGATGATGGACACCTACAGCCAGCAGGTGGGCTACTCTGTGCCGACGGTGGTCACCGGTAAGCCGGTCGTGCTGGGCGGCTCGCTTGGCCGCCGCGAGGCCACCGGCCGCGGGCTGGTTTACATGATCGAAGCCGCTGCCCGCCATACCGGGCTTGACCTGCAGGGGGCGCCTGCCGTGGTACAGGGCTTTGGCAATGTCGGCAGCTTCACGGCGAAGTTCCTGGAAGAGGCCGGGGCGAAGATCGTGGCCGTCAGCGATGTGTCGACCGGTCTCTATAATCCCAATGGGCTGCCGGTCCAGGCGCTGATGGATTACGTCGCGGAGCACCGGGTGCTGAAGGATTACCCGGAGGCCGATCACCTCACAAATACCGAGCTGCTGGAAACCAAATGCGACGTTCTGGCTCTGGCAGCCCTGCAGAACCAGGTCACAGCCGAGAATGCCGATCGGGTCGACTGCAAGATCCTGGCCGAAGGCGCTAATGGACCGACCACGCTGGAGGCAGATGAAATCCTCAACGAAAAAGGCATCATGATCGTGCCGGACGTGCTGGGCAACGCGGGCGGCGTCACTGTTTCCTACTTTGAGTGGGTGCAGGGCACCCAAAACCTGACCTGGCGACTGGACGAGATCAACAGCCGGCTTCGGGAGATCATGCTCAGCGCCTTTGAGCGCACAGTAGCGCGGGCGGCGCGCGATGGGCTCGACATGCGCACCGCGGCGCTGGTCGAAGGTGTCCAGCGGGTGACCGATGCCAAACTTCTGCGCGGCCTGTTCCCATAGGCGAGCAAAAAGATAGCGGCATCACCACCGCCGCCGGCTGTTGGAGGCTTGCCGAATGACCGATAGAGCAAAATCCTCCGGTCCCGCTGCTGGCGAACGCGTGTCGCTTGCAAGCCGGATATTTGTCCGCGGCCGGGCCTGGGTCATTGGCACCGTCGGGCTGCTCAGCTTGGCGCTGACCCTGATTGTCTGGCAGGCGCTTTTGAAGGAGGAGCGCGAAACTGCGGCTGCCGAGTTCGACCGCGCCGCCGCGCGCCGGGTGGAGGCCGTCAAACGGCAGATGCTGCAGGGCGCGGCGGTAGTCGATGCGCTGCATGGGCTCTATGCCAGTTCACGTTCTGTGGAGCGGCGCGAGTTCCAGATCTTCGTGCGGCCCTTCCTGAACGATCAGCCGAACATCGAGCTGGTGCTGTTTGCCCCGCGGGTCGAGAACAATCTGCTGCCTTTCTGGGAGAACCTCGGCACCGCTCAGCTGAGGGCGCCCTACGACATCTATCAGAGCGCCCCGGACGGATCGCGCATACACCCAGAGCAGCGGCAGGCGCATTTTCCGGTTTTCTTTGTCGAATCCCGCCGCAGTGCGGCGCTCGGCACCCTTGGCTACGATCTGTCGTCAGACCCGGTGTTCCTCAAAGTGATCGAACAGGCCCGTGACGGCGGCGGGGCAGTGGCCAGCCCGCAGCTCACCCTGCCCGGCCTGGCCGCAGGGCAGTCGCGGATCGCAATCGCCGCCCCCTATTTCACCCGCTCCGGCCCCGCGCTGCGCCGCGAAGAGCTGCGGGGCGTCGTCGCCGTGGTTCTGAGGGTCGGCGATATCCTGAAAGACGCGCTGGACAGCTTTCCCGGAGACGGCGTCGAAGTCTACCTGGCTGACAGTGAAACCGGTGAGAGCTTCCATTTGCCGGAGCGCGACGCGGACAGCATCACGGAGGGACGGCAAACTGCCGATCTCGCCGCCCTGGCTGCCGCGGCTGAACTCAGTTACTCGGCCATGTTTGACCTGCAAGGGCGGAGCTGGACGTTTCTGGCAGTTCCGGGGGAGGAGTTCCGCCCCAAGCCCTGGCCATCCGACGCGGGCATCGCACTGACAGGCGGTTTGGCCGTAACGGCCATCCTGGTTGCCTTTCTGGCGTCCCTCAGCCGGCAGATTGCCGAACGCACCCGAGCCGAGGACTCTCTGCGGGCAAGCTCAGCGCTGCTGAAATGCAACCAGACAATCACCCGGGCCGCCAATGAGGCGGAGAGTACCGAGGATGCCTTCCGGGTCGCGCTCGACGAGATCTGCACCCACACAGGATGGCCGGTGGGGCATGTCTATCTTTACGACGAGGAAGCGGGCGACCTGGCACCTTCGGATATCTGGCACCTGTCGGATCCGGAAGCCTTTGAAGCGTTCCGCAAAGTGACCTGCGCAACCCGCTTTGCGCCCGGCGTCGGCCTGCCCGGGCGGGTGTTCAGCAGCGGCGAGCTGGCCTGGATCCCTGATGTGAACCGCGACCCGAACTTCCCGCGCGCCAGGCTGGCCAAGGAAATCGGCGTGAAAACCGGGGCGGGCTTCCCCGTGACACACGCCGGGCGCGTTGTCGCGGTTCTGGAGTTCTTTTCGAGCCGCGTGGAAGAGAAAAACCCGGCCCTGCAGGATGTTATGGCGCAGGTGGGAACGCAGCTGGGCATTGTGGTGGCCCGGCAGCGCGCCGAAGCCGAAGTACACGATGCACGTGCCCGGGCCGAATATGCCAGGACACAGCTGGTGGATGCGATCGAGTCGGTCGAAGAGGGCTTTGTCCTCTATGACGCCGAGGACAGGCTGGTCCTGTTCAACTCGGTGTTCCGGGAAAAATTCTTCCCGCAGGTGGAAAAGCTGGAACCGGGGATGACCTTCGAGGATGTGCTGCAAGCGGTGTTCAGAGCCGGGCTGGTTTCGACCGGGGACGTCAGTGAAGAGGAATGGATCGCAAACCGTCTGGCCGTCCACCGCAATCCCGGCAAACCGATCGCCGTCCATCACACCACCGGGCGCTGGCTCTGGATCAGTGAGCACAAGACCCGCGACGGCGGCACTGTCAGTGCCTATACGGATATCACCGAGCTGCAAAGGCACCGCAGCCAGCTGGAAGAGCTGGTCACCGCCCGCACTGCCGAACTTGAGCAGCGTACCGGGGAACTGCGCCGCTCGCACGCCGAACTGAAAACCGCACGCGACGCCGCGTTGCAGGCAAGCGTTGCCAAAAGCCAGTTCCTGGCAAACATGAGCCATGAAATCCGGACGCCCCTCAATGGCGTGATCGGCATGGCCGAGCTGCTATGCGGCACCGATCTCAATCCGCAGCAAAGCGAATATGCCAGGATCATCATGCGGTCCGGCGATACCCTGCTGAACCTCATCAACGACATTCTTGATTTCTCCAAGATCGAAGCCGGCCGGCTGGAACTGGAGTCGGCTCCCTTCCGGCTGCGCGATCTCCTGGGCGATACGCTGCAGACGCTGGCCGTGCGCGCCGGTGAAAAAGGGCTGGAGCTGGCCCACCACATTCCGCCGGAGGTTCCGGACCGGCTGGTCGGCGACCCGACGCGCCTGCGCCAGATCATCGTCAACCTTGTCGGCAATGCGATCAAGTTCACCGATGCTGGCGAGGTGGTGGTGGATACCTGGCTGGCCGGCCTCACCGAAACGGGGGTGACGGTCGGATTCGAAGTCCGCGACACCGGCATCGGGATACCCAAGGAACAGCAGGAAAAGATCTTCGAGGCTTTCGGACAGGCCGACACCTCGACCACCCGGCAGTATGGCGGCACCGGGCTGGGGCTTGCTATATCGGCCCAGCTGGCCCGCAAGATGGGCGGGGAAATGACGCTGGACAGCGCTCCGGGCAAGGGCAGTGCTTTTGCCTTTGCCGTCAATATGAGCTTGGCCAGCGAGGACGACCTGCCCCGCTCAGCGGTGCCCGAAGAACTGCAAGGCATGCCGGTACTTATCACTGATGACAACGAAACCAACCGCACAATTCTGGCAGAGGTTCTGGAAAACTGGGGCATGGCGCCGGTGCTGGCGGACAGCGGGGCCGGCGCGCTGGCCCGCCTGGACGCAATGATCAGCGGGGGCAAGCAGCCGCGGCTCGCGCTGCTGGACCTTATGATGCCTGAAATGGACGGCATCGCTCTGGCCGCTGAAATCCGCAAGCGCCCGGCGCTGGATGCGATGCGAATACTGATCATGTCTTCGGCCGGGTATGCGAGCCGCGAGGTGCGCTTGCGTGAACTGAATATTCACCGGATGCTGGTCAAACCTGTGAAGCAGTCCGACCTCCTGAACGCCATTCTCGCCTCACTTGGCACCGCCGCACACGAGGCCGGAGCTCCGCCGGCCGCGGCCCCGGCAGAAGGCGGACCCTTGAAAATTCTTCTGGCAGAGGATGGCCTGGTCAACCAGAAAGTCGCCATCGACCTGCTGACGCAGCGCGGGCACAGCGTGGATCTGGCTGAGAACGGCAAGGAAGCAGTCGAGGCGGCTGAACGCAACAGCTACGATGTGGTTCTCATGGACATGCATATGCCGGTGATGGACGGCGTTGCCGCTGCAAAAGCGATCCGTGCGAAGGAACAGGCGAAGGGCGGCCGCCTGCCGATCATCGCCTGCACCGCCAGCGTGACACTGGCGGACCAGGAGCGTTGCGCCGACGCAGGAATGGACGGTTTTGTCGGAAAGCCGTTCCGTGCAGATGCCCTGCTGAGTGTTGTGGAAAAAGCCGGCCTGGGCGCACTGCCGGAGCAAATGGCGCCGCCACCGAAGGGGGCCGAGGACCCGGCTGCCGGGAAGCCCGCAGAGGCTGCTGCGAATCCCAGCCCGGGACTTTCCAGCCCTGCCCCGGTCGACTGGCAGGATGCCCTGGATAAGCTGGGTGATGAAGATCTGTTGCGGGAAATGGCCGGGATATTCCTGTCGCAAGCCCCCGAGCTGGCCAAGAACATCGAAACCGCAAGCCGGAATGGAATTGCAAGAGAACTGCGGCGCGCAGCACATACCCTAAAAGGTTCCGCCTTGGTCGTGGGCGCCCTTCCGGTTGCCGAAGCCGCGCTGCGGCTGGAAACCCTGGGGCGAGAGGGGCACCTGGAAGAGGCGCTTCCCGCCTTCCGTGACCTGAAAAACAAGCTGGAGGACTGCACGTCAGCGCTTAAGGAAATGCTTGGAGGCCGGAAATGACTGCTCCGTTTAGCGGAGGTACCGGGACCTCTTGAATGCCGGCAACGCGGAGCCGGTTCCGGGTTCACAAATTTCTCTGTCAAACACGCCCTTGAAGAAACGCCTTGCAGGTTTTTTTTCGGCTTGACCGGTGCGGACCGCAAACTGCGGAACGGCGAATTGACCGCGTTTCAGGTCGCCCAGCATTTCCCCGGCTTTCAAATCGGCCTGACACTCCGTGGGTTTAGCACACGGCAAAGCCCTTTCAGGGGATCAGGTTCCGCTTCCTCTGCATTCGCGGATGCTTCCATCCGTGATGTCACAAGTGCAAGAAGCCACTCTCATGGAGCGGCAGGTTTTGTTTTGTCTGATACTTTTTGGTTGCGAGAGCAGGCAACCGCCGCTTCCTACCTGCTCTCTTCGCAAAATGTAATCGTACGAAAGCGCTCAGGTAACGGAAAGCATATGCAGCTCGCGCGGTTTCGAAATTGTAGGCCGTTTCTCCGTAAGCGATGTATCGGCCCACGCAATTTACTGGTCCACAGAATTTTCTACAAGCAAACATGCATTAGGGTCAGGTTTCATAACCAGTAAATGACGACTGCAGCGAGGGCGATGGCTGATATGAAGATCTTGGGGGCAGCGATCATGGCGTGTCGCCACAACCCGACAGTCCTTGAGCCTGCCGAAAATGATCTTGATGCGGTTGCCCGCAGGGCATCTGTCCAGCCCCACTTCTATGTGCCAATTCGAAGTAGAGTTTCGGGCGCTGGCGGGCGCATGTTAGGTGCCTGATGTGGGCGGATTTGATTGCATTGTCTGAGCCAGCAATTGATGACGGCCTGGGCCTGTTTGGTTGTTGTGAACCATTCAGCATTGAGAACCTCGTGGCGGAGAGCGCCATTGAACCGCTCGTTGTACCCGTTCTCCCAAGGTGATCCCGGATAGATCCGGATCGGGTTCACGCCAACTTTCTTGAGCCAGCTCTGGGTCGCCTGAGACGCGATCTCCGGGCCGCCGCCCATTGGGCTCGAACCAATGGCGCCCTCAATGGGCAGCTCGCTGCGGACGAACTCAGGCTTCCAGTGGCGAAAAAACAGGCCGTAGAGCACCTCCAGGACGGCTTCGGAACGCAGCCGGGTCCGGACTGCCACCGCGAGCGCCTGGCCGGTGTATTCGTCCAGAACCGTCAGCATTTTGTGGCTTCGGCCATTGCTGAGCTTGTCGTGAACAAAGTCCATGCTCCAGACGTGATTAGGGTGCTTCGGCCGGAGCCGGATGATTGAACTGTCTTTGTGGTAGAGGCGTCTCTTCCTCTTATGCCGCCGCGGAAGCTGCAGCCCTTCTTCGCACCAGAGACGCTCAACCTTCTTGTGGTTCACCCATTGCCTGGCAGGTGATTGCAAAGCAATCTGCCGAGAGGGGGCAGTCTTCGATCCGCAGCAGCTCAGCTATCTTGCGGTAGCCATACCGGCCATAGTTCTTGGCCAGACGGATCATGGCAAGCCGCAGACCGTCATCGTTTCTTTTCACCGGCTAATACTGCATGGAACTGCGCGCAAGGCCGACGGCCTGACAGGTCCGGCGCTCCGATGTGGCAAGCTTCTGGCGCATGTGAATGACAGCCTGACGAAGCTGGCTCGTCGTCAGGCCTTCGGCTTTAGGTAATTCAGGCTTTCCTTGAGGATCGTTCGCCATACGCCTCGAACCGGTGGCGGCTTGCATGGCTCACTGGCCAGCTCAAGCTCCGCCACAATCTTCTTCAGCCGGGCATTCTCTTTCTCAAGGCTGCGCAGCTCCGACAGCTGAGACCTGCCCATGCCACCGGACCGGCGCCGCCAAGTGTAGTAGGTCGCATCGCTGACACCGGCACCACGGCAAGCAGTGCGTACGTCAATGCCATCCGCCAGCTTCAGTTCAATCTCACGCAAAAGCTTCAGGATGTCCTCGTCCGAATACCGTTTCCGAGCCATCTTCTGTCCCCTTTCCTCGGCAAAAATAGTGGCCCAAGTTTAGGGTGCAAAGACACCGTTTGCATCGCCGCTTGTCGTATTTGACCGGGATCTTGCGTTGCTTTCTGCCGGGGATGCAGGCGCGTATACCTTTGTCTTTCAATGCGTTCCTGAACCAGTCGGCGTCATACCCGCAATCCCCGAGCAACCAGTCGACATTGGGCAAACTGCTCAGTGCCTGACATCAGCACCTGTGGGACTGATGTCACAGAAACAGCCAGGACCTTCTCAAACCTCCGCTTTGAGAAGGTACCAGTCTCGGCCGAGTTCAGGCCTTGAGCGAAAGCTGACTTTAATACCAGGCACAGTTAAAGGCAGTTTCTGGCTCGTCAAACAATTGCCGCATGCGTAAGCCAACCGCTGCATTAAAAAGAAGACACCTGCTACCTTGCAAAGGAAAATTCAGCCAGTCGCGCAACGCACAGCAAGTTGCGTCTGGCTATGCGGCGGAAGCAGGACAATTCTGCAATATGGGCAGGTTTATTCTGGGCCAAACCTTCTGATGCCTGCTGGAATTGGCACAGGTAGGGTCGCCCCCGCTTGAGCCCGCTCTCGGTCTTCCAAAGTGCCTTGGATTGTCACCCGGACGCGAAGTACTGATGGTCAACACCGCGCGCTTTGCCCAGCCATTGCAGAAGCCGGCCCAGCCAGACACCGCCGCGCATCCTCCATAAGGTTCGCGAGAATGTCGCCGGCAGGCGCCGCCGAGCTGATCAGGCCGATGCCTTCGCCGGCAAATGCCGCTGCAACATCAGGATCCCCGGCATCCTGGGCGTCTGCCCATTTTACCGCTTCAACGCCCTCTCCCAGCTTCAAAGTGTCTTCTGAGCCGTGCCATTTCTGAATGAACGGGTTGCGCAGAACACGGCCGTTGTAGCGGCCGGGCCAATCAAAACCGCGGACCATGTCCACAACCTTGGTGCGGATTGTGTCGTCCCCGGTTGCCCGTAGCGCACGTTCCAGAATGCGCGGATGCACCAGCGCCTCGTGCGAGGCCCAGAACCGGGTGCCGATCACCGCCCCGACCGCCCCAAGCATCAGGGCCGCAGCCAGACCGCGCCCGTCGGTGACACCGCCGGCCGCACACAACAGCGCCTGGCTGTTCTGGCGCGCGATCTCGTCCGCAATCTCGGGAACCAGCGCAAAGGTGCCCCTTGCTTCGCCATGGCCGCCGGCATCCGCTCCTTGCGCAACAATGATGTCTGCGCCGCAGTCCAGAGCCTGCCGGGCATCACGCAGGGTCTGTACTTGGCAAATCAGCGGCACGCCCGCATCCCGGATCGCCGCCGCAAATGGCGCCGGGTTGCCAAAGGACAGGAACACCGCCGCCGGATCATGCGCCAGCACCCGGTCAAGAAGATGCGGCTGTTCCGCCAGCTTCCAGGTAATCAGCCCGCATCCAACGCGGGCGCCCGCGGCGGCGCCGAACTGCTGTTCAATCCACCCGGCATCTCCGTAAGCACCTCCGATCATACCCAGCCCTCCGGCGCCGGAGACGGCGCTGGCCAGCGCGCCGCCCGCAGCAAAGGCCATCGGCGCCTGGATCACCGGACAGGTGATCCCAAGCGCCTCTGTCAGCCGCGTCTTCATTGCGCCTGCTTCCGGTAGTCCTGCACCGGCAGGCCGCCGACGCCCCAATCCTCCAGCGCAACCTCGTCGATCACGACAAAGGTCGTTGCCGGGTTCTTCCCCAGAATGTCCTGCAGAAGACCGGTGACCCCGGTAATCAGCTGCGCCTTTTGCTCAGCGTTTGGGCCGGAGCCATCCGGGCCGCCTTCACGGGTCACCTTGATATTCACATAGGGCATCGGTCAGTCCTTTCGCGGAACATAGGAAAACACTTTCGCAACGATGCGCCATTCGGCGCCGCGGCGGACCAGGGTCAGGAGGTCATGGAAGTCGCGGCCCATCATGGTCATCCGGGCGCTGACACGGGCCAGCCTAGGGCTGGAAAAGGCAATCTCCAGGATTTCCTCCTCCCGCGGGTCACCGCGTTCGGCTGGCGGCTCGCGCCCGTCCACGCGGGCCATGTAGGTCTCAAGATCCAAGTAAAGCTCATCGCCTTCCGTGGCGCAGACATAGGCCAGCTGCGGGTGGAACACCTCGCGCAGCATGGTGCTGTCGGCCTGGTGGAGACCTTCGAAATAGGACTCCATCAGTTCGCCGACCTGTTTGTGGACGGCGGGCGTCATTGGATCAGCCCCTCGGCACGCATCGCTGCCTGTGCCGACGGACGGGCAGCACTGCGGCTCACAAAAGCGGCCAGATTGGGCCAGCGAGCCAGGTCGATACCGGTAAAATTGGCCCAGTTCGAGACCACAAACAGATAGGCGTCCGCCACCGAGAACTGGTTTGCAACCAGCCACTCGCGGCCATCCGCCAGCTGGGTTTCAATGAAATCGAACTTGCCCGCAACGGCTGTTCGCGCCGCGTCTTTCCCGGCCTCGGACGCGCCCTCGCGGAACAGCGGGCCAAATGCCTTGTGCAGCTCGGTCCCGATCCAGTTGAGCTGTTCCTGCATCCGGGCGCGCGCCAGAGTTCCTGCCGCCGGGGCCAGACCTGCTTCAGGGCTGCTGTCTGCGATATACTGCAAAACCGCCGCCCCCTCAGTCAGAACGCTGCCGTCTTCCAGGCTCAGGGCCGGAACATAACCCTTGGGGTTGATCGCGCGGTAGTCCGCACCGGTTTCGGTCCGGCCAGCCGCGGTATCGACGGCTTCGATTTCAAATGGGCGGCCGGATTCATGCAGGGCGATATGGCTTGCCAGCGGGCAGGCACCGGGCTTGTAGTAGAGTTTCATGACAGTCTCCTGTGTTGGTGATGTCCTTTGACTACCTTCGGATATGATTGATTGATAATATTGTGTTCTCAGCGTTATGATCTAAAAAATAGATCATGTTGGAAGCTCATGAAACACGACCAGCTCATTGCTCTGGATGCCATTGTCGCAACGGGCACGTTCCGCGGCGCGGCGGAGCGCCTGCACAAATCGCAGTCCGCCATCAGCCACACAATCCGCCAGTTGGAAGAGGAGCTGGAACTGGAGCTGATCAGCCGCGAAGCCTACCGCCCCGCGCTCACCCCGGCTGGTGAAATATTCTACCGCGAAGCGTCGCGGGTGTTGCGACAGATGCAAGGGCTGAGATCCACAGCGGCCCGGCTGCGTGCCCGCGAAGAGCCGGAGCTGACAATTGCCGTCAGCGCCACAATGGATCTAGACCCTTTGCTGCCGGCTCTGGCGGAAACCGGGCAGCGCCACCCGGCCACCCACCTGCGGCTGCGGATGGAAATGATGGGCGGCCCGATTGCCCGGCTGATGGAGGGCAAGGCGGATATCGCGCTCGCGTCCCTTGATGGGGTGCCCTTGGACGAGGTTGAGGCAGAACCGGTTGCTGAGGTCACGATCCGGCCGGTGGCCAGCCCCGGCTTGGGCCTGCCCGCCGGTTCCCGCGTCTTGTCCGCATCCGAAATGCAAGGCCAAGTGCAGGTGGTCACTGCCGGCACAGGCGGCGCTGCGCATGAACAGAGCCGGGACCTGCTGCCGGGCGGGCTGAAATGGACGGTTTCAGACCTCGCAGCCAAGAAGAAAGTGATCCTCGCAGGCCTCGGCTGGGGCGGCTTGCCCGACCATATGACAGAGCAAGAGAGACAGTCCGGTACGCTGCTCTCCCTGAACCTGGAAGGGTTCCCGCTTCGCCGGACCATGATCTTTAAGATGAGACGCAGGGACCAGGCAATAGGGGTTGTTGCTGATGAGCTTTGGAAAAAAATCGAAGCTGCCAAACCGGTCTACCTGATCTGAAACTTACCAGTCAGCAAGCCCTGCAACAAAAGCAAACGCAATCCAAGTGACAGGCGCTCCGCGGCATCCGGTTTCATCGGACAGTTCAGTTCAGCTTTAGGGTTCTCACCGCCGTTGCATGCCGCCCTGTCAGCTTTGCAGGCGGCAGTTACCCCGTCACCAGATCTTCAGCGGTAGCAAAGGCGAATGTGAAAGTGGATCCTTTGCCGACCACGGATTGAACCTCGTTTCCACCGCCCATCAGATGCGCGAGGCGGGAAGCGATCGCCAGTCCCAGACCGGTACCGCCGAAATCACGGGAAGCGGTTCTGTTGCCTTGGGAGAACACACTGAATATCTTCTCTAGATCGTCTTCGGGAATGCCAACCCCGGTATCTGTCACGGTATTTCGCAGCCTGGCTCTTCTGTCAGCAACCTGACCAGTGACTCTGACCGTAACCGATCCAGCCTCGGCAGATTTCAGCGCATTAGGTCTTCCAGCGACCGGGTGCCGCTGTCCCGGCGGACGAAAGCCACGGATTGGCATTCGGCCACACCCTTCTTCCATCTGCGGACCACTAAACGGCTGCCGCATTTTGCCCTGACCGCGAGAGAGACAAGCGGGCTGTCGACCATGATATCGACCTCGCCGCTGCTCAGCAGTTCCGCCAAATGTCAATGTTCCGGGCAATTCTCACTTCTCCTGCCGTGCCCCTTCATCCTGAAGCTGCGCTGCCAGGTATTGCGAAAAGGGCAGGAAAATGCGGGTTTCCAATACCGACTCGTCGCTGATTGTGCCGCTGACCAGGCCGCGGACCGCGGCGGCATGACTGAACAGCAGGCTGAGGAAAAGGCAGGCTAAAGGGAATGAATTCTTGAGGTTCACGGGGCTAGCGCATTCAACGGTGCTGTTCTCCGAGGCGGCCGAGAACGAGGGCATCAACCTGAAGGTCGTGCGCGAGCCGGATTATGGCTACTGGTCCAACGTCTGGCTGCAAAAGCCCTTCTGCTGCAGCTACTGGGGCGGTCGTCCGACCCCGCTTATGTTCTCGGCCGACTATGCCTGGACCTGTCGCGGTTTGGTGCCGCTCCTTTGATAGCATTTATTGCACCAAAGGAGAGGAATTATGGGCACGAAACGGACGTACGAATTTCGACGGGATGTTGAGCTGACGCCGGTTGGGCTTTGATTTCTTTTGGCATGACGAAAGTCCTCCATGAATTCCGCTGCGCCAGGCCATGCCAAGCACAGCGGAAAACGCTTCAGGTACTGCTTTCCGAGAGGTCAGCCTGGTCCGCGCGCGATGCGCGGATGCTGTCGCGCAGGATCGCCTTGATCAGGGCAATGCACATCAGCGCCATCACCAGGGAGAACGGCAGGGCGCCGATCACCATCGCGGTCTGGATCGCCTTCAGCCCGCCAACCAGAAGAAGCGCCGCGACCACCAGGCCAAGGGCCACACCCCAGAAGACGATATGCGGGTGCGCCTTGGGGCCTTCGTCGCCGGCCGCGTTGATGGTGTTCACGATCAGCACGGCCGAATCCGCCGACGTGACCAGATAGGTCATCAGCAGAACCACAATCACCACTGCCATCATCCACCCCAGCACATCGCCGAGCATGAAGTTGGTCATGGCGAAAATCTTGTCGCCGTCCGATGCACCGAAGATCGCGCCATCGGCGCCGCCGGTCATTTCCAGGTCAATGGCCGTGCCGCCGGCAAAGGCAAACCAGACGAAGCACATGATGGCCGGCACGATTACCGCGCCCAGGACAAACTCGCGGATGGTGCGGCCGCGCGAGATCCGGGCCAGGAACAGGCCGACAAAGGGGGCAAAGGCCACCCACCAGGCCCAATAGAACACCGACCAGCCGCCCTGCCAGCCTTCCAGCTTGTCTGCGGCGCCGCCGCTGCCATCGCCGCGGTAGACGGTAAACAACATCTCCGGCAGGGCCATGACGTATTCCCACAGCCCGACAAACAGGGCCCGGATGCCAAAGCCGGTGGCTCCGAACAGCAGGAAGAAGACCAGCAGGAAGATCGACAGCCCCATGTTGAGGTTCGACAGCCATTTGATCCCTTTACCGACCCCGGAGAGTGCGGAGAGGGTGGAAGCGCCCATGATGATCAGCAGCGCAACGATAATACCAGTCACCGAGGCGGTGCCCTCACCATTCAGCAGCCAGCCGCCGACGCCGATCCGCGCCATGCCGGCCACGAATTGCTCGACCCCGAAGCCGAGCGTCTGGGCAACGCCCAGGATGGTGGCAATCACCGCAACAATGTCGATCAAATGCCCGGTCCAGCCTGACAGGCGGCTGCCGAACAGCGGCGTCAGCGAAGATCGGATGGTCAGCGGCAGCCCGCGGCGGTAGGCAAAGAACCCCAGCGCCAGCCCGGCAATCGCATAGGAGGCCCAGGCCGAGAAGCCCCAGTGCAGATAGGACCATTTATAGGCGTTGAGCACATTGTCCCCGTCTGCAGCGGTGGCCAGCCCCTGGATCACGTCCGGATTATTCTGAAAGTGATAAACCGGCTCGGCCACCGCCCACGTCAGCATGCCAACCCCGATCCCGGCGCCGAACATCATCGAGAACCAGGAGAAATTCGAAAACTCAGGCACGTCGCCGTCCTGCCCGATCTTCAACCGGCCGGCAGCGGGCCACAGCGCCAGGCCGATGCAGACCAGCACAAACGCGGCCATCACATAGATGTACCAGGAAGCGAAGTGGGACAGGATGAAGCTGTTGAAACCCGACAATACCGATCCAGCGTTCTCCGGAAAGGCCACGGCCCAAAGAACCAGCCCGCCAACCGCAAGCTTGCCGGTGACGGTCACGTCCACGCTGAACCCCGAATAGAAGCCCTTGTCGGCCGTTTTAATTGGAAGATCCCGCAATGGCTCTTCCAGGATCCGGTTTCCGTTAGACATATTTCATCCTCCTTGCTGGTATCATTTTTTGATTTTAGGGAAGCTGGGGGGCGGCCGTCTGGCCGTGAAGGCGGCCTTCTTCAGGCCGCCCTGCTGGCGGTATGTCAGGCGTCGAGCGCCACTGCGCCCTTGGGCAAGCTGCAGCAGGCCAGCACATAGCCGGCCTCGGCTTCGCCCGGCTGCAGCCCGCCCATGTCCTGCATTTCGACCTGGCCCTGGGTCAGCACCACCTTGCAGTTGCCGCAGACCCCCTGCTGGCAGGCGGAATCAATCCAGACACCGGCGTTCAGCGCCGCTTCCAGCAGCGTTTCGCCCTCGGCGCAGTGGCCGTTCTTGCCGCTCAGAGAAAAGAACACTTCGCCGCCGGTGCCGGTGGCTTCCTCGATCGTGATCTTCTCGCCAAAGCTTTCTTCGTGAACTGCGGCAAACGGGATTTCGCCGGCAACCGCACGGGCCGCTTTCATGAACCCCTCCGGGCCGCACATGAAGATGCTGCGCTCGGCGTGGTCCGGCACCAGCCGCTGCATCAGCTCTGCCGATATCTGCCCGGTTTCGCCGTCAAAGGCGGGGTCATCCGCTGTATCCACCACCAGATGCACGGTCACGTTCCGGAACCGCTTGCCCATGAACTCCAGCTGGTCGCGAAAAATGATGTCTTTCGGGGAGCGGGCGAAATGCACAAAGACCACATCCTTTGGAAGGGTCACATCGGTGATGTACTGCAGCATCGACATCACCGGGGTGACACCGGAGCCGCCCGACAGCAGCAGCGGCTTTTCGCAGGGGATATCGATCCAGTTGAAGCTGCCGGAAATGTCGGCAATTTCGATTTCCGCCCCGGGCCGGATTTCATCGTTCAGGTAGTTCGACACCAGCCCGCCCGGCACCCGCTTGACGGTGACCTGGATATTGTGCGGTCGGGTCGGGGTGGAGGAGATCGAATAGGCGCGCACATGGGTTTTGCCTCCGATCCGGAAACTGAAGGTCACATACTGCCCCGGCTTGAAATCAAAGCTGCGGCTCTGGGTGTCCTCGAAGACAAAGGTCTTGCTGTCGTGCGTCTCTTCGATCACTGCCTTGCAGATCAGCGTTGCCGGCCCGCCCGAAAAGCAGGGCTGAGAGTTTGCTGAGCTCAGGGAAAACGGGCTTTCGGTAGCGATGAGCATGGTACGGTGACCTCCACGATTGAATTCGTGGGAAGATACCCGGCACCCGTCCCGGAAAAATGCATCAGAAATGCCTCTTTAATCGAAATTGTCGATGGTTTGCGTCTGAACCAACTTCTGAAAGAGTGAGATGGCCTGCGCTGCAAGCGGATCATGGCGTTTGCGGCTGTGGACGATGGAGTAAAGCGGCTGCGGTATGACCGGCGCGCCTTCCACTAGCTGCAGGCCGGGGACGGTTTCCATCAGGCCGGGCACTGACAAGCTAGGCAGATAGGCGGTGCCGCCATCTGCCTTTAAAAAGTCCACCGCCAGATCATCGCTGCCAACCACGGTCTGGACATGCACCAGATTCGGAAACAGCTCATCGTGCTGGCGGTCGAAATAGGAAGTGTAGGCTACCTTGATATAGCGGGTCCAATCCACCTCGAGGAACCTGCTGCAATCGGTGGACAGCATCACATAGTTCTCCGAACCAAACTCGGCCACATGCACGTCCGGGTACTGCTGCGGTGCGAAAACGATTCCGATGTCCGCTTCCCCGGTCAGAATATCACGCTGAATCTGCTGCGAAAAATTCGCCTCAAGATAGAGGTCCAGTTTCGGCACCTGCGCCCGGATCTGCTTGGCCCAGTCCACCAGCACGGATTGTGCCAGGCTGAACTGGACCGAAACCCTGAGCCGCGGGCGGCTGAGCCCCGGCCCCGCCGAAACATCGCGCTTGGCAAGGCTCCACGCCGCCAGCAACGACCGGCAATGTGTTTCGAACCGCCGCCCCGCCGCAGTCGGATCAGCCCCGCCGCGGCCGCGTTCGAAAAGCCGTGTGCCCAGTTCGTCCTCCAGCTGCCGGATCCGGGCGCTGACGGTGGACTGGGTGACATTCAGCCTCTCGGCGGTGCGGTTGAAGTTCCGGGTTTCCAGAACATCCATGTAAGTGAGGAGCAGCTGCCGGTTCATTCAATCATTATTTCCGATTAAAAGAGGCATATCAATTGCATTTATTTGCCGATCCCCGGTTCTTATCAAGGCCGCGCAGACATTGCCCACAGCCCGTCCGGCTTGGACAAGCGAGAGGAGAAGCGCATGTTTATTGTCGATTGCGACTGCCACAACTACTGGTGCAGCGCCACGGTCCTGGAACCGTATATGGAAGGCCTTTTCAAGGACATGTTCGTCCGCGGCGAGCGCACCGGCCCGCGCGGCGCCTTCCCGCATGGCCACCGCCCCTGGTTCCATCCCGAAGGCTTTGCCCGTCATGACGTCAATCCGGTTGAGGAAGACGACAACTACCTGATCATGAAGGAAAAGCACCTCGATAAATACAATATCGACGTGGCGATCCTGACCGGCGACGAGCCGATCGAAGCCTCTACGCTGGCCAACCCCCACTACGCCAACGCGCTGTGCAAGGCCTACAACGACTACATGATCGACTATTGGCTGCCCAAGGACGACCGGTTCTGGGGCTCGATCGTGGTGGCACCGCAGGACCCGCATCTGGCCGCTGCCGAAATCCGCCGCGTGGGCAGCCATCCGCGCATTGTGCAGGTGCTGGTCAGCCACGGCGCCGCGCGCCCCTACGGCGACCCGTTCTACCACCCGATCTACGAGGCCTGCGCCGAGATGGGCCTGCCGTTTGCCATGCACCTGGGCGGCCAGGGCGGCATCAACTCGACCCCGATCGGGGCCGGCCCCTCGACCTTCTTCTGGGAAACCCACGCCATCCTGCCGCAGACCGCGATGACCCATATGGCGAGCCTGATCGCCAATGGCGTGTTCGAGAAATGGCCGTCCCTGAAAGTGGTTGTGATCGAATGCGGCGTTGCCTGGGTGCCGTCGGTGCTGTGGCGGCTGGACGCAAACTACAAGGCACTGCGCAAGGAAACGCCGTGGCTCAAGCGGCTGCCGTCGGAATACTTCAAGGACCACTTCCGCTTCTCGACCCAGCCGCTGGAGCAGCCGGAGAACATCCAGCACCTGTGGGCGACGCTGGAAGCGATGGACGGCGAGAACACCCTGATGTTCGCCTCGGACTACCCGCATTGGGACTATGACGACGTGAACAAGCTGCACGTGCCGCCGGCATGGCGCGAGAAGATCTTCGGCCTCAACGCGCTGGACGTCTACACCCGCCTGCCGCGCCCGGCAGCGCAGGCCGCTGAATAAGGAGACCCTGACATGACCACCAAGCATTTTGCCTGCAAGGCAGACGAGGTTCCGCAGGACGCGGCCAAGATCGTCACCGTTTCCAACATGCCGATCGGCGTGTTCCGGCTGGAGGACGGCTTCCATGCGCTGCTGAACATCTGCCCGCACAAGGGTGCGGCGCTGTGCGAAGGGCCGGTCTGCGGCACCACCAAGGAAACCGATTCAACCGAGTTCGTCTATGACCGCGCGGGCGAGATCGTCCGCTGCGCCTGGCACGGCTGGGAGTTCGACATCCGCTCGGGCGAGTTCCTGGTGGATCCCTCGGTGAAAACCCGCCGTTTCGACGTCTCCGTCGAAGGCAGCGACCTCTACGTCCACATCTGACCATCAGGAGCGCCAGCATGATGCAATTTCCGTGCCAGCCCGAAGCCTCCCACTATATCGGCGGGGCCTACCTGGAAGACGCCGCTGGCGCTCCGTTCGACTGCATTAACCCGGCAACGGGTGAAGTGATCGCCCGTTTGAATGGCGCCTCCCCGTCCATAATCGAACGGGCTGTGGCCTGCGCACGCGATGCGCAGGCCATTTGGGCCGCGACGCCGCCCGCCGAGCGCGGCCGCGTGCTGCGCCGGGCCGCGGATATCATCCGGGCCCGGAACGAAGAACTGTCGGTTCTGGAAACCCTGAATACCGGCAAGCCGATTTCCGAAACCCGGGTGGCTGATGCCGCAAGCGGCGCCGACTGCCTGGAGTATTTCGGCTGCCAGGCTGCAACGCTGACTGCCGACCACATCCCGCTGGGCGGCGACTGGGCCTATACGCTGCGCGAACCGCTGGGCGTCTGCCTCGGCATCGGCGCCTGGAACTATCCGATCCAGATTGCCTGCTGGAAGGCCGCCCCGGCGCTGGCCTGCGGCAACGCGATGATCTTCAAGCCCTCCGAACTCACGCCGCTGACCGCGCTGAAACTGGCGGAAATCCTGACTGAGGCCGGCGCCCCGTCGGGCCTGTTCAATGTGGTGCAAGGGCTGCGCGACACCGGCGCCGCGCTGACCACCCACCCCGGTATCGACAAGGTGTCGCTCACCGGCTCGGTGCCCACCGGCCGGGCGGTGGCCGCGGCCGCCGCAGGGCAGATGAAGCACATCACCATGGAGCTTGGCGGTAAGTCCCCGCTGCTGGTCTTTGATGACGCCGACATCGACAGCGCTGTGTCGGGCGCCATTCTCGGCAATTTCTATTCCACCGGCCAGATCTGCTCCAACGCCACCCGCGTGTTCGTGCAGAAGGGGATCAAGGAGGCTTTCCTGGCCCGTCTGGCAGAGCGCACCGCCAGGATCAGAATCGGCGACCCGATGGACCCGGAAACCCAGGTCGGTCCGCTGGTGAGCGCCGGGCAAGCCGAAAGGGTGAAGGGGTATATCTCCGCGGCGGAACAGGAAGGCGCCACCCGCGTGACGCCGCCGCTGCCGTTGCCCGAAGGCCCGGCCTGGATCAGCCCGGTGGTTTTTGCCGACGTGATAGACGGCATGGCCATCGCCCGCGAAGAAATTTTCGGCCCGGTGATGTCGGTGCTGGATTTCGACAGTGAAGACGAGGCTGTGGCCCGCGCCAACAGCACCGAGTTCGGCCTTGCTGCCGGGGTTTTCACCCGTGATCTCGCCCGCGGCCACCGTGTTGTGTCGCGCCTCAAGGCGGGCACCTGCTGGATCAATGCCTATAACCTGACCCCAATCGAAATGCCCTTCGGGGGTGTCGGCCAATCCGGCATCGGGCGGGAAAACGCCCGTGCGGCGATCGAGCACTTCAGTCAGCTGAAGTCCGTTTACGTTGCCATGTCTCCCTTCGAAAACGACTACTGAGCAGAGACTGCAATGCTGGCACAGCTGAACCGCGCCGCCTTCGGGCGGCCCTCTCCCTTATTGTCGAATACCCGCTCCCTCTACCCCGGCGTCGCGCTGGCGGCGGTGATCGGGCTGGCGGCGCTGTTCCTGTCGGAGCATTACAGCGCGCCGGTCATGCTGCTGGCACTGGTGATCGGCATGGTCTTCAACCCGCTGGCCGAGGAAGCGGCTGTGGCACCGGGCATCACCTTCTCTTCCAAACCGCTGCTGCGCGCCGGGGTGGCCCTGCTGGGGGTGCGGGTCAGCCTGAGCGATATCGCCTCTCTCGGAGTGGCGGGCTTTGGCGCCATTGCCGGGCTTATGGGCGGTACCATTCTGCTGGGCCTCCTGCTGTCGCGCCGGGATTGGCAATCCGGCGTGCTGACAGGCGGCGCGGTGGCAATCTGCGGCGCATCCGCGGCGCTGGCGATTTCGGCCTGCCTTCCTAAGAGCAAGGCATTGGAGCAGGAGACGCTGTTCACGGTGGTCGCGGTCACCGCCCTGTCGACGCTGGCAATGATCGTTTATCCGATAGCGCTGGTGCAGCTTGGATTCAGCGAGGCGCAAACAGCCTTTGTCCTGGGGGCTTCCATCCATGACGTCGCGCAGGTCGTCGGAGCCGGGCTGACGGTTTCGGAAGAAACTGCGGAATTGGCCACTTTGGTAAAAATGGTCCGGGTCAGCCTGCTGCCGCTTGTGCTCTGCGTTCTGATCCTGACCATCTCGGCAGCGGGCAAACGGGACAGGACGCAAAAGATCCCGGTGCCCGGGTTCCTGATTGTCTTCTTTGCCCTTGCCATTCTGGCTAACACCGGGGTGCTAAACGAGGAAATGGCAGATTTTGCCGCGGGCGCGTCCAAATGGCTGCTGGTCATTGCGATTTCGGCTCTCGGCGCCAAGACTTCGCTGCGCAGCCTTGCCAGCGCAGGCGGCGCAAAGGTGATCCGGATCGGCGGGTTGACACTGGCGCTGTTGGCAGCTTCTGCCCTATGCGCCTGTTTTCTGCCCGGTCTTTTCTGATCCTTTTGCGGCTCGCTATTGCAGCTTCGATGGTTTGCCCGTGCTATGCTCGACGCGGTAGTCTTCCTATAAGGCCTTCTTCGGGCAGAGGCATTGCAAACTCCGTCGATGATCCGAATGTCACTTTCTGGCAGGCCACTAACATACGGGAGTTGGCTAGGGTCAGGGTGCAAAACCAATAAATGACGACTGCAGCGAGGGCGATGGCGGATAGGAAGACCTTGGGGCAGCGATCATGGCGTGTCGCCAGACGCCGCCAGTCCTTGAGCCTGCCGAACATGATCACGAGGCGGTTGCGCCGTTTCTATCGGCGCTTGTCGTTTTTGACCAGGGTCTTGCGTTGCTTTCTGTCGGGGATGCAGGCGCGTATCCCTTTGTCTTTCAATGCGTTCCTGAACCAGTCGGCGTCGTACCCGCGATCCCCGAACAACCAGTCGACATTGGGCAAACTGCTCAGCAATGCCCGGGCACCAAAGTAGTCGCTGACCTGCGCGGCGGTGACAAACAGATTGAGGGGCGTCCCTGGCTGTTGCAGATGGCATGGAGTTTGGTGCTCAGCCGGCCTTGGTCCGGCCGAACAGGCGTCCACGCCCCCCCTCTTTCACGCCCATGCTGGTCACCGTTCGGTGGGCTTTCAGGTACGTCGCATCGATCATCACGGTCTTCTCCTCTCCGTGTTCGGCAGCCAGCCCAGCCATCATCCGCGCGAAGATGCCTTTCTCGCCCCACCGCTTCCACCGGCTGTACAGCGTCTTGTGCGGTCCGCAGGCTTCCGAAGCATCTCTCCAGCGCAGCCCATTGCGATTGATGAACATAATTCCACTCAGCACCCGTCGTCATCGACCCGTGGTTTACCGTGCGACTTCGGGAGGAAAGGGGCAAGCTTGGCCGTCTGCTCGCTGGTCAGCCAATAGAGGTCGCTCATGTCACCGCTCCGTGTTCCGAGCCGTGAATCACGCAGCGCGCTGAAAATCAAAGCACCCTGAACCTAATAGGACGGCGCGGCTGCGGAACGACGCGAAACGCAATCTGGGTTAGCTTCCGGCCTTTGATGCCGCGGCAAGGCACTTGAATTTCACCAAGGCGGCCCTGGAGCTGAGCCTGTGCCAAGGGGCGGTATCGCTGCAGATCCAAAAGCTGGAAAAGGGCCTGATTGCGAACCTGTTCGAACGGCGCGAGCGGCATGTGGTGCTGATGGATGAAGGGGATGCGTACCATCCGCATATTCAGGAGGCGCTGGAAGCGCTTTCCCTTACAACGTCCAGGATGTTCTCCCGGTAAACCCGCAACAACGTTTCCATTGCGTGCTATTCTCCGGCCTTTGTTGAATTCTGCCTGACCCGGCTGATACCTGACCTGATGAGGGACATCCCGGATCTGGAGCTGACTATCGACTACCAGGCCAATCACACACGCTTTGACAAGGATGATCCGGTCATCGGATACGGGTCCAGAGAAGCCGCGAGCTTCGTGCCCTTGTTGCAGGAAACGGTGATGGAAGTTTGCACCCAGGTAAATATGGAACAGCATGGCGGCCAATAAGTGTATTGTGTGCTGATTGAATGTGCCGGGCCGCGCGTGGCCTGGCCCCAGTGGTGTGCGGCAATGGGAATAGGCGACACACTCGACGGGCGCATTGTCGAGGTCAATTCCCTGGCCACCTTGATAAGGCTGGCCCTGGCCGGGGCCGGTGTTTCTCTTGCCGCGGCACCTTTCATCTAGGATGACTTGCGGGCAGGGACGCTGGTAGAGGCGTTCCCCGGGAAATACCTGTCGGGCAAGTTGCATGGTTTTGCTGCGCAGCAGCTGGAGAATGCCCGGACCATAGCCAAGCGAGTGACCCGCTGGCTGCTGGAGCAGTTAGGGCGCAGTATTCCCGGCTACCTCTGACTGACCCACTGGCTGACCGGAAGGCGCTGTTTTCCGGTCAGTGCAGCTGGAAAAACCCGCCAGTGGGAAAAAAAATTAAGGAATGCATTGGCTGTGCTGGGTAACCTCTACACTTGCGTGTCCCCATGAGACAAATTGAGAATTTCATTCTTTGCCTTCTTGGCTGCGCAGCATGCGGTATTCAGTTTCTTGCCCCGCGTTGTCTGTAGAAATAGAGAGGAATATCCGCGGCTTGCAGGTCGCATCAAGACTGCTGAGACCCGGCTTGATCAAGTAGTGCTTGACCTTAGCCCACCCGCAGGGTGCCGCCCTTCTTCGGCTCCGCGGTTTCGACGCGGTTGTGCAGGCCCAGCCCTAGGGCCAGCCCGCCCGCAGCGGGCCTGCCAAAGACCGCGCCGGGCCGGCGCCGCCAGGGCGGCCGAGGCCTTCGGGATCAAGTTCTGCCTCCTTGGGAAAAGCCGTCTTGCAGCGCCTTACACTGCAAGTGTGACAGACTTTGAACGGGTGTAGGCGTCGAGCCCCTCCAGCCCCTTTTCGCGGCCGAACCCTGACTTGCGGTTGCCGCCGAAGGGCAGCTCGATACCGCCGGCCCAATAGTCGTTGACAGTAACCTGCCCGGCATCCACCCGCTGCGCCATGCGCAGGGCGGTGGATATGTCGCGGGTGTAGATCCCAGCCGCCAGGGCGAAATCGGTGCCGTTGGCAAGCGCCAGCGCTTCCTCTTCCGTGTCAAAAGTCTGCACGGCGAGAACGGGGCCGAAGATTTCCTGCGTCACGGCCTCATCACTGGCGGCGAGATCGTCGAGGATGGTCGGCTCATAGAACCAGCCGTTGCCGGTTTCCGGGTCCGCTGCCGCCTTGCCGCCGGTCACGATCTCAACCCCGCGCGCGCGGGCGCGCTCCACGTGGCCCGCGATCTGCGCCAGGTGCCGCTCGGAGTTCACCGCGCCCATGTCCGGATTGCGCAGGCCATGTCCGAAACGCAGGGCTTGCGCCTTCCTGACCAGCCGCTCCAGCACTTCGGCGTGCAGATCGCGGTGAATCACCAGCCGCGAACCGGCCGAGCAGATCTGCCCGGAGTTGGAGAAGATCGCCCAGAGCGCGCCCTCCGCCACCGCCTCCGCATCGGCATCGGCGAAAGCGATCAGCGGCGACTTACCGCCAAGCTCCAGCGTGAGCCCAGTCACATTCGGCGCCACCGCCTGCATCACGCCCACACCGGTTGCAACCGAGCCGGTGAAGGTCACATGCCGCACCCGGCTGTCGGCGACCAGCGGTGCGCCCGCCTCAAGGCCGGTGCCGGTCACCACGTTCACCACGCCTGCAGGCACGCCGGCGCGGATCAGCAGCTCGGCAATCATCAGCGCGGTGAAGGGCGTTGTCTCCGCCGGTTTCACCACTGCCGAGCAGCCTGCCGCGAGCGCCGGCGCAATACCGCGCGCAAGCGTCGAGGTCGGGTAGTTCCACGGCACGATATGGGCGGTCACTCCCACCGGCTCGCGCAGGGTGAAGGCGGCATTGCCGTTACCAAGGTTGACACTGCGCCCGTCGAGCTTGTCGGCGGCGCCGGCGTAATACTCGAACAGCCGCGCCGAGCCCGTGACGTCGCCTTGCGCCTCCGCCAGAGTCTTGCCGCTGTCGAGGCTTTCCACCACAGCAAGACGGTCCGCCTCGGCCCGCATCAGCCGGGCCGCTTCCATCAGGATTGCGCAGCGCCGGGCGGGCGGCGTGCTGCGCCAGATCTCGAAGCCCTCGGCGGCGCTGGCCACGGCGCGGTCCACGTCCGGAGCGGAGCCCGCGGCAAATTCGGCGAAGGCTTGGCCGGTGCCCGCATCGAAACTCTCCATCCGGGCGCCGCCTTCGGGGGCCACGAAATGCCCGCCGATGAAGTGATCGCGCGGCAAGTCCGGCAGGGTGCCGGTTTCGAAATAGGTGGAAATCAGACGGTCGGAGGTCATCAGGCGTCCTCACTGCATTTGTAGGTGGATTTGGCAAGCCACTCTGGGTTGATCTCGACGCCCCAACCGGGGGCTTCGGTCACAACCGCCTGGCCGCCGGAAATGGTGTAGGGATCGTTCAGGAACAATTCGCGCTGCCACGGGTAGTAGTCGTCGCCCTCGATCGAGAACTCCAGGTAACGGCCCGGATTTGGGACCGCGCGTAACAGATGCATGGTGAACAGTGTCACCAGCGACAGGTTGGCAGCGTGCGGGGTGCACGGCAGCCCGGCGGCATGGCCCATGCGGGCTACTTCCATGCTGCGCACCATGCCGCCCAGGTACAGGATGTCTGGCTGGATGATGTCCACTGCGCGCATCGCGACGATCCGCTTCCACTGCTGCAGGTCCCAGTCCTGCTCGCCGCCCGCCACGTTGATGGACAGCTCGCGGGTGACCTCGGCGGTCTGCTCCAGCTCCCAATAGGGGCAAGGCTCCTCGAAATGCTCGTAGCCGTTGGCCTCCAGCATCCGTCCGACGTCGATCGCGCGGGCGGGACCAAAGCCAGAGTTGCCATCAACCAGCAGCGCCGCATCCGGGCCCATGGCCTTGCGGATAGCGGGGATGATCGCCTCGGTGCGCCCTTCCCATTCGTCCCGGTCCTGGCCGCATTCGGCTCCCACCCGCACCTTGAAGGCGTCAAAGCCGAAATCGTCGCGCAATTTCTGCATTCGCGCGGCCTCGTCCGCGGGTGTGATGTCGCGCCGCATCGAGGAAGCATAGGCCCGCAGCGGACCGGCCGAGCCGCCCAGCAGTTCGGCCACCGGTTTACCCGCGGCCTTGCCGCGCCAGTCCCAGACCGCGGTGTCCAGCCCCGCCATGGCCCGGCGCAGATAGGTGCCGGGGAATTTGTGCTCGCGCAGCGGGATCTCCGCGACCACATCCTCCAGCGAATCCATGCCGCGCCCCAGCGCCCAGGGCGCCACCTGCCGGTGCAGGATCTCGCAGGTCAGGTCGCTGCTGTAGGTGGATACCTGCCCCCAGCCGGCCGTGCCATCCTCGGCGGTGACTCGCACAAAGCCGATCAGCGGCGTGCAGAAGGTTTCAATCCGGCGGATTCGCGGCCCGGTATCGTCCTTGCCGCGGTCCTTGGAAACCGGCACCGCGCCGGACTTGGAATAAGGCGTGCTCATGCATCCTCCAGAATTAGATCGGCGGCGCGGTGCGCCAGCATCATGGTGGGGGCGTTGGTGTTGCCCGAGGTGATGTTGGGAAAGACCGAGGCATCGGCGACGCGGATGCCCTCGACCCCGTGCACCTTCAGCCGCGGTGACACCACGGAGACCGCAGAGTCCGAGCCCATCCGGCAAGTGCCGGAAGGATGGAAGACGGTGCCGCAGCGCTCGCGGAAATCGGCGAGGATCTGGTCATCGTCCATGCAGCGCAGGTCCGGGTCCATGGCGGATTCCACCAGCCCCTTGAGCGCCTTGGTGGAGATCAGCCGCTGGCACAGCCGTCCGCCCGCTATCACCTGCGCCGTGTCCTCTTCGGTCGCGAGCGAATTGGGCCGGATGCGCGGCGGTGCCACCGGGTCGGCCGCACTGATGTCGATGCGGCCGCGGCTGGTGGGGCGGGATGGCTGGAAGCCGATGATGAAGCCGGGGAAAGGGTCGGGCTGGACCACCGTGCGCTTGCCGTTCGGCGTGGTCGTGTAGGTGACCGGGTTGAAATAAAGCTGCTGATCCGGCCGCCCCAGTTCCGGCGCCGAGCGGAAGTAGCCGCCGCACTGATTCACCGACAGCGCCAGCGGCCCGCGCCGGGTGAGGCCGTATTGCAAGGCCGCCCGCACTTTGCCCAGGAACGGCCGCAGCGCGTTGTTGAGTGTCGGCTCGGTGGCGCGGAAGTAATAGTTGATGCCGAGGTGGTCCTGCAGGTTGCCGCCCACATGCGGCGCATCCAGAAGCGGGGTGATGCCATGGGATTGCAACAGCTCCGCCGGGCCGATTCCCGACAGTTGCAGCAGCCGCGGAGAGGTCACCGCCCCGGCCGAAAGAATGATCTCGCGCCCGGCCCGAAGCGTCAGCACCCTGCCGCGTTGGCTCAGCTGCACCGCAGCGGCCCGGCGGCCCTCAAACACAATCCGCTCAACCAGCGCGCCGGTCATCAGGGTCACGTTCCTCCGCTTAAGTGCCGGTGCGAGGTAAGCCCGCGCCGAATGCATCCGCCGCCCGCCGCTGGTGTTGATCCGGTAGACCGCCGCGCCTTCATTGGCGCTGCCGTTGATATCCTTGGTAAGCGGCAGTCCCAATTCACCTGCGGCCGCGAAGAAATGCCGGTTGACCGGATGGATCTGATCGGAGACGTCCTGCACGTGCAGCGGCCCGCTGCCCTGGCGGCCGCCGCGGGCAGTGACCCGGGTCTCCATCGCCTCGTAGGTCAGGCGCACCGCGTCCCAGCCCCAGCCGGTGGCGCCGGATGCTTCCCAGTCATCGAAGTCATGCGGCAGCCCGCGGGCATAGACCAGGGCGTTGATCGCGCCCGATCCGCCCACGACCTTTCCGCGCGGCCAGTAGCCGCTGCGCCCGGCCAGCGCCTCTTCCGGCTCGGTCTGGTACTTCCAGTTCACTGCCGGGTCGAAGAAGGTCTTGCCATACCCAAGCGGCAGGCTGATCCACGGCGACCGGCCGCGCCCGCCCGCCTCCAGGACCAGCACCTTGTGGCGCCCGGAAGCGCTGAGCCGCTCCGCCAGCACGCAGCCTGCGGATCCCGCGCCGATGATGATGTAATCGTAGTCCGCCACTTTTCCTGATCGCCTGCCCTAAGTGCTCTTGCATGACCGTTACAAAGCCGCCCCAAAAATCCAAAACGAAAAATCTTTTGCCATACTATTAAAAAAATTCGCAGACCAGCTATGCTGGCGAAATGTATAAGGAACTTCCCCCTTTGAGCTGGCTGCGGGCCTTTGACGCCAGTGCGAGGCTTGGCAATTTCACCTTGGCTGCCGAAGAGCTCGGCCTGACGCCTTCTGCCGTCAGTTATCAGGTCCGGGGCCTCGAAGCCCAGCTCGGCCACAAACTGTTCCGCCGGGAGCGCAAGTCGCTGATCCTGACCCGGCTGGGGCAGGCCTACCGGCCGGTGGTCGCCAAGGCTTTTGCCGACCTCGACGCCACGACTTCGAGCCTTTTCGGTAAGGGAGCGGAAGCGGAGATAACCCTGCGCTGCGTCAGTTCATTGAACTTGCTTTGGCTGGTCCCGCGACTGGAGCGTTTCAAAGCAGACAGTCCGGACAGCCGCCTTCGGGTTTTGTCGGCCTCGTGGGCAGAATTGGCCGAGGGAGAGGAGATCGACGTAGACATCCGGTATGGCGACGGAAATTGGTCGGACGGCAAAGTGCTGCCCCTGATGAGCAACGAAGTAATCGCCGTCTGCGCCCCTGCCCTTCGCGCCAGCGGCAGTCCCCGGTCGCTGGCCCAAGGCCCGATGATTGAACTTGCCGGGGTTGTCGATACTTGGCGGCACTTCTTTGCCTTGCATGAGCCGGAATGTCCGATTCAGGAGCCCGCATACAAAGTGGATCAGTCGCTGATCGCGCTGGAACTGGCCAGCCGCGGCTTAGGCATTGCTCTGGTCGCAGAGGTTTTTGCGCAGCCCTATTTGGAAAGCGGCAAACTGGTACGGGCGAGCGAGTTGACGTTGCCGTCCCGCCAAGGGCATTTTCTTGTGCTGCCTTCGGACCGCAACCGCTTCCGGCCTGAAGTAACCGTACTGGTGGATTGGCTGCGGAAAGAAGCAAACAAGTAACCTGAGGCAGCCCCGCCCCCGGCTAACGTCTGTTTTATACCCTGTCCAGCCGGGACAGTGGCCGCTTCCTTACCCCCGCTACCGGGAGCGGGTGTCGCAACAGATCAAGGGCCTTGGCTCCGCCGAGAGCATGGAAGAAGCCAAGGAGGCGCTGCGCGCGCTGGTGGAGCGGATCGTGCTGACGCCTGGGGCGGAGGGCCCTGGTCTGGATCTGACGCTGGAGGGGGATCTG